>CAWKCP010000048.1:0-278789 GCA_963848115.1 uncultured Chloroflexia bacterium | reverse complement strand
TGGCTTTCTCATACTCGCCGGTCTGACTGTACAGCATCAACAGGCGTTGCAGTGCACCTGTAAACGCCGATCGCAACTCTTTCCGCCTGGAACAACTGCCAGTCGTCGAAGTCAGGGCAACCCTGCAGGCTGAAACCTGCCAGAAAACTGTCCTGGTAGAACGAAACGGCCGCTTCCAGCGAGACCCGGCACGCTTCACAAACTTGGTGGCTTCGTGGCCATGCCCATCACAGACCGCCAGGTGTGCCTGAAAAGCGACAACATCAATCCATAATCCCGGGCTTGAGGCCAGGCCCACAGTCTCCCGGTCTGCCTCCAGCCAGATGCCGCCCAGCAACTGGCCAAGCACTGACAGATGCCGTCGCAAAGCAGCACGCGCCTGACTCTGGCCGAAGTTGGGCCAGAGCAGCGTGGCCAATGTGTCGCGGCGCTGGACTCGATTCGTACAGGCCAGATAGATGAGCAAGGCCAGAGCCTTCGCGGTTTGACGTCAATGCGCCTTCTGTCCATTTCGACAGTTGGCGGACCGAAAAGACAAATCCTCAGTGTGGGCATCATCAGCTCCTCCCTCCCGCATCGAAATAATAGCCGCGGCAGGAGGAAAGATCAAGGTGATTTTCTGCGAACGAACGGCCGTGGAATCCTTTAGGACGCTTTTCGGACGGTCTTCGGGCGCTGCATGGACGCATGGCACGTATAGTCAGGGCGTCACGCTGCGGGCTCAGGTCAACGTCGGGTAATCCACAGATCACAGATGCTGTTTACGGTTGATGGGCCGCCGTGCCGCCGACCCACCAACACCGGACTTTCACAAATCAAGGAGAAACTTCATGGAAATGACAGCAACCACGGTTGCTACTCAGACATTGGACGAAGAGCGCGACGCATTTGTCGACCGCCTGCTCGGTTCCGTCTCTGGTCTCTTCGACATCTTCACGATCTACATAGGGGACAAGCTCGGCTACTACGAGGCGCTGGCCAGGAATGGCTGGCAAACGCCGAGCGAATTGGCGACACAGACACAAACCAACGAACGATATGCTCGCGAATGGTTGGAGCAACAGACGGTCTCCGGTGTGGTTGACGTGCAGAACGAGCAGGTCGATGCATTAGAGCGCCGTTTCCGTCTGCCTGCGGCGCATGTAGAGGTGTTGACCGAGCAGAACAGCCTCAACTATCTGGCCCCGCTTGCACAGTTGGCCGTGGGTGCGGTCTATCCGATTCATCATGTGCTTGACGCTTTTCGCACAGGCGGCGGCGTCTCGTTCGCCGAGTATGGCGCGGATGTGCGTCAAGGACAGGGCAATATTAATCGCGCCATGTTCCTGAATGAACTGGGGCAATCATGGCTCCCTGCCATTGCCGATGTCGATCAACGCCTGCGCAGTGACCCGCCTGCGCGCATTGCCGATATTGGATGCGGCGTGGGCTGGTCAAGCATCGGCATGGCCGAAGCCTACCCCAATACACGCGTTGATGGCTTCGATATGGATGAGGCTTCGGTCGAGGATGCCTGGAGCAACGCCCGCCGGCATGGGTTGACCGACCGCGTCACCTTCCATGCACGCGACGCAGGTGATGGCGCACTCAATGGACGTTATGACCTGGTGACCGCGTTTGAGTGTGTCCACGACATGAGCAATCCGGTCAGCGTGCTCTCAGCCATGCGTCGCCTGGCATCGGGCAACGGCACCGTAGTCGTGATGGACGAGCGCGTGGGTGACACCTTCACCGCCAGCGGCAATGAAGTCGAGTGGATGATGTATGGCTGGAGTGTGCTTCATTGTCTGCCGGTGGGCATGGCTGAACACGACTCAGCGGCCACGGGCACCGTCATGCGCGCTGACACCCTGCGTCGTTATGCCACGGAGGCTGGATTCCGTGATGTAGAGATTCTACCGATTGAGAATTACTTTTTCCAGTTTTATCGCCTCTTTCGGTAATACCAATTCGGCTTCATGGAACGAGACTTTTCTGTTGTTTTTGTAGGTTCTACGGCGGATTTCCAACACTTGCCCTTCCGGTAAGACTGTCGGTTCATTTCCGCCGGGATTTTCTAGTCGGCCGAATACGCCGGCTGGTCGCAGTGTGAGGTAACTGAAGCGGAGTGAACCGCATTCCGCAACTATCCAAAGAAAGGTAGGAAAAAATGCTACGCATCAGCAGTTTCTTGAGTTCACTGGTCCTGATCGCCCTTGTCGCAGTGGGTTGCCAGCCCATCCAGCCCGAGCCGCCCAAGCCCGTTATGGAGATCCCCGCCGAAGGTGTTGTCGTTGATGGCGTCGGCCCCAGCACAGCCAGCGACCCCGCCCAAGCCCAGGCCGAAGATGAGTTTCTGGCCGTCACACTCGGCAAGGAACAGGCCTACTATGACGGGGATTACCAGGGTCACATCTCCTACTACGCCGACGATATCGTCTCGACATGGCCCGATTCGCCTGAGGTCATCGGCAAGAGTGCCCTGGCCGAAGGCATGCAACCCTTCATGGAAGACAACAACGTCGCCGGCACGCTGGCCGTCAAACGTATTTGGGTGTCGGGCGACTACGCTTCGCGCCAAGCCGAGTGGGACGAGTATCTGATACCGAAAGACGGGAGTGATCCCCAACACTATATAGGGCGCTGTACGCTCAATTGGGAAAAGATCGACGGCGAGTGGAAGGTCGTATCCGAGTTCGTCAACTACCTCGAAGCCCCCAAAGCTATAGCAGCTGCACAGTAAATTGGGTTGTCGTTCTTCTCATCTGGATTCAGCGGCACCATGGTCAGGCAGTAGAATTTCAGCGCCTGATTCTCTGGGTTAGCTGTCTGCAGGCAGGCATAGATGGTCGATGTGCCCTCGGCATCGCGAAGCGGATGTTAGCCCGACGCGATGCCGGGGGCAAGTGCATTTTTCGAGCGAGAATCGCGCCTTATGATGGTGTAGCCCTCGTCTTCGGCATCATAAGAAAGCGTGCCATTTCGGCGAGTGGTTCGAAACAGGATCATCAAGGATCGCGGAAGGTGATCATGGCAGCAGCGCGCTTTCTGGCATGTTGCTGGTGCTGCCCAAATGATCGATTGGCGTCAATAGAATCTCGGCCAGCACTTTATCCATTCGAGAGGCTTCCTCCGGCTTCTCGAATGGATAAAGTGCCCCTTGAACTATTCTGAATGTTTGATGTATCATAGTGGCGTATGAGACTCGTACGTCGGCGCCCACGACCCAAAGGCACGCCAGAATGACTGTCCAAACCCGCACTGTCGAGTTCGAATCCAGCGGCAACGGCCAGATCCTCGATGTCACCGGTGATATCACCGATGCAATTGGCGATTGCGGTCTACACAACGGCACGGTGACGATCTTCTCGCCGTCGGCCACTACAGCCTTGACGACCATCGAGTTCGAGTCGGGTTGTGTCGCCGACTTTCAACGTCTCTTCAATGAGATCGCTGATCCGACCCGCTCCTACGCGCACAATGCACGCTGGGGCGACGGCAATGGCCATAGCCATGTTCGTGCGGCTCTGCTCGGTCCGTCACTAGTCGTGCCCTTCGTCAACGGAAACCTGACCCTTGGCACCTGGCAGTCAGTCGTTTTTGTGGACTTTGACAACCGCCAGCGAAGCCGGCGGCTAATTTTGCAGATAATTGGGGAATAGGGGAATGGTGATCGGGGATTAGGGATTGGGTACCGAGCACTGTCTTTCCTAATCCCCAATCCCCAATCACCATTCCCCGTTCCCCAATCACCAATTCGGAGCCAAATCCCCTGATGGTTCTTCTCTACTGTGCGATCGCCTATTTTTGTGGCCTGATCGCCGGGCGTTTTGCCTGGCAGATCGGGCTGATCGGCTGTGTTTTTCCCGGCTGGCTCTGGCTGCTTCCGGTTGCGCTGCTGCCAGCTACCCCGCTCCTCAATCGCTGGTCAAAACCGTTGGCTACGCCTATGCGCTGGCCGGCCAGTGCCGGGTTCAAGCCGATCCGCAGTGGAGCATCACCTGCACTGCTGATCGCATGCCTGCTCTGCCTTGCAGCAGGCTTTGCACGCTACGTCTCGCATCCGTTGACACCCTGTTGGACGCCCGACGATCTTGCTTACTACAACCTGCCGCCGGATCGGGCCTTTGATCGAGAAGCGCCCCAGATTGTGGTCACCGGCATGGTGAGTAGCTACCCGACCGTTGCCGATGTCAAGCAACGTATTCATGTCACGGTCGAGTCGATCCAGGTTGATGATGTGGCACAATCGGTCGAGGGTATCCTGCGCCTGAGCACAGGCATCCGCCAACGCTATGCCTATGGCCAGCCGGTGCAGCTGCGGGGCCGATTGGTCACCCCGCCCGATTTTGAGGACTTCTCCTATCGCGAATATCTGGCCCGCAAGAGCATCCACAGCCTCATGTACAGCGCCCGCATCGACGTGCTTGACGGCCCCAATCTCGGCAACCCCATCCTGCGACGAATCTACACACTGCGCGCCAACGGCGAAGCATTGCTCAACCGGCTGTTGCCTGAACCCTACGCCGCGCTGGCCAACGGCATGCTGCTGGGCATTGAAGCGGGCATTCCCGACGATCTCTACGACAAGTTCAACCTGACCGGCACCAGCCACGTGATCGTTATCTCAGGATCCAATGTGGCTCTGATCGCCGGCGTGCTGGTCGCCTTCGGCACGCGCATCTTCGGGCGCAAACGGGCCGTCTATCCGGCATTGCTGGGCATCGCCTGCTATGCGATGCTGGTCGGCGGCGACGCCGCGGTGATGCGTGCCGCGCTCATGGGCGGCCTCTTCGTCTACGCCACCGCCATCGGTCGGCGCAGCACCGCGCTGGTCAGCCTGGCCGCCGCCTGCTGGGCCATGACACTGGTCAACCCACTCACCTTCTGGGACGTGGGCTTTCAACTCTCCAGCGCCGCCACCGCCGGCCTCATCCTCTTCTCCCCCACCATCACATCGGCCTTCGACACCCTCATCGCCAAACTACCCACCCCCCGAACCACGCCCCCCGCCTCCGATCACCAATCGCCAATCCCTACTCCCCAATCCCCCATCACCTCCACCCTCCGCTCCCTCATCGAAGACGGCCTGCTCATCACCATCGCCGCCAACATCACAACCCTACCACTTGTCGTCTACTATTTTGGGCGGCTCTCCCTGGTCAGCCTCCTGACCGATCTGTTGATCGCTCCGGTCCAACCCTTCATCATGCTCTGGGGCAGCGCCGGGGTACTGGTCGGCGTGGGCGGGCTGCCCTGGCTGGCTCAGGTCATTCTCTGGGTGCCGTGGCTGAGTCTGGTCTGGACCGTAGCCATGGTCGAGTGGACGGCCAGCCTTGCCCGGCGCAAGTTTGGAAATTCTTCAGTACGGACTGGGAGCACTGATCATGACCTACGTATTGATCTTCGGTATCCGCTGGCGACACTCGTTGAGCGACGGCTGGCAACGGCTGCGAGCTTTGGGGCAGGTCGATCTGCGTTCGCGTCTGCTTGCGCCGGCCCTGGCTGGGGCACTTGCCGTGCTCGCCGTAGTAATCTGGCGTTTTGCCTTGACCCAGCCGGATGGGCGTCTACACGTCCATTTCCTCGACATCGGCCAGGGCGACGGTATCCTGATCACCACGCCGTCGGGTCGACAGGTGCTGGTTGACGGCGGCAAGAGTCCGCAGACGCTCTTTAATGAGCTGGGCGAGGCCATGCCTTTCTGGGATCGGTCGATCGACATGCTGCTCCTTACCCACCCCGACGGCGACCACATGATCGGCCAGATCGGCGTGCCGCAACGCTTTGATGTCAGCCATGCACTGGACACAGCCATCAGCCAAGCCAATCCCGACGCTTCGGGCTGGCGCGATAGCTTGGCCGTAGCAGACGCTGATGTCCATGTTCAGCAAACCGGCGGCTGGGTTGATCTGGGCGACGGCGTGGCGCTCTGGATCCTGTGGCCGCCGCCGGGCGGTTTCGAGCATGAGCATGCCGACAACGAGAATTCGCTGGTCGCCAAGTTGGTCTATGGCGATTTCAGCCTGCTGCTAACCGGCGATGCGGGCCTGCCCAGTGAGGCGGCGTGGGTGCGTACGGGTGTACCGATTGCGTCAACGGTGCTCAAGGTTGGACATCACGGCAGCAACAGCGCTACCAGCCCGGTGTTCGTGGAAGCGGTCAACCCGTCGGTGGCGGTTATCCAGGTTGGAGAGAATGACTATGGCCATCCGACCGAGGAGGTGCTGGCGACGTTGGATGGGCGGGTGGTGCTGAGGAACGACCGGGATGGGCAGATCGAGATCAGCAGTGATGGCGAGCGGATGTGGGTAGAGACTGAAGATGGGAAAGTGGATTTGAGGTAGGTGTCGGACTAAACGGGTTGTATTGCAGGAGCGACAGCATGGCCGAAACTTTCAATTTGGGCCATTGACACAATGCAGGTTTTTGGATAATTTTTGACCTACGTTGATTGGCGAAGGACAGAGTGGAAAGTATGACAAACATCTCAACAAGCGATACCGCTGTTCTCACTCAGATGGATGCAACCTTTCAGTCCGAGAATCTCACTATGGGTGAGATCAGCCGCCGTCAATTCTTGACCGGTACCAGCAAGTTTGTGCTGGGCGGGGCACTGGCCGGCGGCCTCAAGCCGACTACTGGCCAAGCTGTCGTACCGACCGCGATTGAAGAACCTTCCGAAACACGACCCAACATCATCCTGATCCTCAACGATCAGGAACGTTATCCCCAGCACTGGCCGGCCGGCTGGGTGGAGAAGAACTTGCCGAACCATCAACGGTTGACGGCCAATGGACTGACCTTCCGGCGCTCATTTTGTAACACCGCGATGTGTTCGCCCAGCCGTGCCACACTCTGTACGGGGCTGCATCCGGCCCAGCACACGGTTATTCGCACCCTCACCGGAAAGTGTGGCAGTAATCCTGACCAAACTCCTCCGGAACCCACGCTGCCCCAGGATATCCAGACTATGGGTAGGATGTTGGCGACGGCGGGCTACAATATGGTTCTCAAAGGCAAGTGGCATATGACCATGACGGAGGACAATGAGATACCCTCCTCGGAAGACGTAGCCAGCTACGGCTTCAACGACTGGGAACCGACCGCTGTGGCCGATGACACACTCCAGGATAATTTCGGTGGCGGCTGCGCGGATTGGGACAATACTATTACGGGTCAGGCGCTAACGTTTCTGTCTGCCCCACGGCGGATTGCGGTTGAAGGCATTTGTCATGTATGAAGAAGCAGTCAGTGTGCCGCTCATCATCTACGATCCCAGCCGCTTTCTCAAACCTCGCACCACCGACAGCACCATACCTTTGTCACGAAATCTTTCTGCTGATCGTGACAAAGTAGATAGCAAAACCTGCTTGTAGTACTAACGAAAATGAAGGGTGACATTCATGACCAAAATGCATCGTCGGGCGTTTCTTGGCGCGGCTTCGGTGGCGGCTGTGGCTTCACTGGTCTCGGTCAACGCTGCACAGGCCGGCGACCCCAGTTTCATGAACAATGTGCCGGATCCGTTACTGAGTAAAGGAGGTCTGCCCACGTTCAAATTCGCCCTCGAACAGTCCGAGGGCAAGGTAATCGGCAATAGTTTTGGCAAAGAAGCCACAGTGGACCAATTACCGATTTCCAAGGGAATTGCCGGCGTCTCGATGCAGATTGAGCCTGGCGCCATGCGCGAGTTGCACTGGCATGCGACGGCAGCCGAGTGGGCATTTGTCTTGACGGGACGAGTACGCACCACGGTGATCGATCCCGACGGCAACGCGGAAACGAATGACTTTGAGCCCGGTGACGTCTGGTACTTTCCCCGGGGCCACGGGCACATGCTCGAATGTCTGGGTGATGAACCAACGCACTTCATCCTCATCTTCGACAACGGCTACTTCTCTGAGTTTGGGACGTTCAGCATCTCTGACTGGATCGCGGCCGTGCCCAATGAATTGCTGGCTAAGAACTTCGGGATTCCAGAGTCTGAATTCGAGAGCTTTCCCGATGGCGAGGTCTACTTTGCACGCGGGGCTATGCCGCCTGAGAAACAGGCCACGCCTTTGCAGGGATGAAAGAAGCCGCCACTGACGCATCAATACGAATTGCTCAAACAGGAACCGTTTGCCGTCTATGCCGGCGGCAAGGAATGGCGTGTGGATTCGACCAACTTTCCGATTTCGACCACGATCACCGGTGTGATTTTGGAGCTTGAACCGGGCGCCCTCCGCGAGCTACACTGGCATCCCAATGCCGATGAATGGCAGTATCTCATCAGCGGTACAATCAGTGTCACACTCTTTGGCTCTCAAGGCCGCTTTCGCACTGAGACACTCGAACAGGGAGATGTGGCCTATATTCCTCAGGGGTACGGGCACTCGATCGAAAATATCGGCGACGAGACGTGCCGTATCCTGATTGGCTTCAACACCGGGACATACCAGTCGATCAACTTGTCACAGTGGGTTGCCGGAAACCCATCAGTTGTGCTGGCCAAGAATTTTAGCCAACCACCGAGCGTATTTGAGCAATTTCCGCGCTCGGATGTCTTCATCGCTTCAGAGGATGGGTCAATTTAGCGGAACCCTCGAATAATGAATAAAGGGAGAATCATGCCAGATCAGACGGAAGTAGAAGCCAGCGTCGTAATTCCGGGCCCACAGGGCAACACCGTCTTGAAAAACATCCTGCTGAATCGAAACGACGATGGTGTCCGGCAGATGGTGCAATTGCAGCAAACCTATTGCGATCTCGTTCATATTCAGATCGCCACCAAGCACATTTATCTCCTGTTTCATCCGGATGATGTGAAACGCGTGCTGCAAATGAACAATCACAACTACATCAAGGGGGATTTGCTCGACAAATTGCGGGTGGCAGCCGGCAACGGTCTCTTCACCAGCGAAGGCGATTTCTGGCGACGACAACGGCGTATGATGCAACCATTCTTTCACCGCACAATGATCGCTGGGTTCGGCGAAATTATGGTGGCTGAGATCCAAAAAATGCTGACAAAATTGGAGCAGTATCTAGTCGATCAGGCGACTCTTGAACTGAATGAAGAAATGATGCGCGTGACGCTTTCGGTAGTTTCGAAAGCGCTCTTCACCACCGCACTCAGCGACGAACAGTTGGATACCGTTCACGAAACGCTGGGGCCCATCCTCTTTGAAATTGCCGATCGCTCACGGCGGCCGTTCAACCTGCTTGAAAAATTGCCTACATCCGCCGATCGCGCGTTTACGCAGAATCTGGCGCGGCTCGATGAGATTGTCTATACGATCATTGAACAGCGCCGCACCCAGTAGGGAACGTACCAGGATTTGCTGCAAATGTTGATCGACGCCCAAGATGAAGAGACCGGGGAACGCATGTCCGACGAACAACTGCGTGACGAAGTGATCACAATGTTTGTGGCCGGCCACGAGACAACCGCAACGGCCTTGTCCTGGACCTTCAAGCTACTGTCGGAGCACCCTGCTGTGCGCCGAACTCTGTGCGAAGAGGTCGACCGGGTGCTAGGGGGGCGCACCCCGACTGCGGCTGATTTCGCCAATTTGCCCTATACATTGGCGACATTTGAAGAGACACTGCGGCTCTATCCGCCGTTGGTGAACATCGCGCACTCTACTGGAAGATGACACCCTGGGTGGGTACACTGTGCCGGCGGGCAGCAATGTGGTCATTAACACCTACACCGTGCATCGCCATCCCGATTTTTGGGAGAATCCGGAAGGCTTTGACCCGACCCGCTTCTCGCCGGAGCAGAGCAAGGGTCGCAATCGCTTCGCCTATATTCCCTTCAGCGGTGGCCCGCGCTTCTGTATCGGTGATTCGTTCGCCAAAATGGAAGCAGTCCTGTTGCTGGCCATGGTGGTGCAGCGCTTTGATGTGAACTTGGTGGCAGGGCAGAACATTGACATGCGCAACTTAGGCACACTGCGCCCAGCCCCTGGGATCAACGTACTGCTCAAGGAACGCTAGGGTATCCTGCCTTCGTAGAGAAGTTTCACACACTGGAGGGAGTGCACACGTAGCCACAATCATTTGGCTGATGGCGTCAACCGACGCGAAGCTATGCCAACGGCGATACCCATGGCCAGACCGACTGCGATGCCAATTGAGAAGTCCGTATCCGTCCTCCATCAACTCCCAACAAGATGAGATTATTATGGATGCAGTTTTCAGCCGCGCCAACGTCAGGACGATGAGCTTTTTGGGGAGATGTGCGGAAGAGTTAGTACGATAAGTCGGGAAGCCCCGACCTGAACTGAATCGGGGCTTCCGGATTCGTTTTCGCCCGGGCTAGGATCGGGTGAGCCCATTCAGCCATTCGATATCGCCTGCGTTGGGGCAATTGCCGCCGCATAGTTCGAAGCGCAGGGTGGTTCCGGTTTCATCCGATTCCACAAAGGCATGGAAAGCGCTCATATCTGCCGCATCGTCAACATCGCTAACAACGTGGATCTCTCCATCGGAGAACCAGAATTGGCCGAATTCAACGGCATCGTCAGGACCCAGGACACGGACGATTCTTCCATCCGGGTCCATGCGGATCAGTTGCTGGCCGTCTTCCTGTTCACAGATCCACTCGCCTACAATTTGACTTGCATCGGTAACCGCCATACCGGCAAGCCCGGACCCGGCGCCGGCGGCCAACTCTTCCTCAGCCATCCTTGCAGCCCGTTGGCGCTCAATCAAGAGCAGTTCGGGATTCAACCGGTAGTCGATGACACCATCGCCGCCGACAACAGCGCCAGTTTCAGCCTCAGGCGCCTGGCTCGGCTGTTCAAGTTGTAGCGAGCAGCCGGAAAACAGAAGCAACATCAGTGAGGCAACCACAAACAGAGCGATTGACAACCGTTTCATAACAGTTCCTCCTTCCCACCTGGGGACGACACAATAGTGATGAACCATTCTGCCTATAGGATGCCACACGCTGCGTACCAAAGACGCGACGTCGTGGTTACATGATGGCTACACGGTGGCGACAGGAAGGCGACATTTTGTCATGTGATCGGTTCTGCCACAAAGAGGGGGATGAGTCGTTGGGTATTATCCTGATATGTTTGATACGGAGGGAACGCTTCGACAGCGAGTCTCCAAAGACGTGCCCTTTCCGCCTCGTCTTCAACTTCCCGAACCCGCATGGCATAGACTTCGGTCCTGTCGCGGATTTCGACATTGGGATCCGCCTTCAGGTTGTGATACCAGGCAGGATGTTGGGGCGCACCGCCTTGGGACGCTACGAGAATGTAGTTCTCGCCGTCGGCAACGCGCATCAACGGCGTCTTGCGGATAGCGCCTGTCTTATGTCCTCGATTGGTCACAATGATCACCGGCAACCCGGTATCCCTCAACGTGTTGCCTTCAACGCCACCGCTGCTTTCATAAAGTTCCACTTGCTCTGCCACCCATGCGCTGGGGCTTGGGATGTACTCGCTCATAATTGTCTCCTTATTCTTCGTCTACGATTTTTGCTGCACCCAATCAGTTCTCTCCAGGATGTATTCAACATCATCCCCATCCCACAACTCATCCGAGGTCGTATGCGTTGTGTCAGACCTTGCAATATCGTCCGGGGTCAGGCGGAACGCACGCTTGAAGACCATGCCGAGCTTTTCCATGACCCGACGCGAAGCCACGTTTTCTTCGTAGGTGGTAGCAACCACACGTTGCACCCCCAGTTCGGTGAAGCCCTTGTTTATGATCGCGCGTGCGCCTTCGGTGGCGTACCCATTTCCCCATGCCGTTCTGAGGAACCGATAGCCGAGCACGACCTCGTGCAGATTCTCGCTCTTGGGCCGAAAGCAGAGCCAACCGAGGAACTCACCATTACGCTTTGCGTCGACAGCCCAAAACCCGAATGTTGGCCGCTGTTCATCGTAGCGCATGAAACCGGGCAAGATCTGGGTCTCTATCACCTCGCGGGGCGTCGGCGTGCCTCCGTTGATATAACGCATCACCTCGGGGTCATTGTCCAATGCGAAGAGGTGATCCACATCTGCTTCGGTGAAGCGCCGCAGAATTAGTCGGTCAGTTTCCAATAGAATGTGCATCGTTCACGTGCCCCTACGCATCTCGACTCATTTCGACAGACCCAAATGGCGAACCCGCGATGCCGAAAATGCTTCCCGTCCGTCTGCATATTCACCGCAACGGCCAAACTGGCCCGAGCCGGTCACGATCTCATTGACGCCATCCACCTTTGGATCCACATAGCGGGCAAACCAATCGTACAAGCGCGACCGCAACTCCTCTTCGACACCTCCATGTTCAGGATTGCCGGCAAGATTCTGTTGCTCTCCCGGATCATCGGACAGGTTGTAGAGTTCATTCGGTCCCACGCCGAACCTGTGGATGTACTTCCACTGCTCATTGCGGATCAAACGCACCGGGCCATACTCATCGTAGACGATGATATGGTCATTGCCTGCATCTTCAGTCTGACGAAACGCGTTGGCGAAACTCGTTCCCGGCAATGATGCGGCCTGCGGATTCTCAATGCCGAGGTAGTCCAGCAGCGTCGGCATAAAATCGTACTGGCTGACAAGGTCTCTGTTGACGGCGCCCTGCTCGATCTGGCCGGGGAATGAAGCAATGAAGGGAACCTTGATCGACTCCTCGAACATGTTGAGCGGATAGGTTGCATTGCCCTTGCCGTAGACGCCATGATGTCCCATGTTCATGCCGTTGTCGCTGGTAAAGATAATCAACGTCTCCTCACGAAGGCCATTGGCCTCAAGCCAGTCGAGCAGCCTGCCGATATTGCGGTCCATCGCTGTGACCGCAGCGTAGTAGCCGCTGAGACAGGTTCTGCGCTCTTCGGCATTGTCCACGGGAATGTTCACATACTGAACCCACTCAGGCGGTGTAAGCCCATCGGGAACAGAATCGAAGGGACAGCCATCGTAGTACCGATCGTACAGATCCGCCGGGTGGTTCTCGCGTGTCCAGGGTGAATGGGGCGCTGTGTAGTGAACGCTCAGATAGAACGGCCGCTCATTCGGTGAGCGCTCCTCCAGCCAACGCAGCGCGTTGTCCGTGAAGACGTCCGTGACGTATCCGGGTTCTTCGTAGACTTCGCCGTCTCGGACAAGCGGCGCATTGTAGTAGGGGGCGCCGCCTTTGGCATGGACTTCCCAGAAGTCGAATCCTTTCTGGACATGGTGTGAATCGCCCAAGTGCCATTTGCCGCTGATAGCGCATTCGTAGCCCGCGGCCGCCAGATAATCTGTATACCCCGGCTGGCCGGCCAGGTATTCAGTCAGTTCGCCATCCCGGTCCGGTTCGTAGGTTGCAGTGGTGTTGCCCGCCGCCAGCCAGTCATGGATGCCATGTTGCGATGGAATGCGTCCCGTCAGCAACGTGGCGCGCGCCGGCGAACAGACGGGACTGGCGCAGAAGAAGTTTTCGAAACGTTTGCCTGTCGCCGCCAGCCGATCCAAGTTCGGGGTCTCGATTTCATCATTGCCTGCACAGCCCATGGCCCAGGCGCCCTGATCGTCAGACAGGATGAATAGTATGTTGGGGTGCTGCGCGCTCATGCTTTTCTCCTCGTTTTCGTGCATTCTGTCTGAGGGCATGGCTTTCACGTTGCTCTGTCGCTCGATAGCCCTCACGTTTCACGCACTGACTACGGTTAAGGCGAACAACATTGATCCACGAAGGAACACAAATTTACACAAAGATGGCTCTCTTCGTGTTTTTTTTGTGCACCTTCGTGGATCAATATTTTCTCGGGAGCCCCTATACGGAATCCAGATCAACCGTCTCAAGCTGGAAGTCGGTACGGTTGACCACATCGAGCAGGGCACGCATATAGCCGATGGCGTACGCCCGGCCGCGATGGCCCCAATCCGTGTCATCTACCATATGGGGCACATGGTCCGTGATGAGGAAGCCGGTGAAGCCGACCTGCTTGAGCGTTGCCATCACGACAAGTGGATCGACGTTGCCCTCGTCGATGAAACACTCGTTGAAGCAGGGGACCTGGCCCTGGACATCGCGGAAGTGCACATAGATGATCTTGCCGCGCTCGCCGAAGTGACGAACCGCGTGGATGACGCTCTGCATGCCGCCCATCTCCGACCAACAGCCCATGCAGAAGTCGAGGCCGTGATTGGGGCTGTCGAAGGTATCCATGGCGCGCTTGAAGCCGTCGAAATCGCAGAAAATGCGTGCCACACCGCCCAGCGATCCTACCGGCGGATCGTCGGGGTGCAGGGCAAGCTGAACCCCTGCCTCTTCGGCCACCGGCAGGATGCGCGAGAGATAGTACTCGTAGTTGGCCCACATCTCCTCGGCGCTATAGACGCGGCCGTGGGTGAGTTCGTCCGGATCGTGTTCGGCCTGGTTGAAGCGTGTGCCGCGGGCGCCGCCGCGCAGCACGGCCGGCTCTGGCGTGCGCCAAACGCTATTGGGCATCCAGTGATAGCCGAGGATGGGAATGCCGGCCTTGCCCATGTTGCGAATCGTGTTCTGCATGTGTTCAATCTGTTGATCGCGCCCCGGCAGGCCGAGCATGATCTTGTCGTAGAAAGAGACCGGCACGTTTTCCAACGCCATGAGGCGCAGATCGGCTGCATCGGCGCGCCGGCGCAGCGCCAACAGATCGTCGTAGGCCCATTCGTGATCGCCGGGGAGTTTGGGCGTGTTCATGAGGAAGTCGTCGGCGCCAAGCTGCTTGATAAAGGTGAGTTTCTCGTCGGTCAGTTCATTGAACTGGCCGAGACCGAGTCGCATACGTGGTGTCATGGTTGGATTCTCCGATATGAAGGTGTGAAAATTGGGGGCGAAAAAAAAGAGGGATAGCCAGTGAGGAGGCTACCCTGACAATCGATGACTCTACTGCAAGAACAGAAAATTAGCCACAGATGGACACAGATAAACGCAGATGAAGAGCATTTTCCTCCATCTTTCCTCTGTGGTCTCTGTGTCCTCCTCTGTGTCCGTGGTGAATCAGACCTTTTTGCAGTAGGGTCATCTGTGGCTGATCTTTTGTTCTTATCGACGAATTGCCAGGCATCAGGCTACTCGAACAATTGCCTGATCATCCAGAAACTCCACTGGTTCTGCATCTTTGCCGCGCTCCCACATCATCGAGAAGAACCAGATGCCGCTCTCGCCAATGCAAAAGTCAGCCGGCGTGAATGTCATCTTTGAGTCGATGGGGCGGTCGGCGCGCTCAGGATTGTACTCTGCCGACCAACCGAAGAGTTCACCGTTCCAGGCTTTTCCTTGCGCATGCAGTCTCAGAGCCTCCTTTCGCACCTCGTCCAATTCTGGGACCAAGAGGGGAACAACCGGCGAATTCTTATCTACGCTTGACTCAACCCGTGCCTTAACCGTGACCATGATTGTCTATTCTCGTTTGTCCAACTCCTGTTGCCAAAAGCTCAATAGACTTGCCTGATGGCTCGTCTAAATTTCTCAATCTCGTTCAGTTCGTGATTGCGAAATCGACCTGCTCTGGCCAACCGAATCGAATCAATCCAGTATTTCGCCTCTTTTCTATCTTTGCCAACATGAACGTGGGGTGGTTCGTCCAGATCCGCTTCGTAGAACCAGAATCGATAGCCCTTAATTCGTAGGACAACTGGCATGACTCTTCTCGCATTTGGTGGCTTCGGGAGAATTTATTGCCACTCTATCATGCGATGAACGATCCCGCAATACGTTGACAGAATCTAGCTGTGGATATATGGCTGCAATGTGAGATTTTTTGGCGGAAGGTCTACACCATGGTCATCTCGTGGCCGTATTAAGCAAGGTCAGTTCAAGCATATACATTGACAGATTGCCCCACTGGTTTCATAATGGTTCCATATCGATTCTTTTGTGAAAGAAAACAGGGAAAGTGGGACATGGCGACTATCACGATCAAGAACATCCCTGATGACCTGTACGCCCAACTGAAGGATGTTGCACAGGCCAATCGGCGCTCCATCAACAGCGAGGTCATCGTTTGTATCGAGCGTAGGCTAACCAGTTACAAGCCGGATGTCGATGAAGTGCTACACAGGGCGCGTCAGTTGCGGGAGTTGACTGCAGGGTACCCGCTTACGGATGAAGCGCTCGATGAGGCGATCCGGGATGGTCGACCGTGATTGTAGCGGATACAAACCTGATTTGCTACTTGCTGTTGACGGGCCCACAGTCGCAACTTGCAGAACAGGTGCTGCAAAGAGATGCGGAGTGGATAGCACCACCCTTGTGGCGCAGCGAGTTTCGAAATGTGTTGGCGCTCTATGTTCGGCAGGAGATTCTCACGCTGAATCAGTCGGTGCGTATCGTTGATACGGCGCTGGATCTGATGATCGGTCATGAATACGAAGTCGCATCCGCTCGCGTACTGCAACTCGCCCACGAAAGTGGTTGTTCGGCATATGATTGCGAATTCGTTGTGCTCGCGGAAGACCTGCGTGTGCCGCTTGTGACCTCTGATGCAAAAGTGCTCAAGACATTTCCATAGCTTGCCGCTGTCGCCGCAACAGTTCTGTAGCGCGTAATTGTTGAGGTGAGGAAGGCGCTTCGCCGCCGAGCCGGGCCCGGCCGAAGCAGCGCTGGCGGCCAGTCTTGTCGCCTTTGGCAATGGCGAGGAAGCTGCCGGAACTGTTCGTAACGAGCGCAACACAAAATCGTGAACTACTGACTTTGCTCCTCGACCAACTCCTCAAGCTGAAGCCGATGCTGAATGGCGTGCATCACCGCATGTTCCAGCATGGCGTCCACGCAATAGAGGACGCCCCAGTTCGATCGATATTCGGGCCGGTAGAAGCGATCCTCGTCGACCTCGGCCAGAGGCAACGCCCAACGGTCGATGATATGGGCCAGATAGCCTTCGGCCTCAGCCTCAATCATCTCCAGCGGCGGGACCTCCCTGATCTGCGGGTCCGGTAAGTCGAGTTTGTCGCACATCCAGACCATGTAGCCGCGGGCAGCCGACAGCATATGGCGCAGGAGCGTTTCCAGCGACACATAGCTCGGATCCTCTGTTTCGGGCAAGACGATGCGCGCCGCTTTCGCCGCTCGCCATGCGGCCAAGGCGTCCTGTAGATATTGCCCATGCAGATGGACCATGGTGCGTGCCGCGCCGTAGCGATAGGGCGGTAGTGGATTCATTGTGGGGTCTCCTATTTGGTTGTCACATGTAGGTGGGTGTACGAGATGGCGATTCGCTTCCCAAATCGGATCATTTGGGGGGCTTGCCGATGAAGGCAAAGGCATCTTGCAGTACAAGCGTCAGGTCAATTGGGGCTCCGGTCACGTAGCAAGTGACAAGATACACCATGGAAGTCGGACCGACAAGAGTCTTTGGGTTAGCCGGTTCAATTTCAGGCGTGAGGTGGAGACAGTGGCTAAACGACCAAGATAACGCGTCGGGAATGACGCGGAATGACATTGATTCTGTGTGGACGAGCGAACGCCATTCTCGCTCGCGTGCATCGCCTAGTTAGGTCACATCATCAAATATTAATATTGCGTACAGGGAAGTTTATGTTGCCATACCGCACGATGGCGTCGACCTTTGCTTTCATCACGTCGAAAAATGGAATGGTGCCATTGAGAACGAACGCCATGTCCTCACCGGACATCAAGACAATTCGGGGTGCGTCCCCAGAGAACTTGTTGACTGCATTGTCGTCGAAGCCCTCGGCTGCGAGAAACAGACCTCTTGTACTTTGTGCTTTTCCCCGAATCTTGCCATCAAATATCGATAGGTCTTTCTGCTTCACCAGTCCAGCAATCCATTTTGCCTCGACAAGATAATCGAACTTTTCGTACTTGAAATGCCCATCGATTTGTTCGCCGTCCTGCGTTCGATATGGCTTTGTGTACTCAAACTCGGCAAAGTGAAGCAAGTCGAATAAGAGGGTTTCGAGTTTGAAACCGCGTTGTTGTGGTGTAAGTTCGGTTGCTAGGGTCAACCCCAAAAATCGTCCATTTAGCTCAGACAAACCTTCCATCTTCGCTTTCGAATCCTCCAACGATTGCTCATAATCAGACCGTGCTTTCTCTCGCTGTTGCTCCTTGATCGCTGCCTCTATGGGGTCATTCCCAACAGAACCACGGAATTCCTGAAGGAGTCGTTTTGCCTTGTCCGTGTCGAGATTGTCGCGATCGACGGCGTTCCTGAGGCGATAGAAGTTTGAGATCAATGAATTGATCGTGTCGACTTCGCCTCGGTCTTCGAGAACCGCAAGGATGTTGCGCATTACGTCGTATTTGTTGAACGTCTCTTTCGGATAGCGCCGATGGAGGGAACTCGGAACGCCGCTGCTTTCCAGAAAACTGTGGAAGCTGTTCCAGTACCAGAAGCAGGCACCGGCAAGCCCTACCATCTGTTCCTTGACAGTAAAGCTGATCCGTTTCGCCACTTTTTAGTCTCTCCATTCATTGACACGTGCTCTTGTGATCAACATCCGCAATCCCCAGGTTGCCGCCAGCGACGTTGATTTCAGTTTGCGGCCGGTCAGCAACTCTGGCGCATTTATTTTGGACCTGCCATGGGCAGGATGTAGACCGCGTGCGATGATTCATTCGAAACAAATCCGCATCTCACACAAGCATTAAGGTATCCAAGCCGGGAATGACCTTCAACAAGTTGCAGCGGGCCATTCGGCTCTGTATGTTCTGGGCTCGTGTTTAGCGAAGTGACATCAATCACGATTGGCGGCGTTCGCCACGTCTTATCGACCCGCCAATGATCTAGATCCTCAGGGCGGCACATGAAGTCAGAAAAGGCATTTGCAGCACTTCTCCAGGAATCCCCTAATGCCACAATCGAGCTATGGGCCAGAGTGCCGGCGATGCCATGGCCATCGCCGGCTTGAGCATGCTTAAGCTCACGCCCTGGCCACGAGAATTCGGCCATCAGGCTTAAGTCAGGGTCTATTCTTCACCGTCTTCTGCTTTTTTCTCAGGCTCTTCTCCCGCGACCGAGACCTTCAGGACCAGCGGGTTCCACGTCACGCTATCAAGCAGCGTGTCGGCCGACGAATCGAGATCACTCTCTTCCAACGCTTGCTGGATGATTGCCTGGGTCTCGCTGACCGCTTCGACCGCGGCCGCCAGGTCTTCCGGCGACAAGCTGCCCATCACCGTTGCAACGGGCGCTCTACCCGGCCGAAAGCCGGGAATGGATGCTTGGCGGGCGACCGCTCTGCCGATCTGCTCTGCCTGGGCCGACTCGACCTCAATGGTCATCCAAGAACTTCCGTCCTCTACTTCTTCAATGGAAACCTGCATAGCCGAACCTCCAATTTTTGAACCGTGTGATGGGCAAGTAAGAGAACTTGACCTGTTGGTCTGCTGAGGTACCGTCCGCGATTGGCGTTCGATGCCCCTCGTACAAAATCGGTGCCATCAAGTATAGCGGAAAAGCGGCGCTTTCCCTACCCGTTCTTGTTGATGAAAGTCACCCGGCAGACAGGTTCCTTTTTTTGAGTTTTGCGGCCGGTCGATGCGTGCTATACTCCATCCGCCTTCCAATTCACAATCACAGCAAGGAGATCGTAGCGAATGAACAAACTTTTGTGGGTTCTTCAATGGGTGCTCGGCATCTACTTCATTCTCATCGGCGTCCTCCATTTCATCGTGCCGCCTGGATTACCCGCCCCAATGGCCTGGATGTATGAGCTCTCCCCGATGCTCCATTGGATCTCCGGCACAGCCGAAATCTTGGGCGGACTGGGTCTCATCCTGCCCGGTCTCACCGGCATCCAGACCCGTTTGACACCGTTGGCCGGACTCGGGCTGGTACTCGTCATGGTCGGTGCAGTGTTCTATCACGTCAGCCAAGGTGAGATCACAAATATCTTTGGAAACATTGTCATCATGGCACTGGTCGGTTTCGTGGCCTATGGGCGCTGGAAACTCTACCCGCTCAAGGACAAAGGCGCTGCATAGCCGAGCGTGACGAGATAAGGCTTCCCCTTCAGATTCGATAGGGTCCGTGGACATCTTGCTGCCGTCCAACGACAGTGGGATTTGACGCCGCGCCTATCAAGCTTCCCAAGTTCATCAAACGAAATCATCCGGGTGATTCCGTCCTGATCTTGACAAACAGTTGGCTTACAGCCATAATGAATGAGCAAAAGAACGCACTGTGTGCATTTGCTCATTTGATATCAAACGAGACTCGACCCTTGCTCATTCATGCTTGACCCGTCACAGAAAATGGACCCGTCGCAGAACAATCTTCTGGCCGCAGTGGCCTCCATGTACTACATCGACGAGATGACACAGAACGCGATCGCAGCGGATCTTGGCGTCTCGCGCGTCAAGGTCTATCGGTTGCTCAAGCAGGCGCGCGATGAAGGGGTAGTCGAGATCTTCGTCAACTGGCCGCTGCGCCGGGATGAAGAGCTGGAGGCACGTCTTGTCTCTATGTTCGGTCTGCAAGAAGCACTGGTCTTGCAGGCATCGCCACAAACGCGAGTGTCGTCACTGGCCCAGGTGGGGCAGCTGGCAGCTCGCTTTCTGGAAGAGCGGCTCGACGCCGGCGCCACACTGGCCGTCTGTCTGGGCGGCACGACCTACGAGGTGATTCAGGCCATTCGTCCCAACTTTCGGGTCCATGTCAACGTGGTCCAGGCACTGGGCAGCATGCCATCCACCATGGGCGAGCTGGATAGCGCAGCGCTCGCGCGTCAGCTGGCCGACAAGCTAGGCGGTGAGGTGCGCTATCTCTCGTCGCCGTTCATGGCCGAAAACGCAGACGAAGCACGCGTACTGCGCAACCAGCGCGATATTCGCCGCACGCTTGAGGCCGCACGCAACGCAGACCTGGCCCTGCTCGGCATCGGCACGGTCGATCCGACCCGTTCCACCCTTGTCAGAACCGGCTATGTGTCCGAAACGGAGTTGTTCACACTGGCCGGAGAGGGCGTCGTAGGCGATATTGCGGGGCAGCTCTTTACGCAGGACGGACGAAGCGAACCGGCAGCCATCAATGATCGCGTGATCGGCCTTTCGCTTGATGACCTACGCACGATCCCGACGACGATCGCCGTTGCCATGGGCGAGCACAAGGCGGCTGCGATTCTCGGTGCGCTGCGCTCCTCTGCGGTTGATGTGTTGGGGATTGATGATAGGACGGCGCGTGCAGTGTTGGAATTGAATGAAGTGAGATGAAGTACGCAGTACTCCCTGCTAACGGCACCATGATTCTCAAAAAAGGGATCCACCATGTCAACAATGAACGTACCGGTCTTCCAAGGCGAAGGTCGGTTGGTCTACGAAGATCGGCCAGTTCCTCAGATCGTCGAGCCTACTGATGTGCGGGTCAACCTTGAAGCCTGCGGCATCTGCGGCACCGACCTCAACATTCTGGCCGTGCCGCCGGCTCATAAGGCGACGCAGGGCATCGTCATCGGCCACGAGGGCGTCGGCGTGATCGCCGAGGTCGGTGACGGTGTGACGACGCTTGCCCCTGGCGATCGTGTCGTCATTGCGCCGCGGCTGACCTGCGGAAAATGTGCCTACTGCCGGCGTGGGTTGGACAACCAATGCACCAACTACCGAACCATCGGCACCACCATTGACGGCGCGTTTGCGCCCTGGCTGGTCGCCCCGGAACGGGCGCTCTTCAAGATCAGCCCCGATGTTCCACTGAAGGATGCCGCCCTATTTGAGCCGCTCTCCTGTGTCGTCGGTTCGGTCAAGCGCACCCCGTTCGAAGCAGGCGACAATGTCGCCATTGTGGGCGGCGGCCCCATGGGTCTGCTCTTTGCCCTGGTCTACCGGGCCATGGGCGCGGGGCGAATCGTGGTCATCGATGTGGCCGACTTTCGACTGGAGTTTGCACGCGAGATCGGCGTCGATGCCGTCTTGAACCCCATGGAGACCGATGTGCCGGCCGAAGTGCACAAGTTGACCGAGTTGGGCGCGGATGTCGTCGTGGATGCCGTGGGCAACCAGGTCGACGCAGCCATCAAGCTGGCGCGCCGCGGTGGCCACGTGATCCTCTTCGGCCTACGTCCAGAGTCCAATCCAGCGTTGAGCCAATACGCCATCACCCGCAACGACCTGACCCTGCACGGCACCTTTGTCGGCCTCAACCCCTTCGAGCAGACCATCAAGCTGCTGGAAAGCCGACGGGTTCAGCCTTCAGTGTTGGTCACCCACAACTTGCCATTATCTGACCTGACCCAGGGCGTCGAACTCATGCGCTCCCGCCAGGCCATGAAAGTGTTGATTGAGACAGCAGAAAAATAGTCACAGATTGACACAGATGGAAAAAGGATGAGACACGGATCGTTCTCAGACTATCCTGAGTGCCCGAAAAGTATCTGTGAAAATCATTTGTTTATCTGTGTCCATCTGTGGCAAAAAAAGGGAGAAACTCATGCCAAACAAGATCGGAAACGTCACGCCACAATGCAAGATCGCCGCCGGGCTATTCTGGGCCGACTACGCTGTGCTCGGCGGGCAGGTGAAGGAGTTGGAACAGGCCGGCGTCGATTGGCTACACATCGAAGTGCGCGACGGCAAGTATATGGACTTCGGCATGCCCCGCGGCGGTTTCGACATTATCGAGGCCGTGCGCACCAGCACCGATCTCGAGATCGAGGCCCAGTTGCAGATGGTGCGACCCAGTT
Organism: uncultured Chloroflexia bacterium; assembly: GCA_963848115.1. Taxonomy (GTDB): domain Bacteria; phylum Chloroflexota; class Anaerolineae; order Caldilineales; family Caldilineaceae; genus JAWKOK01. The sequence continues at coordinate 256,206 of CAWKCP010000048.1, read as the reverse complement.
TTGATGTCTTTCGCCAGTTGGCCGACCTGGGCGTGAACCTGATCACGCTGCCGTTGGAGACCATGGGCGAGCTGACCATGCAGGCCGTCTCGTTCATTGTCGATGTGCTGGGTATCAAGGCGGGCGTTTGGGCCTGGCAGGGCACGCCGATCTCTGCCTTCGAGCAGTACATCCAGCCCCACATCAGCATTGTCGAGTACGAGAGCCGCGCCTATTTCTGGGCCAAGGAGACCGGCAAAAGCCCCCACACCATGGATCCCATCATGGTCGAGAACATTCAGCGGTTGCGAGATATGGTCGATGCTGCCGGACTGAGCAAACAGATCGACATCATGGAGGACGGCGGTCTCAATGCAGGCAATGTCAAGGAGTTTATTGATGCCGGCATGACGGTGGGCGAGTTCTCGTCGCCGCTGCTCAAAGGGCCGAACGGAAAACTCCAGCCGGGCACCGGCGAAATCGAGGCGGCGGTGAAGAAGCTGCGCGGAGCGATGGAGTAGGGATACGCATTCCGTGGTTACGCATTACACAATCGAGCAGTATACTGACGCACGCAGCACGAAGCAAGCAGCAGAAAGGGCCTTCCATGAACCCAATCAACATTGCCATGATCGGCTACGGCGGCATTGGCCGAGTACATGCTCTGGCCTACCGGGCCATTCCGTTTCACTATGGATTGCCTGCCGGGTCCGTGAACATCGTGGGCGTAGCCACAACGCGGCCGGAGACTGCCTGGGAGGCAGGCCAGGAGATCGGCTGCGACGTCTGGACCACCGACTATCACGAGCTTTTGGCCCGCGACTACGTGGATGTGGTCGATATCTGTGTGCCCAATCGCCTGCATGAAGAGATCGTCATCGCAGCGGCCAAGGCCGGCAAGCATATCTACTGCGAGAAGCCACTGGCCATGAGCGTGGCAGAGGGGCAGCGCATGGTCGACGCGGTAGCCAAGGCCGGCGTCAACACGCAGATGACCTTCAACTTCCGCTACTTTCCCGCCATCACGCGCGCCAAGCAACTCATGGATGACGGTTTTGTGGGGCGCGTCTTCTCTTTCCGAGGGCGCTATCATCGCGCCTCCTACATCGATCCCAACAAGCCGCTCTCCTGGCGACTGAAGAAAGAGATCTCAGGCGGCGGTGCGCTCTTTGACCTGGGATCCCACATTCTCGATCTGCTTGCCTACCTGCTCGGCGACTTCGGTTCAGTTCAGGCGACCATGGACACGCTGATCCGCGAGCGCCCGCTGGCTTCCGGATCGTCTGAGACCGGCGAGGTCGATGTGGACGACATCGCTCTGCTGCATGCGCGCACGGCAACGGGCACATTGGGCACGATCGAGATCTCGCGCATGGGTACGGGGGCCGCCAACGATCTCCAGTTCGAGATCTTCGGCGACAAGGGCGCCATTCGCTTCAACGCCGCCGACCCCAGTTGGCTCGAGGTCTACGACATGCGCGACGACGGCGCGCCGCTCGGGGGCATGCGCGGCTTCCGCAAGTTGGAGACGGTTCAACGCCATGAGGGCGCCAAGTCACCCGACTGGACCATGCCGCCCGGCTTTGTGCGCGCCCACGCCGAATGCCAGTATCAGTTCCTCAAGGCCATCGACGAGGGTCGCCCGGCTTCACCTTCGTTGGCCAATGGACTGCAGGTTCAGGCTGTCATGGCGGCTGCGGAACAGTCGGCGGAGAGCGGCGGTTGGGTGAATGTCGCCGATCTACTATCAAATCAGAGGAACTCCCTTGCAAGTGATACGCACTGAAACAACTGAGCCGACTGACGCATTTCCTGCTGACGAGTGGAAAACGACCCAGCCCAGCCAACGCGCTGTGCGCATCAAGCGCCGGCTGCTGGAGAACGTGCGCCAGGTCGACGTTGAGCGCGCACGCTTCACCACCGAGAGTTACCGCGCTAGCGAAGGCCAGCCCATGCCCATTCGTCGGGCCAAGATGCTGCGCCACCTGGCCCGTTCGTTGAGCATCGACATCCACGCCGACGAGATCATCGTCGGCAATCGCTCGTTGCTGCCGCGCATGGGCGTCATTGCGCCCGAAGGCGCTGTGGATTGGATCGACAGAGAACTGGACATTCTGCCCACCCGTCCCCAGGACACCTTCGACATCACCGCTGAGCAGATTCGCGAGCTTCGCGAGGAGATCTTCCCCTACTGGCGAGGACTGGCGCTGGAAGATACAGTCGCCCAACGTGTGCCCGGCGATGTACGCCATGCGGTCGAGGCCAAGGCCTTCTCGCTCAACCAGACCGACCATGCCCAGGGTCATATCCTGCCCGATGTGGAGGGCTGGCTGCATCTTGGCATTGGCGGACTGCGGGAAAAGGTGCGGGCTGCACGGATGGGCTCACCGGCGACGCCGCAACAGCAGATTTTTGATGAGGCCGCGATCATCGCCCTGGATGCCGCAAGCCTCTTCATCCGGCGCTACGCGGATCTGGCCGACCGGCAAGCCGAGGAATGTGATGATGCGAGTCGTCGCCAAGAGCTGCGAAGCATTGCCGGCCGCTGCCGAAGGCTGTCGACCGAGCCGGCCCAGGATTTTTGGGACGCACTGCAAGCGGTCTGGTTCCTCTTCACATTGCTCCAGATCGAATCCAATGCCTCCAGCTTTTCCCCGGGCCGTTTCGATCAATACATGCTGCCCTATCTGCAGCGCGATCTGGATACAGGTGCACTGACGCTGGGACAAGCCCAGGACCTGTTGGAACTGCTCTGGCTCAAGTTCAACGAGGTCGTGCTTCTACGCAGCAGCAGCAGCGCCCGCTATTTTGCCGGCTTCCCCATCGGCTTCAACATCGCCATCGGCGGACTGCTGCCCGATCCCGAAAATGGACCTCGTGACGGTACAAACCTGCTCTCCTACATGTGCCTGCGCGCCCAGGCCGATCTGGGTATGACCCAGCCCAATCTCTCCATCCGCATCCACGAGAGCAGTCCCGACGAGTTCCTGCGTGCCTCGGCCTTTGTCATCGGCAAGGGCAGCGGCATGCCCCAGGTCTTCAACGACGAGGTGATCATTCCAGGGCAGATCAACCGCGGGATCTCGGTCGAAGACGCGCAGAACTATGCGGTGGTTGGCTGTGTCGAACTGTCCACGCCGGGCAAGGCGCTGGGCTGGAGCGACGCCTCTATGTTCAACCTGACCCGTATTCTAGAATTGACCCTTTTCGGTGGCAGGGACCCCCGGAGCGGCGCCCCAATCGGACCCGAGACGCCGACCCTGGCGGAGATGATGAGTTTTGACGAACTGGCAGCGGCCTATGAACAGCAGTTGGCCCATTTCGTGCCGCTCATGGTCAAAGGCTGTAATGTGGTCGACAGCATCCATGCCGAGAAGCTGCCCTCGCCCTTTCTCTCACTGGTCATCGATGACTGCATTGAGCGAGGCCTGGATGTGACCGCAGGCGGTGCACACTATAATTTCTCCGGCGTACAGGGGGTACAGATCGCCAACGTCGCCGATAGCTTGGCTGCTGTCAAGCGAGCGATTTTCGACGAGGGTTGGATCACGGCAGACGATCTATTGGCAGCGCTGCGCAACGACTTTGCCGACAACGAGGTGCTGCGCCAGCGACTCATCAACCGTGCGCCCAAGTATGGCAACGATGAAGCGGCTGTGGATCAGTATGCCGCGAAATGGGGCGACCGGTTCTGTGAACTGGTGGCCGACCACCCCACCATTCGCAGCGGGACCTATCAGCCCGGCTTCTACACCGTCTCGGCCCACGTGCCCATGGGCGCCAACGTAGGGGCGACGCCCGACGGCCGCCATGCGGGCACGCCCCTGGCCGACGGCGGCGTCTCCCCCATGACAGGCATGGACCTGCGCGGGGCGACGGCCGTGCTCAACTCAGTGGCCGCTCCCAATCTGGAACTCGCCTCCAACGGCACGCTGTTGAACATGAAGTTTCTGCCGTCGTTCTTTGCCGATGACGGCGCCCTGGACAAATTCGTGTTGCTGCTGCGCGGCTTCTGTGGTCTCAAGATTCCACACGTGCAGTTCAACGTTGTCGATGCCGATACGCTGCGCGTGGCCCAGGCCAACCCGGCCGAGTTCCGTTCGCTGGTCGTACGCGTCGCCGGCTACAGCGCCTACTTCATCGAATTGGATACCGAACTTCAGAATGAGATCATCCAGCGTACTGAATTTGATGACGCGTAGGGGTAGGATAGCAGCCCGAGATGAATTCGGTGCACAAAGCCATTCTTAGCCACAGATTCACATAGATGGAAAATAGCAGAACCAGGAAAAGAGATAGGACACAGATAGGGTTTGATAGCCACAGATCAAGACCTGATCGCACAGGGGTGACTCAAAAATCATCTGTGAAAATCATTTGTTTATCCGTGGCTATCTGTGGCAGATTTGCCCTTCATCAGGTGAGTCACGGATAAACGCTGGCACAAGAAGGGAAACTCAAGATGAGTGATTCAGATCGATTGTTGCGTCATGTTGTGTTGTTTTCGTTCGTCGATGGGGCTACGGCTGAGGATGTGCGGGCTATTGAAGAGGCTTTTGCCGCGTTGCCGGGCAAAATCGATGCTATCCATGATTTTGAGTGGGGCACGGATGTGAGCGTCGAAAACGCAGCGCGGGGATTCACCCACTGTTTCTTCGTCACCTTCCGCTCGGCCGAAGATCGGGACGCCTATCTGCCCCACCCGGACCACAAGGCCTTTGGCCAGCTCCTGCGACCGATCTTGAGCCAGTCATTGGTCTTTGATTACTGGGCGCGGTGAGATTAGAACCGCGATGTCTGCTGTGGAAAAGGGACGTACGTCTCTCTGAAAGCCTGTCATTCTGAGTACCCGACGAAGCGCGGCTTCGCAAAAACAAGAAGAAACAGGGTACGCTCAGCGTATCTCTTGCTGCAATTGAGCTTGCTTCTATAAGTCACCCCGCCTCCTGTTCGCGCGCCTGAGTGCGCGGCGCTCACTGCGCATCTGCTCGCGCGATGGCGTCGGGACCGGCGCGCCTGCGAGCGCAACCGCCGGCAGCGGGCGGCCCGTCTCCATGCCGCTGACAATCAGGCGCTGCATCTCGGCCAGAACCGCCGGTTCGGTCTCAACCGGCTGATAGGCGGCCAGCCGCGCTTCAACTTCCTCAACGGCACGGGTTTGGAGATCCTTGCAGCCGCTGCTGATCCAGTTGTCTCGACTCTTGCGATCCCAGATTGGCCCGGGCATATAGAGATGCTCGGGCCAATGGGCCAGCGTATGAGGGGCCGTGATCATGTGCTCTTCAGCCAACTGTGCGCGCACCAGGTCGATGGCCGGCAGATCGTCCACAATCCGGGTTTCGGCCAGGAAGGACTGGACTTGTCCACAGATCTCGTTGTCGAAGACAAGCTTGGGCAGGCTGAAGGTGAGTACGAAATCGAGCATGCCCGGGCCTGACACCGAGTTGATGCCGGCCAGCCCGGCCATAAGCGCGCTGCCGAAGGACTCTGCGCCGGCCTGTGCATCCAACGTCTTGGCGTCGCTCAGGCCCATGTAGCCCTGAGTCGGCAGTCCAAGATATTTGCCGACCGCGGCGTAGGCCACGTCCAGCCGCAACGCCTCGATGCCAAGCATGGGGGATGTGGCCTCGGTCATGTGGAACGCAGCCGGCGCACCGCCGAAGACCACTGGCGTGCCCGGTCGCAACACCTGTGCCATGGTGATGCCGGCCAGCGTGTCGACAGTGTGAAAAACGCAGGCCCCCACCAACGTCACCGGTGCGATCAATCCCATCAGCGTCACCGGCACGATCTCGACTGGAATGCCCCAGTCGACACAGTCGAGTAGATTCTGGCATGAGTCCTCGCTGTAGCGGAAGTTGCCCGTTGCGGTGATGGTGAAGAGGCTCATGGGGCGAGCTTTCAGATCGGCTTTGTCCGTACGGAACAATGCCATCATCTCGGCCATACGCGGTACGCCATGCTCGGTGAAGGCGCCCGAGACGACCGGTCTTTTTGAGTTGGTCAGGCAAAGGTAGAGCCGCCATGCATCTGACACTACGGCATCAATGTCATCATTGGTGGAAAAGGCCGTGGCCAGATAATCGATATGCTCCAGGCCTTCGGCCAGACGCACATACTCGACAAAGTCGCTTGTGTTGGCCAGGCGCGTCTGACCGGAGCGAAAATCGAGGATGTTGAGTCCGCTGGAGGCCGGCACGAAATGGACCGCGTCGCCGCCTAAGGTAGCATGAGGACAACCGTCTCGATTGTAGAGCGTGATGGCGTTGGGGGCATCGGCGATTGCCTGATCGACGACTGCGGGCGGAAAGAGAATGCGCTTTCCATGTGCATCCGTAGGCAGGCCGGCATCAATGAGATGCTGCCTTAACGCCTCTCCACGAACCTCGATGCCGACATGGGCTAGAACGGACTTGGATTCCTCGATGATGCGCTCGATCAGTGACGGATCGAGCATGGTTAGGCTGGGTCGCATCTGATGTCCATTCTGTCGGTAAATTTCACAGCTCACCTGAAAACACTGCGAAATCCTCTATTCTCCAGGACAGAATGGCATTCCGTCCACTGGAGTTCTCCCTCGCTTGGCCAGTTGGGATACCACCCCGATCCACCTGATATCCCGGCATGTTGTGTACAACTGGTAGTCTCGTAAGGCCCTCAATTTAGGAGTCGAGTAGATTCACCTTATGAGCTTTCCATTTGAAAAAAACTTGTAATCTGAGTATGGATGCCCTCCGAATCAAGGCCGAGTTCTTTGTCGTGACGCTCAGGTGGCCCGTATCGCTCCAAGACTCGGCGCGGTACACCGATCGCTTTGATCCGGGTCGGGATTGCCTCAAGAGCTCTTACGATATCCTGTACGAGTCCGCCTCCATAGTACGGCTCCACCAATATCACAGTGGCTGAGGACCTGGCAACAGCACTCCTCAGAGTTTCCTCGTCAAATGGAACAACTGTCGTCGCGTAGAGCACAGTCAGGTCCAACCCTTCAACCGCTACAAGCGTCCGTTCCAGCATCGGCCCCACCGCTACTACAACGCCGTCTCTGCCCTCCCGTTCGAGATGTAACTTGCCAAAACTGATAGGCCGACTGGTGTTGTTCTGTTGGGTGCTGGTGCGAATATAGGTGGGCGCTCCATTATTGTAGGTCTGGCAAAGCAAGGCCTCAAACTCATCCGATGTGCCGGGTACACATACCTGCATTCTCGGGAGTGTCTTGAGGATGGGGACGTCAGCGGGACCATGGTGTGTCATGCCATCTGTTCCGTAATCGTAAGAGGCGCCGATACTGATAAATGTTCCCCCCAATCCCTGGTAACAGAAGTCGTCCTTGATCTGCTCAAAAGGCCGCTCCGTCACGAAGGGCGTAATCGAATGAATAAAGGGATGAAAACCCTCCAGGGCGAGCCCTGCGGCAAGACTGACTGCCGTCTGCTCCATGATTCCGACATTGATAGCTCGTTCGGGAAAATTCTTGAAGATGTCCAGAAAATTGGTTTTGCTTATATCAGCCAGAACAAGAGCAGTGTTCGGATCTGTTTCGATCAGATCGCTTACGAGTACACTCATTCTTTCGCGCATGGTATCAGACATCGCTCAGCACCTCTGCAACTACCAGGCTGGGGCGATCAAGCGCCGGAGACGACAGAGCGTTTTCGATGGCTTTTTCATCCCGTCCGTCAACAGTCTCCGCTTTCCAGCCAAATGCCTTGAATTTTGTTGGAATATCCCCCAAATCTCTCGAACTTGAGCGATTGTCAATCAGAATCGCCGTCAGATTGTCAAGGCCCAGGTTCCCTGCTAGAAGAACCGCCTCCCAGACGGAGCCCTCGTTCGTCTCTCCGTCTCCTATAAGAACGTAGGTTCTGCGATCAATCTGCTTGGCCTTGAGTCCCAGGGCCACGCCGATGGCCATCGAAAATCCATGCCCAAGTGAACCGGTTGAGGCTTCAACTCCCGGTACGCGTTTCCGATCTGGGTGTCCTCCAAGGATCCCATTCCATTCCAGAAATTTTCTAAGCTCACTCGCTGGAAAGAATCCCTTCTGAGCAAGTATGGCGTAGAGTACCAAAGGCCCATGTCCTTTGCTCATAATGAATCGATCGCGGTCCTCGCTCTGTGGATTAGAGGCATCGTAGTTAAGAATGCGATCATAAAGCACGGTTAGGACACCCAGAGTAGAGTATGCACTGGGATCATGTTTTTTGTCGCCTGACGTAAGATTCATCAGATTCGCAAGTTGATCCTTGTTTGTGGCCATTATTGCATCCTATCAGGGTCTGACAACTTCACTGTCGACGTCTATATTGTCCAGAATTTCGGATTATCGTCACATTATAGCGAAATCGCCAATATTTGTAACCATCGCTCAAACTAACCGCCAAGACTTCTCATAAGTCGCGATCTCTAGCTGAATCCTTGCCCAAATACACAAGAGGCTCACACATCTTTCTCTGATGGAGTTACACCCTGTTACGCTGCAGCCCGTCAAACTTCGGACTTGTAAGAAGCTTGAAAGGCCACTGCGTGAATTAAAGTATATGCGAACAAGTCTATGAACATTGTCACTCGGGTGAGGACTCGCTAGCCAAGTTCACACCACATAAACATTTCCCTGTATTGGCCTTCCCGGAATGACAGATCTTGGGTTGACATTTTCTCCGACAAGCATACACTTGATACAAGAGTGCAATTTCCGTTCAACCAGCCGGAAAGTACCCATGAGCTATTCACTACTGCATGTATCTGTGCTGCCGTTGCCCGATCATTGGGATCGACAAGCCGATCCGGCCATGTGGCTGTGGTCGGAATTGACCCCGCTGCCGCCGTTTGTGTTGGCCGACGGCAGCGGGGCACAGGCCCGGCAGCAGACGACCGTGCGTCTCTGCCATGACGGCGAGCGGATCTACGCCCACTTCACCTGTGAGGATAACGACATCTGGGGAACCTACACACAACGTGACGACCCGCTCTTTGATGAAGAGGTCGTAGAGTTGTTCCTGGCGCCCGGCGGTGATACGCCGACCAGGTACGCCGAGATCGAGGTCAGTCCGAATGCCGTCCTGCTGGACGCGCTGATCGACAATCCTACCGGCGATCGCGCGGATATGACGGCTGACTTTGATTGGGATTGCCCCGGGATCGCGTGGCAAACGCAACGAGATGAGGAACAGGATCGATGGCGGGCGCTGCTTATTGTACCACTGGCCGAGTTGTTTCAAGATGGTCTAGCCTCCACCACGATGCCGACCCGATGGCGCGCCAATTTCTACCGTATTGAGCGGCCGAGGGACGGAGAGCCTGAGTTCAGTTGCTGGTCATCGACCCAGACGCAGCCGGCCGATTTTCATAAGCCGGGTCGTTTCGGGGTGCTTGATCTAGCCGGATTGGGTTGAACCACACCTGGTTCGATTTTCGATACAGGCGATTCAGAGATTGAGAGAATGCTGACTGGTCCGCAATCTCTCAATCTCAGGCCGAAGGCCCTAAATCTCTCAATCAACTTAATTACGGGCTCTGAAACAGCGAACTCATCGTGCCTGCAGCCTGGTTCAGCGTGGCCTGTGCTAGACGCCCTTGACGCTCGGCGGCCGCTCTCCCTTGGGGATGCGCAACACCTGTTCGTAGGTTCCATCCGACAGTTTGGCGCTGTACCAGACGTCGCCCTGTTTTTCGCGACGTTGCGCCTGTTTGCCGTTGACGATGATCCATGTAGGCAGGCCATTGTCATCAACGGTCGGGCTGCATGCATAGCCCGCGAAGGTTGGGCCCTGGGCCAGCTCGTTGGCGCTGGGGCCGGTCGGTTCTGCCTGGGCATAGCGCCAGCCCCTGTTGCCGAAGTAGAGGCCGATCTTTTCGGCGCGTTCGAGCATGTCGATGATGGTCTGCTGATCGTCTTCGTCGTTGACTTCCAGCGTAATCGGTACGCCGACGGGGCTTAGAAGATCGAGCGTGGCTTTGCACATGGTCGGGGTCTCCTTTGTGCGTATGGGATGGAATCGTAAGGATCAGTATTGAGTACAGATCTGATTATACCAGATTCGGCACTTCAAACAATGGGCGCAAATGCGCCACAGATTTGCACAGATGCAGAAAGGATGAGACACCGATGGTACAGGAATTGCGCTCGAACTCTGTAAAACATCCGAAACAAGCGTGCTGCTGCCGCAGAAACCGCGCCCGACTGTGATCATCGTCGCCGGCAGCATCGTCAGCAAAGCGCATCTGCCTGTCGTAAGGCCGGTTTCAGCGTGGCCGGCATCTGCGAGCCGGATCGAAAACGCGCCCGACGGCGCTGTCTGGCAGTGGCGACAGGAGCAATGTCCATTGTTCCTGTCACCACTGTTCAATTCAATATACACACTGCATCAACCGGGCTGTCGATTACGCCTTTGCCCCGATCAACTGTTTAGCGAATGACCACGGGCAAGAATATCTGCTGTTCGCCGACAAAAATGCTGCGGATCTGGGTGGCAACTCGGTTGCCGTTGACGTCGTCATAGCTGTTGACCGTCACCAACGCACCGACTGTCAAGGGCGCTGCAGCATCATCTAGATTTGTCGCCGCTGATACCTGGTAGGCTACACCGCCGATGGTCCAGGCCCCTGATTGCATGGCGGCGACCACGCTGCCATCGCCACTGCCGTCAATTCGGCCAACCGCATCGTCACTTCCCGCCCCTGGCGGAACATGGGACTCAAGTTCGTGAATGAGCAGTTTGCCATCCTGCAGCGAATATTCAACCGCTACAAAGGCGCCCAATCCCAAGAGACCATGCTCCTCTTCAAAGCGACTTGCTGCATCGGCAGAAAAAGCGCCCTCATCGATGGTCCATGGGCCGACGAAACCGTTTGCCGGCATCTTCTGAACATATCCGAAAAGCCTGGCATGTTCCCTCTCCGAGACTTCTCCATTGTCGGAAGTCGTTTCGATCTTGCGTGCGACACGCTGACCGTCGCGCATCACATATTCGACCCTGGCTTGGACGCCGGTGGCAAATCCACCGTCCTCCTCTTCGAATCGTGTCTGTTCGGTTGCCGTGTACACAATGCCGCCAACGATCCATTCGCCGATCAGACTGTCCGGCAGAGCACTGATGACACCGTAGGAATGACCCTCAGCGCCCTCGAACTCGCCGTCGCCATCATCATCATCGCTGTCGGTCTGGAATTTGGTTTCGATTTCACGCGCGTAGTGGGTACCGTCATCCTGGGTGATGAAGTGCACTTTCACTGTCACATCGATCCCAAATGAGACATGCTCCTGGTCGAACTCGGTGCCGCCATCAGCAGTAAAGGTCTTGCCGCCGATGTTCCAGGCTCCGACCAAGCCTTCGGGAAAGCTCTGGATCGCGCCGAACATCTCCGCTTCCGGCGTTTCTGGAGACGTACTGCCGCTTCCGCAACGGTATTCGTGTTCGGTCTCAACTTCACGCATGGCCGGTGGTGAAGTGCTCGTGTCGACATGGATTTTGACGCAGGCGCCGTCGGTGAAGGGACCATGTTCTTGGTCGAATTCGGTATTCGAGTCGGCAGCATAGGTTGTGTCGTCTACGCTCCAATTGCCTACTAGATCCGCTGGGAAGCTATCGATACGGCCATAGACTTCGTCTTCACTGTCCGGGGTGCCCGTTGCTTCCGGCGTCGATGTTGGCGTTCCCTGGCAGCGCCCCATATCCTCGGTCTCGATCTCATCAATGACTGCGGGGTCGCCTGACGCGTGCAGTTCAATCTCAACGCAGGCGCCAACGACAAATGGTCCATCGTTCTGCTCAAACTCGGTGCTGTCGTCTGCCAAGTATTCGACGCCGTCGATGACCCACTTGCCGGTCAGTCCGGAGCTGGGAAGAATGTCGACGACACCTCGCACCTTGCTACCATCATCGTCCGGCGTAGGCGTTTCCGAGGGTTCTGGTGTTTCTGTTTCATCGGGCGTGGATGACGGGTCCGGCGTTTCTGTCTCGTCCGGTGTGGATGACGGGTCCGGCGTCTCTGTGCTCTCCGGCGTTTCGGTCACAGCGCCCTCACAGTCCGAGTCGTTTTCCGTATCGATCTCGCTGGCTGTCAAGGGTGACGCCCCTGGGGAATAGACGATCTTCACACACTGTTCTTCTGCAAACGGCCCCTCTTCCTGCTTGAACTCGGTGCTGCCGTCTGCTACGTAGGTGATGCCTTCCACGATCCAATCGCCGGTCAGCGCCGTGGGGAAGCTATCGATGCGGCCGTAGATTTCTATGTCGCCCTCTTTGAGCGGGACATCTTTGACAGGGGCAGCCAATACGCTGTTCCAACTCAAGAATGTCAGAAGAAGCAGTAGGAGTGCCCCTCCAACGATCCCAATAGTGGTAGGGTGGCGCTGATTTGTGGTACGTTCCATCTCTATCCTCCAAGTTCATGACCAATTCAAATCCGACAGTTACAGGACGATGACGTCCTCCGCTCTATAACTGCAACCCCGGCGGCGAAAAAATACACCAGATCCTGAAATTGGTGGGAATGGAATTCTAAATGACCCCAAAAGGGCAGGCATGTTCACAAAAACATGCCTGCCCTTTTGGGGTCATTGCAGAAAAATGAAGACGCCGTTGCCTCGGAGGGTTCTATAGATACTCAGAGAAAGATTCGTGCCCGTTCTCGTCCTCCTTCTTGGTCACGCTACCAGCGTGACAAGCTTCAACAACCAGATAGTTCCAGAGGTCAACTACCTCGTCCGGCTGGTAGCCGGACCTACAATCCATCAGTGTATTTGCGCCCAACCGCTCTAGCGAACGATGACCGGAATATACAGCTTTCGGTCATCTGGCGGAGTTGCTAAGATGGAAGGACATTTATCCCGCTCGCGACTACGAATTTCCAGCGCCGTGTAGGGCGACGTATTGAGGTATTCGATATCAGCACAGGTACCAACCGCAAGCGCTCCATCTTCCTGGCGGAAGCCCGTGTTGGTGTCGGCAACAAAGGCATGATCGCCGATGATCCATGTGCCAACGAGGCCGTCGGTGGGACGGCTGTCGACAACGGCGCGCGACTCAAGCACGATTGCGCCAGATAGATTCGGCGCGCTGCACGTACCGTCTTCATTGCAGAGCGCCCGAATGCTGCCGCCGATATTGACCCGTCCCGTGCCCAACTCGTCCTCAAAACTCGGGTTCAATGAATCCAGTGACTGGGCGGATGCCCGAATGTAAGCCATGACCTCGGTGGATTGCATAGTGGGGAGCGCACTGCGGATCAGGGCAGCATGGCCGGACACAAAGGGAACGGCCATCGACGTGCCGCTCCATGTCGCATGAGCGCTCAAAGGGAAAGCGCTGAGGATGGCTTCGCCCGGCGCGGCGACGTCGATCCACTCGCCGTAGTTGGCGAAGTCGGACTTCCTGCTGCGCTCATCAATAGACGTGACTGCCAATACTTCCTCTTCCGAGGCCGGGAACTGTTTTTCGTTGCTGTCCAAGTTGCCGGCAGCCGCGACAACGACGACATCGTGATCTTCGATCACATCCTTCAGGATATCTTCCATCAACTCCGATTCCTGCGCCGAACCCAAGCTGAGGCTGATGATATTCGCTCCGTTGTCGACCGCAAATTGAATCGCCTCAGCAATCACGAAGATATTACCGTGCCCATCGGCTTCCAGCACACGCAGCGGCATGATTTTTGCCTCGGGCGCCGTGAGATGCACGATGCCCGATACATGGGTTCCATGGCCAAATGCCTCATCGAAGTGGCCATCGCCGTCATTGTCCTGACCATCCGCCAGGTCAGTGGGATTGTCGTCATCGTCGATAAAATCATAGCGTGCTGCCGTCCACGTGCCGGCTAGATCAGGGTGGTCGAGCTGTACGCCTGTGTCCAGAACGGCCACGACAACGCCCTGGCCACGCCTAAGCTGATGGGCATCGGACAAACCAAGCATGTCGAAAGCGTACTGTTCGGCGGCCCCGCCGTCATCCGGCCCGCCCCATGAGCCGATGTGACGTGGGTTGCCTTCCGGCGCTTCGCTACTGTAGTTTGGTTCGGCATAGAGCAGACGTGCGTCTCCTTGCATTCCATTGGCGATGCTGTCGGCCGTGGTAGCTGCCGGAACGCGCAACCGGTAGATTCCTGCGCTGCCGACAAGCACCTCGATGGTGGAGGTTCCATATGCGGCATTGATCGCGTCAATGCTTGGGCCGCCGGCTGGATTCAGCTTCACGACGACTTCTGTTGTCTCCGGATCGTCATCTTCTCCGTCATCGGCGTGCCCAATCGGAACACCGACAAACAGAAGCAATCCAATCAAAACGCAAACCGGTAGTAATTTGTGGTATAGATTTCGCAACGTCTTCCTCCTTTTGCCGATAAGAGACCGGCAGTCCGTGGATCATCGAGCCGATCATTGGGATCAGGCTCTATTCGTCAAAAATAGCGGAGCGACTGCCGATCAGCACGAAGGGAGCCCAGTAGTAAGGATGTGGATGACTACGCTTGATGGCCAACTGAGCACCTCTCAAGGCAGCAGCAGAGTTTTGACCTCTCGCAAGCCTTGCATACCATTCCGCCATCAACATGGCGCCGGTGTCGTCCTGCACCAGCCACTGGCTCACAACGAGCGTGGCCGCGCCTGCCCCCAAGAACGCTCGAGTGAGTCCCATCGTTTCGTCGCCGGCCAGAACCGCGCCCCGGCCCGATTCACAGGCGCTGAGCACGACAACCGCTCCATCGAGATCGAGCAGTGAAGAGTCGGCCGCGGTCAACCATCCGTCGTGCAATTTCAGGGCCGAAAACATCGGATTGTCAGTCCGAAAGAGTCCATGACAAGCAAGGTGCAGGACTCGACAAGCGGACACGTTGGCCGACAAGGTTTCGAGACTGGCTTTCTCGTCCAGAAAGAGATCGGCCCGTGGCAGCACTTGGGCTATAGACAGCGCCTCTGCCTCGACGGCCGGAATGGCGGGATCGGACACACCCAAAACCAAGAGCTGGTCTGATTGACGTGGTTGTCGTTGTTGGCAGAGAGCGTGTATGGTCGCACTCAGTGCAAAGGAGATCTCCGCCTTCTCAATTAAGTAGCGCTCACCGTCATACAGTGCCTGGAACGGCGCCTGATGCAGCAGGCCATGGGGTACGATCACAAGCTTCCCAGCCGGCACCTCCACATCGAGGCCGAGCAGTTGTTCGAGCGGCGCCAGCAGGCTGAGGTAGAGCTGGTGCAGAAGGTGTTGTGCATTGCGCTCAAACCTGGCAATGTGGCGTTCGACGACAACGCTGCGCGCTCGAAGATGATTCCACTGCGCCGCGAGCAGGTCCAGCTGATTCTGCACGGTTGATGTCGAACTGATCTTGCGGAAAACCTGGATGGCGTCATGTGTGAAAACAAACGCCAATATCTCGTCGCCTGCAATGTGATAGCTGACGATCTTGAGATCGTCGGGCATATTTGCCTGAATTTCATGCAGCGGAAGCGGTTGCTCGAACGGTTCCGACGCACGCTGATGTGCAGCCAGTTGCAGACGAACCTGTGTCAGATCTTGCTCCAGCTCGGTGGCCCGTTCGCCGAGTTGGCGCATTCGCAACGTCCGGTCTCCAGACATTGTACGATCGTCGAGCGTGCCGCTGTCATGCCCGAGCATGTCGCTGTAGATCGCGTTCAGGCTACTCTGTATCCGTCGAAGGCGGTCCCGCGTTTGCTGATCTTCCCCTTCTGTGTCTTCCTTTTCTAGCACATGTGCACGCACCACACCCGAGATGCGTTCGACCAGCGCACGTGACTTGGTGCGTTCGATGAGGTCGAACGTGCGTTGAAGAGCCTCCTCGTCGTTCTGATCCGCGGCCAATCGTTCAAGGTGGAGCTGGATGAGGGCTTCGTACGCGGCCATCTTGTCCTGCTGAAACGAGACGAGCATCGCTTCATCGACGAGTGAACTGCGTAGTCGTTCGATCTCTGCAATTGCCGCTTCGAGCAGTTGCTGCGCCTCGTCATCTTTGCCTTGCAACAGCCGCACCTGCCCTATGCGTTGGAGGAAGCGGAAGCGAAGGTGAGGAAGACCGACATCTTGAAGCAGCGTATCCACCTGTTCCAGATGGCGCTCGGCTTCTTCACTGTCCGGAAGAAGCAAGTCTGCCAGACGCAGATGTGCGTAGATACGTTGCACGGGCCAGCCTTGACCGTCAAGCTTGTCGAGCGCCTGTTGTGCCACATCCAGCGCGGCGGTGTGATCCCCCCGCGCTTCGAGCAAAGCTGACTGTTCCAGCATGATTTGGGCGGCAATGGGGACGTTGTCTAGGCCAATGAAGAGTTCAACGGCCCGCGTGAGGACAGCGTCAGCCTCGTCTAACTCGAGCAGGGCAATCTGGATCGAACCGATCCCCCAGAGCGCCTTGCCCAGGTAGTAGTGGTAGTCGGTTGTTTCAAGACTCTCGACCGCCCCTCGGTAGAGGGCAAGCGCTTCCGGATATAGATTTAGCGCAAGGTAGGCGTCTGCCATATGGCTGGTGCAAATCTGTAGATCGTACTCCGCATGTTGTGCAGAGAACTCCCGCCGGGCCTCGGCAAGGGCAGCCAGGCTTGCCTGATAGTCGCCCAAAAGCAAGTGGGCGTCGCCGATGTTGTTTTGCATCAGCGCGTACAGGTATCCGGCGCCGGGCAACAGGGCGGCGGCCTGCTCGTAGACATGTAGCGCCTCATCCACGCGGCCAAGATAACGGAGTGCAACACCTCGATTGTTCAGGACAAGTACCTGATCTTCCGTCATCTGTAACGACTCAAAGATCGATTCAGCGCGATCGTAGGAGATCAGTGCCTCTTCGAACCGTCCCATTTCACAGAGCGCGGGCCCCTGGTTATCATGGATCTTGGCACGGATCAGTTCCAAGGCAGCCGCGGACTCCTGGTTCACGGTCGCAAGTGCGTTGTCGATCTGGGCCAACGCCGTGCTGCCACTTTCCAGCGCGTTGCGATATCGCCCGAGTGCTGTCAATGTGTTCATCGCTCCGACATCGGTCCGTAGTGCATCCACCGTCATCCCTAGCTCGACGAACTGGCTGCGGGCGATTTCGATGAGCTTCAAGGCCGTGTCTGCATCCCCGCGCAGGACGTACGTTTGTGCGCGCAGGTAGGTTGCCCGGGGAACCAGAGCCGAGGCAGCGATCTGGATTGCAGCCTGTTCACAGAGTTGCGTCAATGCGCGCGTCTGCAACGGATCATGGCGGGCGGCCTTTTCTGCATAGACAAGCAGCTCGGTCAGACCGGCCTCGTTCGCCAAATGGTTGGCGACCAAACGCTCCATCTGGTGCGCAAATGACGGCAGAGCCAGCAGCTCCACCACGATTTCGTCAATGATGGGAAAGTTTGCCATGGATGTACGATCTTACTCGCGCAGATCCAGGGGATCAATCCAAACGCTCAGGTCTTCGATATTCAGGAGCAACTGATAGCTGTTTGGCCTGACGTTTGTGAAGGAGAAGAGGCCGTACGGATCGACAGGTGTGTCTACCACAAGCTGGGCTCCCTGCTGAATTCGGACACGAAAGGCGTCAAGTCTAAGGTCTTTGACCGGGAGAATTTGTCCGTCGACGCGCACCCCATCGGCCCCATGCTGAACACTGAGCGAAAGGTCGAGCGTATCGGTCGAGTAGATCAGTTGGCGAGCCTCTCCTACCTTGCCGGCGCGGGCGCCGGCAAGGCCAGGCTGCAATCCGCTGTCGAAGGTGAGCGCTGCGACCAGACGATTCAACAGGTTCGGAGGGCCCTCTGTCTCCCGGTCAGCGACCTTCTTGCCGGCGTACGCTTCAAAACTTGCTCGCAAAGTAGTGCGCAGTTCGGCCGGCGGTTCGTCCAAGACGATCTCATCGCCGGCGCGTAGGAAAGCGCGTATCCAGGCAACATCGGCCAGCGTCCTTTCATCGGCTCCGGCCATCTGTTGCTCAACGATGGCGGCGTCCGCCGCCGAGAGTCGGCCTTCGATCCAGTCTATCAATTGTTGCCACGTTGGCATCGGATTTATATCCATGTTCGAATTCGGCTCGCAAAAATCAACAATGTCTATCCATTAACTGCACGGTTCGCCGGTCAAAAATACACCGATCGTAGAACAGGCGTTGACTTAAGGCTTCGAACGGGTGTCAGGCATTGCCGTCGCTATCGGTTAGCGAGTCTCGCAATCGTTTAAGACAGCGGGCTCGGATCGGCCCGACGCTGCCTTCAGCAATGCCAACCGATGAGGCAATATCGGCGTAGGAAGGCTCGCTCGGATCGAAATAGAGTGCTCGAAGCAGGCGCCGGCAACGCTCATCGATGCGTTCCAAACCACTACGCAGCCATTCAGCCAGTTCCCAGCGTTCGATCCCATCCGGATTCGCCCGATCCGGCATCAGCCCCTCGACAATATCCTCATCAAGCTCTGCACTCTGATAGCGAAGCTGGCGGACCAGAAGACGACGGCTGTGGCGTTTGGCCACAGTCGCCAGCCAGGCACGCAGGTTACCCTCATCGGTCATTCCGTCCAGACTCTGGAGCAGATAGCCGAAGGTAAGCTGTGTAATGTCAGCGGCATCCTCAGGAGAAAGGCCGGTGTTGCGCGCGATGGAATAGACCAGCCGTTCGTAGCGGTCCAGCAGTCCTTCCCATGCCAAAGCATCACCGGTGCGGCAGGCGCGCAGTAGAGCCTCGTCAGATTGGTATGTATGTTCAGTTCCAGTTTTTGGGTTTGTCATCGGGCAGTTTTCGCCTATCCAGACAGGTACGCCAGCATCTTCTCGGGCTTCAGAATCGAACGGTATCGGATCGTAATCGATGCAGGAGTGAATGGCAAGCTCGGGGCGGTTGATCAACTGCATCATCCAGGCTGCGACAGGCAACGAGCACCGATGCAGGCATCAGTATGATGCTAGAACAGCACATCCAACCGAATCACGCCCCACACAATGTGCCAGTAGGCGTAGTAGAAGAGCCGAAACGAGTACATCGACGCGAAGTCGTAGCGCCGGAATACGGCCAACTGGAGCAGGGCAAACGCAAAGACATGGACGCCCGTATAGGCGGCAGACCACGAAAAGGGGTCGGGGTCGAACGCCACCTGGAAGACCGGTTCCGAAACGGCAACGATGACGATACAGAGCCAGACAAGCCGATTCGCACCAAGACGCCGGCGCAGCGGAGAGAACGCAAGCATGAGGATCGCAAGAGGTAGGACGTGGAACACGATCTCGGCAACGAAGCCGATGGTCGGATAGAAGAGAAGCGCCTCGGGGACAGGAACATTGAGGTTTTCCGGGTAACGAATGAAGAGGTCGGCAATGATGATCGCTACGCCCATCAGCGTGGCAAGTCCTGCCGAAACCGCCACGCCGCGCAGCGTCGCCCGGCCCCGGACAATCTCGAATCCGCCACGTAACATCAGCACATAGAGAGAGAGTGCGCCGACAAGCGACGCGCCGATGGCGACAACAATCGGGTCGGCGTTACCGTAGTAGCGCTGATAGTAGATGCTCGATGACCGAGCCAAGATTGCCGTGAGGCCCACCATCACCAGCGAGAGGCAAGTAAAGGCAAGATACTGTTTGCGCTTGCTCCAGGTTTCGTCCATCATCCGCACAATCTCAACGCGAATCGGTCGCCGCTTCTCCCTGTCCAGTCAACGACGACGCCAAAAATCCCCTGTTTCGACACCCAACGGAATAACGATAGCACGGGCGACATGATCAGGCAACGGGCAGCGCATATCCCTGAAAACCGATCATGGTCGTTCTTGACAGCACAAACAAAGTAGATGTACCATATGCATAGTTCCGAATATGCAGTTTTTTGCATGCATGGGAAATAGTGCTCAACATGACCACGACCAAAATCGATTACGTCGAAGTGAGTGATCGCATCAAGCTGCTGGCCCATCCGGAGCGGCTACGCATCCTTGACGCGCTGCGCCGCGACGCCGAGTGCGTCTGCCACCTGGAAGCGCTGCTGGGCAAGCCCCAACCCTACGTCTCCCAACAGTTGCGCGTTCTACGCGATGCAGGTGTGATCACCGATGAAAAGCAAGGACAGAATGTCTTCTATCGGTTGACCGACAGACAATTGGCCGCGTGGCTGGACGCCATCCTCGGTACAGTGAATGGCGACCTGCCTGAGATGACACGGCACAAGATGGTTATCGCCTGTGCTTGTCCTAAGTGTACGCCGCAAACAGGCGAGCCGGCTGCACAGGATGTTTCCATGATTGAGCCGGCCTAGTATTATATTTGCTGATACATGCAGAATGTTGCATTTCAATCCGTTTTATTGATCGAAGGAGCCCGATCATGGCAGAAGGTTTTGTCGTTTCCCAGTCTGAACACGACGATAGTGCAGAACAGAAGACCCGTTTCCCACACCAGCACGCCGACATTTGGGCCTGGGCCATTGTGATTGCAGTTGCGGTTGTCTGGTGGATAGCCTGGCAGGCGCTTCTACCGTTGGCAGAGTGGCTGACCTATAGTTTACTCGGCTTTTCCCACGGCTCGCAGTTGGGCGAGTCAGTGGCCTTCTTCCTCTACGATGTGCCTAAGATCTTGATGCTGCTCGCCGGTATGATCTTCTTGGTGACCACAATCCGCACCTTCTTTAGCGTTGAGCAGACGCGCGTGCTGCTGGGCGGCAGGCGGCAGGGCGTCGGCAATGTTTTGGCCGCCATGCTGGGCGTGGTAACACCCTTCTGTTCCTGTTCTGCGGTACCCCTCTTCATCGGTTTTGTCGAGAGCGGCGTCCCCTTGGGCGTGACCTTCTCGTTTCTGATCGCCGCCCCCATGGTCAACGAGATCGCCCTGGCCATGTTGTTCGGCCTCTTCGGTTGGCAGATCGCCGGCCTCTACATGGTCACAGGACTGACAATCGCCATCCTTGCCGGCATGGTCATTGGCCGCATTCCCAATGTGGAGAGTGGCGTCGAGGAGTTTGTCTGGCAGATATCCGTCGGTCAGACGGAAGGGACCGCCACGCGCCCAAGTTGGAACGAACGCTTTCGCATCGGCTGGCAGGGGACGCGCGAGATCGTGGGCAAGGTCTGGCCCTATGTGATCGTCGGCATCGGCATCGGCGCGGCCATCCACGGCTTTGTGCCGGAAAATGCATTGGCCGACATCCTGGGCAAGGGCGCCTGGTGGAGCGTGCCCGCCGGCGTGGTTCTGGGGATCCCGCTCTACGCCAACGCCGCGGGGATCATTCCTGTGGTCGCCGCGCTGATGGAAAAGGGCGCGGCCGTGGGCACAACGCTCGCCTTTATGATGAGCGTCGTCGCACTGAGCCTGCCGGAAATGATTATTCTGCGCCGGGTGCTCAAACCGCGCCTGATCGCACTCTTCGTCGGCGTGGTCGGCCTCGGTATTATCTTGACCGGCTATCTGTTCAACTTCATCATCCCGTAGGTCGGAATGCCACTCCGACCAGCCAGGCTCAGCCCGTGCAAAGCCTGTCGGAATGGCATTCCGACCTACAACGAGCGCTACCTTTTTCGTTCATCCACCATTTTTCAGGAGAACCAACACAATGGAAATCAAAGTATTGGGTACCGGATGCGCCAACTGCAAGAAGACAAAAGCTGTTGCCGCTGAAGCCGTGGCCGGGCTCGGCCTGGACACGCCGATTCTTGAAGTGACAGATATCGCCGAGATCATGGGCTATGGCGTGATGAGTACGCCGGCCGTTGTGATTGACGGAAAAGTAGTGCGGAGCGGCGGAGTTCCGACGACGCAACAGATGACTCAGTTGATTCAGGCAGCGATGTAGCTAGTACAGCGCGGCGGAAATGGGGCCACCGTTCGTAGGTCCGGCTATCAGCCGGACGACTCCTGGTACCTTTGGGGCAGTCTGATTGGCGAGGCTTGTCACGCTGATAGCGTGACCTACGGTCCATGGGTCAATTTACGCCGTCGCGTGCTAGTTTCGTCCGAGTGGACAGTCATGTGGTGTGCTTTTTGCAGAAGTACGCCACACGACCGTCGGGGAGCCAAACCACTATGTCCAATACCCTATCTGCCGATCCACCAAAATCGACCCAAGCCCCGAAACAGCTTTCGCGCTTAGATCGTTATCTGACGCTCTGGATCTTTCTGGCCATGGCGCTGGGCGTAGCCCTCGGCTACTTCGTACCCGGAGTCGAGGAGTTCATCAACCAGTTCCAGGTGGGCACGACCAATATCCCCATCGCCATCGGCCTGATCTTGATGATGTACCCGCCCTTTGCCAAGGTGAAGTACGAACGGCTGCCCCAGGTCTTCCGCAACACCAAGGTGCTGGGACTCTCGCTGCTGCAAAACTGGGTCATCGGCCCCATTCTCATGTTTGTGCTGGCCGTACTCTTTCTGCACAACTATCCCGAGTACATGGTCGGCCTGATCCTGATCGGGCTGGCGCGCTGCATTGCCATGGTCATCGTCTGGAATGAGCTGGCCAAGGGCGACAATGAATATGCCGCCGGACTGGTCGCCTTCAACAGCGTCTTTCAGGTCCTCTTCTACAGCGTCTACGCCTACATTTTCATCACCTTCTTGCCCAGCGCGCTTGGCCTGCAAGGCTCTGGCATGACCGTCGACATCAGCATCAGTGAGTTGGCGCGCACCGTCTTCATCTATCTGGGCATCCCAATGATCGCCGGCTTTGCCACACGTTTCTTCCTGCTGCGTGCCAAGGGTCGGGAGTGGTACGAGACCGTCTTCATCCCGCGCATCAGTCCCATCACCCTGGTGGCCCTGCTCTTCACCATTCTGGTCATGTTCAGTCTCAAGGGTGAGTTGATCGTGCAGATTCCCCAGGATGTGGTCCTCATCGCCATCCCGCTCACCATCTACTTTGTCGTCATGTTCTTGGTCAGCTTCTGGATGGGCCACAAGGTCGGCGCCGACTACTCTAAGACCACGACCATGGCCTTCACCGCAGCCAGCAACAACTTCGAGTTGGCCATCGCCGTGGCCGTGGCCGTCTTCGGCATCAGCTCGGGCGTGGCCTTTGCCGCCGTCATCGGCCCGCTGATCGAGGTGCCGGTCATGATCGCACTGGTCAACGTGGCGCTGGCCTTCCAGAAGCGCTATTTCGCACACGAACTTTTGCCGGCGCCGGTCTCCGTCATTGCCGGCGCCGAGGCCGCCTGTCCGCCCCCGACGAGCGAACGCTAACCATTCCTCACGGCCAAGATTGTGTTGGCCCACCTCAAGGAGAAGTTGGACTACGACGAACGTCTTAAGGGGACCGAGTTGGAGGGCGATCTGCTGGCGGCAATCATCGCCGGCGACATCGATAAGATGCGCCGCGAATACGCCAAGCTCACCGTCGCACGCGTGGCGCTTGCCCAGTAGGAACAGATCCAGCTTGGCAGGTAGTATCTGATCGGACTACAGATGCCGCCCCCACATGATGATCACCACTCCGGCTAGGGCGACGGCTGCGCCTATGGTATCGTAGCGATCGGGCAGCCAGCCGTCGACCTGCCACCCCCACAGCAGCGACAGAACGATAAAGATGCCACCGTAGGCGGCATAGACGCGGCCAAAAGCGGCTTCTCGTTGCATCGTGGGCAGAACGCCATAGACCACCAGAATCAGCCCGCCGACAACCCCCACCCACAACGATTTACCCTCGCGCAACCACTGCCACATCAGCCAACCGCCGCCGATCTCTGCCAGACCGGCCACCACGAACAAGAACAAACTGCGCGCAATTTCGATCATTTTCACCTGCTTTCCCCGGATATTACCCTTCCGATTCGTTGGGAGAAGACGAGATAAGCAACATTCGTCCAGCAGACAGAATAAGGGCATAGCCTCAATCAGCGAAAATTGTAGAAACTCGCACTTGACTCCGTACCATAGTACAGGATTTATACTGAGTGCCATTGACCAAAGCAAACCGCGCATGGGGGATCTTGTGGACAATCGAACAGACAGCCTATCCATCGGAGAACTGGCCAGTACGGCGAATATGAACGTCGAGACCATCTGCTTCTACGAACGTCGCAGGCTTCTGGTCGAGACGGTCACCGAAGAAACGCACCGGCCAGTGTGCCTGCTCCATACGTAACGCGCAGTGCAGCTGTTGTCTGGGCAATGTGCGCGCCGCTGTTAAGAGAGCAAGGCTGGAGTTGGAGACTCTACCTACCGGTGTCTGAATTGAAAAACCTGAAAACGCAAAAGGTGAGACTGACCGTTACGGGGTACGCCACAACTCTGCAAGCTCGATAAACCCGATAGTCTGGTCGGCTAAACCTGATCCTCAACCCAGTGCCACATCGTCTTCGCCTGCACAATGCCTTCTGCTCACGCTGTTTTCCAGTTCATTGTGTATAATGATATTCCATTGTAACAGCGAGAACCGCAGATATCGATGAGTGATCCACCAGATATTTCCCCGATCTACAGATGAAGGAATCCGGCATGACGAAGTGGTTCTGTCCGTTTTCTCTGTCTTATAGCATTTCAATCCGGGTTGTCTACGCTGTCGTCCTCCTACTGGCGATACTTGTTTTGACAGGCTGCACGTCCATCCGCGCCGCAGAACTACCGTACGTCGATCTGGACAAACGCACGCCCTTGCCCGCAACAGTGGACTCGGAGGTGCTGCCGTTGCGCTTGGCTGTGGCGGCCATCATTTCCCCGCAGGGCACCGCAGAGAGTTACCAGGTGCTTGCCCAATACCTGGAAGAGGCGTTGGATCGGCCGGTTGAATTGATCCAACGACGCACCTATGCCGAGGTCAACAAACTGGTTGCCGACGGCCAGGTCGACGTCGCCTTCGTCTGCACAAGCGCCTACGTCGATGGCCATGAGCGCTTTGGCATGGAATTGCTTGTGGCGCCTGAGATCAACGGTGAGACCGTCTACTATTCCGAACTTATCGTCCCAATTGACAGCGAGGCCGGTTCCATCGCCGACCTGGCTGGCAAGCGCTTCGCCTTTACCGATCCAATGAGCTTTAGCGGCCGCGTTCACCCGACCCATTTGCTCGACAAACTCGGCCATCAGCCGGACAACTTCTTCAGCGACACCTTTTTTACCTACAGCCACGATCGCGCCATCAAGGCCGTAGCCGACGGTGTGGCCGACGGCGCTGCCGTGGACAGCCTCGTCCTGGACTACGCACTGTTACGAGATCCAACTCTGCTCGGCCGGCTGAAGATCATCGACCGTTCGCAACCGTTCGGTATCCCGCCGGTAGTGGTGCCGCCGGACCTTGCACCCAAGCAGAAACTGCTGATTCAGGATACGCTCCTTTCCATGTCACAAGAACCAAGCGGACAAGCGATCCTGGATGAACTGGGTATCGACCGCTTCGTGCGCATCGATGACGCAGCCTATGCTGAAGCGCGACATCTAATCCACGAGACTGGAGAGCTACAGGTGACCACCGTCTCCGAGGCAGCCGGAGAGGTCGACACACAGGCGATTGCGCCTGCTAGTGCGCACTGGCTTGAGTGGGCCTGGACGCTCATTGGCGGCGTGAGCGTACGCACCAAGATCCTGGGCATTGTCTTGACGTTGACCATTGTGCTTGGCCTGGGTGTAACCTGGCAGGTTCGCGCGGTCATGGACCAGGTCTTTCTCGACGAACTCGACAATCGTGGCCTTTCCGTGGCCAGCGATCTGGCAGCGCGTAGCGCCGATCCCATCCTGCTCAACGATAACTACGCCCTTTACCAACTGCTCAACGACACCGTGGTCCTTCATCCCGATGTGCTCTACGCCTTCATCCACGATGCCGACGAAATGATTCTGGCCCATACCTTTGGCAATGAAGGCTTTCCCAGCGAATTGCTCACACTTGAAGAACGAAACGATCTGGAGAGCCTGGGCGGCGTGGTACGTACAGTGACCTTTGCCAGCAACGAAGGTGTCGTCCATGAATTTGCTGCGCCTATCCTCGATGGTCAGGCTGGTGTTGTGCATCTTGGCTTGACCGAAACTCGGCTGCATGGTGAGGTCAATGCCGTCACCGGTCGCATGTTGTTGACAACCCTGGTGGTAGCCCTCGCCGGCGTCCTGGCGGCCATGATGCTGACCTGGCTCTTGACCCGCCCGATCCTGCATCTCGTCGAAACGACCCGGCAGGTCGGGCAGGGAAACCTGGCGGCCCGCGCCCCCCATTGGGCCGACGACGAGATCGGCGATCTCGCTGATGCCTTCAATCAGATGGTCGATGAGTTGAGCGTGAGCCAGCAGGCGGTCCGCGAGAAGGAAGCAGCGCGCACTCGGCTGCTGGAACAACTGATCACGGTCGAGGAAGAAGAGCGTAAACGAATCGCCCGTGAACTACATGACGGCGTCGGCCAATCGCTGGCATCACTCATTCTGGGCATGAAACTTGCTTCCCAAATGGATACCGTAGACGGAATGCGACAGCATGCTGAAGAGATGCGTGTCTCCGCCGCTAGCGCGCTGGACGAGGTACGTTTGTTGGGACGCCAGTTGCGTCCCAGTGTTCTCGACGATCTGGGACTGGAGGCTGCGCTGGAACGCTACGCTGCCGAATTTTCCCTGCAATATCCGGATCTCGACGTCGACCTACATTGCAACCTCTCAGCCCGGCTTCCGTCCTCCACCGAGATCAGCCTCTATCGCATCATCCAGGAGGCCATGACCAACGCTGCCCGCCACGGTCAAGGCCATACAGTGAGCGTGTTGCTCTCCACACGTAATGGGCGAGTCCAGGCAATCGTTGAGGATGACGGCGTTGGCTTCGACCCAGCCGAAGCTCGACGGACAGGCGCAAGCGTCGGCATCCATGGCATGGTTGAGCGTGCGGAGCTGGTCGGTGGAAGGCTCGACATCGAGAGCAACGCGGGTGGCACCACGGTCTATGTCGATGTGCCGAGAGAGGGATAGGGAGCGAAGAGTGCCAGGAATGAATACAGCCACACCCGCTCGACAAGAAGACTCTGCCCCCATTCGCCTCTTCCTAGCTGATGACCACGCAGTCCTACGTGCGGGGCTGAAAGCCCTGCTCAATGCCGAAGCGGACATGGAGGTCATCGGCGAAGCCGCGGACGGCGTCGGCTGTGTAGCCCAAGTGTCACAACTTCATCCCGACGTGCTGCTGCTCGATATCAATATGCCCAACTGCAATGGCCTGGAGGCGCTGCCGGCCATCCGTTCGGCGGCAAGCCAGACGCAGGTGCTCGTGCTCACCATGCATGATGACGCCGAATATCTACGTCAAGTGCTGGCCGCAGGCGGCGCCGGCTACGTGTTGAAGGAGGCGGCCGACAACGAACTGCTCAGCGCAATCCGCACTGTACACAATGGCGGCATCTTTCTGCACCCGGAACACGCGCAGCTCCTGTTGCAGAAGAAGGGTGAAGCTGAACCATCAGCACCGCCCGATGATGATCCGATCTCACTGCTCAGCCAACGTGAACTGGAGGTGCTTCAACGCATCGCATTGGGTCACTCCAACAAAGAGATCGCTGCCATGCTCCAACTCAGCGTCAAGACGGTTGAGACCTATAAGGCGCGTGTGATGGAGAAGCTCAACCTCAGAAGCCGGGCAGCGCTCGTCCGTTTCGCCTTGCAGCACGGCCTGCTGGACGATGCCAAGAACGACATAGGGTAGGCGAAAGCCGCAGGGATCCACGCAAACCGCCGTATCCGCTATCTTTCCTCAACCGCTGCATGATCTTGTCAGGGAATTCCCTGACAGGCCTCTTCTGATTTTCCCGACACACACAAAAAAAAGAGCGGGATTCTCCTGCTACCGGCCTTCGTGAAAAATCGTACAATTAAAGGGCTTCCGAGCCTGGCTCCCTAACGACGTGACGTTTATGGGAGCGGGCCATCGCCCTGATGACAGCATGATCAAGGCCAGGCGCCAGGGGAAACGCTGTCGCCTTCCGACGTCCTCAAACTGGACCGACTTGAAAAGGAAGCTGCCTCTATTTAGGGGCAGCTTCCTTTTGTTGTTTTATCCGTCAACCAACCGACACAGAGGGGGTAGACTTCAGATGAAAATGAAAGCGTTCAATGGGGGCCCGGCGCCTTCGCTGGCACTGACCAGACGCACCTTCCTGAAACTCACAGGAGTGGCAGGTGGGGCAGCGGTCGTGGCCAGCCAGATGCCGGCGCCGGAACTGCGTGCCTTTGCGGCTGCACCGGCAGCATCGGTGACCATGGCTGCACAGTTGGCCGAAGGCGAATGGTTGCCGACGACCTGCCAGGGTTGCACCTCGTGGTGCTCGAAGCAGGTCTTCGTCACCGACGGCCGCGCCATCAAGGTCAGGGGCAATCCCAACTCGAAGGTCAACGGCGAAGCCAGTTGCCCGCGTGCTCACCTCGGCTTGCAACAGGTCTACGATCCGGACCGGGTCAAGACACCTATGAAGCGCACTAATCCCGAGAAGGGCCAGGGTGTGGATCCGCAGTTCGTGCCCATCACCTGGGATGAGGCGCTCGACACCATCGCCGACCAGATCATGGCGCTGCGTGACAACAACGAGACCCACAAGTACATGTTGATGCGTGGTCGTTACTCGTACATGCGCGACATCATCTACGACCGCATGACCAAGATCATCGGATCGCCCAACAACATCTCCCACAGTTCGCTCTGCGCTGAGGCTGAGAAGTTCGGGCCGTACTACACCGAGGGCGAGTGGACCTACCGCCAATATGATGTGGAGAACACCCGCTACATCCTCCTGTGGGGAGCGGATCCGCTCTCAGCCAACCGCCAGGTCTCCTATTACATGAGCGCGTGGGGCGACGCTATGCGACATGCAAAGGCAGTCGTCATCGATCCCCGTTTCTCGGCCACCGCAGCCAAGTCAGACGAGTGGATGCCGGTCAAGCCGGGTGAGGATGGTGCGCTGGCCGTTGGCATCGCCCATATACTGCTGACGGCAGGCCTCTGGAACAAGGAGTTTGTGGGCGACTTTATCGACGGAGAGAACCTGTTCGTGGCCGGCGAAGAGGTACCCGAAGAGAGCTTTGAAGAGATCTTCACCCACGGTCTGGTCAAATGGTGGAACCTGGAACTGAAGGACAAGACGCCTGAGTGGGCCGCGGAACGGACTGGCCTGCCTGCCGAACAGATCCTCAAAGTGGCTACTGAGTTCGGCGAGGCCGCTCCACGGGCCATGTCCTGGGTAGGCGGCGGCCCGGTCATGCAGCCGCGCGGCGCCTATGCGTCCATGGCGGCCCATGCCCTCAACGGCCTGACCGGCGCTGTCGATAACGTAGGCGGCACGTTGAAGGCCAACAAGGAGTACACTCAGTCCTTCCCCGGCTACGAAGATTATATGGATGAGATTGCCACAGAAGGCACGAGCCACAAAAAGATTGACCACCGCGGCACCAAGGCTTTCCCGGCGCTGACCGAGGGTAAGTCGGGCGGCGGCGTGGTGACCAACAATGCGGCCGAAGGCATCTTGAACGAAGATCCCAACGAGATCAAGGTCGCCATCGCCTACATGAACAACTTCAACTTCTCGGCCCCGCAGACCGAACGCTGGCATCGAGCGTTGGCCAAGATCCCATTCCTCGTGCACATCACAACCAACGCCTCCGAATTCAGTTGGTTTGCCGACATCATCCTGCCCTCGACCAACCACATGTTCGAGAAATACGGATATGTCAAGGTGCACGGCAACGGCTATCGCCATGTGACCATGTTGCAGCCGGTCATCGAGCCGGTCTGGGATGTCAAGACCGACGAGACCGAGATCCCGTGGATGCTGGCCGGCAAGCTGGCCGAACGCGGCTTCGACAACCTGCTGCGCCACTATCAGTCCTACGTCGACCCGGAGACCGGGGAAGCGCCGACCAACGAAGGCGAGTTCGCACTCTACGCGCTCAAGCACGCCACCCACAAGCTCTGGGACCCGGCCCTGTACGAGGGCGGTGATCAATTTGAGGGCTGGGAAGACTTCCGTTCAACGGGCGTCTGGAACTCGGACCCGTACCCCTTCCGCAAGCGCTGGGGCGCCATGAAGACCGAGTCCGGCATGTTCGAGTTCTACAGCGAGACGCTAAAGAAGGCGCTGACCGGCCACGCCGAGAAGCATGAGACCGACGTCGACGATATTTTGGAGACGTGCAACTATCTGGCCCGCGGTGATGTGGCCTTCGTACCCCACTACGAGGAGCCGTTCATGTGGGGCGACGAGGCCGAATATCCCTTCGTCTTTGTCGACTACAAGTCCCGGCTCAATCGTGAGGGACGCTCCGCAAACTGCAGTTGGTACCAGGAACTGCGCGATGTCGACCCCGGTGATGAGGCGTACGATGACGTGGCCAAGTTTAACCCGCTAGATGCCGAGACCTATGGCATCGTGGACGGCGAGGAGATCAAGCTCATCTCGCCCACCGGCGAACTGCAATGCACCGCCAAGCTGTGGGAGGGCGTCCGTCCCGGCACGGTGGCCAAAGCCTACGGTCAGGGACACTGGGCCTATGGCCGAATCGCCGCCGAGACCTACGGCGTCACGCCCAGAGGCGGCAACAACAACGATATCATACCGGCAGACTACGACCGGCTCAGCGGCAGTTCCGCCTACTATGGCACTGCCCGAGTCAAGGTCGAGAAAGCGTAGGAGGCGACTGTGGCTACATATGGAATGGTGATCGACCTGCACAGATGCACAGGTTGCGCTGCCTGCATCATCGGTTGCAAGAATGAGAACAATCTGTCGGAAGGCGTTGCCTGGTCGAGCAAGATCACGAGCACGTCGGGCAAATTCCCCAACGTGCGCTATGACTACACGCCGACGCTCTGCAACCACTGCGCCAACGCGCCCTGTGTGGCGGCCTGTCCCACCGAGGCCATGTACAAGAGTGAAAACGGCATCACCATGATCGATGTCGACAAGTGCATCGGCTGTCGATATTGCATGGCTGCTTGTCCCTACGGCGTCATCCACTTCAACGGTGACGAGCCTCATGCGCGCTGGCGAGAGGATACGGCGGCGATTCCTGGGGGCACGTCGACGCCCATTGAACTGGTTGAACAGGTAGGCGGCACGACCATCCCCTACTACAACCCGGACCGAGCGGAGACCATGCCGGGTATCAGGCCCCAGGGCGTGGTCGAGAAATGCACCTTCTGCGATCACCGGATCAGCAACGGCCAACTGCCCTACTGCGTCGAGGTCTGTCCGACCAGCGCGCGTATCTTCGGTGACCTGGACGATCCGGAGAGCAGCGCGAGCAAGCTACTGGGCACGCACAGATCCCAGCGTCTGCGCGAGGATATGGGCACCGAGCCGAGGGTTCACTACATCCGCAGCTTCCAGCCTGGCAGCTACGAAAAGACCAAGGGAGAAGTCTGATGAAGATCAAACTGTTTGGCGTTTTGGCCGCGGCCTTCGTCGTGGTCTTGGCGCTGATGATCATGGGTGTCGTAGCCAATCCAGTCATCGGTCAGGAGGAGCCGGTCTCCCTGGACCGGCTGGCACGCGAGATTCGGGCCGGCAAGATCGACGTCGGTGAGGAGTACGGCATGGAGCGTGAGCAACGCTTCCACGTAATCCACGCCGATACGCTCAATATGAAGTGCACCCAGTGTCATGTTGAGGAAGCGCCGTACGAGTTGGGCGACCCACCCTATAACGAAGATGAGGGACCTTCTGACCGTAGGGTCTGTCTGGGCTGTCATCTAACAGGGCCGGGCTTCCCGATGTACGAGCCGCAAGAATAATTTCCGTCAGAGATGGTTTGAACGCTCGCGTGCCGGGGATCTGGCACGCGAGCGTCTGTTTCCGTTTTCAAAATGGCGAGGTGAACAACACGATGATTTTGGATACACATATTGAGGTCGAGGAGCTTCGAGCCGTAGCCTACAAGCGCCTGTCAACCTGTTATTATCTGCCCGAGCAGGAGACGCTCGATCAGTTGGGCGACCTGGAGGCCGCGCTGTCACAAATTTGCCCTGAAGCCGTGGCCGATGTCGCCTCAATGAGGCAAGAGGCTGATCTTAGATCGACTCAAGATCGACTTTTCGCAGCTCTTCGTTGGGCCATTCAAGTTGCTCGCGGCCCCATACGGTTCGGTCTACCTGGAGGGACAGCGGGCGGTCATGGGTGCGTCGACTATTGACGCCGAAAAATGCTACCTCGAGGCCGGTCTAGACATTGCCGACAGCCTCAACGACGCCCCCGATCACATCGCCGTCGAACTGGAATTCGTCTATTACCTCATCTACCAGGAGATTAAAGCGTATGGCAACGGCAATGCCGACGACGCGGCCGGGTGGTTGCAAAGACAACAGTCCTTCCTGAACAGACATGTGGGCATCTGGAGCGAAGATTTCACTGCCGCAGTTGAGCAGAGCGCCAAGACAGCGTTCTACAGGCACCTGGCCAGAGCCACCCGCCTTTTTATCGCGGGCGATCGTGAGGCCATCGGCGATGTAGCAGCGCGATCACAGGTTGTTTTCTGCGCTTGAACGGCGAAATCTGCGCCGAACAAGGAGGGGCGTCAATCAGAGCACTTCGCCGCAACCAAGGCCAATTTGGCGAGTCGAGTCTTGACGAGTAGGATACATACATCACTCCGAGCAGGTCTGCCTACCGCGTATTGCCATGGCCGACCAGCCGATGGGTTATCGATGGAAACATGATGACCTCCCGACGCTTCACGCGATCTTGCGTTGAAGCCGAATTGGAAAGGAGCCAAAAACTTGCGTGACCTTCAACCACTTCTGGATCGATCTGCCGCGCGTCATAGCCATCTCTGTCCGCGCCAGGTATTGGGCATACGCGTGGCCCTCGCCGGTGCAAACGCCCTAAACCTGACTATCCCCCGCAGCGACAAGCGGCTGCTCACCATTTTGGAG
This sequence comes from uncultured Chloroflexia bacterium, assembly GCA_963848115.1. Classification (GTDB taxonomy): domain Bacteria; phylum Chloroflexota; class Anaerolineae; order Caldilineales; family Caldilineaceae; genus JAWKOK01. The sequence continues at coordinate 223,463 of CAWKCP010000048.1, read as the reverse complement.
ACGGATGGCTGTTTTGCCGATGGCGTCGAGGTCGCCAGCGGCTGCACCGTGGGTCATCGCACCCTGCGTGTCGAAGACTACGGTAAGATCGCCGCAGTCTTCGTCGATGTAAAAGCCGAGCGCGCCGTGCGCGTTGCGCCCCGGCTGGATGTGCGCGAACGAGCCTATCGATACGCATCTGAGGATCGGCGCCACTACTTTGCCCAACTGAGCGCCTACCAGATCATGCCGGACGATCAACTGCTGACCGTGGAAGAGGTCGTGCTGGTGAGACCCGTCGCCGAGATCGTCAGCCGGCCGGGCGTGCGCGTCAACTGCGCTATCTGCGGCGAAGAGATCATCAACGAACGTGAGATGTTTGTGGATGGCCGACCTCTCTGTCTACACTGCGCAAATGGCGGTTACTACAGTGGCATAGCGTCTACGGTCGACATGTTGGCGATTTCTCAAACGACGACATTGAGCACAAATGGACACTGATGGACGCCACGGAACTGCCATCGCTAGTGCTGCCCTTGCTGGTATTGGGCATCGCCTTTCTCTATTCGAGCGTGGGTTTCGGCGGCGCCTCCGGCTACCTGGCAGCCATGAGCCTCTTCGCAATCCAGCCACAGGTCATGGCCAGCACGGCGCTGACGCTCAACGTGTTGGTGGCATCGCTGGCCTTCGTCGCCTTCTATCGCGCTGGTCACCTCGATTGGCGGTTGCTGTGGCCCTTCCTGATCACATCGATCCCCGCCGCCTTTGTGGGTGGCTATCTCCACATCGATGAGCGGCTCTACCTGATTCTGCTAAACGTGGCCCTTACCTACGTCGCCATCCGCATGCTATTCAACGAGCATTTCACCCGCCCGCTTGCCGATGATGTCGCACCGACATCTTTTCCGCTGCATCTGGCGCTTCTGGCCGGCCTGGGCATCGGTCTGCTCTCGGGCATGATCGGCGTGGGCGGCGGCATCTTCCTGGCGCCATTGATCGTGGTTGCGGGCTGGGGTACCGCGAAGCAGGCGGCAGCCGTGGCCGCTGCCTTCATCTTGCTCAATTCGATCAGCGGCATCGCAGGGCGTCTGGCAGCTGACCAGTTTTCCGTCGGCATGCTCGGATTATTTTTACTGCCCGCCGGCCTTCTTGGCGGACTGGTTGGCAGCCATCTCGGTGCACGATATCTAACGGGCATAGCTGTACGCCGATTACTGGGTGTCGTACTACTTGATCGCGGTTGTCAAACTATGGTTTGTGTCTTGACTGCAAACATTCCAGCCGGAGACTCCATCAATGACCGGACTTACTGATCTTTTCTCACTGGTCGAAACGATCTCTGACCGTGAACCGATCACCCTCCATTCCGAACGCTGCCTCAATGGCCGCTTTCGGGCGCTGGACTGTTCGCTCTGCGCTGACACCTGCCCCGCCGAGGGTGCCATCGCAGTTGTCGATGGTAAGCCTAGTCTCAACAACAATCTCTGTTTGCAGTGCGGTCTCTGTTTGCACCGCTGCCCCACAGATGCCTTCACGCGCAAGGATAGCCTATCCGGCAAGCTGGCTCAATTGGTGCGAGCGTTGCCGGCTGGAGAAGTGGACTTGCTCTGTCCACAACACCAGCAACCAGATCGGGGTCCGGCTGAGATTGCGGTGCAAACGCAACGATGCCTGGCCGCGCTCTCGCCCGCTACCTTGTTGGCCTTGTCCATGTCGGATCACAAGATAAGGCTGGATGACAGCAATTGCTCCGAATGTCCGTTGGTTTATGTACATACCCTCTATCGAAGAGACCGTGGCTCGGAGCAATGAGTGGGTCGAGATACTGCCTGGCACGCCATTCATTCGGCTGCGCGCCGAAGAGGATGAAGAGCCAACCACGGTAGAAAAGCGCCCTGTCTACAACCCGGCTATGTCCCCGGTTTCTCGGAGAAAACTATTCAGTGCGTTCAAGACGGCCGGCAAAGAGGCCTTGTCCCCGCAAGAGAAGATGGAGATGGTAAAGAGTGGACGGGCCGTGCCGGTGTCGGAGCGTCTACCCCAGACGTTGCCCCGCCAACATGCCCAGATAGTGTCCCTGGTTGAACGGGGTGCGCCGGTCGGTATTCCGCTGTCCACCCCAGCCGCATTCACCCTCAGCATCGACGAGGTCCGCTGCACTGCCTGCACGCTCTGTGCAAAGTTCTGCCCCACAGGTGCTCTCGACTTTGCCACTGAGGGCGAGTTCTTCGATCTGACTGTTCAGCCATCGCTCTGCCTTGGCCAGGACTGCAACATTTGCGTTATCGCCTGCCCGGAACAGGCAGTGTCCATGCCATCGATGACCGAAGGCCACGACCTGTTTGCCAGATCGTCATTGGTCACAGGAGAGTTGACCGCTTGTCGGCAATGTGAGCAACCTATTCGAGAAGGCACAGATCTGCCTGACACTTGCTTTGCCTGTGGCGCCCAGCGCGGTTTGGACGGGATCACAGGGTTGCTAGACGATTTTCTTGGATACTAACCCGGGATAGTATCGGTTTCTTCCACTTGAATCAGGTCGGCCAGCTGACGAATACTTTGGAAGCCTTGTTCAGCGAGGACAAGATCCGCTTCTACGCATGGGACACTGACATTGACGATCGAGTTCGACTTCGTCGCTAATGGAAGCCGCTGCATGGTCATCCGCTAGCACATAAACGTATTCGAGGGCAACGAATCGATCATCAATGATGATCGATCCCCTCATACTGTTCAATAAACGCCTGTACGCGCTCCGCATCAAACTCGTCGAATTTGTCCAGACGCTGCCATGCCACCAGCGCCACCCGACTCTCCATATCCTTGTGCAGGGTCTCACCGGACGCTGTTTCAAAGGATGGATCATTGGGCACGAGTACGACATGCTTGCCGCCATTGATGTAAGGTGTCACCACTGTTTCGAGCTGCTCCACAAGATCGGGACAACTGTCCTCACACTGATAATAGATGGCCACGCCTCCGTCCTCAAGGTTGTGCAGCACGCGTTCGTACGGCAACGGATCGTCGTGGATGCCCCAGTGGGCGATCAATCCAGAGTGCGGTCCAGAAGTAGGCGGCATGCTGTTGTAGTCGATGACCTTCCGCGCGTTATCAGGAATATGCGTGTTCCCCTGGCTACATAGCGAGACTTCATCCCCGACCGGCCGATTGGACCAGGCGTTCAGCACTCCGCCTTGCGTCATATCCCGCATCCATGCTTCAAACAGAAGGGGAGGCATCGGCCGATGCCTCCCCTTCTCAGTCAAGTCACTTCGCCACTCGTTCAGGGTCAACGGCCCATCATGTCACTATTCATCATGCTGTCGTTGCCGAAACCGCTCATCATCCCATGCACGCCGCGCATCATTCTGCCGACCGTTCCCTCAAAGCCCTGACTCATCATGCCGCCATGGCTGAAACCGCCGTTCATCATTCCTTGGAAACCATTCATCATCCCGGCTCCCATCATGCCCACTCCGGCCCCGTGGCAGTCGCCGCCTTCGTTCATGCGTTGCAACATCTCTCCGGTGAACTCGGCGCCGTGGATCTCGGTCATACGCTGGATCATCTGGCCGTATTGCTCGGGGTCCATCTGTTCGTGCATATTCCAGCCGCCGTTTTCGCTGCCGTTTTCGCCGGGATCGGCCATCGCCGTTCCGAAGAGCAGCCCAAGAGCCAACACCGTCACGCCCAGCGCAACAAGCCATTTCGAATTGTGGTACATTTTCACACTTCCTTTGCTTCGTCTATCGCAGTAGCCTCAGTGGTCGCTACATGGTTGAGAGACTTACCTGATTCCAGGATAGCGATCAGTTGTGAAGGAAATGTGAATCGGATCCACTCCTTTTGTGAACAGTGGGCCCGGAGAGCAATTGTGCGTTATTCGTTGTGGCTGGCGAAGACATCCATATTGCCGTCCACGTCAAACGAGATGACATCGAACGGCTGGCCCGGATTGCCGTCGATCTCCATGCCCGGTGAACCGACCGGCATGCCCGGTACGGCAAGGCCGGCCACGTTTGGGCGCTCGGCCAGCAACTGGCTGATATCCTCAGCCGGCACATGGCCTTCGATCACATAGCCGTCCACGATGGCCGTGTGGCAGGACTGGAGCCCGCCCGGCACGTGGTTCTCTTTCTTCACAGTTGCTAAGTCGTTCACATCATGGGCCTCGACCACAAAGCCGGCCTCCTCCATATGCTCTACCCACTCACTGCAGCAGCCGCAAGTCGGCGACTTGTAGACGGTGACCACCGGCTGGGTTTGGGTCCCAGCTTCTGCGGAATCGCCCTCCTGGACTGCCTCAGGCGCCATTACCTCTTGGGTCGATTGTTGGTCTTCCGCCGGTGAAGTCGATGCCGGCCTTGAACAAGCGGCAAATACAAAGAGGACAATGAGCAGAAGGGGTAAAACTTTCCATTTCATGATCGGTTTCTCCAAATAAGCGTTGCCATCTAGCGAACTGCTGGCTTGAGACGGAATGACTCAACAACAAGAACAAAAGATCAGCCACAGATGAACACTGATGGCTTCAGATAACCACAGATAAGGTCTGATAGCAAAGGAGCGGCTCAAAGTTCATCTGTGAAAATCAGTTGTTTATCTGTGGAAATCTGTGGCAAATTTACCGTTTTGCAGTAGAGTCATCTGTGGCAAATCTCTCTTTTTCCAGCAGAATCATGGACTCTATAGTTAAACTGGCAAAGACGCAAGATTCCGCATCGCTAGACGGCAAGCAATCAGGCTGACGTTACCGCCAAGTCAGTTCATCTTAACGTCTGGGCATTGATGCCACAATGATTGTCAGTCGTTCACGATTTGGTAAAATGCGAGATTCTTCACTGGCCCCTTGCCAGAGTGACCTGGAATTCCACATCAGTAACTGAGAATGACAAATCGTGAGCTGCCAAGATTTGATTTTCTTTCCTGATTCATGCCCTCCATCCCGGACATACTGTTTGATCCGTATAGAACGGACGGGCAGAAGATCTGATTTTGCGCAGGAATACTGGTTTGCAGCGACGCCCTTCCCCACATCTCTGCCCATCCAACATCAGGCTTTTTTGGATTATGGTAAGATTCGGCAGGCACCTGCTCTGCTTCAAGAAGATCGGCCAGTGCAAGCGACGAATAGCACCTCGTTCGCAATTCCTTCACAAATCTAGGGTAGACTGTGGACAGAATGAGCCGATCGTCATTCCGATGGGCATGCTCTATTTTGTTTGCGAAGCTGGCGCGTAGCGCCAACATGCTCAACTGAAACCGTTACGAAGAGACTATGCTGTGAGATTGTTGCCCGATCTGACTGATTCGAAAAAGCGACGCCATTTTCTGTTGGCGGCCATACTGATACTCTTCGCCACTCCCGTGACCGCGTGTGCACCAGTCCAGTCTATGCCCGCCGTACTGGCGCAAGCGACCGACAACGATGCCGAGGCTCCGGACGGAATGATGGTCGATGGCAAAGTCGTTGACCATGCGGCCATACATGCGCAGATGAGCGCAGAATCGACAGAACTGTCGGCGGCAACCCCTCCAGCAACCCCATTGACCATGCCGGATAACGATGCTGAAGCCCCGCACGAAATGGTCGTCAATGGTAAGGTCGTCGACCATGAAGCCACACATGCACAGATGATCGAGGAATCGACAGAACTGCCGGCGTCAACCCCATTGACCATGCCGGGCAATGATGCCTTTGGCGCCATTCAGGAGGTGACCGCCATGCTTCTGGCGGACCCGGAAACGGATTGGCGTCGTGTAGACCTGGAAGCGCTGCGCGTACACCTTGTCGACATGGAGAATATGACGTTGCGCGTGGATCTGATCGAGCAGAGCGAGACGCCGGCGGGCGTTCGTGTCGTCATTGAACCCCAGTATGAACGTGCCCTGGCCTCGCTGCGTCGAGTGCTGGCAGTCCATCCGGCCCAGCTCGCTGCCGAAACGGGATGGACGATGTCCGTCCTTGAGGAGAGCGGTCGCTTCACCCTCACCATTGAGACCGAGGTTCCAAATGAGATCGAGATGATCCGTGGCCTGGGCTATATCGGCGCAATGGCCATCGGCGATCACCACAAGATACACCACTGGATGATCGCAACGGGGGCCAATCCACATGAGTAATGTTAGACGACGTCCAAGGATGAATACGCTACCGTGACGCCATTGATCGTCGTCATCGAGGATGACGCCCAAATTCGACGCGTCGTCGAAGGCTACCTGCAACGGGACGGCTACCGCGTCCTCACTGCTGCCGATGGACCGTCGGCCTTGGCGCTGATTCAGCGCGAGCAGCCGACCTTGATCATTCTCGACATCATGTTGCCGGACATGGACGGGCTTGAGATCGCCCGTCGCCTGCGCGCCAGCAATAATCCGGCCCTTGCCCGTGTCTACATCATTATGCTTACTGCCCGCGTCGACGAAACGGACCGCGTCATCGGTCTGGAACTGGGCGCCGATGACTATGTGACAAAACCCTTCAGCCCGCGTGAGTTGGTGGCACGTGTACGCTCGGCGCTTGCGACGACTGGATACGCAGCAGTTGAATGCCGACACAGGTCAACTGAAAGCCGGCGATTTGACGCTCGATCCAACCTACCACAGCGTCACGCTGAACGGAGCGGCAGTCGATCTGACCGCAACCGAGTTCGATCTATTGAGTCATCTGATGCGCCATCCGGATAGACCATTCACTCGCAGTCAACTGCTCGATATCACCCAGCCTGATGCGCTCGGCAATAATGCCGCCTACGAACGCACCATCGACGCCCACATCAAGAACATTCGCCACAAATTGGGTGATTCGGGCCGGCATAGCCGTTTCATTGAAACCGTTCATGGCATCGGCTATCGCTTTCTTCCCCAGGAGCAAAAACCGTGAATCGTCTTTGGGTCAAACTCCTCGGTGCCTTCGGTGTGGTCATTCTCATCGGCGTGATCGTGTCAGTTCTCGTGGCACGACAAGCAGCGGCGACACAGCTCTCCCATTTTATGGTCGACAATCAGATGATCCGACCGTCGTTGCTCCAGCAAGTCTCGGCCAGATTCTACGCCGAAAATGGCGGATGGGATGGCATCGATGCGCAACTGCCCACGCTCGTACGCTCTGCTTCCGATGGCGGCCCGATGGTGGGGATGATGGGCGGCATGATGGGCGGCATGATGGGCATGTTCGACAGTCGCGTCTGGCTGGTAGATGGCGATGGACTGGTTGTCGCCGATACCGCGAGCCGCGCCGACCTTATGCCGGAAGCTCGTCCGACGGGCAACCGTTTGCCAATTGTCGTCGATGGTGTCGAAGTGGGCACACTCTTTTTCGACGGTGCCGTCATGGAAATGCCCATGGCCGGCAACACGTCACTGCTGAGCAGACTGACCCGCGCCGTCCTAACCGGGGCGTTAGTTGCCGGCGTAGTTGCATTGCTCCTGGCGGCCTTTGTCGTGCGCCAGATCACACACCCTGTGATTGAATTGGGCAATGCAGCGCACCAGATTGCGGGAGGAAATCTCTCCACCCGCGTGACAATCCGCAGTAGGGATGAACTGGGGGGCCTGGCAGGATCGTTCAACAGTATGGCTGAATCGCTGCAAGAGCAAGAGCAGCTTCGACGCAATCTGATTGCCGATATCGCCCATGAACTACGAACGCCCTTGAGCGGCATCCAGGGAAATGTCGAAGCGTTGCAGGACGGCGTCTTCCCGCTGACTGTAGAGAATCTTGATCCGATCCACGAGCAGACGATCTTGCTCGTTCGATTGGTCGATGATCTGCGCATACTTGCGCTGGCCGACGCCGGCGAACTAACGCTTTCCATGGCAGAAGTCAACTTGGGAGAATTAGTGGCACGAGTCCTCGAAGGCTTTCGTCCTTTCGCCAAGGCATCGCAGATCGCCCTGGTCTATGAAGAGCCACCGGCCGATCAAGCGATCCTGGTCACTGGCGATCGAGCTCGGCTTGGCCAGGTGGCAACGAACCTGATCGACAATGCCATACGGCACACGCCAGTCGGCGGCCGCGTCACGATCGACCTGCTCGCTGACGGCGCCACCGTCCGCTGGCGCGTGACCGACACGGGTGAGGGTATCCCGCCTGACGACTTGAACCATGTCTTCGATCGCTTCTACCGTGCCGACGGTTCACGCAGCCGTTCGACTGGAGGCTCCGGCCTCGGTTTGGCCATCGTCAAACAGATCGTGAGCACACACGGGGGGACGATAGCGCTCATCAGTCCGCCGCTCGATCAGCACCAAGGGGCACAGTTCGTCATCTCACTGCCACTTGCGTAGGTTGGCGGCGATGAATAATGCTTGAACTCGACCCTGCTTCTGATTGACTGTGATTACCCAAACGGCACCTGTAGCTCAGATTTGGCTGACACCGTTACACCCTCGCCCAGTTGAACCTCTTCGCCGCTCTGCATGAATTGGACGGAATCATCGCCCAAGTGCACGGCGCTCACCGCACGATTGCTCAAGAAGGGCAGCCGCGTACTCATAGCCGTTCTGCGTTTCCTGAGAGTGGGGCAGGGGAATCATGGGCCTGTATTTGTCATCAGGCCAGGCCGCGATGACCAGACCAGCTTCATCATTTTGGTGTTGTCAAAACCAGATCATTTGACATTATCAACGGTCGTGCTATGCTCACGATATCCTACCGATCAACAACCAGAAAAAGGATACTCCATGGCCGACATGAGACCATCCCCCGAACCTGTCAATGCAAAAAACGCGCCCATCAGCGAAACCATCCCGATCTACACGATCGGCTATGGCGCACGTGACATCAAGTCATTCACCGAACTGCTATTGGCGCATCGCATCGCCTTCCTGATCGACGTGCGCAGCGAACCGTATTCACGCTACAAACCCGAGTTCTCAAAGTCTACCCTTCAGGCGTCACTGTCCCAAGCCGGGATCCGCTACGTCTTCATGGGCGATCAACTCGGTGGGCGTCCCAGGGATGAAGCCTGTTACGTCGACGGCAAAGTCGACTATGAGGTAATCCTGGAAATGCCCTTCTACCAGGCAGGCATCGAACGATTGGAGAGGGCGTTTGAGCAACAACATCGCGTCGCACTCATGTGCAGCGAAGGCAAGCCGGAGCAATGCCACCGCAGTAGACTGATCGGCGAGACGTTGGATCAGTCTGACATCGACGTGATGCACATTGACGAAAATGGCGAGCTGAAAAGCCAGGATGAGGTGCTCAGTAGGCTTGATCCAGATCCGGTTAACGGCAACCTAGCGGACAGCAATCAACCCGGGCTGTTTGACACGCTGTCATCATCGGCTCCGTCAGACAATGAGTCACCGGAACCCCATCTCTCTGCGCAGAATTCTCTCCCGGAGGAACCTCCATTCCCCGAGCCGGAATTTCCCGACTTCGATCCGAATGAATACGATCAAGGATATGCGGCCTCCTATGATGACGGCCCGCCGCCCGGTATGGCCGCCCACCAGACGCTGCCCCCGGTCAAACCACAACTCGATGCCGATGGACGAGCGCTAACCGGTCTGCCTGACGATCCGATGTCGGCGGCCCGCAGCACGCTCAAGTCGGTCTTCGGCTACGACGATTTCTGGCCGCTCCAGGCCGAGAGCATTGCCAACATTTTCAAGCGCCGCGACACGCTGATCATCATGCCGACCGGCGGCGGCAAGTCGCTCTGTTTCCAACTGCCGGCGCTAATCTTTCCGGGCATGAGCGTGGTGGTCTCACCACTGATCTCGCTGATGCAGGACCAGGTCTCTCAACTGCTCGACTCAGGCGTGGCCGCGGCCTACATCAATAGCACCCTGGCTGCTCAGGAACAGTCTCGTATCATGCAGCAGGCGCGCAACGGCGAGATCAAGCTACTCTACATGGCGCCGGAAACGCTGCTGCGCCCGGAGATATTGGTGCTCCTTGATGATTGCAAGATAGACTGCCTGGCCATCGACGAGGCCCACTGTATCTCCTCCTGGGGACACGATTTCCGGCCCGAGTATCGCCAGTTACGCGCCGTACGAGATCGGCTGCCTCAGGCGATCTGCGTGGCGCTGACCGCCACGGCCACGCCACGCGTGCAGACCGACATTGCCGAGATCCTGGGCTTCTCGCCCGAAAATGCCTTCATCGGCAGCTTCAACCGCGAGAATCTCTTTCTGGCCGCAGAGCCGCGGCTGGACGGCATGGCCCAGTTGCTCAATTTCCTCTCCAACCACCGGGATCAGTCCGGCATCATCTATTGCAGCACGCGCAAGGATGTGGAAGGCGTGGCCTATCGTCTGGGACAGCTCGGCTGGTCCGCGTTGCCCTACCATGCCGGTCTCGACAGCGGGACTCGACGGAAGAACCAGGAAGATTGGGTGCGTGACAACGTGCCCATCATGGTGGCGACGGTGGCCTTCGGCATGGGCATCGACAAGTCGAATGTGCGCTTCGTGGCTCACTACAACCTGCCCCAAAGCGTCGAGAACTACTACCAGGAGATTGGCCGTGCGGGGCGTGACGGTCTGCGCTCCGACTGTCTGCTGCTCTACAGCGTCGCCGACATGATGACCCAGCGCTTCTTCATCGATTCGGGCGCTGAGTCGGAGAAGGCGGGGCGCTCGGCGCGCTTGCAGGCCATGTGGCGCTATGCCGAGGCTCAGGATTGTCGGCGCATTCCCCTGCTGGCCTACTTCGGCGAGACGCTGGCCGAGCCCTGTGGCCACTGCGACGGCTGCCAGCGTTCCAGCGACGATGCCGAACAAGTCGACGTGACGGTCGAAGCCCAGAAGTTTCTTTCCTGCGTCAAGCGCACGGGCGAGCGCTTCGGCGCCTCCCACATTATCAACGTGTTGCGCGGCTCCCAGGCCAAGAAGATTCTCCAGTTTGGCCACGACAAGCTGTCGACCTACGCCATCGGTTTAGACCATTCGACGGCTGAGTGGAAGGATCTGGCCCAGCAGTTCATCGCCAAGGGGCTGTTGGAACAGGACATGAAGTTCGGGTCGCTGCAACTGACTGAACGCGGCTACAACGTGCTCCAGGGCGAAACGGTCACGGTCATACGGCGGGCGACGCACGTCTCGTCTTCCGCTTCTGGGGTGGGGGCGGCATCGGTTCCCCAAGATATCGAACTGTTCAATCGTCTGCGAGCCTTGCGAAAACAGCTGGCCGACGAGGTCAACCTCCCAGCCTACATCGTCTTTTCCGACCGGGCGCTGGTAGAGATGGCGACCTATTTTCCCCAGGACGAAAGTCAGTTGCTGGCCATCAACGGCGTCGGTGACAAGAAACTGGAGCGCTATGGCGAGCCGTTCCTGGATCTGCTCAAAACCTATTGTGGTGAGAGGGACATCCAGCCGGTGGTCAAGGGTGCGCCCATGCGTGCGGCCAGACCAATCTCCATGTCGACGCCGGGCAAGAAGCGATTCGAAGAGGTCGGCGAACGATTCGTGGCAGGAGAATCAGTCGAAGAGATCCGTGCCGGCTACGGCGTCAAGATGGGGACGGTCATACAGCATTTGGCGCGCTACCAGCAAGCCGGCTATGAAATCGACGGTCAGCGGGCTCTTGAGTGCTCGACGCTATCGGAGGATGAGCAGGAGCGAGTTTTCACAGCCTTTGAGGAATTGGGCGTTGAGCGTCTATCACCGATCTACGAGGAACTGGGCAAAACGATTTCCTACGACGAGTTGCATCTGCTGCGGTTTGTCCATATCAGTCGGTTTCCGAATGATTGACAGCAAAGGAGTTGAGTTCGCAATTTTCCCTTTTTAGCACCACAAATCCGGCAGGGCCACACACCATGACTGAACAACCCGACACCCGCCCCAACGTCATCTGGATCTTCGGCGATCAGCACCGCGCCCAGGCGCTGGGCTACGCCGGCGATCCCAACGTGCACACGCCCAACATCGATCGACTGGCTGCCGAAGGGCTGACACTGACCGCAGCCGTGGGCGGTTGCCCGCTCTGCTCGCCCTATCGCGGAGCGCTGCTCTCAGGACGCTATCCCCACAACAGCGGCGTGCCTTGCCACCAGGGTCTGTTGCCGGCCGACCAGCCGACCATTGCGGACGCCTTCAACGATGCCGGCTATCGCACCGCCTATTTCGGCAAATGGCATGTCGGCGGCTTTGAGGAAGGACCCGACCAGCGTGCCGGCCTCTACGTCATCCCGCCTGAGCATCGCGGCCACTTCGACGACTGGATTGGCTACGAGAACAACAACAGCCAATGGGACTGTTGGGTTCACGGCGGCAAGGGTAATGACGCCTTCCAATACCGGCTGCCCGGCTACGAGACCGATGCGCTGACCGATCTTTTCATCGACTATCTGGCTGAGCAGGGTAAGCAGCAGGCATCCGACGATAGCAAGACCCGCCATGGGAAACCCTTTTTCGCCGCGCTCTCGGTCCAGCCGCCCCACAATCCCTACGTCGCCCCGGCCGAGTGGATGGACCGACACACGCCCGGCGCCTTGACCTTGCGCGCCAACGTGCCGGATATTCCACGGGTCGTGGAGAAAGCACGCCGAGAATTGGCCGGCTACTATGCCATGATCGAGAACTTGGACTGGAACGTGGGTCGCATCCGCGCGGCGTTGGAGCAAGCTGGGCTGGCCCACAACACCCACATCATTTTCTTTTCGGACCATGGCGATATGCACGGGTCCCACGGCCAATTTCTCAAGACCAATCCGTGGGAGGAGTCGATCCGCGTGCCCTTCATCATCGGCGGCCATGTGCCCCACTATGCCAATCAGGGCGGTCGTCTTCCGGCGCCGGTGAACCACGTGGACGTCGGCCCGACCACGCTGGGACTCTGCGGTATTGACGCACCCGACTGGATGGAGGGCACAGACTACTCCGGATTGCGCCGACCAGATCGGGATGTCGGCCAACTGCCCGACTCGGCCTATCTGCAACTGGTCGTACCCACCGGCCATGCCCACAGCACGGATCGCCCCTGGCGTGGCGTGGTCACGACCGAAGGCTGGAAATATGTCTGCTTGGAAGGTCAGCCGTGGATGATGTATAACTTGAATGAAGATCCCTACGAGTTCGCCAACCTGGCCCACAACACTTGGTTCAAGACCGAACGAGATCGCCTCCAGGATCGGCTGGCCGCCTGGATCGATGATACTGGGGATACATTTCCGTTACCGGTTCTTTAGCAGAAAGCCTACCTATGACTGCGCTTCAAAGACCCGACAAAGCTCGATTCCTCGCCGCCCTGCGGCGCAAGGAGGGCGACCGCGTGCCCAACTGGGAATTCGCGGTGATGCAGCGCAACACAGAGGCAATCCTTGGCAGCGAGACGATGGAGGACGTGCGTGAGCGATATCGCGTCGGCGACACCGTCTGGCCGCCCCGTTCGGAGGACGAACGTCATGATCGCAGCGCGCTGGCTGGCTACAGTTGTTATCTGCCCGCCGAAGAATATCGCCAATTCCTGGAGAAGACGGGGCAGGATGCGGTCGTCTGCACGTTGAGCTGGAAACCCAAATCGCGTAAGGTGGCCGTCAAAGGGGCCATCGCCCGCAGCCAGGAGGGCATCATTGCCGACCGCTCACAGTTGGACCGTCTGCCCACCCCGCCATCGGTGGACGAAATGATGGCGCCGCTCGACTACTACTTGGACGCTTTCAAGGACACGGATATCGGCGTCGGGGTTCTGCTGCGCTCGGTTTTCAGCAACACTTACGAGACCCTGGGCATGGAGAATTTCATGTACAAGACGGTCGATGATCCGGCGCTGATCGAAATCCTTTTCGACAAGTTTCTCGAATACAGCCTGGGTATCGTTGACGCCTGCCTGGAGCGAGAGATCGACTTCTTTGGCCTTGATGATGACATCTGCGACAATAACGGCTTCCTGGTCAACCCGCGCTTCATTCGCGACCAATGGCTGCCGCGCACCAGACAGATCCTCGATCCGGTCGTCGCCGCGAACATCCCCATCATCTTCCACTGCTGCGGCAACATTGAGCCGGTTCTACCGTTGGCGCTGGAACTGGGCGTCTCGGCCATGCATCCGATCCAGACCAACTGCAACGATATCTACGCCTACAAACGCGAATACGGTGCAGACCTCTGTCTGATCGGCAATTTGGATTTGGCCGGCGTGCTCAGTTTCGGGACGCCGGACGAGGTACGCCGGGAGACAATAGAGCGTATCGAGGCCCTTGGTCCCGGAGGCGGCTACATCGTCGCCTCAAGCCACTCCATCACCGACGATGTGCCACCGGAGAACTACCGCACCATGATCGAGACCACCTGGGTGTACGGAGCATTTTGATGAACGATACCAATGCGATCGCCTGTCTCGACATCGGCGGCACGTCCATCAAGTCCGGTGTCATTCGGGGAGATGGAACCTTGGTTGACGGCTCATACCATCTGACGCCAGTCGACTCCAGTGGCACAGCGGCTGCCGTCCTCGACACCTTCTCCACCACGCTGGCGGGTCTATTGACCACTGTGCAGGAAACCGGCTTGAGCCTCGTCGGCATCGGCATCGCCATCGGCGGGCCGTTCGATTTCGAGCGCGGCATCTCCAAGATCAGGGGGCTGGACAAGTACGAAGCAATCTACGACGTCAACGTCAAGGAGCATCTGCGAAAAAACCTGGCCCTGCCGCTTGAACTGCCGTTGATCTTCGACCTGGATGCCTGGGCCTTCGGACGGGGTGAGGTTTGGAGAGGAGCCGGGCAAGGATTTTCCCGTGTCATCGTCTTTACGCTGGGCACGGGCGTGGGCAGCGCCTTCGCTGTGGACGGACGCATCGTCGACGAAGGTCCAGGTGTTCCCTGGATCGGCTGGATTTCGGGACTGCCGTACAAGGATGGCATACTCAACGACTACACGTCGAGCGTCTGGATGTCCAGGCGCTATCGTGCCTTGACGGGCGAAGAGATCGATGTGCGGACGATGGCCCAACAAGCAAGACAGGGCGACGTAAATGCGGCTAAGGTATTTGCCGAGGTGGGCGCCAGATTGGGCCGTTTCGTGAAAGAACATCAACTCGAACAGTTTCGCCCTGACTGTTTCATCTTCGGCGGGCAGATATCCAAATCCCATGACCTCTTTTTCGAACCGTTCAGAGAGGCGCTGGGCACGGAGGGACGCGGCTGTCGTATTTTTCCGGCCCTCGACCTTGAACATAGCGCACTACGAGGAGTCGCCAAACTCGTCTTTGACAGCCGAGACAACCTTCGCACAGAAAAATAGCGATGCCTGAACTACTCTACTCATAGGTGAAATGTATCCATGTCCAAATCGAACAAAGCGCCCATTGTTGTCGTCGCCTGCCGTGTGATGCAGGATCTGATGCAGAAGTACCTGCCGGCCGAGTTGGTCGATCAGGTGACCTACACCGACATGGGCCTGCATGAGACGCCGCCCAAGCTGACCGTAGCCGTCCAGGAAGTCATCGACACCATTGAGGAGCCGAGCCTGGTCGTGCTGGGCTATGGGCTGTGCGGCAACGGTCTGGCCGGCGTCAAGGCGAACCAACACACACTGCTCATCCCGCGCACCGATGACTGCGTCGCCCTCTTCATGGGTTCCTACGAAGCCTACACTGACGAGATGCGCAACGCCGGCACCTATTTCCTGACCAAAGGCTGGCTAGAATCCGAGACCACGCCGGTGGGGCAGTATAACTCCTACCGCGAGAAGTACAGCGAGGAGGACACAGAGTGGATGATGGACATGCAGTTCCAGCACTACGACCGGTTGCTCTTTGTAGCGCCCAACAAGAGTGAGGTCAAACACTATCGAGGCATGGCCCAAGAGGTGGCCGACTTCTGCCAGCGCTGGCAGATGAAATACGAGGAGTATGTCGGCTCCGACGACTACTTCAAAGCCTTCATCGATTCCATCGACGCACCGGAGGAAGCAGGCAGCGAGTTCGTGCTTGTTCCGCCTGGCGGTGAGATTCTGACGGAGCAGTTTTTCCGGAGCTAAAAAACCTGCCACAGATTTCCACAGATAAACAACTGATTTTCGCAGATGAACTTTGAGCCGCTCCTTTGCTATCAGACCTTATCTGTGGCTATCTGAAGCCATCTGTGTTCATCTGTGGCTGCTCTTTTGTTCTTGCAGTGGACTCATCTGTGGCAAAATCATTTTTTGTGCAGGGAGACGTCATGGCGATCCAACAGACCAAAGACGGTTTCGAGTACCGAGATCTCAACAAGAATGGCCGGCTTGATGTCTACGAGGATCCGCGGCGGCCGGTGGAGGAGCGTGTTGAGGATTTGCTTGCACAGATGACGCTGCCGGAGAAGGCGGGGCTCCTCTTTCACACCATTCTTGCCGCCAACCCGGACGGCTCGTTGGAGCCGCCGGAACAGGGTTTTATGCGCACGCCGGTCACCGAGATGGTCGTCGAAGGCTTGATGAACCACTTCAATGTACATGGTCTGCCGGCTCCGCGCATCGCGGCAGAATGGCAAAACCGTGTGCAGGCGCTGGCCGAGAGCACCCGACTGGGCATCCCGGTGACCCTCTCTTCTGATCCGCGCCATGCCTTCAGCGACAACCCGCTGGCCAGCATGATGGCCGGGGCGTTCTCGCAATGGCCGGAGCCGCTGGGGCTGGCCGCCATCGACGACGAATCATTGGTTGAGCAGTTCGCAAACATCGCCCGGCAGGAGTATGTGGCGCTGGGCATTCGCGTTGCCCTGCATCCCATGGCCGATCTGGCCACCGAGCCGCGCTGGGGGCGCGTCAACGGCACCTTCGGCGAAGATGCAGACCAAAGCGCACGGCTGACCGCCGCCTACATTCGTGGTTTTCAGGGAGAGACGCTTGGCGCCGAAAGTGTGGCCTGCATGACCAAGCACTTCCCCGGCGGCGGTCCTCAGAAGGACGGCGAGGACCCGCACTTCTCCTACGGCAAGGAGCAGGTCTACCCCGGCGACAACTTCGACTACCACCTGAAGCCGTTCGAAGCCGCCTTCGAGGCAGGTACGGCCCAGATCATGCCCTACTACGGCCAGCCCATGGGTACCGAACATGAGGAAGTGGGCTTCGCTTTCAGCAAGGGCATCATTACCGATCTGTTGCGCAATCACTATGGATTCGACGGCGTGGTCTGTACCGACTGGGGTCTGCTGACCGATGTGGAGATCATGGGCGTGCCGTGGGAAGCACGTGCCTGGGGCGTTGAAGCATTGGATCGACCGGGGCGAGCCAAGAAGGCGATCGACGCCGGCGTTGATCAGTTCGGCGGCGAAGCCTGTCCTGAGGTGATCGTTGAGCTAGTCGAGAGCGGGCAGATCAGCGAAAAGCGCATTGATGAATCGGTGCGTCGGCTGCTGCGCGACAAATTTCGCCTGGGCCTCTTCGACAACCCCTACGTCGATCCCGATGTTGCGGAGCAGGTCGTCGGCAACCCGGACTTCGTCGCTGCCGGCCAGGAGGCGCAGCGCAAGTCGATCGTGTTGCTCAAGAACGGCAGCATCCTTCCGATCCAGAGATCGCCCCAAGCTCTACATCGAGAACATTGACGCCGAGACGGCATCATCCTATAGCGAGGTTGTGGCCGATTTAGCAGACGCCGATCTGGCGATCTTGCGACTTAGGACGCCCTTTGAACAGCGGAACGGCCACTTCCTTGAGCAGATGATCCACGCCGGCCACCTCGACTTCCAGGAGCCGGAGAAGAGCCGCATCCTGAAGATCCTGGCCACAAAGCCGACCATCGTCGACATCTATCTGGAACGACCGGCCGTTATCCCCGAGATTGCGGCACAGAGCGCGGCCCTGCTGGCCGACTTCGGCGCAAACGACGCTGCACTTCTAGATATCATCTTCGACCGTGCAGCGCCGACGGGCAAGCTGCCGTTCGAACTGCCGTCCTCTATGGAGGCAGTGCTGGCCCAGCACCCGGATGTGCCGTACGATTCCGAGGAGCCTCTCTTTCCTTACGGGCATGGCCTGACGTATTGAGTTTCATCCCAACATGGAGACCCACGTTCATGAACCGATTCGAAGGCGTTTTCGCCCTACTACTCACGCCCTTTCTCGCCGATGGACGAATCGACTGGTCAACATACGACCTGTATGTCGATTGGCAACTGAGCCAGCGTCCTCATGGGCTGTTTGCGGTCTGCGGCAGCAGCGAGATGCACTGGCTCGATCTGGACGAACGGCTGGCGCTGGCTAAGCGAGCCGTGGAACGGGCGGGGGATGTGCCTGTCGTGGCTACGGCTAATCTGGAAGCGGATCGCACCCAGCGTATCGCCGAGATGGCGCAGATGGCAGAGACCGGGGTTTCCGGTTTCGTGTTCGTGCCGCCGAATGGCCTCGGACTGGAACAAGATCAGCTTGAGGCCTACTTCGCAACGCTGGCTGACCAATCACCGCTGCCGGTTATTCTCTACGAGTGGCCGCAGGTAGCCCCCTACGAGATCGACCCGGCAGTCTACGGACGGCTGGTCGCAAACCATGGCATCGTCGGCATCAAGGACACCACGTGTACGCTGCCCGGCATCAAGGCCAAGCTCGATGCAGCACCCGAGTCGATTGTCTATCAGGCAAACACGCCTTTTCTGCTGGACGCGGTCGATATGGGCGCACGCGGGACCATGGCCATCACATCGACCGCGGCTGCGGATATCTCCGCCCGGTTCTGGGATGCCATGACGCGGGGAGAGAGGACAGTGGCAGCGATCCATCACCAACAACTGGTGATGCTGGATGCGCTCCTGCGTTTCGGTTATCCGGCGGCGGCCAAATGGCTGGCACAGCTGCGTGGTCTGCCGTTTGAGTTGACCTGTCGGGCGCCCAGCGTATTACAGCCGGAGGCAGCCAAGGCCATGTCTATCTGGTGGGAGGCCTATCAGCGCGACAACTAAGAATAGTGGCTCGATCGGGACTGGTCTGGTGGACAAGACGTTGGGCTTTTGCGAAAAGCCAAACGTCTGAGTCAACGCAAGAAGAGCCTTCTGCATGTAAAACTAACGCTTCTTGTAGACCACCTGTCCGCCGATCATCGTCATCTCCACCTGGATCTCCTTGATCTCCTCGTCCGGCACGGCGAAGTAGTCTCGGTCCAAAACCGCAAGATCGGCCACCTTTCCCACTTCAATCGAGCCCTTCAGCGACTCCTCACGCGTCAGCCACGTACCGTCGATGGTGTAGGCGCGCAGGGCCTCCTCGCGGCTGACGGCTTGATCGGGGGCAACCAGGTTGCCCACATTGTTGCGCCGGGTGACTAAGGCGTAGAGCGCCGGGAATGGGTTGACTGAGACGGTACTGGGGATATCCGAGTTGGCGGCCATAGGGATGCCCCGATCCAGGAATTTTCGCGCAGGCTTGTAGTTAGCGGCCCGTTCCTGGCCCACATCACGGAAGATCATATCGCCTTCGTGATAGAGAAAGGTCGGCTGGATGACAGCGCCGATGTTGTACTTTTGCATGAGAGCCAGAGCGTTGTCACTGGGGAAGTAGGCATGGATGACGTTGTGGCGGGCATCCGGGTTGGGATAGGCTTGGATGACATCGGCAAAGGCCTCGACCACCATGTCCATGGCACGATCGCCGCAGGTGTGGATGCCCACATCCCAGCCGTGCTCCTGGGCCGTGCAGAAGTAACGACGCAGTTGCTCCGGGTTGAGCCGGTTGTAGTTGCGCACCTCGGACTCGCCCTCGAACGGCTCGTACATGTAGGCGGTGTGGGAACTGGTCCCCCCGTCGATGGCCATCTTCAGACCGCCCAGGCGCAGCCATTCGTCGCCGAGGCCCGTGCGTAGTCCGGTCTCCATGGCCCGATAGTCGAGTTGCTCTTCGCTCTCCTCCTCGCGGAAGCCATGCCAGCTCAGCATCATGTTGACGCGCACCGAAAGCCATCCACTTGCATAGGCCGCCTGATAGGCTTGGACCTCAAAGGGCATCAGCCCCGGATCGATGACGCTGGTGATGCCATAGCGATGCATGTCCTCGCAGCCGAGGCGGATGGCCTCGACCAGTTCAGCCTGGGACATCTGCGGCATCAAATCACGGACATAGAGCTTGGCCGCTGCACGCAATATCCCGTTGGGCGAACCGTCGGCATCATGCTCGATCTTTCCGCCTTCGGGATCGGGCGTGGTCTCGTCAACGCCGGCCAACGCCAGTGCTACGCTGTTGACCACGTCCATGTTGAAGAAACGCATGAGGATGACCGGATGCCGGTCGGTCGCCGGATCGATGTCGTGACGGGTAGGCAGCCGCCCGTCCTCAAAGATATTTTCATTCCAGCCCTCGCCGATGATCCATTCACCCGGCGGCGTCACTGCGGCACGCCGGCGCACCAGTTCCATCATCTCCTGCGGAGAGCGGCACTCATCCAGCCGGATGCGAGTCAGCTTCACGCCAACCTGCATCAGATGGTTGTGGCTGTCGAAGATGCCGGGAATGACCATCTTGCCCTTGAAGTCGAATTGCTCGGTGTTTGTCCCTGCCGTCAACAGCAGGTCGGTGTCCGAACCGACGGCCACAATGCGCCCATCCTTGATGGCGACGGCTGTCGACACATTGCTCGAAGCGTCCAGCGTCACGATTTTCCCATTGAACAAGATCTGGTCGGGTGCAAGTTCCCGGATACGCATTGGGGTCCCTCCCTGGGTGACAACAAATTGGTTGCGAATAAAGATGCCATGAACAAGCTGTGGATAAGCGAGTGAAATCAGGCTCGGATAAGTCGTTGAATCCCCGTGGACCCGCAAGGGCAAAAGCTATTCGTTTTCCACGGCGTAGGCAGTCAGTCAGACCGATCTACTATATCTAGGTGGCGCAGAAAACTGGAGGCAAATTGTTCTTTTTCTTTCTTGGGTTATCCAATTGGGATTTGATCGATCTCCGTTCGTTCATACTGAGTGGATATAGGGGGAGTCGAGCGTCTATTGGACCTATATCTTGTGCGCCGGCGTGTCATTCGTCCTGTTTTCCCAATTATCCCAACCCCCTACTATGATTACTATCTTATCTATTATGAGATGCAATGGATTTCTCTAACAGGCAAAGACCGCGCGAGTCTCTAATCACAGACTCGCCAATTAAGGACGTCGCATCTGTCCGCTTTCAGCAACCATAGAATGGGGATTCTCTATCAGATCCTTTGCTTCATCATTTTCGGGAAAATGGAGATCAGCCGGATTCATATAGATGAGCGGGTTTGAAAAGCCTCCCCATCCGTCAAAGCGGTTGTAGGGAGCGACGCGTATGCCAAAATGGAGCAGAGCATAGGGCGACTCGGCATCAATGAGTGGCCCGGCGCTCGCCAGCGGCAGGCCGCGGTCAATGTTCTGCCCTGAATCGACCGTGACATCTCCGATGAACGTATAGAGGGATTCTCCCCAACGGTGTTCAAGTTTGATATAGCGTTGGAAACCGCCCCGATCCATGCTGATTTCATTGACCTTGCCGTCATCGACAGCCAGCAGCGAGGTAAAGGGCGCCACGCCAAAATCGACGCCGTTATGTCCTTTTAGCGCGATGCCATTGTAGGTGAATTGACCATAGAACTCCGAATGCAAGCCCCATGCCTGTAGCACAATCCCGTCACCTGCATAGGGTAGGCCGAGATAGATGCCTTCGGGCTCGTACAATCCTGATTGAAGTGGTTGGCTCACAAAGCGAAATGGCATGGCAGGCGTCTGGGTCTAGGCTGAAAGAGAAGGGTGTGCAAAATTCGACAAGAGCACTGCAACTGATTATACTCCAAATTTGGCTAGGGTCTGTATGCGATAGTATGTCGAAGGCTAGATACATCGTCTAGCCTAGGGCTGGAGCTGAGGTGTCTAAGCCGGTTTGATCATATAGCTGTCATGATCTATTGAGACGAGTCTCGACTGCGGAAAAGTGTGTGGACCCTGTAGGAGGTTCACCTGGGAGTGCAAAAATGCCGATCTATGAATTTGTATGCCAGAGCTGCGCCAATGAGTTTGAGAAGATCCAGTCTTTTTCCGATTCTTCTGTGCCCGCCTGTCCTAAGTGCAGCAGTAACAATGTAGAGCGTCAGTTGGGGAGACCAGCTATCCACTTCAAAGGAAGTGGTTGGTATATTAATGACAGCAAGAAGGCCACCAAAGAATCGGCCAACGGACAGTCGAAGAGCGGCGAAGATAAGAGTACGTCGAGTAAAAACGATGGTGAAGGAACCGGCGCCGCTGCGAAAGAGACCGCCGGCGCATCCTCGTCATCAACGCCGGATAGCTCAAGCGGGGCCGCCGGCAAGGCTACTGCGGACAGCCAGAGTTAGTGACTATCCGTAATTGCCGTAGTGGTTTTGTTCGCAGTGACGGATTCAGCCGCCCGGACCGCTAAAGCAGTACCTATGGACCTAATTGCAGACAATCACTTGGGTTGCGCTGCCGTCGAATAAGCTCTTTATAGGGCCCACTAGACGACCTGAGTGGGGGCATCAAAAATACGCTAGTCGGAACGCCGAATATGGTGTAGAATAGCAGATATTGCTATCTAGTTTGCCACTTCGCACCCGAACTCACCCCATCTGGAGGAAGATCATGTCGGTACCGAAACGATTTGCCATTCTGAGATTCTTCGGCAGCCTGCTAAAGGTATTGGCCTGGATATTCTTGGTACTGTCGATTATCGGCGCAATCGGTGCTGTTCTGGCCGGTAGCGCGCTGTCGCCAATGCTAAGCCAAATGGGGGTCGCCGGCTCGGATGCGTTGGCTGGAACGGGTGGTATCATTGCCGGCATCATTACGCTTGTCGTCGGCCTGCTCTACTTCGTCCTCCTCTACGCGCTGGGGGAATATGTTCAGTTGACGCTGGCTGTCGAAGAGAACACTCGATTGACGGCGGCCCTGCTCCTGCGCATGCATCAGGATAGCCAGGTTGAGTCGCCGCCGGCGTATGGCGCAGGCGGTTTCACCGGCGAACCGTTTGACGGGTAGTAGACTCCGAAATTGTCCATTATAGGTTGGAAATCCAAAGAGCGTGGTCTCGATATCGAGACCACGCTCTTTTCTGTTGATGGATGAAGAGAGCGGTTGAGATGGACCCCTCGCCGCCATAGACGCCCATTTCGCTTGGTCACTACGTTTGATCTGCGTGATGCGTTTGCAGACTTATCACATTCAGTTCGTGGTCACGCATGGCGCTGATGCCGTTGGCCGCGGCCTGGGCGGCCGAAAGCGTCGTCATCAGCGGAATTTCCAAGCGCGTGGCCAACTGGCGAATCTTGGCCCCGTCTTCACGACTGTTGGGGCCAAGCGGTGTGTTGATGATGAACTGGATCTTGCCGTCGCGCATGGCGTCCAGGGTCGTATATCCTTCGGCCTCGGCTGTGGCCTTATCCAGAATGTCGACCGGAATGCCGGCGCGGTTCATGAACTCGCCGGTGCCCGGCGTTGCGTAGATCTTGAAGCCCATGCGATGCAGATCGCGGCTGAGCTTGAGCGCGCTGCCCTTGTCATAGTCGTTGACGGTGACCAGCACACCCCCTTCGCTGGGCAGCGAGATGTCCGCCCCCATCTGACTTTTGGCAAAGGCATGGCCGAAATGGGCTGCATGGCCCATCACCTCGCCCGTAGAGCGCATTTCCGGCCCGAGCAGGGCGTCGATGCCGGTGAACTTCTTCCAGGGCAACACGGCCTCTTTGACGAAGAACCCATGCACTTCCGGTTGCTCCACAAAGTTCAGCTCCTTCAACGACTGACCCGCCATTACTTTGGCCGCAATCTTGGCCAGCGGCACACCGGTCGCCTTGCTCACAAAGGGCACCGTTCGGCTTGCACGCGGGTTCACCTCTAGTACATAGACCGTGTCATCCTTGATGGCATATTGCACATTCATCAGACCGCGCACGCCCAGGGCCAGGCCGAGCTGTTCGGTATAGTCACGGATGATGCTCAGGTGATAGTAGCTGATCTTGTAGGGCGGCAGCACGCAGGCGCTGTCGCCGCTGTGGATGCCGGCCTCTTCGATATGCTGCATCACGCCGCCGATGACGACGCGCTCTCCGTCACAGACGGCGTCGACATCCACTTCGAAGGCATCTTCCAGGAAGTGGTCAATGAGGATGGCACGGTCCACGGCAGCCGACATGGCTTCCTGCATATAGGACCGTAGGGCATTGCTGTCGTCGACCACGGCCATCGCTCGTCCGCCCAACACGTAGGAGGGGCGCACGACCACCGGGAAGCCAATTTGCACGGCCACAGTCAGGGCCTCTTCAATGGATCGTGCGATTCCGTTGCGGGGCGCCGGGATGCCGAGACGAGCCAGAAGTTCGCCAAACTGATCTCGGTCCTCGGCCAGATCGATGGCTTCGGGCGGCGTGCCCATGATTGGCACACCCGCTTCCTGCAGACTGTCGGCCAGGTTGAGCGGTGTTTGTCCACCGTACTGGACGATGACGCCGGCCAACTCGCCGTTTGCCTGCTCTCGTTCGACGATGTTGAGCACATCTTCAAAGGTGAGCGGCTCGAAGTAGAGCCGATCGCTGGTATCGTAGTCGGTGCTCACCGTCTCAGGATTGCAGTTGACCATGATGGTCTCGTAGCCCAATTCCTGTAGCGCAAAGCTGGCATGGCAGCAGCAATAGTCGAACTCAATCCCTTGACCAATGCGGTTGGGCCCGCCCCCCAGGATAATTGCCTTCTTGCGCTCCGTCGGGAATGCCTCGCTCTCGCTCTCATAACTGCTGTAGAGGTAGGGCGTGTAGGCCTCGAACTCGGCGGCACAGGTGTCGACCTGGTGGTAGGTGGGAGTGACGCCAATGTTTTGACGGAGGCTGCGGATGTCTGATTCGGAGACTGGAGATTGAGAGATTAGGAGATTGTCAATCGCAGAATCTCCTAATCCCCCATCTCTGAATCTCTTTCTTCGATCTTTGATCTTCGATCCTCGATCAACCGCGCCAATTGGCTATCACTATACCCAAGCCGCTTAGCCTTGCGCAGTGTTGCTTCGTCCAGTGAATCCAAACTTGTTTCGAAGTCGATGATTTCGGCGATCTGCGCCACGAACCATGGATCGTAACCGGTCAGCTGGCAGACGAGGGCATGGCTCTCGCCGCCCTTCAGCGCTTCGTAGACGGCGAAGATGCGGTCCCGATTTGGGATACGAAGCAGGTCCTTCAGTGAGGTCAGCTGCTCATAGCCCTTGAATCGTCCTTCAGCGTCGCGCTCCATGGGCCCCAGGCCATCCCGATCGATCTCCAGGCTGCGGATGCTCTTCTGCAGTGCTTCTTTGAAGGTTCGTCCGATGGCCATGGCTTCACCGACCGACTTCATCTGCGGGCCGAGCACGCGGTCGACGCCGGGGAACTTCTCGAAGGCCCAGCGTGGGAACTTGACGACCACGTAGTCGATAGACGGTTCGA
Source organism: uncultured Chloroflexia bacterium (assembly GCA_963848115.1). GTDB lineage: Bacteria > Chloroflexota > Anaerolineae > Caldilineales > Caldilineaceae > JAWKOK01. Next base: position 198,166 of record CAWKCP010000048.1, on the reverse strand, counting down.
AGGCGGCCACGGTCTGTTGCGTGATGTCGTTTTTCAGTTCATCCAAGGTGTAGCCGACGGCCACCTTGGCGGCCAGCTTGGCGATGGGAAAGCCGGTGGCCTTGGATGCCAGTGCGCTGGATCGGGAGACACGCGGGTTCATCTCGATGATGACCACGCGCCCGCTCTGAGGATCGATGCCGAACTGGACATTGCTGCCGCCGGTCTCGACGCCGACCGCGCGCATGACGAGCCGCGCTTGATCGCGTAGCCGTTGGTACTCCTTGTCGGTCAGCGTTTGGACCGGAGCCACCGTGATGGAGTCGCCGGTGTGGACGCCCATGGCGTCCAGGTTTTCGATGGAGCAGACGACCACGAAGTTGTCTGCTCCATCGCGCATGACCTCGAGTTCATACTCCTTCCACCCGATGAGCGACTCTTCAATCAGGACCGTGCTGACCGGGCTTTCGCTGAGTCCCCAGGCCACCTTTTCTTCAAATTCCTGGGGCGTGAAGACTGTGCCGGCCCCGCTGCCGCCCAGGGTGAAGCTAGGGCGGATGAAGATGGGGAATCTTCCGATCTCATGGGCGATGCGCCATGCATCCTCCAAATTGTGGGCGATGCCGCTGACCGGCGACTCCAGTCCGACTTCAGTCATGGCGTCTTTGAAGAGTTCACGGTCTTCGGCCACTTGCATGGCGCGCAAGCTCGCCCCGATCAGCTCGACGTTGTAGCGCTCGAGAATGCCTGCTTCGGCCAGGGCAACGGCCAGGTTGAGGCCGGTCTGTCCGCCCACCGTAGGCAACAGTGCATCCGGACGTTCGAGATCGATAATTTTTTCCAGGATTTCGACGTTGAGGGGCTCAATATAGGTGGCATCGGCCAATTCCGGGTCGGTCATAATCGTGGCTGGATCGGAATTGACCAGGATGATTCGGTAGCCCTCTTGGCGCAGTGCTTTGCAAGCCTGCGCGCCCGAGTAGTCGAATTCACAGGCCTGCCCGATCACAATGGGGCCGGAGCCGATGATCAGGATCGATGAGATGTCTGTCCGTTTCGGCATAGGTTTTCTTGGCTCTTTATGTCCCTGTGGGTAGAATAGGTCTTTTCATTTGCCAGTGGTGATGGATGGCGGTCGTAGCACCCGCCTTAACAAAACACGGCGAACTCCTTTGATCCGTATCCTGAAACCGGAAAGGCTTGAAGGAAGGTAGCCGGAAATGGGGGAATTGTATCGTGAGTGCAAGTAACGCAGCAAAACCTGAGGGCGCTCCGTTTTACGTCGGTCAGGGGAACCGGGCTGAACAGAAGACGGCCCGTGTGGCCATGATTGTGGTAGCGGCCTATGTGGCTGCACAGATGTTGGCCGATATTGCCAGCCTCAAGATCGGCGTGGTCGCCGGACTGGCTGTTGACATGGGTACGTTCATCTACCCGATCACGTTCACATTGCGTGATGTCGCACACAAGACTTTGGGACGGCGCAACACGCAGGTTCTGATCATTGTGGCAGCGGTAATCAACCTGCTGATGGCGGGCTATCTGATGTGGGTCGCCAGCGTGACCAGCGATCCGGATTGGGGATTGGGGACAGAATTCGCGGCCATCCTGGCGCCTGTCTGGCGCATTGTACTGGCATCCATTGCCGCCGAAGTGGTCAGTGAACTACTTGACACTGAGGTCTATCACTGGTTCGTCACCCGGATCACACGACGGTATCAGTGGCTGCGCGTGTTGGTGAGCAACAGCGTCAGCATACCGGTGGACAATCTGATTTTTGCCGTGGGCGCCTTCGGATGGGTGCTGCCGTGGCCGGTGGTCTGGCAGATCTTTCTCTTTAACCTGATCGTCAAATATGCTGTGACGCTGGTCAGCCTGCCGTTGATCTACGTGGCCCCGGATCGGGATTGGTCAGAGGAATAGACTTCAAAGAGAAACAGATCTGTTATCGAGTCGCCTGAGCGGGGCTGTAGGCGCTGTCGTCGATTGTGCCTGGCTGGTTGCCTGGCTGGGGGCTCTGGGGCAGACGTCCACCACTGGTATTGATGCTTTGCGGCGCGACACTTTGCTGTGGAATGCCGCAGTTTACGCAGATATCCCATTCATGGCGGACCAGGTTACTGCAATTGTGGCAAGCGTACTGAAGCTGTGTGTGGCAGTTGGGACAATAGTTCCAATTGTCCTTGACAGGGATGCCACAGGTTGTGCAGGTCAAGGATTCTTCGATCTCACGCAGGAGTGCTTCTTCTTCCAACGCTCTATCATACACATCGGCCAACGTCTGTTTTGGACGAATCATCAGATAGAGAATCAGGCCGACGATCGGGAAGACCAACACGAGCACACAGGCAAGGATGATGGTCAACCAGTCGCGACTTCGGGTACGAATATCGTTGAACGCCCAGATGCCCATCGCTATCCAGAAGGCGAACAGAAAGGCCCCGACGATGGCGACAAAGACACCGGCAATGGTGGCGACTGTGTTGATCAGATCAGCAGACATATAGAAACGGCTCCAGCAACAGGTCCCAGATGAACGGGCAAAGATGGCAAGATTATAGCGTATAGGTGCTGCTATCAGCAAAAAACTGCCACAAAATCGACCTGTCCAAGATTTCATATAGGGAATTTTCAAATTGACGCACAGGAAAAACCATGATATAGTCCCGCTCAAAATCACCTCGGTATTGTAGGGAGTGTTACATTGCCCTATTCATGAGATCTGATTGTATTTTGATTCTCCGCTGACCTACACATCCAGTATTGTCTTCGATTGGCTGTAAGCATCTATTAGCAAGACGCATAGGTAGATGTACATGGCACCGGCGCCTCCTCTTGCGGGGCTGATCGAAGGGCTATCCGTTTCATCGTTTTCAATCTAAGTTGTTGCATCTGTTCGAGTTGCTGAACGGATATGTATTTTGCATATCTACCTGGCATGTTCAGCGTTTTCAACTATCTTTATCCATATAGTCTTTAAGGAGCTAGTATGAAGAACAAGACGCCAAGGATCTATTTAGCAGGCATGGTCGTTGCCATGCTGGCCGGTATGATCATCGCTGCATGTTTTGGTCCTTCCCCTGCGCCCACTGAGGCGGAGCCACAGGCCGTTGAAGCTGAGGCCGCTCCGGTTGAGCAGGCCGGCGCCTCGACGTTGGACATCGTCAAGGATCGCGGTAAAGTGATCTGTGTCGGCAATGCCAATCTGCCAGGCTTCGGCTACTTGAATGAGGAAGGCGTATTCTCCGGCTTCGATGTGGACTTCTGTAAGGCTATCGCCGCTGCCATCTTCGGCGATTCGGAAGCCTACGAGGTTCGTGCCGCTACCGCCAAAGACCGCTTCACGGTCCTGCAGAGCGGCGAAGCTGATGTGTTGTTGCGCAACACAACTTGGACCATGTCACGTGATACGGATTTGGGCGGAAACTTCGGCCCGACCACTTTCTATGACGGCCAAGGCATGATGGTGCGCATTGAGGATGGATTCGAGACCCTTGAAGACCTGGAAGGCGGCTCGATCTGTGTCCAGAGCGGTACGACGACAGAGCTGAACCTGGCCGACCAGATGGCTGCCCGTGGCATCGACTACGAGCCGGTGGTCTTTGAAACAGTTGATGAAAATACCGTCGCCTACGACGAAGGTCGTTGTGATGCCTACACCACTGACAAGTCCGGCCTGGTTTCCAGCCAGACAACTCTTGCTGATCCGTCAGCCCATAAGATTATGGACGTGACGCTCTCCAAAGAGCCCCTTGGCCCCATGGTCCGCCATGGCGACGACCAATGGTTTGACGTGGTCAACTGGATCGTCTACGTGACATTCCTGGCCGAGGAAGCCGGCATTACCTCTGAGAATATCGGCGATTTCATGAACTCCAGTGATCCCAATATCGCCAAATTGCTCGGTGAGGAGGGTGAATTCGGCGCCAAGATCGGCTTAGACAACGATTGGGCCGTCAACGTGATTTCACAGGTCGGCAACTACGCCGAAATCTATGAACGCAACCTGGGTCCGGATACGGTATTCGATCTGCCTCGTGGCCAGAACAGCGGCTACTGGGATGGCGGTCTGCTCTATGCTCCGCCGATCCGCTAGATACGCATAACAGAGATTAGATGGTGGCGTCCCTTGGGATGTCACCATCTAACTATGAGCCGCAGATACTGCGACTCCGATTCGTAATTGTTTTTCATTCTCCCAGGATCCACAAAGCCTGAGCCTCATCCGTTCCCTCCTGACATTGGACTGGCATTCTGCTGGAAAGGTACGTAGCGCTCCATGCAAAACAGTGTTAATGCCACGCATACGAGGCCACCGTTTTGGCGTGACGAGCGTGTGCTGGCGATACTCAGCCAAGTGATTGTCGTGGCCGCTGTGATCGGGCTGTTTTGGTTCTTCTATCGCAACATGGTGACTTCTCTGCGGGAACAACTGGGGACGGTCATCAGTTTTGACTTCCTGGACAACACCGCCGGCTTCGATATTGGCGAGAGCCTCATTTCCTATGACCGGTCCAGTACCTACGCACGGGCATTTGTCGTCGGTCTCCTCAACACGCTTCAGGTTGCATTCTTCGGCATTCTTCTAGCCACAGCGCTGGGGGTTCTGTTTGGCGTCATGCGTCTGTCAAAGAATTTTCTTGTCAGCCGTATCGCGTTGGTCTACATTGAACTTTTTCGCAATATTCCGCTCTTGGTCTTTCTTATTTTTCTAGCCCAAGCTGTCTTCTTAAAGCTTCCACTTGTCAAAGAAGCCATCGTTCTTTTTGATCCTTTTTTCCCGATCTATCTGAGCAATCGCGGCATCTCCACACCGTGGGGCATCCCCACCGAGACCTGGACCACATTTCTAATGATCCTCATGGCGGGCGTTGTTTTGGCCATGATCGTTACGGCGTTTTTGTATCGACGAGGCAAGCAGACAGGACGTATGCCCTTCCTCACCCTCTGGTTTGTCGTTGTGTTTCTGGGGGTTGGGGCATTGGGGTGGATATTCCTGCAGCCCCTGGAATTGAGCAAGCCTTATCTTGATGGACTGAATACAAAGGGTGGGCGTGTCTATAGTCAGCAATTTATGGCTTTGGTTGTCGGACTGGGCGTCTACACCTCGGCATTCATTGCCGAAGTCGTGCGTGCCGGTATTCAGTCAGTCTCCAAGGGGCAGCGCGAGGCGTCAACTGCGTTGGGATTGAGTGGATATCAGACGCTCAGGATGATTATTTTTCCCCAGGCCATGCGTGTGATTATTCCACCCCTGACCAGCCAATATCTGAATCTTATCAAGAATTCATCGTTGGCTATTGCCATCGGTTATCCTGATCTGTTTGCAGTTGCAGGCAATACGATTTTGAACCAGACAGGGCGTGCCATAGAGGTCTTCTCGTTGGTCATGTTGATCTATCTGAGTTTCAGCCTATTCACGTCACTTATTATGAACATCTACAACCGACGCGTTCAGTTGGTAGAACGCTAGAGTCTTTTTTGGAACGCTGTGAATGACGACATCATCTAGTCCAGTTATGAATGAGATCCTGCCGCCGCCATCGGAACGAAAGACTATTTTAGGTTGGCTGCGCAAGAATCTATTTAGCGGTTGGGTAAACAGTCTGCTGACCATAGTCTCGATGTTGATCATCGTGGCGATACTGCGGCCGCTACTCGGTTGGATGTTCAATTCTGCCGAATGGGCTGTGATTCCGGCCAACTGGAATCTGATCATGCGCGGTCAGTATCCGGCGGAAGCGGTATGGCGCTTGTGGGTAAGTCTCTATCTACTGGCTGCTGTGGTTGGGCTGGGCTGGGGAGTTTGGGGACGTAACGTCCGTGGCACCACCCTTGTGGTCTTCTCGATTCCGCTGTTGTTGATGCTGCTGCCTTGGCTGTCGATGGCTGCTCGGTTGAATTTGCTGGTCATGGAAGCCATTGCCATTGTCTGTTATGCCATCGGGTATGCCCGGTTGCCTCGAATTGAACGAGTCGCAGCTATTGCTGTGATCGCCTATTTCCCGATTGTTGTCCTGCTGGTACGTGGACTCGGAATTACCGCAATCATGCCGGTGGTCACTTCGAATCTTTGGGGCGGTCTCCTACTCTCCTTGCTGCTATCCGTTGTCGGCATCGTCTTCTCATTCCCGTTGGGCGTGTTGCTGGCGCTTGGACGCCAGTCGAGTCTCCCGGCGATTCGTTGGTTGAGCATCATTTACATCGAGTTCATCCGTGGTGTTCCCTTGATCAGCCTGCTCTTTATGTCGCAGGTGATGTTGCAGATCTTCCTTCCGGCAGCCATGCCGCCCATTGACCGTGTCGTACGCGCCATGGTGGCCATCACGCTCTTCTCAGCGGCCTACACAGCGGAGAACGTACGTGGCGGCTTGCAGTCGATCCCGAACGGACAGTATGAAGCCGCCCATGCCCTGGGCCTCAGCGGGTTCCAGATGATGACGCGCATCATTCTTCCTCAGGCGATTGTGGCTGTGATCCCGGTGTTGGTTGGTCAGTTCATCGGTCTTTTCAAGGATACATCGCTCGTTGCGCTGGTTGGACTGTTCGATCTGCTGGGCATTGCTCGGGTCATCCTGGCCAATCCGGACTGGTTGGGCACACAGCAGGAAGTTTACTTGGTTGTGGGCGGCATCTACTGGATTTTCAGCTACGCCATGTCCTATACGAGTCGTCAGCTTGAGGTTTCACTGGGAACGGGCAGCCGAAGCTGATCCGGGATTGCGTAACCACAGCGTGTGGGGTACTCTGGCTGGATGGGTTGCGAAAATATTGGTATCGTAAAAGGCTTGTTTAGATGTTAGTAGAGAGATTGAATCATGAGTGAATTATCAAGCAACGGATCAACCCACAATGAACCGATCATTGTCTGTCGCGATGTACACAAGTGGTATGGTGAGTTTCATGTGCTGCGTGGCATCAGCATGGAGGTTTCGGTCGGCGAAGTGATCGTCATCTGTGGGCCTTCGGGGTCGGGCAAATCCACCTTCATTCGCACCATCAATCGGCTGGAGGAGCATCAGAAGGGTGATATCGTTGTCGATGGCATCGAGTTGACCCATGATGTGCGCAACATTGAGGCGATCCGTCGCGAGACCGGTATGGTCTTCCAACAGTTCAATCTCTTCCCGCATCTTTCTGTCCTGCAGAATGTCTCATTGGCGCCGATCAACGTGCGCAAACAGAAGAAGAAAGAGGCCGAGGAGCAGGCAATGGCGCTGTTGGAGCGGGTCGGTATCCCCGAACAGGCCGGTAAATATCCCGGACAGTTGTCCGGCGGTCAACAGCAACGTGTCGCCATCGCACGGGCGTTGGCCATGCAGCCCAAGATCATGCTGTTTGACGAACCCACTTCAGCGCTCGATCCTGAGATGATCAAGGAAGTGCTCGATGTGATGATCGGACTCGCTGAGACGGGGATGACAATGCTGGTTGTGACCCATGAGATGGGCTTTGCCCGTGCCGTCGCCAATCGCGTGAGCATGTTCGATGAAGGGGTGATTGTAGAACAGACCGATCCGGAAACGTTCTTTACCAATCCACAGCATGAGCGGACGAAATTGTTCCTGAGCCAGATTCTGTAATCGAAACCTGACGATTGTGACCATGAAATAGACAAGACATTGCAAAGAGGCGACCCCCTGGGGGTCGCCTCTTTGCAATGTCTTGTTGTGCCTGTAGTGACAGATCTCAGATCTGTCGCCTATTTCCGGTTATTCAGATGGACTGTCGGAGGCCTCTTCGTTCTCTGGCTCTGGATCCGAGGCGGGTTCATCAAGCGGTGGATTGTTGATCCACTCTTCGTACAGATTGGTCAATATCGGGCTCCCCAGCTTGCCTAGCGCTGTTCTCCAGTCCTCAACCGTAACGATTTCATATCGGTGTTCAGCCAGATAGTCCCGGAGAAACTCTTTGAAGCGACGGTCGCCGATTTCATCGCGGATCGCGTCATAGAAGAGCGCTCCTTTTCCGTAGACAATCGTCTCATACTGAGTGCCGTTTTCATAGCCGAACACAGTCCGGCCGACGGCAGCATCTCCATCGTCAGCGACCAGACTGGCGACGGGAAACTCCCAGCGTTCATACTGCAGCTGCTCGGCATCATCTGCGCCGCGCAGCGCATCCATGTAGAGCTTCATCGAATATTCAGCAATTGCCTCATCAAGCCAAGGCGCTGTAATCGGATCGTTATGAACCAACTGATACCACCACTGGTGGGCCATTTCGTGGACAGCAATCAGTTCCAGTTTGTCTCGAAATCGCCCATATAGCTCAACGCCCAGCAGAATCACCTGGGGGTATTCCATACCGCGATATGTAATTGGCGCTGGAGCCACACGCATATCGTTGTATGGATAAGGGCCATATAGATCGCTGTAAATCCGCAAAGAGCTGGTGGCATGGCGCAACGCCGCCCTTCCGGCAGATTCGTCGCCAGGCAGCCAATAGCTTGTGATTCGTGTCCCGTAGGACTCAGTGGTTGCAGACTCGAAGTCAGGACTCATATGCAGCAGAAACTCGCGGGACGGACCGGTCACCCAGACATGGCTTGCCAAGCTTTCACTGACGATGGTCGTCGTGATCAAGGTGCCGCTGGTTACCGGCACTAGGTCCGCAGGAAGCGTAGCCGTCACGACAAAGAGCGATATTTCGTTGAACGCAGCATCCCCACGCACCGTGCCCATCTCTTGCCACCATTCACCTGCGCCCAGCACTGGCCCAGGTTCATAGACCGATAGCGACGGGTAGAAAAGAGGGAGACTTGTCATATCCTGGCTGTTGCCAAAGAGTGCGTAGATGCTGGATATGTCCGACCAGGTCGGGATTTCCAGACGCCACGACAGATCCACGGTTGCGCTCTGGCCGGGTTTGAGTGTTCTGGCCAGGTCGATCTGAATCGCAGTGTTCTCAGCCGTATACTCGAAGCTGGCCGGTTTTCCATCGACGGCCACGTTGAGGATCACCATATTGCCGCCATATTGCTCCAACATCGGATAGAGCCGGAAGAGTATTACATCCCAGGACTCCTCTGAATTGTTGGGGACTTGTACGACGGCTGTTCCGGTTATCTGAGAATTGTCTTGATCATAATCGATCTCAATCTCGTAGACCGGTACCGGCCCAAGATCATCCAGGTAGTATTGATATTCGGGCTTCAATGCGACTCGAAAGCGCTCATACGGAAGATCCGGGGTCGATGCGCCCGAGCGACAGGCGCCAATTAGGATGGCCAGCAATGTGAGGGAAAGACCGAAAGAGAGTAAGGTACGCATTGGACTGCTATCCACGATAGGGTTCAACAATGGGGCGGTTCGTTGGCTGTTTCAGCCGAACTATAACATGACTTTCAACGTAACAAAGTAAGTTGTGACACTTCATGGAATTGGCTACTCATGCTATGCTAAGCTATTGATGGGATTATAGCATAGGATACCAATTTGGATGTGGATATGGGTAATTCGACGACGTATTTGCTGTTGATTCGTCATGGAGAGAATGACTGGGTGGGATCAAATCGACTGGCCGGCCGGACGCCGGGTGTGCACCTGAATGAAAAGGGTGTGCAACAGTCCCAGGCATTGGCGGAGCTGCTGAGTGAGCAGCCGATTCAGGCGATTTTCTCAAGCCCTATGGAGCGCTGCCTGGAAACGGCCGAGCCACTGGCACAGAGGCTTGGCCTGCAAGTGGCCTCTGAGGCAGGCGTAATCGAAGTTGATTATGGAGAGTGGCGCGGGCAGAATTTGAAAGAACTGGCCAAAGATCCGGCCTGGAAAATGGTTCAGCACTACCCCAGCAGCTTTCGATTTCCGGATGGGGAAACGTTGAAGGAAGTTCAGCACCGGGCCGTTTCCACGCTCGATCACATCCATCAGACCCATCCGAACCAGACGGTGGCTATTTTTAGCCATGGTGATGTCATTCGAACATCACTCGCCCATTACCTGGGCACACATATCGATCTTTTTCAGCGAATCGCCATTAGTACGGCGTCGGTTAGCGTTTTGGCGCTCTCGAATCAGCGCCCGATGGTACTGGGCGTCAACTATGTTGCGACATTGCCCAAGTTTGAGATCAAACCCGAGAAGACTGAAGAAGGACAAGCGTCCTAGGCTTTTCCAAAATAGTAACTATACGGGAGTTGGCAAAGCCTCAAGCCATTCCAGGCAAAGATTTCCTTGCAACGGTTATTTATCTCTCTGGAATGGCCCTAGACCTATGTCTCTAGTGCGGGTGTACGTTTGTGAACCGATTGGAAGTGCAGAGGGAACCATATGGACAAGTTTTCCCATGATCTGAACCCAGTGCAGCATATCATTGCCGATGCATTCGGTGAGCCGGGACAACGAACCTTTTTTTTACAGGGGCGTTCTGGCGGCGAACTGATGACTGTTGTGCTTGAGAAGCAGGAGGTCGCCAATCTAGCGATTAGCGTCCTCCAATTGCTGGAAGATCTGGAGGAGAAGTATCCAGATCTGGAGGCAGTCTCCGGGAACAAACAGGTCATTTATCCTGAAGATCCCATTGAACCGAAATTTCGCGTGGGGCAGTTAATCGTTGGCTATAACGACGAAGAGGATCAAATCTGGCTGATTGCCAAGGCTCTGGTGATTAAGGAGTCCGGCGCTGTGGTTGATCCGGATGTCGAGGAGGTGCCTTCGATTCGCTTTGTCGGTTCGCGAGAGCAGATGCACACCATGAGCGAACATGCGCTGGAGGTCGTGTCACAAGGACGACCGACTTGTCCGCTCTGTGGTCGGGCCATCGACCGTGAAGGCCACTTCTGTCCCCGCACTGACGGCGAAGCCATGCCGATAATCTTCTAGGCCGGATTATTTGTCTCACCTGAGAGCTATGACAAGGAAGCGGAAAAAAGATCGATCCGAACTTGATGAATCAGGCGTGAATACAGAACCTCTGTCTCAGCACCAGAAGCCGGAAGACCATGATCTGGAACAGGTGGAGCCAAATCAGCAGGAGACAGCTCACGGCGAGACGTTGCAGCTCTCCGAGGCTGAGGTGCTGGAAACGTTATTGCAGGGCGTCATCAAAGAGGAGGGTCTGCTGCCCTACAGTTCAAACCACAGTTTTCTGGTGGTTGTCCACGATGATAGGTTGACGCTGCCGGCTGTCTACAAACCACAGCGCGGTGAGAGCCCGCTCTGGGATTTCGAATGGGGAACGCTTTGCAAACGTGAGACCGCAGCCTACCTTCTGAGTGCGGCGCTCTCTTGGGACATTGTGCCGCCAACCGTATTGCGTAACGGCACACGCGGCATCGGTAGCGTGCAGTTCTATGTCGACAATGATACGGATGCCCACTATTTTACGGTTGCCGACGATGCCCGCTTCGGCCAGACATTTCGCCAATTGGCGCTCTTCGATTTTGTGGTGAATAATGCAGATCGAAAAAGCGGTCATTGCTTGGTTGGAACGGACAGCCGCATGTGGGCCATCGATCATGGCATCTGCTTTCATGATGAATTCAAACTGCGAACGGTGATCTGGGAATTCAGTGAACAGCCCATTGAAGACGACTATTTCGAAGATTTGACCGGTGTACGAGACCGTCTCCTCGATTCGTCTGACGGGTTGGCGCTCAGTCTGAACGACTTGCTCAGTCGGCACGAGTATTCGACGTTAGTTGCACGCATAACACAGTTGTTGCAGTCCGGCCACTATCCAAAGCCTTCTCCATTTCGCCGGAATTTTCCCTGGCCCCCCATCTAGTGAATCCCGACGGAAATCCGTTGACAGATCCTATCCGTGGTAGCAGAGGCGCCGGATTTCTGTCGTGGTGTTGACGCCCAACTGAAGTAGTGAGGAATTGATTGTGAAAGCTGTCGTCATGGCTGGTGGAGAGGGTTCCCGTCTTCGCCCGCTAACTGTTGGCCGACCCAAGCCATTGGTCCCGATAGTCAACAAGGCCGTTATCGGCCACATACTTGATCTGCTCAAGAGCCATGGCATTACTGACGTCGTCATTACGCTCCGCTACATGGCGTCAGCGATCCAGGATTTTCTTGAAGACGGCAAGAACTATGGGGTGAACCTTACCTATAGTGTGGAAGAGACACCGCTGGGGACGGCCGGCAGCGTGAAGAATGCAGCCCATTTACTTGGTGACGATGAGCCCTTCCTTGTGATTAGCGGCGACGCATTGACCGATTTCGATCTAGGGAAGATCATTGCTTCCCATCAAGCGCATAAAGCCTTGGCGACATTGACGCTTGCACATGTGGACGATCCGCTGGAATATGGTGTCATCGTCACTGATGAAGCGGGGTGGATTACCGAGTTTCTGGAAAAACCCACCTGGGGTGAACTGATCTCTGACACGGTCAACACCGGCATCTATGTATTGGAGCCGGAAGTCTTGGCAATGATTCCCGAGGAGACCAACTACGACTTCTCCATTGATCTGTTTCCGGCCTTATTGGCCAAGCAGAAACCGGTTCACGGCTACGTCGCAGACGGCTATTGGTGCGATGTCGGTGATATCGAAGCGTATATGCGTGCCAACGCCGATATGCTCTACGGCAAGGTGAAAATTTCCGAACCGCTGGGCGAGCACATCGGAGGAGGCATTTGGGTCGGCGAGGGCGTCGAGATCGCACCTAGTGCTCAGCTGTTTGGGCCGATTTACCTGGGGAACCAGGTGAAGATCAAGGGTGATGTTACCATCTACGGACCGGCGGTGATTCGCGACTTTTCGGTCATCGACAATTACAGTCGCATCGAGCGTAGTGTTCTTTGGCGCAATAATTACATCGGGGAATCTTGCGAACTGCGCGGCGCAATTATCAGCCGCCAGTGCAGCATCAAGTCACAGGTTGTGGCCCTAGAGGGTGTGGTTGTTGGCGATAATTGTGTCGTGGGCGAGGGCGCTGCGTTGCATGCCGGCGTCAAGCTGTGGCCGCGCAAGGAGGTTGAGCCTGGTGCCACCGTCAAAGAGAGCATCATCTGGGGCAACCAGGGAAGACGCTCGCTATTTGCCCGCTTTGGCGTCTCCGGCGTGGTCAATATCGATCTGACGCCGGAATTCGCTGCCAAGTTGAGTGCTGCCCTGGGTGCGTCGCTGGACAAGGGATCGCACGTCGCCATCAATCGAGATATCCACCGTGCGTCACGCATGATCAAACGCGCACTCGTCAGCGGATTGCCCGGTACAGGCGTCAATGTCTGGGATCTTGGAACGGTAGCCATCCCGGTCGCACGATATTTTGTGCGCAACAACGAGAGCATTTCATCCGGCATCCATGTTCGCATCAGCCCATTTGATCAACGTGTGATCGATATTCGGTTCATGGACGCTCAGGGCATGAACCAGAGCAGCTCTACCGAGCGGGCCATCGAACGCGTCTTCTTCCGCGAAGACTTCCGGCGTGCTTACTTCAACGAAATCGGTACCATCGACTATGCCGGTGATCCGATTGAGATCTATATCGAAGAGTTCATGAAGCATGTCGATGTAGAACGCATCCGAAAACGCAATTTTCGTCTGGTCGTGGACTACTCCTACGGATTGGCTCCGGACTCGCTCTCAGGCATTCTGACCCAGTTGAATGTCGATTTGGTGCCGTTGAATGCGCGGATGGATGAGAATAAGCTGGCCATGTTGGAGGATGAATTTGTCAACAATCGTCAGCGTTTGGCTCAAATTGTCGCCGCTGTCGGTGCAGATCTGGGGATTCAACTTGATGTGGGTGGCGAAAAGATCTTCATCGTCGACGACAAGGGGAGAGCTCTGGACGGCGAATCCGGCGCTGCCTTGATGATGGAACTGGCGCTCTATGCCTATCCAGGGCGTTCGATTGCCGTGCCGGTGACAATGCCCAATGCCTTTGACATTATTGCGCGCTGGCACGACGCCGGGTTGATCCGAATTCGCAAGAATCTGCGTAGTCTGATGTCTGTCGCCCAGCATGCAGGCATCCTGCTCGTGATCGATGGCCACGGCAACTTCATATTCCCCGATTTTCAGCCGGCTGTCGACGGCATGATGGCCAGTGTGCGGTTGCTCGAATTCCTTGCGTACCGCGATATGAAGCTGAGCGAAGTGGTTGAATACCTACCTCCCACCCATATTTTCAAGGAGCGAGTCCACTGTCCGTGGGGCTCCAAGGGAAAGGTCATGCGTCTGCTCAACGAGCAGTATAACGGCAGCCACGTCGACAAGATAGACGGCATGAAGATTCACCTGGACAACAATGAATGGGTCCACATTCTGCCCACTCCTGACAGCCCGTTCTTTGTGATCACAGCAGAGGCAGGCGACTCTGATCGCGCTGCCGAGCTTGTCGGCGAATATCGGCGTGAAATCGAATCGTTTATCGAACCCGAAGAGTAGTGAATCTCGGCGGAAATCCTTGTACAGTTCCTACCGGAGGTAGGACTCCAGGATTCCTGTTGTATTATTCACGCCGAACTGAAGTAGCCCTTCTCAATCACCCGGTTTCCAGGCCAATGTCATTTTCCACACCTGCTACGTTTGTCACCCATTCCCTCGACGAAACCCATGAATTCGGATCCCGTCTGGGGAGTTTTCTCGTACCCGCCGTTGTCGTTGCACTGAGCGGCGATCTTGGCGCAGGCAAAACCTCGCTTACACAGGGGATTGCAATCGGACTCGGCATTGACGAGCGTGTGACGAGCCCGACGTTCACGTTGGTCAACGAATATGACGCCGGCCGGTCGATGCGTCTGATCCACATGGACAGCTATCGACTTGGCAACAGCGATGATGAAGCTTTGACCGAGGCTGAGACCTTTGGTATTGAGGAAATTCTGGACGAGGCGGCTCTGGCTGAGAAGAAGGGGGCGGTTGTCGTCATTGAGTGGGCCGAACGCTTGGAAGACGTGTTGCCGTCCGATTGTTTGAGAATCACGTTGATCCACGATCTAAACGACGTCGACACACGACGGATTCAGATTGTCGCCACTGGGCCCCAGAGCTGCGATATCCTTCAACGGCTTCAATCGATCAACGGCTATTCAGTATGATGGGCCAGAAAAACCTCAGTTCTTCCTCTTGGTCCGCCGTTATCCGGTAATGGAGTCGGGTGCCACCCTCCACGGCATCATTCTCCTGACGCACGACATCCTGATCGAAGGCCAGTTCAGCTGATACCAGCGGTTTCTCATCACCTGATGCCACTAATCGGTAGCCTCCAGCAAAAACCCGGGGAAAGGCCGCTTGGCCGCCGGCGTCTGTGACTGTTCTGTAAACATAGCCTGTCAATTGATCGGTCAGGCTGATGCTAATTCCCGGTAACGGTATCTCAGCCGTGCCCCGTTCGGGAATCTGAGTGACTTGGACCGTCACCGTAGCAGGGTGCTGTGCCAACTGGACGGCCTGCAAGGCGTTGAGGCGACCGAAGCCAAATACATTATTGGGTACGAGCCGAGCGTCAATCTCGCCGCACTGGGAAACGGCCACCGGCGTGGCGCTCTTAGTTAGCACTTGCTCGGTCATATCAATCTGTCCGATGAGCGCCGGCACAGCCGACCACAGCAATGCTGTCGCGCCGGCGACATGGGGCGAAGCCATGCTTGTGCCCTGTAGCCAGGTGTAGCCATCATTCACTGTTGTCGAATAGACGGCAACACCTGGGGCTGAGACGTCTGGTTTCAAACGTCCGCTTCCATCGATGCTGACGGGGCCGCGACTGCTGAACGGGGCAATTGTGCCGGCGGCGCTGTGCGCTCCCACTGAGAATGTGCCGTCGTATATGGCAATTGGGTCGACAACGGATGAACAGCCTGCGTAGCCGTTGTTGCCTGCCGAGGCCACGACAAAAATGCCTGCGGCTCGCACTGTCTCTACAATCTGTTTCAGGCTATCGACGTCACATCCTTCACGGGGCGGGCAGCCCCATGAATTGTTGACAATGTGCGGGGCCAGATCGGGACGGCCGTCCTCAAACGGGTCGCCGTCCTGCGGGTAGGGCGCCAAGAAAAACTCGAAGCAGGCTGTATAGCTGGCCGGCGTGCCGAAGCCATTGCGCATGTTGCGACAGCCGATCCAATCTGCGTCAGGCGCCATACCGACCTGCACTTCGTCGGTCGTCGCGTTGCCGAGCATGGTGCCGACGGTGTGGGTCCCGTGGCCATCATCGTCGCAGGGGATCTGGGCGTCGGCGGCGCAGGTAACCGGGCGGCCAGCGAGGCCCCAGGCATCGAACCAATTGTATTCATGACGAGCCGGCGTTTCTGTGCTCGACCAACCGCGGTAGCGTGGCTGCAACGCTGGATGATCCCATTGGACACCCGTGTCCTGGCTGGCGACTGTGATTCCCTCGCCCGTGTACCCGAGTTTCCAAACTTCATCCGCATCGGTATCATACAGGCCATAGGGCAGATCTTGGCTTTGAGCGGCGACGGGAAGAGACATTGCGGTAAGCCAGGGCGCGTTGATGGACGATTGTGCATCAGGGGCCATTGAACCATGTTGTTGGCTGATCTGTGGATTGCCGACCAACCGATCCACTTCCGGCCGTCGGCGCAAAGCATCAGCCAGCGTGGCGTCGCCGGTCACTTCGATCATGTTGACGATATAGAATGGACGGTAGGCAATGCCCTGGTTGTCAAGCCATATCTGCAATGATGACTGGGTCCGCTTGGCATGGTCTGTAAGCACCTGGTAGCTTGTTGCAATCCGCGCCTCTCGTGTGATACTGTCTTCAGTGGCAGCGCTAAGCGCAGATGCGGCCTTCAGGTCATCAGCGTGCAGTTGATCCTTGAGGATGACCAGGAACGACACAGGTTCGGCCGTCGTTTGCAACTCTAGTTTCAGTTGGGGACTGACCGTTGCCAGGTCAACGGATGCGGTTTCGACCTCCTGGGCCAGGGCTATGCCTGTGGATAGCGTCACCATGATGCTCGAAAGCAGAGCAATCAACATGACGGCAACAACTGGGTTTCTATCGGATTTCATTCGAGGGGAACGTCGTGCAGGCCTATCAGGGTCCGGTGATGAGTGAGGGCTGTTTTGGAGTTCGCATAGATGGCGGCGATTCGTAGGGCGGGGATTCTTACCCGCCGAATTTGACCAGCATGGCCCGGTGGGTAAGGTCATCCGCCCTTTCATGTGGAATCTAGTTGAACCCGAATGAGTTTGGTGCATAGTGATTAGTTTCCGATCCCTGATATCCGGTTTTATCGGACATGTTTAGTTCAAACTGAGACGTAGATTCCAACTGCTTTTGTTCCACCCGGACAACAATGATTGTCAATTCTATACCATCTTCTGTTCCTAATCTTGAGGAGAAATCGCAATGAGCAAGCTATCCATTGGCGATACCGCCCCTGCTTTCGAGGCATTGACGGATACCGGCGAGACAGTTCGATCGAGCGACTACCTCGGCAAACGAGTCGTTCTCTACTTCTATCCCAAAGACGATACCAGTGGCTGCACCAAACAGGCCTGTGGCTTCAGAGACAGCTATCCTATGATCGAGGAAAAGAATGCCGTTGTGCTCGGCGTCAGCCCTGACGGTATTGAGTCCCATCAGCAATTCAAGAGTAAGTACGATCTGCCTTTTACACTTCTCGTCGACGAAGATCATTCCATTGCTGAAGCCTATGGTGTCTGGGGTGAAAAATCCATGTATGGACGAACCTACATGGGCATCATTCGTAGCCATTTTGTCATTGACGAAGCCGGCAAGCTGATTGACGTTCAGTACAAGATCAGCCCACAAAAGAGCGTCTCGGCTGCTCTGAATACCATTGAGGTCTAATTTTAGATGCGTATTTTGCTGTATACCGGCAAGGGTGGCGTGGGCAAGACAAGCATCAGCGCAGCCACCGCGCTGCGTTGTGCCGATCTCGGCTATCGTACCGCCGTCCTGAGCACTGACCCTGCTCATAGCCTGGGCGACAGCTTCGACCAGCGGATCGGCAGCGAACTGGTCGAGCTGATGCCGAACCTCTGGGCCCAGGAGATCGATCTCTTGACCCAGATGGACGAATACTGGGGGCGGGTTCTCGACTATCTCAACGCCATCTTTGCCTGGCAGGGCATGGACGGACTGATCGCCGAGGAGACGGCCGTTCTGCCGGGCATGGAAGAACTGGCCAGCTTGCTCCAGATCACCAGCTTGGCCGATAGCGGCGACTATGATGTCATCATCATCGACGCGGCCCCGACCGGATCGACGCTGCAACTGCTCAGCCTTCCGGACATTGCCCGCTGGTATATCGAGAAGGTCTTCCCCATGGAGCGCAAGGTGCTCCAAATCGCCCGTCCGATTGTAAAACGGGTCACCGATATTCCCCTGCCCGATGACAGTCTCTTCGACAGCATCGAGGAACTGGTCGTCGATCTGGAACGCATGAGCGAGCTTCTGGGCGACGGTGAAATTAGTAGCATGCGCGTGGTGCTCAATCCGGAAAAGATGGTGGTGAAGGAGGCTCAGCGCGCCTACACCTATCTCAATCTCTACGGCTATTCGGTTGACGCTGTCGTCTGCAATCGGGTCTTCCCGGCGGAACTGACCGACAGCTATTTCGATGGCTGGAAGAAAGCACAAGCCGAGAACCTGACGCTCGTCGAGGAATGTTTCCAGCCGCTGCCGATCTTTCGCATTCCCTTCTTTGAACAAGAAGTGGTGGGTCTGGAAATGCTGCGGCAGATGGCCACAACTGTATACGGCGACAAGATCGTACGCGGCGGAACAGGCGATCCGACTGGGAAGTACTTCGTGGGCGATCCGCAAGCGATCTTCCGGGAGGACGGACACTACGTATTGAGCTTGGCGTTGCCGCTGGTCGAGCGTGACGAGATTCAGTTGCACCGCAGCGTCTTCGATGAACTCATAATCCACATCGGAAACTGGAAGCGAAATGTCTCGCTGCCCTATGGCCTCGCCAAACTGGAGATCGACGGCGCCCGCTACGATGTGGATCGTCTCAATATCCTCTTCGCTGTGGAGGAGAGCAATGGCGAGATTCCCGAAGAAGACTTGACGACCAATCGTTGGCAGATTGTCAAGGCGAAGTTGCAGGGATAGTCTATGGAATCTTGGAAGACGTTGACGCGTCAGGTGGTCTTTCAACCCGAAGGCGGTCGCTTCTTGACCGTTGAGCAACATGCGGTTGAGCTGCCTGATGGCCAGGTTATCGACGATTGGATGTGGCTGGATACGCCGGACTTCATCAACGTTGTCCTTGAGACCGAGGACGGCTGCTTCGTCTGCTTCAAACAGACAAAGTACGCCGCGACCGGCGGCCCCACGCTGGGTGTTGTCGGCGGCTACATCGAGCCTGATGAGGAGCCGCTGGCTGCGGCTCAGCGCGAAGTGCTGGAGGAGACCGGCTATGTGGCGGCGGAATGGCATGCCCTGGGCAGTTTTGCCGTCGACGGCAATCGAGGCGCGGGACGCGCTTTCTTCTTCCTGGCTCGCGGTGCGCGTTGGCAACAGCCGATCGATGCCGATGATCTGGAGGAGCAGGAACTACTGCTGTTGACCCGTGATGAACTGTTGCAGGCGGCATTGACGCATGGATGTGACGTGTTGCCCTGGGTCTCCAACATCGCGCTTGCGTTGCTTAAGCTTGAACATTTGAATACAGTAACTCCAAAGAAGTGATGATCCACGAAAACAGATAAATGCACACGGAGATGCACGAACATTGCCTCCCTCTGTGTATATTTGTGTATATTTGTGGATCAAATTCTTGCCGTCTTGGACCACTGAACAGGACCCTATTGGAGAGTAGGCGCAGATGACCGCAGAGATTGCAACCATCGACACCCGTAGCGAAAAACTGCCCGTCTGGACCAAGATCGCCTACGGCTCCGGCGATCTCGGTACAGCCATCACAGCGGCTTTGCGTGCCTTCTTCCTGCTCTTTTTCCTGACCGACGTCGCCCGTCTCAGCCCCGCCGCCGCCGGTACTATTCTGCTCATCAATCGCCTTTGGGATGCTATCAACGATCCCGTTGTCGGCTGGCTGAGTGATCGCACGGCGACACGCTGGGGTCGTCGTCGTCCCTGGATCGTTATCGGCGCGATTCCCTTTGGCCTGCTCTTTTTCATGATCTGGTTGGTGCCGCCCTTTGGGCAGACCGGCCTCTTCATCTACTACGTGGTCATCGCATTGTTGTTGGACACGGCCTATACGGTCATTAACGTCCCCTATACATCACTGACACCGGAATTGACTCGTGACTACGATGAGCGTACAAGCCTAAACAGCTACCGCGCCGCCTTTTCCATCGGCGGCGCCTTGGTGGCCGCTGTGGTTCACCCCATTATTGTGGGCCAATTCGACGACATTCGTATGGGCTACATGGTCTCCGGCTTTATCTGGGCAACCATCTCTACGATTCCCTGCTTCATCGTCTTCTTTGCTACCAAAGAACGGCCGGAGAGCGTAGAGAGCGCCAAGCACGATTCCATTCCGCTGTTGCAACAGATCAAGATCGCCTTTGCAAACAAACCCTACCGCTACGTAATTGCCCTCTACCTGTTCTCATGGCTGGCGCTGCAACTGATCTCCACAGTGCTGATCTATTATCTCACCTACTACATCGGCGCTCCCGATCAGCTACCGCTGGTCCTGCTGGCCATCCAGGGCACTGCCTTTGTTTTCCTCTTCATCTGGACCGCTGTCAGTCGCCGCCTTGACAAACGCTTTGTCTACATGATCGGCGCTACGATTTGGCTTGCAGCGTTGATTGCCCTCTACTTCATCACGCCGGCGACGAAGTACCTGATTCTCCCGCTGTCGGTTATGGCTGGGGCCGGCGCTGCCGTGGCCTATCTGATTCCGTGGTCGATGATGCCGGATGTAATCGAGTTTGATGAACTGACCACCGGCCTGCGACGTGAGGGCATCTTCTACGGATTCATGGTCTTTTTACAGAAGACCAGCATCGCCGTGGCGATCTTTCTCGTGGGGCGTGGCTTGAGCCTTGCCGGTTACATCACGCCGAGCGAGGCTGTACAGGCTCCCGTACAGCCGGAGCGTGCATTGGAGACCATCCGACTCTTCATCGGCCCGGTCCCTGCTGTGATTTTGGCGATTAGCCTGATCGTGGTCTATTTCTACCCCATCAGCCGCCAGCGACACCTTGAGGCACGTGAAGAGTTGGCCCTACGTCAGCGTGAGCCGGCCGGTCCTGAGGATGCCGGGATCAGGTAGGGGCAGGGCTTGTCTCTGCCCTGAGAATGCCGGGATCAAATTGGGAACTTGTCCCTGCCCGATTTTGACCAGAAAAAATGCGGGCGACCTTTGTGGTCGCCCACACGATTCAATATCGGATTCACATCACTCTTGTGAATCACATAGATTAATAAAGGTGAACGTATGACAATTCGTCGTTTGATAATCGGACTCTTTGCCCTCTTGTTGGTAGGCTGTACGCCGATATCAGAGGGTGAACCCGTCGAGAATGAGGATGCACCCTCTCCATCGGTCACTGTTGAGACGTTGACGTTCGAGGGCAACGGCAATACATTTCTTTCTGCCATCGATGCGCTTGTCAGCGAGCGCGGCGAGCCGGATCGGCACATGCTCCTTGAGGAAACGATGGCCGACGGCACTGTGTGGCAGGGCGAGGCGCTACAATACAGCGGTACGCCTGAAGGCAATATGCAGATTGTGATGTTACAGCAGGCTCAGGCCGGCGGAGAAACAGGCCTACAGATTGAGGGTTCTCAAGATATGGACATCAGGATTGTGTTGGCCAAGGAAGCCATTCCAGTCGATCAGCCCCTCTACTCGGCCCATCCGGCGATCCAATTCGTGCGCGCTCGACAAGGAACCGATGGCGCATGGACCTTCGATGTCACAATCACCTATCCGGACACAGGTTGGGAAGACTATGCCGACGGTTGGCACATCGAATCACCTGACGGTGAGATCCTGGGCACACGTATTCTGCTTCACCCGCATGTCGACGAACAGCCATTTGCGCGTAGTCTGAGCGGTGTTGTCATCCCCGACGATGCAACCGAGATTCTTGTCCGCAGCCACAACCTGATCAGCGGCTACGCGCCGGAGGTTGTGACGGTGCCGATTGGAGAGAGTGGGAGTGGGGATGTGTATGAGGTGGAGCGGTGAAATCTGCTGCTTGCTACGTGCTGCGTGAGGATTGGTTTTTGGAGCGACAGATCAAATTTGAAACTTGTTTCCGATCCAGTCACAATCCGGAGACCTTACGCAGCACGCAGCAGCCTTCATTCCTCATCAATCCCGCCCGCCGGCAACTCCATATCCACAACATTGCCGTGAAAGTCGATGATGATGCGAAAGCCGAGCATGCCCAGGTATTGCCGGGCATCTTCGGGAATGGGCTGGCCGACCGAATCTTCGATGTTGTTGATCGATGACTCGACGGCCGCCTTGGTGAAGATGTCATCCTTGCCCATCATGTTGAGCATGGCATCGACCGCCACATCGCGTTGGTCTTCCACCTGGCCACGCATGAAGCGTAGTACCTGGCGATCAACCAGTTCTGCATCGATGTGCCGCTTAAAGTCATCATCATTGACCACATAGCAAGCATTTTCGCCCACGAATGCCACCTCGGCGGCATTGCCATCCTCGTCCACTACCGATCCTGCAAACATCGCTGAGCCGGCCATAGGTACAGATCTCCACGTCTTATGGGTTAGGGAAGGGGGATTGGTGAAAGGGGATTTGGGACTGGGTTGTTTGACAGGGGCTTTCTGATATCGGTCTCAAGTCATCAATCCCCAATCCCTTCTCACCAATCCCCAATCACCAACTACCCCAACTTGCTCTTCAAAAACTCAAAACTACTCTTTATGCTTGCCAAGGGCACAGGCGGCACATCGTGTTCGACGACGAACCATTCTGCGCCGCCGGCCTTGGCAGCCGAGAGCAATGCGTCCCAATCTAAGGTTCCGGAGCCGACATCGGCCAGGCCCATGTCGTTGTTGGCCTCGCCCGGCTTCGCCAGATCTTTGGCATGCACGCGCGGATAGCGGCCGCTGTACCGGTCCAGCAGATCAAGTGGATCGGCCCCACCGCGAACGATCCAGGCCAGATCCGGCTCGAAGCCCAGGTTCTCCGGCGATGCGTTTTCCAGCAGCCAGTCGATGGCCAGTTTGCCGTCGAAGCGATCCATCTCCCACCAGTGATTGTGATACTGTAAGCGAATGCCTTCAGCAGCGCACTGTGCGCCGAGGCTGTCGAGCAGCTTGCCGACCATTATCCAGTTTTGGGCGTTCTTGGCGCGCATCTCATCCGGCAACGCCGGCACGACGATCACATCGTTGTCGATGGCCTTGTTGAAGGCGATGACCTCGCCCAAGTCGTTTTGAAGCAGGGGCAGTCCATAGTGGCCGGATGTCACCTTGAGACCATGCTTGTCGAGCAAGGCCGACATTTCGTCGCCGCTGAGACCATGGGCGCCGACTGTCTCCACGCCGGAATAGCCGATGGCTGCGACCTGGCCCAGGAGTACGTCGAATGACTCGGGCAGGCTGCGCAGGCTGTACAACTGTACTGAGATGGGCAACGTTTCGTTTGTGGACATGATACCATCATCCTTCTGTTTGTTCTGTTGACACCGTCAAGCAGCATCTTTGATTTGGATCGTCTGTGATTCATTCACTTTGGACTGTAACGACATTCTTGTCAAACTGTGTTTTCGGATTGTCAGAAATTTGAATTCAGTACTTCACGATCTGTCATTCTAAGCGGGCTTACAGACCCCCTTCGCTCTGGAAAACATCCAGCGAAGATGCTTGTTTTACTAGAATTCGGGTGCTACTGAAATCATGGCGCTGTGAGCCGCCTTTAGCAATTTCTTGCATCACCTTACCCGTCCTACGAGTCTGTTTTCTTCTCTACGCTTCTCGTTCCAACCGGTCGCGCAATCCCGAATGCCGATCCGTCACTTTGTTGTTGCGCACAGCCATGGCAATGGCTCTGGGCTGACCCACCAAGACAACGAGTCGTCGTGCTCGCGTGATAGCGGTGTAGAGCAGATTGCGCTGCAACATCATGTAGTGGGTCGTCATCACCGGGATGACCACGGCCGGGAACTCGCTGCCCTGGCTCTTATGGACACTGATAGCAAAGGCGTGGGTAAACTCATCCAATTCCAGGAAATCGTAGGGCACCAAGCGTCCATCGAAGTCGATGGCCAGCTTCTGAAGTTCCAGATCCATCTGGGTGATGGTCCCCATATCGCCGTTGTAGACATCCTTATCGTAGTTGTTGCGCATCTGAATAACACGGTCGCCGACGCGGAAGACACGGTTGCCGACGGTTCGTTCAGCCTTGTTGGCAGCGGGTGGATTGGCCGTCGCCTGAATTGCCCCATTGAGCGCACCCACGCCTACCAGGCCGCGATGCATGGGACTTAATACCTGAATGTCGCCGGATGGAATCCCAAAGCGTCTTGGAATGCGCTCGGTCACCAATTCAACGCACAGTTGCGCTCCCGCGTTCCGGCTCGTCCGTCCGGAAGAGGAAAAAATCAGTCGCGCTGTCATTGTCGATGATGGGCATGTCGCCGTTGTTGAGACGGTGGGCATTGGTGATAATAAAGGAGCCGGCCGCCTGGCGAAAGATGGTCTGGAGTCGGATGACGGATGTGGAGCGGGGGGCGAGGGGCAAGGGGCGAGGATCGACCTGTGTGTGCCAATCGCTGTCCGCTACACGCCCCTCGCCTCCCGCTTCCTGCCCCTCAATCGCGCCGATCACATCCTTCAACACATTCCCCGCTCCAACGCTCGGCAACTGATCCACATCACCCACAAGCAGTAGGTGCATGCCCGGCGGCACGGCCTTGAGCAGGTGGTTGGTCAGGACCAGGTCGAGCATGGAGGCCTCGTCTACGATCAGCAGATCGCCCTCCAGCGGCGATTCTTCGTTGCGTTTGAAGGCCATGCCTTCAGACGGTTTGAACTCGAGCAGGCGATGGACGGTCTTGGCCTCTTCACCGGTGGTTTCGCTCAGCCGTTTGGCGGCCCGGCCTGTGGGAGCGGCCAGCAACACACGGCGTCCAAACTGCCGGCAGATCTGTAGGATCGTGCGCACGGTGGTTGTTTTGCCCGTACCGGGACCGCCGGTCAACACGGTCAGCCGATGGGTCAATGTCGTCTCCACGGCCTGTCGTTGCTGAGGGGCCAGGGCGAAGCCGTTGCTGCGCTGCAATGTCTCGAAGAGACTGTCCCAATCGACGCGGCCTGAGGAAAAACGTGTCAGCCGGCTCTGTCCTTCACGGCCCAGTCGCTGGAGCCGATTGGCCACGCCCTGTTCGCTGTAGAACATGGGTGTGAGGTAGACGGCCCGTTCCTCGGCAAGCAGATCTTCGGCCTCTGTTCGGGTCGTCGTTGAATAGAGTGCGCCTGGTTCGGCGATCAACTGGGGCGTCTCTGCTGTGGGCACGTTTGACCGGGGCTGCCTGTATTCGACATCGCCCGGCCCTTCGGCGACTTTCACCTGGTCATCATGCCAGAGATCGAGAATGCCGTAGGAGGTCTGTTCCGGGGTGACGCCCAGCAGCTCAGCAGCCTCAGCCATCAGTTCTCCGGTGGGTAGGAAGACATGGCCGTTGTCGGTGGCCTGGTTTAATGCGTAGGCGACGCCGGCCGCAACGCGCTGGGGCGCATCCTCGGCCAGGCCCATGGCGCGGGCGATTTTGTCGGCCGTGAGGAAGCCGATGCCGTAAATGTCGCGGGCCAGCCGATAGGGATTGTCGCGCACGATGGTGGTGGCATCGTCGCCGTAATACTTGTAGATCTTGGTGGCCAGACTGGTGGTGACGCCGTAGCTCTGGAGAAAGAGCATGACCTCTTTGATGGCCCGCTGCTCTTCCCAGGCCTCGGTGATCATGCCGCGTGCGTTTGCGCCCCACGTTGGGCACTTCGATCAGCCGTCCCGGCGTCTCCTCGATGATGTTGAGGGTCTCGACACCGAACTGCTTGACGATGCGCTTGGCGGTGGCCGGGCCTACGCCCTTGATCAAGCCGCTGCCCAGGTACTTCTCAATGCCGGCCACCGTCGCCGGCAGCACCGTGCGCATCTTTTCCACTGCAAACTGCTTGCCGTATTCGGCATGTACGGTCCACCGACCGCTCAATTCCACGCTTTCGCCTACATTGACCCCGGCCATGTTGCCGACGATGGCGATCTCTTGGGCGCGGCCCCACCCGCTGCCCGCATGGGAGACGCGCTGTTCAGGCGTCAACTTGGCGACGGTGTAGCCATTCTCTTCATTGTGATAGGTGATGCGCTCGATCACGCCGCGCAGGGTGTCCATGAGTACAGCGTAGCAGATCGGGCGAGGGTGTCAAATGGGTGTTGGGGATTTGTGGCTGGGGAAGTGGGATCGGGAGATTGGAGATTGAGAGATTAGGGGATTGGCATGACGTCCGATTGCCTCACCAATCCCCCGATCGCCCAATCCCTACTCCCCAATCACCAATCCCCAGCATAAACAACCCCATACGGCGCGACACTCAATACGTGGTATCCATACTGTAGCTCGTTCAACTGGCGGATGTGGAGAAAATCGTGGGCCAGCCAGGAAGAGAGCATATCGCCTGCTGAGAAGATATAGCCGGCAGGATGGGTTGACTGGTTCGCCCAGTCAGGGTTCTTCAGCCCTCGCAGCCAATCCAACGAGGTTCTGCGTTCGGCCAGAAAATTCTCCAGGCTGTCCTCAAGGTCACGCTCGTTGTAGCGACGTTCCACGGCCCAGGCAGATGGTTGGATGGGCGGCCATGGTTCGTCCGGCCGGTGCAGAATGATATCCAGGCGCGTGCGAAAATCCTCACGCTCTTCGTCGTAGAGGTGGTTGACCACTTCAAGGATCGACCAATCATCTGGTGACGGTTTCCAGCGTGCCTGTACGTCATCCAAGTCCGCAGTCAATGCCGCCACGACATTGGCGTTACGCATCAATCGTAGAAGCACTCTATCGAGATCCATTGCTGCTCTCCTTGGTCAGAATCACATACTGGCGCGGCCGTGCCGTACCGGTGAATTGAGACTGTCGTCGAAACCCATGTTTCTCAAAGACGCGCTGGGATCGCTGGTTGAAGGCAGCGATCGTTGCGCGCAATCGCTGAGGGGCGAAGGTCTTCTCAGCAAAAGCCAATGCTGCTGCCACAAAGTCGTAGCCAAGCCCTTGCCCGGTCAGCTCCGGCCGCATGCCGACGCCGATATCGAGTGCATCGAGGCTATAGTCGCCGCCCGGCACCTGGCCCTCGACGCCAAAACAGCAGAAACCGATCAGCGTATCGTCCTCGTCGTGTAGGGCGAAGTAGCCGTTGTCCTCGTCAAGGAAGAAGGCGATGGTTTCATCAGCACTCTCTCCTACCATGTTGTATATGTTGTAGGGTGCGTCGTAGCGCCAATCGAGAAAGTCACGCACATCTTGTTCGGTTAACGGCCCATTGTTTATATGCATGGTTTTACTCAGCCAACACCGTCTCCATGATCCCCTGATAGCCGCGAGTCGCCGCCACCAGATCTTCGATTTTGAGCCGCTCATTGATCACATGCGCATCGTGCTCGCCGCCGGGGCCGAAGCCGATGGTCGGCACGCCGGCAAGGCCTGCGCTGTAGGCGGCATTGGTACAGAAGCGGTAGGCACGCATGTCCGGCCTCAACCCGGCGGCGTGCAAGCCCGACATCGACTGTTGCACAAACGGTTCGTTCTCAGGATAGAGCCAGGCCGGGAAGAACTTCTCCCAGGTCAGTGTCTGCCCTGTGTACGCCTCATACTCGCCGACGCCGATGACGGCTCGCAGGTCGATGTCGTCTAGGCCGGACAGACTTTGGATCGCGCCCAAGACATCGTCGGCCGTTTCGCCGGGCAGCAGCCGGCGATCGTAGGTGGCCCGGCACACGCTGGGAATGACCGAGTTGCCCGGATAGGGATCCGAGATGATGTCAGTGAGCGCGATGATGGCCGGCCCCATGAGCGGGTCCTCGCCTAGCTCCAGCGTTTCGATGGCCTGGATGACGCGGGCCATGTCGAGCACAGCGTTGCGGCCAAGCTGGGGCGCTGACGAATGAGATGGACGACCGACCGTCAGCAGATGGACCTCAGCTCGCCCGCGCCCGCCGCGTGCCAGGTTCAGGTCGGTGGCCTCGCCGATGACGACGAAATCAGGTGGGTAACGATCCATGACGACTTTGAGCGCCACGCCTTCCAACACCTCTTCCAGCGTCGACGCGCTGACAACGATGCGCCCGCTTAACTTGCTGCGGTCGACTGCCGCCGCAGCGTGGACCATGGCCCCCAGCGCGCCCTTCATATCGGCACTGCCCCGTCCATAGACGGCCTTGTTTCCGTCCTCATCTGAGATGATGTCTGCGCCGAACGGATCTCGGTCCCAAGGCACGCCGGGCGAAATGCCGACTGTGTCGGTATGGGCGTCGAAGAGCAGTGTCTTCCCGGTCGTCGCCCCCTCGATGACGCCGACCACATTGCCGACCTCATCGACTTCGACGCGATTGTAGTTCAGGGAACGCATCTCGGCTTCAACACGTTTAGCGACCGCCCCTTCTTCACCGCTCAGGCTCGGCTGTCGAACCATCGCCTGCACAAACTCGATCAGTCGATCTGTATGCATAGTCACTCCAATGAGATATGAAATTGGTGTTTACTATAGTTACAAAGGTGACAAGGTGGGTGGGTGACAGGGTGAACACCTTGGCATATTCCCTGCCCATTGTAGTTCTGTGTCGCCCGAACATCAAGTGATGTTCACTCACTCTCTGCCATTCAATTGTCACCCTGTCACCCCCTCACCTTGTTATTTCTGCCGTCTTTGCCTCATAGGAGGATATCCGTGACCACCCAGAGCTACGCTTCTCCCCAGAAGATCATGCAGGCCCTGAACGAACAGCAGTACATTGCCAGCAACGAGATCGCCACAACCGTCTATCTCATGCAGCAGTTGGGAAAACCGTTGCTCACTGAGGGACCGGCCGGTGTCGGCAAGACTGAACTGGCCAAGTCGATTGCCGCCGCAACCGGACGTGAGTTGATCCGGCTCCAGTGCTACGAGGGATTGGACGAGACAAAGGCGCTCTACGAGTGGGAGTATGCCAAGCAGTTGCTCTACACGCAGTTGCTGCGCGACAAACTTCAGGATACGCTCTCCGACAGCCAGACATTGGCCGAGGCTGCCGACCGCCTGGCCGATGAAGAGGATGTCTTCTTCTCGACGCGATTTTTGCTTCAACGGCCGCTGCTGCGTGCGATTCTCAGTCCCGAACCAACCGTGCTGCTCATCGATGAGATCGACCGTGCCGATGCCGAGTTCGAGGCATTCCTGCTGGAGGTGCTGAGCGACTTCCAGGTGACGGTGCCCGAGTTGGGCACGTTGGCGGCGGTCCATCGGCCGCTGGTTCTACTGACCAGCAATAACACCCGCGAGCTGAGCGAGGCGCTCAAGCGGCGCTGTCTCTATCTCTTTATCGGCTATCCGTCGCTGGAACAGGAGCAGGCGGTGGTGCGCCTCAAGGTGCCGGAGTTGAGCCCCAAGTTGGCAGCCCAGGCAGTGCAACTGGTGCAGCAGCTGCGCAACATGGATCTACGAAAATCGCCCAGCATCAGCGAAACGCTAGACTGGGCCAAGTCGCTGGTCGCGCTCAACGCCGATAGCCTGGATGCAGAGACGCTGGACAACACCATGAGCGTGCTGCTAAAGCACGAGACCGATCTCCAGAAAGTCAAGCGACGCATTCAGGTTTCGTCGGGTCGCGTGAGTCTGGACGATGATGATCTGAGCCAGTTTCGGTGGAGTGATTAGAGATTAGGGATCGGTGATTGGTGATCGGTGATCAGGGGTTCGGGATTGGGCAGGTCTGCCCCAATAACCAATTCCAATCCCCAATCCCTGATCACCAATCACCAATCTCAGGAGAAACAATATGGAAGACCGCATGATCAAGTTTATCGCCGCGCTGCGGGCAGAGGGTGTGCGCGTCAGCCTGGCGGAGAGCGCTGATGCCTTTCTGGCCGTGGACGATCTCGGTGTATTGGATCGTGAGACCTTCCGGCTTTCGTTGCGAGCCACCTTAGTCAAGGAAGCGGCGGATCTGTCTGCCTTCGATGAACTCTTTCCCCTCTTTTTTGACAGCGCCGATACGCAGCCCATGTCGGACATCACCGAGGACATGACGCCGGAAGAGGCGCAGATGATGGCCCAAGCTATGCAGATGTTCAATGAACGTCTGCGAGAGATGATGGAGAAGCTGTTGCGTGGCGAGCAGTTGAGCGAGGATGAGCTTCGTCAGCTAGGCCAGATCACCGGTCTGAACCGCATGGACGACCTGCGCTACCGGGATTGGATGGCGCGGCGCATGCAGAAAGCCATGCAATTTGACAGCGTCCGTGAAGCCATGCGCGAAATGATGGAACTGATGTCCCAGATGGGCATGAGTCGCGAGCGTCTCGAACAGATCCGGGAGTTGATCCAGGCCAACCAGGAAGCGCTTGAAGACCAGATCGATCAATATGTAGGGCGCCGCATTGCCGAGAACAAGAGTGAGCGTCCCCCCATGGGCAGCAATCTCGATGATCTGTTGGATCGTCCCTTTGGGCGGCTGTCTGATGACGACATGCAGGTCCTGCGGCATGAGGTACGCCGGTTGGCCAACCGGCTACGCAGCCGCATCGCCCTGCGCCAGAAGCGCGCCAAGACCGGCCAACTGGATGCCAAGGCCACCATCCGCGCCAATCTCAAACATGGCGGCGTGCCGCTGGATATCAAGCATCGCAATCGCCGGCTCAAGCCCAAGCTGGTCGTCATCTGCGACATCAGCACATCCATGCGCTACTGCTCCGAACTGATGCTCGGCCTGGTCTATGCGCTGCAGGATCTGGTTACCAAGACCCATGCCTTCGCCTTCATCGACCACCTCGAATACATCACGCCTGATTTTGCCGGCCATGATGCCGACGCCGCCATCGATCAGGTGCTGATCCGCATGCCGCCCGGCCACTATAGCACCGATCTCGGCTACAGCCTGGCCGGCTTTGCCCGCGGCTACATGGACATGATCGACAGCCGCACCACGTTGATCGTGGTCGGCGACGGGCGCAACAACTACAACGATCCCCGGCTTGAGATCTTCAAACGGATGTCTGAACGCAGCCGGCGCACTATCTGGCTCACCCCGGAGCCGCCCATGATCTGGGGATCGGGCGATAGCGATATGCTGCACTATGCACCGCTCTGCGACAGCATCGCCATGGCGAGCACGCTGAATGAGCTGACGGCTGCGGTGGATCAGTTGCTTGCAGAGGGATAAACAGCCTGCCAGCCTCGGAATCGCTGCATTTTTGGGAGCCGTGCATCTCGCAGATGGTTCATGCCATCTGGCGTGGCGCTGAATCCGTCCAACAGGCGAATACGAATCGTTGAAGTGGGAGCAAGGGAGATGCTCATGCTCTACATCAAAGCACACTGGCGGCTTGATCGCCATCGTGCAGAATTATGGCTTATGCAAGGACAACCTCTGCCCCGTCCAATCCGTCAGCCGTGGCCTTCACCCGGATCTTGCCTGCCGAACCGGCGCTGCGAATGACGGCCATCAGCCGCCCCTGATATGCCTTGCGTCGATTGCCGACATACGGTTCTTCGGACACGGGGTTGGCCGTGCCGACAGCGATTAGCTTGCCCGACTCTACAATCTCAAACTGAATTTCGTGCTCGGCATTGCAAACTCTCTCGCCCTGTGCGTCGATGACTTCCACCGTGAGGTAGACTAGATCGCTTGTTTCGGCTTTGATGCTTGTCCGGTCTGGCGTGAGCCGCAAGCCTGCCGGCTCCCCGGCGCTGTTCAACGTCATCCGGCCGCGCTCAAGACCATCCGTATAGCCGATGGCTACGATCTGTCCCGCTTGATAGGTTACGTCAAAGACCGCCTTGTTTTCGTTTTCTGCTCCCGCCGGCTTTCGACCCACAGAGACGCCGTTGATCAGCAACTCCACCTCGTCGTCTGCGCTGTAGACATGAACCTCTGTCCGCTTGCCTTCCTGTCCGGGGAAGGTCCAGCTGTCGACGACCGGCTCCCAGCCCCAGGGTGTGAAGCTGATCTTGCTGCCGCACAGTTGCGGATCGAGCACGCCGATGTAGGGCTGTGTTCGCTCGCCCCAGAGGATATCGCGGAAGTATGACTGTGGCCGCTTGAAGCCGCAGATGTCGAAGTCTCCGCAGTTGGCCAAGTGATAGGGGTGCTGGGCGGCAAAGGTCAGCGGCTCATCGACGTAGACCCTGCCGATGCCCGCTTCACCAAGATAGTCAATGGCCGTCCACACGAAGTCACCGATGACGGAAGGCTGTCTAGTCGTGGCCTCCCAGGAGGCAAAGGCCTGGTGAGGAAAGGTCTCCTCACCGCAGATCACGCGGTCTTCGAAGCGTTCGCCGTCGTAGGCATAGCGCTTGGAGAAGTAGTTGTAGCCGACTACATCCAGGTTCTCACAAAATGCTTCGGTGCGCGTTCCCCACGGATCACCCTGGGTTTCGTCCGGCGGGCTATTGAGCAGTCCGAAGACCATCTCCATGTCGGCATCCTCGGGCGGCGGCCCCATTTCTTCAAAGAGTGCAGGCAGAGCCGATGTCACAAAGCGGGTGTCGTCCAGCGCACGGACGCAATCAGCCTGCGCTCGACACCACGCAACGCCGTCTGAAACGCCGGTGCGTTCGGGTACTTCATTGCCGATTGACCACATGATGGACGTCGCTTACTTCATTACGGTCATTGGCCAGTTCTGTCGCAATCATGATCTGGGACTGAGCCGGATCGACGACTGGCGTTGTCACAAAAAGGCCACAGGGCACGATGTGGACAGGTCCGCCAACCCGCAGCCAGACATGGCGATAGATGCCGGCCCCCGAGTACCAGCGCGAATTGGGCTGGGCGCTGGTGTTGGCGACAACGGCAACTTCATTCTCTGTTCCAAGGTGCAGATGGGGCGTGAGGTCGACGAGAAAGCTGGTATAGCCGTATGGCTGCAAGCGTACCAACTGACCATTGACTGAGATCTCGGTGTTCATATAGACGCCCTCGAACTCGAGCTGGACGCTCTGCCCTTGCCAAGCCTCGGGCGCCTGAAACTGTTTTCGATAGGTGACCGCGCCGCTCCATGCATAGCCGCCACCGCTCCCGGTTGGATGTTTGGCGTCACGTGGCTTTGTGATGGAAATGTCGTGGGGCAAGGTCACGGGGCGCCACTCGGCGAACCTTAGCCCGAAGAATCCCGTCGCCTCGGCCATCTCCCAGCTGTCATTGAATTTCTGTTTGAGCATTGTCTTGCCTCCGGTAGTCTGTGTTCATCTTTGCCTAATCCTGTCGCGCATAGAACTCAGCAATATGCCGCGCCACATACGCCGCATCTTCGTGGACGCCGTAGAATTGGGCCGAGTTTGTGCCGTACATCCATTGCAAGCCCATGAAATAGAGCCCGGGCCATCGGGTGACGCCTCGTTGCTGGATGGGGAAGTCGCGGTGATCGCCGACGGGGAGCTTGATCCAATCATAATTGTAGCCGAAGCCTGTGGCCCAGACGATGGAAGTGATCCCCTGGGCAGCCAGGTCGATGCTGACCGGGCTTTCGTGCTTGGGCCAGGCATCGAGACCGGGCGGATCGGGGTTGTCGTCGGGCGGCAGATCCATGCCGGTGCGTTCAATGTGCTTGTCGATGGCGCGCTTGAAGGTAAGCGCAGCCTCGTCTGCAGTACGCAGATTCTCCAGGAGATTCTGCTGCACCGTGAGCACTGTGCCGCCGGCGTCCGCAATTGACCCGACCAACGTCATACCGTCTCGGCAGAAGGCGCGCAGATAGATGTCGTGGCCGCCTTTGCCGCCGCCCACGTGGCCTGAGCCCGACCCTCCTATTCCACTGAGGATGCGCTGCCGGGTCTCCTCGTCCACGTTGTCCAGCGTGCGGTCAAAGTAGCCCAACTCGCGCATCCACCACGATGAGTCGTAGCCACGATAGCGCCGCGGCCGGCGACCGGCTCTACCCACAGCAAGGGTGACAGACCGCCCAGCGTCCTGCAGGTCTTCGGCGATCTGTGCGCCGGACTGTCCTGAACCAACGACCAGCACCCCACCCGGCGGGAGTTGCGCTGCGTTCTTGTAGTGGGCCGAGTGGATCTGGGTGATCGAGTCCGAGATTTGCGAAGCGAAATCCGGAAACTTGGGCGGGCCGAAGGCGCCCGTCGCCACGACTGCAACCGCAGCGGTCAGCGCACGGCCATCAGAGAGCATGAGTTGATAGCGCCCGTCACCATCCCGTGAAAGCGACTCGACTTCGACGCCTGTTTCGATGGGCGCGTCGATATGCTCGGCGTAGCGATGGAGATAGTCGACTGTTTCGTCGCGCGAGAGATAGCCGTCCGGATCTTCGCCGCCGCAGGCCTCGCCGCCGTAGTGGAAGGAAGGCAGCCGCACCGCCCAGTTTGGATTGACGAGATGAAAGGCGTCCCATCGCTCCGTGGCCCAGGTGTTGCCCACCTGTCCCCGTTCCAGCACGATGTGATCGACGCCATCTTGGGTAAGGTAGTAGCTGGTCGACAGCCCGGCGCCGCCGGCGCCGATTACGATGACATCCGGAACAGCGGCTTCCGGGCATTGCATAGGTTCATCAGTCACAGTGAAAGTTCCTTCGATTCGTCGGTCTTGCATCAGAATGCCGTACGGTCACCGTAGTTCAAGTGTAATGAAGCCGAGTCACTTGTGCAGGGCTTGCGCACAGATATCTACTTGACGATAGGCTATGATGACAATCATCCAGATATGTCAAGGCTGACATCGCTCTCACCTGGATCAACCACTTCGACATAGGCGGCATTTTCGAAGAAAGATGGATGCCAAAGATGCTGATTGATCTCCTATCTGCTATAACCTTTTTCGGACTTGGGGCGTACGGAATGTTATTCGTAATGGGCCTCTGTATGGCATCTGCCTCTGCAGAGAGGTCAATGGCTTCATCAAGCGGCGGTGCTGATTCCAAGACACACGCTGCCGGCACCTGCTCCCTCTGTGAAAGAACAGTCTTGAGCAATTCAAGGCTTACCCGCGCTCTCCCTCCGCCAGACTCCGCACGGTTTGGTCATGAAGTGTCGCCCCGCGTTCGCGAGGCCCGCCAAGAGAGACGGGGAACTATTTCATCTGGAATAGCCGGCCAAGTAGAATGATGTCCGACCTTTGCAGATAGTGCTCATTCACGGTCAGAGTTCCCCAGATCAATGGCAAAATCCTGCCACTCCGGTCTGCCCGCTCGCCAATCCTGTCCACCGCCGCTCGACCGTGTTTTCTCGGCCAATTTAGGCAAAGGCAGCCTGCGCAGTTTCACGTGCAAATTCTCCGGCGAGAGTGTCAAGTCCATCCAGCCCAACGGATATTCAGCCGTGGACGGGATCACGACAAACCAGCAGGGGTGGTCGCCCACGGTCAGCTGCTGCACATCGAGCATATGAGCATGGCCCTGAAAGACGGCACGCACATTGCCATGTTTGGCCATGATCGCCAACACGGCATCCGCATTTGCAACAGGGTAGTAGTGTTCCCATTCCCGGTCGCCTATCCACCGCTTTAACAATTGATGCAGTAGAATCACCACCGGTCGATCACCCGCGCTGGCGAGTGCATCGTCCAATCGCGCCAGTTCGTCTTTGCTTGCCCAACCATAGATCGGGTCGCCAGGCGGGCCCGCTTCGATCTGCTCGCTTGAGTGGCCTTGGGTGTTCAGAAGCACCAGCCGCGCGCCGGGCGTGTCGATTGTCTTGCCCAGACCTGGTTTCAGACCCCAGCGTTCCTCGTTAAAGCGCCACGGGGGGCCGCTCGGCGGACAATCGTGGTTGCCCGGCAGGCCGTAAACATGGGACTCAAGCTGTTGCAGGCGGTCATGCATCGCCGTCTGCAGATCGTAGAATTCCGACTCGGTTACTGCATAGGTGCCGCCGCCACAGGTGAGATCCCCCAGATGGATCGCCAGATCGAGATCGGCCCGGTTCAACTCTTCAACCAACGTGTCAGCCACCTGATCTGACCATCCCAGCAATTGTAGGTTGCCTGCACCGCCATGGAAAGCGCCGCCCCGCGGCCAGTAATGGGTATCGGAGACGAGACCGATGCGAACGATATTGTTGCTTGATGCTCTGAGGTCGATGGTTTCGGGATTGATGAACATTGTTGCACTCCTCACCGTTTCTTGGTAGATGATGAGACACGGATGGCAATGATTTGGCCGGATTCCCAGGGTTAAATCCTGGCAGATCTGGTTTTGTCGGTCTTTTCCGTGCCATCCGCGTCCCATTGGTTCGGTTGCCGTGTACTCATGCGGCACCTCATCTTGGTGGACGGGTCACCGGCCGCCAAACCAGTTTGACTCCAACTCGTCCAGCACGCCCTCTTCTCTTAGAATCGCCATAGCTTCAGCCACATTCTTCTGGAGTTCACCGGCCCGCAGCGGCATGGCAACCACATAGGGGTCGCTCTCCAGGGCCGGACCGACGGCACGCAATGCGGCGCCCGTCCCTTGGGCGGTGCGCAGGGTCACGTTGTCAATCAGGAGCGCGTCAACGGAGTCGTCCAATAGCATCCCGTCCACGGCCTCCTGAGGCGTGGGATACTTGGCCAATTTGGCGTCGATGCCGTCCCGCATAATGCGCCGCCCGACCATGTCGCCGGCGCTCCCCCATTCCACAGCAATCGTCTTGTCCACAAGGTCATCAACGTCTTCGATATTAGAGCCTTCGGCCACGGCCAATCGAACCCCTGCTTCAAAATAGGGTTCAGAGTAGGCGATATCTTTGGTCAAGCGCGGATCGAGCGGCAACGCACTCACGACGCTGTCGATCTTTCCCGCCTGCAAGGCGTCGACCAGACTGTCAAAACCGATGGCGACGATCTCGGCCTCCAGCCCCCATTGCTGAGCTAACCGCTCTGCTAACTCAACATCGTAGCCTATCGGCGTGCCGCTTTCGTCCAGCGATTCGAACGGCGGAAAACTGGGATCCATGCCGACGCGCCAGGTACCCCGCTGTTGCATCTGTTCCCAGGTCGCATCTGCACGAAAAAAGAGCAACGTGCGGCTGCCATTGGGGGTCAGTGCAAACAGGATGAGGGCGGAGATCACGAGCAACAAAATGAGGAGCGCCCAGATCCGACGATCACGCGCAAACCGCCGAGTAGTCCGATCCGTCACTGTGGCCCTCCCCGCAGATGTTGCTGTAACTCTTCATAGATCGGCTTGGGCTCGAAATCGGTGCGCACAAACGTATAGTAGTCCTGGTAGGTCTTGGCATCCCAGGGGTAGCGAAATGCCCAGAGCGCCAGTGCGTCCAACCAGGGCCACTCTTCCTGGGCAATATCGTAGGCGCGCAGCGTGTAGGCAATGCGTTGGGCCGGTCGCACGGCACGTGTCCAGCGCGGATGATCGTTCCAGCCGCCTTCGGTGATCATGGCCGTTTTGTCGCCGTCGCCATTGGCCACCATGATGTCGCGCAGCAGTTCTGAGCGGCGGAAGTTCACTTCCTCGGCTGCGGCCGGCTCGTCAGGTGAAAAGGACCAGCCATAGGCGTGGATCGCCAAGATGTCAAAGTAGTCGGCCGCACCGGCGTCATACATACCCTGGAGAAAATCGAGGTCGTTCATGCCCCATTCACTGCCGGGCGGCGCCAACGTAGGGGCCAGCGCTCCAGCCAGCACCTGCACATCCGGATTGGCTTGCTTGATCATGGGGTAAACGACTTCCAGCATACGCGCATACTTCTCCGGATCGACCGACTCGTATCCCCACTCCAATGCCAGGTTGGGTTCGTTCCAGATGATCACATAGTCGACCTTGCCGGCGTAGCGGGTGACAAATTCAGCCGCATAGGCCCCAAAATCGGCAAAGTGATCTTCGTCGAGATAGAGCGGCGTCGTCTCCGGCGGTCGCGCCCACTCGGGCACGTAGCCCAGCCGGGCGATGACGGTCAGGCCTTGTTGATTGGCATGGTCGATGACGGAATCGGTGTGGCTCCATTTGAAGACACCGGGGCGGGGCTGCACATAGGCCCAGGGGAAGTACTCGACTATCCACGGAGAGCCCATCTCGCGCACCATTTCCAAGGTTCGCCGGATCTTCCACGACTCGACTTCGTCGGTCAAGCGGGTGTGGGTCCCGGCTTTGGGATTGGTCGTCTCGACCTGGCGTTGCGGACCCAGATCTGCCGGCGGCTCGCGCTGCCATAGCCACCAGGCCAGCAACGCGGCAACGAGCAGCGCGCCCAGCAACAGCCAAGCAGCTCGGCGAGTCTGCAACGTAGCAGGCAATCGTTCGTAGAGATTATGGAGAAGACGGCGTAGCCGATCGATTGATCTGTCTCTTTCATTCATTAAGGAATGGCGATCAAATAAAACAGTGATTTGTCGGGCATAGCGTGCGACGCACGCGGTCTCGGTTGACATCCACGACTTATTTGATCGCCATTCCTAGGTACTGTGAATCTCGATGCTGCTTCAGGCCGAGCTTGCGGCAGATTCTCTGGTCATGGCCAACGCCCTCACATTATACGGGCGTCGAAGCCAATGAACCAAGCATGCCATTTCGCTTGACAGAGTGATCACGGCCAAGTGTAGGCCTGTTTTCGGTTCGACTCAGCGGTGCGTGATATAATGGCTTGACTTTGCACGTTCACTGTCAGGTCGTTGACGCAGCATCATTTCTGCTGACATGCACTGCTGATACGTCACGATGGTGAATGTGGTTCCACCGGAAAACTCCGGTGCAGTTGGAGGACAAGTGGAGAGCTATTTGGGAGCATTCGGCAGCCGCTGGCGAACGTTGACGCGCACACAGCAGATTGTGATTGGCGCGTTGGGGGCCGTGATTCTGATCTGGTTTCTGACCGGCGGCAACAACATTCTGAACCCGGCCCGCCTGGCTGCAGTGGCTGCAATCATCCTGGTTGCATTTCCCGTTCACGAATTTGCACATGCCGCTATGGCAGTCGCCCTGGGTGATGACACGCCCAAATGGCAGGGCCGATATACCCTCAATCCCAGGGCGCATATCGATCCCCTCGGGGCCGTGCTGGTATTGTTGACCGGATTCGGCTGGGCCAAACCTGTGCAATGGACACCTAGCAATATTCGTATCGATCCCAAGATGGGATCGATCCTTGTGGCGCTTGCCGGACCGGCGAGCAATCTGTTGCTGGCATTTCTGACCGCAGTTGTGATGAGTTTGGATCCATTTTCCGCGCCCTTGGTCACAAGTTTTCTGCTCAATTTCCTGTCGATCAACGTACTGCTCTTTGTCTTCAATCTCATCCCGGTGCCGCCATTGGATGGCTCGCACATCCTGTTCGCACTGTTGCCCGGCGATAGCTTCCGCTGGCGTAGGCAGATCCAGCAATATAGCATGTTCATCTTGCTGGCGGTGATTTTTTTGGGCGGTCCGATTATCCGTAGCATATCGGATGGGATTTCGTATTTACTGCTCACCATTGTATGAGCAAGCAGGAAACTCCGCTGCGACGTTCCTCAGTTGAAAAGGCGGCATCGCAAGCGGCACGTGTTCGCTATCGCGTTCAGCAATTTGTGCGTGGCTTCAGGGCCAAGGTCGATGCTGATGAGCAGGCGGCTGCGCTGGCGTTGCTGCCTGAAACGGCTTGGCCCCTCTTCACCGCCATGCCGTTGGATGCCCGGCGCCACAGTTTGAACGTACTGGCGACGCTGAAAACGGCCGGCTACGAGGATCCTGATCTTGCTGCTGCTGCCCTGTTGCACGATATGGGCAAGATCGCGGCTCAGGAAGCGGGACTCAGCATCAACCTATGGATGCGAGGTCCGTTGGTGATGACGGAGGCCGTTGCTCCGGATTTCCTGCGGGCTCAGGCGCGGTCGGAGCCAAACGCCGGTTGGCGTTATGCCATTCACGTACATCTCGAACATCCGGCCATCGGCGCTGAACGTGCTCGGGCCGCTGGATGCAGCGAACTGACCTGCTGGTTGATTGCACATCACCAGGATAACCTTGTCGCAGGTCAAGGGCTTGAGGAAGCAGAGTCGGCAGCAGACACGCAAGAGGCTGTCGAGGCGTACCGGCGCAACTTACTAGTTGTGCTGCAATGGGCTGACGGACTAAACTAGATTTCAGAATAGCAGGAGAAGACCATGGCCAAACCGATTCTCACCATCATTGGGCTAGGGACAACCGGCTCCAGCATGGGGTTGGCGCTCCAGCGTGACGAGAGCAATTTCGAGATTGTCGGTCACGACAAGGAGCCGGACGCCGCAAAACAGGCACGCAAAATCGGCGCAGTGCAGCGAACGGAGTGGAATCTGCATCAGGCGTGCGAGGGGGCAGACCTGATCGTGCTGGCGATGCCGATGAGCGAAATCAAAGAGACCATTCCGTTGATTGTTGAGGATTTGGTTGCGGGCAATATGATTCTGGCTGCCACAAGTGTTATGCAACCGATCATCGAACTGGCCGATTCGACCTTGCCGGAAGGCGTCCACCTTGTGGCGGGCCATCCGATTCTGCCCGGCGTCGGCAGCGAGTTGACGCCGCGAGCCGACCTTTTTGATGAAGCCGTCTTCTGCCTGGCCCCCGGCTTGCAGACTGCGCCCGAAGCCATTCAATTGGCCAGCGATTTTGTCGAACGCATCGGGGCCAAGCCGCTCTATGTCGATGGCCAGGAGCACGATGGGATCATCGCCGGCGTCGAGCTGCTGCCACAGCTGCTGTCGGCTGCGTTCATGCGCTTGAGCGCCGATGCGCCAGGGTGGCAAGAATCGAAGCGGATGGCCGGTCGACGTTTCGCTCTGGCCACAGAGCAGGGCGGCACAGCCCAGCAGATGTTCAATGCCTTTATGTCCGATCGACAAAACCTTGCCATGCGTGTGGCACAACTTCAACAAGAGTTGAGTCAATGGCAGAGCCTGCTCGGCAGTGAAGACGCGCCCGAGGGTGAAGAACATCCGTTGCTGAGCGCGTTGCAGGAGTCGGTTGATGAGCGAAACCAATGGGCGTCGCAGGTGACGCTCAAGCAGTGGGACGATTCGCCTGATGATGCACCGGAAGGTGAGGGGGGCGGCATGCTGCGACAGATGCTGTTCGGCAGCATGTTCAGCCGGAAGCCGACAGCCTCGGAAGATGAATCCAAGGGCAAGTCGTAAGGCTAAGAATCAGTGAGTTCACTGCAAAATGAGATCCGGATTTCACGAATTATCACGAATCTTTTCTCTGGGGAGACCAAACAATTCGTGTAAATTCGTGACCATTCGTGTCGAGAAAAGGCTTTTTGCAGTGGACTCATTGAAAATAGCGGATTGGTTGGCTGCAGGTGACCGTGAAACTGATCATACAGATCCCTTGTTTCAACGAAGAAGAGACGTTGCCGGAGACGGTGGCTGCATTGCCGCGACGGTTGGACGGCATCGACGCCATTGAATACCTGGTCATCGATGACGGCAGCACCGACCAAACGGTCAATGTGGCCAAAGAAATCGGTGTGCATCACGTGGTCAGTCTTTCCCACAACATGGGGCTGGCGCGCGCCTTCTCAGCCGGGCTCGAAGCATGCGTCAAGCGGGGCGCTGACATCATCGTCAACACGGATGCCGATAACCAATATTGCGGCGGCGACATCGACAAGTTGGTCGCGCCGATCTTGGCGGGCAGGGCGGAGTTGGTCGTTGGTGATCGGGGCGTAGCCGACCATCCGCTCTTTTCACCGCTCAAGCGGGGCCTGCAGCGGCTTGGGAGTTGGGTGGTTTCGCAGGCATCGGGCGTCGACGTTCCCGATGCAACAAGTGGTTTCCGCGCTTTCACACGTAGCGTCGCCCTGCGTCTCCTGGTGCTGAGCGACTATTCCTACACACTCGAGACGCTGATTCAGGCGGGTTCACGCCAATTCGCGGTTGAGTTTGTGCCGATCCGCACCGATCCGCCGACGCGCCCCTCGCGCCTCATGCGCAACATGCCCCATTTCATCTCCAATTCGTCTGTGACCATCCTTCGTGCCTTCACACTCTATCGGCCGCTGCGGCTCTTTCTGGTTGTCGGCTTTTCTATGTTGGCGGCGGGCAGCCTGTTGGGGCTGCGCTTCCTCGTCTTCTACCTGAACGGCTCAGGCGGCGGCCACGTACAGTCGCTGATTCTGGCGGCGGTCTTACTGATCATAGGCTTCCAGACGATCCTCATCGGTTTGGTCGCGGATCTGGTGCGCTTCAACCGCAAGATCATGGAGGAGACACTCTACCGATTGCGCAAGTTGGAGGCGCAAAACGCGGAAGATTGATGAATGTGAGCTTCGTCTTCTCATCGTTGATGTTGTCCGGCGGCGTGATGCTGGTTGCTGAGTGTGCCACAAGGCTGACCGAACGCGGCCATCAGGTAGCAATGGTGACTCCCTCTGGAACGGTTGCTCCAGAGATAGAGGGCCTACTGCACGATAATGTTCGGATTGTCGAGGCGTCGACTGGGTTACCGGGCAAGCGTTCGCTGGGGGCCTTCGCCCGTCTCACACTGGCCCTGGCCGCAGCCATCCCCCCGAGTGACGTCGTCATTGCCACGCACACGCCAACCACTGTCCCCGCCTACCTCTACACGTTGCGCCATCGTTCAACGCCGCTTAGTTGGCTCTATATGGATTACCCATTGATGTTTCAGGATCGCAGGAGCGAGCGTCTGGTCTTCAATCAGGCCCCCAAGCATGTCGATCAGATATTGACGATTTCACAACCCCTGACCGACTACGTCTCCGATCTGACACGCGCCCCAGTCTACACCATCGGCGCCGGACTGAGCCGGGAAGAGCTTTTCTTCGGATGTCCGCGCATTGATGCCGGTGATGAGCGAAAACGAATCCTCTATGTGGGAGATGACAGGCCGCGCAAGGGCCTGCCCCAGTTCCTGTCCGCGGCTGAAAGCGTCCATCGTCAACGTCCCGACATCCGCATGATCATTGTCAGCAAGCAGCCCTGTCATATTGAGACAGAGGTTCCCTACGAATTCCACCTGGCTCCGTCTGACGAGGAACTGTCGGCCATCTATCGGAGCAGCGATCTGTTGGTCTCATCTTCCTGGGGCGAAGGGCTGGGCTATCCACCGTTGGAGGCGATGGCGTGTGGAACGCCTGTGGTCTTGACGGATTCCTTTGGCGTTCGTGACTATGCCCGCCCTGGTCAAAACTGTCTCATGGCTGCGCCGGGGGAGACCGATGCATTGGCTGAAGCCGTCATGCGACTGTTAGCGGATGGTGTCTTGAGCGATAAGCTTGTCGCCGGTGGGCGGGCGACTGTGGAGAACTACCGCTGGCAGACCGTGATTGACCGCCTGGAAGCCGCACTAGAGGAATTGACTGGTGCGCAGTAGCGGTGTCATGGATATCGCAAAGATCCCAGCTTTCTACGCCAACATCTTCTTCACAACGGTCTCAAGCTTCTGTGTAATGACGGTTTCGCTGCACCGCTCCTCGTATAGCGAGCGGCCGGCGGCGGCCAGACGCGTCCTCAAGGCATGGTCATGCGTGAGTGTGCGAATGGCCTGTGCCAGGGCATCGGGATCGGAAACGGGCACAAGATAGGCCGTACGATCGTGGGTCAACAATTCTCGATTTGCATGCGTATCGCCCGCGATCACAGCGCGGCCCACGGCAAGCATCTGGTAGATCTTGCCTGGAATCACACGGTTTGCCTTGCCACTGCTATTGAAGTGGCCCCCCAGGCAGATGTCAGCGTCAGCAATTTCCTCTGCAAGCACTGTCGGATGCACCGGCGGTAGAAATGTGACGTTGGTGAGCGCGAGGCGGTCAGCTAGTGTACGCATCTGGCCGTAGGTTGGGCCGCGGCCGATCAGCCGAATTCGCAACGGCTCATCGACTAGCTTGCCTGCTGCATGGAGTATGACGTCGATGCCGTGCAGCGAAAGGAATGTACTGTAGCTTAGGACGTCGAGTTGGCTCCGTACCGGAGGGCGCATGTGTGGCCTGTAGATCTTGTCATCACATCCAACCGGCAATACTTCGAAGTTGGAACGCGGCCAATCAAATGTGTCGACGAAATAGTCGACGTGGTTTTCCGTATCCAATAGAACACGATCCGCACGGCGAATAGAGCTCCAGTCCAGGCGAAACGCCAGGCGCCCCATGAGCGACCCAGGGGCGAACAAAGCTCTGTCAAAGCAGAGGGTATCGTAGGTGGAGAGGAAGGCGTCGAAGAGCAACGGGGTACGTATCAACGGCCTAAGAAGCTGTAGGATCAGATGGCCGTAGAATCCGACAAAGATGAGGTCGTACTGATTTCGGGCCAGTTTCTCGGCGGCACGGCCCGCAACGCTTAAGCTGTTTAGAAAGAGTGAACGAGGTTTTGTCGTCCTGGCGACTGTTTCGACATCAGCAAAGCGTTGAAATGCGTTGAGCAGAACCTGATTGCGAGCATATCCGATTTCACGGCCGGCCAAAAACAACACTCGCATCAGGTTCTCAACGGTTAGTGGTGGAACACGTTCTCAACCTCACGATTTTTTCGTGAGTCGCGAAAAAGCCTATTCCAGACACGAATTGTCACGAATTACAGGATCGCCCTAGAGAGAAAACGCGTGACAATTTGTCCTAATTCGTGTCTGCATCCCTTTTTGCAGTGGACTCATTCATAGCCCACGATAGGTAGGGAGTCGTAGAGTAATGTCCCCAAATCGACTGTCTCTCCGGCCGCAACTTCAAACACAATTCCGTCGCCGGAGTCC
The DNA here is from genome assembly GCA_963848115.1 of uncultured Chloroflexia bacterium. GTDB lineage: Bacteria > Chloroflexota > Anaerolineae > Caldilineales > Caldilineaceae > JAWKOK01. The sequence continues at coordinate 153,489 of CAWKCP010000048.1, read as the reverse complement.
GGATCCAATACCAGATGCTGGTGAATGACCATGTCCAGAATCAGGGCGTATTTGCCCGGCGGTCACGTCATTGAGTGCATAGCGTCCATATTCGTCTGATGTTGCCTTGGGGGCAGTCGACGGCTTGTATCCTGCCACCTGCGCATTGTCGCCAGGTCGTTCGAGAATGCCGGCAATTGAGACCAGCGAATTGGCAAATGGACGGTAGCTTTCGCCTTCAGATGCCGGTTTGACAACTACCGCACCCACAATGGAGCCGGTTGTCTCGGAGGGCGTCGCTTCCGGCGGCGTATCCGACAGGCACGAAGAGCGGGGATACCGGTGCCGCCCACAGGCAACGGCGATACTGGCGCGTCAGGAGAAGCTGATTCCGACTACAGGCAATGGTGACTCCGGCGCATCGACGCCCCCGACTGCTTCCGCCGGACTGCTTCCATCGGCTCGGATGATTCCGGCATAGCAGTCGCTTCTTCGGATCCCGACGACCCACATGCGACCAGATAGAAGCTGCTAAATAAGAGGCACAGTGTGAGGATAAAATGGTAAAATTGTTGATTCGTTTTCATTTGACGTCTTCTTTTACTCGATTCCCTATTTTAAACCGGTTGGGAATCAGCCAGTTTCAGTAATTCATGATTTGGTGAAAAGCTAGATTCCTTCGATTACACTCAGGACATGCCTTGGCTGACCGTTTGCCAGTGACACGTTCGAAAAGACCCGCCCAGAACGACAAATCGTGAACTGCTGAAGTCTTCGATTTGTTGCTGGTTGAACCTGAGTGAGAATAGACCAGCCGGCGAGAAACAAGAATAGCACTGTTTCTCGCCGGCTGGGAAATTACCATCTAACTATTGTGCATACGGGCTGATGCTAGTTGTTGATGCCCTCGTACACATAGAGTTGATCCTCGACCGCCGGTGGTGCCCGCCTGGTTGACAACGGCCACGAGCTTGGAGCCGGAGCCGCCCGTGCAGACGCCAGAGCCGACGTACCTTTGATCAGCACATCTTGTTAATCTGAAGATCGTTCAATGCCTCACCGGGCTTGAGCGTCTTGCCAACCTTGTAAGTGGTGTTGCTGAACGTGCAGGTCACAGTTGTGTCTGAGGTACCTGCATTCAGGACGTTGATGCCGGTGAAGAAGCCGCCATTGCGATCCATGATCAGCGGGAGTGAAACCTTTCCGTGGCATCATCTGCAGAGAAGGAACCATAGGCTTCGCCATCGGTGCTGCCCAACTGATTGATGATACCGATCAGCGGCTGGTTTGCGGAATTTGCGGAAACGACTGCGGAACCAACAAATTTTTCTTTGTTGATGCAGGTCGTTGTAATGCCGGCGGGGTTGCCGCTGAAAACATTCAATGTGAAGTTCTTGGCTTGACCGGCCGGGATCGTCTGCGTTTCAGTGCAGGCGGTGCCATCGGTGCCCGAAGGTGTGTAGGAAACTGTCACATCCGTGGACTGGGTGCCGCCATTCTGAATCTGAATAGCAGTAACGTACGGACACGTTGTTGGTGTTGACCAACGGGAAGAGCGGCTTCGGTGTCCCACTGGTGGAGAAGGCCAGGTAGGAGAAGATGATCGATGAACTCTCCTGCAGCGCTGAGGCCACGACCGGCTTGTCACTGGTCACGGTGCCGGCGAAGTTCTTCTGCGGTGTGGTTTTCAGTGGCCTGGTCGAAAACAGCCGCAGCATTTGGCGGAATCTTTACGTTATTAACTGATGTACCATCGCTGTAGCTGACATTGACAGTGGCTTCATCAGAAGCGGTGTTCTGGACGCTGAATGTCGTGGTGAACCCGCCATTGCCCTTGTTCAGAACCGGCAGATTGACCGTCGTCGCCCCGGTGGTGCCGGCCACATAGGAACCGCCTGCAGAGAAGTTCTGTGCAGACAATGTTGGCGATGGCAGCGACGCTGGCATCCGACGAAACGCACTAGAGCACCGCTAAAACCGGCGCTGATGTTCGGAATCGGGAAATAGGCCTTGCCTTTACCGACAGCGATCGTGATCGCTAAAGGGCGTCCCATCCACCGTGCCGTCAGCCTTATAGGCCGTGATGGTGATGTTAGCCGTCTTGGTGTCCAGGTTTGACATATTCACACTGGACGTCTTGTCGCAGGTTTGGGCATTGGCAACCGAAGTTCCCGCGGCGACGAAAACGACCGACATCAGGACAGTGCAAGCACTATCCTGCCTACTCTTTTTGCAATCATGTTGCTTTCTCCTTGTGATCATCGATATTAAGTGCAACGAACTAAACAGATCAGGATTTGCATACAACCAGTAAGCATAGCGACAAACCTCTCTGGATGCAATCACCCATATGGTCTATTTTGAGCTTTCTGGGGGAACATCTCCCGAGATTGGATACAGAAGATTTGGATAATCCATCATACCCCATATGCAGTATTTACTCTGGAGGCGATGGTGTAGGTGGATGCGCCGCGCCGGTTCCGCCAATCGCTCTTGCCCCGATGACCACGCCAACAGCGATCAATTCGAATGCCATTAGCAGAATGCGTGAAAAAATGGCGATAAACACGGCTATCGATGAGGGCATGATGGCTGCCAACAGTAGGCTTAGGCCGACTTCAGTGATGCCCAAGTTGGTCGGCAGAAAGAAGACGAGAAACGACAGTGTTCCGACCAAACACCAACTGGCCAACAATGTAGGGTAGATCGGCGACCGGGACGACCGTCACTGCATTGGCGATGAGATAGAGTCCGACGCCGCCCAGGATCCAGACCACAGAATAGAATAGGAACCATTTAATGATGTCTCGGTATCGGATCTGCGGCGCCGCTTCCATGCGCATCTTGACCATGCTCCATTGAATCATCCGCGGATGGGTGGCAGCGGCGCCAAGACAAAGAGCGATGAACAGAAGGACTAAGTAGATCTGGGAAAGCTGCGCCCAGATGAACCTGGCGAAGAGCAGCGAGACAAATGCGCCCGATGAGACGGCTATCACGAATTCTATGCCACTGGCAACGGTCACCAGTCGCATGGATTCACCCTGTTGCTTGTATAGATAGTTGCGCCCCAATAGATACCAGACCGTGCCGGGCAGCCGTCTGGAAACATGTGAATAGAAGTAGTAGCGAAAATGATCGGACCATTTCAGCGTGCTGCCCAATGAACGCATCATGCCGGTCCACACATATGCGGGCAGCAGAATTGCGACCATCGTCAGGCCAAATGCGGCGACAATGTACTCCCAACGCAGCGCCCGATCATAGTTGAGCAATACATCTCGTTCTCGATAGACCAGGATGGCGAGGATTGAGGTTGAGAGAAGCAGCACGCCAACTGCCAATGCACCCTTGATCACTTTGGAGCGAGTCAATGAGGTGGACACGATAGGATGGCCTAGCGCGCCTTTCTTGCTGTCGTTACGATCATCGGGCCCCGACGCAGAACCGAGGGGATATAGAAGACGGGGACGCTGATCAAGCGTGCGATGGGATTGTACAGGATCTTTCTGGTCGTCCGCTTGACCTTCGGCGAGGCGCCCCGGGCAGTCAACCAGAAACGCACGCTCAGGGCGAAAGTCACATATCCACCGATGGCAGAACTGTTGGAGATGAATTCGTAGCCACTCTTGGCAAGCAATGCATTTAGCGTCGTCGGCGTGAAGACGTAGAGATGGCGCGGTGCATCAAGTCCGGCCCAATTGTTGCCGAAAACGACGGCATCCCAACTGTGCAAATTGGGCACGCGCATGACGACGATGCCGTCAGGCTTCAGAATGCGATGGATCTCTCGCATACTTGCTTCCGGATCGTGCAGATGCTCCAGCACGTCCCACATCGTCACAGCATCGAACTGCTCATCGGGAAAGTTCGCCTCTTCCAGTGTACCTGTGAAGACATCGAGATTGTTGTGCGTGCGGGCGAACTCTGCGACCTCGTCGCTCAGCTCGACGCCAACCGTCTCCCAATTGGGGTCTTGCTGCATCCCAAGCAGGAACGTACCGGTTGCGCATCCTACGTCAAGTAGTGAGCCGCCGGTTTTGTGCCGGGTGACAAATCGACATCGTTTGTGGATGCCATAGGCAATCGCCTTCTGAACCAACCAGTTCTTACCTGACATACGGGTTGTAGTGTTCGTAGGAGAAGTGTCCGCATAGGGCTCATAATCCGATGGGTAGTGTTGACCCATTTCAGACAACGTAGGTCGCGGATTCTGATAGACCAGGCCGCAGTCAGTACACTGGACCAACGTGGCCGTCACATCAAGCCGCTCGAGCAGTAGATCGGGTATTGTGGCATAGTGGCGATATTCGGTACAACCGCATAGATTACAGGCTACGGTTTCCATAGTGTTCCTTCTGTTGTGTCGCAAGATGAGCCATGGTCGCTGGCATGCACTGCATCTTCGTTGACTGTTCTGTGTTCTACTGTTTTGTATACGGGCGCAAAGGCTGTGCGAAACCAGCCGTCTCTCCATGCACTCAGCGTCGTGCAGGCGAGCGTGAAACGGCCGTGCAGAAGATCGACCAGTCCGATGCGCAGCGCACGCATGAGTGTGAAGATGAAGAGTAGAACCTTTTGACTGCCGTGTGCATAGCGTCGATAGAAGCGAATCTGGTTGGAGATGCGCCAATAGCGGGATTTCGGATGGTGTACACCGGTGCTGCGTGAGACCTTATGCCACATGTGCGCACGCGTAACGCATGCCAACCTGAAGCCTGCGGCTCGCGCTCGCCGGCAAAAATCTACATCCTCCGCATACATGAAAAAACGCGTATCGAATCCACCGATGTTCTGAACGACGGAACGATGTATCAGCAAGGCGCAGGCATTTAGAGAGTCAACCTCGATAAATGGCGATAATGTTGCAGGCTTGATCTGGTTGCGCTGGATTCCCCTGGTCAGTAGTGTGTTGCAAAGTGAGCGGTCGCCCAGTGACCAGATGCGCTCCGGTTCGTCGTGATAGAAGATAAGTGGCGCCAGCAGACGGTGTGCGGGATGCTGAACCGTAGCGTCCAGCAGTTCGTCCAGGATGCTCGGGGGCGACGATTGTGTCATTGTTGATCAGGAAGATCCACTCGGCCCCCTGCGACAGTGCATAGGCTACGGCTATGTTGTTGCCTGCGGCAAACCCCAGATTTGTCTGGCTTTCGATCAAGACGATCCGCTCGCCGAACTCGGCTCTCATCCGCTCGACGGAATCGTCCCCCGAGCCATTGTCGAGGACGATCACATGGCCGTCGTGCGCCCCTGCAGCAAAGAGAGAGTGAACGCATTCAATTGTGTCATGCCACAGATTCCAGTTCAGCACAGCAACATATAATGACGAAGCAAGTTGCTGTCGCTGCGTGGGTGCATTATGATGCGGGGGAGAGACTACGCTCGGTTCGAGCATGCCGTAATCGCACCTATTCTACTCATAGATTTTGGCTGTGCCGCCCTTTCTATTCGCCTTCGCCCTGTCTACTGTCATGAATCGTTCGCTGTTATGAGACGGAATCGACAACTTGCCTGGTTTCTTGTGCTGCTGGGTATCGCTTTCATACTGCGGTTGGTCTGGGTAACCTATTTCCCCAATCTACCTTACGCCGATTCCGAATGGTATTTTGAGCAAGCCAATAACTTGGCCCAGAACCGCGGCTATATTCGCGACGGTCAGCCCACGGCAATGTGGCCTGTTGGATATCCCTTCTTCCTGAGTGTCGTTTTTCGTGCTGCTCCGCCGTCACTCTTGACTGCCAAATTCGCCAATGTCATACTTTTGACGCTTGACATTGGTCTACTCTATTACTACGCCAGGCTCATCTGCCCGATCCATCCCCAAGCGTTGGTGCTGGCGGCGATCGTGACGTTCTCACCGACCTACATCATGGCGGCCAGTTTGATCTCGACTGAGCCTCTCTATGCTTGTCTCGTTCACCTGTTCATGATTGTGTTGCTCCTGGCAGTCCGTAAGAATCGGATCCGCTGGTGGCTTCTGACCGCTCTCTTGGCCGGCATTATCACGTATGTGCGGACGGAGGGCGGTGTTCTGCTGCTGGTGGCGATTCTCTTCTATACCAAGGTCTCCATCTTTCCGCAAGACAAGCAACGAAGGTTGCGCAACCTATGGGTTCCGGCGTTGATGGTAGTCGTCAGCATCCTCATCATCACGCCATGGACGCTCAGAAACTGGACTCAGCTCGGCATATTTGTCCCCGTTTCGACAACCGGCTGTATGAACATGTGGATCGGCAGCAACCCGGCCGCCAACGGCGGCTTCAACTGGAACAGAGATCCGGCGATCAATCCGGCAGTGCTGCGCGAAGATGATACGGAAGTGACCTGGTATCAGCGTTCCTGTGACGCAGCAGTGGCTGCCATGTCTTCCGACCCGATTCGCATGTTGACGCTTGGAGCACACAAATTCATAAAGCTCTGGCAGTACGACGATTCGCTCATCCACTGGAATTTTGCCGGAACCGGGAACTCATTCACAATCGATCAGGTTGATCGTGTTCGGCGGATCACAAACGGCTACTACTGGATTGTGCTTGCCCTATCCATCATCGGGCTGGTGAGCCGGTCTTTCCGTTCCCCTTATCGCGTCGGGTCGCAGACGTGCGCACGCTGGTCTGAGGGTTATGTGCTGACAGCGGTCTCGGTTGTTTTCCTTACTCTTGTATACATGCCCTTTTTTGGCGAACCCCGGTTCCATTTTGTTTCGTTCCCGCTGTTGGCGCTCTTCGGCGCAGAGCTAATCGCCGAACTGGTTTGGTTGTCCGTACGCCGCCTGAAAAGGGTCAATGGGCCGGCGTGATCGGAGGGTATCCTGGACCCTGCGCTCGCGACATTGGCTTGCGCGCTTTGAGTACCATGTGGTGGGCGTGTGACGGATCGATAGTGCTGGCTAGATCGGCCAAGGCCGGCGGCAGAGGATAGTAGCCGAACCCGAGGGCCGCTTCAACCGTGAAACCAGTCCTGCGAAGCGCCTTGATCAGCGATCGAAAAGCCACCACAACGATGTGGCGATAGCGTTCCGGCTCGATGGTCAACAGCGTTTTCGGTTCTTCCGGCAACTGATGCGCCCGCCGATGCATCCGCTGTACCACCGGGATATCAGATTCAGTCATGGAGATGATGTTTGGACCCGAAAAGGGCTGCAAGCCCAGCAGAAGCGCTGCAATATTGTGCCAGGAGGCGAGATTGGGTGTGTTGATGATCGTATAGCCCCCCGGGGTCAATATCCGGTAGAGCTCTTGCAGGAATCGTTCCGTTTCGACTAGGTGTTCCAATACATTAAATGCCGTCACGACGTTGATGCTCTCAGACCCGAACGGCAGACGGCTGTTCAGATCGGCGCAGATCACGCGGACGGACTGGTTGACAGCTTCCTGGGTGAGACCTTGGTTCAGATCCAACCCGTAGATGTTCTTGGTCCCTAAGAGCGTGCCCAGATGGTGTGAATGCTCACCGTTGTGGCAACCGCAGTCGAGCAGAATGGCGTTGGGATCCGGTTCCAACAGGTATTCGGGCGTTGAATAGACGCCTTGCATCGTGTGCTGAAAACAGGTTTCCATGTATTGAAGAAGCAGAGTTTGAGCAGTCATCGTGGTATTCTCTTCGCTGATCTATCTAAAGATGGGCCCTGACTACGCCCCACATTCATCCGGGACTGACGGTGTGTCTTGCCGAGTGCCCGGGACAGTTGACCGAAGATGCTACATGCCATGCAACCGTACCTGAACCTTTTCGAACACATGCTTCACCTGTTGCTTTGGTGGCTGGGATTGTTCGCGCTGTTCAGCGGCATCGGATTGGTGTGCCGTGGTCTTTTTGGTCTGCCATTGCGATCCAGAGACAGTTGGTTTTCTAGTTTCTGGCTGGGCTGGGCAATCTTGGTCTTTCTGCTGCAGTTCATCCACCTTATGCACCGCATTGATGGTTGGGTGCTTCTCGTTCTTGCGGTCCTTGCTCTGACAGGTCTGATCCGCTACGCCAAGGACCTTTGGGCATTGCTGCGGCGGACGCAATGGCAACAACTCTGGACGGCGATTCCGGCACTGCTCCTTGCGCTGTGGATGGCAAACCGGGCCCTGGCGCCCGTAACGAATTCCGACACAGGATTGTACCATATGGGCGCTGTCATATGGAACTCAACCTATCCGATTGTGAAGGGGCTTGGTAATTTACATGGCAGATTTGCCTTCAACAATTCTCATTTTCTCTATGTGGCGCTGCTGGACGTCGGCCCCTGGACGGACCGCGCCTACCATCTAGCCAATGGCTTTCTAGTTACTGCATTGATGGTCCAGACGGTGCTTGGCCTCCGTTCCGCGGTGGCAGAGCGCCGCCAAGTATACGTCAGCGCCTTCCTGTTGGCGCTGATGCTCGGACCAACTGTGCAGGCTGCTTCCAGCCCGAACGTCACGAGTTTCTCGGCAGACTATGCCCTCGTTGTGCTGGGCATCGTCCTGCTGCAACAGCTGGCGCTCTTTGTTTCGCTGGACAATCCTGCGGATGCTGAGGAACGCTTTCTTATCTTTTGCATCTTCGCGCTCGGCTCGTTGGGCGTCACCATCAAGTTGAGCTTTGTCGCATTTGCCGCTGCTGCCTGCTTGGTGGCCGTCTGGATCTGGTACCGTCGCAGCACCTCGCGCCGTGATTCGTTCACGGCGCGAGAGATCCTGAAAACGTTCCTGCCTGCAGCCCTGATTAGCGCTTTCGCCTTGCTGACCTGGATGGGACGTGGACTGTTGCTGAGCGGGTACATCGCCTATCCCAGCACGATGGGCTCATTGCCCGTACCATGGCGCGTCCCGCGATCGCTGACGCTTAGCGAGGCCTACTGGGTTCGTAGCTGGGCGCGCCTGCCATGGACGCCATGGGTCGACGTTCTGCGAGGCTGGGACTGGCTTTCCGCTTGGGTCGGCGAGATTCCGACCGAACTGATTAAGGCAATTGGACTCGCGGCGGCGTCACTGCTTCTCTGGCTCGTGCAAATGCTCTTGCCTGGCCGGTCCGATCGCCGCCGCACTTCAACCGTATGGTTGTTGCTGCTCCCACCATCGGCGACAATTGTTTTCTGGTTCCTCACAGCGCCCTCTTTCCGATTTGCAGGAGCAGGGTTCTGGTTGCTGGCTGCGGTTGCTGTCCTCCTTCTTGTCGACAGCCAAGCGTTCGCCAGTGGGCATAGAGCAAGATTCATCAAGGCGCTCGTCATTACGGTTGTCTTTATCTATGCATGGAAATCACCCAGTCCACTCTTCGTTCCGATGCAGGAAGATGGACAATTGCCGCCATTGCCAATGCTGGATGTCCTATCAAGGCAGACGGATTCCGGCCTGCAGGTTCAGGTGACCGCACCGGGCAACTTCAAGTGTTGGAACGCTGAACTGCCCTGCACTCCCTACTATCGGCCAAACCTACGCGCATTTGCGCTAGATGATATCTCCCAGGGATTTTTTCTGGATGACTCATTCACCTACGCCGATTTTCAGCAGGCAACGCTGCCGACGGGCATCTCTGCGCCGGCAGACATCGGCGTAGCGCTGGTATCCTATTTGATTCCTGCTGAATATGATGCCGCCGTGCGCGATGATCAGCGACAGATAAGACTGCTGATCTATACTGAACACGCTGGTGCGGCCATCCTGTCTCTGGCACTCAGCGACCAATTCATATCTGATGAAGTGCGATCCTCTCTGCAATTGGAGCTGGTTGTGAACGGCGAACTGGCTGGTACATTTCCAGCAGATTTCCCGATCATCGAGACAAACATAGATTTACAGAAAGACTTCAATATGATTACGATCCGGCCACTACAGGGCGAAATTGTCCTCAGCGACGACCTAGGCTCCGACACGGAAGTTCCGTCGCCAACGATTTTGCTAACTGGGATCACGATTCGAAAATAGCCTTTCATGGCCTTTTCCCTGTTGCATGCCCGGCGCGGATCAAGGAGAGATCAAAATGAAAAATTCGTCCTATGCGTACAATCGCCTTCATATCGGCGACAGCCAAATAACAGTCGCAATACTGATCTTGTTATACCTATTCGTCGTGGTGCGCACCGCCTGGGTCAATGATGATGCGTACATCACGTTTAGAACAGTTGACAACTTCGTCAACGGTTATGGGCTCACATGGAATGTAGCAGAACGAGTTCAAGCATATACGCATCCACTATGGATGTTCGCCGTATCTTCGGTCTATTTTTTCACGCGTGAAGCTTATTACACGAGCATTTTCCTGTCTATCCTTTTTTCCCTTATTGCGATCATCATATTGGCATACAAGATCGCGGATCCGGGCATTGGCGCCTATTTTGCAGTTGTGACCCTGACCTTGTCGAAGGCCTATATCGACTATTCGACATCCGGATTAGAAAATGCACTGACACACTGCATTTTGGCCTGCTTTCTTGCCCTATACTTCATTCGCTCCTCAACAGCCGCCAACCTTTTCTTTCTGTCTCTCGTTGCTTCACTCGGCGTTCTCAATCGGATAGATACGGTCTTGTTGTTTCTTCCCGTGATTATCTACGCGTTTTTTGACACTCGTTGGAACGTAAAATCGTTTCTTGCGGTCTGTCTTGGCTTTCTTCCAGTCTTGATTTGGGAGTTGTTTTCGGTCTTTTACTATGGGTTTCCGTTTCCAAATACAGCATACGCTAAGGTATTCGGTCTGGGACTCGAAAAACGCGAGATAATCGAGCAAGGCTTCTACTACATGATGAATGCCGTCGACGTCGATCCGATTACACCCCTGGTCATTATCACCAGTGTCATCGTTATGCTTTTCACCCAGAACAAAAAAGGACTGCCGGTCGTAGTCGGCATTCTCCTGTATTTGGGCTACGTCGTTTGGATCGGCGGTGATTTCATGAGTGGTCGTTTTCTGACCGCACCGTTCTTCTGTTCAGTCGCTTTGCTTTCCCGCTTTTTCGTCGTTGATCGCCGGGAGTTGGTATCGACAATTTTTGTCTGGGCTGCCGTCATTGTTCTTGGCTTCAGTGCGGCGCAACCGACGCTCCTCAGTAATTCAGCATTCGGTTCAGACATGGAAAGCTTACGGGATGCCGTTGACCACAGAGGCATCGCGGACGAACGTCGATTCTACTACGCACACACAGGTCTTCTGCGACGAAGCCACAGTGACCCCGTGCCCAGTGAAGAGTGGTGGGCAATCAATGGCCCACGAATCTCTGATGTACCTATCCTGATTGAGGACAATGTCGGTTTCGTCGGCTACTATGCCGGCCCCTCCGTTCATGTGGTTGATCCAAATGCTCTGACCGATCCGCTTCTTGCTCGGATTCCACTGCCGAGTACGACTGTCAGACGGATTGGTCACAAGGCGGTCGCCATTCCAGACGGATATCTTGAAACTCTGCAATCCCCTGAAAACTTGATCGCCGATGCCCAGCTCGCTTCGTATTACGATAAGCTCGCGTTGATAACGCGCGGGGATTTGCTCGATACAGATCGATTGCGTGCAATTGTGAACATGAACCTGGGGAGGTATGACTACCTGCTCCGGATTTACGGCGATTGAATGGGGATGTGCATCACCAATTGCGTAAGTGGGCCCTACATAGACTGTGTTTCTAGTGCGTCCAGATTTCGGGTATACTCATTTCATACATTAAACGCATCATGTAATTTTTCGAGTGAGACCGGTTATGTCTACCCAACCCAAACAGACCATAATCGTTGTTGATGACGAACCGCGTATGGTTCGCTTCGTCAAGATGAATCTCGATCTTGAGGGGTACATCACCTTGGAAGCCAACGATGGCTTTCAAGCATTGGAAAAGGTACGGGACTACAATCCGGATCTTGTCCTGCTCGACGTCGAGATGCCCGGCATGGACGGATTCGAAACGCTGAAGCGGCTGAGAGAGATCAGCGATGTTGCGGTCATCATGCTGACGGTGCGCTCCGACGAGGAGGACCGCATCAAGGGGCTAGACCTGGGGGCGGATGACTATGTGACAAAGCCATTCAGCCCCCGCGAGTTGTCAAGCCGAATCCGTGCCGTCCTGCGCCGTTTTGAGCAACCGGGGCGCCCGGAGCAACAGATCCTCACTCTTGATGATCGTCTACAGGTCGATTTTCAGCGCCGGGATGTCATCGTTGATGGTGAGCGCATCAGCCTACGACCCACCGAATACAGACTACTTTACCACCTGATCCAAAACGCCGGTTGGGTGGTGCCCCACGAGACGCTGTTGACCAAAGTGTGGGGACACGAGTATATCAATGACAATCATCTGCTGCGGCTCTACATTACCTACCTGCGCAAAAAGATCGAGATCGATCCGGCTGATCCTCAGTACATTTTCACAGAGCGCGGCCTTGGGTATCGCTTTGTCGATTTCGAAGGAAAATATGGCAGCGAGTGAGAAGTTGTTTGGACGCACCACTCTTTTCCGCACCTCACAGGTTGTCTACAGCCTGTAAACTACAGCAGATCGTTCTTGCTTCGACACCAAGATTTTTTGATCTTCGTTCAAGCTATATGATATGATTCACAATTGGCGTGTCCAAACGCCAGTTGCTTTTTTTTCTATCGAACACGCTTCGGGACCGGAAGTTGGGTGCCGCTCGAAATACGGGCGGTCGATTTGCGGGAAGAACGGAGCGGAAGCAAAACCCGATGTTCAACTGCCGCGTGTTCACGCGGCAATTGAACCAGAGCTTACAGGAGTAAGAACATGTCATCCGTTAGTATGAAAGAACTGTTGGAGGCCGGCGTACATTTCGGCCACCGCACCCGCCGTTGGAACCCCAAGATGCGCCCCTACATCTTCACGGAACGTAGCGGGATCCACATCCTCGATCTTCAACAAACGATGCTGCGCCTCAATGAGTACACCTCCATGGTTCGCGACATTGCGGCCGAGGGCGGCACCATCCTGTTCGTGGGTACCAAACGCCAGGCACAGGCCGCGGTTCTGGCCGAGGCTGAGCGCTGCCGAATGCCCTATGTCAACCAGCGCTGGTTGGGCGGGACCATCACCAATTGGGTCACCATCAAGCAGCGGCTTGACTATCTCCTACAGTTAGAGCGACGCATTGATGCCGGCGAGTTCCGCAATCTGTCAAAGAAAGAGCAGTTGAGCCTCAGCCGAGAGGTTGACAAACTCAACCGCCGCATTGGCGGTCTCAAGACCATGTCGAAGTTGCCGAACCTGATCTTCGTTGTGGATACGGAAATCGAAGATCTGGCGGTGAAAGAGGCCAGCAAGCTGAACATTCCGATTCTGGCCATGGTCGATACCAATTGCAACCCGGATCCGATCGACTACATTATTCCGAGCAACGACGACGCCATTCGCGCAGTGAAGTTGATCGTCGGCGCCATGGCTGATGCCGTACTTGAAGGTCGGCGCATCCGCGAGGTGGATATGATCGATACTGGTCAGGTCACTGAGGCAGAACTGGCCGAGATGCAGCAATATCTGGGACCGAGCACGCTGGCCAAGCTGCAAACTTCGCCCGAAGAAGAGGCCGCAGAGGCTGAGGCAGCCGCCGAAGCAGCGGTCGAAATAGAGACGGCGATTGAAGAGGCTGAAGAAGCAGTCGAAGAGATCGTTGCTGAAGCCGAGGCCATCGTAGAAGCTGAAGAGATCGTAGAAGCAGCAGCAGCGGAAGAAGAGGCTGAGGCAGCCGAAGAGGATTCGGAAGTAGCCGACGAGGCCAGTTAAAACGATCTGCTAGATAGTACACTACAGTGAGTATGGATTCAGGAGAAAAGTAGGAATGGCTGAAATCACTGCCCAAATGGTAAAAGAGCTGCGCATTGCGACCAACGCAGGCGTATTGGATTGTAAGAATGCACTGGCTGATTCCGATGGCGATTTCGAGGCTGCTATTGAATTTCTGCGCAAGAAGGGGCTAACGGCTGCAGCTAAGAAGTCCAGCCGGGCCATCAAGGAAGGTCTCGTTGGCCACTACATCCACCCAGGCGCCAAGATGGCGAGCTTGGTGGAAGTCGGTTGTGAGACGGACTTCGTCGCCCGCACCGAACAGTTTCAGGCGCTTGCCTACGACCTTGCCATGCATGTAGTTGCGGCTCGACCGCTCTACGTGAGCCGCGAAGAGGTACCGGCTGAAGTTGTCGAGCATGAAAAGAACATTTTCCTTGAGCAGATGGCGGACAGCGGTAAGCCTGAGCACATCCTGGATCAAATCGTGACCGGGAAGTTGGACAAGTGGTACAGCGAGATCTGTTTGTTGGAACAGCCGTTTGTCAAGGACGCAGATGTGACGATCCAGGACCTGATCACGGCGCAGATTGCTGCACTTGGAGAGAATATTAAGATCAGCCGATTTGCACGCTTAGAAGTCGGCGGCTAATAAAAAGTGCCCAGCCATATGGCTGGGCACTTTTTGAATGCGGTTGTCTCGTTGGCCCCAACAATCTGTATGGCTTGACGACAAGTACCAAGTGACATACTGAAGGAGAGTAACACACAATGGCTGAGCTGAATTTTCGGCGCATTTTGCTCAAATTGGGTGGTGAGGCTCTGGCAGGTGAAGGCGGTTTTGGGATCAATCCGCGACAAGCTGAATTTTTGGCTCAAAAAGTGCTCAGTGTTGTCAACATGGGCGTCCAAGTGGCGATTGTTATCGGGGCCGGAAACCTGTGGCGCGGAAAGACAGATGGACTCGATCACGGCATGGAGCGGGTAACAGCGGATCATATGGGCATGCTTGCTACCGTGATGAATTCACTGGCGCTTCAAGATGCGCTTGAACGCGAGGGTGTTCCTACCCGAGTTTTGACCGGTATCGAAGTACGTTCGGTTGCGGAGCCGTACATCCAGCGTCGTGCTGTTCGGCACTTGGAAAAAGGTCGGGTAGTCATCTTCGGTGCGGGAACAGGCAACCCCTATTTCACGACAGATACGGCAGCTTCACTGCGCGCCATGGAGATCGACGCCGAAGCGCTGATCAAGGCGACCAAGGTAGATGCAGTCTACGATAGTGATCCCAAGATCAATCCGGATGCCGTGCGATATGAGCGGCTGACCTACATCGAAGCACTCAATATGCGACTAGGTGTGATGGACAGTACCGCAATGGCCATGTGTATGGACAACGATCTCCCAATTCACGTGATCAACCTCTGGCATGAAGATTCTCTTGAAAAAGTCATGTACGGAGAGTCCGTGGGGACAGTAATCTCCTCTTAGGTTTTGAGCCAATGTCGGATTCTACAGGTGAGTCCTCTGCAACAGCGAAAATTGGGCACAGATAGCCACAGATAAAGATTTGATTTTCACAGATCTCTTCTTGATGTCCAGAGTAATCCCTATACTATCTCTGTTTTATCCATTGTCCGTCTGTGTAAATCTGTGGCGAAGAAGTTTTTTTGCCGTAAACTCATCGGTATTCACACCAGTATTCCCAGATCGGCGCTGGACGAACTTCATGCTCGCAAGGTGATTTTTCCGGAACTATGGAATTTGATAAAATAGGGTATCAGTTTGCCAATGCGTCATTCCTGACCCCACCGATCTGCGAGCGAGTTTTCGGAGTAAGAGAAGGTGGGCCCCCTGCTTGTCGGCAGGGAATTGTGGTTAGCGCAATCATAATTCGAGCGTATTGACCACCGCCGGTGTATTCCTTTCATGGACGGCAGCTGAAGACCGTTGCTAGATTAGCGCGGTGAGAATTTCATCCCATTGGTCGAGGAGCAATATCATGGTTCGAGACATTTTGGCTGATGCCGATTCACGCATGAAAAAGACTATCGAGTCATTGCAACAAGACTTGATGAGCATCCGCACAGGACGCGCATCGCCCGCACTGGTTGAACGATTGACGGTGGAATATTACAACGTCCCAACGCCCTTGATGCAGTTGGCAACCATCTCTGCATCAGATGCCCAGACCTTGGCAATCCGACCGTATTCGGCTTCTGACATCGGGACCATTGAACGTGCGATTGCCATGTCAGATCTTGGGATCACACCCAACAACGATGGCCAGGTGATTCGGTTGTCCATACCCCCACTGACTGAGGAACGCCGTCGCGACCTCACCAAGGTGGTCCAGAAGCGCGTTGAAGAGGCGAAAGTGTCCGTCCGCAACATCCGCCGAGATGATATCAACGACCTTCGAGAACTTGAGCGTGAGGGTCTGATCTCTGAGGACGAGTTGCACGGGGCGCAGGATGAAATGCAGAAGAAGACGGATCACTACATCAAAGAAGTCGAGGAAGTGGGCAAAGAGAAAAACGAAGAGATCATGACGATCTAGTGAATCCCGGCGGAAATTGCTAAACCGTTCCTTCCAGTGGAAGAGGTGCTGGATTTCTGTCGTGGTATTCACGCCCACATGAACTAGTGGTCCGCTCGCCCAATTGCCCTCGCCAAAATTTCGTTGGTTTGTTCAGTTCAAGTGTAGTTCAGACAAATTGAACCGGGGTGAGTGCGGGCTCACCCCGCTTTTTTTCTAGCGTAGTAACGATTCAGCCGAGTGGGCTGAATCGGCGCTCCATTCTGAGCTTGAGCTGTATAGATGCCCAATACTGAACAACTCAAAAAGGGTGCAGACTCGTCCATCATCGTGTTGAACGCCGGTAGTTGTCTTGACAGCCATTTGAATGTCAAGCTGGCGCGATCAGACGAACTGAGGGCAGTTGCAAGGAGTAAGAACAGTGAACAGTCAGGGAACGAACGATCACGAACTCCTCCCTTCTATACCGTATCATATCGGCATCATCATGGACGGCAACGGGCGTTGGGCGCAGTCTCGTGGTCGCCCCCGACTGGTCGGCCATCAGGCCGGTGTGGACAACATTCAACGTATTCTCGAAACCAGTGTCGAATACGGGATCAAGGTCCTCACAATCTACGCCTTCTCAACGGAAAACTGGCATCGCCCTCCTGATGAAGTACGCGGGCTCATGCGTCTGCTGGGGTTGACCATCCAAAGACAACTCAACGATCTGAATAAAAACGGTGTCCGGATTCTGCATAGCGGCCGCACAGACGGTATCAACCAACACTTGCAGAAACAGATCTTGCATGCGGTCGAAGTGACCCAAGACAATGATCGCATCATTTTGAACGTAGCATTTAACTACGGCGGGCGGGCGGAAATTCTTGACGGGATTCGACGTGTCATCGAGGATGGAACCAATCCTGATGACTTGACTGAAGAGCTGTTCAGCCAGTACCTCTATCACGATCTTCCCGACCCGGATCTTATCATTCGCACCGGCGGCGAATGGCGGTTGAGCAATTTCCTGATCTGGCAGGCCGCCTACGCTGAATACTACACGACGCCGACATTCTGGCCGGACTTCGATGAGTCAGAGCTGTATAAGGCGCTGCTGGAGTACAACCATCGTCAACGGCGCTTTGGTCGTGTGCTCGATAGTTAAGGTCGTTCCAGTAAAATTGATATCCGGGGACTTCTGAATCGCGATTTTTTTGGATTGACCCAAACTCTGTTGATTTCAGTATTCGGCAATAGCAGAGCAGACAAGACAAGGCAGTTTATTCATGGCCCAGCGCATCATTGTCGCCGTCATCTTCATCCCCATCTTGCTGGGCCTGATTTACTTGGGTGGGCTGTGGAGCGTCGCACTCTTCCTCACCATGGGGCTGCTTGGCGCACATGAGTTCTATCGCATGTTGTCCATTGGCGGATATCACCCGGCGACCTGGTTTGGCCTTGTCTTGACTGCGTCTTTGATCTTGCATGGCTGGCGCCCGGACCTCTTTCCATACGAACTCTTGCTGACTGCCGGGCTACTCATCCTCTTGATCTACACGCTATTTCAGGTCGAACAGCCGCTACGTATGTTCCTCTCCACGGCCACAGTGGCGGTCTATATGGGCATCATGACGGCAAACATCATTGCGCTTCGGCTGTTGCCGGATGGCATGTGGTGGCTGCTGATGGCCTTCCTGATCACCTGGTCCAATGATACGCTCGCCTATTTCACCGGGAGTACGATCGGCAAACACAAGCTCTGGCCCAGATTGAGTCCCAAGAAGAGTTGGGAAGGCACAATCGGCGGCTTCGTGGGCGCCGCATTGGCCGGCGCGCTGGTTGCCATGCTCTCGCCGCTCTCGATCAGTTTGGGACTCGGCGCGCTGATCGGCCTTGTCGGCGGCCTCCTCGCGCTCTTCGGCGATCTCTCGATCAGCATGGTGAAGCGTCAGGTGGGCGTCAAAGACAGCGGGCATCTAATCCCCGGACACGGCGGCATGTTGGATCGCCTTGACAGCGTCCTCTTCGTCGTTCCGTTCGTCTATCTAGTCGTGAACTATTGGGTGCTGCGCTAAGAAACATCGCGCAGCTTTTATTGCTGAAAACAGAAGGGGCTGTTGGTGCGTCGCACCAACAGCCCCTTCTGTTTTCAGCATCATCTCTCAAGTGGCTTCTCAATAAGTGGGGCCGGGCCTGCCCCGGCCCGCTGCGGGCGACCCTTGCGGTCGCCCCTACCACGGAATATTGAGAGCGTATCTTCAATCAGCTTTAGGCCAGCGCCGCCCTCAGTTTTGCAATGTTTTCGGCGACAGTACCCCGATCATTGTAGACGGCTGAGCCGACTACGATCACATTGGCGCCGGCGCGCACGACGTCGTCAATGTTGTGTGCGCCAACACCGCCGTCTACCTCCAGATCGCAGAGCGGGTTGAACTGCTCTATCAACCGCTGCATCCGCGACAGTTTGCTTGTGCTCGTTTCGATGAATTTCTGTCCGCCAAACCCCGGGTTAACGCTCATCACCAATACCATGTCAATGAAGGGCAGGATCTCTCGCATACACTCAAGGCTGGTCGCTGGATTGATGGAGACGCCCACTTTGCATCCAAGTTCATTGATGTATTGAATCGTGCGATTCAAATGCCGACACGCCTCCACGTGAACGGTCAGAATGTCAGCGCCGGCGGCGGCAAACATCTCAACATAGCGGTCCGGCTCCTGGACCATGAGATGTACATCCAGCGGCAACGAGGTGTGCCGACGGACCGTCTCCACAATCGTGGGACCAAACGAAATGTTGGGCGCAAACATGCCATCCATCACGTCAAGATGAATGTAGTCCGCTCCACCGGCTTCTGCGGCTTCGATCTCCGCTGCAAGGTGGCCGAAATCCGCGGTCAGGATGGATGGAGCAAGTTTAACCGGGCGCACACTGTTCATGGTTGTCTTCAATCGCTTTCTTGTGAGGTGAATTGGGTCAAGCTTGGATCCGTTGGCAGCTTCTGCAGGAAGGACCGCATGAAGCGCAACACCTTCCAGGGCTGTCGGAAGATCAGTGCATGGCTCTGATCCGGTACAAGATGCAGCGTTGCGTCCGGCAACGTCGATGCCATTTCTTTGGCGATGCCCACATGGAAGAACTCGTCCTGCTCGCCGTGGATGATACAGACTGGAAGCGTCCGATCCGCCAATGCAGTCAAGGGAAGATCGATGGTCGTTTCCGGGCGCAACCGACGAAACCCAGGCAATAGGACGTTTTCGTAGTAGTCACTGGGGTGTCCACCGGTACGCTGACTATCGCCTTGATGGCTGTGGTTCGATTGGTGCGGATCGTGTAGCCGTGCTGTTGCCTCAAGCCATTGTCGGCCTGCGCTGAAATTGCCGGGGACCACGCTCGGGTCGCCAAGAACGTCAAGTCGATTGCTGTAGGTCGTGCTCACCAGTGTGAGGCTAGCCGGTGTGAGAAGCTGCTCCTCCACCAGCAACTGCGCAATCATGCCGCCGCTGCTGCATCCGGCAAGGTGGGCATCGGTAGCATCTTCAGTGTACAGAAGTGCGGCCAACTGTCTGGCCATGATGCCATGATCGAAGTGTTCAGGATGGCCGATAGAGCGGCCATGGCCGGGTAAATCGGGCAGGATCACCCGATGATTGAGCGCCAGGCTCTCCAGCATTGGTCCCCAGGTTGCGTGCCCCGTGCTCATGAAATTGTGTAGAAGGAGAATGCTGGACACTTCGCCCGCGGCACGGCCAGTGTTGTTGAACACTTCGTACTCTATGGTGCCATGTTCGGTGCGAAAACTGGATACTGGTTTGGACAGCGGTTTAGACATCGGTGGAGAATCCTACAGCATAGACGATGACCGGTCGTCTCTTCGCCGGTCATCTCTCCGCTGCCCATCGATCCAGTGGCTGTTGTTCCGTTCCCCTTCATCCCACGGTCCGCCGCTTCTCTGATCCTTGCCCTGACCCGCAGGTCGACTGTTTGCCGCACCGATGATCTGCATCACCTCGGAGATACTGTCAACTGTGACCAGGCCCAGCAACTGCTCGTCATCCATCACAACGACAACGCGCCCTTTGGACTGCATCATGCGCTCCCAAACGACCGAGAGATCATCGTCAAGGGTGCAGACTGGAATGGCTCGAAGCGGCGTCACCACATCAATGACACGCACCTCTCGTCCGCCCTCGCGCAGGGCCTTTACCAAAGCGGGTCGGGTGAGTACACCGACAAAATGGCCACTGAGATCGCGAACCGGGTAGTCAGCCTGATAGTGTTGCATCACTAGATCGGCCGCCCTGCCAATCGTTTCGCTGGTATAGAGCGTAACCGCAGGCGGTCTCAGCGCGCGCGTAACGGGTACGTTGCGCAATATCGCTCGATGTTCAACGGCTTCCCGTTCTGCGCCGCCGCCTACATAGACGAAGAAGGCGATGAACAGCAGGAAGATTCCGCCGCCGAACATCCCCCAGACGGCAAAAAGCACGGCCATCGCCCGACCCACGTAAACGGCAATGCGTGTTGCCGTCACATAGGAGAGGATTGTGGCCAACAGCGCCCGCAATATGCGACCACCATCCATAGGAAATGCCGGCAGCAGATTGAAAAGCGCTAGTAGCAGATTGGTGGAGATCAGATAGATCACGATGTTGAGCAGACCGGGTTCCAGCATATCCCGCTGCAATCCGCTGATGCTGGGCAAGGGTGACCCCATGCTCACCTGTGCGCCGGCAATCAACAAGGCCACCGGAACCAACAATGCTGCAAGCAGAAAGTTCACTGCCGGACCGGCGACGGCGATGAAGAATTCCTGGATCGGTTTTTCCGGGATCTTCTCCAGATTGGCCAGTCCACCGATGGGCAACAGTGTGATGCTCGGCACCTCAATACGGTAGTGTTTCGCAACCGCTGCGTGTCCAAATTCGTGCAGTGTGACACAGACAAAGAGCAGGAGCGTGACCAAAACACCATAGAGCGCGCTCACCACCAGACTGTCGCTGCGCCCACCGAAAGCTATCGCGCCGTAGACCAGGACCAATAGAAATGACCAGTGGACGTTGATATCAATTCCATGGATGCGAAAAAGGGTGATTGATGTCCCCAAATCTAACTCCGTGGTTCAGAGAACGGATCAATGAGACTGCCATTCTCAGGCTCTTCGGTCGACTCTTTGGCTGACTCAGCTGCAGATCTCAGGTCGATGAAGGGGTAGATACCGGTCGAATGTCCATCACTCCAGTCCAGCCGAATGGCATAATTGCCGACCAGTTCCGCGCCGGCAATCTCCGTGCTTGGCATAGGGCCGGTATGGAGACGTAGTTCATTGACGTTAGCGGCGGCCTCCCGGCGTTCCTCCATGCATGTGGCACATGGGCAGTGTGCACGCAGCCAATCGAGTGGATAGCGATGGGTCACATTGTCCTGCCATGTAATCTTCAATTGCCCAATGTTGCGATCCACCTCAATGTCGATCGGCCGCGTTGCAACTATCGTCACTTAGGTTCCTCTGAATTTCTGTTCTGATCCGTGCGCCCCATGATGCCGCGCATCAATTCGATGGGCAGTGGGAAGACGATGGTACTGTTGTTCTCCGCGGCGATGGCGTTGAGCGTCTGCAAGAACCGCAGTTGCAATGCACCGTCCGCTCCGGACATGGTGCGGGCCGCTGCGGTCAGTTCCTGGGCCGCAAGCATTTCACCCTCGGCGCTGATGATCTTGGCCCGTTTCTCGCGTTCGGCCTCGGCCTGGCGAGCCATAGCACGCTGCATGGAGATCGGCATTTCCAGATCCTTGACTTCGACGATGCTGACCTTGATGCCCCAAGGTTCAGTCTGCTCATCAATGATCTGCTGTAGCTCCCGATTGATCTGCTCACGTTGCGAGAGTAACTCATCCAATTCACTCTGGCCTAGGACTGAGCGCAGGGTGGTCTGGGCGATCTGCTGCGTGGCAATCAGATAGTTGGAGACCTTCACCACTGCGTCAATTGGGTCCATGACGCGGAAATAACAGACAGCATTCACCTTGACAGTCACATTGTCCCGTGTGATGGCCTCCTGCGTTGGCACGTCCAACGTGACGACACGCATGTCAACTTTGCTCATCTGGTCGATGAACGGGATGATGAAGAAGAGGCCGGGTCCTTTGGCTGCCTGTACGCGGCCCAGACGGAAAACGACACCCCGTTCATATTCGGGCACGATCTTGATCGATGCCCGAACAATGAGCAATATGAATAACAGGCCCACAATTACGACAAACAATCCTGCTACATCCATCATGACCTCCATCATTGGATCAGATTATCAACAGTAGACTATTATTATACTGCTGCGGCTACGGCGCGCCAATGCGCCATTTCGGCAGGGTCTTCTCAGGTCCAAGATACCTGTTCGTTCTGTGGACATGGCTCTCCTGCAGCCGTCTGATTCTCACATCCATTCTACGATTTCGTCGGCAGAAGGTCTGTAGGTTGGGCTGCGGAGTCGCCACCGTCTGTAGTCGAATTGACGCAGTATTCGGCCTCGCATACAATTCCGGCATACGAGTCACCATATAGGCTGATCTATGGTATTGAAAAGTAGCCGCCGCTAATGCACGTGCCCGACAGATAATATGGAGTCTGCACACACCAGAACAACGCTGCGATCCGTATCGATCTGTGGAGAGGAAATCTATGATTCGAGTTGTGAACGGCGTCGTCATCGGCCAGGGCAAGGGCTACGTCATCATTGAGCTCGGTGGGGCCATCGGGATCAAGGTCTTTGCCCCGGAACCCACCCTCGCTCAGGCCCGCGAGGGTGACGTGGTCTCCCTTCACACCTATCTCCAGGTGCGAGAGGATGCTCTGACGCTCTTCGGTTTTACTGAGGAAGATGAACTGGCGATCTTTGAGCAGTTGCTGAGCGTCAATGGTGTCGGCCCCAAGGTCGCGCTCTCTACCCTGAGCACGCTGACGCCGGACGCGCTGCGACTGGCCCTGGCAAACGAAGAGCCGGCCATCATCGCCCGTGTGCCGGGCATCGGCAAGCGCACGGCAGAGAAGATTGTCCTTGAACTTAAGGATAAGGTCGCACCGCCGACATCCGGACTCGAATCGCTCTCACGCATCACCGAAGTGGATTCCGAAGTGATCGAGGCGCTAATTTCTCTGGGCTACAGCGTTGTCGAAGCACAGCGCGCAGTTCAGACCATTCCCAGCGATGCCGAGACTGTGGAAGAACGATTGCGTTTGGCGCTCGGCCAGTTCAGCGGCTGAATTGTAAAGCAAGATCTGCGTTTTTGACGGGTCTGGTACCGGGGAGGGGCGACCCTTGTGGTCGTCCAATGCTGCGGACCAAGACAAGCCCGACCGCTACCATCAAGCAGCCGATTTTCGCACGACGCTCACGGGATTGCGCAACGTGTTGAGAACGGCGCAGCCCGTATCTACCGCCTCGTGCAGCCGTTCGATCTCCTCGTCAGAAGCAGGCGACTCAATGATGGGCGTGTAGGAAAAATCCTCTAACTGAATCGGCCCTTCGTACGGCAGCCCGACCACGCCGGTCATATCCAGTGCTCCATTGATCTGCACCTCAACATGATCCAGCGGAATATCCATGAGGGCCGCCTGTAACAAATAGGTATGGACAAGACAACTGGCGAGAGCGCCTAGCAACATTTGCGGCGAAGATGGGCCAAGCGAGTGGCCCGCCAAGCCGGGGGCCGAGTCGCTGGCGATCATGAACTCGCCCATGCGCGTTGGCCGCACGCCGGTGGTCCCGGCACAGTGCGCGACGGCGTCCAATTCCACCCGCGCAGCATCAGGATTGGCCGCCAAGTGAGTGCGCTGTTGTGCCAGCACACCGGATTTGTATTTGAGATAGCTGTCTAGTTTCGCCATGGTGATCTCCTTGACCTTGGATCGACAGAATTGTGGATAGACTGCTAACTCTATTGAACCACAGTCCGGTTGTCCTGAGAAGCTTCGCAGGGAAACGTTCTGTATTGGGCAAAGCGAAGAAAATGCTGATCCACGCAGATCCGCTAGAATGAAGTGAACGGCCTCGGTCGTCATTTCGGTATCACGTGGTTCGTCGAAGGCCTGACCAGCCTTGGCTAGCCGACAGTAGGTGCGTTCGCCTGCCGGCTTCAGCGCATCACTGTCGGCAGGTAGATGTGTCGCTGTTCGAGTTGGCCACATACCGTTTCGCTCATCGCCGACAGCGTACCGTTGTTGTGGGCCTGAATCACGTAGCAATATGTCGTTCCCCGCTCGACCAGTGTGTCCGTAGTGCCGCTCACAGCGGATTCGCCAACCAGCTCGAAGGGACCCTCAGCCGACGGTCCGCGCAGGATGCGATAGCCGGCGGGGCGTTCATCTTCAGGCACGGTCCAGGCGATCTCTAGCGCTTCCGGGGTCCACACCCCAGGACTGACCGTGACCATCTGTGGCGGAGAGGGAATACCCAAAGTCAAGCTAACCTGGTCGTTACTTCCGCTAGCATTCCCGCCTTGCGTGGTGACGTTGGCGTAGAAAGACTGTGTGCCGCCCAAGGCCGTCACCGGGAAGGTCAGAGAAACCGTGGCATTGAGATCCAGCGGACCAACTACGCTCTGCGCCCCCATGGAGACGCCGTTGCCCGGCGATCCTTGGTACAACGTCACGGTCATGGCTGTGGCCGGATCCCGGCCTACATTGCGCAGGTTGACGGTGAGGAAAATGGTCTGTCCAGCAGGGACTACACTGGCGGACGCGATCAACGGGTCCAACGCCGGGTCGGCAGTGGGCATGCTCATCACCGACTCCACCGGATCCTGGACAGTGAAGAGGTTCGGGGACGAGAGGCTTTGGACGGATGCGGCCATGATGGCCTGGCTTTCGGCGATGCCCGTGCTGGAGGCGGCGCTGAGGCCGGTCTGGTAGCGGGCCACCTTCAGGATCACGGCCTGTCGGTTGGCGGGGTTGATGGTCAGGGCGGGCTGCCAGTTTTGGGCCGGGGCGTCTGTCAAGTAGATGGGGGCTGTGAAGCGGCCATCGCCACCGCTGCGGGTCAGGCTGATCTGGCCCAACGACGCATTGGTCAAACCTTCCGGGCTGAAGCGGCGGAAGGCCAGCAGCTTTTCGCCTTGGACGGCGGAGAGAACGGGCTGTTCGGCGAAGACCAGGTCGCCCGCTTCATCATGGACCGGGGCCGCGCTCCACGTTTGGTCGGAGAGTCTGGCCGACCAGAGCGCACCGTTGGGACCGAGCAGGGGCACGCTGCCGTCCTGTGCCGCCTGACGCACCAAAAAGGCTAGTTCCACCTGTCCATCTGGCCCGATGGTGATGGCTGGGGAATCGACCCGGGGCGGGAGAGGCTGGGGGTTGAGGATCACCCACTCAGGTTGAACACCCTGTTCGCCCAGGGTAGTGTGGGCCCAGGTCAGTCGGCGATCATCGCCGGTGTCCAGCACGCCGTCGGCGTCGTTGACCCAGACCAGGTTGGGTGTGCCGTCCGGGGCCAGGGCTGCGCGCACGTCTGTGTTCATGCCACCACGCGGCCCGGTCAGCAGTTGCGGAGGGCCAAAGGCGGCAGTGGCGTTGTCAAAGAGCGAAACGGCGATGCGCTGGTCGGTGCGGGTGAGATGATCCGCGTCCGTGTCCCGTGTCCACGCCAGGACGGCTCCCATGGCGCTGCCCGCGGCGGTGGGCATGCCGTCGATCAGCAGATCATCGGTCAGACGGATGGGCGCGCCCCATACCCCATTTTTATTGACAGCGTAGAAGATCTCCTGGCGGCTGAGATGGGCATCCACATCGTCACCCAAGGTCGTGGCTGTGGCCGCGTCGTAGGGTAGTTCGGCCCAGGCAACCACGGGCAGGGCGTCCGGCCCGGCAAAAAGGGCCACTGGGTTGACCGCACTGTGGGTTGGATTACTCAGCGGCGTGGGGGCCAGCCATGCGCCCGTCACCGGATCCTGGAAGCGGGCCAAGATCTGTACCTGGGCAGTGTTGGTGGCGGAGCGGTCCTCGACGTAGGCCGAGAGCACTCGACCGTCCGGGCTGCTTGCAACGCTGGGCGACGCAAAGAGGCTGGGCAGGGGTGCATCTTCGGCCAAAGCCGTGAGGTCATCAGCCTCGATGTCTGCATTCGCTGCAGCGAAAGGTCCCAGGCAGCCCAAGGGATATTCGGCCAGTACCTTTTTCCATGACGGGTTGGTGTTCACGCCAGGCAACTTGATGCCCCACAGGTATTGGGCCCAGGCCCGTGCAAAGGCATTGATGCGGAAACAGGCTTGAGGCACAGAGAGGTCCGGGCTAGGCAACACCGTGATATCGACCGGCACGTCCAGCGCTGCACCAAGTCCCAGGGAATAGCCTACCGCCGCTACGCCGCCGATGATGCCCAAACCGTAACCAACCTCTGCCTGCGCCTCGGCGCTGGTTTTTACCTGGGCGACGACTTCTGGTACAAAGGGTTTGACCCAACCGTTCATTTTGATGCCATAGGTGACGCCGGCGCTGCTGGCCACGTGCACCTGAACTAGCCCGAAGAGATCCAGCACAGGAACATGCAGGAAGGGTAACCCCACGTAATCCTCCTCCACAATGTCAAAGCTGCCCAGGTCGACCCGCAGTTGCTGCAGAACTTGCCACGGATTGGTCAATGTCTGGTCGGGCAGGTTGATTTTCCGTCGGTAAGTGGTCAGGTCAGCGTTCAGGGCCCGAGCATACGCATCCGCCCACACTTCGGTGATTTCCACCTCGCCATTTTCATAGACTGCTCCCTTGAAGATCACCCCGGCCCGGAAGTGATTGTCAAAGGCCCCAAAATAGGGTAGAGGGTCGGGCGGCAGGGAGAACTGTACATCTGCCCCTTTGGGCATGAAGCCATTGAATTCATAACGCTGTCGGTTATCGTTCCAGAAGGTAGGACCGCCGAAGGGCTTAACTGCTGAAGATGCCAATGGGTCGGCCAGCATGTAGACGGGATAGTCGGAGGGGCAGTACTCAATCCCACTGACCACCGGGACCACCTGAATTTTGGGGTGGACGTTGCCCTGGCTGGGGGAGAGTTTGTCCACCCGCAGAGATGCCTCATAGGGAATAGGCCCTTTTGCGGTCACCGTCTGTTTGACCGTGCCGTCTACGTCGATCAGGCGGAAGATGACGCTTTGGGCCGGAACATCGGTCTGGGGATAGGCCACAAAATCTACGGACCGTACTGCACCGGAGACATAAATGCCAAAGTAATCCCGCTGGCTTTTAGCCATCATCTCCTTGCTCAATAGCTCGAACAGCACGCTCCGGTCGTTGGAAATGCTATCGTCCACCGGTTTCCATGTGACCACGCCGTCCAGGCTTAACCCCCCATCGCCGCCCCCGCCTGCTGGATTGATTTCATTCGCCAGCTTGAGATAGGCTGTGGTGCGCGTGTCTAGGGCGCACCGGATGCCCGGATTCAGGGTCAGACTGGACAGAGCTGTTTGCGTGGCTACGTTGGGCATCACTACCACCTGGCTGGATGGCACGGGCTTGGACGTCTGGCCGGTGACGACAGCCTTGTAGACTCCCGGATCGATGTCGTTCATCTGGAAGCTACCGTTGCCCGCAACCGGTCCGCTGTAACGTTGCGCACCGAAGCGATCCACCAGATTGACCTGAGCCTTCAGTATCCCAGCGGAGAGACCACTGATCTGTCCCTGAAGCTGGCCCGCGGGCATGGGGTCCACCTGAAAATCGGTGCAGGCCAGTTGGGCCTTTTCCGTGCCGACGGCAGCTGAACACAGACGCGTGGGGGCCACAGCCTGGGCCGAAGGCACCAAGAGTTGCAGACTATAGGCGCCCTGATCGTTCACCTTCACCTCTTGTGATCCCACGGTGCGTCCATTTTGAATCGACAGTATGCGCACTTTGCTGAAGCCTGTCGCCCCTTGGCCCGATACGGTCACAGGTTGCCCGGCGTAGGCGTGGGTCGGATCGGCGTTGATGGTCACCGTCACCCCGCCAGGGACCTGGGCTGGCTGCAGAACGGGTTCGGGCGTGTCCGTCGGCGTAGAGATTGGCGTCCATGTAGGCGTTGATGTAGGAGTTGAAGTCGGGGTAAATGTCGGTGTGGGGGTTGCACTTCCGCCACCAGTTTCACCGCTTGATGTGGTGGACGTTGGCGTAGAAGTTGGAGTGAAAGTGGCAGTAGGTGTCGCAGTAGGTGTAGACGAAGACGTGGGCGATGCTGTGGGCGATGCTGTGGTTGTGGAAGTAGGTGTCGATGTCTGCGTTGATGTTGGCGTCGCTGTGGGCGAAGCGGGGATCGCCTCCACTGCGCCGATATCACAGCTCGCTCCCTGGGGACGACTGATTCCGCGTTGATCTGTGTTGAAGTCCGGCAGGCAAGATCCTCCATCCACCAGAGGGCTGGCCGGGCCGGGCAGATGCGTGGAGGTTGAGCCACCGTTGTCGGCCAACGCCCCCAATTGCGCCGGGGTGTTGATGAGATCACCGGGCTGGTTCATGAAAAAGGTGCAGCTATCGTCTTCGGCTAGATTATGGCCGCCTGAGACGAAATGGGGCAGAGGGCCCGGCGTGCCGGTGATGGCGCAGTTGCCAAGTTGGGCCAACGCCGTGTGGTATAGATTGTAGCGCTGGCGGCTGTCGTCCACATGGCCTGCGGCCGCGGCTCTGATCCAGGACGCCGCCCACACCGCCATTGTTGCCTGTCAGCGTGACGTAGTAGAGATTGGCCGGCCCCAGTAGATTCTGGATCGCGCCACCCGTCCCCGCACTGTTGGCGCTGAACGTGCTGTTGACAACGGTCAGGTCGCCCCGCCGGTTGTCAATCGCGCCGCCCCGTTCCCCTGCCTCGTTGGCCACAAACAGTGAGGTATAGACCTGAGTGATCGCGTCGTTTGAGCCGGGACCGGCCTGAATGGCCCCGCCGTAGCCAACGCTGCTGTTGGCCTCGAAGCTGCTGTCCCGGATGACCAATTCGCCGTAGCTGACGATGCCGCCGCCGTTGCTCTCCTCGGTGATATATCCGTCAGCCTTGTTCTCCAGAAAGTGGCTGTCGTCAATCTGCACATCGCCACCGTCGAGAATGTACATAGCACCACCCCGGGTGGCGGTATTGGTCTCAAGCACGCTCCCCTGCACTGTGACATCGCCGCCTGCATAGATGGCTCCACCTTCGGGTGCGCTATTGTCCTTGATCTGGCTATCCCGGATCAGGGTCGTTCCCCCAACGCTCATGGCGCCGCCGCCCAAGGTGGCACTGTTGTTGCGCACAGTGGTGCGGAGAAGCGTTAGCGTCCCCGTACTGTTGAGCGCACCATAGCTTGACTGATTGTTCTCGATCAGGCTATCGGTCAGCGTCACCGTGCCCAGGAAGTCGATGATGGCCCCGCCCGCCCAGTCGTTGGTGGCGCTATCTTGGATGGTGCTGTTTTCTAGCGCAAGCACGCCGCCCGAATTGACGTAAATGGCCCCGCCGTAGTCGTTGCCCGAATAGCCGTGGGTCAGCACCAGCCCTCGCAGGGTCAAGCTGCCGCCGCCCATCACCTTGAAAAAGCGAGTCACATTGCCGCCATCCAGCGTGATGACTCCGCCGCCGTCGATTACTACATGGCTGCTGATGATCTTTTCTGCGGTGAAGGGGATTGTCGCCGTACCGCAGTTGAATGTGACTGTGCCGCCGCCACCGACCTGGACCGTATTCAATGCAGCGTTGAACTGGGCCTCTCCACAGGGAGGAGAGACCAATGCTTCGGCGGCTGCAACCGCCCGTTGGGCCAAACTTCCGCCCAGGGTCAGGGCGGGCAGCAGGGCGATCAGAAACATGAATGTGGTCCTTAGGGCAAAGCGGATCATCGAAACCCTCCAGGGCGATTAGCGAATAAGCGGAAAATGCCAGAACCAGGGAAAAAGCGTTCAAGACGCTTGTGGGCCGGCAAGGCCCTGCCGGCAAACGAGCGCCGTCAACCGCATCAAGACAATGGTATGCGCTACTTGTCCCAGGCGATCGGGAAGTTTTCCTGTTGGGTCAGGAAGTTTTTTGGCTGAATCGGTTACTAGGGGTCGAAGGGCAGGTAGTCCTACTGGATGAGCAGCGGCTGGTACGGATACCTACCCTGAACAGAAAGATCTGTGGCCTGCCATTGGTGTGGGAAGAATGACGGCAGCCATTCACGATCACCCATCTTGGGCGCGGGCGCGCAGAATGGCCGCTGTGCGGTCGCTCACCTGTAGCTTGGTGCAAATGTTGGAGACGTGGTTGCGCACCGTTTTGAGTCTGATGCCCAACCGTTCTGCGATTGCATCATTGGAGAGTTCCAGCGCCATCAGCTTGAGGATTTCCGCCTCGCGGTCGCTCAGTTCGGGGAACTCGTCGGGCTGAACCGCGGTCTGGATGCGGTTGAAGTGCTGGATCACTTGCTGGGCCACGGCTGCGCCAAAGACCACCTCGCCGTTGTAGACGTTCTGGATCGAGCGCACGATGTCAGACTTGCGCGCGCCTTTGAGGATGTAACCTCGCGCACCCGCCTGCAGAGCATGAAAGACCGTGGCCGTGTCGTCTGACATGGTCAAGATCAGGATTCGAATGTGCGGGCTACCGACGATGATGCGACGCGTCGCCTCTAGGCCATGCAGGCGAGGCATCTGCAAGTCCATCAAGATGACGTCCGGCTGCAACTCCGAGGCCAGTGCCATAGCTTCAGTGCCGTCAGCCGCCTCCCCGACCACAACAAGTGAACGGTCGGCCGACAGCATCATGTGCAGCCCTTGCCGAAATAGTTCGTGGTCATCACAGGTTAGGATACGGATCGGATCCATTGAACTTTCTTGCTCCAAGGGAGAATTAGGCAATGGTGCAATCGTCAGAGAGTCTGTTTGTCCTGACGTGGGCGTGAGCTAGACTAGCTTCAACGGCTCATTTCCGCCGGCTGTGAAAACTCATGCCCACGTCAGGCTGATGCAGGACCTCAGCGTCACCATCACAAATGACGAATTTTCTCTCCTTGCTGACGTCCACGACCTTCGCTACAATGGCGTACGCTGATTCGACGCTACCGAACAAGCTGGGCCTGTGAAGCGCTGGACAGACTCCGCTAGACTTCATTCTGACACAACAATTTCCTTGAACATCCCCAGCGTGAAATTGGGCGCGCCATCATTGGCAAAATCGGGCAGGAAGTCGAGGACCAGATAGTCGCCCGGCGGCAGATCCAACTGGCCCCAACTCTGCTGACCTGGCGACATCACGTTCCAGAAAGCGATGTCTTCCCAGGGCGGCGGACCCGCCTCGGTGTCAAGCCAGGCGACAACGTCATCCAGTGTTGTGTCTTGCGCCAACTTGACGACGCCGGCTTGATGAACGGCCTCACCGTTGTTTTGGAATGCCCACCACTGTGGTCCGGATTGGAGCGTACCCGGCATGACGAACTCGTGCTCTCGCATCTCCACCATCACGGCGGCAGTAGGGGTGGGATCATCGGCCTCACCGTCGACGGTCACGACAAAAGATTGCATGCGCGGTGGTTCCGTCCAGTTGTCAACGACGACATAGCTGCCCGGCTCAAGCGGGAAGACATTTTCCGAACTTGTGCCGGGCGCAAGATCGGGGCCGCCCAATTGCGTGGTGAGCGGCAGTGAGCCGAAGGGATTCTCCTGGAAAGCGGCTTCGAACTGCTCCATGGTCACATCATCGTTCAATCGGCGGAAGATGGACGCGTGCCACTCTTCCCCCTCATTGTGGATCGTGATGCGCCGCAGCCCGGCGGGAATCGACTCGGGAAGGGTAATGCCATCCTCTGTGTGAACGATGGTGATCGACGTCATTTCCGACTCAGACGCGGGTTGAGCGGTTTCCAATTCGGTTGGAGCCGGTGAAGTGACTGGAAGTCGTGCAACGCAGGCAACCAACGTCAGAGCAAGCAAGAATAGACTTGCCCAGGTAGCGGTTCGAACGAGCCGGCGCCTCGACTTCGATTTCCTGCCCTCGTGCAGTAGATCAGCATGCATGGTTCTACTCTCCTTTCAAAAGTAGGTGCAAAGTTGGCGGTCGAACTATTCAACCACGGAATCGGTTGCTGCTGGTATCCCAAAGGGATACAGTCTTGGCATGTGGGAATCGATATCAGGACAGCCCCATGAACAATACTGATTCGTTTGGCTATTGGCTGAGGCGGCGGCGCTTGGCGTTGGATAAGACCCAAAGCGAACTGGCGAAACTGGTACCATGTTCGTTGGCGATGATCAAGAAGATCGAAATTGATGCTCGACGGCCGTCGCCGCAGATGGCTGAAAGACTGGCGGTTTGTCTGGGACTGACCCCGTCCGAACAGATCGTTTTTCTGACTGTCGCAAGAGGAGATCGACCTGTCAGCGTCCTCGATCTGGTCGATATACCGATCAATCAACCAGCTGCCGCCGACCACATACCAACCATACTGACTCCGCTGATCGGTCGTCAGACAGAGCTTGCAACGGTCTTGGCATTGTTGACCAACGATGATGTGCGCCTGCTCACGATTCTTGGGCCAGGCGGCATGGGCAAAACCCGGCTGGCTATCGCCGTGGCTGAAGCATACAGAGAAGGACATCCGCACGACTTCAGCGACGGCATCGTCTTCGTCGATCTGTCAACGACGCCCACACCCGATCTCATCGTGTCGACAATTGCCTACCGTCTGGGTTTGGATCTGGCCGAACGTCCCACGCATGGTCTCTCGCCGCGACAGAAACTCTTGGATTTTCTTGGCCCCCGACAAATGTTGCTCGTCCTCGACAACTTTGAGCACTTGTTGGCCGGCGACTCAGCCGCGGTGCTCATCGATCTGCTTTCAGCGGCGCCCGATCTCAAGCTACTCATTACCTCGCGGTTGCGGCTCAACCTGCGCGAAGAGCACCTGTATGCGCTATCGGGCCTGCTCCAGGCGGTTGATGCCAATTGGTCGGAGCAGGCCGGCCCCGAACAAGCTGACCCTGGGGAGCACGCCGCATCGCAACTCTTCCTTGTCGCCGCCCGTCGAGTGCGTCCCGATTTTCGTCTGGCCCGCGGCGAAGCGCAGGTGCTGGCAACCATCTGCGGAATATTAGCGGGTATACCGCTGGCGCTAGAATTGGCCGCGGCGTGGGTCGATTCACTCTCCTTGATGGGAATCGCCGCCGAACTCGAAAAGGGGATCGACATCCTCAGTTCGGACCTGAATAATCTACCCGAACGCCATCGCAGTATGCGCGGCACGTTTGACGCCACCTGGCGGCTGCTCGAACAGTCTGAGCGTCAGTCATTCATGCAACTGTCTATCTTTTCCGGTGGATTCGACAAAGAGGCGGCGACAGACGTGGCAGGCGCCTCCTTGATGATCCTGTCCCGGCTGATCGGAAAGAGTCTGCTAGAATTTCATCCGAAATCCGAGCGGTATCGGATCCACGAAGTCCTGCGTCAGTATGGTGAGGAGCGCTTGACGGAATCAGGATCATTGGTCAAAACGCAACGTCGTCATTTCGTCCATTTTGCTGACCTGGCAGCAACAGCGTACAGCAATCTCTTCGGCGCCGAGCAGATCGATTGGTTGGAGCGACTCGAGAGAGAGCAAGACAATCTACGCACGGCTCTGACTTGGGGCCTAAACCACTCGGAGAGAGTCAGCGATACCGCTACGCTCGTGATTGGACTGAGTTGGTTTTGGCGGATTCGCAGCCATGTCATGGAGGGCAGAGATTGGGTTTCGACCATGTTGCGTCAGCCCGGATTGGATACTCATGAGCGCGCCTGGCTGCTCTATCATGCCGGACATTTCGCGTGGATGCAGGACGATTTTGAACTCGCTCGCCTTCGTCAAGAGCAAAGCCTGGACCTTTGGAGCGAGTTGGGCCAAGAAGGTAAGCGGGGCGCGGCCTATGCCACCGCCACATACGGCATGGCCCTTTATGGTGGTGAGTTGCATGCGCCGGCCGACTTGACGCTCGCTCTCTCTCGATTCGAAACTGCGCTTGCCCTTTTTCGCGAGGTGGGAGATGACTGGGGCGAGGCCTTTTCCCTACAGTGGCTGGCATTCAGCCTGACCGCGCAGGGTAAGTATCAAGAGGCCATGGTCGCCACGCGTGAAAGCCTCGCCATCTTTGAACAATTGGGCGAGGCATGGGGAAGGGGCATGGTAACCGGAGCGCTGGCCAATCTGAGTTTGCATGCAGGCGACCTGGGCCAAGCGCGGCACTATGCAGAATCCGCTCTGGAATGGCGGTCCAGCGTCGGGCACCGTCACAGTGTCGGCGTCGGCCATGAACTTCTAGCCACTATTGCCGAGCGCGAGCAGAACATGGTGGCGGCGGCTGCATCATACCGCCAGGCGATCGCCATCTTTGATAACTTGGGTAACAAGCCCTACGCAGACACACTGCGGGAGCGATTAGCCAAGGTACTCATCGCTGCCGCGTAGTGCATGGACAGTCGTTTCCGGGCGATACCACAGCTCTGCGGCTTGCAACCATCAGTCGTTCTGGGCTCGGGCGCGCAGGATCGCTGCGGTGCGGTCGCTAACTTGGAGCTTGGTGCAGATGTTGGAGACGTGATTGCGCACGGTCTTGAGGTGGATACCCAGACGTTCAGCGATGGCGTCGTTGGACAGCTCCAGCGCCATCAGCTTGAGGACCTCCGCCTCTCGGTCGCTCAATTCAGGGAAGTCGTTGGGCTGAACAGCCGTCTGGATGCGGTTGAAATGATGGATGACCTGCTGAGCCACGGCCGCGCCAAAGACGACCTCCCCCTGGAAGACGTTGTGGATCGAGCGCACGATGTCGGCTTTGCGCGCGCCCTTGAGGATGTAGCCACGAGCGCCTACCTGCAATGCATGAAAGACCGTGGCGGTATCGTCCGACATGGTCAGGATGAGGATTCGAATGTGAGGGCTGCCGACAATGATGCGACGCGTCGCCTCCAACCCATGCAGGCGCGGCATCTGCAAGTCCATCAGAATGACATCCGGCTGCAATTCTGCCGCCAGTTCCACCGCTTCGATGCCGTCTGCCGCTTCGCCCACCACCGCCAGTGAGTCGTCGGTCGCCAGCATCATGTGCAGCCCCTGCCGGAACTGATCGTGATCGTCACAGATCAGGATGCGAATCGGGTCCATGAGACTCTCCTTGTTCAAGGGGGAGCAGGGCAACGATGCAACTGCCTGCGAGGCTGTTTGGTCCAACGGTCAGGGTTCCGCCCAACTCTTCGGCCCGTTCACGCATGCTGTGCAGACCCAGCCCCATATCCGGCTGGCTCGGCAACCCCACGCCGTCATCGCAAATATTGAGAATCAATCGATCATCTTCAGCGTCCAGCGACACCGTGGCCGACTGTGCGTGTGCGTGTTTGCTGATGTTGGTCAATGCTTCCTGGACGATGCGGTAGACCGCGACTTCCAGGGCCGCAGATAGAGGCGGCCGAGTCGCCGGCAGTTGGATGGACGTTTGCAATGTGGGTACGGAAAAGCCGTTGACCAGCAGTTCAAGCGCACCGTAGAGACCCACATCATCCAAGGCTGGCGGCCGCAGGCCGTGGACGATGCGTCGGATTTCCGTCACCATCTCCTGGGTCTGATCAACGAATTTTGTCAGCAGTTGCTCGGCCATTTCAGGATCATCATACACTAACTCCCTCGCTGTGTCCGCTTGCATGGTCATGGCCGCCAGCGACGGACCCAGCCCGTCGTGCAGATCGCGGCGCAACTGGCGGCGGGCTTCCTCGCGTGCGGTGACGATGCGCCGGCGGGATTCCTGCAGGTCGGTCGAGAGTTTCGCGGTATAGAGCGTCAGGCTAATCTGGCGCGCCAGATCGGTCAACAATTGCTTGTCCACATGCAGCGGTGCGCCGCCGACGAGACGCGGAGCAATGCTCAGCGTGCCCAACGGGATCTGATTGGTTTGCAGCGGCAACGTAATTAAGGCTGTGGCGGGGGCCGTACCGTATTCGGACAGTCCATCCGGCTCGATCTCGATACATACATAGGGCACATTGAGCGTTCGGGCCAACAGCTGAACCAGGCTGGACATCTCGGTGTCAGGCGTCTGCGTGTTATCGATCTGTTCGGAAAGCTGACTGATGATGGCGTAGGGATCGTCCGAATTTTCCTCGACAAAGTGGGCAATCTGGGTGCGTAGCCAGCGCTGGGCCGGCCAAACCGCCACCAACGCCAACCCCATGAGGATCCAGATCGGTCACGCCGTTCCAGACAAAGGGATTCTGCTGTTCGTCGAGGAAACTGTAGCCGTTGATCGCCCACCATCCGGCCACTAAAAAGGTGTAGACAAAGGCCCACCAGAAGAGAAGCAGGATCGACAATAGAAGGATCGAGGAGATCCGGCGCAAGATCTGACGTTGACGACTGCTCAGAAGATGGTCGTCCGCGACCGGATAAAGCTTGGAGACGGACAGATCATCTTCAGATGGCTGGTTCTTTTTCATAGCCGTATCACGTCTACGTAGGGACGGTCTGAGACCTATCCCCACAAATTATGCAGGCCGCAGCGTTCGCGGTCGATAAAGCAGTGCGGAGATCACAAACAGGGGGACCAAAACGCTGACAATGGCTGAAATTCTCAGCGTGTCGGTGGGAGCGAAGAGCACACCGGGCAGCGCAAGCAAGCCGTTCAGCGCCTCCGTCACCACGGTCAGCCAGACACCCCATTTCTGACCGTACCAAGCACCATAGGCGGAGAGTATCCCCACCACACTCAATAGAGCCGCCAACACAACTACAATCCAGGGAATAGCCGGATTTCCTGGATTGTTGGGTCCACGCAGCAACAGAGGAAAAGTTTCTACGATGACGTAGATCGAACTGAGCGCATGGACGATCACGGCCGCTTTGTAGAGTCTTGTCTGCTTCATCGCTGATCTTCTATCAACCTTCACCATCACCGGGAGTGAACCCGGGATCGAACCTTATGCCGAATTGGCGGCCGGCGGCCGGCGCAGCATCACGACGATCACAAAGACGGCGGTCAGCACGCCGGTCAGTGCGGACAACTTAAGGAATAGCGTCGGCCCGTCCAGCACGCCGGGCAACGCCAGCAGACCGCTGATTGCTTCTGTGACAATTGTCAAGCCGATACCCCATTTCTGGCCATACCAGGCGCCGTAAGCGGAAACTAGCCCGGCCACGCCAAGCAACGCAGACGACACGATGACGAATTGAGGGACGCCCTCCATGAGGGTATGCGCCTCCGGGCCGCCCATCATGCCGGGCAAGGCTAACATGATGCTGGCAATGGCCCCCAGAGCATGAACGATCACGGCTGATTTGTACAGCGGCGTCTGCTTCATTTACTTTCGGAAAGCCCCTTCATCTATGCTCCTTGTACGGTCCGCGGCCTTTGCAGCATGACGACGATCACGAATAGCGCGACTACAGCGCTGGCAATTGCCGATGCCCTGGCAAAGGGTGTGGGAGCGAAGAGCACGCCGGGCATCGCCAATAGGCCATTGATTGCCTCCGTGATAATGGTCAGCCAGATGCCCCACTTCTGACCATCCCAGGCGCCGCAAGCGGAAACGAGGCCCGCTACGCCCAACAACGCCGCCATCACAACCACGATCTGGGGAACGCCCTCGGTCGGCGATTGACTAGAAGGTCCCTCCAGCAATCCTGGAAAAGCAAAGACGATCAGATAGAGCGAATTCAGGGTGTGGACGATCACCGCAGTCTTGTAGAGAGGTGTCTGTTTCACGAGCAGCTCCACCTACGCCGAATTCACAGTTTGTGTCCTTCGCAACATGACGACGATCACAAAGAGCGCCACCAGCACGCCGACAATCGATGAGATTCGCGCGAATGGCGTGGGACCAAAGAGTACCCCGGGCAGCGCCAACAGGCCATTCAACGCTTCGGTCACGATGGTCAACCAGATACCCCATTTCTGACCGACCCAGGCGCCATAGGCGGAGACAAGGCCGGCTACGCCCAGCAAGGTTGTCAACACAATCACTACTTGGGGAACCCCGGCTATTGGCCCCTCTATAGGAGGTCCTTGCAACAGAGCTGGAAAGGCAGCGACGATGGCAAAGAGCGAATTCAGTGCGTGTACGATCACTGCCGACTTGTAGAGATCGGTCTGCTTAATTGCTGATTCCATTGTGTGGCAAACTTCCTGGAAGCTGCCAGCTTCCAGGAAGTTTGTACAGAACATCTAGCCTTGATCAGTTTTCTACAGTGAAGGCGTGGCGCATGCCATGCGCCAGATGTGACATCGGCGCACCGCCGCTCATGATGGCGATAACGTCCGGCAACGGACAGACCACTTCGTACGCGCCCGGCTCCAGATCGAACTCTAGCCAGACCCGCTCGCCCGGTGACATGGGCGGCATGCCGCCGAAAATTTCGATGATCGCATCTGCCGGCGGCGGTCCGTCCTCATCGCCAAACGCTGCTTCGATCGCTTCTAGCGATGCGTCGGGGTTCGCTCCCATGATAGCCGCCAAGTGCCATTGCTCGCCGGAATTGGTCACCTCCCACCATTGCTCACCGGCGGGAATCGTGTCGGCCATCGCGTAGGAGAAGTCGGCCATATCGACGTTCACATCGGCTGCCGGCTCGGTCACGCCCACTAGTTCCGTTGCGCTGAAGAAGACGGGGTCGAGCTCGGGGTTGGTCTCGTCACTCAGGAAGAAGTGGCCCGTGCCCAAATCGGCGTAGTAGTGATAGGTCGCTCCAGGTTCGATATCCTGGGCATAATGGATCCAACTGCCGAGATCAAAGATGCCAAAGAAGTCATCCGGGTTTTCTTTGAGATAGTCGTTCAGGGCGATGATCTCATCCTGGGTGTGGCCTTCGCGAATGCGCCAGAGATCGATCATGTGCATCTGCTCGCCGGTGTTGTTGATGGTGACGCTGACGATGCCGCCCGGCGCGTCGTCGGGCACCATGATACCATCCTCTGACACCTCAATCAACAGCTCAGGAATATCTGCGGAATCCGCGTTGCCGGCGTCAGCAGAAGTCGCGTCGCCTGCCACGGTGAAGCTCTTGTTGAGGCCGGCGTAGGGGAAGTCATTGCCGTCGCTGATGCTGCTGATCACGGTGTAGTCGCCCGGCGTCAGATCGACGGTGGTGTAGTAGCTGTCGCCCAGGTTGTGGGCCATCAACCCACCCACGGCATAGAAGACCGGCATGTTTTCCATATCCATTTCCTGGCCGGAGAAGAGGGCGTCGAACATGGCCATCACGTCGTCCATGGTAGTACCGCCCTCCATCTTGAGGATGAAGGCATAGCCGTTCTCCTGGCCGCTGTCGTTGACGACGTGGATCGTGTGTACACCCTCTGTCATCTCGGCGGCCAGGTCGAAGTCGTCGGCGCCGATGGTCAGTGTCAGGTCGGCCTCGGGTGCGGCGGCCACAGCGTCGGTCTCCACCACATCGAACTCGGCGACGCTGCCCCGTGCGAAGTCCGGCGTCATTTCGCCATCCGTGGAGGCGTCCATGGAAACGGACAAAATGATCCAGTGACCGGGGGCCATCTCTACTGTGGCCTGATTGCTCGACCCCGGATCGGTGTCCGGCATGAAGAACTCCAGGTCGCTGATTTCCGCCTGATCGCTTTCTTCGTCGCCCATGGCGGCCAATGCGTCTTCCAGTGTGACGCCGTCCAGCAGACGCATGACGATGCCGTGGTGGTTGACCTCGCCCTCGTTGGTCAGTGTCAACGAGACCCAGCCGCTGGGGATCTCTGCGGGCATATCGAAGGCGAAGTCTCGGGCGGTGATTTCAACCTCCGTCGGCGCGATTGCTTTGGTTGCGACGGGTGTGTCGGCCACTGCCTCTACAGGGGGTTCGGGAGCGGGCTGCGGTTGCCCGGCCGTGCACGCGCTCAAGACCAAAATCGCCGCAGTGGCAAAGATAGTGGTCCAGAGCCAGATCTTTCTTCGACCTATCACTGTTGGGGACATGTTTCCTCCTCATCAAAATTGTTGCTGACTTCACTGCAAACAGCCTTTTTCGCCACAGATTTACACAGATGGACAAAGGATGAGAGACAGATAGTACTGGGATTACTCTGGACATCTGTAAAACATCTGTGAAGATCAGGCCTTATCTGTGGCTATCTGTGGCTGATTTCTGATTTTGCAGCAGAGTCGTTAGTGGTTCACGATTGCCCACCTGGGGAATAGTGTACTGCCCCGATGTCCCAGGCGATCGGGAATTTGCTCGATTGAGACGGGAAGATGTGCCCCAACGTGGTCGATCTTCGTTGACGCGCCATGTGTGAACACCACCGCTGTTGTATAATTTATGGTATCCGTTTTTTCAACCACAAGGAGCTGAACATGCAGTACGTCAATCTCGGATCGACCGGTCTCAAAGTTTCGCGCATCTGCCTGGGCATGATGACCTATGGCACCTCCGAATGGCGCGATTGGGTATTGGATGAAGATGCAAGCCGTCCCTTCGTCCAGCGTGCGCTGGAGCTTGGCATCAACTTCTTTGACACCGCGGACATGTACTCGCGCGGTGTCAGCGAGGAAGTGACCGGCCGTGCACTGCGCGACTTTGCCAAACGGGACGAAGTTGTGATCGCCACCAAGGTCTTCAGCCCCATGAGCGATGACGTCAACGCACGGGGGCTTTCCCGCAAGCACATCATGGACGGCATCGACAACTCGCTTCGTCGTCTCGGCACCGACTACGTCGATCTCTATCAGATCCACCGTTGGGATCCGACCACGCCGATTGAAGAGACCATGGAGGCGCTGCACGATGTGGTCAAGGTGGGTAAAGCCCGCTACATCGGTGCCTCCAGCATGTATGCCTGGCAGTTTGCCAAGGCGCAGTACAGCGCTGATCTGCACGGCTGGACACGCTTCGTCACCATGCAGAATCACTACAATTTGGTCTATCGGGAGGAGGAGCGCGAGATGATCCCATTCTGTCTCGACCAGGGCGTGGGTCTGATCCCGTGGAGCCCGTTGGCGCGTGGATTCCTGGCCGGCAACCGCAGCCGTGAAGAATGGGGCGAGACGACTCGTTCCAAGAGCGATGACTTCGCCCAGCGGCTCTACTACGCAGACAGCGACTTTGCCGTGGTCGATCGAGTGGTGGAGACCGCCAAGGAGCATGGCGTCAAGCCGGCCCAGATTGCTCTCGCATGGATGCTGCAGAAACCGGGCATCACCGCGCCGATCATTGGCTCCAGCAAAATGGCTCATCTAGAAGATGCTGTGAACGCACTGGCCATTGAGCTATCAGATACAGAGATTGCCTATCTCGAAGAGCCGTACCAGCCACATCCCATATTGGGGCATTAGGGCACAGATTAGGGCAAAGATGACGTTGATTTTCGAAGACATGAAGGAGATTCTCCATGGCGTTCACGACACTGATTTCAACCGCAGAGCTTGCAGAACATCTGGACGATCCGAACTGGGCGATCATCGATTGTCGTTTTGCCCTGTCCGATACCGAAAAGGGACGGATGGCCTATCTCGAATCCCACATTCCCGGCGCGCTCTACGCCCATCTGGATGAAGATCTATCGGGTCCGATTATTCCAGGCGAGACCGGCCGCCATCCTCTCCCCGATGTCAGCGCCTTCGCCCAGACCCTATCGGTATGGGGCATAGATGCGGAGACACAGGTCGTTGCCTATGACGATCTGGGCGGATTCATGGCTGGCCGCCTCTGGTGGATGTTGGGCTGGCTCGGTCACACGAAAGTCGCTGTGTTGGATGGCGACTGGCGGCACTGGGTGAACGAGGGTCGGCAAACGCGCAGCGGTGCGGAGGCACGCACCAAGCGTACCTTTGTGCCTCAGGAGCGCCCCGAGTTGGTTGTCGATGCCGATGAGGTTCTGAACAATCTTGAAAATGATGAGTTTGTGCTGGTCGATGCGCGCGATGAGAGCCGCTTCCGCGGCGAAGGCCCTCCAGGCATCGATCCGGTCAACGGTCACATTCCTGGGGCTATTTCGGGCTACCTGGGTCACAATCTGGACCAGAGCGGTAAGTTACGGTCAGCCGCTGAATTGCAGGCCTACTACATCGACCTGCTCGGCGATCCAGACACGGATATTGTACCCGACGATGTGGTCTTCTACTGTGGCTCAGGCGTGACCGCAGCCCACGATCTGCTTGCGATGCAGGTAGCGGGCCTGGGCGAACACCGGCTCTACCCCGGTTCATGGAGCGACTGGATCCTCGATCCGGAGCGTCCGCTGGCGACGGGCGACGCAAGCTAGGTCGTGTTGACATGTGGTTCGTTGCCGACTTCTGAAGATCAGGAGAATATGCCGGTAACGGTAGGGGCGGGGCTTGTCCCCGCCCAAGGTGGGCGACCACAAGGGTCGCCCCTACCGTTGCCGGATTGAATGCCCAATTTGCAGAACCACCTGTTAATGCAAGCAATAAGTCATCGATCACTGGTGACGACCGGCGTCCCCGCCGCCATGGCCTCAAGCACCATCATGCCGAATCCCTCATATTCACTGGGAAACAAGAATCCGGTTGAGAGCGCGTACAGCCCGGGTTTATCCTCTTCCGCGACCCAACCACAGAAGCAAACTGCATCACTCAGCCCAAGTTCTTCCGCCATTCGGCGCGGGTCGGGGAAAAATTCGCTCTCATCCGCCGGCAACTTTCCCGCAATCACTAGTCGCACCGCCGGGTCGCCGGACAGATCAAGATAACGTCGATAGGCGGCAAGGATCGACTGCACATTTTTGCGCACATCGAAGCCGCCCAGGTAGAGGAAGTAGCGCTCGGGCAGTCCATATCTGTCATGGATGACGGCAAGTTTCTCCTGGGATGGAAAGGGGTAATCCTGTTGATTGGGGCCATGGTGCACCGCATGTACTCTGGACACCGGAATACCGAGGTGGGCCACCACATCGGCTGCACCTGCGGCGCTCACAGCCACCACTTGGGACGAACGGCGCGCCGTTGTGCAAACGAGCGAGGTATAGAGCTGCTGCATGAATCCGCCGCGATAGGCAGGCAGTAGCGACGGGATCAGATCGTGGACCGTCACAACAACGGGCGTTGGTTGCCAATAGGGCGCGGCCCAGTACGGCACCCAGAGCACATCCGCGCCTGACCGTTTGGCTGCCCGCGGCACGGATATCTGCTCCCGATAGAGCTTAGCGAGATTGCGCGGCAGTCTCGGCAGAGAGACGCGCTCCACCTGGACACCCGCGTACTTTGTTTCAGCCGGCGCAGGATTGCTGCCGCCCTCCGGCAACAACAGCGAAAAGTGTGTGCCCGGCGATTGCCGTGGCAAGTGCGCCAGCATGTGATCGATGTATTGGCCGCTGCCCGCAGTGGTCATCCCTGCGAACCAGCCATTGATAGTGACATGCATACCGTTGATTATTCCGCGCCTTGGACTTAGACGCAAATCGGTACCTGGCCATCTTTTGGACAGATTTGCCGCTGCCCCCATCCTGGCGCTACACTTGCTGTGGATCCGTTGATCAACCGTTCCAGACTGAACGAGACGACTTACCTCATATTGATCCGCGGGAATCCGGCTTATCCACGATCTACCTGGAGAATGGCCGGCTAAACA
Source organism: uncultured Chloroflexia bacterium (assembly GCA_963848115.1). Lineage (GTDB taxonomy): Bacteria > Chloroflexota > Anaerolineae > Caldilineales > Caldilineaceae > JAWKOK01. The sequence goes on along the minus strand of CAWKCP010000048.1, from coordinate 109,788 downwards.
GTTACCTATATTGACGCAAGGAGCAAATTCGAATGACCAAACGAACCCTGGCCGTGATTGGCGGAACAGGAGCAGAAGGTTCCGGGCTGGTGCTGCGCTGGGCCGCCGCCGGCTATCCCGTGATCATCGGCAGCCGCAGCGATGAAAAGGCGAACGCTGTCAGCGCCGAACTCAACGAGCAGTTACCGGCCGATGGCACGGCCATTCGCGGGGCGACCAACGCTTATGCAGCAGCCGCAGCCGATGTCGTTGTGCTCAGTGTGCCCTACAGCGCGCAATCCGGCACCATTGATCAGATCGTCGAAGGCAGCCAGGGCAAAGTGCTGGTAACGGTTGGCGTGCCTCTGAAGCCGCCAAAGGTTTCGACCGTCTGGCAGCCGGAGGGCGGATCTGCTGCCCTGGAAGCCCAGGCTCAACTGGGTGAAAACGTCAAGGTTGTTGCTGCATTCCAGAACATATCGGCCACCCACCTGCTCGATCTTACATGGGAACCCGACAGCGATGTCCTCATCACCGGCGATGATCGCGAAGCCAAGAAGGTGGCCGTGGAACTGGCTCAAGCAGCAGGCTTCTTCGGCCTTGACGCCGGCCCCCTGGCAAACGCAAGCGTTGTCGAAGGGTTGACCGCCGTGCTCATTGGCATCAACATTCGCAACAAGGTCAAAGGCGCGGGCATCCAGATTACCGGAATACCGCGCAGCTGAGCATAGCCAAACGCAAATTTGCCACAGATTTACACAGATGACCAAATGATATGACACAGGTGATTTCTGAACCGTTTGACTGTGTAGATATGCACCCCAGCCCCATCATTGTCTGTGACCTATCTGGTTTTCATCTGTGTGAATCTGTGGCAAAAACACATTTCACAAGCGAGATCCTGAACACAAATGACCTCTTCAACCCAATATGAACATATCGAAACCTTAGCCGTTCACGCCGGGCACCAAATCGATCCCGGATCGGGCGCAGTGATGCCCTCCATCCAATTGTCGACGACCTTCGAGCGCAACGCCGACGGCTCCTACACCCATGGCTTCGTCTATTCCCGGACAGAGAATCCCAATCGCATGGCCCTGGAGTCATGCCTGATGCAACTGGAAGGCGGCGCAGGCGCGGTCGCCTTCTCATCAGGGATGGCTGCGTCTCACGCAGTCTTCCAATCCCTGGAATCCGGCGCCCATGTGATCCTGCCGGACGATGTCTACTTCGGCACCGGTGCGCTGACTACCGATGTCTTCGCACGCTGGGGGTTGACGTCGACAAAGGTAGACATGACCGATCCGTCGGCCGTGGAGCAGGCGATCCGACCAGAGACCCGCCTGCTCTGGTTGGAGACGCCCTCTAATCCTCAGCTCAAGATCGCCGACATCAGGCGACTCAGCGCCATGGCTCACGCAAACGACGCGCTCTGCGCGGTCGACAACACCTGGCCGACGCCGATCCTGCAGCGGCCGCTCGAATTGGGGGCGGATCTGGTCGTCCATTCCACAACCAAGTACCTGGGCGGCCACTCCGACGTGCTGGGCGGGGCTGTGATCACACGAGCGGAAGACGAATTGCTGGAGCGTGTGCGTACCAGCCAGGGCATCGGCGGCTCGGTGCCGTCGCCCTTTGATTGCTGGCTGCTTCTGCGCAGCATCCGCACGCTGCCCTACCGCATGCGCGGCCACTGTGCCAACGCCAGAGAGGTCGCCGCCTTCTTGGACGGACAGCCCAATGTAGATGTCGTCCACTACCCTGGGCTGGAGAGCCATCCGGGCCACGACGTGGCTGCTGCGCAGATGTCCGACTTCGGCGGCATGCTCTCAATCCAGGTGCGCGGCGGCGCCGACGAAGCCATGGCCGTTGCCGGGCGGCTCAAGCTCTTCATCCGCGCCACCAGCCTGGGCGGTGTTGAAAGCCTAATCGAGCATCGAAAATCAGTCGAGGGTCCGGACTCTCCCAACGCCCGATAACCTGCTGCGCGTTTCCATCGGTCTGGAGAATCCCGGCAGACTTGATCGCCGATCTGGCGCAGGCGTCTGGACTATTGAGATTGAGCGATTGGGAGACTAGGGGATTGAGAATCGGGAAAGCCGGCATTCGCCCGCATCTCCTGATCCCCTAATCTCATTAACCTCCACCGTTCCCCACCACACAATGAAACTCACCCAAGCGCTCAGTCTATCACCCGGCCCCCAGCAAACTCGATGTCATCTCGTTCGTCGGCGCCGGTGGCAAGAGCACGAGCATGTTCCGGCTGGCAGCGGAGTTGGCGGCCCAGGGCGAGCGCGTGATTACGACGACCACAACGCGGATCGCCGCCGATCAGATTCGCCACTCTCCGGCCTATGTGCCGGTGACAGGGTCATACCTGCCGCTTGATGCGATCGAACATGCGCTTGATAACCATGGGCAGTGCTTGCTGATTGGGCGCGAGTCGGTGGAGCGCCATGCAGAGGGACGATGAAGCGGGGAAAAAGGCCGGCATTGAACCGGATGTGATCGATGCCCTGTCGACGCATGCCGGTGCGCTTGCCCTTTCTGCCATCCTGGTTGAGGCGGACGGCAGTCGCATGTTGCCGACCAAAGCGCCTGCCGAACACGAGCCCGCCATGCCACAGTCGACAACGTTGGTCGTGCCAGTGATTGGGATGGACGCGATAGGGATGCCGATTGCGGACCCTTACGTGCATCGGCCACAGATCATGCGTCGCTTGTTGAATCTCCAGCCCGATCCGGCATTGAATGTGCCGCCGGATGCGGTTGACGCCGACCCATGTGCGCGACCTACTGATTCATCCTGATGGCGGCAGCAAGGGCGTTTCGCCAGGTACACGGCTATTGCCGCTGCTGAACCAGGCGGATAGCGGGCCGAAATTGGCGATGGCCCGGCTGATTGCTAATGCAACTCAGCTGCCGTCACCAGCCAGCGCTGATAGCTGCGGTCGGCAAGCAGCCTGATGATCCGGTCATCGAACGGTGGGGGCCGGTTGCCCTCATTGTGCTGGCGGCCGGCGGCAGCAGTCGTATGGGCCGGCCGAAACAACTAATGCATGTTGACGGAGAGTCGATGATCGTGCGGGCGGTGAAGATCGCATTGCAGAGCCATGCAAGCGAGATTGTCGTCGTCACCGGGGCCTACGCAGAGGAAGTGAAGCACGAATTGGCTTCGCTTTATACGGCGGCGTCTGAGCGTGTCCGCTTGGTCCAAAATCCGGACTGGAAGAGCGGACAAGCATCGAGCATGCATGCCGCGATTCAGGCATTGAGCAGTTCGACTGAGGCTACAATCTTCATGCCCGCAGATCAGCCCTTTCTACGGCCACAGCTGTTGCGGTTGCTTCAGCGTCGTTGGCAGATGGGCGCTAGATTCGCAGCCCCTGTCGTAGCGGATGAAGTTCGGGGCGCACCGGCGCTCTTTGACCGATCAACCTGGCCGGAGTTGTTGAATTTGCGGGGAGACACGGGCGGGCGATCCGCTGTTGCGTCGATATGCTACGGAAGTGGCGACGGTTTCGGCAATAGCCTCAACGCTCCACGACATCGACCAACCAAGGATATCCTCAATCGTAGTAGCGTTCGTAGTAACGACTTCAGTCGTTTTGTAGTCGCCAAATGACTGAAGCCGTTACTACGAACTGACGCCGTTATTTCTTGTGAGCCCGCACCATCTCTTCAAAGCGGGCGAAGAGCAGATCGGCGTCGTGGGGACCAGGGCTGGCCTCGGGATGGTATTGCACGCAGAAGACCGGTCGGTCGGTCAAGCGCATGCCTTCGACGGTGCCGTCGTTGAGATTGCGGTGGGTCACCTCGACGTTGGACGGCAACCCGGCGTCATCCACGGCATAGTTGTGATTCTGAGCCGTGATCTGGACATTGGTCGTGTCGATGTCGCTGACCGGCTGGTTGCCCCCGTGATGGCCGAACTTGAGCTTGTAGGTGTCGGCCCCCAGAGCCCGGCCGATGATCTGATGGCCCAGGCAGATGCCAAACATGGGGATATCGGCGTTGAGGAGATTGCTCACAGCAGCCGAGGCGTAGGGCACGCCGATCGGATCGCCGGGGCCGTTGCTGAGGAAGATGCCATCCGGCTGCATGGCGAGCACCTCATCGGCGCCGGTGCTTGCCGGTACCACAACCACACGTAGGCCATGGCTGGTCAATCGTCGCAAAATGTTGTGCTTGATGCCGAAGTCATAGGCGACGATCAGCGGCGCGTCAGCGTCCGCCTCTACCCCTGCGCCGGTCCCTTGTGGCGATTCTCCTGCAGCGACCGGCGTCCACTCGACCCGGGTACCGTCAATCCAGTTGTAGACCTCCTGGCAGGTCACCTCTTTGACCAGATCGCGTCCATCCAAGCCTTCCCAGTTGCGGGCCATGGCCTGTAGTTCTTCGACTGTGTGCTGGCCATCGGTGCTCAGTGCGGCATGCGGAACGCCCAGATCGCGAATGCGCCGGGTCAATGCCCGCGTGTCAACCTCGCTGATGCCCGGGATGCCGTTGCGAGCCAGATAGCTCTGCAGCGATTCGTTGGCGCGCCAGTTGGAGATGGTGGGGCTGACCTCACGTACGATGAAGGCGGTTATCTGTGGACGATCACTCTCGACGTCTTCGGCATTGATGCCGGTATTGCCCACGTGAGAGACGGTCATACAGACCATCTGGCCGCGATAGGACGGATCGGTAATGACCTCTTGATAGCCGGTCAAGCTGGTATTGAAGACAACCTCGCCGACCACGGTCGTTGCCGCGCCGAAGGCTGTCCCACGATAGACGGTTCCATCTGCCAAAACGAGCAATGCGCTCACACGCTCCCCCTCAGTTTTTTTCACGTTCAACTTTCGTCGGTTTGTGCTGATAGGCCAGCCGCAACGGCTGCCATTCGCTCCACTTGAGCAGTGCGTTCCAGCCGCCGGATTGTACAGCGGGCTGCACAGCATTTATTTCAGTGGGCACATTGTCCGCGTTTTCATCGATCTCCGCCAAATTCATCAGCACTGCGACTTCATCACAGTTATGAAACTTGGGACAATAGATGCATTCCTGCCAGACCTTGGGGCTGATGCTCCATCGGTCAACCAACTCAAACCCGAGACGGATGAAAAAATCTTCGCGTAAGGTGAGGGCGCAGATCTGAGGAAAACCACGCCGGCGCGCCATCTCGACCAGGGCCAACACCATCTGGGAGCCGACGCCGCGCCCATGCTGGCTTTCGTCCACGGCCAACGAACGCAATTCCACCAGCGTCTCTGTCAGCGCCACCAGCGCTCCGCAACCAACGACCGGCAACCCAGGCTCTTCGTCATCTATAGCCACCAACCAGTCGCCCAAGGATCTGCCAATGCTTTCAGCTGTACGTGGCAGCATGATGTTGTGCGCGGCAAAGCGGTTGATCAGGGCCAGTATGCTCTCTACGTCGGAGGCTTCGGCAAAGCGGATGGTGGTTGGCATGGGTGTACCTCGAAGAACGTACTGCGTAATGGTTGTGTGCTGCGTACTGCTTGCTGCGTGAGATTGTGTCGAGAAGGCGACCTCGACATTGGCGACCGATTTGCCACAGACAGTCGAATTCCTGCAATACTGACTTCACGGAGACCTCACGCAGCAAGCAGCACGTTGCATTTCTACAAACTGCGCAAAATATCGCCCACAATTCCCACCGCACGCTTCAGTTCCTCTTCGCTGATGATCAGCGGGGGCACGAAACGGACGACATTGGGACCGGCATTGACCAGGATCAGGCCTTGCTCATAGGCCCCTGCAATCACTGGAGCAGCGCTCATGTCGAGTTGGACGCCGACGAGCAAACCCTGGCCTCGAACTTCAACGATGTGGGGGCTGTTAAGTTCCTCAAGCATCTCTTTGAGCAATTCGCCCTTCTCCGCCACAGAAGCCAAAAACTCAGGCTGTGCGATGCGACTGACCACGTGGTTGGCCACATGGGTTGTGAAGGGATTGCCGGCAAAGGTGCTGGCATGGTCGCCCTTGTGGATGGTGTCAGCGACCTTCTGGCGCATGAGGATGGCGCCGATGGGCAGGCCGCCGGCCAGCGGCTTGGCGGCAGTCAGAATGTCGGGGGCGATTACCTCGCCATCGACAACATAGCCCTGGTGAGCCCAGAGGTGACCGGTGCGACCCATGCCGCATTGCACCTCGTCGAAGATGAGCAGTGCGTCGTACTCATCGGCAAGATCACGCAGCGTCTTCAGAAACTCGGGCGTGGCCGGGTTGATGCCGCCCTCGCCCTGCAGCGGCTCGACGATGATGGCGCAGACGTCGTCGCCCATCTCCGCACGAGCACTATCTGGGTTGTTGAACTCAGCAAAGCGCACGCCGGGCATCAGCGGCATGAAGGGCTCTTGGTAGGCCGGCCGCGGCGTGGCCGCCAACGTACCCATGAGCCGCCCATGGAAGGCGTCGGTGAAGGCCAAAATGTGATACTTGTTTTCATGACCATGCTCGCGTGCATAGCGACGAGCGAATTTGAATGCACCTTCGTTGGCGTCGGCCCCTGTGAGACTGAAGTGTACCTTGTCGGCGAAACTGGTTTCGCAGAGTTGCTGCGCCAGCTTGGCATGAGCCTCAGTATGGTAGAGATTGCTCACATGCAGCACGCCGCTGGATGCTGCCTCGGCGATGGCCTGGTTGATGCCGGCGTCATTGTAGCCGAGGGCATTGACCGCGATGCCGGAGACGCAGTCGAGATAGGCGTTGCCTTCGGTATCATAGAGCGTGCAGCCCTCGCCGCGTTCGATCACAAACGGGGCACGGCCGTAGACGCCCAATACATTTTCCTGTTCGAGTTCCTTCACTTCCGCTGCGTTCATGATTCCCCCTGTTTGTGGTGCGGTATATGCAATGCTGGATTTTGCCACAGATGCACACGGATAGGATACAGATTTTCACAGATGGCTTTCAGATGGTCTTGATGGATCCAGAGCATATCAAGCTTTATCTGTGTCTTTTCCTTTTTCATCTGTGTAAATCTGTGGCGAAAGAGTTTTTTTGTTTCTACGGCGAGCCAATGATCCCTGTACCGCTGCCTTCTTGAAGTCCGGCCAAATTGGTGATGACGGCTTGGGCGACGCCATTGCGCACAGCCTCGACCGCGCTGCGCACCTTGGGTATCATGCCGCCGAAGATGATCCCCTCTTCGATCCACCGCTCGGCCTGGTTGGCGTCAATGGCACGTGCAACCCGACCGGCAACCAGCACACCCGGCACGTTGCTCACAAAGACCAGTTTGGTGGCCCCAAGCTTGGCGGCAATGGCCGTGGCTGCATGGTCGGCGTTGACGTTGTAGCTCTGGGCATCATAGGCGCCGTAGCTGATGGGGCTGACCACCGGCACGATGTCTGCATCGATCAGTGTGTCGATCAGATGGGTGTCCACATCCTGAATCTCACCAACCCGACCCAGGTCACCCATAGGGTGCCACATCTTTTCGGCGTAGATGGTGCCGTCGTCGACGCCGCTGATACCCGCTGCCCGAATTTCGCCGTCGACGAGTGAACGCACGATACGCTTGTTCATCAGGCCGCTGAGCACCATCTCCGCGACATCGAGACTGGCATCGTCGGTGACGCGCAATCCTTCCACGAAACGTGTCTCCAGGCCAAGCCGGCTCCTGGTAGGCAGCGATGGTCTTGCCGCCGCCATGAACGATGATTGGAAAATGGCCTTGCTCTTTGAGTGAACGCACGGCCGCAACGAGACCGACCAAAAAGGCAGCATCGTCCAACTCATTGCCGCCAACCTTGACGACGGTCGTATATCTGGAAGGCGCTAACTCTGCATCTTGTATCGAAATTTCTACTGTTTCCTCTGTCACCCTGTCACCCCCTCACCTTGTCATCGTTTCAGCCAGAATCAAAGCAAACCCAACGTCTCATCCAAACCGGCCGCAATGTTGAAGCTCTGCATTGCCTGCCCGCTGGCGCCCTTGAGCAGGTTGTCAATCGTCGCAACGATAATGTAGTCTCGACAATGCGGATCATTGGGGTTGTCGACGTCAATGCTGATGGCGCAGCGATTGGTGTGGGTCACGTGGCGCAGTGTGGCAATTTCGACCCGGCGGCAAGAGCTGGATGAACGGCTCATCAGCGTACTGATCGACATAGGCGTCACGGATATCAGCCTCGCTCACGCCTTCCTTGACCGTCACATACATAGTGCTGAGGATGCCCCGGTTGACGGGCAACAGATGGGGCGAAAAGGTGAAGCGCAGTTCCGGATCAGAACCGGCTTTTCCATTCAGAATCTGCTCCATTTCAGAGATGTGTCGATGCCGGTGGCCCAGATTGTAGGGCGTCAAATTGTCGTGGGCCTCCACGAAGTTGTAGAGGATATTGGCCTTGCGACCGGCCCCGCTGACGCCCGACTTGCTGTCGACGATGACGCGTTCCTCCAGCCAATCGGCCTTGGCCAAGGGATAGAGGCCCAGATTCACGCTGGTCGGGTAGCAGCCAGGGCTGGCGATCATCTTGGCGCCACGAAGTTCATCCCGATAGACCTCACAAAGGCCGTAGACGAAACTGTCCAGCAGATCTGTGGCGGTATGTGTGATGCCATACCAGCGCTCATAGATCGCCACATCCTCCAGCCGATAGTCGGCGCTCAGATCGACGACATAGACGCCGGTCTCGCTGAAGGCGCGCACCGGCTCGATGGAGGCGGCGTGAGGCAGGCAGAGGAAGACAACGTCGACGTCGTCTGCTCGCTGCATGGCATCGGCCAACGTGATCAGCGGATAGTCCCATGGGACGCTGTGAATGTCGGAGAAGCGTTTGCCCGCGCTGTTTTCACTGGTCATCCAGCCTACTTCCATCAATGGATGTCGCTGAATCAACTTGGCGAGTTCCAGCCCTGTGTAGCCAGTCGCTCCCGCAATGCCTGCTCGATACATAGTGATATCCTTTTGATTTTCGAAGAATCAATCGCCCTTTTTGACAACAAGACGAGTCCGCGGCAAAAAGCTTTTTTCGCCCAAATTTCGTTTGTGCAGTAGAGTCACTAGATAGTTCAGAAACAAAAAAGGCTCTCCATCTGGAGAGCCCTGCCTCTACAAGCCTAGTGAAATCTAGCCCGCGTACAGTGGTCCAGAACAAGTGATTGTTCGGGCGCGACGCGGCCTGATTGACTTCTTGCAGATTGCGGGTGCCACCACTATCATTTCCATAATGGCCACAAGTGTAACATGGGGCCGATCGGCTGTCAACATACTTCAGAAAGATCGTAAAAGAGATCATGAACGGGTATAAAGTGAGAGTAATTTCCCAATGACGACATTGATAATTATCCGCCACGGCGAGACCGAAGCGAATATTCAAGGCGTATGGCAGGGATCGTTGGATGCCCCCTTGACCGAACGAGGCGAATGCCAGGCAGAGGCTGCCGCGAAGGGCGTACGCAAACTGGCCGATGAACTGCCCATCGATCACTTCTACGTGTCGCCGTTGGGTCGCACGCAGCGCACGGCGGCGCCGATCGCCTTGGCAATCGGCAAAGAGCCGCTGATCGAAGATGGTCTGCGTGAGTTTGATTTGGGCGATCGGGAAGGTCGCTCGTTTCAGGAACTTCGGGATGACGAACGCCTCTGGGAACGATGGGAGCAGGATCCGGAATTTACGCCGCCCAATGGCGAGTCGCCGGCCATAGTCAGCCGACGTTCGGTAGCCGTCTTAGAGGCGTTGGCCGACCGCCATCCCGGCGAGACGGTCATGGCTGTTACCCATGGCGGTATCATCTGCAATGCCCTGGCGGTCTTTCTCGGTGAAGGTCCTCAGGACTGGCAGAATTGGCATCCGCACAACTGCGCCATTTCTGTGCTGCGACGAACACAAAACGGCTGGGATCCAGTTCGGGTCAATGACATTGAGCATTTGCCGGCAAATGCGCGAAAACATGAGGATGTGGCAGCCTACAACGCCGGCAGGGATGCGTAAGGCAATGAACAAGCCTCTTTGGGAATCCATGTGGCCAATCCGTGACGAGTGAAACGTTAGGATGGTCAGATCATGTCTCACGCTTCACTAAGTTTCAGGTTGATCTCGACGGCACGCACAAATGAAGAGAGCCTATGAACCCCCTCTCTTCCCACCATCCTCTTGGCGGTGGCGGTACCGGCGCAGTTGACCACAGCCATCTCCTCCAACCTTGAACGTATGTTCTTTTGTTTTCACACGCCTCTCCCTTCAGGTCTCTCACTCATCCCGTTTCCTATTTTAGTACTTCACGAACTGCAATTCTGAGCGAGTCTACAGCCCCCATTCGCGCTGGAAAAACCCAGCGAAGAACCTTGTTTTGCCTGAATTCGTGAACTGCTGAACTGGCGCGGGTTTCAGCTCACCGATGTTTCGTATTGTAGCGGCTTCAGTTTATCATTGTCTGATTTTGGGGGTAATCAATGAAGCCAATTGCGCAAAGCTCTACATCTCCGATGGCCAATGAGGGCAGACCGTCGGCAGCGGGGCCATGGATGTGGATCGGCGCCGCCCTACTTGCCCAGACGGGCTGGGGCATTTATCCAGCACTGGGCCGCTACATGCAGACGGTCAGCGGACTGCCGTCCATGAGCATTCTCGTCATCGGCGGCATGCCAATGGTGCTACTGATGCTAATCTACGTTTTGCCCAAATATGGCGTGTCGATCTTCCAGTCGCGCACAATCTGGATGTTGGCATTGGTCGTTGCGGCACGATCCACCACCAATCTCCTTGCCATGCGTTTCACAATGGCGATCTACGTACAATTGATTACGTTGATGACGCCATTTCTGGTGGTGGCCTTGAGCCTACTTCTCGTTCAGGAGGCTGTGCCGCCCTATACAGGTCGTGCCGTATCTCTTACGTTCGTTGGCGCGGTGCTGATGTTGAGCAGCGAAATTGGCAGTACCGGCATCCGCTTTGACCTTGCGCTAGGCGACTGGATCGGCATTTCCCTGGCACTTGCAAGCAGTTTTATGTTGGCGCTCTATATGTTGCTCATCCGCCGGACCGCCAAGCTTGTAGTGCCGGGCCAGGTGATTCTGATCTTTCAGATCACCGTTGTCGTAGCCGTCTCGTTGCCTATCAGTCTCCTACTGAGCGAGGATCGGTCCCGGTGGGCAGAGATCGGAGCAACAGACTGGCTGGTAGTGATTGCATACATCTTTGTGGTCATGATTGGGGCCAATGGCCTTCAGATTGCATCATTGCGTCAGTTGGGCGCGCCTTTTGTCAGCAGCCTGATGGCATGGCGTCTGGTGAGTGCACTCTTGTTTGCAGGGTTGTTGCTGGGCGAATGGCTCACCTCTCCTGCTCAGATGCTTGGTGTAGCCATCGTCATGGTCACCATCACCTGGTACCTGTGGCAGCAACGGGAGCAACGAAAAGAGCGGTCAAAGTAGCCAGTATTGCAAAATTTGTAGAATAACCATGTTAAACTGGGTATTGAATTTGCTCATAAACACTGCTATACTTTTTGAAGTAGATGCGGGAAACAGCGGTGGGAGAATTACTCCCGCCATTTTTTTGTCATCTGCTTGCTATGCGTGAATAAATGCACGAATGCGAGTGAAGAGAGAATCAATTTTGGCAGGAACGCACACAAGCGCGCCGAATGCAATTCCGGTCATTGACTACGAAGGAAGTCAATATCAGACTGACTTCTGGGATGGACGCGGTCGCGATTATGAAGATGCAACCGAGAGAATTGCGTTGAAGCGACTCCTGCCGCCTAAGGGGCCACGAATCGCAGAGATCGGCGCCGGTTTTGGGCGGCTGGCAAATCTATATCTTGGTTACGAACAGATTATTCTGTTTGATTATAGCCGTACTCTGCTGCGTGATGCCGTCCAACGTTGGGGAGACGATCCTAGATTCGTCTTTGTTGCCGGCAACATCTATGAATTGCCCTTGGCCGGTGGCGTATTGGACACATTGGTCATGGTTCGTGTGATGCATCATCTTGCCGAAGTCAATGTTGCATTGGTTCAGTTGCAACGTTCGCTTCATTCCCACGGTGTTGCTGTGTTGGAATACGCAAACAAGCGCAATCTTAAGGCTATGTTGCGCTGGATGACCAATCGGCAGAATTGGTCGCCGGTTGATCAAGAACCTGTTGAATTTGTGGAACTTAACTTTGACTTTCATCCATCCTGGATGGAGACGCAACTTAGCTCAGCGGGATTCGATGTGAAACGCCAGGTTGGGGTTTCACATTTTCGTATGCCTGTTTTGAAGAGTGCGCTCGCTGCAGACAAGTTGGCGCGTGCAGATAGCTTGCTCTTCAATCTAGGTGGTCGCTATCCACTTGCGCCCAGCGTATTCCTCAAAGCCGAAGTGGCAGGTGTGCGCCAACGTGCCGATGTGGGGTTCAGCCCGGATGAGATGGCGTTATTGTTCCGCTGTCCGAGTTGCGAAACCGATGGATTGGAACGGTTCGACGAAAACGTCGTTTCCTGTCCGGAGTGTAGTCGTCATTATGGGCGCAAGCATGGCGTCTGGGACTTTAAAGAAGCGTTACCTTAGTCGGCGTCAGGTTGATTCTTATTATTAATTATCATCCGCTTTTTGAGTTCGTTCGGAAGAAGGTCTACAGAATATGACAAAAAAGGCACAACTAGAGACTCTGGAACTGCAGGAAGAGGAGCTTGAGAACAAGCCCCTCGCCACCGGCGTTGCACATAGCAATGGCGTCAGCAAGGTAGTAACGGAAGAGGACGAAGAGGGCGAAAAGAAGGAGCCATTGAGCCCTGAAGAAGCCCTTGAATTTCTCTTGACCTTGGGCAAAAAGCAGGGATTCGTCAGCTACGACGATGTATTGAAAGTCATGCCCGAAGCTGAAAGCAACATGGATCAGCTTGAAGACGCCTTTTCCGTTCTGTTTGATCAAGGAATCCAGGTTGGCCAGACGAAAGACAATGAGAGCGAGAAGAGTAGCGACGACGACAAAGACAATGCCGAGCCAGACGCTTTTGATCTGAGCCAGATTGAGATCGATGATTCGATCAGCCTCTATCTGAAAGAGATTGGTCGTGTGCCGTTGCTGACTGCTGCGGAAGAGGTCTCTCTGGCCAAGCGCATGGAAAGAGGCCGGGATTCTCGTGAGGTCTTGTCCGATGGCATGGATGACTGGGAGGAGCGAGAGCGATTGCTCTGGTATGTGCGTGACGGACAGTCAGCCCAAGAGCACCTGATCAAAGCCAATAGCCGCTTAGTGGTCAGTGTTGCCAAGAAATATGTGGGACGGGGCGTTCCCTTTCTCGATCTTATTCAGGAAGGGAACATCGGCCTGATCCGTGCTGTCAAGAAGTTTGACTATCGACGTGGGTACAAGTTCAGCACCTACGCTACCTGGTGGATTCGCCAGGCAGTGACCCGTGCCATTGCTGATCAGGGGCGCACCATCCGTGTGCCCGTCCACATGTATGAGCAGATCAACCGGCTGACGCGTACCAGTCGCCAGCTTGTCCAGGAGCTGGGTCGCGATCCGACAACTGAGGAGATCGCTGAGGAGCTCGGGGTCACGCCGCGCAAGGTGGAGCACATCATGCGTGTGAGTCAGCGGCCACTGAGTCTGGAAATGCCTGTGGGCGAAGAGGAGGATAGCTATCTGGGCGACTTCATCGAAGATGAAGACGCAGATAGTCCCAGCGAGGCTGCCGGGCAGCAGCTGCTGCGGGAAGTCATCGATGAGATTTTTCAGAGCCTGACCCCGAGAGAGGTTCGTATTCTTCAATTGCGCTTCGGGCTGGTTGATGGATACTGTTACACCCTTGAAGAGGTGGGCAAAAAGTTCGGTGTGACACGCGAGCGCATCCGCCAGATTGAGGCCCAGGCGCTCAGCCGCTTGCGGCATCCAAGCCGAAGTCGTAAGCTACGCGACTACCTGTAGACCTTACTGCTTGTATGCCTTCCCGACCACAACTGCTCTCTACTGAGAATGTTTCACGTGAAACAAAAATGCCCGACGCTTATCGAAGCGTCGGGCATTTTTGTTGCGCCGCAGTGGGAACAGAACTGTCGATGGGATCGTTTCATCGTGAGCGTCAAGTGAATCGCAGCCGAAATCCTCTTGCAGATCCTACCCGTGGTAGAGGCGCCGGATTTCTGTCGTGGGACTTGTGCTGAGTACAGCCGAAGGGTTCACGCCCAAATGGTTTAGCCCTTTAATAACTCCTGTAATCGTTGGCGGGTTGCATCGGGATCGGCCTTGCCTTTTGTCTCGCGCATGACTTGGCCCATGAAGAAGCCGAAGAGCCTCTCTTCGCCTCCTCGATAGCGTTCCAGCTCGGCCTGATTGGCATCAAACACGCCGTTTATGGCATCGTCAATCACGGAGGTGTCGCTGACCATGGCAAGCCCTTCGCGATCAATGATGGCGTCGGGGTCGTCGCCGGTGGCGTACATGATGTCCAATACCTTTTTGCCTGTGTTCTGGTTCACGATTTTGCTGTCCACCAATGTGAGCAATGCGGTAAGCTGTCTTGGCTGAATCTTGAGGCCGGCGATCTGGCGCAGGTCTTGCCCCTCTCCATCTGCGTAGAGCAGGCGGAATAGTTGGCCCGTGATCCAGTTGGCCACCTGTTGCGGTTTGCCGTGCTCCACAGTCGATTCGGCGAGATAGGCTGCAACTGCCTCTTCGAAGAAGTCGCTCACCAGTCGCTCTCCGGCCAGAATGCCTGCATCGACGTGGCGTACGCCCCAAGCTTCTTCGTAGCGTCTCTGTTTCGCGTCCGGCAGTTCGGGTAGTGTGGCCTCAATCTCGGCCACCCAGGCACGATCAACGGCAATGGGCGGCAGATCCGGTTCCGGGAAGTAACGATAGTCGTGGGAGTCTTCTTTGCTGCGCTGGAGCACGGTGCACTGGCGTTGTTCATCCCAGCCCATGTTGACCTGCTCTACCGCGCCACCGGACTCAAGAATCTCGATCTGGCGTTCCATTTCGTAGGCGATGGCGTTGCGGACGGAGCGAAAGCTGTTGAGATTCTTGACCTCGACCTTGGTGCCGTACTCGCCCCGCTCTCTTTGCTCGAACGTGCGCACGCTGATATTGGGCTCGCAGCGCAGCGCACCTTTTTCCATGTCGCCACTATTGACGCCCAGGTGTCTCAAGATCGTGCGCAACTTGGTCAAGTAGGCGTAGGCTTCATCGGGGCTGTTGATATCTGCTTCGCTGACGATTTCCATGAGCGGCACGCCGGCACGGTTCAGGTCCACGTAGGAATAGGCGCCTTCGTGAACGGTGCGGCCGGTATCTTCTTCCAGATGCGCACGCCGGATGCCGATGCGCTTGATTTCACCGTCGGGCAGTTCGATTTCCAGCCAGCCATGGACGCACGATGGATACTCGAACTGGGAAATCTGGTAGCCTTTGGGGAGATCGGGGTAGGAATAGTTCTTGCGTGCAAAGATGGCTCGATCTGGGATCTCGCATTGGAGCGCCAAACCGGTCTTCATGGTTGCCTCCAGCGCAGCCCGGTTGATCACCGGCAATGCGCCTGGCATGCCCAGACAGACTGGGCAAACACGCGTGTTGGGCGGCGAGCCGGCATAGTCTGTGGCGCAAGTGCAGAACATCTTTGATCTTGTCAAGACTTGAGCATGGACTTCCATGCCGACGACGACTTCGTACTTTTCAGGCAGTGTCGAACTCATGTGGTTTTCCCAACCGAATTTTATGTGTGGATTCTGGCAGTCGGCGCAACGTCTCAACGAGCTTGCCGACTGTTTCCAGTCAGTTTTCTGTGTGTATGTGGCCCGGGCGAATCGGACGACAATAAGTGGATAGCAGCGACCAATGTTACAATGGCATCTCATGTTGATAGCCGAGTGGATGATACCAGAACGCCAATTGAAGCGCAAAGCGATCGGGGTTACCATTGCCCTGCTGTTGCTTGTGGTTGCTTCTCTCCTAACTGGGTGCTTCAGGAGGGAAAAAGACGCGACAGAGACAATCGCGCCAATCGCCATCGGGGAGCCGATCGGCCCCGGGTTGGTATCGAGTGATACACCGCAAGCGGTGCTTGTCCCTACCTGGACGAGCACGCCTGATCTTTCGTTGGCCCAGCCGCAGGAATCAGGACCATCACCCACTCTTTCGCCCACTTTGCCACCTACGCCTCTGCCCATCCTTTCGCCAACGCCGAGTCCTACGGTTGCACCCGATCAACAGCTTGCCGACGGGAAAAATTATCTCCGCCTACAGGAGTACTCATCGGCACGACAGGTTCTAACAACACTGGTAACATCCCCCGATGTAGAACAGGCAACGCGCCTAGAAGCCCTACTTGCGCTGGCTCGTGTGGAATTCGATGATCCCAGTTCTGTTGCAGCCCTAGATGTCGTTGATCGCTTACTCGCAGAGCCGGGAGCAATCAACGCCGCCGACCTGTCGGATGGATCCCAAAACGAAATCATAGCCAGAGGACATTTCCTGCGTGCCGAGATTCTTGTTAGCATCGGGCGATACAGTGATGCAGTCGCAGAATACTGGCTCTTCCTTGAGACTTATCCTCAATTGGGCGAGGTTGCCCAGCTGCGAATCGCCAATGCCTACCAGTCAATGGGCGATCTGGACGCCGCTGCAACTGCCTATCGCCGCGCTGCTGACGCCATCCTCAGCGATGGCGGCCTCCGGGATAGGGATGGTACCGTTGCGTATGTGCTCACTCTGGAGTCTCTGGCTCAGGCGAATAGCAGCACGGGACGATATCAGGATGCAGTGTCCGCCTATGACGAAATTCTTGCGGTAGCTGAGAGCCCCTACTACCGTGCGGATATCCAATTTCGCGCCGGCCAGGCTTTTGCTGCAGCGGGCGATGTTCCTGGGGCCGTTGAGCGCTGGACGGCCGCGACTCAGGAGGATCAGACCAGTGGGGCGGCATATAGCGCCCTGATTGAGTTGGTCAATCGCGACGTAGCCTTTGACTTGTATCAGCGTGGCGTCATCGACGTGTACGCTGAGGCGTGGATACCCGCCATCAGTGCCTTTGAGTCGTTTCTCGAGGCCACGTCCGCGACAGATGTTCGTTACCCTCTCGCGTTGCTGGGGGCTGGCCGGGCATACGCAGGTACGGGCGCCCATGCAGAGGCCATCTCCTACTTTGACCGTGTCATTAGCGCATATCCAGAGTGCGAGTGTGCTGGGGAGGCATGGCTGGAAAAAGCTGCCGCAGAGAGCGCATCAGGCGATGATGTTGCCGCAAACCGAACCTATCGCACCTTCTCTAGGGAGCAAAGCGGCAACGTATTGGCACCAGAGGCGCTATGGCGCAGCGCACTCCTAGCGCTGAACAGCGGAAAAGAGGTAGAGGCAGGCCTTGATTTTCTAACATTGGCAGATGCCTTCCCTGAGAGCGAGCGAGCGCCCGCAGCACTCTATGCTGTTGGCATCGGGGCATATCAGAAGGGTCTCTATGGTCAATCTGCGGATACATTTGGCCGACTTCAGCGAGATTACCCCGATTATCGCTGGGACGCCGTTGGATTCTGGCTGGGCCGCGCACAGCACGCCAATGGCATGCCAAATGCAGGAAATGAAATCTGGCAGCAGCTCGTCGATCGTGCGCCGGACATCTACCATGGCGTTCTTGCCGGATATGGGTTACGGGACCCCTTGATGCAGCAAGGTAACGCAATTGATGATATTTCGTTGATGATTACCGGGTCTGCACCGGCGAACGGCGATGACGGTAGCCGAACCTTTGCCGAGCAATGGTTGGCTGGATGGATCGATGGATTTGGTGCATCGGGAAATCCTTCAGTCTTACCGTCGATTCTGCTCACCGATACCCAACTGATCGCCGGCCAGGTTCTTCTCGATGTGGGGCAACGTATCGATGGAATCAGTCAGTTGACACGGGTCTATAGACGCTATCGAGACGACCCGACCATACTCTACCCCTTGATGCTGGAGTTTGAACGCCTGGGCGCCCACGGACTCGCCATTTCAGCCGCAACTTACCTGATGCAGTTAAGCCCAGAACGCCTGGTCGAAGAGACACCGCTTTTCCTACAGCGTACCGCTTACCCACGCCACTTCGAAGAGTTAGTGGTGCGGGAAGCATTGAACAACAACCTAGATCCCAACCTCTATTTCAGTCTGATCCGGCAAGAGAGTCTCTTTGAAGAAGGCGCTCGTTCCAGTGCCGCAGCACAGGGTCTCGCCCAGATCATCCCGGATACGGGATCATGGATCGCCACTCGATTGGGCTATCCCAACTACACCAATGACCTGGTCTATCGACCCGACGTCAATCTGAAATTCGGAGCCTACTACTTGGCTTGGGTTCGTGACTATCTGGGCGGCAGCCTGACCTCAGCGCTGGCGGGTTACAATGCAGGACCAGGCAACGCCGAGCGCTGGCGCCAAACCTCTGGTGATGATGACGCCCTCTTCGTTGAACTGTTTGATTACAATGAACCCCGGGTCTATATTCAAGCCATCCTATCTAATCTATACCATTACTCACGACTCTATGGTTCCCCATGAGTCTTGAGGAATGGCGGGTGTGACTCCATAGAATGCATGTTCTTTTCTGCGATCAGATCCCGGTACCGAGGCAAAGGTCTAGCAGGTCACATGGCAGCAAACACATCTTCGATAGCTGAGGCCAAACCACGGAGCCCGATGGCGACGACGGCCGGTTACTATGCCGCATTTATCGCACTCGGCATGGTGGCCGCGTCCCTGGGTCCAACGTTGCCGTGGCTCGCTGACAACACGAAAACACAATTGGGGCAGATCAGCCTGCTCTTCACGGCCCGATCAGTCGGTTATTTCGTTGGCTCGCTCATGGGGGGTAGGCTCTATGATCGTGTGCCGGGTCACCTGTTATTTGCGGTCATGCTCGTCGCGATGGCTGGGTGTATGGCGGTGATTCCCCTAACGGCAATCTTCTGGCTGTTGGTAGCAATTCTGCTGCTGCTCGGCATCGGCGAAGCCTATGTGGACGTAGGCGGCAACGCCATGCTGGTCTGGGTCCACGGTCGTGACGTCGGGCCCTATATGAATGCACTGCACTTTTTCTTTGGCGTAGGCGCTTTCTTCTCGCCAATCATCGTCGCCTGGGTCATCGCCTCGACAGACGGCATCACCTGGGCCTACTGGCTCCTGGCGCTCCTGATTCTGCCGGTGGCACTCTACATGTCACAACTGGCCAGCCCCGATGCACCGGCCAAGATCGTTGACGGCATCAAAGTGCAGGTCAACTTTGTCCTGGTTGGGCTATCTGCACTCTTTATGTCCCTGGTCGTCGGCGCAGAAGTGAGCTTTGGCGGCTGGATCTACACTTATGCCGTGGCGCTAGACTTGGCCTCCGTTGAAAATGCAGCCTACTTGACCTCGGCTTTCTGGGGTGCGCTGACGCTGGGGCGATTGATCGGTATTCCCATTGCAGCTCGGTTTCGACCGCGTACCATTCTGCTCGTTGACCTGCTCGGCTGCATAGCGAGCGTGGCCGTCATTCTGGTTTTCTCCGCCTCAACCACGATCGTCTGGATCGGGGCGGCAGGTCTCGGCTTCTCCATGGCCTCAATTTTTCCCACTGTGCTCTCTTGGGCCGAACGGCGTATGACCATGAGCGGGGTTGTCACAAGCTGGTTTCTGGTCGGCGCAAGCGTCGGGGCCATGACCTTGCCGTGGATCATCGGTCAGCTATTCGAAACCATTGGCCCGCAGGTCACCATGATGTTGATCTTGGCCGATCTCTTGGCTGCGTTGGCGGTCTTCGCCGTTCTGATGGCTTACGGCGGTGAACCAAGGGCGATTGAAGTGCAAACAACTTAGAAAAGGGGACCCCCTATGCATTCTGTACTGATTCACGGCGCCTGGCATGGCTGAAGGACTGGGTGACTACAATCTGGTGGAGGTTGAAGGATGCCATGAAGCCCTCTCCACTGGTCCGACTTCGTCGACCCGTGTGGTCGATCTGTCGATCTGGCTGAGGCAAGCATTTTGGCAGCCGCAGCCAAGCTGGGCGGCTGTGATCGCGTGCCTCGTCGCGCATTGACGGCAGGGATGGCCTCTCTGCTGGTAGCCAGGCAGACCCTGCTTCTGGTATCCGGGGAGGCCAAGCGGGACATTTTGCAGCGGTCGCTCCGAGGTCCGATTACGCCGGATGTGCCTGCCTCGTTTCTACAACAAGCGTCCAACGTGACAGTTCTTGCAGATCGGGCGGCCTGGCCATTCGATCAGTAGGTCGTTCCCCGTTGGCCACATGTTCTGAGTGGCCAACGGGGAACAACAGAAGATCATCGACCCACGATCTGGAAACTAATGAAACCATTGACATGCCCTGATCTGCGTGCTACCATGCAATTATCATGAATAAGCAGTCAGCGTTCTATCTTGCCACCGCGACATTTATCATTATGCAGCCGACTGGTTGCGTACTGAGCGGCCGCGTGGTTGGAGGAGAGCGTGGGGGATAGGGCAGCATAGCTTGTTCTCGATAGTCCTGATTTCCAAGACGCGGTGAATTTCACCGGGTCTTTTTTTATTTGCGAACGTAGCAGGGGCAGATGATGGACGACAATCAACGAATTCACGATCCAATCGTCAAGGTGAACGGCCTGGGAAAATCGTTCACACTCAAGCAGAAGGAGCCTGGCCTGCGCGGCAGCATTCGCTCATTGTGGAAGTCTAAGACGATCACCGTCCCCGCGGTCTCTGACATTTCATTCCAGCTCCAAAAAGGCGAGATGCTGGGCTTCATCGGACCCAACGGCGCGGGCAAGTCGACCACCATCAAGATGCTCACCGGCATCCTCTATCCCAGCGCGGGGCAAGCCAGCGTGCTGGGATACACGCCCTGGAATGATCGGCGCAGGCTTGGCTATCACATCGGCACGGTCTTCGGCCAGAAGCCCCAGCTCTGGTACCACCTGCCGCCTGAGGATACGTTTCGGCTTTTCGCCCACATCTATGAGCTGGACATGGACGCATACCAACAACGGCGTGGCTTTCTGGTCGACGCCTTCCAGATCGGCGATCTGTTGCAGACGCCGGTGCGCAAGCTAAGCCTGGGCCAACGTATGAAATGTGAGATCGCTGCATCGCTGTTGCACTCGCCCCAGGTCGTCTTTCTAGACGAGCCGACTATCGGCCTCGACGTGGTGGCCAAGCAACAGATTCGCGATGCGATCCGCACGCTCAACGAAGAGGGCGAGACGACCATTTTCCTGACCAGCCATGACGCTGGCGACATCGAGAGTCTCTGCCGGCGCGTCATTGTGGTCAACCACGGCAAGATCATCTTTGACGACCGCACGTCGGTGCTCAAGCGTCAATATCTGCGCCGCAAGGTTATCGACGTTCGCTTCGGCGAGTCGCTGACCGAACCCTTTGTCCTAGCCGGCGTAACCACATTGAAGCAAGGCGCCTATGGCCTCAAGCTTGAGTTCGACAGTCGAAAGATGCCCGTGGATCAGGTCGTGCAGCACGTCATGACCACTGGGCCATGCAGCGACATCAACATTGCCGACCCACCCATGGAAGAGATCATCCGCGAGATCTATGCGGCATAGAAGGGAAGGGACATGGATGACGCAGATCAGGCGGATGTCCGCTGATATGAAAGAAGGAAGAATTCGCCTCTTTGTTTGCGTATTCGGCCAACCTGGCAAGCCATCAAGGGCCAATTATTCATGAACCAGAGCATTCGTTTGACCACAGCCAAATACCGGGCGATCACCGCGACCAATTTCCAGAATCAGCTGGCCTATGTTTGGGATGCGGTGGGGCGGGCGGTCTTTATCATCCTGATCATGTTCATTTTCGTGCAACTGTGGACAGCCGTCTACGAATCCCAGGGGGCCGCCGAGATCGCCGGGCTGACGCTCTCGGCCACCATCTGGTACTTCTTGATCGCCGAGATGATCGAACTGGGCAAGTTTCGTCACGATCAGCTTATTTCTGAAGAGGTGAAGGATGGCTCCATCGCCTACACGTTGATCCGGCCATACAATTACCTGATCTACCACTTCTTCAACGGCATGGGCGAGACGGTTATCCGCATGGCCCTGGTCTTTCTGCTGGGGCTGCCGGTTGTGCTCTTCTACGCCGGCGGTCCAGAAGTCGAGTTGCGGCATCTGCCTGCAATGCTGTTGGTTCTATTTTTTGCGCTGGTGTTGGACTTCGCCATGGCTAGCAGCATCGGCCTGCTGGCCTTCGTGACCGAGGATACGGCCTCTTTTCGGCTCATCTACCAGAAGCTGATTTTCATCCTGGGCGGACTGCTGATTCCCCTCGATTTCTTGCCGGAACGGCTACAGATCGTGGCGCGTCTGTTGCCCTTCAGCCTGACCACCTATGCCCCGGCCAAGCTCTTTGTGGCCTTCGACAGGGTCCAGTTCTATCAAGTTTTAGCGGCACAGCTGATCTGGGTCGTTCTGTTGGGCGGCTGGCTGGCCCTGCAATACCGCTGGGCGGTTCGTCGCCTATCTGTCAATGGCGGATAGAGGCAATGTAGTTTTGGGGCAGGCGATTTTGCCACAGATGGACACTGACAAACGCCTGATGTTTACGGATGTGATTGGGATAACAGATTGCTGGAAACACTCCAATTCGAACAATACGGCCATCTGGGGAAAAGCCGGAGAATCGATTTTCAGACGTCCAGAGGGATCCCAGGGCCATCTGTGTCCTATCCTTTCTCATCTGTGTGAATCTGTGGCGAAAAAGGCCTTTTGCAGTGGCCTCATCTGTGGCAAAAAAAGCCATTCGGACTGGAAAAACTCAATGAAGCATATCAGAGCCGAACTCTCATTTCTACGCCAACTGATGGGCGTCAACTTGGCATCGGCCATGGAATACCGGGCCAGCTTCGTGACGCAGATCGTCTTCATGTTCATCAACGGCGGCATCTACTTCGTCTTCTGGCTGATCTTCTTTGAGCAGTTCGGTGACGTGCGCGGCTATGACATCGGCGATATCTATCTGCTCTTCGCTGTTGTCTCGTTCAGCTATGGCATTGGTCATCTATTTGCGGGCAATGCCGGGGCCAATCTGGCCTACCTGATCGCGCAGGGCCGGCTGGACTACTACCTGGTCTTTCCCGCGTGCTGATCACCCACGTAATCTTTTCTCGCATGAGTGTCTCGGCCATCGGTGATGTGGGCTTCGGCTTGACGGCCTACCTGCTCGCCGGTCTCTTCCATCCCATCGACATCTTGCTCTTCTCTACGGTGAGCATACCGGCAGCGATGATCTTTGTCGGCTTTGCGGTGATTGCCGGATCGCTGGCCTTTTTCATGGGCAACGCGCAGTACGCCAGCCAACAGATGACCAACGGCCTCCTCACCTTTGCGCTCTATCCGCACACGCTCTTCTCCGGCATGACGCGCTTCATGCTCTACACCATCATCCCGGCCGCGTTCATTGGCGCAGTCCCGGTCGAGATCGTGAAGGGGCATGACGGGGTGCTTCTGTTATTCATGTGGGTTGCTGCAACCGTGATCTGGGCGGTAGCGATTGCAGTTTTCTACATTGGGTTGCGACGCTACGAGTCGGGGAGCGCCATCAACGCAAATGTCTAGTACAGGCCAGCCTATTTTCCCAGACGGTGACACCCGCGTACTCGTTCACGTACTCGCAATCGGCTAGTATCGCGAGCACGTGCACGTGCTCGTGCGCAAATCCCGTCTGGAAATTTAGGCCGCGCTGAACTGGCGTAAATATCTGAGATCAGGTCGATAGCGTGATGGTGAATGTTGTTCCCGCGCCCAACTGGCTGGCGACGGCAATGGCCCCGCCATGGGCCTCGATGATCGACTTGACGATGGGCAATCCCAGACCGGATTCACCGTTGTCCTGGCGTGAGGAGTCGGCACGGTAGAAACGTTCGAAGATGTTGGGCAGGTCATCCGGCGCGATGCCGGCGCCGTTGTCGCTGACGATCAGATCGACGCCATTCGGTGAACGCACACACGATAACTCGATGCGTCCACCTTCCTGTGTGTAACGCAAGGCGTTGCTGATCAGATTGTCCAGCACCTGGGCCATGCGCTCTGGATCGACATTGACACACGGCAAATCAGTGGACGCATCGGCAACGAGCGAGACGCCCTGCTCCCGGGCGTGGACCTGATGGGCTGCCGTTGCCCGCTCAAGCATGTCCGCCGGAGCCCTCGGTTGCAGATTTAGCGAGAGTTCACCGGCGTCGGCCAGCGAGAGCGTGCGCAGATCATCGATCAGGTGTTGTAGTTGCTGGGCCTCGCCATGGATCACGCCGTACATCTGATCGGAACCGCGCAGCTTGCCTTCGCTCAACGCCTCTGTGTAGCCGAGAATCACGCTCAGCGGCGTGCGAAGATCGTGGGCGATGTCGGCAGTCATCTGGCGGCGCAGTTGGGTCGCTCGGGCAAGATCGGCGCTCATGCGGTTGAACGAACGGCCTAGTTCGCCGATCTCGTCCTTGCCGCCTGCGCGGACCTGATGGCCCAATTCGCCGTCGGCTAACCGATGGGTGGCATCGGTTAACTCATGAATAGGGCGTGTGATGGTTCGGGCCAGCAGCACGCCGATCAGCAGGGCGATCAATGTCGCCCCCAATGCGCCAAAGACCATGGCACGTCGCACACGATCAATAAAGACATCTTCAGGGTTGTCGGGCGCCAAAGGAGGGCGTCGTTCGAAGAGCAGTGCGCCGACAACAGTGTCATCGATGACAATGGGTACAGCCTTGTCCAACTCCTGCTGCGTCAGCTTCTGTCCGATCTGATCACGACGTGCTCCGCTGACGATGAGACCGTTCTGATCGACAAGAATCCCCTGAGGAATGGCATCGAACGGTCCGCGATCTGGCCCAGGCCGTTCACGTCGCGCCCAACGTTCCACACCATCCCACCCACCGTGCTCATCGTGGTAGTCAGCATAGAGGCCGAGAACGATCTCTTGATTGCGATCAATCACAAATGTGTCGAAGGCGGCTTCGGTGCGACGTCCCACGAACGCAGCAACCAGGAATGCGCCGGTCAGGCCGACGACCAAAAATGCCAGCGTGAGTTTGAGCGTCAGCGATCGCATGATGGCTAGGCCCGCTCTCCCGCAAATCGGTAGCCGACACCATAGACGGTCTGAATGTACTGAGGCGTGCGTGGTTCCGGCTCGATCTTGGCACGCAGGTTGCGGATGTGCACGTCAATGGTGCGTTCGTAGCCGTCGTAGGCATCACCCTGGATCTGTTCGAGCAGATCCAGGCGGCTGAAGACGCGGCCGGGCGCGGTCAAAAAAACCGTAAGCAGTTCAAACTCGGAGGGCGTCAGATCGACATCCTGGCCGCTGACGCTGACAGCCCGGGTCGAGCGATCCAGCTCGATGTCGGCGGCACGCAGCAGGGGCTGCGCCGTTTGCTGCTTGGCCGAACGGCGCAATACAGCACGAACCCGAGCGGTCAGCTCACGCAGGCTAAAGGGCTTGGTTACGTAGTCATCGGCGCCCAGTTCAAGGCCCAGTACCTTGTCCCCTTCTTCCAACTTGGCCGTCAGAATGATGACCGGCGTCTCAGCTTCCTTGCTGTAGGCGCGCATGAAGTCGTACCCGCCCATTTCGGGCATCATCAGATCGAGAAGAATGAGGTCCGGCTTGCTCTCGCGGGCGACAAAGAGCGCTTCTCTGCCGTCGCCGGCCTTGACCACCCTGAAACCTTCTTCCTCAAGGTAGAGCTGTACCATGGTGCGCAGTTCTCGTTTGTCGTCGACTACCAATATTGTCTTTGTCATTTTTCCCAATATCTCAAGGTCCGTCGTCGCCCCAACCTATGCCCCGACGGGACCCGCCCAACTCATTTTGACTGCACCGAAATCATGCTACGATCATGACAGACCGGATTCCTGATCAGGAATCCGGTCTGTCGCGTCTATCTCATGCCATTGAAGCTATCCGCTTCCGATCTACGCTCGTGAGCTTTGGACAGGCACACTGGGTGCAGAACTCTCTCCGTTGCCGCCTTCAAAGCGATTGCCACGTTCGGAGTCTTCACGGGGGCCGAATCCGCCCGGGCCCATGTCGTGACCACCGCGGCCACCATGTCCACCGCGGCCTGGGAAGATGCCGCCGCGTCCGCCGAACCCTTCGCCATCCGAAAGGGCATCAGCCTGTGCTTGGGTGATGACACCGTCTGCGACTGCCTGGGCAATTGCGTCTTCATGGGCGCTCTGCATGGCCTCCTGGATCGCTTCTCGGTCCAGCCCTTGCTCGGCAAGCAGATCCTTGATGCTCACGCCTTCCTCACGGGCAGCCTGCAACTCGTCCATGGTCAGGCCCAACACTTTTTCCATGATGGCTTCGTGGTCGATGTACTCACGCAGGGCATGTCCGGCCTGCATCAGATCAGCCTCTTCGGCGGTCAGATTGCCGTCTGCAACAGCCTGGTCGATCCCGGCCTGTCGAGCTTTCTCCTGCGCAGCCTGGAGTTCGTCGACAGAGATGCCGAGTTCGGCCGCCAGCAGCGCTTCGTGATCGACGCCGCCCTTGTCAAACCCACTTCTGCCGTGTCCGCCCATCATGGGCATCCGGCCGCCGAACTCTCCGGCTCGTTCAGCCATCCGGTCGGCTTGTTCCTGGGTGATGGTACCGTCTTCAACAGCCTGAGCGATTGCCGTCTCTGCTACCGCAGCCTGAGCAACGTCCAGTTCGTCGACCGAGATGCCCAGGGCGTCAGCCAGATATTGGCTATGTTCGGCGCCCTTGTCGCCACGTTCGCCAAACCCGCGCTCGCCGAATTCTCGTTCGCCGCCTCTATTCCCATCCCTATCTCCGATACGGTCTCGGAAGCCGGCCCGCTCGCCTCGCGCATCGGGCGCTTCCACATCCTGTGCGCTGACGATATTCGGCGTTAGCGTGAATGCTGCAACACCGGCGACAACCGCTGTTGCAGCCAAACCGCCAATGATCAGGGACTTCAAACTCTTCTGCTTTTCCATCTTTACATTCTCCTTGGTTCGCTATCTCGATCGGTACAGACGATATCTCCGTACGGGTCAACCTCCGGTTGCTCTTTCTTTCAGTGTTCGCCGGAAGTGATTCAAGGATAGCCAAGGATTGTTTAGAAAGTATGAAGGCATTATGCAGAAGTTCTTTAGATCATTACTCACACCCAATCACAAGATCGCGCGAAGTATCGCACTGGTTGTTGCCACCTGTGGCAATCACAGCGTTGATGCTGAGCAGCCGTTCACTGGGTGGCAACGTCGAAACATAGTTGTCACCACCGGTCACGAAGATGATGCTGCCGTTGACATACCCGCCGCCCAGGTTCGTGCCGGTCTGCACAAAGTTCTCACCGCCGACGCCGATGATTAGATCGCCGTTGAAGGTCATGCCGCCGCCATTATCAGACCCTGTGAACGTTTTGCCGCCGTCGATGCCGAGCAGAAACGAGCCGCTCAGGTTGCTGTCGCCGATGTTCTGGCCACCAAGGATTGAGCCGCCTGCTAGCGGAGAGATGATGATGTCTCCGTTCCATTCGCCTGCTCCGTGATCGGATGCACCGCTGATCGTACCGTTCTCGCCGACATGAACAACCACATTGCCCGACCATTCTGCCGCGCCCGTATTTGTTCCGCCCTGGATACTGATGCCGTCGCCCACGGCGACGATCACATCACTGCTGCGTCCACCGTCGATTTCGTTTGTGCCGCCGGCCAGCATGAAATCGTCGCCAACACCAACCAGGACGTTGCCTGCCCAGCCCTCATCGCCGGTGTTCTCGCCGGCCTGTACAGTCACACCGGTCTCTGTTCCGACGAGAACATCGCCACTCCAGCCATCGGTGACCCGGTTGACGCCACCGATCAGCACGCCCTGTGTCCCCTCGTCGACCAACACGCTGCCGGCCCAGCTATCCGCTCCATAGTGGGCGCCCGCGGTCAACTCATCCGCGCCTGAGCCGCCCACCAGAACATCACCGCTCCAACCTTCGCTACCCTCTGTTGTGCTACCGGTGAGAATGTCATTACCGTCTTCACCCACCAATACGGCGCCATTCCAGCCCCCATTGCCGAAGTAGACGCCACCGGCGAGCCGATCGTCCTGATCGGCCCCGACAAGGACATCGCCGTTCCAGCCTTCGTTGCCCTGGGCCGAGCTGCCGTTGATAAGATCGTTGCCATCACCGCCCACAGCCAAAGTCCCATTCCAGCCCTCGTTGCCGGTGTAGCTGCCGCCTTGCAGAATATCATTGCCACTGTTGCCGAGAAGCAGATCGCCGCTCCAGCCGCCGTCGCCGCGGCTGTCGCCGCCGTTGATCTGGTCGTCATCGAGGCCGCCCATGATTGCCGCCCCTCGCCAGCCCTCATTGCCTGCATAACGTCCTGCAGAGAGCAGGTCATTGCCGCTGCCGCCAAAGATGAGATCGCCATTCCAGACTGTTGCACCGGTGGATGTGCCGGCGGTTACCATGTCGTCACCACTGCCGGCGATGATCAGGTCGCCGTTCCAGAGTGCTTCGCCACCGGCATCGCCGGTGAAGATCGAATCATCGCCTGGCTCACCATCATAGGTCTCAAAGAGTCGCTCAGGATCGATCGTGGCAACCGGATCAGATACGCCGATCACGCCCAACAGGACAGGCAAAAACTGCGTAAACCCCTCGTCCTCGATCGCTTGCGGTGTGTAGATGGAGAGCGACTGCACTAGTCCAGTCGGAATGTTGTGGGCATCGCCATAGATGATGTCGGCATTCCAATCGTTGCGGCCGCTCTCATCACCGCCGTAGAGGGTATCATCGCCCAGGCCGCCGACAATGGCGTCGTTGCCCGCGTAGCCGAAGATCACGTCGTCGCCGGTACTGCCGAAGATGCGATTGTCTCGGTTGTTGCCATGGATCACCATGCCGCAGAGATCTCCAAGTCTGACGTTGCGTGCATCATAGTCATCGCGGCCGAATTCCATATCCGCCGGCCCGGTGTAGGGACTATCCGGCAGGACCACCACAAAGGGATCCTGACAGGTTGCCCCCTGAGCTGCCACAGGCAAGGCCATGCCCAGGACGAGCAGAACCGTCACGATCAAGGTGAACGATTTGGGAAGATGCTGTAACATAGGAGGGGCCTCCTTGGAAGCTAGAAATCCAACACCAAAGGCAATGTGGTATGTTCATAATGAGTTGATCATGTAGGGGCGTGCCCTTGTGGCCGCCTGCCGCCATTCGTCAAACGGTTCAACCCATTTCCGTTCTTCGCCATGACGGCGTGGTCTATCATTCATCGACGAAGGTCCATTGTGATGCTGTCAGAGCGACGGGATAGCCAAGGCACCGTTCACTACTACCATAGCGCTATCGCACCGGTCATCGTCAAACCTGATTGCCCACATGTCTTGTCGCTACCGCCAGAGGCTATCGTGCCCCAGGATGGTCATGAAAAGCAGGATTGTGAACGAGCCGCATCCAAACGCTGGCTACAGGAACATAGTGATCATTTTGAGCCGTATAGCGTCACCTATTTGGGCGATGATCTCTATGCCAACCAGCCGCTCTGTGTACTGATTGAGGACGTCCACCAGCAGTATTTCGTTTTCACCTGCAAACCTAGCTCACACACCACCCTTTATCAGGAGGTTGCTCTGTTGGAGAAGGCTGGAGGTATCACGACTCATCATCTGCGCCGGTGGAACGGTCGCCATCATGAACTCTGGACTTATCGTTTCGCCGATCAGGTCCCTTTACGAACACAACCAAGTCAATAGAACGTGGATAACACGGACGAAACCAGATTGTTCCACAGGTCATTGGTTCGACGCAACAATGACCTCATTATAGCGTGTGCATGCATATATAGGCCAGAGGTATTAAACCGATGAAAGGCAGAACTGATGAAAATCACGGCAGTTGAACCAGTGGTCGTCAAAGTCAACCATCGCGGCGATCTGGATCTTCGTCCACATTCATACGGATGCAGGAATCATCGGCCTCGGTGAAGCCAGCCACAGCAGCAACGACACTCTGGTCCTGGCGGCGATAGGCCAACTTGGGTCGCCGCTGATTGGAACAGATCCGACACAGATTGAGTCCCTTCGCAAGCGTATGAGCCGCATCGATGGCGGACGCATCGTCCATACAGCATTGAGCGCCATCGAACAAGCCCTCTGGGATATCCTGGGTCAGCAGTTGGGCGTGCCGGTCTACGTGCTGTTGGGCGGCGCCATGCGGGATCGACTGCGGCTCTATGCCAATATCAACCGCCACGTGCGCGATCGATCGCCCCGTGGCTTTGCCCTGGCCGCAGCAGAGGCGGTATCCGAGGGTTACACTGCGATCAAGATCGCGCCCTTTGATGAATTGAACGATCCCAACCGTGTGCGAACGGGGCCGGATGCAGCATCTCTTCCCGGCATCGAACGTGTGCGAGCCGTCCGCGCTGCCATTGGCAATGAGATTGAACTAGCCGTCGACTGCCACAGCCGCATGGAAGTGTCAGAAGCAATCCAAGTTGGAAAGGCGCTGGAATCTTGCAACCTCTTCTGGTACGAAGAGCCGGTATCGTTCACCCAGCCGGAGGGCCTTGTCGAGGTCAAACAGGCCTTGCCAATGCCGATTGCCTCGGCCGAGAGCATCTACGGCATCGTGGGTTTCCGCCCCTTCTTGGAGCGTCGCGTGGTCGATGTGCTCATGCCCGATGTGAAACATTGCGGCGGTATCCTGGAGATGAAGGAGATCGCGGCTGCGGCGCGTATGCACCAGGTGCTGGTTGCGCCTCACCAACCGGCAGGCCCGGTAGCCACGGCTGCCACAGCCCAAGCGATGGCGACCATCCCCAACTTTTATATCCTCGAACAGGCCTGGGGCGAAGTCGATCTGGCGCGCTGAGCTGCTGGATCCGCCGGAACGAGTTGTTGACGGTCATCTACTGCTCTCGGATCAGCCGGGCATCGGCCACCGACTCAACCCGGAGATGGTGGCCGCTCACCAGGAAGCCGTCATCTTTGACGCCGCCACTGCAGATGAGAATATCGTGGTACCATAGAGTTGCAGGCTAACCAAACGGCTTCTGAGAAAGGAGAAAACCAATGCAAATCGAAACAGATCTTGCCTACATCGAGCAGATGGGTGAAGAAAGAGAAGACGAAAACTTCTCCTTCCGCTCCTTCCTAAAAGGGTTGTCGATCTCCAATGAAGAATTGGATGCTGTGGTGCACCGGATCAATGATGAAGTAACGGCTCAGATCGACTGCACGGCCTGTGCAAATTGCTGCAACATGTATGGTCCCGGCTTGGAAGAGGAGGACATACCCATATTTGCCGTGGGGCTCCAGATGCCGGTCGCAGCCTTCAAGCAACAATATCTGACGGTCAACAAGCCAGCCCCGCCCGCGTATGAAATTCGGGAAGCGCCCTGTCCCTTCCTGGAAGACAATCTTTGCGTGAATTATGAGTGCCGCCCTGCTGAGTGTCGCTCCTATCCGCATCTGCACAAAAAGGACTTTCGAACCCGACTATTTGGGGTTGTGGGCAACTACTCGATCTGCCCGATCGTATTCAATGTCTACGAACGGCTGAAGGTGGAACTGTGGCGCGATCGTGGCATACGCCACCGCACCTACCAAATTTGATCGCTTTCGCAGTGTGCCGGATAATGTGCGCCATGCACACGATGAGAGATGTTGAGACGCAAGTGCTGGCCGTCGATCCGCGGCGCCCGCAATCCGACCTGATTCGCCAAGCCGCCCGCATCATCCAAGTGGGCGGCTTGGTCGCCTTTCCGACCGAGACCGTCTACGGATTGGGCGCCAACGCGCTGGATGCCGAAGCCGTGATGCGCATTTTCGCGGCCAAGGGTCGTCCAGCCTATGATCCGGTCATTGTCCATGTTGCCGACACAGCAATGCTGGCCGAGCTTGTGACGACCATCTCGCCAGTGGCTGCTCGATTGACCGAGCGGTTCTGGCCGGGCGCGCTGACGCTGGTGTTGCCCAGATCGGATCGAGTGCCCCTGGTGGTGACGGCGCAAGGGCCAACTGTGGCAGTGCGCTGTCCAGATCATCCAGTGGCAAAGGCCTTGATCGAAGCGGCCGAATGCCCTATCGCTGCGCCCAGCGCCAACCGCTTCAGCCACACTAGCCCGACCACGGCACAGCACGTGCTCGACGACTTGAACGGTAAAGTCGATCTAATCCTTGACGGTGGACCGACATCGATCGGCGTCGAATCAACGGTGCTCGATCTGAGTGGCGAACGACCTGTGCTGTTGCGGCCCGGCGGCGTCTTGCTGGAAGATTTGGAAGCCGTACTCGGACGGGTCGACAAGATAGGCAACCAGGAGAAGCGTAAGGCGCTGCCATCGCCGGGGATGCTTGACCGCCACTACGCGCCGACCGCGACGCTAATCCTCTTCAGCGGTCCTGACCATCTTGTCCAAGACGCTATCCGGGCCAGGGCGGAGGACGAGATAGCATCTGGACGCAACATAGGGCTTCTGGTAGCCGATGAAGATGGAGGCAGGCTGTCGAAACTCGGGTGTCCGCTGGCGTCACTAGGCCCCCAGGCCGATGCAGAGTCGGTTGCCAGACGCCTCTTTGACGCCATGCGCACACTGGACGATGCCGGTGTCGAGTTGATACTGGCGCGGGATTTTGCGCCGCAGGGATCGGGCCTGGCCATCCGCGATCGGCTGCGGCGAGCCGCAGAAGAGATCGTATCAGTTGGCGAACCATGAGAATGGACAGTTAGCCACTGTCTTTTCTTCAAAATCGCGATGATGTCAGGTCCTGACACACGCCAAATACTCTGTTTTTGAATAACGCTTCTGATCGGAGAAATAAATGCGCACCTTGTTTACCCTGATCCTGTTCGTCACGGTCATTGGCCTGAGCGCTTGTGCAGCACCACCGGCGACGGATACAACTGCGCCGAACACCGACGAGCCAGCTTCCCAAACAACCGAATCTGAAGTTGAGGGAGCCAATAGCGAATTGACTACCGTCACCGTAGGCCATCTGCCCATCACCATCTACGCGCCGCTCTTTGTGGCCGACCAGAGGGGCTACTTTGCCGAAGAGGGCATTGATGTCGAGCTGGTACCGGTGCAAGGCGGCACTGAGAACGTGGTCCAAGTGGCATCGGGCAACTTTGACGTGGCCGGTGGCGGCATCGGTGCAGGCATGTTCAACGCAGTAGCGCGAGACATCGACTTCGAAATTGTGGCCCCGTTGCATACCGAACGCCCGCCGCTGACCACGCCATTGGTCGTCTCCAAGACGCGTTTTGACGAGGGCGAACTGACCGACATCGCCGATCTTGCCGGCAAAGTGGTCTCCACAAATGCCAAGGGCGCGGCCACCGAGTATTGGCTTTGGCGTGCACTGCAACAGGGAAACCTCGGCTTCGAGGATGTAGACGTAACCGGTGTCGGCTTCCGCGATGTGGCGCCCGCCCTTGAGAACGGATCGCTGGACGCCGGCATGCTGGCTGAGCCGTTGGTAACCTTCGCCGAGGACCAGGGATTGATTGCCCGGCTCAGCGATGATTTTCTGGATTCGTACACGGCCACTGTGCTCTACTACAACAAAGAGTGGGCCGAGGCCAATCCCGACCTGGCGGCTGGCTTCGTCAAGGCGTTCATCCGTGGCGCCCGCGATCTCAACGGCGACCAGTGGTACGACGATGAGATCCTGGCCATCATCGAGAACGCCACCAATGTGCCGGCGGACGTGGTCGCTCGCGCCAGCCGCTCCTACCACGATCCCAACGGCGTGGTGCCCGTCGAAGATCTGATGGGGCTACAGGACTTCTTCCGGGACCAGGGCCAACTCAGCTACGACGAAAACATCGACCTCTCCCAGTTCATCAACAGCAGCTATGCGGAGCAGGCGGTTGAGACGTTGGGCGGTGAGGTGGAGTGGGAGTAGGATGTAGGGAGGTGGGGATGCGGGCCTATCGGTCTAACCCCTACTCCCCCCACTCCCTACTGCTTTGATCATGCCAATCATCCAAATCCAAGACCTCACAAAATCCTATGTCGGGCCGGACGGGTCCAACCTGCTTGCGCTGGGGCCGCTTGACCTCTCGATTGAAGCGGGCGAGTTCGTCTGCATCGTCGGGCCGAGCGGGTGCGGCAAGAGTACTCTGTTGCGTCTTCTGGCTAAGTTGGAAGAACCGACAAGCGGGACGATCAAGCTTGATGATCCGGACATCTCTATTCATAATGGAGACAGCCGGCCCTTCAACAGCATGGTCTTTCAGGGCGACTCGACTTTTCCATGGCTGACCGTCCATGACAATGTCGGTTATGGGTTGAGTGTGCGGGGCGTCGGCTTGCGGCAACGCGAGGAGATCGTGGGACGCATGTTGCAGACGGTCGGCCTTACTCGCTTTGCCGAGGCCTATCCGTATCAACTGTCAGGGGGAATGCGCCAGCGTGTCGCCCTGGCACGCGCCCTGGCTAACGATCCAACGGTACTCTTGATGGATGAACCCTTTGGCGCCCTTGATGCCCAGAACAGGGTGATCCTTCAGGATGAGCTGCTGCAGCTTTGGGACGAAACTGACAAGACTGTTGTCTTCGTGACCCACTCTATTGATGAAGCCATTGTGTTGGGCGATCGCGTGCTGATCATGAGCGCCATCCCAGGGCTGATCAAGTCTGCTGTCACCATCCCCTTTGAACGGCCGCGCAGCGTCTACGAATTGAAACGTGACCCAGCCTTCGGCGATCTCTCCTACCACATATGGGAAGATCTGCGAGACGAGGTCAATGCTGCAAGACAGGGCGCCTAAATGGGACATCTAAGTGTCTGGAGAAGACTCCATGTCAGAACGTACACCTATTGCCGTCATCGCTGTCGGCGGCAACTCATTGATCAAAGACAAGCATCATCCACAGGTCCGCTATCAGTGGGACGCGGTGCGTGAGACGACTCATCACATTGCCGGCATCATCGAGTCGGGATGGAATGCGGTCGTTACCCACGGCAATGGTCCCCAGGTCGGTTTCATATTGCGTCGCAGCGAGATCGCCGCCCATGAAGTCCACCCGACCCCGCTCAGCCTGATTGTGGCTGACACCCAGGGAGCCATCGGCTATATGTTACAGCAGGCGCTCAACAATGAGTTCCATGCACGCGACATTCCACGCCAATGTTTGGCGATCATCACCCAGGTGCTGGTCGATCGTGATGATCCGGCCTTCGAGAACCCGTCGAAACCGATCGGCGGGTTCATGGACGAGACAACGGCACGACGCTTTGAGTCAGAAGGCTGGCGCGTGGCCGAGGATTCCGGCCGCGGCTGGCGGCGGGTGATCGCATCGCCGGATCCGATGGAGATCATCGAGTCCAAGGCCATTGAACAGGCGCTCTCTGTGGGCTGGACGGTGGTGGCGGTGGGCGGCGGTGGCATTCCAGTCATACGCAATGAGGCGGGCGAACTGCGCGGCGTCTCAGCCGTTATCGATAAGGACCGGGCCAGCAGCCTGTTGGCCGTCAACATCAGCGCCGATCTGTTGCTGATCAGCACCGGTGTTGAGAAGGTGGCGCTCAATTTCGGCAAGTCGGATCAGATCGATCTTGATCAGATGACGATGGCTGAGGCCGAGCGCTATCTCGCCGAAGGTCAATTCGCACCCGGAAGCATGCGGCCGAAGATCGAAGGATGTCTCGAATTTCTCCGTGAATCCAGCAATCCCAACGCTGCGGCGCTGATCACCGATCCAGAGAACCTGCGGCGTGCCGTCCAGGGCGAGACCGGCACAAGGATCGTACGTTGACGATTGGCTCCGGAAGGTCGGAAGCCAGGTTCAACACGGTCCCGCATCCAAGCTGGACTACTGAAAAGACGCGTACGCTAGCCCGACAGCGCCGACGGTTGCAGGCTGGTGCGGGCCAGATCGACGCCGGCTTGCTTCATGGGCAGGCTGACGGACGTGGCGCCGGCGTCGAACAGCGGTTGGCTGGCGGACTCATCACGGATCAGGGCGTTGATAGTCCCCTCAAAGCCCAACTCGCGCAGCAATGCCGTGGTGCGGGCATTGTAGCCGTCATCGGGCGTTATGAGAAGGACAGCGCCCAGGTTGCCAATCTCCATCTCCTGCCACAGTTCCGGGTCTTTCTCGTCGCCAAAAATGACGCGCCTACCGGCATTCAGATGGAGTTCAATCTGGGCGGGATCGTTGTCCAGGCCAAGCGGCCGTCCGCCCTGTTCGATCAAGTAGTCGTAGGCGGCTGTGCCCGCCCGCCCCATGCCGACAATCAGCACATCAGTCCTGCCGATACCGTGCGGCTGTTCGTCAAGATGATGGATTTTGTGGCGTTCGAAGCGCACAAGCCACGGCTCCCAGCGCGCCCACAACCGGTTGGCAGCGGCGCTGAGCGGTGCATTGACGGCGAAGGAGATGGCAACCAAGAGACCCAGGACAACCACGTAGGATTCGGCAATCATGCCATTCTTGGCCGCGGCCGCAGCGACGATCAAGGCAAATTCGCTGTAGGCGGTCAACGTCAAACCGGCCATGAACGCCGTACGCGCGCGCAGCCGGAAGAGGACCAATAGCCCGAAAAAGAGCACCCCTTTGAGCGGCAACAGAACTAGTAGAACCCCAAGCAACCAGAGATCGCCGAGCGTGGGCAGTCCGGTCAGACCGACCTGCAGGAAGAAGGCCACCAGGAAGACCTCCTTGATGGCCCAGAGCTGATCGTAGAGATCATCAGCCTGGGCATGGCCGGCCAGAAGGATGCCGGCGACCAATGCGCCCAACTTGGGACTGAGTCCGCCAAACTCGAAGAGCCAACCGATGCCCAAGGCCAACAGCAGCCCGTAGATGAGCATCAACTCGCCCTGGCCGCTGAGGCTGAGGCCGCGCCAGAGCAGCGGGCGCAGCAGGGGCAGGGCAAGCAGGGCCAGGGCCCACCAGTTGGGCGACTCCGCACCGGTGAAAATCAGCAGGATCACGGCCACCAGATCCTGAAAGATCAAGATGCCGATGGCGACGCGTCCGTGGTAGGCGTCCAACTCGTCCCGCGACTCGAGACTCTTGGCAGCCAACACCGTGCTGGAGAACCCCAGCCCCACCGCAACCAGCAGCGCCGCTACAACGTTCACGCCCAACAGCAGCAAGACACCTGTGAAGAACGTTATGCTGAGGACCATATGGATGGCGCCCACGCCAAGGACTTCCGGCCGCAACAGGCTCTTGACGCGCATATGCAGTCCGACGGTGAAGAGCAGGAAGATCACGCCAAAATCACCGATGGTGACCAAGGTCTCGGTGGCCGTGACGCCAAAGGCCGACAGCACCAGACCGGCAGCCAGAAATCCGACCAAGACCGGAAGGCGTAGGGCCTTGGCGGCCAATCCTGTACCATACGCTGTTGCCAACCAGATTACTTCCATCGTCTCCTCAATTCAGTAGAGGCGCAAAATCTTGCGCCTCTACACCCTGTTGATCGATGTAAATTCAGCTCAGTTCAGTCAGGAAATGCGCTGCCTGCGCCCGTACGCTCTTTCGGCCTTCTTCATCCAGGTTGCGTAGGCCGAGCACCGCAGGACCCAACCGGGGGTTGGCGCGCAACCGCGCTTCATTTTCTATAAGGAATGCCCAGTAGAGAAAGTTGAACGGGCAAGCATCGTCGCCCACGCGCTGTTTGGGATCGAACCGACACCCAGTACAGTAATCGCTCATGCGGTTGATGTAATTTGCTGAGCTAATATACGGCTTGGTCGCGGTCTTGCCGTCGTCAGCGTTGAGTCCCATTCCCAGCACATTGGGGGTCACCACCCATTCGTAGGCGTCGATGTAGGTGCTCAGAAACCAACGGTTGACCTGAGCCGGCTCAATACCTGCCAGCATACAGAAGTTACAGACAATCATCAGTCGCTCGATATGGTGGGTATATCCCGTGTCGATGACGCGTCCCACCACGTGTCGAATGCAGTTCATGTCGGTTTGGCCGTTCCAGAACATCTGGGGCAGGTCTCGCTGATGCTCCCATCCGTTTGCGGTCAACAGATCGGGCATCTGAAGCCAATAGTGCAGGTAGATGTATTCACGCCAGCCCAGGATCTGGCGGATGAAGCCCTCCACCGAGTTGATGGGCGCCTCACCGGCACGATACGCATCCTCGGCCTGCCGGATGAGAGCCAGCGGCTCCAACAGGCCAATATTGAGGTAGGCGGACAACATAGAGTGATAGAGTACCCCGTCGTCGGCACTCATGGCATCCTCATAGGCGCCAAAGTCCGCCAGGCGTACGGCGAAAAAATCATCGGCGGCCGCTCTCCGCCTCGTCGTGGGTCACGGCCAGATTGAAGCCCTCGACGGTCCCGAAGCCGATTTTTCTCGTTTCCACCTCAGCCATCACGGCCTGCGTAAGGTCATCAGGCTCAAAGGTGACTGCGGGAGGAACATTGAGGCCTGCCTTAGGCAGTGACTTGCGATTCTGCCGGTCGAAGTTCCACTTGCCGCCTTGCGGCGAACCGTCCGCCTCCAGGAGCACATTGAAGTGACGACGCATCAGGCGGTAAAAGCGCTCCATTATGGGCGCACGGGTTGCCGAACGGCTACCGGGTGCAGTCATCGGGTTGAATTGACTGAGCAGAAATTGCGTGTTGGGCAACACGGTGACCGGCAGGGCAAGACGTTCCGCCAATTCGTTCTCCTGGAACATCCGTCCCGCGTATTCGGCCGCGGCCATGGTTAGCACCTGCGTCGGCTGAAAGTCGGCCACATGCCGGCGCAACCCGGACATGGTATCGACTGCACGCACATAGTCAACGGTGCAGCCGCGGGCACGCAGTTGAGCAGCATAGTGGCGCATGGCGCTGATCAGCAGCACCAGTTTCTTGCGCTGATAAGGAAGACGCGTCTTGCGCCGTTCACTCTCGACCAGCACGACAGAAATATTGGCGCGCTCTGTGATGGCCTCGGCAGCCTGCAATGCCGGATGTGTCTGCATCAATTGGTCGCCCAGGATCCAGACGGATATGCGGGGTTCGGTGCTCATAGGCGTCAAAGGTGATTCTCTTTCCGGTGGGCGCGAAACCGATGTCAGGTTAGGCCCCTGATCATTGTTGTATGCAACGAATCGTTCGGTTGAGGCAACATTATCGCAGAGAGTCATCCTAAATGCGAACAAACCAAAGAGCCTACAAGATGAGTCGATAAGCAATTGCCAGATGATTCAACAGCGCATTGACCGTCTGCCGCTATGGATGCTACCATCCGGCATCATCGCGCATCCTCCAGTATAGTCAGTCTATGTCTATTGAAAGTGGGATCGGACTCAATTAGACCGGGTTAAACAGGTTATGGGCTGTCAACATTGGCGCTGGTTGTCCGACGAAGGTCCAATCGGTGAACCGACATGAGGATGCGTCCCCGCGTCGTGGACTGGGCGCTCTTTGCTCTAATCACATTTGAACTGCTTAGCGGGCTGGTCTCCTTTACAATTGGCAAGCCTGAAGGTCGTCTGCTCTTTGTGATCCATGGCATGGCCGGGCTGGCCATCATCTTTCTGCTGGTCTTCAAGTTCAGGCGTGTTGGCCGCCGCGTCACCCAGCCTCGCCGCTGGCAATGGGCCACTCTTGTCTCGGTCCTGCTTGCTGTTACGGCCGTCGCCTCGCTGGCAAC
Organism: uncultured Chloroflexia bacterium; assembly: GCA_963848115.1. GTDB lineage: Bacteria > Chloroflexota > Anaerolineae > Caldilineales > Caldilineaceae > JAWKOK01. The sequence continues at coordinate 70,261 of CAWKCP010000048.1, read as the reverse complement.
CGGCATCATCTGGACCGCGTTCCAATGGCCGGTCGGCTACCCCAATGGCATGATCTTGCACACGACCTTCGGCATTCTGCTGATGGTCTTCTGCCTCTGGCACATGGCGCTGCGTTTTCGACCACCCACGCGCCGTGATGCGACCGACCGACGCACGGTACTCACAGCACTGGGCGTGCTTCTGGCCGGCAGCGTCACCTGGGCACTTCAGGATCGAAGTGTGCAGCAACTGGGGACAGCGGGGGCCCGGCGTCGCTTCACCGGTTCACGACACTTTGGCGCAGGACAGGGGAACAATGCCTTCCCGGTTACCATGTGGATGTTCGACAGGCCAGGTCCGCTCGACTTGGACCGCTATCAACTGGCGGTCGGCGGCCTGGTCGCTCGCGAAAGCACCTACGACCTTTCGATGCTGACCGCCATGGACCAGCATCGTTTGGAGGTCACGCTCGATTGTACCGGCGGCTGGTATTCGATACAGACCTGGAGCGGGATCCGCGTGGGGGATCTGCTGGCATTGGCCGCGCCGGAATCGACGGCGCGAACTGTCACGTTTCTCTCGTCCACCGGCTATCGCTGGAGCCTGCCAATCGCCGAGGCATCCGAGGCGCTGTTGGCGACCCATGTCGGCGGAGAACGGTTAAGCCACGGCCACGGCGCGCCGTTGCGCCTAGTTGCACCGGGTCGGCGCGGCTTTCAGTGGGTCAAATGGGTCGTCGGTCTGCATGTGACCGACCGCACGGATTTCGGCCAGTGGCAGGCCATCTTTACCAGCGGGTTGGATCGAGCGTAGTCTATTGGGCCGATCCGAGGGAATAGTTACACCAAAGTGCCGGGCACTTGCGCTGGGGTATTTATTTGTCGTGAATGGTCTTAGGTCTGCAGGATGAGGCGAAACCAGTCTACAGTTGGTAGCGTCCACCTGCCGGGCCTGATATTCCAACCGAAGAACGAGAGCGGCAGTGGGGCTTGCAAAAGCCATCGGGGGACCACGCAGCTCTCGTTTTTGTGGTCTCCTTATTCGTCGCTTGCTGTCAGCATATCAAAGCTGGACACGCCGAATTTAGCTGCCGGCTCTTCAGCGGGCTCATCCCTCCATCCCCACCCGCGGCCAGGCGGCCTCAACCCTGCGCAGGCGCCAGCCGATGAAGAACCAGGTACCCCCGGCCAGCAAACCCAGGCCGAAGAGCACAATGGGGATGGCCAATATTGAATTGCTTACGGCCAGGCCGAACGTGGTTACGGCAATCGCGATGGCGATCACGTTGTAGAACACGGTGCCGATGGCCGAAGGCCAGGCCGTCTTGCGGTTGGTCATCTTGCGCGGATCCTCCCAATCGAGATCGGGATGGACAAAGTCCAGCGAGACCGTGAAAGCGATCATGCCGAAGCCCATGATCAACATCACAAACCAGGCATAGGGCATCCACAACAGGCTGTAATCCATCATAAATAGGCCGCCGATCAACAGCACGCTCACCAACAACATAAAGGGTATCAGTATGCCCAGCACCTTGGCGCGCAGTATGCGCGAAGGGCTGACCGGCGCGCTCTTGAGAATGTAGACTGCGCTCCGTTCGATGGAGAGCGCGGAGCGGGCAACGCGCGAGAAGCTCATCCAGGCGATGAAGTAGGTGAAGCCGGACATGATCACGCCGCGGCCAAAAATGGCTGCAAGGATGCCATTGTCAGCGAACTCATCCGCCAGGGAGAAGAGGTTGCCGCCGTCGTCCTGAGGGCGCAACACCATGAAGCCGACAAAGCCGGCCAGCACGAGCCCAGAGAAAAGCGTGGCCAGCATGCGTCGGTCGCGCACGCGCAGTAGCCAATCCTTGTAGCCCAGTATCAGGTCCAATGAGTCGCCGCCGAAGATACCCGGCTCGTCCTCCAGTCCCTGCGAGCCTGCGCCCGAGCTTTGCATGCGCAGCCAGCCGGAAAGGTAGAGTCGATCGGCCAACAAAATGGTGGCCAGAAAGAGGCCTATTGTGAGCAGGAAATAGGCCATCAGCCCGCCAAAGTCGGCCAGGGAAGCAGTACCTTGGCCCAGATCGACCATGGCGCGGCTCGCCCAATTGGTGGGTAGGGGCAGATCGCCATAGCGGTTGAGTACGTCGGTAATCAACGCTTCGGCCTCAGGGCTGAACTGGTCGCCCCGTCCGTTGGCTCCTAAGAGACGGGGCAACAGAAAGAGTAGCGAAAAGAGCGTACCGATAACGATAGAGGCAGCACCCATCCACTCGCTCAGGCGGCGAGCCGGCAGCAGCCGCACCATGAGGATGGCAACGATGGCCCCGACGGCAATACCGAAGAGGGGCGCAGCCAACACGACAACAAGGGTGAGGAGAAAGTAGAGTGGACCAAACTCCATCACAACGCCGAAGGCCATCAGCGCCGGAATGACGCCTGCCAACATGAAGAAGAGCGTGGTGGGCAAACGACCCAACAGCTTGGCTGTGACAATCGAGCGAGGAGGGATGGGCGCCACAAAGAGCTTTTCCAGATCGTCGCTCAGGAAGAGCGCCTGCAATGCCTGGTTGAATCCGGACAGAGCCGTGCCCAGCAGCACCATGGCCAGCAGCAGCCCCGGAATCACATCCAGACGAACCAGTGTGGGCAGGCCTTCTTTGATGAAGAGCGATCCGACCGTGCCAAAGAGGGCGGAAAGGCCGATCACGGCGCCGAAAACGAGCACACGTCGCGCCCAACCAAAGCGCCCGATGCCGCCGTCGGCGCGCTGATCCAGCCGCCAGTAGAGCTGCATCAACAGCAGGGTATCGCGATTCATGACTGCTCAACCCCTGGCTCAACTTCTGATTCTCCAAGCTCCTTGACCATGGCGTCAACATCATTGCCGCCGGTCAGCTCCAGGAAGATGTCCTCCAGCGACTGGTCGCCCTTCATCTGGCGCAGGTCGTCCACAGGCGCGTCGGCCAGGATGTGGCCCTTGTCGATGATGATGACGCGGTCGCACATATTCTGCGCAATCTCAAGGATGTGGGTGGAGAAGAAGACGGCGTTGCCTGCGTCACGCCGCTGCTGGATCAGATCCTTGACCAGGCGGGCCGAGCGCGGATCCAGGCCTACCGTCGGCTCGTCCATGAAGAGGATTGTAGGGTCGTGGAGCAGCGCACCGGTAATGGCGATCTTCTGCTGCATGCCGTGGCTGAAGCCTTCGAGGTAGGCGCCGGCCTTGTCGGTCAGTTCGAAGAGATCCAGCAGGGCCTTCATGCGGGTGTCGGCCTGCTCCGATGGAACATGGTAGAGTCGGGCCATGAAGCGCAGATATTCGCTGGCCTTTAGCTTGCCGTAAAGATTGGGCGTGTCGGGCACATAGGCGAACTGGGCCTTGGCCTTCAGCGGATCTTTCTGGATGTCCAACCCGCAAATGAGGCCGGTTCCACCATCGGGCACCAGCAGACCGGTGAGCATCTTGATGGTGGTCGTCTTGCCGGCGCCGTTGGGACCCAGAAAGCCCACGATCTCGCCCGGCTTGGCATTGAAGGTGGCGTTGTCGACGGCGACATAGTCGCTAAAGGTCTTGCGCAAGTTGTTGGCTTCGATCAGGTAGGGCATCTTCTTGTATCCTTGCATGTTGGCATCTGGGAACTTGCGGCCAGACAATTCAGTCATTTGTACAGTCCACCAATCTATCTATCGTCGGCTGCGCTTATTCTCTCTACGAGAACCACATAAGTCTGAGCCTTCGCCTCTGTGGGCAGCCGGGATTATCGTTGGGTTCAACGTTTACCAGCCATGACTACGGGTTTGACCGACCATCTCTCGACTATGCGAGAGCGATGGTTCTATCGGGTTCCACTGTTGCCATGGACGCCCCCCAAAACGCCGTGGAAGGCCTCCTAAGGCGACTCGTCCTGTTGTCGAAAAGTGGTGCGTATGACATCACGCTGTTCTGTAGTCTCACCTTTCTGCTTTATCCGCGGATATCCGCCATATCAGCATCATCTGCGTTCCATTTCGTGTCACTCCGACAAGCTGCTAGACCTTACAAAACGGGAGCGTTGCTGCCAATGGCGTGACCATTCGGTTTACCTGGTACGCAAGTACATAAAGACAGACGACCTGGAGAAGCGCGCTTCTCCAGGTCGTCTGCCTTTATCGTCAACAATTGAAGACCCTACGCAACGGATAACGCTTGAGTGCTTGTGTTTATCCGGCCAGGAACTCCTCAATCGCCGCCTTGCTGATGCGATAGGAGCTGCCGATCTGGCGCGCCTTCAACTCGCCCGCATCAATGACGGCCTGGACATCGACCGTCGAGACCTTGAGGTATGCGGCCGCTTCGTCCAGCGTCATCACATCCGGCGTGGCCGGTGCGCCGGCGGCTTGAGGCGCGGCCTGGGGCTGGTTTGCGCCGGACATGGCATTGGCGATCATGCCGGCCATGCCTGCGCCCATGCCAATGCCTGCACCAAGACCAAGCCCTTCACTGGCTCCGCCGCCTCCCGGGTTCTGGGCGGCATCGCCGATGGCCTGGGCGGCCTTGAATTTCATGTAGGCGTCCATGTTGCCGATGGCCCCCATGGATGCACGCTCATCGATGGCCTTGGCCGTTTCGTCGGTGGGATTGAGCGAAACGATCATAAACTGCTTGAGCGCAATGCCCATGACCGTGAAGTCGTCCTGCACTTTGGCCCGAATCGCCGCGCTGAACTCATCAAACTGGCTGGCCAGGTCGAAGATGCTGGTCATGTTTTCGCCCAGCACATCCGTCATGCGACTGATGATGACGCCACGCAGATAGTCCTCAACCTGGCTGGTCTGGTAGATGCCCTGGGTGCCCACAATCTGATCGACAAATCGTTTGGGATCGGCGACCTGCATGGTGTATTGGCCGAAGCCACGCAGCCGCGCCATGCCCAGTTCGCTGTCGCGCAACGTGATCGGCTGGGGCGTGCCCCACTTCAGATCGGTGAACTCGCGCATGTTGACGAAGTAGACTTCGGCCGTGAATATATCAGCGCCGCCGGTGCCCAAGCGCAACAGGTTGGATAAAAAGGGCAGATTAGCCGTTGTGATGGTGTGGCGACCGGGGCCAAATTCGTCCAGCGACTTGCCGTCTCGATAGAAGACGCTGCGCTGACTTTCGCGCACAATGACTTGGCTGCCCATGCGAAAATCGCCTGAACCGACCTCGGGCTTACGGACGACCAGTTCGCTAGGTCCCTGATTTGGTGCTTCAATGACGTCAATAATTCTTGCCATGGTGGTGGTTCTCCTTTGTGGGTGGCAGGTGATCAGGGATTGGTGATTGGGGACTAGGGCGGCATCTGTCCATTGCCTCGCCCTCTCACGAATCCCAGATCGCCAATCCCCAGCCACTATTCCCCTAAGTCTTCCTCAACAATAATCGGCGCATCGTCGTCAGTCAACATGTCCGGCGCAAGGATGGCCTCGTGCCGGCGATCATACAGTCGGTTCAGGTCTGCGACCGTGCCGGTGAGCCCGCGGATGATCGGTCCGAGGTCTTGTTCTCCGCCATCAATCGCCGCTTCCAGGCCATCGATCTCGCCTTCGACCTTGCCGGTTTCGGTCGCCATGGCGACGTCGAAGCGGTGCAGTGCGTTCAACTGCTCCTCCTTGATGCGAACCGGATCGAAGAAGCCGGCATAGCCGTAGCTGGCCGTCTTGATGCGATCAATCAAGATCTGCAACTTCTGGACGGCGGAATCCACATCGTCCATCCAACGGAGGCCGCCGCCGGACAGCAACCGCTTCTGGATATCAAAAAGTCGCTGCTTCTGCGCTTCGAGCGCATCAGCGATCATCATCCGCAGCCGCTTATCGGCATCGCGCCGCAGTTCCTTGTCAACATAGCCGCTGATGCCGGGCAAGCCTTTGATTAGCTGCTCGATAGCGTCCATATTCTGTTGAGCGTTGTCTACAAATTGGTCTGGCATTCGATCTTCTCCCTCGTCCTATCAGAATGTGCCGGAGACCTCGTAGATCTCTGGCATGTCAAGTCCGTCCATTCCTTAGACTATACGTACACAGAAGGCTGGACGTTGCACGATTTTGCGGCATGTTGTGGGTCGGAATGGGTTTCCGACCAGCAGCGCAGGGCGAGGGCTTGGCGGACCGGAAACCGATTCCGGCCTACAATATGCCGGGGCAGACTTTCCCGATCACAGCGATCAACCTGCCGTCTCTGCCGCTGCTCGCTTCGTGAGAAAGACTTCGGAGCCACAGTACGGGCAGGCGATGACGCCTTTGCCCGCGAATTCGACCTCGCTGCCGCAGTTCGGACATTTTCGGCCATCAGTGAGCTGTTGGCTCTCGACGCTGTAGAGGACGCCCTTGTCCCAGTTGATGGCGCCGCTAAATAGCTGCTTGCCTACGAGGTCACGGATCATGTCTTCGACATCGTCACGCGGCAGTTCCAACTCGGCCACCAGTTCACCGATGGTAACCTGACCCTGAGTCAACACCATGTTCAAGATCTTCTTCTCTTGTTTCACTGTGGCGTACTGATCTTCCTCATCCGAACCCTTGCGAAAGAGGTAGGCCCCAATGCCAAAGATAGGCGCCGTCACCATCAGGGCCAACAGAATGCCCAGCGTGCGTCCACCGCCGGTGATATCTTCGGTCATCACCCAGGCGAAGAAGGCCGCCAACAGAAAGCCTGCGATCCCCATCAGTATGATTCCGACAACTCGTCCGCCACCGACCATTGAATGCTCCTGTGCTGAAATGTGATGCGTGAAACGTGATCGGCTCGCTACGCCGTGTTTTTCCTACGCCGTTCACTATTTGGTGTTGGGATCAGGTCGGAATCGCATTCCGACCTACATGCGGCCACATCGTTGACAATTGAACGTTGACAATTGTCAATCCCTTCTATCCAAACCCGCCGCCGCCCCCACCGCCGCCGCCGCCGCCCGCCACCGCCGCCGGAGAAACCGCCGCCGCCGCTGCTCCAGCCGCCGCCGCTTGACGACGAGCTGGAAGGCCGACTGGTCATTGTGCCGCCGGCGCTGCTGAGCATGGCCCCGAGGCCGGCGCTCATGCCGGCAAGGCTGGCGCCCATGCCACGGCTCACATCGCTGAGGGATCCGCCCAGGCCGCCGCCCTCACCGCCGCCGAGGTTCCCCAGTCCGCCGCCGGTCAGATCGCCCGTGCCGCTGCCACTACTTCCAGGCGTTCCGTAATACCAGGGTTTGTGCGGCCCATACATGCCCGGCGTCGGGAAGTACCAGCCTGGGGCTGGTGCATTCACAGCCTCAAACTTGCTGATGTATTGCTTGTCAATGCCAAAGGCAATTGCATAGGGTAGCCACCGATCCCAAATCGCCTTTTGTCCTTCCATGTCGGCGTATTTGTCGATATCTTTGAGGTAGGTCTTGAATGCTTGCCATCGAGCAGCGACCTCGGCGCCTTTGTCGGTTTTGCGCGGCATGTGGCGGGCCAGCACGATCAAGCCTATTGCCGTCACGCCGAGACCGACGCCCGGCAGCACAGCCGCGCCGGTCAACTCGCCGAAGGCAAATCCCAGCGCCATGGAGACGGCCACCGAACCGAAGAGCCCCATCACGCCCAGCGTCTGATAGATCCCCCGGGTTTGGGATGGGTCTCTCGGGAAGAGTCCATCATCTACCACGTTTTCGTACATCATATTCTTGATCTTGGGCAGGTGTGTATAGAATTTATCCTTGAGGTCAGAGAGTTTGACCTCTCGCTCGGATCCGAATATGGCAGAAATCAGGCGCTCTTCGTAGGGCGCCATTGGGACGTCATCGCGCTCACGACGATAGATGAACTCGGTACCAAAGCGGAGAAAGCCCTCCTGTTTGTCTTCCGTAATACTGATCGCCTTGCGCCGGGCCAGGTCGACCAAGGTGGCAAGGACATCCTGCATGTCGGCTTGTTCATCCAGCAGCGTGCCGGCCAAACCGGGCTGCAACGTATCAGGGGGTTCGGGCAAATAGTCGGCCACCATATCCACAGGCTTGTCACGGCCAAAGCGATACCAGAGTGCGTACAACGCCGCGGGTCCGCCGATCATTAGTAGCAGGCCGATCGCGCCGAAGAAGAGCGTGACAATCGGTCCCCAGAAGTCCCTGAATGCCTGCTCAGCCTCAAGTTCGGCGGCATAGGCATCGGCAGACTGTTGCCATGGCGCGGCCACGCCATCGACTACACCGTCCGTGAACTGAACACGCACCTCAAAGTCCTGACCGGCCTGCAGCGTCTGCGTCAGCTCGAAGGTGACAGAGCGTTGATCGTCTGCGACCAAGGCGCTGGCCGAATCACGGGCATCGCCACCGTTGATGTAGGCGGCATATTCCTCGATCAGAGCGGTCGGCGGCACCGTCACCTTGACATTCCCCTCCAGCACCGGGAAGCTGCGATCCCCGTAGATCGCCTTCCACCAGAGTTGATCGCCTCCCTCATAGAAGCGCAGCCCGCCATGGACGGTGTAGGAAAGGTAGTAGACCGACGTACTATTTGCTACCGGTGGAAAGTACCAGCGAATGTCATAGCGCGAGCTGCTCTGATCGACGGTGAATGTGTAGGGTTCGTCGCCCCCGAATGCCTGGGTGTAGACGTTGCCTTCGCCATCGACCAGGGACCAGTTGTCTATGTACTCGAAGTTTCTGATGGGAATGTAGCGCGTACCGAAGCTGAAAGTTCCCTGTGTGAACCGGATGGCTTGTCCCTCGGCTACGTCAAATGAACTGTCGACGTTCACATTGATATCGACGTCAAAGCGTTCCCAGACCACTGATTTTTCCTGGGCTTTGACATCGTCGCCGTTGAAGAATCTTAGCCCTGTGGCCAGCAGGAAGATCAGCGTAATCAACCCAACGGATCTTATTGCAGAGCTTCTTGAACGTGAGGCTCGGATGCTCATCTTTGTTCCTATTCTATTGGCTCTCGTCACAACTTGTCTGCAAAATACCGAATCACCAAAATACCGTGTCGTTCGTTAACACGAGCACAGAGGGAAGAATCGATCCTTTCTGCCGATATACTATAGACCTCCAGGAGGCCGGCTACCTGACATTCTACCAACATTTGTCCCCGCTCACAAGCCAATTTCTGACATCTGGATCGCGGGATTTAGGGGAAGCGACATAGGGGGTGCGTGTTGAGTTGGGGCCGGAAACTGATCCACGAAGCCGCACAAATGACCACGAAGAGTCACAAAGTAACGCAAAGCAAGGCAGAAAAGCGACCTTTTCGTGGATCTGCTTGGGGATTACACTTCTTCGGTGTCGGTGTCGGTGTCGGTGTCGGTGTCGGTGTCGGTGTCGGTGTCGGTGTCGGTGTCGGTGTCGGTGTCGGTGTCGGTGTCGGTGTCGGTGTCGGTGTCGGTGTCGGTGTCGGTGTCGGTGTCGGTGTCGGTGTCGGTGTCGGTTTCAAGTTCTGTAGCAGCCCACAACGTATCGGCCGCTTCAGTGCCCAGCGGCGGCAACTCGTCCATGCCGGTGAGTCCAAAGTGGTGCATAAAGAGATCGGTCACTCCGTACAGAATGGGTCGTCCCACAGTGTCCATTCGCCCCATCTCTTCGACCAGTCCCCTTTGCAGCAACGAACGCAACACCCCGGCACAATCCACACCTCGTACGGCCTCAACTTGAGCACGGGTGACCGGTTGACGGTAGGCGATGACGGCCAGTGCCTCCAGGGCAGGTCCGCTCAATTTGGTCGTGAGATCGAGGCTCAGGAAGATCTCAATGGCCGGGGCCGCTTCAGGCAGGGTGACCAGATGGAAGGTGTCATCCCGTTCCAGAAGTCGTAGGCCACGGCCGCTCTCTCGATAGAGTCGATCCAGACGCGCCAAGCCTTCCTCAACCACCTCGCGCTTGATGTCGAGCGCCTTTGCCACTTGCAATGGCTCAACCGGCGTATCGGCCACAAAGAGCAGGCTCTCCAACAGGGCGGAGAGACCGATCTCCGCACCGTTCACGTCGACGACGACATCCGGCGGCAGTGGAGGAAGCTCAAGTTCCGCTTGAACATACCCTTCAATGTCTAGATCATCGTCCATTTCCAGATCGAAGGTCTCGGCTTCGTGGTTGCCGGCGTAATCGGCTTTGGCCTCGATCAACAACTCGACGTCAGGCAAGGTCTGGCTGTCGAAGGTTTCGACCTGTTCGTCCATCTCTTCTGAATTAGATGTCGGGTTAGAGCCACTCTGGGTCATAGGGAGCATATCGGACACGAACGTCCAGTTTTCCAATTTTGAGGCCCATGTCTTGCTCGATGATATCGCGGGTCACATTGACCACCTCATCAGTCTTCATGGGTACGTCGATATCGGGCGCGGTTTCGACCTCTAAGAGAATATCTACGGAGCCGCCGCGTGATTTCACTGACGGTACGACCGAGACCACCTCGGCCAATTGATCCAAGTGCCATTCCAGGCGCTGGCCGATGCTGTTGGTCTCGATCTCGGCCAGTCCGCCCTCGGCCGTGCGGATGCGGACCCCACGCCGACGGCCGCTCAAGATTTCAGCGCCCAGCAGCGTGCCGAAGAGCAGGATTGCTCCCAGTCCCCATGCCACCCGTCCAAGTATGAAATTCGTCGAGCTGTCTACCTGCCATCCGACCAAGACGGTCTCGAGATCGCCCAGAAACAGCTGGGTCTGCTGCAGTGCGTGAATGGGTGCGATGGCCAGGTAGAGTCCTGCGATGAGGAGGATGGACCACAATATGATTGCTACGATTCGATTGAACGTTTCCATGCAATGGATCCTCTGTCAGGCTGTGATGCGAGCTGTTTCGCTGTATGGGCCACTGCGTTCTGAGAATATCGATAGCAAGGCGATTATACATCAAGGCCAGATGGTTGACGAAAGGCAAGGGTCCACGCCCCGAGTAGTAGAACGGCCAGTATCAGCAGCCCGAATAGAGAGATCCGAACTCCTTGACGCCAGCTCTGCGGGCGATAGGAAAAGACCACGGTATGTTCGCCCGGTTCGATAAAGAGACCGCGGAAGAGATGGTTGGTGACATAGATGGCGGCTTCCGTCCCGTCTATGGTCGCTTGCCAACCGGGGTAAAAGGCATCGCTCAGGACCAGCAGCGCAGGCTCATTGTCGGCGGTCTCTACATCAACCTGCAGCGTGATATGTTCGGGTGAATAGGCGACGATCTGAGCGATGCCGACATCATCGACTGCTCTGCCCGGCTCGCTTTCCTGACCGGAAGCTGCAGGCGCGTTTTCAACGACGGCATGGCGCTCGGCGTCCAGAGCGCCGCTGCGAAGCAATGCCAGCGCTTCGTCGGGACCGTCGACCGACGTCCATGTCCCGACTAGGTAGGCGCGTGGTTGCACGTCGCGATTCTGGTAAATTTTGACATCGCCGCTGTGAACAAGTTCGTAGTCGCCACGGTCGGAAGGCAGGAGTGCAGAGAACATGCCTGTGCGTTCATCGAAGAGCGTCACGGCTTGGATCACCAGCTCCGCGGGTGCTCCGCTGTGGCGAATGGTAAGTCGATCCGGCGCCTGCGCTTGGGCCAGAGCGAGTCGCGCACGATACGCTTGAGCGCTGCCGTCTAGGTCACGATACGCAATGACGGCGCCGCTGGCTTCAGCCATTGCGCTATCGAGCGCACCATCGGCCAGATCAGCGCCGGGCAGACCGCCGGCGGTCAAGGTCAATGTCTCCGTCTCTCCATCAACCTCGACTTCAACATCGGCAATCGGCAATATGGCATCATCAAAAGCCGTCAACTGCCCAGTTTTTACATCCGCATGGTCGTCTGTGTCAATGTAGCCGATGATATCGACATGAGTTGCCTCAAAGGGCAGCGGCACGTCGATTTCGATCTGCTGTTGAGATTCGCCGTCCAGACGCGCGCCCAATTGCCGATCATAGTAGACACCGTCATACCATAGATCGCGTAGCTTGTCGGTGATCAAATACTGAGCGTTGAGCATGCCCAACAGAGAGCCCAGTGGCGCTTGACGCACCTGCTCACGCAGTCGTCCGTCTGGGACGAGGTCGTCTGCGTCGATCAACAGCGTGAGAAATTGGATGTACCGTTTCAGCGGCAAGACGCCACCGTCAAAACCGTCAACCGCAGGGATCCGCCAAAGCAAGGGAAGATTGGGCGCTAGAATCTCCTGAGCCTTGAGCGCTACAATCAGTTCGGCAAAAGCCGGCTCATCGAGCTGGGGCGGATCGCTCTGCAGGAAGATGCGCTCGTAGTCGGCCATGTCCCCTGGATCGAAGGTGAGTGTACTCATGCTGAGAAATCGCCCTGCTGCTGCAGGGTGCAGTTCTCGGGCCGGATCGGTGAGTAGGTGGGCTGGAGCCGTACGTACATCGTAGACAGACTGGGGGGCAGTGGGATGAGTGTGGGGCAGAGCAAGCGCTGCCAGCAAGAGATCGGTGACCAGAAGAGCGACGATCAGCGATCGGAAAATGAAGATCGACTCGCCGCGCGCAAAGATCTTCGTTCTTCGATCGCTGATCGTCGCGCCTAGATATCCAAAACCAATGCCCGCCAACACCGCCATCCCCATGGTGTAGAGCATCATCCAACGCGCAGGAGCACGGAAGAGGTCGAAGCCGGGCACAAGTTTGTAAAGCAGGTAGTAAATCGGGTTCCAGCGCCCTGTTGCCAGAAAGAGGCCCATCAGCGTGAAGAGGATGCCGAAGACCCAGGCTCGATTGTTTGTGCGGCGGCCGCTCCAGGCCCCAATGATGGCCAATGCCAGGCCGATCAGCCCGACGTAGGCCACGAATTCAGTATATCCCAGGGTGCCGAAGACTACACTCAGATCAGCCAGCCCGTAGCTGGGCAGCAGGGTCCAGAGCAGATGTAGCGGCTTGAGACTGAAGCTGGAGGCTTCGCTGTAGCTCAGGCCATCGCTGCGGAGGCCCAGCCCGCTGAGTTCAAGCGTCGGTAGGAGTTGCGCCATGCTGATTCCCACGCCCAGCAACACACCGCCGAAGTATACGATCAGTGACGGAGCCGTGCCTGCTAGCTGCTGTTTCAGCTGTCGGATTGTCGCGGTCGAGACCAATGGCCAGACCGCCCAGATGCCGACGGCAAAGAGATTGATGTAGGCGGTCTGGGTGTGTCCTGCCAACAGCATCAGCGCTGTTGTGCTGCCGAAGAGGGCGATGCCGAGAAGCACCCTGGGCCGTATTGGCCTCTGCTCTTCCGATTGAGGCGGCGGCACAACCGTTTCGATGACGAGCACGAGCCAGGGAAGCCAGGCCGCACCGTTCATCTGGTTGATGTGGCCGATGAGGCCGCCGTAGAAGCCGCTGCCCGCCAGCACCAGCGCCGTCGCAAAGGCCGACAGCCCCCGGTATCGCCATCGGCGCATCAACAGGTAGCCGCCAAAACCCAGGATCCACGTGTGAAGTGCCGCGCTCCAATAGATCTGTTTCGTCACCAAGAGCCAACTGAGCGGCCAGTGGAGCGGATAGAGCACGGCGGCCTGAGGGTTGGCGAGGAAGGGCGCGCCCAGAAACAGAAACGGGTTCCAGAGCGGCACGCGACCGGCGCGCAGCGCCTCGGCCGCATAGTCGCGGTAGGGGTAAAAATAGTGCAGAATATCGCCGCTGGCCAGCACGCGATCCGTGAAGAGCAGCCTTGCATAAAGCGCCAGCACGAAAGCGAGCAAGCCTAGGGCGGCCCATAAAATCGTAGTTCGACTCGTTTGTAGTGTGGCAGGCCTAGAAGTCCGGCTTCTGTCAGAAGCCGGACCTCTTACCACGTTGGCTGTCGCACTACTACGTTGGTTTGACATTTCGTCTTCGCGGGGCTGAATCTCAGCGGCTGGCAGTGGGCGGCCACAAGGGCCGCCCCTTCTGTGCCTCCGTTTTGAAAAGCCTTGCCCCTACCTTCATCTGTTGGCCCAAGTATCCGGCCACATAGGCCTCGAATGACTGATTGGTTTCAGACTCTAGCACTGCGGCTTCCCGGCGAGACTTGTCGCCGACTTCGTTCAAGTAACGGCGCGTATCGGGTGACAACGGAGTGCTATCCAACTGTTCTCGATGTTGTTCAGCCATGCGTCGTGCGAACTGGAAAAAGCTCTCGTTGTTGGTCTCCATCTCGTACAGCACGCGGGCTGACGGCGTGCGCTCCGGCATGTCGATGGATTCCTGGAGCAAGCGAATCGCGTTTGCATACGGCGTGCCGGGCAATCCGGCATCCAGCAGCGCGCCGACATCGGCGATCAACGCCATGATGGTTGATGCCCAATCGTGGAAGTTGATCTCCTGTCCGCTGTTGCGTAGCTTCAGTCCCGGCTGGCGTCCACGATGGGCAACGGCTGTCTGGTTCTCTGCCGCCTCGGCCTTTTCCCGGATGTCCAGCGATGGGCTTTCCTGCAGCATACAGAAGAGCAGAAAGGCTTCCAGGAAGCGCAGTTCCGCCTCGTTGACGCCGGTCGGCTCGAAGGCGTTGACATCCAACGAGCGTAGTTCTACATATTGAACGCCACCACGGGCCAGCGCCGCCAGGGGGCGCTCTCCATATTGGGGTATTCGTTTGGGCCGGATGGAGCCGTAGTACTCGTTTTCAAACTGGAGCAAATTTGCCGTCAGCTGGCGGTAATCGCCGTTCACGAAGACGCCCAGCGCCTCGTAGGGCGGGTAAGGCGTGGCCGTGGCATGGTAGAGCGTCGAAACATAGGCGTCCAGGCTATCGTAGGAGACGTTCAGCAGGGCGGCCTCCTGATTCTTGTAGCCGATGTTGCTCAGGCGCAGCGACGTCGCGTAGAGTTCGTAGAGGCTGTAGGCATCATGCTCCGGGAAAGGGTAGTCAAGCTTGTCCATGAAGGACTTACAGAGTGCCGGCGAGCATCCAAAGAGGTAAGTGATCAGCCAGTCGTAGCGCTGGGCGTTGCGAGAAAGTGCGAAGTAGGCGTCCGATACAAAGTCCTGGAACGGCTGAGGATCATGCTCGATCTGTTGATAGACCGGCCAGAATTCCTCCGCCACCGAGTAGTTGTAGTGGACGCCGCAGATGATCTGCATGATGCGGCGATAACGCGCAGCCAGGCCCTTGCGATAAACATGCTTAAATCGGCCTTGGTTCGAGGGGCCGAACAGGGCGATGGGTACGCTCTCTTCACCGGAGACAATACAGGGCATGCTCGCTGACCAGAGCAGTTCGCCGTCCAGGTGCAGATTGGTAAATCGACGCAGCTCGCTCTGCACACGCAGGATGTCAGCTACATCGGTGAAGGGCGGCGTGACAAATTCCAACTGCGACTCTGAGAAATCCGTGGTGATCAACGGATCGGTCAACGATGATCCCAGGGCCGCAGGATGGGGCGTCTGCGCCAGCCGATTGTCCGGCGTGATGCGTAGAGTCTCAGTTTCGACACCCTTTTTCCCTTTATTCAAGAGTGCGCTATGGCCGCTGTTTTCGATCAGTGCGAGACGTCGTTCCAGTAATTGATACACGCAGGTTTCCTTATTGCTTCAATGACTCGTTAGTGCAATGAACTGTCGCAACTTGATGCTCTTCGCGTGGTTTGCCACGAATGGTCAAGATTCAATTCTTGCCAGCCGGTCTCGGCATAGAGCTTTCCGCCGTCTTGCGTACAGACACACCATTCACAGGCCGATGCATGCTTGTCGACAACCTCATAGACGCTGAAATGGCCGGACCTGAACCTGTTTGCAAGCGACAGACTGCGCATGTTGAGCCGCCCGGCAAGATCTGGATGAGACGCCCAATCGGGCTGGATATAGAACTTGCGCACATGCGGCGTCTTTTCCGCATTATCGACCAAATAGGTCGAACTCGGAAACCAGCGCAGTGTAAATCCGTCGCGCCCGATCCCGCTGTAGAGATAGAACTGAAGCTGCCAGCCCAACACGTCATGATAGAGCACAGTCGGTTGCTGCGGGGGGCCGGCTTGCTGTTCAATCCAGTCCACGGCATCGTCCAACCCCGTGTAGTCGCCATGGTCGCTGCCGACAGGCAGCGCGCCGCCGGCAGCTTGCCACGCGGGCAGCGCCAGCAGTAGAGCAATCATGCCGACGGCGCCTCTGCGTATCCAGGGTGAGGTCGGCAATGGAAACGTGCTCGCTGCCCAGCCGCACAACAACGCGAGTGGGGGCGCCAGCGGGAGCAAATACCGATCCCACACCTGGATGGTGGAAACGAGGTGCAGCAACAAATACCCTGCTGCCCATAGGCCTATAATCGCGGCTGGACCGGTTGACCGCAGATCGATCGTTCCCTGCATCATTCGACGGTAGCCAACCATGATAACAGCGCTCACCAGTCCCAGTGCAAGCACTATCCAGGTTGCCGGGCTTGCCGTGATCTGCCATAGAATCGGCCACCATTCAAGTAAGCGTCTGGGCCACTCCTCCGGTGGCACGACAGTCAATCTACCATAGTTGCGGACACTCAGATCCCATGGGGATGGAGCGGTCGCCCAGCGCCGACTGTCCCACAGAATGACCGGCAGAACGGCCATGGCCAGACCGCCAAGGAAGAGCGAATAGCCGTAGGTCACGCTATCAGCGTGACTGACTTCGTTGACCTGACAGTCACGCTGATAGCGTGACCTACGGCTTTCGATGTTGTTGCCTATCAACATGGCTGCGATCAGCGGAACATAGAACAGCCCCTGCTGTTTGGTCATGATGGCGGCGCCAAGCCAGAAACCGGCGGCCAGTGGACGCGCAAAAACAGTCATGCAGAGCGTCAAACTGCCTGCAAGAACAAGGACAGGGTCGACAAAAGCGGTGGGAGAAAAGCTGATAGCGAAAGGGGAAAGCGCCACCACAAGAGCTGCGATTAGGGCAGCACGATCGCCCCAGAGGCGACGGGCAGTCACAGCGACGATGGGAATGGTCAAGGTACTGGCAGCAATGTTGACCCATCGGCCGCTGGCCGCTTCGATGCCGAAGAGGGAGTAGGCGGCGCCAAGAAGCCAGAGAAAAGGCGGTGGCTTGTCGGGCCAGACGCTCAGGAAGAACGGGTCCTGATGCCAGCCATAGAGGGCCCAGAAGCTGTAGATCGCTTCGTCCTCACGAAAGGAGAAACGGTCTATCATCGGAAGGCGCAGGGCATAGCCGACCAGCGTGATCAGTACCAGGTTGATCGGCACCAGGCTGATCGGCAGGGGTGTTCCTTGCTTGCGTACGCTCTGGCGAACTGCGCTAGTCCACAAAACGGTATTTGACTAATGCCGCCACAGCCGTGAAGCCGTCTCGCCACGAGATCTTCTTGCCTTCGTGAAACTCGCGGCCGTTGTAGCTGATGGGCACCTCGAAAATACTATAGCCCCGCTTGAGCACCTTGGCTGTAATCTCCGGCTCGATATCGAAACGCCGGCTGAAGAGCGGAATGTTGACGATGACATCGCGGCGGAAGCACTTGTAGCAGGTCTCCATATCGGTCAGCGATGTGCCGAAGAGTATGTTGGTAAGCAGCGTCAGCGTCCGGTTGCCGAGCGTATGGGTCAGGCTCATGGCGGAACGGGTTGCACCCATGAAGCGGCTGCCGTAGACGACCGGCGTTCGACCCTCCAGCAATGGTTTCAGCAGCAAGACATAGTCGCGCGGATCGTACTCCAGATCCGCATCCTGAACGACGATAACGTCGCCGGTGGCCTGTTGGAAGCCGGTTCGCAGCGCAGCGCCCTTGCCGCCGTTGATATCGTGGAAGAAGATCTTCATGTCCGGCGCATTCTCCTCGCGCCACCGATCGAGGATGGCACGCGTCCCGTCAGTCGACCCATCGTCGACGATAACGATCTCGCGCTCCAGTGTAAGCGATCCGTTGAGCTGATCTTTGATGCCATCGCGTTCGACCGTCAGATCGACGGCGCGCACACGACGCACGATTTCTTCCAAGGTAGCCCGCTCATTGTAAACGGGCATAACAATTGAGAGGCGCATGATCTTACTCTACTCGCTCACCTGATGCGCCAGGATGATTGCTTCGGCAACTGCTCGCATGGGCTTGCGATTGTTCATGCTCATCTTCTGTACCTTGCGGAAGGCTTCGGTCTCGTTCAGTCCTTGGGTATCCATGAGGATGCCCTTGGCGCGGTCGACCAATTTACGGGTCTCAAGCGCGTCTTCCAGGCTATCGACCTCTCTTTCCATGGCACGGAACTCGCTGAAGCGGGCGAGTGCAACTTCGATGGCAGGTGTCAGATCGCTTTCACGGAATGGTTTGACCATATAGCCTGCCACGCCTGCCTTGCGCGCTCGTTGGACTAGGTCCTGCTGGCTGTAGGCGCTGAGGAGAAGCACCGGCGCCACCCGTTCCTGGGTCAAGATCTCGGCAGCCTCAATGCCGTCCATGTCCGGCATCTTGATGTCCATGATCACGATATCCGGGCGCAACTCTCGCGCTAG
The DNA here is from genome assembly GCA_963848115.1 of uncultured Chloroflexia bacterium. Lineage (GTDB taxonomy): Bacteria > Chloroflexota > Anaerolineae > Caldilineales > Caldilineaceae > JAWKOK01. The sequence continues at coordinate 51,941 of CAWKCP010000048.1, read as the reverse complement.
ATTGACAGCGCTGCGACCATCGCCCACTTCGCCAACCACGAGATAGCCCAGGTTAGTGAGCATTTCGCGCAGGTCCATCCGAATCAGTGATTCATCATCGGCAATAATGACGCGTGTACGCTCCACGTTTGGTCTCCTTTGGTTCGGTTCGACTACAACTTCAAATGGTTCTCGTTTTTCGGAATTCTATGGGAGTCTGTAGCAATAAGCTTTTTGTCACAGATTCACACAGATAGAAATAGGATGGGGCACAGATAGTCTCGATTATCCTCAGTGGAGCCAAGGCCTCCTGTTCTAAACATGTCTGTTCTACAACTAGTTGTTCTAAACCTATCTGTGCAAATTTGTTTTCCTTTGTGGCTAGTTTCTACCTTGCAGCAGAATCTTGCACACGTTTTGGGATATGATCTAGGATGCCTTGAGCGGCTGTTTTGGAATCGTGACAATCGCTCGAGTTCCGCTGCGCATCTGTTGTGATCCTGGCGCTTGCCGGCTTGCTTCAAGTTGTCCCGTCTTGCTCTCTTCATTCGCGCTGCTATTGTCTTCGAAGGACGACTCAAGCTCCTCGTAGGATACCATCTCTAGATGCCCCTTCAGATCATCGGTTACCAACGTGTGAACGATCTGGAGTCCTAGGCTTTTGCCGTCTGCGGGATCGAAATCATCCGGCAAGCCATCTCCGTCATCTTCGAGGATGATCTTGGCATTGCCGCCTTCGTCTTCCAGCCGGATATTGATAATAGCATGTTCTCGTTCTTTTACTCCATGCTCGACTGCGTTGAGCATGAGTTCGTTGATCACCAATGCAATCGGTGTGGCCTGACCGGCCGGCAACCGGATATTGGGGCCACTGACATGCACATCGATGCGCTGACCCGGACTGGCTGCGATGTCCGCCACCTGATTGGCGATTCGCTGGCAGACATCACTCACATTGATAGGCTGATGTTCATCGTGGCTCAGAAATTCATGGATGACCGACATGCTCAAAATGCGGTTGACTGCGTCGGTCAGCAGTTGCTTGGCTTCATCATTTTCGGTGCGACGGGCCTGAATGCGCAAAATGGCGGCAACCGTCTGCAAATTGTTCTTGACCCGGTGATGCACTTCCTTGATGATGGCGGACTTGACATTCAGTTCGCGCTGCTTTTGCACGGCTTCCGTCGCGTTATGGATCATCACCATGACCGATTCGACCGCACCGTCAGGATGGTCGTTGCGCTGTAACGCACCGTACCAGGTCCAATTCTGCCAATAATTCTGCCATGTCACAGGGGCCATGCGCAAAGGAACTACCTTGCGAATCCAGATGCGTCCATCGTCGGATTCATGGCGCCGTTCGGCAGGCATCTGCGTATGAAACGCCTCGTCCACCATCTCCTGGTCAAACGCTTCCAATGTGTCGATGGCCTGTTCACGGATGTCGCTCACGATGCCGATGGAACGAAACAGATTGGCGACGATGCCGTTCATGTAGACGACTTTGCGATTGCGATTGACCAGATAGATGCCGTCGTGCAGCCCAAACCGGCTCAGGGTAGCTGCTTCAGACAGCTCGCCACTGATACACATGGATTGTAACCATTGGGCAGCCTGGCGAAAGTGACGATTGCGTCGCCGGTGCCGTTCGTGGGCGACCATATTGGTCTCGTAGACCAGGGCCCCGATCATGCGTCTGCTTTCAGAATAGATCGGATAGCAGTCCTGGATGACCGGCGCTCCACTGGCGAGGACCTCCTTCTGCCCGCGTCCAATGTTGCCACTGGCGAATGTGCGGAACAGGATGGGTTGGTCATCCTCTGTGAGGGTGCTGCCCGTCATATTTTGCCGATAGAGCGACGAAGTGGACTTTGGCCGCATGTGCCTTGCAATCAACGCCGATTTGTCATCGAGCTTGCAGCAGAGTGTAATGTCAGCACGGCAAACATCTGCTGTGATTGGCAATGCTGCTTCAACTCTGCGCAGGAATTCGATGTCTATGTCGGTCAGATTCGGACATTCACGAATGCGGTTGTCCATGGTCAGTTAGGTAGCTCGCCCTTTCGTACGATTTGGCGTACCCAGAACTCCGGCTCCGAAAAAAAAGAGAACGGCGCTTGTGATGTAGGCAGTTCTGCTCACATCACTTCGCCGCATGGTCCAGCCATATCAAGTCTGTGTCGTGCATCTGTCTCCATTGACACGGCGCCGAAGCCGCTTCAGCGCGCTAAGTGTAGCAAAAACACTTGGGGCTTGCAAACAAAAAAGTCCTTTGGGCGCCTTAGTCTATCGGCATTGAAATACGCAGCATGACTTCGCCGTGGTTGACGTCGGTCTCGGTCGGCAGATCGAGCGAATGGAAGAGTTTGATCGCCGGACGGTTGTCGGCTTCAATGTCGGCCAACATTACCTTAAGCTTCATGCGTTTGGCCAGCAAGACCAACCTGCGTAACAGCTCGGTTCCTACACCGTGCCGTTGGAAATCGTCACGGACTGAGATGGCCGCTTCCGCTTCAGGATGATCCGGTCTGTCTATGGGTCGAGCAAGACGAGCCACCCCGACCAGATGCTCTTCCCCATCCTCTTCAACAAAAGCCAGCACCGCGCCGCCTTCTGTCAAATTGTCCACATCGGCCAGTTGAATCGCCGCCTGATGCTTGGTTTCGTCATCCAGGCGTTCCACGTCAGCATGGAAACGACGACGCCGACTCTCTGGGGATAGATGATGAAAGAATTCATACAATAGTCCATGGTCATCCGGCCGTATCAGCCGAAACTTGAGTCGGATACCATCGGGTGTGGTGAGCCAGGTCGGTTCCGCTGTGATCTCTCCTTGATAGCGGGGGGTAGTCTCGGCCGGTGGCGCTGCTTTTCGTTCCTCAATCGGGGGGGCGATTTCATGACTCTTCTGCAAAGACTCAACCTCTCTATTGTTCTGACGTGCATGACGTGGCCAGGGAGAAAAGATTCGGAACCTTTGAAGCGCATTCTGAAGATCCGCTCGATTCTGTTGCGCTACGCTTTCCATTTGCTCAGTGACATTCGTCAGATGTTCCCACGTTAATTCAGTCAACTGGTCCACGCAGATGCATGGCGGCCCTGAAAGACGCTCCAGTAGTCTCGTCAGATCGGAATCCTGGCTCAAGTTGCCCACGGCCACGCTCACCATGCCTGCTCGCCTGGCGCCTTCAATGCCGTGAATACTGTCCTCAATGACAATGCACTCCCTCTGTGTAAGATTGAGCGCCTGCGCAGTGTGTGAGAAGATCGACGGATCCGGTTTTCCTTTGGGCAGCGTCGCGCCCGACACCAAGGCCCGGAAATAGTCGGCAATATCCAAGGTGGCAAGGGTCGCTACAATGTTGGCCATCGGCGCAGATGAGCTGATGGCTTGAATGCAATCAGCTTGCTTGAACTGCTCCAGCCATGCGAGAACACCCGGAAGGAGAGCAATCCCGTCGTCGCTCACCAATTGTCGGTAAGCGGCTTCCTTTTCGTCGGAAATGACCTTGATCTCGCTATCTGACAACTGATCGCCGAATAGCGAACTCAATACGGATGGATTGCTTTGTCCGAACCCTGCCAGGAAAGCCTCGTGGTCATAGTCCATGCCGCGTGGCCCAAGCGTCGCCTGCCACGCCCGGAAGTGTAGATCCGCTGAGTCGATGATTGTGCCGTCCAGATCCCAGAGTATTGCTCGCATCACCTATTTCCCAATATGAAGGACGTTTCCATCAAACACTGCCAAGTATATCATAGATATAACGCATTGCGTCACGGATCGACTTTGAACAAGTGTATGGAAACAACGATCCACGGTGGCCCACAAAGAAACACCAAAAAGCGGCAGGGGCAAAACTCGTCGCCAACAGCGAGAGGCCGCCTCATCGGCTCAATTTTCAGTGCCTGAGGGCGCTGCTCGCTGTTCGCAGCCGGATTCTATCCGTTGCGAGCAATTTAGACGCGATTGCCCTTGTCTGCATCCTTTACCCGATCTGTATGTCGCCCTTATTTTGTCCTTACATTCGAAGGATATCATCACAACCATACGATATCTGCGTCCTATCCTTTTCCCATCTGTGTGAATCTGGGGCGAAGAGGATTTCTCGCAGGGGAATCACCAGAAACAACTTGTCAAAGACTATTCATACCAGGGAGAAAGATCAATGTTTCAAGCGTTGTTTGGACGACGGAGCGCTGCGAATAGTGATATTCGGCAGATGAGTGCGACGGAACTTAACGAGGAGTTACAGAACGGCAATGCGCCGCTGATGGTCGATGTCCGCTCCCCTGCGGAATATGAGCATGATGGCCACATCGCCGGCTCACGTCTGCTGCCGCTGAACGTCATCATGCAGCGCGTCAATGAATTGCCCGAGGATCGCCCTATTGTCTGCGTTTGTCGCTCGGGGAATCGCAGCCAGGCCGCCTGCGAGCAGCTCTATGCAGCCGGTTTCACCGATGTTTCCAACTTGAAGGGCGGCATGTTCGGCTGGCGCCGCGCCGGCTTGCCGATGGAATAGGGCACGAAGTTCCATCCGTTTTCTTTAGAAGCGATAGCCAAGACAAATCCCGGAGCCGATATCGGCTCCGGGATTTGTCTTGGACAGATTAGACGCCTCGTTTTTTCAAAGAGGCTTGGCGTCTGAGCTTTAGGCAGTATCTTCCCATCACGGGACGACTCCGGTGCAAAAAAAGAAAATCCGCCACAGATAGCCACAGATAAAGAACCGATTTTCACAGATGTTTTTTGGATGTCCAGCCCATTTCCAGTTCCATCACTGTCCTATCGTTTTTTCATCTGTGGCTAAAAGGGCTTTCTCCACTGGAGCCTGGGGTCAACGCCAATCTGTCCGGTGCTTTTCTTTGCCGTTGATGTACTTATCGACGCCCAGCGCAGCGATGACGCCGTCGGCTGCCGCAATGACCGCCTGTTTGATGTGGGTGCAGAGCAGATCGCCGACTGCGAAGACACCGGGTAGAGAGGTCTGCAAGTCCTTGTCGACCACAAGACAGCCATCGGACGTCATCTCCAATTTACCGTCCACATAGTCGGTGATGGGCTTGGCTCCCTGCAGGTAGATGAATGCGCCGTTCACGGCCAGCGTCTCTTCTTGGCCGCCACGAGGATGGACGCGTACACCTTCCACCTTGCCGTTGCCGACCACTTCCTTGAGGCGCGTGCCCAGTTGTACGTGAACACCGGGCTGCTTCTCAAGCTCATCGAGCAAGTTTCGGCGTGCATTGAGCTTTGGCGTCGGCGAGATGAGATGGATCTGGTCGGTGAACTTGGTCAGGAAGAGCGCCTCTTCCAGCGCCTCATCATTGTTGCCCACGACTGCCACCGGTTGATCCCGGAAGAACGCTCCGTCACAGGTCGCACAGTAGGAGACGCCTCGCCCCAGGAATTCAGCTTCACCGACCACCGTGTTGGATCGCCCCATGGAGCCGGTGGCCAAGATCAGCGTCTTGGCCTGAAACATGCCCGTCCCGGCGATGACCATCTTGGGATCCGAAAGCAGGTCGACATCGACAACCTTGTCGGTGATGAACTCGGCCCCGAATGACTCGGCCTGGGTGCGCATGGTCTCGGTCAACTCTGCCCCACTGACCGGACCGGGTACGCCTGGATAGTTGCTGATCTTGGCGGTGACACCCAGCGCACCGGCCGTCAAGCCCTTGTCGATGACGAGTGTGCGCAGGTCGGCCCGTGCGGTGTAGATGGCGGCAGATGCGCCGGCAGGTCCGCCGCCGATGATGATGACATCATATAGATCGGGCCTCGTGCCGCCCGACATGCCAAGTCCCAGATTTAGATCCATCATTGTGCTTCAGTCCTCTATTTTTGCTGCGTGCTGCGTAATGACGTACTGCGTAACTACGAAGTGAAACGTCCTTACGCAGTACGCATTACGCTATTACGCAGCACCTCTCCCACGATCTTGACCCTAGTTTAACGCTTCCCGCACCTTCGCCATCAACATGGCCTCAGGCGCGGCTCCTTCCAGGAAGAAGTCCTCGTTGATGACCGTGCGCGGCACGCCCATGACCTGATACTTGTTGGAGATGTGGGGAAACTCGATCGCTTCGACCATGTCGCCGGTTACAAGATCGCTCTCCAAGGCCATCTTATGCGCCAAACGCACTGCCGGTGGGCAGTAGGGACAGGTTGGCGTCACAAAGACCTGGAAGTGCAACGGCGAGGTCAGGTTTGCCAACTCATCTTTTGTTTCCTGATCCAGGCCGGACTCGCCGGTGGAGACCATGGCGATGTCCTCGATCAGAGTGCTGAACTCGTAGCCGGAAGGAATGCCGTAGAGGCGGATACCGTAGTCCTTGGGCTCGTCGCCCCCCTTGACAATGGCTATGGCCGGGATCTTGTCAATACCATAGGTCTCGACAATCTCGCTGTCTTTGACGAAGTCATAAACTTCGACGTCGATCTTGTCGGACAAGCCGGCCACTTCCTCGGCTAGGCTACGGGTTTCGGAGCAGTACTGACACTCCATCTCCTGTGTGAACAGGACCAGCTTGACCTGGCCGGTCAACCCGGCAAATTCGTTTTGCAGTTGTGATCTGATATCTTCGTTCAGCAGGGACATTTTTTGCTCCTTATATCTTCCCATTGTCCGTCCGCTTTATGCGGGACGGGACACTCATTAGAGGTCGCACGATGCATATTTCTTACGTGCGCTTCATGTGAGTTTGATGCAGGAGGTAGGAAAAGGTTACAGGTCGAGGTACGTCCGCCCCATGTACCCTCAGATTGACGGCGATATCGGCGGAGTGTACAATGCAGGCCGTTGATCACGGAAGAGCAACCTACCATATTCCGCCATCCCCTCGGTGGAATTCATCAAACGTGGAATTCACCGAACGTGAAAATAACCAAACAACGAGCGTACTATGTATCAAGGTTTTGAGATTATCGATTTTCATTCCCATTTCCCTACGAACGGCCCCTGGTTTACGGATATGGGCGAGACCATGGACAATTACATGGCTCAGATCAGTGAGGAGCGGCTGCAGATTCTGCGCGAACGCGCCGCTCCCTACGGCGAGCATTGGCGACGCATGTGGGGTTTCCCGAAGCCCGAGGGCCGAGACGATCATCCAGGTGATGAGGCCCAAGCCCAACGTTGGGTTGACGAGTTGGACAAGTACGGCATCCACTCAATCGGCTTTGTTACTGGCGGCAACAACGAACACCTCTCCGAGATCTGTAGCTGGCATCCGGATCGTTTTGTCGGCTTCGCCCACCATTCGCCGTTTCTGCCCGATGCGGTTGAGCGACTGGAACATGCCGTTACCAATCTGGGACTGCGCGGCTACAAGCTATTGGCGCCCCTGATCGAAGAACCGATCGAGGACCCGGCCGCATTCCCTGTGTGGGAGAAATGCGCCGAGCTGAACATTCCCGTCTTAATCCACTTTGGCATTCAGGGCAGCTCGGGCGGCATCGGTTGGCACCAAAATATCAATCCGCTGAAGCTTCACAACGTGGCCAAGTTCTTCCCCGATGTCGACTTCGTTGTACCCCACTTCGGCTGCGCATGGGAGCGCGAGGCCCTACAGCTTTGCTGGGCCTGTCCCAATGTCAGCATCGACACCAGCGGCAGCCTCCAGTGGATCCGCTGGGTGCCCGGCGATGTGACCGTCAAATATCTCTTCCGCAAGTTCTACGAGACTATCGGCCCCGAGCGAATCATCTTTGGCTCAGATTCAAGCTGGTTCCCGCGTGGATTCGCCTTCCGCTATCTGCAAGATCAAGTGCGCGACTGTCTCGACCTCAACATGCCGGACGAGCATATTCAGATGATCTTTGCGGGGAATGCGGCGCGGTTACTTAAGATTGAGCTGTAGGAAATGAAGGGTACTGCGTAAAACGTACTGCGTAAGGTCTGTGTAGAGAATGCATTGGAGACACACGGCGCCGCTTCTCTACAGACAGGCCAATGACGAAACCACATCGTCAAACAGACAATTACGTTTTACGCAGTACGTTTATTCCGCTTTTCCCGCATCCAATTGCGTTACCATCGTTTTCCAAACCAATTCTTTCAGGAGGAACTACCCATGTCCCGAAACCGATTTTTGATTCTACTCAGCTTGCTGCTGCTGTCTGCAATGCTGCTGACTGCCTGTCCGGCTGCGGTTCCCGCGGCTGCGCCAGCAGGTGATGCCGCAGCTCCCACAGAAGCAGCTGTCGGCGAAGAAACCATGTCCGATGAGCCTGTCGAGATCGAGTATTGGCAGTACAACTTCGGCGCACGCGTCGACGCCATGAACCAGCTCATCGAACAGTTCGAGGCCGAGAACCCCGGCATCACGGTGATCCACAATTCGGATATTCCCTACGACAATTTCCGCGATCAGATCTCTGCCAGCGTGCCCGCCGGCGTTGGACCGGATGTCGCCACGCTCTTCTACGGCTGGCAACCGGCCTGGATCGATGCCGGCTTCCTTGTGCCGCTGCCCGAAGACACCTTCCCGCCGGAAATGGTGGCCGAGGAGTTCAGCTCCATGGCCCAGGCCGGCTTCTTCGACGGCCAACTCTACACGCTGCCTACAGCCGTGCGTAGCCTGGCCCTCTTCTACAACAAGGATCTGATGGAAGCCGCCGGTCTCGATCCCGAGAGCCCGCCGACGACCCTTGACGAGCTCAAGGAACAGGCCGTAGCCTGCACGGTCAAGGACGGCGACGACTTCGAAGTCTATGGCTTCCACGTCAATCCCAGCGGCCAGGCACACCATTGGTTCCGCGAAGTACTGCTGCGCCAGTTCGGTCAGCAGCCCTACAGTGACGACAGCAAAAGGTGCAGTGGAATGCCAGCGACGGCGGCTACGAGGCCTGGGACACCTTCCTCTCCTTTGAGCGCGACCTGGGCACCGGCATCGCCGGCATCTACGAAATGACTCGGACGGCTTCCTAGCCGGCGAGGTCTGCTTCCACATTGACGGTTCGTTCCGCCTGGGCACAATCGCTGCTAACGCGCCCGATCTGAACTTCGGCGTGGCTGAATTGCCGGAACACAACGGTGTTAAGAGCACCTTTGGCAGCTACTGGACCCATGGCATCACGACCAAGGCCGCCGCCGATCCGGCACGTTTTGAGGCTGCCCAGAAGTTCTTGCAGTTCATCACCACGCCCGAGGCCGGTACGCTCTGGGTCGGTATCGTTGGTGAACTGCCGGCGCAGCTCGAAGCCGCCGCCGATCCTGCACTGCTGGCCGACGAAAAGCTGGGCGCCTTCGCTGCCGGACTTGAGTATGCCAACTCCACCTTCTTCGTGGATGAGAGCAAGGACCGCCAGGCCATCATCGATGGCTACCAGGCCGTCATCTTGACCGACGCCGATCCGGCAGCCGAACTCGACTTCGCCGTCGAGACGGTGCAGGAAATGCTCGACGAGTTCTGGGCCGAGCGTTAGAATGATTGGTGATTAGGGACTGGGGATTGGTGAATGGGTAGTTGCACCGAGAGAACTGCAACTACCCAAATCACCAATCCCTGATCCCCAATCCCCATTTCCCAAGAGGAATTCCACGTGAAATTAACCCTTCGTCGTCGCCAGGTGTTGTGGGCCTATGCTTTTCTGAGCGTCAGCTTGCTATTTTTTATCTTCATTCGTTGGTACCCCACGCTCCTGGCATTCAACATCAGCTTTCGCGATTGGAACGTTTTCCAGGGAAACGGTGAGTGGGTCGGTATCGAAAACTACGCCGATATCTGGGAAGACCTGTTCAAACCACGCAGTCCGATTCGTGCCGCCTTCTGGAACACGATTCGCTACGTTGTTTTTGGCGTGCCCATTCAGTTAGTACTGGCCTTGGGCGTGGCCATGTTGCTGATGCAGGTCCGCAGGTTCGCGGGTTTCTTCCGGGCCGCCTATTTTGTCCCCTTCGTTACCTCGTTTGTGGCCGTTGCTTTTGTCTGGAATTGGCTCTACGCCCCGCAGGTCGGTCTGATTAACCAGCTGCTTGACGCAGTTGGCCTCCCGAAGCAGATGTTTCTCAATAGTCCCTACCAGGCGTTGCCGGCGATTGCGACGGTGGCCGTCTGGCGCAGCATCGGCTTTGCCATCATCATCTTCCTGGCCGGCCTCCAACAGATCCCGGAGATGTACTATGAGGCGGCCCGTATCGATGGGGCCAACCGTTGGCACATTTTCTGGGGAATCACCCTGCCCCTGCTCAACCCGGTCATCGTTTACATTGCTGTCCTCCAGACCATCGGCTTCCTGCGCATGTTCGATCTGGTGCAGAATATGACCGGCGGCGGGCCGCTCAACAGCACAACGACAGTTGTGCTTGAAGTCTATTCTGAAGGCTTCGGCAGCTACAATATGGGCTATGCAGGCGCACTTACGGTCATTCTATTCGGCCTTATTCTACTGATCACCGTCATTCAGTTGCGGCTTTTGTCGCGGCGTGTAGAGTATTGAACTAGTAGAACGCGGATTGCGCGGATTAGACTTAATCTCCGTAGATTTTCTTTGCCCGTTCCACGTTGATCCGCAAAATCAGCCGAATCCGTGTTCTTTCTACGAGAGGTATTTCCGGTATGGAAAGCACGTACGATACAAGTGCTGAGCGCACGCTCGACATGGCAGAACGGGTTGTCAGTACAACGGCAGGCAGACCGCGTCGCGTTACATGGGAGCTTCTGCTAATCTACCTCGTGCTCAGTCTGGGCGCCGTAGTGATGGTGACGCCCTTTATCTGGATGATCCTTACCAGCCTGAAGCCGGCGCCCGAGTTGGTGAAGTTTGCTTTTCTTCCCAAGAATCCGACACTCGATAATTATCGAGCCGTATTGCAGACGAGCGACTTCCCCGTCTGGTACTTCAACAGCTTACTAATTGCCTGTATCAGCACGGCCAGTGTCGCCTTCTTCGACAGCCTGGTCGGCTATACGTTGAACAAGTTCACGTTCCCCGGCAAGAACATCATCTTTGTGGGTATTCTGGCCACGCTCATGGTGCCGACCGAAATGCTCATCATCCCCTGGTTCAACATGAGTGTTCAACTCGGCTGGAACCAGGGTGCGATGCAATATTGGGGCATTGTCTTCCCCGGTGTGATTACCGCCGTGGGCATCTTCCTCATGCGCCAGTTCTTCGACGGCGTACCCAACGAACTGCTCGACGCTGCGCGTATCGACGGCGTTAACGAGTTTGGCATCTTCTGGCGCGTGGCCATCCCTTTGGTCAAGCCGGCCGTTGCTGCGCTCTGTATCTTCAACTTCATCGGCAACTGGAACGCCTATCTCTGGCCGCTCATCATCGCCAGTGGACGTGACTACTACACGTTACCAGTGGGGCTCAGCTTCTTCCGCGGCGAGTCAACGACCCAATGGGAGATGATCATGACCGGGGCCAGTTTGGCCACAGTGCCGCTTCTGCTGGTCTTCCTCATCTTCCAACGCCAGATCATCAAAGGTATCGCGCTCACCGGCCTCAAAGGCTGATCAATGGTTAATGATGAATTGTCAATGCTCAATTGTTAATGAAATGCGTCACGTGACGTCGACATTCACAATTAAGCGTTAATCGTTCACCATTAACCGTTTTTTTTGCTGCTTGTCTGAAAGGGTTCAAAATCCCCATGTCCATTCCATTTCCTCATCCCGTTTACAGCGAATTCGTCCTCCAGCATGCGTATCGAGATGCGCGCGAACACCTGTTTGATCACATGCTGGATGCACACGATGCCCACGCGGTCATGCTCTGTGAGTGCGACATCATCACTCCTGAAAATGCCGCCGCCATCTTTGGGGCCGTCCAGACGATTCGCGAGGAAGGTGCAGATGCGCTGGCTTATGAGCCTGGCGTCGAGGATCTCTTCTTTCGGATTGAATCGTTGATCATTGAGATGGTGGGGCCGGATTATGGCGGCAATCTGCAGTTGGCGCGAAGTCGCAATGATCTGGGCCACGCGCTGGAGCGCATGGCCTTCCGTCAAGAGATCATTTCGCTCTACGAGGAGTTGCTCAGTCTACGCCGGGCCGTGCTGACACAGGCGCGCACCCATCTCTCCACGCTGATGCCCGGCTATACCCATACCCAGCCGGCTCAGCCGGTCACCTTTGCTCACTACCTGGTCGGGATCGCCAGCTTCTTGGCCAAGGATCAGGGGCGCCTGGCTTCAGCCTATGCCAACATGAACGAGTCACCCCTGGGCGCGGCCGCATTCACCGGCACCGGCTTTCCCATCGATCGCATGCGCGTGGCCGAGTTGCTTGGCTTCGACGCCATTGTCACAAGCACCCATCACAGCATCGGTGCAGGCGATAATTTTACTGACCTGGCTTTTGCCATTCAGTCGCTCTGCATCGGTCTCTCCCGCGTCACCCACGATCTGCTCAACCGGGCGACCGCCGAGTCGAATGCACTCTATGTTCACGACAGTTTTGTGCAGATCAGCTCGATCATGCCGCAGAAGCGCAACCCAGTGGTGCTCGAGCACCTACGTGCCCGCCTGAGCCGGGCCATCGGCTATGCCCAGACTGTGGTGATGCAGTGCCACAGCATTCCCTACGGCGACACCCAGGACATTGAGGACGAGATCATTCCGCCGTTGCAGAATGCCATTGAAGCAGCGTCGGAGTGTGTACAGTTGTACACGGCGTTTTTCGAGACGGTCAAGTTGAACGAAGAGCATCTTCGCAGACAGTCTGGCGCAGGTTTCACCACCGCGACCGAGTTGGCTGACACATTGGTCCGCGATGTCGGCCTGCCCTTCCGTCTGGCCCACAAGGTGGTGACGACGCTGGTCCAGACTGCGGTGCGTGCGGGTATCTCCAGTGATGAGTTGACCATCGACATGCTACAGACCGCAGCCAACGAGGTGCTTGATCATGAACTCGACTTCACTGCCGAGCAGATGGCCCAGGCCCTTGATCCCGAACACTTCGTCAGAGTACGCACCGTTATCGGCGGCGTGGCTCCAGATGCCACGGCAGATCTGCTGGATGTGCTGGAGCGTGACCTTCTGACCTACGATCTGCCCTGGGCGACCGACGCAGCAACAAGGCTCTCATCAGCAGCGAGCCGGCGCGCAGCGGCGATGCAGACGATTCAAGAAGCGACGTCAAACGGCGCTTCGGAATGAGCAATCTGACCGCTCCCCTCGCTCCGGTCGAAGATCCGAGGCTGCGTATTGGGCGCGTCGCTGGGCGATGCCATAGGTGCCCTTTTGAGTTCCAACCGGTTGGAATCGCTCCACATGCGCACGATCGCCGGTGGAGCGGCGGCCTCTACGACTCGCACATCGACGCCAGTCCTCACCCCACAAGTTTCGCTAAATCCGGCGCGAAGCGGGCGATTTGCTCTCGCAGACGCAGTAACGCCAATTCCTTGCCTTTGGCCTCCAACATGATGTCGAATGGCCGCTGCCCGCCGGCAGTTGCCTCGCGCAGAAAGTCGATAAACTCGAAAAGGTGAATGAAATCACTGTGCTGATTGGGCAGTGGCATCTGCAAGTGTCGTTCGCCGTTGCGTATCACCTGTCGGATGGCCGTGCGCGGGCTGCTGAAGTGGATCTTGGGCTTACAACTCGGCGGCCAGGTAGCCAGCGCGGCAGCGAGCGCGTCCATCATCGGACGCCCTTCGCTGTTCAACACGCGATGGTGTAGCGTATCGAACACAAGCCGGATGCCCGTTCGCTGGTGGATCCAGAGCGTGTCCGCCAACGCGAAATGGCGGTCGTCATTTTCTAACGCTAGTCGCGCTCGTGCCCGGGGCGGCAGCTGTTCGAATCGGCGGACAAAGCGCTCCCTGGCGACGAGCGGCTGTCCGTAGGCGCTGCCTACATGGACGATCAATACTGCGTTTTCGTCCAAACCCATGCCGCCCAAAAGACGTGCCGCCGCCTCTAACTCGATTCGAGCACGCCGCCCCATTTCTTCATCCGGGCTGCTCATCTGGACGTGAAACGCGGGATGAATGGATAGGCGTATGCCATATTGGCGCGCCAGATCGCCCGTGGCCGCAAGTTCGGTGGCGCATTCCTCGATCTGGTGGTGGAACTGGGGCATTTGCGGATGGGTGAGATAGGGCGCGAGCTGGCCGGCCATCCGGTAGAAACGAATCTGTTGACTGTGCAGGTAGGCAAAGATGTCACGTAGATAGGCGAGGCTGACGCTAAGGTGAGGATCGTTCTGCCAGCGGCGGCTGTCGTGTGAACGCAGCGGCGCGCCCAGCACCTTGACGGGGAATCCAAGATGGTAGCTGTTCATTAAATAATCCTGATGTTCAGTCTTTGTGGTCCTTCGCGATCTACGTGGATCAATGCGCTTACCCCTGCTCACCCAATATCCGGCGCAGTTGCGTGAATATTCGCTTGGCTGATCATTACATCACGCGTCTCAGCGGCCAAGTAGCCACGTCTAGCCGTTCCGAATAATGCAGGATAGGTGTCGCGTCAGGAAGCCGGAATCCGCCGGCAGAGACGATTTCGTTGACGGAGAACTCGGCTTCGGCCGGCTGCAAGGGCCAGGGCAGATGGTGAATATCAGCACTGTAGAGCCCATGGCGGTCTACGGCATAAAGACAATATCGCTCTGCCAGCCAATGCTCCAGCCTGCCGGGCTGCGCGGCAAACGGTTGCCCCGTCGGTCGATAGCGGGCCACAAACGCGGCGCCCGCCGCGTTTCGATGGGTTCGACGGCTCTGATAATAGACCGTCTTTTCAGGCGGTAGACTCTGTAGCGCTGGTTGATCGTGAACAACTAGATTCATCTGAGCATGATAGTAGGGCAGTCGGAAGATCGATCGGGCCAGCAGCACGGCGATGGGGTTGGCCGCGTCCAGACTGAAAAAGAAGACGCCGGGCCGGCTGCCATTTTTTTCTTTCGCATCTCCAGCCTTCACATAGGTGCGGACATTCAACTCGGGAAAGTGTGAAAGCCAAGGGACTGACGGCAATCCGCGCGGGTGAACGTCGGACATCTTGAAGGGCACAACGCTGATCCATGCTTCGCCGTCAAAGGTATCCAGTTCCAGTGCGCCGGGCACCAAAACTCGCATGACCTCCGGTGGCATTGGCCAATGGGCGAAGAGCAGGTTCCGCCAACTCTGAGCCATTACCCAAGGCGTATCGGGCAGCGGCCAGGGTCTGTGATCGGTAAAGTCAAGTGACTGGTCGATTGAAGAAACAGTTTGCAACATAGGGTCTTCGCTCCTGAATGAAGCTCAATTCTACCGTTCTTTGCGCATCTCTTCAACATGGCTTTCCGGCGCCGGGCGCGTCTTAATGTCAGCGGGCAGTTCAGTATTCCGGGATTAGGCCGGGAACGGTCATCATCTTGAAAATCGCATCTGGGCCTGATCCCGGAATACTGAAGGCAAACGGCGCCCAGGCTTCTACGTGTGCCGCGAACCGGACAAAATCTCGTTTTTTTGAACCAAAAATCAGAATCTCCAAAATTGATGCAACCTTTTTGAGAACCGTCCGTAATGATAGGTGATTGAAGTAAAAATGAACGATGAGGAATGGCTGCACCAAATAGCGAAAGCGAACAACAGCCAGGCAATGCAGCCCGTCCCTCTGTTTGAGTAGACATGTTTTTTAGGAGGCATGATGAACATTGATTACACGCTTGAAGAAGGCTCGGCCCCGACGGAAAACAGCGTTCCACAGAATGCTGAAACGGCGTCCAAGACGGACGTAACGATCGAACGAGTCGAGACTCGAGAACAGAGTTCCGAGACTGAAGCGCCCAGCGAAGGCAAACCCAAGCCGACGCTTTTCCGCAGCCCGACAGACAAGATGGTCGGCGGCGTCTGTGGTGGACTGGCAGATTTCTTTGGTTGGGATGCCACTCTGATTCGACTCTTCTGGGTGGTGATGACTCTGGCAACGGGCGGTGGAGGCTTCCTGGCCTATCTGGCCCTTTGGATGTTGCTACCGGTCGGTAGCGTGGCCGGCGGACAGCAGGCGCCCGCTGCGATTTCGCTGACGGAGCGCAATCTGATTCGTGGCGCTTATGTCCTCATCGGCCTGGGTGTTGTCTGGTTGCTGGCAAATGTCGGTGTGTTGGGCAGTCTCTGGGGAGCACTCTGGACACTGGTCAATCTGTTCTTCTGGCCAGCGCTCTTGATCGGCATCGGCTACATGTTGCTTCGTGGCGCCAATCGTGACTTCAAAGTCGACTTTGCCGGTCTACGTGACAAGGTGCAGGGCAATGTGAATGGCAACGGCAAGATGCCGTCCAGTGACGAAGTCAAGGCCGGCATGAGCCAAGTCCGACAGCGCATTCCGCTTCGACGCAGCAGCACAGATCGAATTCTTCTAGGTGTCTGCGGCGGCATTGGTCAGCGATCGGGCATCGATTCTAATCTTGTGCGCCTGATCTGGGTCGCTTTTAGCATCGGCAGCATCGGCTTGGGCGTGTTTGTCTACGTCGTGGTCGGCCTGATATTGCCTGAGGAAACAGCACTCGACATCCGTGCTGAGCAGACCGAAGCGCAGGACGTGAACATAGTCGATGGAACCGTTCGCAACGCCATGTAAGGCAGCTGAAGCCCCCTAGAACTGTACAGAAGCCGGACTCTCAAGAGTCCGGCTTCTCTTTTGCTTGGCGTCCAACTCGATGGCCGGTATAATTCTGCACAGAAACGGGTGCAGTCTACTGCCCGTTATTTTTGAATGGTAGGGGAGAAACAGATGGGCAAAACAGGATTCTTATTGGTTGGTGCAGCGGTGGGCGCAGCGGTGGGTATTGTGTTCAACTATGTCTTTGGTCCGACTGAAGACGCTCAATTGAATGAGGCATATCGTTCACGCTGGGACAAGGCGCTGGAAGACGGCGAGCGTGCGGCTGATGAACGTGAGGCTGAGATGCGCCGCGGCTTCGAAGCCGCCAAACGGCGCCGTTCGTAAGATCGACCGCTCAATGATAGATCGCTGCCGTCGCCATTTTGGCCACGGTTAGGAAGCTGCGCACCCATCAGGGGCCGTAGATGCCCGTATCGGTTCCGCCTAGACTATAGCCTCCACACTCTGCTGCCTGGCAAAGGCACTCTTCCGTAGTCATTCCCGTGGTTATATGACCGCTTCCTTTTTCATGCCTGGCAATTGGGGCAGAAGTGCGTGCTGCGCTGAGCCAGCACAATCCGCTCAATGGCCGTGTCGCAGATGAAACAGGGCTTCCCTGTCCGTCGAAACACCTTGTGCTCTTCCTGAAAACCGCCTGTCTCGCCGCCGGGGCGCACATAGTTCTGGGCCCCGCTATCTCCAAGACTGCTGCCGCGTCGTTCAATTCCTCGCCTTAAGACATCGCGCACACTTTCGACAAGCCGCTCGATTTCAGCCGCTTCAAGCATGCCGCCCGCTCGCGCTGGATGGATGCGGGCGGCAAAGAGTGCTTCGTCGGCATAGATGTTACCCACGCCGGCCACAACTGCCTGGTCAAGCAGCAGCGCTTTGATGCTTGCTTTGCGGCCGGTAAGGCGCTCGGCAAACCAGCCAACGTTGAAATCATGGCCGAATGGTTCCGGCCCCAATTTTCGCAGAACCGGCTCCGTGTCGTGCACAAGCCAAAGGCGGCCAAACTTGCGTGCATCGTTGTAGTGCAGTTGTCGACCGTCATCCAGCTCAAGAACGACGTGGGTGTGCTTGTCCACAGGCGTATCCGGCGCTTGAATCAGTAGCTTGCCTGTCATGCGCAGATGGACGATCAGGCAGTCGCCACCCTTCAGCCCCAGCAGCATGAACTTGCCACGCCGGCCAAAGGAGACAAACTTCTGACCGACGATTGCGTCAGAGAATTGCTCGGCGCTCGGTTCAGCAATGGTTTTGGACCATGAGACCGCGGCTGATACCACCGACCTTCCGGCCAATTCGGGTTCAAGCTCGCAAACGTACGTTTCGACTTCGGGCAATTCAGGCATGACTCGAACTTTCAGTGCAGGTAATCGTGTAGAAAATAGGAGGTGATGGGTGTCGAGGGATGTCTCAGGATCGATCCAAGAAAATGGCGCACAAAGTGATAGGCGCCGGCCGGTTGATATTCGGTCAAATAGGCCGCGTATGGCCGGTGCCGGTCACCAAGTTTGGTTCTAGGGTGATCTCGTCGCGGTTGTGGATCGGCTACGAAGCCACATGGAGAAGAAAACGAGCGTCAGTATCGCTAACACGATGGCTAGCATGCCCAGAGGACTCATCGAGTTTATAACGGTTTCCACGCCCTTTGCCAAGGGTTGTGCAGCGGCGTCATCAGTACTCGACGGACCGGATGGATCAGGTTTTGATGATACTTCCAGCGCGGCTTCCGGCACGGCTTCCGGCGCTGGACCTGCATCCTGTGCGATGTCTGCCATGGCCACTGTGGACGGCTGGGCGCTATCCGTATCGCCTTGTTGATCCTGATCCTGTGGCGCTTCTGCGTCTGAAGCTTCCCGCGTGACAGCTTCTTCCGGCGCTGATTCGGCGTTCGACTCTTGGTCAGCGTCAGGCTGCGTCGTTGCTGTTGCCTCACTGGTCGCAGCCGGTTCTGCAAGGTCAACAGCAGCCAATGCCATGGCATCCGGCATTGCTTCGGCTTCAAGGGGAATGGGCTCATCGTCTGAGGGTTGAGCCGGCAGCGTTTCGGTGATCTCGGCCTCGGCCGTTTTCACTACCCCATCCTCATTCGCAACATCATTCCCCGCAACACTGTCCTCTGTAACGTCACCTTCTGATGGGAGCGTCGCACGCATTTCCAATGCGGCCGCAGCAATCAGCAGATCGGCATCCGGTGCGGCCTCGGCAATTGCATTCTCGGCGATTTCATCCGCCGCAAGGTCGCGGCCCCCCTCAAGAGAGTCGGGGTCGGATATAGAGGCGGATACAGGGGCGATTTCAACATCTGCAACCATGCTTTCGCTGCTGAGGACCGACGGTGCGGCAAGCGGGGCCGGGATGGCAGATGGTTCTTCCTGCAAAGCCATGCCGGTAGTGGCGGCATCAGCGACGATCGATCGTTCGACCTGCGGTTCGGCTTCCGCCGAATCGCCCTCGGCAAGATCTGCGTCCTGGGCCAGGGTGCTGGATGCGTCTTGACGCAGCATCGATTGGCCATCCGCGTTTTGGGCAAGCTCCATAGGCTGCGCTTCGGAGCCGGCTTGATCCGTCCTCACGGCAGTCGATTCAGGCGCCATGGCAATACTGGC
This sequence comes from uncultured Chloroflexia bacterium, assembly GCA_963848115.1. Lineage (GTDB taxonomy): Bacteria > Chloroflexota > Anaerolineae > Caldilineales > Caldilineaceae > JAWKOK01. Next base: position 32,809 of record CAWKCP010000048.1, on the reverse strand, counting down.
CGATGCTGCCTCGCCATCGGTGTCGGTGACCACCGGAGCGGTGGCGCTTGTGGTTTGCTCAAGGGAGGCCCGGATCTCAGCAGAGTGGACAGCCACCAACTCTTCACTTTGTTGGGAGGATATCGGATGTTGTACAACGATAGAGCCGCCCACAAGAACCACTACAAGCAGGAGTGCGCAAGCTGCGGCTGCGTTTCGCCATATTGGACTGCCGGAGCGCCAGAAATCAAGCCACTTGTTCCAGAGCGAGTCCGGCGCTTCTACTGCTCGAGGGCGAACGATCTGCGACGAATGATTTTCTGCGAGAGCAGCCTCAACCAGCGCCTCGTTTAGGGCAAATGAGCGGGGCAACGGCACATCCGTCAGCTGTCCAAGCATCGAGACTGTATGCTGCAACGATTCCAGACGCCATGCGATCTCGGAATCGTTGGCCGCGGCCTCTTCGATCGCTGCTCGTTCAGCAGCGTTTACAGCATCATCGATGTAGGCCGACAGCAATTCGTCGGTGATAGTTGGATATCGCGAAAAGCCCATATTCGATCCAGGATACAGAAAAAGAACGCTAATCGTCTTTAGGACGGAAAGCCAATGGCAATAGTTCCGGCTGGCCTTGCAGGAGTTCCTGCAATTTGAGACGGCCGCGGCTGATTCGAGACTTTACAGTGCCCATCGGCCAACCGGTGATATCGACGATCTCATCGTAGGCATAGCCATGGATGTCGCAAAGGATGACGGCCAGTCGCTGGCTTTCGGGTAGATATTCGATAGACCTCTCGATGTGTTGCCTGAGTTCGTCGCGCTCGACATGCCGTTCGGGCGATTCCGGGGGGGCGCTCATCGGCGTCATGGAGACCGGTTCCACCAGCATGTCATTCAGGCTCTCTTCCGGGCGCCGACCGCGAGCGCGCAGCACATCGTAGCAAGTGTTCACTACGATGCGCATGAGCCAGCTCTTGAAATTACCGTCCTTGAACTTGCCCAAGCCACGATATGCCTTGATGAAACTGTCTTGGACCGCATCGGCGGCCCCAGCTTCATCTCTGAGCATGCGATAGGCTACGCTGTAGGCTAGGTTCTGGTAAGTAAGAACGAGTTGATTGAACGCATCAAGATCGTCTAGACGCGCCCGATCGATTGCCTGCTGTTCATTCATGGCTGGTGGTTTCATCACACATGTCAGGCGGAAACATCTCTGTGTAGAAGGAGCAGTTCGTGAAGCGAAAACAGGGCCATATTTGACGTCCTGACGGCCTATCGGTATACTTGTCACACGTTAGAGTTGCTGAATGATCGTATGATGCAATCGGTACTGTACAATAGATTGCCGAAGTGGCGGAATTGGCAGACGCGCACGACTCAAACTCGTGTGGGGTGACCCGTGTGGGTTCGAGTCCCACCTTCGGCACCAAGATTTCTCGTTCAGGTTCAGGGTTTTCACCTTCAGTATAACAAGGGATCGCAGTAAAGAAAACCAGATTTCGATAAAGGTGGCGAACCGAGCAGTGTGATAGTTTTCCGATGCAATGGGCAGCAGGATCAAGACGTCCGATGGCCTACGATAGAAAGTGTCGGAACTACCTCACGGCTCGGTTCGTTAATTAACAACATATGAACATGTGGACTCGTCGACTCATTAATAGACTCTCATTTGGTTTTTCCTCACTCGCACCATCTCATCCTCATCAATTTCAGAGATTAACGGCTATTCGGATCGCGGTGATTGCCTGCTGCGTTCTGCTGTTGGTTGCTTGCGGACCGGAGCGATCTGGGGCAAGTTCCGAGCAGATGGAGGCTGAGGCTGAGCGTATTGCCACAGAGTATGGCAATGATGGAGACATTGGCCGGGCGGTTGCGCAGATCGACGCGTTGGAGGGGGTCGCCAATCCGAGGCAGTGGGTGTTGTTGTTGACTGAGCGCTATATTGCCGAGGAGTATGATGCAAATAGCATCGCATCGTTGGTCAAACTGACCGATGCGCTGGGGATGGACTCTGCAATAATCTCCAGCTATGCCGATGCAAACGGCCTTCTCGCTGATTCTGCGTCTGTTGCCGAAGCGATTGTCGTCGTCACGACGCCCATCCCGGTTCAAGAGACCGATAGCGCTCTGGATGAGGCGTCCGGCAGCGACACGGACAGCGCCTCCGACACCGGAAATTCTTTGTCTGCTGATGAGGCTGGGGAAGGGGCTGAAGACCAGAGCGCTGCCGACGGATCGGACCCGAACGAGGAGTCTGCGACGACGATTCTTCTGCCCACTCCTACCGCAGTCCTTCTTCCGACTAACACGCCTGAGCCGCCGAAGGTACGCGCTGAATCTGCTCTAAACGTACGCCGCGGACCCGGGCTCCTATACGCCATTCTGGGCGGGCTGCAACCCGGTGATGAATTGGATGTCCTTGCCAAAAATGATGCTGGCGATTGGTGGCAGGTGACCCTGCCGGGCGATCTATTGGGTTGGGTCTATGATCCGCTCGTTCAGACCATCGGAGATGTTAACGCTATTGCCGTGGCATCCAACATTCCACCCCCGCCGACGCCTGCACCCGTCGAAGCTGAACCTGCAGCGGCCGCGCCGGCTGAGCCGGAAGCCGCAGCGCCGGCGGAGGAAGAGGCGGCGGAGGTAGAGGCGGCGCCGCCCAGTGACAAACCCTACTTTACATTGGTCAAGAGGCGACTGTGGGATAAGTCGGAAAATGGCGGTTGCTCAGGCCAACATCTGCTGCGCATTCATGTTCTTGATGCCAACGGCAATCGGCTGAACGGTGTCGCGCTCAATAACTATTACCCTCCCTACGAGACCATTGTTACAGGTTCACAGGGCAAGGGCGATGGCATTATTGAGTACGATATCACCGACGATGGACCGGGCTTTTCTGTCATTAGAGACGTCGATGGACGTGAAGCCGACAGCGACAGGGCGGAAGGCTTCACCGCTCGTTCGCGCAACATCTCCGAAGATCTACTGACTCAGGCGGGCTATTGCAATGGGCCTGGGCTGTCAAGCTGTGACGTGTTTTACGGATCCTTTGGCTGCAATGGGCATCACAGCTGGGAGGCTGAGTTCCGTCGCAATTACTGATCTGCTGGTTTTGAATTGGGCCTATCGGCGTGCAAAAACGAAAAATTACCACAGATGACTCTACTTCAAAAAGGGTTCCTGACACAAATTTTCTCTCTGGAGCGACGACGCAATCCGTGAAAATTCGTGTCAAGAAAAGGCTTTCTGCAGTGGATGCACAAACACATAGCGATTGTGGCGAATTTACGGTTAGACCCAACTCGCGATATGATGACCTCGATACCAACTTGGTAGGGAGGCTAAATGGATAAACAAGAGTTAATGAAGCTCGCACCACTCTTTATGGGGTTGAGCGATGCTGAACAAAAAACAATCGCAGAGCAATTCACGACGGCAGAGTGCAAAACTGGCACACCGTTGTTTTCGATTGGCGAACAGAGCAATGCGCTCTTTCTAGTTGGCCAGGGTTTCGTGCGCCTTGAAACAGAGGGAGGCCAGTCACTGGCGACCCTTGGGCCGGGCAGCATTCTGGGCGAATCCAGCCTCTTTCGCGGTAAGCCTTACGATGTCAGTGCTGTGTCTATGTCGGATGTTCAGTATTGGAGACTGACAGATCGGCAGTTGCGCAATATTCTGCTTGAACAGCCTTCAATCGGTATCCAATTGAGTCAGAACTCTGGTGGTCTGTTGAACCAGATGGACGACTTCCTCGTTAAGCTGCTTTCGAGAAGCGATGAACTCGGCAACCTTCCCCAACACACACTAGAAGCAATTGCCAAGCGGCTGGAACCGGTGATCATCGAGGCTGGTCAAATCGTCTGTCGCGCCGGGGAAGTTCCGCAGGGACTCTTCCTGATCGAATTGGGCACTGTTGAATTGCGCCCGGAAGCAAGCGTCAAGGGTGAGCCGCCGGAGACGCTCACCAGCGGATCGATTTTAGGTGCTGCACCGCTGCTCACCAATAAGGCCTATGCCTATTCGGTTACCGCCGTTGGTCCGGGCCGCATGTGGCGATTGTCCGCCGACGACTTCCAGACAATCAACTCCCGCAACCCCGGACTGCGACGTAGCTTGGGCCGTTCGGTGCGTTCGCATTTGGGCCGTGCGGATCAAGCGCAGGCGGCCAGTCGATTGGCCGGCATGCCCATTTTTGAACAGCTTCCTCAGCCCATCATCGAAGCCATCGTGCAGCGGATGGTGCTCCAACATGCGCCCGCCGGCGAACGTATTTTTCGCATAGGCGACTCAGGTGACGCTATCTACTTCATTGAGAACGGTGAAGTAGAACTGACTGCGGAGAACCGGAGCGGTGTGGTAGAGGAGTTGGCCCGCGTCGGCGATGACGGTTTTTTCGGTGAACAGAGTCTTATCACCGGACAGATCCGTACGGAAGACGCTACCGCCACACGAAACACCAATCTTTGGGTGCTCTACAAGGCTGATTTGGATGCGCTGTCAACTCAATATCCGGTCATCGGCAAGGCGTTGAGCGACGCGATATCAACGCGACTGAGTGCCGAAGACACAGATGTTGAACTATCACGATTTCGTGAATTTCCGTTGCTGGCAGACTTTAGTGAAGAGGATTTACGCCAGATCGTCCCGTATTTCGAGCCGGACCGGTATCGGACAGGCGATCAGATTTTGCGTGCCAGCACACCTGCCGAGAAGCTGTTCTTAATCGATCGGGGACAGGTTCGGGTTCAGCCATTCAATGGCGGAAGCTGGATCTTGGGGCCCGGACAAGCTTTCGGTGAGCGCGCGCTTCTAAGCAATCAACCGAATAACTCGACCGTCTTTGCCGAATCGGATGTCGATGTTTGGACATTGTCCAAGAGCGACTTCGACATGTTGCTTGCCCATTATCCGTCTCTGGCGCTCAACATTAGCAGAATGATGAGCGACCAGCTGGATCAGCAGTCCGCCCCGATGGCCGGACAGCCAATGGCACCGGATGCGAGGTATGCCCCGCCTCAGCCAGGCATGCCTGTAGATGCGCAACAACGACAGCAGTATGCCACCGATCCCGTTGGTGGTGAATCACCACGCCGGCGCGGTGGATTCGGGCAATGGTATGGGAACCTAAGTGGTCGAGGGAAAGTGCTCTTTGCCCTGCTTGTTCTGCTTGTCATTTGGCTGATCGCTGTTGCGGCCCCCTCGGCGGTTGTCAGCGTCATGCGTGGCGCAGGTTTGGTCGATGATGACGGTACAATTGCGTCGACTAATCGGGCGGTTCAAGCAGTGTACAAGCTTGGCAGCTACGATGTGGCAGCCCTTGATTCAGATATGGCGCAGGCGGTTTCCATGGCGGACAATCAGATCGCACCGACGGCAACCTATACACCTTATCCGACAGCAACATTTGTCCCGACAGCGACACCACTGCCGACCAACACGCCGTTGCCGCCGACAGCGACGCCGACGCCGGCTCCGGTCGCCTTTGTTGCTGCACCGGTCGCTGCCCCAGTTGTAGAAGAAGCGCCCCCCGAGCCAGAGGTTCAGGCGGCAAGCGCTCCGTCGCGGATTTGGGACGGCAGGTTGGATCAATTGGGCGTTTATATCGAGGATGCTCAGGTTCAACCCGGACAGCCCTACTGGCGGGTGATCGAAGCTCAATTCTGGGATGAACAGGAATCCGGCGGGAAACACCACATCTATGTAGAAGTGTTGGACGAGAATGGCGATCGCATTGTCGGTCATCCGGTCACGGTCTTCTGGGGTGATGGAAGCCATACCGGTAACATTGAAGACAAGAATCCGCCCGATCTCGGCTTCAACTATCAGATGTACGCATCCGGCTACGCCTATAGTGTCAAAGTCGAAGGACTGCCCAGTGAAATCGTCAAGGGCGCAGGCATGGGTGATATTGAAAATCGCTTCATGGGTATCCATACCAGCTATTTATTGACCTTTAAGAAGACCATTAAATAGCGCTTTGGGCGCATGAGCCGCAAGAGATTAAATCACAGAGGGGCCGATATTCTCAACGAATATCGGCCCCTCTTCTGTTTTGGAGACGGTCATTGGTCGGTAGAGACGCAAGATCTTGCGTCTCTACGAATCGGCCATCTTTTTGTCTACTGCCGACGATTTCTTACCCGGCAATGGTAATATCAGCTTGGCCAAAAACAATCTGCCGGCTACTGACAATCCATGGGTGGGCTTCACGGGGCGTCGAACGTAGAAGTCGATACCAGATCTGGTTTGCCCGACGATTGCTTCGCCTGACTGACCTGCTGAACGGTTGTCCCCCAAGCCAGTTTCGAAGAAAGACGGATAGGCTGGGCTCTGGAAACCAATTGACGCCGACTGCTCCATTGACAACTTCGGCGCCTAGCTCAATCCAAGTGTTGGCAAGAGTGGCGCCGTAGCAATTCAGACCATAGACCATCCGCAGATCCAGTGCCTGGGAATCTTGTTCGTACGCTCTCCTAAGTCGCTGGAATGTTTCTGACCCAACCATCTCCTTGCCGCGATACCCGACCAAACAGCCTTCATGGCCATGGACCAGCAACAGCAAATCCACCCGGTGTGTTCGGCTGGTAGAGAGCAACGCATTCGCCAGTTCCGGCCCGGTTGCCTGTTCGTCCTCTAAAATGAGTATGCGATCATAGCATCGGTGAGCCCCGTACAGATGTAGCAACACCTTTGCATACTCTTCACTGGCGTAGTCAATGATGTCCATGGCCCATTGGGGCAAATTGATGCCATGAATGTGGCCTACGTTCTCAAGCAACACAACCAGAGCCAGTGGTCGGCTGCAATGCATGTCGGGTTGCGGCGATCTGTCAATGGACGCGTACGCCATTGGCTAATCTTCCACCCGGAGAAACCGCAACTGGAAATTTTCAGTCATTGACTCCAGTTTCTCGACCACGTCGGCCCACTCGTCAGATTCAAAAACCCGACGTGCTTCGGCCATGTTCTCCAATTGGCCTCCGCCAAGAATCTGCGGAGAGTTACCCCAGACCGTATACCAGACGTCGGTGACGTCGAATCCCAGTTCAGAAAGAGCAGGCGCCATGCGATTGACAAGGTACTCCTGGCACTCTTGCTCCATTCCTTCGCGCATATCGTAACTAATCTTGACCTTTACCATCGCATTCCTATTGTCACATGCGTGCTGCCGAATTCTGTGTTCAAGGCAGAATGGTATCCTCTCCATGATACGGGCTATGCAGTCCAAGAAGTCAGGCTCTTGCCAAAAGCCTGACCCCTACGCTCAATAGCATTGCGAAGAGATCTAAACTGCCCATACAGCTTATAACCATTCACTGAGATCTGCTGTTGTTTCGACCACAATGTCGGCGCTCTGAATGTCCTGCTCTTCGCTCAATCCACAGAGGACGCCGGCGGCGGCCATGCCCGTTGCACTGCCGGACCGCAGGAATGGATCGCTATCACTAACAACGAGGACGTTTTCCACCTCCAGGTCCATCAGCTCGGTGGCTGCAACAAACGCTTCGTTGTTGGGAACAAGATTGCGCACGTTTTCCCGAGTCATGATCGCCTGGAATATGTTGGGGTCCAGATGGTTGCGTTGCAGAATCTTCTCCACGGCGCAACGTTCTCGCGTAGAAACAAGCGCCAGTTTATACTCGCTCTGAAGATAGTGCAGCGTGGTTGTTATTTCCGGCTGCAAGGTGTCCTGATCGACCATGGGGTAGGCCCGCAGTTGATCGAATAGCGGCTGGAAACGCTCAAGCGTATCGAAACGCTCGTAGAGAACAAGCCGATTGAGCGTGAAATTGATGATGCTTTCCAGCTTCACCATGAGGCGGTATGCCATGCGCCTTCGACGTTGCTCGGAAAGCAGAATGCCAAGCCAGGCAGTGCGCTGGGCCATCCAATCGACGGCCTCGTAGTCTAGCTGGGTGATGGTGCCGTCCAGGTCGAAGATTACGCCGTCAATCTTGCGGCCGCCAATCAGGCCGGGAATACGGATTCCTGCCTGGGCGCCGCCGGTCGGTTCGAATGGCTCCTGGTCGAAGAGCTTACGGAAAATGTAGAGACCGATCTCGCGAGCGCTGGCGATGACCGGCGTCGCCAGCAGAACGCCCATCAGGCCAAAGACGATGGCGCCGTTGATAATTCCGACAAACGTGATGGCCGGGTGCAAACGCACTCGTGAGCCGACCAGCCTTGGAATCAAGTAGGCGCTCTCAAACCAGGTGATGATGTTGTAGGCGATCAGCACAAAAATCGCAAAGGCAAAGTTGTTGCCCCAGATCGACCACTCCGACCCGACGAATAGGGCCACGGCTGTCCCGATCAACATGCTGATGCCCGGGCCAATGGTCGGCAAAAACTCCATGAACGCGGAGAGCAAAGCAAGACCGCCGGCGTTGGGCATGCCAAGTATGGATAGCACAATCCAAGTAATCAGACCCACTACAATGGCCAAGACAATTTGGCCACGTAGAAACGCATCCCAGATCGCACCCAATTCTCTGCCCAGGCGGCGCACTTCTTCCTGATAGTCGTGAGGAATCTGATCGATGAGCAGGCGTTGCAGTCTCTGTAAGTCCTTCAATATCCAGAAGGTCAATACCGAAACGTAGAGAATGGTTAGAACGCCGGTGGTGACGCCACGGAAGATGATGATCGGGTTGCTGGTCGAAATTGTTACGACGTTCTGAAGAATGTCGCCGGCCTGCTGCAACAGGTTGTCGGCGGACAGCTGATAGTTGCCGATCACGAAGATCGGGCCGCTGGTTGCTGTGCGCAGATTGCTGACCAGTTCCTCAATGGCGGACTGCAATGAGAGTACCAGGTCTCCGCCCCGAGGGTAGAGCAGCGCAGGCGAAATGAGCACAAATGCCAGCAGGAATAGGTACAAGATGGCGACTGTAGCACCGCGCGCCAAACCGGTTCGACTCTGTATCCAGTTGACCGGGTAGCTGAAAATGAAGGCAAGTAAAAAGGCAACGATTGTAGGGGTAATCATTGCCCGAAATGTCACCAACAGCACAACTGCCAAAATCGCAATTACGGCGATGACGATGATCTTGGTAACGTTACTCCAGCGTCTGGAGCCCATACTGGGTTAGAAAAACCTCATCTGATCAAATGGCCAGTAGCGAAGCCAAACATGTCCCAGGATGTGGTCGCGATGCACTGGACCAAATACTCGGCTGTCGTTGCTATTGCCACGGTTATCCCCCAGTACGAAGTAGTTCAATGGTCCCAATAGAATCGGTTCCATGTCATATTTGATCAGATCGTGGGGGTACGGTTCCGGTACCGGCATATTATCGACATAGACAATGCCGTCACGGATTTCAACTGTTTCACCGGGAAGCCCGACAACACGTTTTACCAACATCTCATTCATGTCAGGCAGATCAAGGACAACAATGTCGTCTCGCTGCGGAGAGTGCAGTCGGTAGGTAACCTTATCCACTATCAAACGCTGATGTTGCGAGAGATCGGGCTCCATGCTCTGGCCAAATACGACAGTCGCCTGGGCAAGGAAGAGGTGAACGACCAATGCCAAAACCAGTGCAGGCGCAATCACTTGCACTGTCTCACGAAGGATAAAATGACCGTACCGACCAGATCTTGTCTCTGCTACTTCTTGCGAGCCTTCATCTGGTTTGAACTGGTCTTCAGCGATCTCTTCAGCCGGCAGCGTTTCTACCGCCTTCATCTCATCTTCAGTCAATTGAAATCCGAAATTTTGCTCTTGCATGACCTATGTTTGGCGAACTTCACTACTTGATGCAGTATAGCTGTTGAAGAACTATTAGCCAAATGTAGCGGCAAAGAACCAGGGTACAGTGCAGAATGCAAGCTGACCTAGAAAATCCCCACATGAATCGTCAAGAGAATCACTGTAGGAATCTTCGTACATTGTCAACCAGTGGACGCGAGTCCGGATTTTTGTCATCCTGTGGCTCTACGGCGAAAAAGGATCAGAGTACGACTGGTCACAAATTTTCACGAATTCTCTCTCTAGGACGAAGGGACGGTTCGTCCAAATTCGTGACCATTCGCGTCAAGAAAAGACTTTTTGCCGGAGCCTCATCCTATTCATGCCGAATCGGCCTGGTACGAAGTCTGATGAAGATATGGATATCACTCGTCCTTCTGCTGGCGCCTCTTGTCCCTGTTGTCCCTGTGCAAGCTCAAACTGAGATGCCGCGATCCGAACCGACGACTGCTCAAGACCTGGTCCAGTCAGCCACTCCCAATGTCATTCAGTCTGGATCTGAGGATCCTGGGACGCAAGATCTCGTTACATCTGCTTCTCCTGATGAGGAAGCAGTTCGTGCGGCTGTAGACGCACTGATCGATGCGCAGGCGGATGAATTGCTGGCGCAGATGGGCGTCGAGGACAAAGTTGGTCAACTCTTTCTTATCCACTTTGCCGGCAACGACACGGACATCCTCAGCGACATTTCCGTTTTGATCCACGCATACCGCGTTGGCGGCGTAGTTCTCTCACCTAGGTACCGGAACTTCACAAACCAGAGAGGGGTCGATACCCCCGCCGAAGTGGCGACTCTGTCCAATCAACTGCAGGCATTGGCCTACGGGCTTCTGCTGCCTGATGCAATCTCGTTGGTTGACGAGGAAAACATTCCACTACTCATTGAAACCTTGCCGACGCTGGCCGATGAACTGGCGGAGGCTGACCGCCCGCCTGTGAATATCCCGCTTTTTGTGGGTGTCGAACAGATGGGTGACGATTTTGGTGTCACCTCCCTACGACGGGGATTCACAGAGCTACCCAATCAGATGACACTGGGGGCGGCCTGGAACCCAGAATTAGCCGGGGCCGTAGGTGAGATCGTCGGTCAAGAGCTGTCGGCAGTCGGCGTCAATCTGCTGCTTGGGCCTTCACTTGACATGCTCGTCCAGCCGCGTCCTGGCAGCGTCGGCAGCCTTGGCGTCCACATGTATGGCGGCAACCCCTATTGGGTCAGCACCCTGGGCCAGGCCTACGTCGAAGGAATCCATGAGGGCGGCAATGGAGAACTGTTGACCGTTGCCCGCCATTTCCCAGGCCAGGGCGATGTAGACCGTTTGCCGGATCAGGAAGTGGCCACGATCCAAAGCGATATCGAGGAACTGCGTGCCGGTCCAATGGCTCCCTTTCAAGCGGTCACGGACGGGGAGCCTGACGTACCAAGCAACACCGACATGATGATGTCGAGCCATATGCGCTTCAGTGGCGTACAAGGAACAGGTCCTGAGCGTGTCAAACCCCTTGGCCTCTCATCAGAGCTGACAACGCTCTTGATGGAAGAAGGATTTGGACCTTGGCTTGAGGACGGATTGATCGTCAGCAGCCCTTTGGATACGCCCGCCATTCGACGATACTACGAAACGGATGACGGTGAGTTCCCCGCTCGTCAAGTTGCTCAGGATGCGTTTGTTGCCGGCAATGACATTCTTCACGTAGGCCATTTTGATGATGATGAAGCTTGGGAGACTGAGCGGGTCAATATCGAATCCACGATCAGTTTTTTCCAGGAGCGCTACGAAAACAACTTCACCTTCGCTGATCAGGTTGACGCTGCGGTACGGCGAATTCTGAGATCCAAACTTCGGCTCTATGCGGATATGGACGCACTGGAAGCAGAGGCGATCGCGCTGTTGACCCAAGGCGGGATTGCCGAAACAGGGGCTATCACGACAGGGGCTGTCATTACAGGGCCCACGTTATTGGCAACACCTGAGAGTGCATCGGCGACACAGCCGACATCACCGTTCGCAACCCCGCCGTCTCCATTGGTTGAACAGCAGGACGCAATCGCCAGCAGCCAAACGACGCCGGTGATTCCACTAGAACGTCTGCTAGTGTCCAATGAACAACTGGCCATTTTTAATGGCGAAAGCGAACATCGCAAAGAGGCCAATGCGCTGGTGCGCCAAGTTGCTCGAGATTCGCTGACAGTGCTCTATCCAGACATCAGCGAGTCAACGGAATCTCTGCCTCAGGCCCCGCAGGCCGGCGACAAAATTGTGATTTTCACAGAGAGTCGGCTGGAACAAGAGTGCAGCGATTGCACTGCCGAAGTGGCGATTGGCCCGGACGACATCGAGAATATTATCCTGCGCCTCCATGGCCCCGAGGCAACAGGTCAGATCAGTCCAGAGCAGTTGACAAGCCTCACATTTTCTGAGTTGGTCGAGGTGCTGGATTCAGATGCGTCAACTGAAGAGGCGGACGACGCCGACGACGCCGGCGACACCATAACGACTCTCCTGCCGACGCCGACGCCGGAAGCGCCGGCTGCAGCAGACACTGACAACACCGAACTTGACGGTGAGGATAACGAAGCCTCAGAGCCCATCGACCGTTCAATGCAGATCGAGCAGGATATCGACGCAGCAGACTGGCTAATCTTCGCTATGCTGGACGTCGATCCGGCCATCTATGCCAGCGATGCAGTCAAGCGATTTCTCGGGGAGCGCAGTGAAGAGATTGAAGGCAAGAAGATCGTAGTCTTGGCATTGCAGGCGCCCTACTTTCTTGACGGTACAGAGATCAGCTCCCTCTCTGGTTATCTTGGGGCCTATAGCCAGTCAGCTTCCTTTCTAGAGAATGCCGTTGACGCCATCTTCCGAAGCTACACGCCCTACGGGTCACCGCCGGTCAGTGTGTCCGGCACTCGCTTCGCCAATCTGCAAGAACGACTGCATCCGGATCCCCTTCAAGTACTCGGCCTAAAGGTATTGGCTGAGGATTTGGAAATACAGAGGTTCGACGAAGAGGCCAATTCTGGCATCCAGCCTGCCATTCCTGTCGGATCGACAATCCGTATTGAAGTTGGACCGGTTCTCGACCAAAATGGACAGACGGTACCCGACGATACCCTGGTCTATTATCAGTTGATCTACCAGGGGGAAGAATTGGCACTACCTGTTCAGTCGGCCAATACTCGCAATGGCATGGCAGTTCGCGACGTTACTATCGAGCAAGAAGGAACGCTGCTAATTACCGCATCGGCAGGCGCCGCCACCAGTGGTGAGCCATATGAATTGTTGGCGAAAAATGTGGATACAGCCGAGGACGGTGACGCCGCAACCGGTGAAACCGCAACGTCTTCTGAGTCAAGCGCGGCCGACCCTACTGCCCAGGCCCAGGATACGACGGTGGGTGATCCAGATGGTTCTGCTACAACCGGAGATGGCCAAGGGGTCTCGAATGCAGCCTTCTCCGATGAGCGGGTGAATCTAGCGACGCTCATCGTTGCCTTGCTCATCTTGGTGGTGACCATCAGCTTGCTTCTCATCGCCCAGAATCGGATTATACCACGCCCGATCCTCGTTCGAAACCTCCTTTGGACGGCCATTGCAGGACTTGCGGCCTATGTACTATATGGCGTAGGTTTGCTGCCGGGCGCCAACTGGCTGCATAGTTACTTCGGCGTTATCGCGGCGGGGATCGTCGTCTTGGTGAGTATGATCGCAACTATGCTGTGGCTGCAACTGCGTTCGAATTGAGTCGACCCCGACAAGTTTCCAGATCAGAAACCGGCATGACCATTTTGAGAATTGCTGCTATACGCGCCGGGAGCTTTTCTTTTTTGAGCAGATCGTATATACTAGTAATATATATTATTGAGATCTGCGCAGCAACTGCAGAAATATCGTCATCCGGCGTCAATCATGAAAACTGCCAAACTTTTTCGCAACGGACAGAGCCAGGCCGTTCGCCTGCCCAAAGAGTTTCGATTTGAAGGTCAAGAGGTCTTCATTCACCGAATCGGCAATGCTATCGTGCTTCTGCCGGTCGATGCACCGTTCCAGACCCTCTTCGACAGTCTCTCGCTCTTCACCGACGACTTTGCTGAGCTTCCGATGCAGCAACCCATTTCGCTGAGCCTGCAATCCGGTCATGTCGAATAGCATGGATCCAAAACGGTCGCGAGCCGACAGCGGACGGCCCCCGATTCGACTGCTGCTCGATACTTCATTCTGTCTTGCCCTGATCCGGGACACTCTGCCCGGCTCAACCGGTTTGTTCGATGGATACGTTCCCGGTGAAGTGGCGATTTCATCGATCAGTGTGGCTGCACTCCAGGCGCGTGTACAAAACAGTTCTGATCCGACGCGCAACCAGCGCGCCCTAGAGCAATTCTTGATGCCGCTTCTGGTCATCGATTTTGACGCTGCCGCCGCCCAGCGGCTGGGTCAGATCAGTGCCTGGTGGGAGGATTCCAGCCATGTGGACGCCACACAGGCGCAGCTTCTGGCGGCGCAGGCCATCTGCCTCAATGCCACGCTGGCAACGGCTCAGCCTGCTCTCTATGCGCCGGTTCCGGAATTGCGTATAGACGCCTCGCTTTTGGAACCGCCCAAGACGAGTCAGCCAGCTCACTCTTTGGCATCTGCCGGCTCGATAATACCGTCGCGGAGTCGCTCTGCATCTGGCACCATCATCGCGATCGGCAGCCACGACATGACGCTTGACCTGCTGGCTGACAGCCTGCACGCTGAGTACCCGGAGACGACGCTGGTCTCTGCGCATGTGGGTAGCTTGAACGGCCTGCTGGCGCTGCGACGGGGTGAAGCGCATCTAGCGGGCACCCACCTCTTGGATGAAAAGACCGGGCGCTACAACATCGACTACATCGAGCGACTGCTTACATCGAGCGGCATGGACATTGTGCTGCTGGGTTTCGTCAAACGCGTCCAAGGCCTGATCGTGCCTGCCGGGAATCCGAAAGCGATCTTTGCTTTGGCCGATCTGCTACGCGATGATGTCATTTTCGTCAATCGGCAACCCGGAGCCGGTACGCGCGTGTTGCTGGATCATGCTCTAAAAAATCACACTCTGAAAAATCAATCGCCCACAAGTGATCGAATCAAGGGTTACGCTAACGAAGCGTCCTCACATCTGGCTGTTGCCACGCTGGTAGCCAACGGTCAGGTGGATTGCGGTCTTGGCATTCAAGCCGCGGCCCAGGCATATGGACTAGGCTTTGTGCCGCTCTTTGACGAGCGATATGACCTGGCAATTCCCACGAGGCACTACGAGAGTTCGCTACTGGAGCCTCTGCTCGACCTGTTGCGCCGACCAGTATCGGATTTCTTGCAGCGTGTAGCTGCTCTGGGCGGTTATGACACGGAGAACATGGGCACGGTGATGGCTGAACTGCATGCCGACCCGGCCACCCCGGCAACATGATTCCCAAGCAGGAGGCAAACATCGACGAGTTGTTCAACGGCATTAGAGAAGCATTTCAACTAATTCTGGAAGCGGACCAGGAGTTGACCGAGATCGTTCTGTTATCGCTTCAGGTCTCCGGTATTGCTCTCCTATTGAGCACCATCATCGGTGTGCCGCTGGGCGCTTTTATGGGTTTGCGCCGTTTCAGGGGCAGGCACACGGCCATTGCCTTGCTCTATACCGGCATGGGGTTCCCGCCGGTGGTGATTGGCCTCTTTGTCTACCTCATGCTCTCTCGCAACGGCCCGCTGGGTAGTCTCAACTCGCCGTTGGTCCCGGCACTCTTCACGCCGGGCGCGATGATTGCAGCCCAGACGATCATCGCCTTCCCGCTGGTGGCAGGCTTCACGATGGCGGCCGTCCTCGGTGTCGACAATGCGCTCTATCGGCAGGTGCAGGCCCTGGGCGCGACCGGTTGGCAGACGACGGTCGCCATTCTCACCGAGGCGCGGGTCGGCGTGATCGTGGCGATTGTGGCGGGCTTCGGCGGCATCATCTCAGAGGTGGGGGCAGTCATGTTGGTGGGTGGCAACATCGAGGGCAACACGCGCGTGCTCACCACCGCCATCGTGCTGGAGACGCGTAAGGGTAATTTTGAAATGGCTATCGCTTTGGGCGTGATTCTGCTCTCGATTGCTTTCTTGACCAATTTGGTGATGTTGCGCATGCAAGGAACGACGATCGAGGATGGTTGATGCGAAACCGGTCACTGAAGAACCGGAGTATGTGAAACAGAGTAGTGCAGAACCGGGCGAGCCGCTGTACCGTTTACGCAATGTGACTCAGGCATACGGCAAGCGTTGCGTTCTGCAGATCGATCAACTGGACATCTATCAGGGCGAAATCTTGGCCCTGGTCGGACCATCCGGTGCAGGCAAGAGTACATTGTTGCGCCTGCTCAACTTTTTGGAAACGCCGACGTCCGGCGCCATTCAGTTCGGCGGCGAGACCTTCTCTGCCGACCAGTCATTGTCACTGAACCAGCGCAGAAGGGTAACAACGGTCTTCCAGCGTCCGGTGCTGTTGCGCCGTAGTGTCTACAAAAATGTAGCCTATGGTCTGCAACTGCGTGGCCGGCACAACGCCGACGAGCGGATCCGTGCCACGTTGGAGCGTGTCGGCCTTGAGGCCCTGGCGCAACAACCGGCGCGAACGCTCTCCGGCGGCGAAGCCCAACGCGTTGCTCTGGCCCGAGCCATGATCCTCGAACCGGATGCATTGCTCCTCGACGAGCCGACGGCCAACCTGGATCCGTACAACGTCAGCCTAATCGAGTCGATCGTGACTGAACTCAACACGACCAGCCGGACGACCCTGGTGCTGGTCACACATAATGTCTTTCAGGCGCGACGGCTGGCCCATCGTGTGGCCTTTCTCCTGGACGGAAAGGTCGTTGAGGTCAACGATGTGGAAACATTCTTCAAAGCACCGTCGGATGAACGGACCCGTGCATTTGTGAACGGCGAGATGATTTATTGATCGGAGCTAGAGGTGACTGTCGCCCTTCGGGCGATAGGCTGTTTCACTATTCAACCCAGAAAGAAGGAACCATTCGCATGCGCAAGATCCACTTGACTATTGCTCTACTGCTCGTAATGGCAGTGGTCACGGCCTGTCAGCCACTGCAACCGGCTGCCGGAGAGAATGCCGGGGCCGAAGGCTTCGCGGGCCAAACCCTCACGCTGGCCACCACGACCAGCACCGACAACTCGGGTCTGCTGTCCGCTGTCCTGCCCGACTTCGAGGAGAAGACTGGGGCCGCAGTTGAGGTGATCGCTGTGGGCACGGGTCAGGCGCTCAAACTGGGTGAGGACGGCAATGCTGACGTGCTGTTGGTCCATGCGCGCGCCAGCGAGGACGCGTTCATGGATGCCGGCCACGGCGTGCGCCGTGAGGACGTCATGTACAACGATTTCGTCATCCTGGGCCCGTCCGACGATCCGGCCGGTGTGCTGGGCAGCGAGAGCGCGGCAGAGGCATTGCGGCGCATCTCCGATGCAGAAGCAATCTTCGTCTCTCGCGGCGACGACTCAGGCACGCATACCAAGGAGAAGGCGCTGTGGGTCAGCGGTGAGATCGAGCCGGATGGAGAGTGGTATCAGGCTGCCGGGCAGGGAATGGGTGCAGTGTTGACCATGGCCGATGAACAGCAGGCCTACACGCTGAGCGACCGAGCCACCTACTTGGCGCGCACGCTTGAAGGTATCGATCTGGTCATCGTCGCAGAAGGAGACCCTGTGCTCTTCAATCCCTATGGCGTCATCGCTGTGGATCCGGGCAAGAACGAGGAGATCAATGCCGAACTGGCCACCGGCTTCATCGACTGGCTGGTCTCGGTACCGACCCAGGAGTTGATCGGTGACTTTGGCGTCGAGGAGTTCGGTGCGCCGCTCTTCACGCCGGATTCAGAGGCCTGGAACAATCAGTGAGGGACTTGTGTGAAGGGCAGATACATTTCTGGCGGCAACTGTTGCCGCCAGAAATGTATCTGCCCTTCACACATAGACTATAGAGTTTCGACGCGCAATGCGGTGCCGCATTGCGCACAGAACCTGTCGCTTGTCTTGGCTTTGGCGCCGCACTCGTGGCAGAAAACAACGCCTGATTCTTGAGTGGGGGCTGTCACGGGGGTTGCCGGTGCAGGGGTTGCACCGTTGACAGCAACTGGCGCGGCTGTTCTTGTCTTGCGACGCGAGGCGATCATGGCCTCCAACTCAGCATCCAGACCAGCCACTTCGGGTGATCGCTTCTCGATCTGGCGAATCAGGCTGATGGCCTGCTGACGCATGCGCTGGTCGTAGGCCTCATAGTCCTCCTCGCTCAACTTCCCCGTGTGATGGTCGAACTCGACCTCCTTGATCGAACGCATCACGGCATCCTTGCGTTGAATCAGATCGACTAGTTCGTCATCTTCGTCCGCACGCAGCGTTGTCGACGGCTTACGCAACGGCTCAGCCACATAGATGAACGCCACAACGGCGACGATCAGTGCGAGTGTCAGTGAAATCAAGACCACAATCGTTTGTCCATTTCTTGTGCATTGTCAGCAGTCAAGCATAGCCACGGATAGCCACAGATAAATTGCTGATTATCACAGTTTTTTCCAGGCATCCAGCCTATTGCCTGCATTATCTGTGTCCCATCCTTCATCTATCTGTGTAAATCTGTGGCGAAAAAGGCTTCCAGTCATCAGATCGCACACGCTCACTACGCACTGACGCCCACGCCTGAAGGGGCAGTGACCGTCGATTCGCTTCGCTTTGGGGCAGGCCACATTGCGAGCAGCGTGCCCAGCACGAGCACAACGCCGCCGATCCACATCCAGACAGTCAACGGATTGATGAAAATGCTGAAGGTGGCGGTGGATTCGGTCCCAGCCGTTCAGTACGACGTAGATATCTTCAGCGGCACGCATGCGTAGGCCGACTTCGCTGGTTGGCATGTCAGGCGTCTTGTCGTAGATGTTGCGTTTCGGCGTCACTGTGCCGATGACCTTGCCGCTGTCCGTTTCGATGACGGACATATAGGCCGCGTATTCGGTCAGGTTCGCCTGCCGGTCGGCATTGAGCCCATTGTAGATGAAGGTGTAGCCGGAGAGTTCTACCTGCTCGCCCTCACTCAGCGTCACGTTGGTTGTGGAGAGGTAGAATTCGTTGCCGATGATGGCAACGCCGATCATGACGATGGCCACGTGCACGATGTAGCCGCCGTAGCGCTGGCCGTTGCGGCGAATCAACTGCACGGCAGCCGTAAGGGGATTCTCGCCGGTGATGGAGCGGCGGGCCATGGTCCCGCGGACATATTCCTGGACGATGGTTGCCATCACAAAGGCACAGAGTGAGAGACCGATGATGGGGTAGATGCTCTGGCTGAAGAATGAGAAGACGATAGCGAACAACAGGCCGGCCACCAGCGGCCAGGTGAATTGTTTACGCAATGCGGAGACGCTGGTGCGTCGCCAACCTAACAGTGGCCCGATACCCATGAGCAGCAGCAGCAGTAAGAAGAGCGGCCCATTGACTTTGTTGAACCACGGAGCAGCTACGCTGATGCGCTGACCGGTCACAATCTCGCTGAACATGGGGAAGAAGGTGCCCCAGAGCGTGGCGAAGGTGATGCCGGTGAAGAGCCAGTTGTTGGCCAGGAAGGCGGCCTCGCGCGAGAGCACAGAGTCGACCTCGTTTTCGCTGCGCAGAAGCGGCAGTCGATCGAAGAGCAACCACAGGAACCCAAAGGCGACGATCACCAGATAGCCCAGGAAGACCGGGCCGATGTTACTGCGGGCAAAGCTGTGAACACTTTCCAGGATGCCGCTGCGCGTGGTGAATGTGCCGAGAATCACCAGGAAGTAAGTGGAGAAGACGAGCACCATATTCCATACCTTGAGCATGCCGCGTCGATCCTGGATCACGATGCTGTGCAGAAAGGCTGTAGCCGTTAGCCAGGGCAGGAAGCTGGCATTTTCGACCGGATCCCATGCCCAATAGCCGCCCCAGCCCAGTTCCATGTAGGCCCACTGGCTGCCCATCAGGATCCCGGCGGAGAGAAACATCCAGGGAATGAGCGTCCAACGGCGCACAGAGCGTACCCACTGGTTGCCGAGTTGCTTGCTCATCAGTGCAGCCATGGCAAAGGCAAAGGGCACGGCCAGGCCCACGTAGCCCAGATAGAGCATGACCGGGTGGATGACCATCCAGTAGTTCTGAAGCAGCGGGTTGAGACCCTGCCCGTCCGGCGGTGCGAAGCCGAACTGCTCGAAGGGATTGGTGGCGAACACCTGCAAGACCAGGAAGAAAGCTGTAGTCGCCAACATCGTTCCATTGACAAAAGGCATCTGGACTGAAAGGCGACGGCGGTAAGACACGGCAACGACCAAACTGTAGACGCTCAGAATCAGCGTCCAGAAGAGCAGACTTCCTGACTGACCCCCCCAAAAAGCGGAGAACTTGTAGAAAAAGGGCAGCGCCCGCTCCGAATGGTTCCAGACATAGGAGAGCTGGAACTGGTCCGTTAACAGTCCATACCAGA
Organism: uncultured Chloroflexia bacterium; assembly: GCA_963848115.1. GTDB lineage: Bacteria > Chloroflexota > Anaerolineae > Caldilineales > Caldilineaceae > JAWKOK01. The sequence goes on along the minus strand of CAWKCP010000048.1, from coordinate 12,576 downwards.
GGATGACCGATGCGGCCATGACTAAAGCAGCCACGGCGTAGACAGCATGGAAGCTGGCGGCCGCGAAATTGGACTGGCGACGGTAACCGCCCCAGTACCCGACAATAACGCCAAAGAGAGCGACGACCAACGCTATGACAAGAATCAGATAGCCGATATTAAAAATCATGGCACATTCCTCTGTTCACTCGCAGATACGATACGGAAAAAGACGATAGAACGCGGATGCAGCGGATCAGGCGGATTTTCGCGGGTATATTTCGGTCCTATATGACGGCCCGCTACGGACGGATTTCATCCAGGCGTCGGTTTAGGTCTGCCTGGCTCATGACCGGGCCGATGACGTGGCTTACTATCAGTCCATCCGGACCGATGAAGAAGGTCTCAGGTACGCCTTTGATGCCGTAGGTTCGTGCGGCTGCACTCTGCTTATCGGGCCCATTTGGATAGGTGACATCGAACTCAGCTAAATACTCGAGCGCAGCATGTTCCTGATCCAGGTAGTCGAGGCCCAGGAAGACAATTTCTCCACCTGCACTCTCTCTTCGCCACGTTGACTCAAGTAGAGCCGCCTCTGCCCGGCATGGCTCACACCAACTGGCCCAGAAGTTGAGCACGACGCCCTTGCCGGCCAGCTCCTCCAGGCTGATGGTTTCACCCTCGAAGGTCGTAAATTCGAATGTGGGGGCATCGCCACTGGCGCGCTGCTCAGACTTGTTGGTGCGCAGCAGGCCGACGGCTAGGAACCAGACGAAGGCAACAAGCACGACAATGAAAAAGAGGCGCCACAACTTGGTTCGCCGCTGAAGCTTGGCGGCCTCCAGTGCCTCGGATTTTTCGACTTCGCTCTCCAGGGGGGCGCTTTCCAGATTGCTCTCTAGGATATCTTTAGAGTCGTTGCTGTCCGGTTGCGTTTCCGCCGTAGACTCAACTCTTTGTTCGTCAGTCATACTGTTTCAATTCGTCCTCAAGCTGTCGAACGTACGGATCTTCTGACGGTTTTTCTTCATCCAAGGTGGGCATATCCATACCGGATGGTTCGGCGCCCTCGGTCTGATCATTATTGCTGAATATCTTGCGGCCGCGCGTGAACAGGAAGACGCCACCCCCAATCAACACGACGAACGGCAATATCCAGGCAAGCAGGTTGAAGCCCTCACGCGGGGGCTCGCCGAGCACCTGCGGGCCGTACTGATCGACGAAGTAAGCCCTGATTTCGGGCAGCCCGTCACCTGACGCCAACTTGATTGCGATCTCATCCTTCATCTGGTCACAGGCCTTGAGTTCGCAACTGTCCAAGCGCACACCGGAACAGAGCGGACACCAGAGCTCGCGGGCAATTTCGTTAACCTGGTCGGCGGTGATCGATGAGGCGTCGACGCCGGATTCGGAAACTGCTGCTGTATCGCTCTCCTGGGCTAGCAATGGTGAAGAAGCAAAACCGAACGAGATGAGCAAGACAATGATCGTAGTTGGCAACCAGACTAGTTCAGCTGGGCCTGAATACCACGACTGAAATCTGGCACCTCTACCACTGAGAGGAACTGTATGAGGATTTCCGCCGGGACTCATTAGCTTCCGGCGCCGATCACGCCGAATCCTCTCGTCTGATAGATGCCTGTTCCGTTTTCTTTCGTTCATCTTCCCTGCTGATTCCATTTCTGCATATCTCAGCCGTTGCTGACTGCCACCATGTAACTCCACAATATTACTTGATCTCATCATTTTTTACACCATTGCGCCTTGACGCGTCTCCGTTGCGCAGTGCTTGAATAACATGTCTATCTGCGACGCCAAAGGGAAAGTCATCCAGGCCGTCCAGATCCACCCATCGCCAATCCGCACAGTCGATGGCCTGGGGCGCCCGTCCGACATGGCGGGCGTGGTAGGCATGCAGGGTGATGCGAAAGTGGGTGAATGCATGGTCGACCGAGGTCACATGCTCGCCGACCTCGATGTCTATGGCCAACTCTTCGTCGATCTCACGGCGCAGACAGGCGGACAAGTCGTCGTCGCCAGGCTCAAGTTTGCCGCCGGGAAACTCCCAGAGGCCGCCCAACATACCGTCTTCGAGTCGCTGGGCAATCAAGAGGGGTGACTGGTATGGCTGAGCCTGCCAGATGACGCCGGCGGCTACATCATAGTGGGGCGTCTTCTTTCGGGGCGACTTGATCGGTCGTTCCAAGTGCGTACCATTTTGCAGAGCCAGACAATGGCTTGAGAGCGGGCAGATCAGGCAACGAGGGCTCGTAGGCGTGCAGAGGGTCGCGCCCAGTTCCATCATCGCCTCATTGCATGAGCCGGCCGTGCCTGCCTCGGTTGATTCGACCAGTTCCCGGGCCAGTGACCAGAGCCGCTTCAGCGTCGTCGAGTCGTTGATAGGCGTATCCACATCCGCCAGCCGCGAGAGCACGCGTTTGACGTTGCCGTCGAGAATGGGTTCAGGCTGATTGAAGGCCAGGCTCAGTATGGCGCCAACGGAGTATTCGCCAATTCCCGGCAACGCCAGTAAGGCTTCCCGATCATCAGGCAGGATGCCGCCATGTCTTCTACGATGATGCAGGCTGCTTTGTGGAGGTTGCGGGCCCGTGCATAATAGCCTAGTCCCTCCCACTGTTTGAGAACGTCCTGTTGGTCAGCTCCATGCAGGGCTTCAATCGTTGGATAGCGCTTCATCCAGCGATCGAAATAGTCGACCACAGTCTCCAGGCGTGTCTGCTGCGCCATGATCTCACTGATCCAGACTGCATAGGGATTTCGCTCTCCGGCAGGCCGATCGCGCCAGGGCAACACGACGTTGATGTTGATGGTGCCAGGCAACCAGAAGTCCGGGCCATCTCAGCATAGTCAAGAACGTTAGTTTCGGTGAGTGTCTGCTGGTCTAGCTCGGATCTTTGGGGTGATGAAGACATACGTTCTCGATAAAAAGAACCCCTGCCGCGTCGGTTCAACGACGAAAACAGGGGAAACAACCAGATTCGATTCGCGTGGCCGGATGCCGGAGACCAGCCGCTATCACTAGACGTGCAGCGATGGCCGATAGATCAGCGAGCCGGTCAAAGTTTCCATTATGCACCGGGAATGCCGGGCATGAAACACTGTCCTAAAAACGTGATCGCGAAGAAGACCACAATGGCCAACCAGAACCAGATCGGGAAACCGGCGATCTTGCGCATCTGACGCTTTTTCTTCACGACCGGTGTCGGCATCTCTGTCTGACAACGCCAACAGACATCCTTGTCGTCTGGGTTCCACGTACCACAATTTGGGCAATCCACGTGATAATCTCCTTGAGCTAAAAGTTGCCAGAATCGTAGCATAGAAGGGGTCCGATCGCAAAAGGTCTTACCTTTCTACCCTCATGTTCACTCTGTGTTTCATTCAGTGTGTCCCTCATCGATGCGATAGACATTCTGTTCGACAATCGCCCTCGCACTATGTTACCCTGAGCGGGCTATGAACCCACCAAAATCATTGGCCTCACCTACAACCCGAGCGTTACTCCAGCAGTGTATTCACTGTGGGCTTTGCCTGCCCGCTTGCCCGACCTATGCCGTGCTCAACACTGAGATGGATAGCCCGCGCGGGCGCATTCAGTTGATGACGGCCGCCGCTAGGGTCGAATTGATGTTGACGGCGCATTTCGCCAACACATCGACCTCTGTTTGGGGTGCCGTGCCTGTGAAACGGCTTGTCCCTCCGGCGTACAATACGGCTCGCTGCTGGAGATGGCGCGTGCCGGCATTGAGGAGGAACGATCAGTCAGCCGACCGGAACGACTCGTTCGTAAACTGGCGCTTCAGGAGTTGATGCCGCACAGAGAGCGTCTGCGCTTTCTTGCCCGCGGGTTGATGCTCTACCAGCGCTTGGGTCTTCCCAAATTGATCGAGTCCATGAATGTGCTGCCCCAAAGTCTGCGAGAGATGGAGGCGCTCTTGCCCCAGCTCAGCGGGGTCTTCCCAGACTACAGTCGGCCGGCGGCCGCCATCGGCCGGCGGCGCGGCAAGGTTGCGCTGCTCTACGGCTGCGTACAGGATGCCTTTCTGGGCAATGTCAACGCGGCCACCATTCGTGTACTGCAACGAAACGGCTATGAGGTGCACTTCCCCGAAATGCAGACCTGCTGCGGTGCGGCGGCGTTGCACATCGGCGAAGGAGACCTGGCTAGTGAACTGGCTCGTCAAAACCTGGATGCCGTCGATCCGGATGCATATGAAGCCATCATCAGCAACGCGGGCGGCTGCGGCACAACGCTCAAAGAGTACGGGCATCTGCTGGCAGACGATCCACAATGTTCGCAGAAAAGCGCGCGCTTTTGTGGAAAAACTACAGGACATTAGTGAGTTTCTTGTGGATCATCTGCACGCCAAACCCACAGGTCGTGTCGATGCACGTGTCACCTACGCCGACTCATGCCATCTTCGCCATGCACAGCGGGTCGTCAACCAACCCAGGGATCTATTGCGTGAAATCCCCGGTCTCGACCTGGTCGAACTCAGTGAACCGGACAAGTGTTGCGGCAGCGCCGGCGTCTACAACATCATGCAACCCGAGACTGCCAACCTGGTGCTCGATGCCAAGATGGCCGACATCCACAACACCGGGGCGCAAATCATCGTCACCACCAATACCGGCTGCCATATGCAGTATATCTACGGCGTGAAACGGGCCGGGCTGGATGCCGAGGTCGTGCATCTGGTTGAGGTGCTTGACTGGTCCTATCGGGTTGTCGCGTGAGCATTTTTCCCAGAGCAACGTGAGGTTTTGCCACAGATTGACACGGACAAAATTCTGATTTTCACTGATATTTATCAGACGTCCAGATAATTCCCGAACCTATCTGTGTCCTATCTTTTTTTATCTGTGTCAATCTGTGGCAAAAAGGTTTTTTGCCGAAAGTTAGGAGATTGAAGATTGGCCGATTCACAGCGCAGCGGATATACCCCACGCCCACTACCGACCGAACTTTTTGATCGTAGACAACTGGTCACCAATCCCGTTGAGTTGATCACCTACGAGGTCGACGCCGGCTTTGATCGCGGCAAGCCTGACGGCGCCTTCTATCCTCATAGCAGCGACGATGTCAGCAAGCTGGTTCGCTGGTCTCATGACGCAGGGGATGCCACTGATTGCGCGGGGTGCAGGCACAGGCCTCTCCGGCGGCGTCATCCCTGAGCATGGCGGCATCGTTGTGGTCTTTTCACAGATGGATCGTCTTTTGGAACTGGATGTGCGCGGACGAACCGCTCACGTCCAGAGCGGCGCAGTCAATTTGACCGTCGATCAGATGGTGAAAGCGGCAGGACTCTACTATCCCCCGGATCCGGCCAGCGGGCGCTCTTCGGTCATCGGTGGCAACCTGGGCACCAATGCAGGTGGTCCCCATTGCTTCAAATACGGCGTCACCACCAACTACATTATGGGCCTCACCATGGTGCTTGCCGACGGCGAGATCGTTACGCTGGGCGGCCAGACCGTCGACTACCCTGAATACGATCTCTGCGCCCTTGTTGTCGGCAGTGAAGGCACACTCGGCATCGTCGCTGAGGCCTGGCTACGCCTGATCGCCAACCCGCCGGGCGTCAAGACCATGATGGTCTCGTTCGAGTCGGAGACAGCCGCAGGCAAGGCCGTCTCCGCCGTGATCGCTGCCGGCCTGATGCCGGCGACGCTGGAGTTGATGGACCAGCGTAGCATGGGCATGATCGAAGAGTTTACCCATGCCGGCCTGCCGGTCGATGCAGGCGCGGCGTTGATTGTTGAAGTCGACGGCTATCCCGAGAGTCTGGATTCGCAGATGGAGGAGGCGGCGGATCTGTTGCAGACCAACGGCGGCTACGACATCCGCTTTGCCCGGACCGAAGAGGAGCGGGCAAAGATCTGGTACGGGCGCAAGAGCGCGGCCGGCGCGTTCTCCCGCCTGGCTCCCAACTATGTGCTCACCGACGTCACGGTGCCGCGCAGCCAACTGGGGGCTGTGTTGGCGGACATCACGGCGGTCTGTGACCACTATGACGTGCGCACCGCTAACTTCTACCATGCGGGCGACGGTAATCTGCATCCGCTGATCCTCTGCGACCTCAGCGACGCCGGTATGATGGTACGAGTGCACGCGGCGGGCAAGGAGATCATCCAGCTCTGTCTGGATCGAGACGGCAGCATCACCGGCGAGCATGGCGTCGGCATGGAGAAACGTGATTACATGCCACTTATGTACAGCGATGCCGAGTTGGCGGCCATGCTGGATATCCGCTCCATCTTCAATCCGGACAATATCTTCAATCCAGGCAAGATCTTCCCGGACATCGTTCCGGAGCCGGAGCGCCAGGCCCCGGTACTGCCTGATTCGGACATGTTCGCCCCAGCCGACGCAATGGAAGCCGCCGCCGGCCTGGCAGCGCTCAGCGCTGCCGGCACGAGCGTGCGAATCGGCGCCGGCGCGCTTGGCAATGGTGAGATCCGTCTGTCGACGGAGAACTTGCAGGGCATTCTTACTTTCGCACCCGATGATCTCAACGTGACCGTTGGCGCCGGCACATTGCTTTCTGATGTTCAAGCGTTCTTGGCAGAACAAAGCCTACAGACGCCGCTGGTCTCACCCTGGCCCGAAACGACGATCGGCGGCCTGGTGGCGTCAAATTTCAATGCACCGCTACGCATGCGCTACGGCGGCCTGCGCGACATGGTGCTCTGTGCCACGGTTGCCATGGCCGGCGGTGAAGTGATTCGCGCCGGGCGACCATTGGTCAAGAATGTGGCCGGTTACGATCTGGCCAAACTCTTTGTCGGCTCCCATGGCACGTTGGGATTACTGGTCGATGTGACGCTCAAACTGTTCCCGCTGCCCCGTTCCCGGCGCACTCTGGCGGTTCCGGTGTCGACAGTGGCCGAAGGGCTCCAGCGGGCCGACCAGGTCATGGCCCATGCACTAACCGCTTCGGCCGTCGTGTTGGTCGAGGATGCAACTGTTCCAAGCCTGAGCGGAGCCGACCACACGCTTTTCTACACGAGTGAAGGCTTGCCTGAGGACGTAGAGGCTGAACTAGCGGCAGTCAGCAATACGCTTCGCAAGCACGGAACCCCGCTGATCATCGAAACTGAGCAGAGCGGCATTGATGCGTGGTCCGAGTTCCTCGGATCGACTCAAGATGATCAGGTGCTCATCAGAGCAGGCGTACCGGCCAAGACGCTGGTCCGGTACCTGTCCGAACAAGCGGGTGGTCTGTCTGCCGGCAACAATCAGCAACTCTGCATCGACTGCGCCAGTGGCCTTGTCTATTGCAAGGGCTTCTACAAGGACGAAGCGAGCATTCGGTCAGCGGTGATCTCTCTTCGACAACCGGCCCTGGCGGCAGGAGGCTACGCGCTGGTCGTGGCCGCGCCCCAGTCACTCACTGGGGCCCTCGACCGCTGGGGATACGAACCCTCAGCACTGACACTCATGCGTCAATTGAAGGATCGTTGGGATCCGGCCCACATTTTGAATCCAGGCGCTTTTCTTCAGGGACTCCTGTCGTCCGATGCTGCTTCCAATGGCGCTCCTGCTCCCTCTCTCAATACAGGGGCATAGCTCGTGACAGTGTTGCGGCGCTATGTAAGCTACGCGATTGTCGGCATCGCCGGCCTTCTTATGTTTGTCATCGTGGCGTCACTCCTGTTGATCGGCGTAGGTGCGAACGTGGGGACCGGCTTTCCACAACAGTCGGTGTCGTCTGGCATCGTCGGCGTCATTTCTGCGCAGATGACCGTTCTGCGTAGCTACCTTTTCCGCCATGCGCTGCGCAACACATTGATTGTGCTTGCCTCCAGCTTGCCCATGGCCTTGGGACTGGGCCTTGCCGGCGTGGCTTTGGTGCGTCAGAGCAGGCGCAGCAGCAGGGCGACGGCCTGGCTGCTGTTGCTGCCGCTGGCCATGCCCATCGCATTGACAATGCCGGCCTGGCGACAGATCTTTGCGCCGACGCTGGCGTTGGCGGGTGAAGACGTGTGGCCGTCACTATTCGCCATAGCCTCTGTGCAGGCGTGGCGGGTTCTGCCCTTTGCTGCGCTCTTTCTTTTGTTGAATTGGCCACTGCACTGGCGCAGTCCAGCCATTGGCCTGACGCTTTTCTTCAGCGCCTACATCGTGCTGTCAGATGTCGCTGTTGTTCTGCTTCTGACCGGTGGCGCGCCCTTTAACGGCTCACACCTATTGACAAGTTGGATATACCATACCGCCGTCGCTGCCGGCATGCCCGTGCAGGCAGCATCGATGACGTTTGTACTCATCCCGATGCTGGGGTTTTCTGTTTGGGGCATTGTCCATTTTGCAGGTAGATTGGCGACCGTGGCAGCAAATCGAACATCTGGGCGAGAACCCAGAAGTCCGATTTTTTTCGAAAGCCGGGCTTCTTCGCCCGCGGCAAAAGATGATCATCGAATAACCGGCGCGTCGCGCAAATTGCAGGTTGAGCCGGCCACTCATCCTTCACCTCAGAGGACCAGCAACCTGTTGGCCATTTTGGCAATGATTGCGCTGCTGCTGCCGCTCTCAGTGGTCTTGATAAAAAGTATGCGCGTGACAGAATGGCCGGGAGGGTTGAGCCAACTGTTCAGGCAGACCGATTATGTCTTCTGGTTCGCCAATACCATTCTCCTGGCGTGTTTGACCGCGCTTGCGACAGTGGTCGTAGCCATCCCCGTGGGCAACCGGCTGGCCGCCTGGGCCTCGCCATGGGCCTCGCGCCTATCCGTTGTTCTGGGCATGCTCGCCATGATCGCACTGCCAGTCTCATTTGTGCCGCTTGCATCCTGGCAGGCAAAGCAGCATTTCGGCGATGGACGCTGGCTGCTGCTATTGATCTACGCGTCAGCGAGCATCTGTATCGGCGTCTGGTTGGTGACACTTTTCATTAGGGCCAATTCCCTAACTCAGCGTGCATCAGGGGTCCGGTGGCTAGTGATGCTCAGCTTCATACTTGTTACCCACGAAATGGCCGCTGCGCTGACGCTCTCGAATGGTCGCTCGCGGACGCAGGGGCTGGGCAGCGGGATGGCAAGCCATCTAGCCTTCGACCCGGCGATCGCTCCGACCGTTTCGGGTCTCGCTGTTTTGTGGCCGACGCTTCTGCTGCTACTCTTTTACTGGCGGCTCTTGCGCGGGTCGATGGCCGGAGTGCTTGGGGCCGAGGGAGGGAAAGATCCGCCACAAATAGCCACAGACGAATAGGCAATCTCCACCGGTGACATTCAGGCGCCCAGAGCATTGCCGGCATTATCTGTGTCCCATCCTTCTGATATCTGTGTAATCTGTGGCGAAATAGATTTTTTGCAGTGGCCACACAAATAGATCTGGATGTTGAGGATCCCGGAAATGGTGCAAGAATCGAGACGCTTACGTTTGATGCTCCTTACCGGCGCGCGCAGCTATCGCGCCGGCGCGTTTCATTATGCTGCGGCGCAGCTTGGCATCGATGTCCTCCCGGTGGTCAACATGCCCTTGGCATTGGCTGAGCACTGGGACCGTGCAGCGGGATTCGATTTCGATGATCCGGGCGCGGCCGAAGCAATTGCCGACCTGGCCCGGCAACGCTCGGTCAGCGTGGTGCTGGCCGTTGACGATAGCGGCACGTTGATCGCGGCCAGGGTCGCAGAACTCCTGGGCTTGCCCCACAACGCGCCCGAAAGCGCATTTGCTGCCAGCGACAAACATCGCATGCGCACTCGAATGGCAGCGGCAGGCGTTCCTTGCCCTTGGTTCCGATGCTTCTCAACCGACGATGATGTTGAGACCGTTGCCGATCAGATTCCCTTCCCCTGCGTGGTCAAGCCACTCAACTTGAACGGCAGCCGCGGTGTCATTCGTGCGGACGACGCCGATGAATTCTCTGCTGTGCACTATCGCTTGGCCCGACTGCTCGATGATCAGTATCCGGAGAATTCGGCACACCCGTATCTCGTGGAGTCGTTCATTCCCGGCGTCGAGGTGGCGCTTGAAGGCTTGCTCAACGACGGGCAACTGATCGTGCTGGCGCTTTTCGACAAGCCGGATCCGTTGGACGGCCCCTTTTTCGAGGAGACGATCTATGTGACGCCGTCACGATTGCCCCAGACGGTACAAGCGGCCATCACCGATACCGTGGCGCAGGCGGCACGGTCGCTGGGTTTGCAGACCGGCCCGGTCCATGCTGAGTTGCGCGTCAATAATTTGGGCCCATGGATTCTGGAAGTGGCCGGTCGCTCCATCGGCGGGCTCTGTTCGCAGACGCTGCGTTTTGGCATCGATAGATCACTGGAAGAGTTGATCGTACGTCAAGCCTGTGGACTGCAATTGGACGTGACTGAGCGCGAGGATCAGGCCAGCGGCGTGATGATGATTCCGATACCGGAGGCAGGTATGCTTCGAGGCGTGAGCGGCGTTGATGTGGCTGAAGAAGTGTCGGGCATTACCAACATAGAGATCACGGCCAAGCTCAACTACTCGATCTCTCCGCTGCCCGAGGGGGACAGCTATCTCGGCTTCATCTTTGCAAAAGGGCACAGGCCGGAAGAAGTTGAGGCGGCACTACGTGAGGCACATGCCAAACTCCACTTCGATATTGTGCCCGAGTTTGCGCTGTTCGGAAGTTGATCTCTTTGGCTGACGGCTATTTCCGCGGCGCGGCGCCCTTGACGTTCTGTCCTTCGGGTGTCCACCCTTCCGGCATTTGCGCGTCCTCGCCGAAGAAAAATTCCTCCATTTGTTCCTTCATGAAGTCCCGGGCCCGTGGATCGGCAAAGCTGAGCCCATAATGGTTGATGAGGATGACCGAGTGCTGCATCCAGGCGTCCCACCCATCCTGCGACACGTTGTCATAGATGCGCTGGCCCAATTCACCGGGATAGGGTGGCTTGTCCATGCCCGGCAGTTCTCGTCCGAATTTCACACAATTGACCATACGTGCCATGGTTGTTCCACCTTTGCAGACTAGTATCCTTGCTGAGAAGTGACTCTACTGCAAAAACAGAAATTAGCCACAGATAACCACAGAATAAGGACCTGATTTCCACAGATGATTTACGGATGTCCAGAGTAATCCTAGTACTATCTGTGTCCCATCCTTTTTCATCTGTGCAAATCTGTGGCGAAAAAGGCTTTTGCAGCGAACTCATAGGTGACGAGCATATGTGTTGGAGCATCGCTGACGTATTGCACAATACTCCTTCACGTCTCACGGCAAATGTTGCGCCCAGTGATGCTCCGAGCGCTGGGGTCTCGGATTGAAAGCCATCTCAATGCAGAAATCGGCCATCGCCTTGACCACCCACTCAAAATAATGGGGCGTAACGCTGTTGATGTCCATGTCCGGCACGGTGTTCATGAAGTCGATGGCGTAGGGAACCCCATCCCGGATGGCGAACTCGACGCTGTTCATATCGTAGCCCAGTGCGCGGTTGAGGCAGCGAGCATATTCGATGACTTTTTGATTCATCTCGGGGGCAAGATAGTCGGGTTCGACCACATGAAGTCGCTCTTTGGGGTCATACTTGATGGGCATGATCGTCTCCCGCCCAATGCAGATACAGCGTACGAACTGATCCCATTCGACGAATTCCTGCAGGACCATGCAGCGTGTGCCCGTCTTGTCGTAGGCCTGGATCAACTCGCCGATTGTATTGACCTTGTATACATGATGCCAGCCGTCCCATGCATCCTTGAGAACGGCAGGCTGTCCGACATAGTCGAAAAGCGCGTCCCAGTCGAGCGGATAGGCCAGATTGCGGAGGCTTTCATCGACCACGCCTTTCGGGTATTCCTTCATTGGGAGCACAGCGGTTCGGGGGCTGGGCACCCCCAGCCGATCGGCCAGGCTGGCTGCGAAGTATTTATCATCAGCCCCTCGCCAAAATGGGTTGTTGATGACATAGGCACCTTGCAGAACCGCGTTCTTCAAGTAGGCACGATAGTAGGGGATTTCGTGGCTAATGCGATCTACGATCACATGGTATTCAACGGGCTCATTCATGTACGAGCCGCCGAGCGTCACATACTCTGCGATCACGCCGGTGTTGCGTCGGTTGACCTCATCCAGGAAGGCTGGAGGGAAGCTCCATTCGCGACCCACAAGCAACCCGATTTTCCTGACGTCGCGCATGGTATTCTCCCAGTGACGGGCCATCTTGATGGTTCACGGGTTTTCGTTTCGGAAAGCGGGTTGAGGAGAATTCTAGGTCCAACGGATCTGCATGTAGGGCAGGTTTCCTTATCCGCCGGGCCATGCCAATCGCTTCACTCGTTCAGATTTGCGCTGAGTGAGTCCCAATCGACACCCATACCGAACCCGGGCTCGTTTGCGTCCGGGTTTCGGAATTCCAATACCATGTCAAATTTCTGGACATCTCGAACTTCGGGATGCTCACTAATGCCTGAAGTAAGTTCGGCAACTACATGGTAACTTGCACCGGGCACAGAGTCACGCAGATGCAGCGTGGTCTCTACGCGTTGGTCGGCCTGTGCCATCATATAAACGCTTGCGTTTTCGCTGCCGTCCGGGTTGTAAACGCGGATTTCAACGTTGGGTTGTTCATCCTGAACCGCTGTGATCCAGCAGCGCGTCC
>CAWKCP010000047.1:0-150183 GCA_963848115.1 uncultured Chloroflexia bacterium | reverse complement strand
CTGGCACAATGAATTTTCGTCGAGAATGAGCCGTTGCGCCAGTGACTGTCACCTGCGAAGACTTACACCACCTCAAATCGCGCCGTGAAGTGGCGCAACACCGGCGGCTCATGGACCATACGCACGCCGCGGATCAGCGTCGTTGTTCTGGTTGACGTATTCGAGCACCTCGGCCAGGTAGTCAACATGGCTCTGGGTGTAGACGCGGCGCGGGAAGGCCAGCCGCACCAGTTCCATGGCGCTGGCTTTCTCACTGCCGTCAGGCTGATGGCCGAACATGACCGAGCCGATCTCCACCGAACGTACGCCGCCCTCGATGTAGAGGGCCACGCCCAGCGCCCAGGCCGGATACTCGTTCCAGGGAATGTGGGGCAGCATGGCCTTGGCGTCGATGTAGAGGGCGTGGCCGCCGGTCGGCTTGACGTAGGGAATGCCGGCCGCGTCCATGCGCTCGCCCAGGTACTCGACCGAACGGATGCGGTAGTGGAGGTAGTCCTCCTCGACCACCTCTTCCAGGCCGACGGCAATGGCCTCCAGATCGTAGCCGGCCAGGCCGCCGTAGGTCGGGAAGCCTTCGCCCAGGATCTCCATGTTCTTGCAGCGCATGGCCAGGTCATCGTCGTTCATGGCCAGGAAGCCGCCGATGTTGGCCATGCCGTCCTTCTTGGCGCTCATGGTGCAGCCGTCGACGTAGCTGAACATCTCCTGTGCGATCTCCAGCGGTGTCTTTTCGGCGTAGCCTTCCTCGCGAATCTTGATGAAATAGGCGTTCTCGGCAAACCGACAGGCGTCCAGGAAGAGGGGCACGCCATGGGCCTTGCAGATGGCGCCGGCCGCGCGGAGGTTGGCCATGCTGACCGGCTGGCCACCGCCCGAGTTGTTGGTCACCGTGACCATGGCCAGCGGGATCTGATCACGCTTCTCGGTCAGTACCTTTTCCAGGGCTTCCAGATCGATGTTGCCTTTGAATGGATGGATGAGCGACGGTTGGCGGGCTTCAGCCACAGGAATGTCGAGGGCAATGGCCTGCCGGTCTTCGATGTTGGCGCGTGTGGTGTCGAAGTGGGTGTTGTTGGGCACAATGTCGCCGGCCTTGACTGCCGATCCGAAGAGGATGCGCTCGGCTGCACGGCCCTGGTGCGTGGGGATCACATGCTTGAGGCCGGTGATCTTCTGGACTGCGGCCTCAAAGCGATAGAACGAGCGCGCCCCGGCATAGGACTCGTCGCCCATCATCATGCCCGCCCACTGGCGCGACGACATCGCGCCGGTGCCCGAGTCGGTGAGCAGGTCGATGAGGATGTCGTCGGCTCTGAGCAGAAACGGATTGTAGCCGGCGGCCTCGATGGCGGCCAGTCGTTCGTCGCGCGTGGTCTGGCGGATAGGCTCCACGGTCTTGATGCGGAAAGGTTCAATGATGGTCTTGAATTGCATATCTCTTCCTTGCGTTCGTTGATGGATTGGATTCCGAATTTCGATCCACGAGCGAGTCCACTGCAAAAAGGTCTGATTCACCACGGAGGCACAGAGGAGGGCACAGAGGAGGGCACAGAGACCACAGAGGAAAGACGGAGAAAAATGCTCTTCATCTGCGTTTATCTGTGTCCATCTGTGGCTAATTTTCTGTTCTTGTAGTGGAGTCATTCGTGTCAAGACAAGGCTTTCTGCAGTAGAGTCACGAGTAGAAACGAAGAGCACGAAGGGATACGCCGACCTCTTGTTCTTCGTGTCCCTTCGTGCTCTTCGTGGATCATGTTTTTCGGTCTGGTTCAGATGGTCTACGTCAGCGACTACTTCTTCACGAACGGTATGTAGAGCGAGAACGGTGTCGCCAACCGCGCATGGATATCTTGATAGGCCGTTCCTGCCCGGTCATGCTCCCACGCGGTCAGGAATTGAGCGCGGCCGCCGGCCACGGCAGGACGGGTGAACTCGGCCTGGACGCCGCCTGTCGGCGCCATCAGGCTAAATGCACTGCTCATCCGTTTCCCTGATGATATCATGCGCCCGAAAATCCCGTAAGGGCCGGTGATGTTGCTGTACTGCTGTTGCCAGGTGATGAGGTAGAGGCTGCCGTCAGAAACGCAGGCGACATCGGGGTCCACCTGATGAACCGGGTCGTCGTAGATGTGATGGACGCTATCGGGGGATCCGGTGCCTGCGATGAAGCGGGCGTAGATGTCGTACTGCGTGCCGGCCTGGAGCGACTGCCAGACGACCAAGTATTGATCCGCCTGATCACAGGATGCCACAGTGGGGTTGATCTCAGCATCCGGCCAGCCGGCGATGCCGAACTCGCCGCCGCCGAGGATGTTGCCGTTGCCCTGCAGGCGCGTCCCCCAAATATCCAGGCCGTCGTGATAGGTGACCAGATACTCGTTGCGGCTCAGATTGTAGGCCACATCCGGGAGAACCCTCTGTTGTGAGGCGTGGTAGGCAATGGCGAACGCTTTGTCAGCCGGAGCGCCGGCCGATGCGTTGATCCGGCGACCACTGACATAGTCGGGCACCGAAGGGTGGTCCGTCCACCAAACAACAAGGAACTCTTCCTGAGCACGACCATAGGTCACCTCAGGATTCCACTGGGTAGTCGACCAGTCACAGATCACGAACTCGGTCAGCGCCGGGCTAGGCCCGTCCCAGGGGATGATGCGCCCGCGCACATCCCAGTTGGTGTTGTTTCCGCTGATATCGTATGCCCATGTCACCAGATAGCGGTCGTTGACCGGATCGTAGGCGACTGAGGGCTGGACGCGGTCGTTTGGGCCTGCCGAAATCGCGAACCAACTGCGGAGTTTGCCGTCCTCGCCGATGCGTTGACCATAGACATCGCGATTGCCCGGCCAGTTATTCTGCCAGACGACCAGATACTCTCTGTGCTTTCTATTGTAGGCGACGGCCGGCCGCAGTTGTTGGTTGTCCAGGGCAGAGACAATGATCTCACCGCCCAAGGCTGGTTCGGCGGTAGGACCGGCGACCCCCTGGGGCAGATCGCTGTGGTCAGCTTCCAGGCTCTCAGCCAGTGCCGGGTTGCCGGAAAAGAGAAGTGCCGAGGCTAGCGCTGTTGTCAGTATCCAACGCACGATCCGAAATGCGGACATGGTCTGCTCCTTTGCATGATTTGACTGCACCAAACCTGTTTGATCGGGGTTCGCTGCTGCGTCTTGAATTTTAACAAAGGGATGGCTACATACTGGCTACATTGCCAGTCGTCCGTCTTTATCCTCTCATTGTTGCTTGATCTCGGTGGACTGGTAGGTGATGGTCTGCCGGCGATCATCCTGTCTGGTCCAAATGAGAGGACGCGAGCTGTGTAGTCAAATCGCTCGTCCCATGGCGTCCGGAAGCGTGCCCGCGGCCACGGGCACGCGCTGTGCTCTCCCGACCCCGAATGTTTGATCGATCGACCTCGGCTATGTTCCAATGTCGCCTATCGGTCCGGTACGAAGCCAGTACCTCGGCTTTCGTCTCGATCCTGCCGCCGGGCTGGACGATGACATAGTCCGCATGCAACAGACGCTCGATGGCATCGATGTCCGTCCGCTCACGACAGCGGGCAACCGCAAGGGTCGCCCCTACGATTCGTTCATACGCCGGTACTGGTGCCCGTTTCGCCGGGTAGTGATTCGTCGGCGACGGGTATGTGATGGGGCTTGTGGTTGATTCTGTTTTTCCGCCCCAACACATGCCCTTACGGTCCTCAACTGATTTTCAGTGAGTCCACTGCAAAAAGCCTTTTTCGCCACGGATGACTCTACTGAAAAAAGCCTTATCTTGACACGAATGGTCACGAATTTACACGAACTGCGTCGTCGACCCAGAGAGAAGATTCGTGATAATTTGTGTCAAGATCCCTTTTTGCAGTGGACTCACAGATTCACACAGATGAAAAAGGATTAGACACAGATGCTCCTGGGATACCTCTGGTACATCGCACGGATCTTGAACGAGATCGGAACTCGAGGTCGGTCGGCTGGACCGATACGTTGAACGAAGTCAGTGTTGTCGGATCTATCTATAGCTCGTACTCCCAACCTTCTTGCCAGCTAAAATCTGCTACCATGAGATCTTCCAGGGGAATGCCCTTCAGCCTGTGGTCCAGCGCCCAGCGTGTTGCCACATGGCCGATCACGAGAACGCGTTGGCCCTCCCAGCGAAGAGGCAAGTCGTTTAGAAAGCGGCCGACTCGCTCGACCGCCTGTCGCCAACTCTCGCCGCCGGGATAGGGATTGTCGAGGTAGTACGGTCGGTCCTTGTGTAGTTCGACTGCAAGCATCCCATTGCCTTCGCCGTAGTCGCATTCGCGGAGGCGCCAATCCAAGAATATCGGGATCGATGAGCTGTCAAAGGCAATGCGAGCTGTCTCGACTGCACGAAATAGGTCCGAGGCGAAGACGGCTTGGATGCCGTCTCCTCGTCTCCGACGGCCAAGTTCGGTAGCCAAGGTCTGTCCCTGCTCCGACAGTCGGCTATGGTTCCAGCCGGACGCCCGTCCCGCTACGTTGTCTTCACTCAAGGAGTGGGTTTCGTAGACAATCTGAGTGTTCACGGATGGCTCGATCTCCTTCACAAGCAAAAGGCCATCAGATTCGCCGGGAGCAACACTGCTTGTCTGTCTGAAACCGTGTTTCTTGTAGAATGAGAGAGCTCTTGTGTTTCCGGATGCAACGCCGGCAACAATCGTGTCAAAATCGTTCCGCCCGGCCCAAACGCAAACGGCCTCCAGAATCGCTGCCGCAACCCCATGCCCTTTGTATTGGGGCGAGACCCATACCTGCAGCAGCTCCCCGCTCTTGCTTCTGACACCCGTCCCGTCCTCATTGCGATACAATGCCATGATCCCGATTGGCCGGTCCGGATCATCATCGGCGAACGCAAGAAAGGTCGCCCGATCGGATCCTTGGGCTGTGCTGTCGGCTTGCCTCTGCCAACTTTCAGCGCTGCGCTGCCGGGCAGATTCGTATGTCGATCCGAAGGCAGAGGGCGAGTCTAGTAATGCTTCAAGCCGGATCTGTTTGAAGAGACTTGCTTCACCCAGCCGGATTCGTCGTATCGAAACCATTGTGAACCTCACGACCTCCAACGTCTACTTCACCACTTCATAGACCAACTGCACAAAGCCAAAGTCATAACTTGTGGTAGAGACATGCTTGAGCGGGATATCTTGCTCCAGCCCGCCGAAGAGCGGGATTCCCTCACCAAGAATGACGGGGATGAGGGTGATGGTCAGATCGTCGACGAGTCCAGCGGCCATGAATCGCTGGATGGTGATACCGCCGTCAATGTAGAGCTGCTTGACGCCCTCTGACGAGAGACGGTCGCATAGCTCTTGTGGAGACTCCGAGGAATGGGAGACGGTGGACCGCAGTTCTTCCGGGATGACCATTTTGTTGCGGCTCAAGACGATGACGGGTTTGGTGTAGGGCCATTGTCCGAACGACAACACTTTTTCGTATGTGTTACGCCCCATGATCATCGCGTCAACCGACTCCGAAAAGGCCGCGTAGCCACAATCTTCTCCTTCTGGGACCGTGGCATTGGCGGCGTCCAACCAATCCAACCCGCCGTCGGACCGGGCAATGAATCCATCCAGACTTGTTGCAATGAAGACCGATGCTTTCAAACTCATGGGATACCTTTGACTACTTCTGAACTTTATGAGAATTGTTTGCTACCGTACACTTTCGAACCTGTCACCCTGAGTGGGTCATCCGAGGGCTTTCCTGGCCGATGAGATTCCAGCGAAGGGTCTCTACGCTCACACCCTGTAGAGATTCTTCACTGGCGGCACTCGCGCTACAGAATCTTCCATCATTGCCGGTGTGGTGCCCGACTGCAAAATCCCTCTGGTCCACCCGTTCAGAATGACATGTCGCAAAGTGTCCGGTAGCCAGTGAGAATTGTGCGATTACAAACCACACCGACAATGACGGTACGTTCTCAACGACCGGACTGGCAGGCTGTGGAGTCAGGGACACGATGATAACGCATTGTGCAAAATTGGGGAAGGGCGCTTTTCACGGCTATCGACAGCCGCGGATGAGAGTGAAGAACGATTCGTTGCCCGGTCTACTATGCGAGGATTTTGGCGTCGAGCGGCGTTTCCTGAACGCGACCATTTTCGATCACGACGCGGTAGGCGCATGCGTCTTCCCGCGACGAGACGATTCGGTGCAGCTTTCCGTTGATGAAGTGCAGCGCCACGCCGTCGTCGGCCGCTAGTCCGGGCAGCATTCCTTGGCCGACATACTTGTGATACGCGGGACGGCGTGCGGCCTCGCCATCGTAGTGAGGGCAATTGCTGCCAGGCAGAAAGCCCAGGCAGTCCAATTGGGCGAGATCGCCACCGAACGAGTCGGTCACGCCGGTCTGGAACCAGCAGATCGAACCGGCGCTCACGCCGGCCAGAACTGTGCCTGCCGCAAGCGCTGCCCGTAGCGCTTTGTCAAAGCCATGCAGACGCCAGACGGCCAGCATGTTGGCCGTGTTGCCACCGCCAACGTAGATCACGTCCTGGGACAACGCAAACTCGGTCAAATCCTCCACGTCCCGGTTGAACAGTCCCAAGTGCGACGGCACGCAGTCTGCGCCAACGAAGCGACGATAGAAGCGTACGATGTAGTTCTCGTTGTCCCCGCTGGCGGTGGGAACAAAGCAGATCCGTGGATGTTCCCGACGGGCCAGTCCGAGAATGTAGTCGTCCAATACCGGCGTCTCCTCCATGGAGAATCCACCGCCGCCCAGTGCAACAATCTGTTCGCTGATCATACGCTATGCCTCTTCAACTGTGAGTGGTCTCGGCTGTTTGCCATCGATATCGGTGACTCTTACTTCGAGAGTGCGTCTTGTGATGTAGGCCGTTGCACCGGCCTCACCCATTGGTCTGATGCGAATTCTCCCAATTGCATGATCTCATCGGTGACGTCGTGCCAGTGTGCTTTCGAAGCTGTGAAGATGTGCACGATCGGTCTCATGTCAGTGCCTCGTGCATATGCCTGGTAAAGTGATCCAGCGCTTCCGGATCGAAGCACTCGTCTTCCGGCCCCTCATCGTAGGCGGCCAAGGCCAGGGCGATCATACCATGCAGGTCGGTCGGCAAGACTTCCAGCGCCCATCGACCCCCTTCCGCTTTGGAGAACACGCGACCGTCACGCAGATAGGCGGCCGTGCGGCAACAATTGAGGATCGCGTAGACGGGATTCTCTCGGATTGTCGCCAATGACTCGTCGATATCGAGCGCCAGCGACGCACGGTAGTCTTCGGCCGGCACCGGAGGAAAAGCGGTAGCGGTGGACTGGCCGGCCAGGCAAATGCCCCGTGCGCGGGTTATGGTGATATGGGCGGCCAGATCCGGATCGACCGGTTCGCTGTCGTTCCAGGTCTTCCAGGCGCCGGAACCAAGGTCGCTCATGTAGCGATCCCGCCACATCTCACTGTAGTGCAGGTCGAAGGGCGTGGGATAGCGCCAGGGGCGCAATTGCTCATCGGTGATGAAGCTGATCTCCACGGGGCTGGGTTGTCTTGAACGGGCCAGCAGATCCGCTATGATCCCTCGTTTTGCAGTCGGCGACAAGGGATCGGTAATGATCACAAGCAGATCGAGATCGCTCCGTCGCGGGTTGAAGCAGCCCATGGCCAGCGAACCGTGGAGATAGATGCCGGTGACTTGTGTTCCCAGCCGTTCGGACAGCGAAGACGCTAGGCGGTCAATCTGATCGTGCACGATGGTTGGGCAGTTGTCCCATCCGTATAAGGCCATCTCTGTCACCCGATGTGTGCTGGAGGTCTGGTCAACTGCTTTCGGACGGCCGTCACTGTCTCGTCAATCGAAAGGTGCGAGTTGTCCAGCCTGTAGCAGGATTCTGTGCGACCTGGTGAGTTGAAAAACTATCTGTGTCCCATCCGTGCGTATCTGCGTTTTTCTGTGGTGAAAATCGCTTTTTGCAGTAGTCAATCGGTGGCCAAGCCTTCTTCTCGAAAGCGATCAAGCCGCAGAAAGCCAATCTCGTGGCGCGTCTTGCCATCCACCGCCAGTTCCGCCAGCACTTCACCCATGACGCTGGCGAACTTGAAGCCGTGTCCCGAAAAACCTGCCCCGAAGACCACCTGCGGATGGTCGGGATGCCGATCTACGATGAAGTGCTCGTCGGGCGTGTTGGTAAAAAGACAGGCTTTCAGCGAGAGCGTCGGCCCAGTGGCCTGTGGGAAGTAGCGTTCGGCGAATGTACGCAGAACGGCCTCATCCTCCGGGTGGCACTCCCGGTCCATCGTGTCAGGATCGACAATCTCCTCGCGATGGTGCATGCGTCCAAATTTGAAGCCGGGGATTCCCCACAGAGGGAAACCGTAATAGACGCCCTCTTGACCCTCGATGATCCAGACCGGCAGATTGCCGGTGCGGAAAAGATCTGGCTGCTGCGGCTGTAGCCAGGCCAGCACCTGGCGCTCCGGCACGGCCAGCCCATCGCCCAGGGGAGCCAGCAGCTTGTTGGCCCACGCTCCCGCAGTGATCACCAGTTTGTCAGCTGTATAGACGCTCCGGTCGGACGTCACTTTGACACCATCGCCCAGCGGCTCCCAATCCAGTACCCGCTCTCGTCCATGGATGACGGCCCCCAGCGCCATGGCCAGGTTGACATGGGCCACAATGCAGCGTTCTGACAGCAGAAAGCCGGCGTCGGGCTGATAGTTGGCCATCATACCGTCGGGCAGATGAAAGGCCGGAAAACGCTTGGCCAGTTCCGTAGCGGTGTAGACTTGGTGGGGAATATTGAAGGTTTCGCAGGCCAATAGCGATCCTTTGAAGACGCCGTCGTCAGGCGCGGAAGCGTCAACGCCGCCGGTGATGACCAAGAGCTGTTCGCCGGCCTTTGCCTGGGTCTCATTCCAGAGTTCGTAGGCGCGGCGCAGTAGCGGCACGTAGGACGGGTCCTCCATGTAGGCCAGGCGGATGATACGCGTCAGTCCGTGGGATGAGCCCATGGTGTGGGGGATGTCGTAGCGTTCGAGGCCGAGCACGCGCTGGCCGCGCTTGGCCAGTTCGTAGACCGTCGCGCTGCCCATGCCGCCCACGCCGATGACGATTGCGTCGTAGTGGTTTGTCATAGACTTCCTTTCATCTCAGAAATCGGGTAGAGGCGTATCCCCTATGGCTATATCGGCTCGGCTGCGCAGTCGATGGCCGAATAGATCTCAACCATTGAGCGCTTTCGTCCCTCGTAGATTGCATATTCGACTGCACGAGGTGCGCGAAATAGTATAGAAGGTAAGCCCTTGACAAACAAGTCGTTTCAATAGTTCAATCTGTCCACCATCGAACCGTTATTGTTTGGAGACTGTGCATGGCGCAAAGCGAGGCCCAATATCACCGACTGCAAGAATGGCAAGAGTCGCTCTGGCTGTTGATCGCCCTGTTGACACCCTTGTTCGTAAACCTGTGGGTCGAACAGCAGTTTGAGGCGTCCAAGGTATGGCTACTGCGGACGTTGGTCTGGCTGTTGTTTCTGGTCTGGCTGGGTGGTCGGTTGGCAGGCAACCGGATAAAACCGCTGACGCCCCCAATTCGTACCCTTATCATCGCACTTGGTTCTGTTCTGGTTCTCTCGACGTTTCTGAGCACAAACCGCTACATCGCGGTCTACGGCTCCCTTGACCGTGCCGGCGGCCTTCTCACCCAGCTGAGCTACTTGCTGCTCTTCGTCATTGTTGCAACACAGATAGACGCCCAAGGCAGCCGACGCTTGCTGCATCTGATGATCTGGACTGCCCTGCCGATCTGCCTGCTTGGCCTCGTACAGGCCGCCGGCTGGCAGCCGCTGCCCGTTTTCACCGATGCACGCAGTCAAATGACGGCGACCCTGGGCCGTGCCAATTTCACGGGGGCGTATCTTGCTCTCTTGCTGCCGCTGACGGCGGCCGCCGTTTTGGAAGCAACGAATCGATGGCAGCGAGTTGGTCTGGGGGCGCTCGTCGCGCTGGAAGTCACGGTCATCGCTTTGTCTCAGGCGAGGGCGGCATGGATAGCAGCCCTCGTTGGCATCAGCCTCTTCTTGTGGTTGCCGGCCGCACGCCGATGGTCGACCCGTGTGCGCTGGCTCAGCATGCTGGGCGGGGCAGCTACGCTGGGTGCGGGGCTACTGATTGTGCTGCGCCAGGGCATCACCACCGGCGGCTCGATCGCAGCACGGTGGACCATCTGGCAGGCGTCGCTTCGTCTCCTCTGGCCGCGCCTCTGGCTCGGCTACGGAGCCGATACACTGGAACTGCACTTTCCGTCAGTCTATCCGCCTGAGCTTGTCTACTATCAAGGTCGCGGGGTCGTCGTCGACCGGGCCCACAATTGGCTGCTCGATTGGTCACTGAACTACGGCATTGTGGCGACACTCATGCTGATTGGTCTTGTCGTTCTCATCTTGAGCCAGGGTTGGCAACAGCTAACGATGTCCGAGAAGCTGTCTGAAAAGTGGTTGGACTCGGCTCAATCCCGGGATGCGTACGCACATGCAGGATCGTTTCAGATAGCTGCTGAACAGACCAGCCTTCCATCAGGAGCCGATCAACCGCTGGAACATCGTTGGCTCGCGGCCTGCATGGCCGCAATCTGCGCCCAACTGGTGGGCAACCTCTTTCTGTTCGAGGTCGCGTCAACGGCGGTCGTCTTCTGGTTGCTGCTGGCCATTGTGACGGCGACAGCCGGGTCTTTCACGGAGCCGCGTCCACTGTTTCTGCCTTCGCTGCGAACAGGAGGCATTCCGGCAACGGTGGGCATGGTGTTCGTGGGCTTGGCCCTTTGGCAGTTCAACGTACAGCCGTTGCTGGCTGACCTCCATAGCTGGCGAGGTGCTCAGGCGTTGAGCAACGGGAATCCCGCTGCTGCGTCGGCGCAATTAGACCTGGCGGTGCAACGACAGCCGCGTCGCGCCGGCTATCATGTCGCGGCCGCGCTGACCGCCGCTCAACAGGGCGAGTACGCGCAGGCGGAGAGCGCAATGCATCAGGCGATGGTGTTGCGTCCTCAGGATCCCGTTTTGGCCACGCAACTTGCGGCAATTTACGCGCAAGACGTCGTCGCTACGCCGGAGAAAATCGACCTGGCCTATGACGCCTACGAATGGGCGATTGAGCTTGCCCCGACCATTGCATTGACCTATCGGCAGTATGCCGATCTGGCTTTGCGGTCTGGAGATGGGCAGCGTGCACAGTTGATGGCGGAGCAGGCGGTCGATCTCGATGCGACCGATGGCATCGCCTACGGCATTCTGGGCTGGGCGCATCTACAGAACGGTGATCCGGCTGCGGCACAGGCAGCATTTGAACAGGCCGTACGATGGCAGCCTGATTCGGCCGATTTTTTTCTGGGCCTTGCTACTGTGCACCTTGAGCAAGACCGAGTTGACGCTGCACGCCAGGCATTGCAGCAAAGCTTAGCGCTCGACCCCGGCTACGTGCCGAGTTTGACATTGAGATCGCACCTTGAACACCAGTAATGAGTCGTGAAGTCGATTAGTAAGGAGACACTATGAAGGTCCGAAACCAACCCTACACCATCTTGATCGGTGCCGTTGCGTTGCTGTTGCTCGGCGCACTGGGGGCCTATTGGCCCGGTTGGGTAGAGGCATCGCCGGCCAATTCTACCCTGGCTCCTAACACAATTGTTGGGGACGCCATCACCTATCAAGGCTATCTTACCGATCAGGATGATCTGCCGCTCACCGGCACGTTCACCATGCAGTTCGAGATCTACAACGCCGCCGCGGACGGTGATCTGCTCTGGGATGGCGGGAGCAGCGAGATATCGGTGCAGGATGGACTGTTTGAGGCGAGGCTTGAAATCACGACCGATATCTTCAACGGAGAAGAATTGTGGATAGCACAGACCATTGACGGTGAGTTGTTGACGCCACGCCAGGAGATCCTGCCGGCGCCGATGGCCCACACGGTGCGCCCTGGCGCCATCGTCAAAGGGACAGCGAATGCGATTCCCAACAACTATCTGCTTGACGTGCAGATGAACAACGATGCATTCGGCTTCAACCGGGGCGCCATTTCGGGACAGTCGACCACCGGCAACGCCATCTACGGACTTGCCGCCAACGGTCGCGCCATCTACGGCCAGACTGAGGACGGCTACGCCGTCTACGGTTTTGACGGCGGCAGCAACGCCAATCGTGGCTATGCCGGCTACTTTTATAGCACCAATGGCATCGGTGTATACGGCTACAGCAATGGGGACCGCAGCTCCCAAAATATCCTTGCTCCAGGCGTCTACGGCCAGAGCAATCAGGGTGTGGGCGTCTATGGGCGTGGCGATACGTCGAATAGCTTTGGCTTCTACAACGAGGGTGGCTACTTCGAAGGGGGCAAGGGGCTCTATGCGCGAGGCACCGATTCGGCGGTCGAAGAGGGTTACGGCGCACGGATCTTCAGTACCAACTATCGCGGCATGTATGTGCAAGGCAATGGCTATTTCGACGCCTACTTCGGGGGCACAGGCGGCATCAGCGCACAGTCCTATGTGGATCGCGTGGCCAATAGCCAATCTTTGGTTGTCAATTCTGGTGACACGGCCATCGAGCCGGGTGACCTGGTGGCGATGGTCGGCGTCGCTGCATCACCGGAAAATGGTCAGCCGATGCTTGCCGTCGCCAAGGTCAATGACGGCAACAGCAGCGCCGTCATCGGCGTTGCCAAGGAGGCTGTTTCCCATGAAATTGTCGCCTTGGAAGACGGCAACGAGTACGTCGACTTTGCGCCCACTGTCGGCGCTGTCGCTCCCAATAGCTACCTCGTCATCATCACCGATGGACTAGCGCCCGCAGTCAACCTGGCCGGGTTGACCAGCGCCGGTGCTGGCAGCCCAGAGGGAAGCAGCGCAGACGTGAGCAGCGCTGACATGACGACGCTCAGCGCCACCTGGAAGATCGGCAGCAAGATCGAGATTTCCCAGGACGATGGGATCGGGCTTTCAAGCGGCGTGGAGGATACGATTGTGCTGGGCAAAGTTGCCGGACCGATGGATCCGGATAATGGTTCCATACCGGTTTTCATCGATATCGACTAGTGGTGCGACAAACAAAGATGGATAGTCTTCGATCAGATTTTGGAGATAGAATCATGCGGCACAGATTACTATTGATTACACTGCTATTCCTGTTGGTTCCCGTCGGTGTGGCAACAGCCCAATCGTCAACCAGTTTTCTTCTACAGCGATCCGTGATTGCCGGCGGTGCCACAGCCAGTTCGGCCAGCTACGTCGTCACCAATGTGGTCGGCGACGCAAATACGTCATCGGCTGCGAGCGCCAGCTACAAGGTCTCTGGCGGCTTCCTGTTTCCGTTCGAAGAGGCCACGGCCAATGACGAGCAATTGTGGCTGCCCCTGATACAGCGGTAGATACACGGGGCATCTGGTGCTGTTGGAGATCTTTTCAGTGCCGGGGACGGCCCATTGGGTTGTTGTGAAGAAATATCATACTGGACCGTCCCCGGCACTTTTTGCTCCCAATTTGAGATGCATCCGGGATGCACCTGGGATGCCCAGAATTGCTTGCATTTCAACACTCAAAACGGTACACTGATGGTGTGTTCAATACTGGTTGACTGACTGCCGGACTCGATCCTTGGCTTCGGTGTCGGTCGATCATCAGAAGACCCTTGCCGCATTCAATGTGGAGTTCAAATCGGAGGACGACAATGGCAGAAACCTCCAGACCGTCGACGTCGAACGTTGTGCCAGTTCATTGGCGACTTCAGGCTCCGCTACTCCTGATTCTTCTTTCGTTGCTCCTTGTTGTCGGCGGCTCACATACAGCTAACGCTGCTGAGTTCGCCCAGGGCGAAGTCTATCGTCTGAAAACCGGTGAAACGCTCAGCGACGATCTGTACGTATTTGGCCGCGAGATCATCATTGATGGCACTGTCGAGGGGGATCTTGTTGCTTTTGGCGGCGTCATTGAGATCAATGGCGTGGTGACCGGCGACCTGATTGCGGCGGGCGCAGGTGTCGTCGTCAGCGGCGAGGTGCTGGACGATGTACGTGCTGCAGGCAGCGGCATTACAATCGCCGGATCGGTGGGTGATGACGTGCTCGTGGCCGGTGGCGGAGGCGTCCCAGGCATGCCGATCCGCATTGGTGATCGTTCCATTACCAGCGGCATCAATCTGCTTCAGGGTGCGAGCGTGGGCGGTGATATGCTCGTTGGGGGCGACAGTGGGTTCATCGCGGGCGAGATCGGGCAAGATCTAGTTGCCGGCATGAATGAACTGGAATTCGACGGTCGTGTGGGCGGCGATGCACGGCTATATGCAAACTCGCTCTTCATCGGCGATGGGGCGGAAGTCGGTGGCACGCTTACCTTTAGCAGCGCCGGCGAACCGGATCTGCCCAACGATGTGGCCGATGACATCGTGGTACAGCCCTGGCAGACAGAAGAGGAAGTCGAGGACGCTTCCGCGGACAGAGGCCGCGAGATGGTCCTTCAACTCGCCTGGTGGTTGTTGCGAACGATCTTGATCGCAGCGGGCCTGGCGCTCGCTGGCTGGCTGCTGCTCAGTTTTGTTCCAGCATTGATCGTGAAGCCTGCGGCAACACTCGACGCAAAGCCGGCGGAGTCCGTGATCTTTGGTTTTCTGGCTTTGGCGATTTCGTTCCCTCTCGTAGGGGCTTTGGTCTTAATTGGGACTATCTTCTGGGGCTGGTTCCCCGGTGGTGCAGCAATGCTCGCCCTTTCATCCGGGCTATTGATGACCCTCTGGTTGCTCAGTCCGCTGGTGACCGGTCTGTGGCTGGGGCGTAGAGTGCTTGCAGGCGTCGACCGAGAAGTGGGCACGCTCCCGACCATGTTGACCGGGGCTCTGGGTATCTTGGTCATCGCCCGGCTCTTCTCGCTCGTGCCTTGTGCCGGGGCAATCGCCTATCAACTCATCTATCTGCTGAGTTTTACCTTTGCGGTGGGCAGTGGATTGCTCACGCTAACCTCGCGGGCCGGATGGGCAGAATCTGAGACATCGCTTCTTGCGACTGCCACGAGTGATATCGTCGCAGACGATGCACCCGCATCTGAGACATCTGCGACCGAAACGGCTGTGTCGAATGAGACCGAAACCGGCGCAGATCAGTCATAAACAATCCCTAAACGAAAGGCGTAACGAGGGAACCGTTGCTGACCATTCGTATTTCAGAGACCATGGCATGGAGATCTACGAGACGCTTTACGTCGGCGATGTGGTGCGAATGCGCAAGCAGCACCCCTGCGGCGCCTATGAATGGGAGATCGTTCGTGTTGGCGCAGACATCGGTATCGTCTGTCAGACCTGTGGGCGGCGCGTTCTGCTATCGCGTCGAAAATTCGCCAGACAAGCCAAAGGATTCGTACGGCGGGGGACATCGCCTGAGGATCAGGATGGAGGGAGCATTAGCGCATGAAGCGGGAAGAACTTATTCACTACCTTGACGAGTATCTGCACATCGGCGAGATCAGCGACTATGGCCCGCAAGGTCTGCAAATCGAGGGGCGCAAGGAGATCAACCGCATCGTCAGCATGGTCGACGCACACCTCCCGTGCGCTGTCGCCGCCATTGAGCACGACGCAGACCTGCTGCTGGTTCACCATGGAATCTTTTGGGGCGGCCCGAAACGACTTGCCGGCAGCTACGGACGACTGGTCCGTACCTACATGGAGGCTGACCTAAACCTCTATGCCGCACACCTGGCCCTCGATGCGCACCCGATTGTCGGCAACAATGCCGAGCTGGCTCGTCGGTTGGGGTTGGAGGTGGTCGACTGGTGGGCCAACGTGAAGGGCGTCAATCTGGCCGTTCTGGCAGAAGCACCCGACGGCATGAAGTTCGACTATCTTGTTGACCATTTCGAACAGAATGTCGGCTCAATCAAGCTGGCGCAGGCCAATGGCCCGCGTATTGTGCACCGGGTCGGCATTCTGAGCGGCTTCGGGGCCAATGAGATCGAACACGCCGCTGCCTTGGGTTGCGACGTTTTCATTACCGGCGAAACCAGCCACGCCCAGTACTATGACGCGTTAAACAGCGGCATCAACGTGATCTACGGCGGCCACTATTGCACAGAGACCGTCGGCGTCCAAGCTCTCGGCGAACACCTGCGCGATCAGTTTGGCCTCAGCTTTGAGTTTGTCGATCTGCCAACCGGACTCTAGACGGCGATGAGACGGCAGACGGATATGTCTGTCAAATGTCGGTCTTCTGAATCGGGCGCGCCGAATAAAAAGGGAGGCAGGATGCCTGGCCAGGCATCCTGCCTCCCTTTTTATGTACCATCTCGGAGACTCGATTATTCTCTTGGCATCGGTTCGATACCGGCAGCTTCCTCGAGTAGCCGGGCGACCTCGCCCTCTTCAGCATGACGACCTACGGCCTTCTTGCTAAAAATGAGTTCGCCATCCATCACAACCTCGAATCGACCTTGTCCTGAAGGGATCAAGGTGAGCGACTCGATGGCTGGCGTGTAGTTTTGCAATAGTTCGTCCGCCAAACTGACGGCTCTGGGCGTGTAGTTTCACTGTACGCAGTATTCGATACTCAGTTTACGCTTCTGCATGGGTTTCTCCTGAAAATGTGGATAGACTTCGACCGAAGACGGGTGGCGGCGATGCCACCAAATCGTGACCTGAGGGCCAGAAAAATGTTGCAACCGAAACCCTCAGGCACGTGACCCTTACTCTAGCATCTTGAACCATCATGCTCAAAATTACTCGGTTGCGTTGGCGGTTGAACGCATCGGCTGAAGCCGGCTGCTAATCGCTAAAAGCCGACTCAGCGGCTGGACTCAAGCGCTTGAGGCGCCAACGGCTGTTAGCAGCGGGATCTATCCCGGGATCTGAAACGTCAACGTCATCTAGTGTAGCACGGCTGAGCATGGCATCACGGTTGGAACTAATTTGGGACTCGGTACGTCTACGGGTCGAGTTCAAGACAACGTATTTCATGTGGTTATGAATATCGAATGGCTGGGCTTCGGGCCGGGATCTATCTCAAGCTGGTCCCAGCCTGAAACAGGCCACTTTTGGACAAGTTGAGCAAGCGTTTCCAGAGTGTTATAGTAGAGATCATGGATTCAATGCAATCATCATCAAGCGAATCGTGCGATCTGAATAAGCCGAACGACGGGTCGCCTGACGATGGGGATCAACCGATCTCTGCTCAGGAGTCTCAAGACTCCCCCCCGTCCCATTTTTCCGGCGAAGACAGTTCCGAGCCATCTCGACCTAAGCGGTCCAGGCGCGGTTTTCTGCGCAATCTCGGACTGAGCGTCGTGGCGTTGGGCGCGGCTGCCTGTGGCGGCGCTACCGCAACGCCTGCACCGACGGCGACTCGACGGCTGCTGCGTGCAACCTCGACGCCGACACCACGCCGGTTCTTCTTTCCCCACGCGCCAAATTCGCAACTTGAGGCGGCATTCGTTGAAGAGCCGACGCTGACGCCCACGCCGCCCAAACCAACGGACACACCGATCCCACCGACACCAACAGCGACGCCCACGCCGATAGCGACCCCGTTTCCACCTGGACCGCCGAGCAAGATCGGCGTCCATATTGAGCGCAACATCAATCAGCTGTTTGACTTACTCGAAACCCAGGCGGTCTCCGCGGTCACAACCCTGGAATTGGATGCCGGTCTGGCTGAACAGATCAAGGGAACCTCTCCGAATACAAAGCTGATCGGAAGACTGGGTTCACTGCCGCAGGCCAATCTCGCTTCTATGGAGCCGTTCGGTGAAGCCCGCGCATTCGTTGACCGGTTGATGCCAATCGCCGGTGACGAACGTCGCCGTGCCACGTTTGACGGATGGATCGCCTTCAATGAACCGGTGGCCAGCAATGCCGACGAGATGAAGCGTCTTGCTGAATTTGATTCTGAGCGAACACGTCTGCTGGCTGAACAGGGCATTCGTAGTGTCATCGGCAATTTCGGTACGGGACAGCCACCGTTGGAACTGTGGGAGCATTATTTGCCGGCCGTCCAGACGGCCAAGGATACGGGCGGCTGGTTGGGACTGCATGAATACTCGGCGCCCACCATCTACTATCTTTCGACGCGCGAGAATCAGGGCCGCTATCCCGGCGTCTCCCCGGAAGATACCGGTTGGCTCACGTTGCGCTATCGCCAGGTCTACAACCAGTTTCTCAAGCCCGCCAATCTGGCGATTCCTCTGGTCTTCACGGAACTTGGCGTTGATGGCCTTGTCGCCAATCGCCCGGGACCGCCTGATGCACGCGGCTGGCAGGATTTTCAGCGATTCTGGGCCGAAAACGGCTATGGGCTCTGGGGGCCAGGCGCGTATGTCGAACAGCTTGTCTGGTATGATGAGGCCATGCGCCAGGACGATTACGTAATCGGTGGATGCATCTATGGTCTTGGCACCAGCAACCAGTGGCTCAGCTACGACATTCAAGGACCGGCTGCCGCTGTTCTACAACAATACCTGAGCGTACACGCTCCAAGCTAAACAGGGTCGACAAATGCCGCTGACGGTAATCCATGATCGTCTGGCTGACACATCCTCGCTCTTCATCGCAGCGCTGGCCATCTGGGCGCTCTTTCTCCGCTTCCGTTCCCGGCCTCTTGACAGCAATTGGTCCGGCGCCGCGGTCATCGCTGAATTGTTGCTCATCGCTCAGTTCTCGATAGGCGTTCTCCTCTACTTTCGAGGACTTGATGTTGTGCTGCCGCGCCCCTTCATGCATATCCTCTATGGCGTGGTCGCCATCATTACGATTCCCGCGTCCTATGCCTATTTCGGCAACGTTGAAGATGAGAATGTAAAGACGTTGGCGATGGCCTTTGTCTACCTATTTCTGTGGGGCATTGTCCAGCGTGCCGGCTCAGTCGCGGTCTACATGCCGCCCAATCTCTGACATCCAAGTGCACTGTTCGCTGAGCAGAGTGGAGCCTGACCCTCCGGCTTGTTTTCGTTTGGGGTTGCTGATAAAATAGCGCGTATAAGCAGTGCTTGAGCTGTTGGCACAATCGGAAGTGATCCGTGACTCTACTGCAAGAACGAAAATTAGCCACAGATAGGGACCTGATTTCCACAAATGGTTTACGGATGTCCAGAGTAATTCCAGTATCATCTGTGCCCTATCCGTTCTTCCACCTGTGTGAATCTGTGGTGAAAGAGGTCTTTTTGCAGTGGGCTTTCCCATTTGTATCGTATTGTCGGATGTCGATGTTCTGAAGTGATCTCATGGCCAAACAAGTCTTGGTTCTCAATGCCAGTTACGAGCCGCTCAGCCTGGTCTCTGTCCGTCGGGCTGTTGTATTGCTGCTGCGAGAAAAGGCTGAGATGATCGAGGCAACGCAACAGATGTTGCGCAGCAGCAGCAGAGCGATTCCTGTGCCCCTGGTGATTCGCCTGGTCAAGTATGTGCGGTTGCCCCATCGCCGTGTACCTGCCACGCGTTCTGCAATCATGTTGCGTGATGCCTATACATGCCAATACTGTGGGACGCTCCCCGGTCGTCTCCAACTGACGGTCGATCATGTCATACCGCGCAGCCGTGGCGGCGCCCATAGTTGGCAGAACCTGGTCACAGCTTGCAAACGCTGCAATCAGAAGAAGGGATCGAACACACCCGAGGAAGCCCAGATGAAATTGCTCAATAGGCCGTTTGAACCGACCTACGTTGCGCTCGTGCTGCTGAGCAATCCAGTCGCGACATCCCGATGGGAGAACCTGATGGACAACGGGGCGGTTAACCAATGGCCGCAGCAAGCCGACGTCTCAATCTAGGTGGATCCCGGGCGACCCGACTTGTACGGGCAGGGCTTGTCCCTGCCCGAATTTCGCCATATCGTGTACGGGCGACCCTTGTGGTGGCCCCCCATTGCTCAACCAAAGTCCAAAGAACGGACCGACCAAAACCCTATGACGAATTTTGATGCCCGCAAAGCCACGATTGACGCAATTGAACGGCGCATTTCCGATCTTAGTGAACAATCGCTCACCCATCTCTCTCAATACATCAGCTATCTCAAATGGCAGGAGGAGCTTTGGCAGAACCTGCTCGCTGAAGAGACGAAACCCGAATCAGGCAAGGCGCTGCGTTGGCAATTTGATTTTCTGGAAGGATTCCCGGCTGCCACGTTGGCTGCTACGCGCTCGCCTGACATGATGGAGATCAAGACGGCAGTCGCCAGCTGCAATATGGTGCAACAGCAGGCGATCTGGGAGCATCCGCCGGTTACCGGCAACGCTGTGTGCGAATACTCGCTGCGCGTGCCCCCCGAGGTCGACAGCCTGCGCATGCGCTTTGCCGTGGGCATCCGAGACGGCGCCCTCATGCAAGGCGAGAATCTTTGTGCCTTCCGCATCTACGTCAACGGCATGCGCATCTGGAGCACGACCAAACAGACCAACGATTGGGAACGCTTCATCATCGATCTGCCCAGCCTGGGCGGTCAGGATGTGGTCATCCAGTTTGTGACCGACGCCCTGGGCGATAGTCGCTGGAACTGGGCTGCCTGGGGGGAACCCCTGCTGCTGGGCTACGGTGGGTGAGTGACAAGATTCACCACAGCAGGTACGGAGGCGGTACGAAGATCACAGAGGAAAAACCGTGTCTCTCGCTCTACGACATGAGATCTTGTTGAACCTCCCTGGCATTCAATCCCACCAATCACGGATTACTTACGACGACCAAAAGGAACGCGCCATGGCCCGCTTTGATCTTTCACCCAAAGAACTGGAAGTCTATCGTCCCCAACGAACCGAACCCGCCGACTTCGACAGCTTCTGGACAGAGACGATGGCCGAGACGCGACGACACCGCCTGGATGCCCGCTTTGAGCCGGTCGACTACGGCCTCCAAACGGTAGAGACCTACGATGTCACTTTCAATGGCTATGGCGGTCAGCCCATCAAGGGTTGGTTCATCTTACCTCGCCGACGCTCGGCTCCCTTGCCCTGCATTGTCGAATACATCGGCTATGGCGGCGGTCGTGCCTTCCCCATCGACCAGTTGGTCTGGGCTTCGGCCGGCTATGCGCATTTCGTCATGGACACTCGGGGGCAGGGCAGCAATTGGTCCGTCGGTGACACGCCTGATCCGGAGATGGACGGCGGCAACCCCCACTACCCCGGCTTCATGACCCGTGGCATCCTGGACAAGAAGACCTACTACTATCGCCGTGTCTTCGCCGACGCTCTTCGGGCTGTTGAGGCCGCCTTGAGCAACGATGCCGTTGATACGTCACGCATCGCCGTCACCGGCGTCAGCCAGGGCGGCGGCATCACGTTAGCCGTGGCCGGTCTGGCTCCGTCCTTGCTCGACGACGCCGTGGCCATCGCGATGCCCAACGTGCCCTTTCTCTGCCACTATCGGCGAGCAACTGAGATCGTCGACACCCATCCTTATGGAGAAATCTCCAGCTACTGCAAGGCCCATCGAGACAAGATCGAGACGGTCTTCGATACGCTCTCCTACTTCGACGGCGTCAATTTCGCACCGCGCGCCACGGCCTCTGCCCTCTTCTCGACCGCGCTGATGGATGACATCTGCCCGCCCTCAACGGTCTATGCCGCCTACAACTACTATGAGGGCGACAAAGCGATCCGCGTCTGGCCCTACAACCAACACGAAGGCGGTCAGAGCTATCAGATGATCGAACAGTTGAAGTACCTCGGTGATGCGTGGGGCTAGCACAGCCAGGCAACACCTGATACAACTCAAGCCTCTCTCAATATGACACCATTGCTGCAAAGCTGATCCTGTAAGTCCGGTACCGCCAACGCATCCAGGCTTGCCATCGCCTGTCTGGCGAGCATGGATGCTGCTGTGCCCGCAGCCTCGCCGGTCACGGCACAGCTACATCCCAGACGGTGGTGTCGGCGGAGATGCAACGGCCCGCAGCCAGTAGATTGCGGTTGCGCACGCCGGCCAGGTGCGCAGCGGAAAGGCGTAGACCGGGCCGCGCTTGCGCCAATCGCCCGTCAGACCGACGGTGTCCTCGAAGATATGATGGTCGTGGCGTTCGCCCAGCGAGATAGCACCGACGAGCCGGCGTGTCATGCGAAGGGTAGGAATGGTCGGCGGAGTCACGATTTGTACTGCCTGGTCGGGGTGGCGCACCCGGTACTCGGCCAGCTTCTTCCGCATCCAAGCGCGTGACTGCAACAGGTGTTCGGTGACCTCCTCTGCGTCATCGCCGCGGAAGAAGGGGCCTTCGGCGCCTTCACGGTCGGCGTACGGGCTGAAGGGTTTGGAGGCCGCATGCAGGTGCAGGCCGTCGTTGTCGAGGTGATAGAACCAGCCGCAGAGTACGTTGGTGTCGAGCGACTCGGTCTGCTCGCCGGCCAGGAAGCAGACGTCGGCATCCCCGGTGGCATCGACCACGGCCCGGCAGGCAATGGCTGAGCGCCCGCTCTTGTTTTCGACGATCAGGTGGGTGATACGATTGTCGACTCGCTGCACGGCACAGATGCGCGTGTCATACAGGATCTTGACGCCGTTCTCGACGACCCAGCGTTCGAGCGCCAGAAGATAGGACGAGGGATTGAACTGGACCCGATAGCGCTTCTCCCGACGCGCTTTTGGATCCCCGTCCGGCAGCCAGGCGTCCGGGACGCCGATGAAGCGCGCCTGCCGATTGTCTTCAGTCAGATCGGCCACCGATAGCTTGAGCATCTCCTCAGCCAGACCGGCGCTGACCTGGCGGCCCATGCCGTCGCAGAGCGGTAGCCAGACGGTGACGTTGCCCAGGGTTGCCAGCCCGCCCAACGCACAAGATTTCTCCAGTAGGCAGACTGATGTACCCTGGCGTGCGGCCGCGACCGCAGCTGCCACGCCGGCAATGCCGCCGCCGGCGACGAGCACGTCATAGCTTGCATCGACCGGTAGTTGGCGTGCCGGTTCCTCGATCGTGTACGGCCTCAGGTTATTCATGGTGCGGTCTCCTTCGATGGGTTGATCTCTTCGGCCCGAAGGGGTCTCAGAAGCAACTGAAAAGGGTATATTCATCCACAATCCAGTTGTTCACAGTATAGCGAACGAAGGCTCCGATCTCAAGAACGCCGACTTTCATTCCGAGCGCAGCGAAGAATCTCAAGGGGGCCAAGCCAAGATTCCTCGCTGCGCTTCGGAATGACAATTGGCGCCCACCACATTGAAAGCACAGGAGAAAACCATGCCGCTTGACCTGAATTCTATTTGGTTTGTCCTTATCGTGGTACTCTTCACAGGCTTCTTCGTCTTGGAAGGCTTTGACTACGGCGTCGGCATTTTGCTACCCATTGTGGCCAAATCCGACCGCGAACGACGTCTCGTCATCAATACCATCGGCCCGCACTGGGACGGCAACGAAGTCTGGCTGATCACCGCAGGCGGCGCCATGTTCGCTGCCTTCCCCAACTGGTATGCCACGTTGTTCAGCGGCTTCTATCTGGCGCTCTTCCTGATCCTCTTTGGCCTGATCGTGCGCGGCGTGGCCTTCGAGTTCCGCAGCAAGACCGAGAGCACACGCTGGCGCCAGACGTGGGACGCGGCGATCTTCGTCGGCAGCCTGCTGCCCGCATTGCTCTGGGGCGTCGCCTTTGCCAACACCGTGCGCGGCGTGCCCATCGACGCATCCATGACCTACGTCGGCACGCTCTTCACGCTCCTGAACCCGTACGCGTTACTGGGCGGTCTGGTCACAACCGTGCTCTTCACGTTGCATGGAGCGCTCTTTCTAAGCCTCAAGACGGATGATGAGATTCTGAACCGAGTCAACGCTCTGTTGATGCGGCTGTGGATGCCGGCACTGTTGCTGGTCATGGCTTTCATCGGCTACAGCACCGTGCAAACCGATCTGTTCGTCGGCTTTAATCTCGTCCAGACCATCGGCCTCGGTCTGGCCGTTTTCGCGTGCTGCTTGCGGTCGGTTGGATGATCCGGCAACGCCGCTATGGCCGAGCGTTCATCGGCACGACGCTGACGTTGATCGGCACGGTCGCCTTTCTCTTCGGCGGCCTCTTCCCGCGGGTGATGCCCTCGTCGCTGGGCAGCCAGTTTGACCTGACCATCTACAACGTGTCGTCCAGTCCATACACGCTGCGCATCATGACCATCGTCGCCCTGGTCTTCGTCCCGATTTTGCTGGTCTACCAGGGCCGGAGCTACTGGGTCTTCCGCCAGCGGGTCACGGTGGACAGTCATCTGGAGTATTAGGCATCGGGTGCTGACATAGGCCGATTTGCCACCCCGTTCGCCTTGCCTTGCCCCACCTCCAGAACGAAGACTATGCGTCCCTCTTCACCCGGTGGAGAGGGACAGCCACGGCGCATCTAGCGCCACGGCCGGGTGAGGCATTCCTCCCATCACGCAGCAAGGAGCATGCAGCAGCCCTCCATGGATCGACGACTTCTCGGCGAAACGCGCCTTGCCCGCCTTGCCTTTGCCGTCACTGTGAGCTTGAGTCTGTTGGGCGGTCTGTTGATTATCGGGCAGGCGTCGTTGTTGAGCCGCGCTATCAGCAATTTGTTTCTGGAGGGCTCGACCAGGGATCAGATCGGCGATCTTTTCATTCTGTTGATCGCCGTCATCGGACTGCGCGCCCTCAACCAGGTCGGCATCCACGTGGCGGCGACAAACGTCGCCATCGGCGTGAAGCAGGATCTGCGCCGGCGGCTGGTAGAGCATCTGTTCAACACCACCATCCGCGAGAACATCCGCATCGGCGATAAGAACGCTTGCGACGCTGAGATCGAAGCCGCGGCCCGTATCGTGCAGGTCCACGAGTTCATCATGACGTTGCCCGACGGCTATGACACTGATGTCGGCGAAGGCAGCGCATTGCTCAGCGGCGGCGAGCGCCAGCGCCTGGCGCTGGCGCGCATGTTGCTCAAGGATGCGCCCATCTGGCTGCTGGACGAAATCACGACCAATCTCGATCCGGTCACGGCGGTCCGGGTGATGGATGCGGTCATGGCTGCCGGGGGGGATCATACAATCGTATTGATGACCCATCGTACCGAGTTGATTCGTGGATATCGGTTCGACCGGGTGATCGAATTGACGGTCGAAAACGAGCTCCGATAGGTCCACTCACCATATCACTGCCGTCAAATTTCGATGTCCCCACGTGTAGTTCGAATCCAAGAACGACTTCCCAAGGTTCTGGGGGGTGTATCAGTGTTGGGGCAAAACGTGCTGGGGAAAGTCCACTGACGCTCTGTATGGCCGAAATGGACGACCGTCCCCGGCACGTACGATCTCGCCCCCAGCGTGAAATGCACCAAGTATCTGGGCACCCGTTGAAGCCGACCTGAGAATATGCTACACTGGCGGCATGTTTTCCTCACACTAGTCCCGCTCTCGGCTGATTCCTGTTTTCGTTTTTGGGTGTCTTCTCAATACTTGACTGGCTGAGATCTTCCAGGAAGGTTCTTCGGAGGCGCTCCTTGAGTGAAGTCCACCTTTCTGGAAGATGTT
This sequence comes from uncultured Chloroflexia bacterium, assembly GCA_963848115.1. Lineage (GTDB taxonomy): Bacteria > Chloroflexota > Anaerolineae > Caldilineales > Caldilineaceae > JAWKOK01. The sequence continues at coordinate 124,741 of CAWKCP010000047.1, read as the reverse complement.
CCCCGAAATATTGAGCGGATACCTTGGAACGGCCTGAGACAGCACAGCCGCAACAGATCAGATATGGGGTCTCGACATGGCAATTCTCGAACGTTTTTCTCTCAACACCCGAACTGCCCTGGTCACAGGCGGTGGGAGTGGTATCGGCGCTGCCTTGGCCCATGCACTGGCCGAAGCCGGGGCCGACGTGGCTGTGGCCGATTTCAATCTTGCGACAGCCCAGCAGACCGCCGCAGATCTGGCGGCGCTCGGCGTTCGCTCGCTGGCGATTCAAGTAGATGTGACGGTGGCTGACCAGGTCGCGCAGATGGTCGACACGGCGATCTCGGCCTGGAGTCACCTGGATGTGGCCGTGAACAGCGCGGGCATCGCCAACCGCAGCCGCGCCGAGGAACTGACCGAAGATGCTTGGGACGCTGTGCTAGGCGTCGACCTCAAGGGCATCTACCTCTGCACCCGTCAAGAGGGCCAGGCCATGCTGGCACGCGGCAGCGGCTCGATCATCAACGTCGCCTCCATGTCCGGTCGCATCGTCAACCGTCCGCAGCTGCATTCCCACTACAACGCGGCCAAAGCCGGTGTCATCCAGTACTCGCGCTCGTGCGCGGCAGAGTGGGCGGACCGGGGCGTGCGCGTCAACACGCTCAGCCCCGGCCACACGGTTACGCCAATGACCCAGAAAGCTCTGCCGGAGATGGGGCCGATCTGGGCTGCCAATACGCCCATGGGCAGGCTGGCCACGCCCGACGATCTGGTGGGTGCAGCAGTTTTTCTGGCATCAGCGGCCTCCGCCTACGTCACCGGCCATGATCTGGTCGTCGATGGCGGGTACACCTTGTGGTAGGCAATGAGATTCTCTGCGGAATCGTGGGGCTAGACCTCCGGGAAGTGTCCACAAATGGCATTTAGGGCAGGGTTCTGTAGACAACTCCCGGAGGTCGGGAGGCGCACCCATAGGCATCAAGCTAAGTGTTACGTCTCGCGTTGCCGTCGGTTTCGGCAGGGATGAATTCCGACGCTACCATCGAAAAGCGCCTGAGGGCGCTTGATCTCAGCCGCTGAGGCGGCTTTTTGCTCTTAGCAGCCAGCTTCAGCCGTTGCTGCACGCCGGTTTGACCAGGCGAAGGGTTTAACATAACCCTTACCTTGATGCGTATGGGATGTGCACCCCACAATAGACTATAGGGTCAGCAATGATGTAGAACTGAGTAGCGTTTCGATGAAAGGAGGAAAACATGACTCACCCCACTTTTGGGCATTCTTGACTTAAGTGGTGCCTTGGTTTGTCAGTGGACCGACGGGGCATCGGGTGCAGCTTATTGAGTAGAGCGGTCGTGGCGTATAATGATAGGGTTGCACTGGGGATTCATATCCCTTGATCTTTGACCCTGTCCGTCTAGAAGAGAAATGAGTGCCCATCAGCGCCTATGCACACCAAAGCCCTACCGTTCGTCGGATTGCTCAGCCTCTTTTGGGGCACCAACATTGTAGCCAGTCGCTTTGGCATTGACGATTTTGACCCCTACGTCTTCATCGCCCTGCGGTTGGCAATCGCTACCTTCTTCTTCGTTCTGATCTTCCTATGGCAGAAACGTGTCTGGCCCACCGATCTGAACCTGTGGGGGCATGCCGCTTTCAGCGGGATCATTGGGGTCTCCATCCCTATGACGCTCTTCATCCTCTCGTTGCAATATCAGTCCAGCGGGGTGACCAGCATCTTTGTGACCACCACGCCCGCCCTGATGGTCGTCGCCGCACATCTCTTTCTGCCCGATGAAAAGATGACCCGTAACAAAGTCGCCGGCGTTGTTTTGGCGCTATCAGGCTCGCTCTTTTTGGTCCTGCGCGGTGAGAGCGGCCTGGCTGACGTAGGCAAAGCCAGCTCGCTGGGCTTCGTGCTGATCATGATCGGGCTCAGTTCCGATGTGGGCAATGCCATCTTTGTGCGACGCCGTATGCGTGAGATGGACCCAGTTGCGGTCACGGGAATCCGATTGCTGGTCGGCACGATGATCACCTTACTCCTGGCCCTCCTGGTCGGTGACTTCTCGTTTGGCGATGTCACACCGATTGGCTATCTATCTCTGCTCTACGCCGCCTTGATTGGCGCGCTCGCCGGACAGTTCACAGCCTTCTACATCACGCGTCGTTTTGGGGCCACGGCCTTTTCTCTCACTGCCTATCTGATACCGGTCGTCGCCACCACATTTGGCGTACTGCTGTTGGGGGAAATCGTCACCTGGGGTATGCTCATTGGCGTAGTCTTAATCAGCGGCGGTGTCTACCTAATCAATCGGACGCCCCGACCGGCTTTGGCATCAGTTCCTGTCCAGACGACCCAGCATAGTCCGATATTCCGACCGGGAAAGAGTGTCTAGCCGGTTCCCGGAAGTTCGTCGAACCTTTGTACTATCTGTGTCTTTTCCTCTTTTCATCTGTGTAAATCTGTGGCGTAAAAGGCTTTTTGCGGTGAACTCATCTAAGGCAAGAGGGCAAGGCCAATGGCTGTGGTAAGTGCAGAGATCATCATCATTCTGCTGCTGATTCTCATCAACGGCGCGCTGGCCATGTCGGAAATTGCGGTTGTCTCGGCGCGCAAGGCACGGCTCCAGCATCGTGCTGACGAGGGCGATGCCGGGGCAAAGGCAGCGATAGAACTGGCGGAGGCGCCGGCCAACTTCCTTTCCACCGTTCAGATCGGCATTACGCTGGTCGGCATCCTCGTGGGTGCGTTCGGCGGTGCGACCATTGCCTCGCACTTGTCCGACTGGATTGCCCGGTTCGATCTGCTTGCTCCCTACAGCGATACGTTGAGCGTGCTGGTCGTGGTGGCCGTCATCACCTACTTGTCGCTCGTGCTGGGTGAACTTGCGCCCAAACGAATCGGACTCAGCTTCGCCGATCAAATTGCCTCCCGCATCGCCCTGCCCATGAGGAGACTGTCACACCTGGCTGCGCCTCTGGTCCGTCTGTTGACCCGCTCTACCGATGCTGTTCTGAAGCTCATCCATGTCTCGGGCGCCGACGCTCCTGATGTAAGCGATGACGAAGTTCGGCTGTTGATTCAGGAAGGAGCATCCCTCGGCGTATTTGAGCCCATCGAAGAGGAGATCGTCGATCAACTCTTCCGTCTAAGTGATCGTACGGTTGCTTCCGTGATGACGCCGAGGATCGAAATGGTCTGTATCGACATCAGTGAGAACGCCGATGCAGTACGCAACCGGGTAATCGAGTCCGGCTATTCACGCTATCCGGTGATCAATGCCACGTTGGACAATGTCTTGGGAATGGTTCAGGTCAAGGATCTGATTGCTCGCTATCTAACCGGCAACCAGGTCGTCATCGAGGATGTCATGCAGCCCGCACTCTTTGTCCCGGAAAGCACAGGTGCGCTGGATATGCTGGAACGCTTCCGCGAGACGCAGACCAAGATGGCGCTGGTCATTGATGAGTTCGGCGGGCTGATGGGGCTGCTCACGGTCAATGACATCGTCGAGGAGATTGTCGGCGATATGCCCAGCCACACTGAACCTCACGAAGGCGAGATTGTGCAGCGTGACGACGGTTCCTGGCTTATCGACGGAATGCTTCCGGTTGATGAGTTTGAAGATCTCCTGGGCATCAACACGCAGGAGCAGGCAGGAGGACGGTATCAGACCGTCGGCGGCCTGGTAATGGCTCTCCTTGGACGCGTTCCCGCGACAGGAGATCACTGTGTCTGTGCCGATTACCGCATAGAAATCGTCGACATGGATGGTCGCCGTGTCGATAAGGTGTTGGTCATGCCACCTGATAATGGTGAAGGGGTGAGTGGGTGACAGAGTGAGTGGGTGACAACGCAGGAGTTCCAGGTTCATCCGTTTACACCCCCACTCCACTCCCTGCTCACCTTCGCCGCTTGAGCCTTCCCCACCCGCTTTCGCCTCACCCTCGCCGATGCTACAATTGGCTCCACATCAACGCCCAGATCACCATCACTCGCGAAGGAATCAACATGAACCGATATCGTATCGCCGTTTTGCCGGGGGATGGCATTGGCAAGGAGATCATGCCCGTTGCACTCGACGTTCTCAATGCCGTCGCCGAACAGGGTGACTTCGAACTAGCCGTCGACCAGTTTCCCTGGGGCTGCGAATACTTTCTGGCGACGGGCCAGATCATGCCCGAAAATGGCGTCGAGATCCTCAGCAATTACGATGCCATCTACTTTGTGGCGGCCGGCCATCCCGAGGTGACCGACTATCTGTCGGCCTGGGAATTCATCTTCATCATGCGCAAGCAGTTTGCCCAATACATCAACCTGCGGCCTATCAGGGCGTACGAAGGCGTGCCCACGCTTCTGGCCAATCAGGAACACGAGATCGACATGATCATCGTGCGCGAGAACAGCGAGGGCGAGTATGCCGGTCCCGGTGGCACTGTCCATAGTGGTCACGCCAACGAGTTGTCCGTTCAGACCAACGTCTTCACCCGTGAAGGAGTCGAACGGGCCATGCGCTACGGCTTTGAACTGGCCAGAAAGCGCCGAGGCCGCGTCACCAACGTGACCAAGTCCAATGCATTGCTCCACGGCATGGTCTTCTGGGACAAGGTCGCCGCCGAGGTCGCCCAGGGCTATCCCGACGTCGACTATGAGACGCTCTACGTCGACGCGGCCACCATGAAGTTTCTCATCAACCCCGGCTGGTTCGACGTGATCGTTACCACCAATATGTTTGGCGACATTCTCAGCGATCTGGGCGGGGCCATGATCGGCAGTATCGGGCTTGCGCCCAGCAGCAATGTCAACCCTGAGCGCAGATACCCCTCCATGTTCGAGCCAGTCCACGGCTCCGCGCCCGATATTGCCGGGCTCGGCTACGCCAATCCGATTGCCACGATTCTGGCAGGAGCCATGATGCTTGAGCACCTTGGCGAGATAGAAGCGGCTGAGCGCGTGCGTGTGGCAGTCGAAGCTACGCTGGCCGGCGGCGTCAAGACCCGCGACCTGGGCGGGATGGTTGGGACCCAGGAGATGGCTACGAGGATTGTGACGAATATGAGGTAGGCAATTGTCGTTTACGAAGTGGTCGCTTGGCGACATTGTCATCGTTCAATCGTCAACGGTGTCGTGGATCATGTAGGGACAGGGCATTCCCCGTGGATACATTGGAGACGATAAATCGTTCGTCTGCGGAGACAACGGCTTATCGTCAAGATGGTGTAGGAATGCCCTGTCCGCTCCAATCACAGCGACCATGGTATGACGATCCGCGGACAAGGCATTCCTGAGATGTCACTTGTTTGACATGGCTTCGTTGCATTGGGAATGTTTGATCCGAGATGAGTTTGCAGGGAATGCCTTGTCCCTACGGGTTTGTTGAGAGACTGGCTGAACCGGGGTCTTCAGGTATCAGTGAGAGGCGATATGCGTGAGAGGGATCAGAGGATGACGACACTTCCCAGAACCATCCGCGGCGTAGGTATCGGCGCCGGCTATTTCAGCCACTACCAGTACGACTCGTGGAGCCGAATGCCCAATATTGAAATCTCCGCCATCTACAACCGCACGGTCAGCAAGGCCGAGGCGATTGCTGAGCAGTATGGCATTGCCCGGGTCTATGACGACTATCGCACCCTGATCGATGCGGAAAAGCCGGACTTTGTCGACATAATCACGCCGCCTGAGACCCACAGCGAGATCTGCGCCTACGCGGCTGAGCGTGGCGTCCACATCATCTGCCAGAAACCGCTAGCGCCAACGTACGCCGAAAGCGCCGCCATTGTGGAGAACGCCAGGAACGCCGGCGTACGCTTTATGGTCCATGAGAACTGGCGCTGGCAACCTTGGTATCGTGAGATCAAGCGGCTCATCGAGAACGAAAAGCTGGGCGAGGTCTTCTCCGTCTACTTCCGCATGCGCACCGGCGACGGCTGGCCCGACGATGCCTACATGGCGCGTCAGCCCTTCTTTCGCACCTACCCACGTCTACTGATCTATGAAACCGGCGTCCATTTCATCGACACCTTTCGCTACTTGTTGGGTGAACCGGAGACGGTCTATGCGCGATTACGAAGACTCAATCCGGACATCCTCGGCGAAGACAGCGGGCAAGTGGTCCTCGGCTTTGGCAACGCAGCCACGGCCATGCTCGACGGCAATCGTTACAACGAGAATGAAGCACGCAACCCGCGGTTGACCTTCGGCGAACTGCGAATTGACGGCAGCAAGGGACACCTGACCCTCGACTATGAGGGTGACATCATTCTCAAGCCGCTGGGCCTGCCCTCCTACGTTCACGATTATCCACACGAAGACACTGGGTTTGCCGGCGGCTGCGTCCACGCAGTGCAAACCCATTTCGTGGCGCAGTTCCTTTCCGGCGAACCATTCGAGAGCACGGGGGAGGACTACCTTGAGACCATCAAAATCGTCGAGGCATGTTATGCCTCGGCCGAGAGCAGCCGCGTCATCGATTTGACCAGTTGGTCGCCGTGAAGGAAACTCATCCTAGGCCCGCTAGGATGCTTGCATCGCAAACACATCAAAGAGGATAGAACCGATGGCCCAACCCATCTATGAACCGTTGAACTTTCAATCCTACGCGCCGAACGAGATGCAAGCTCGCAGCGACGAGTTCTACGCTGAGATCCGTCGCCGGCGCACGGTGCGAGATTTTTCGGATCGACCCGTGCAGCGAACGGTCATTGAGCAGGCGCTGCGTGCTGCCGGCACCGCGCCAAACGGGGCCAACTTACAGCCGTGGCATTTCGCAGCCGTAAGCGATCCGGCCATCAAGCGGCGGATCCGTGAGGCTGCCGAGGAAGAGGAGCGTGAGTTCTACGCCCGCCGCGCTACGCCGAGTGGTTGGATGCCCTAAGACATCTGGGAACGGATGACAGCAAACCATTTCTGGAGACAGCGCCTTATCTCATCGCCATCTTTGCTCAGCCCTACAGCTTGGCGCCTGACAGAAAAGGCAAGGAAGAGCGTCGGGTCAAGAACTACTACGTCAGCGAGTCGGTCGGCATCGCCACCGGCTTTCTGATCGCGGCCTTGCATCATGCCGGCCTGGCCACGCTAACGCACACGCCCAGCCCCATGGGCTTTCTCAACGAGATCTGTGGACGCCCCAAACAGGAGCGAGCCTTCTTGCTGCTGGTTGTCGGCTATCCTGCTGAGGACGCAACGGTGCCTCAGATCACCAAGAAGGAGTTGGGGGAGATTGCGACGTTTTTGTGAGAGGGTGAGGGGGTGACATGTAGAACCGGGCCAGTTCCTGAGGGACCCACACTCAGACCATATCCTTGCCGCCGATAATGGCCTATTCTCCATCTGTGGTTATCCAACCCTATCTGTGTTCATCTGTGGCTGATCTCTTGTTCTTACAGTAGAGTCATCTGTGGCAAATTCACTTCCGCAACGACAAAACAATACGCTTCAAGGAAACAAGGAACAACGTCATGAAAATCGGAGTCAGTTCGTACAGTTTTAGCCGCCTGGTCAGCTCGGGTGAGATGGAGCAGATCGCGGTTATTGCCGTGGCCAAGGAGATCGGGTTCGACGTCATCGAGTTTTCCGCCATCGCCGTGCCTGACGGCAAGAAATTGCCTGATTTTGCCGGCGAATTGCGTGAGGAAGCTGACCGCGTCGGCATGGAGATCGTCAACTACACCATCGGAGCGGACTTTCTGAAAGGCTCGGGCGGCGACCTTCACGCTGAGATCGATCGCGTCAAGCGCGAGGTCGACGTGGCCGAGATCTTGGGGGTGCCCGGCATGCGCCACGATGCCTCCAGCGGCTGGCTGGCCGATCATATTGGCCCCAAGAGCTTTGCAGCCGCGTTGCCGCGACTGACGGACGGGTGCCGTTCGGTCACCAAATATGCCGAGAAGAAGGGCATCAGGACCATGGTCGAGAATCATGGCTTCTTCTGCCAGGAGAGCGTGCGCGTCGAGCAGTTGGTCAGCGCCGTCGATCATCCTAACTTTGGCGTGCTCGTCGACATGGGCAACTTCCTCTGCGCCGACGATGAACCAACGCTTGCGGTCGGGCGACTCATGCCCTTTGCATTCCACTGCCATGCCAAGGATTTCCATGTCAAGCCCGGCACGGATCCGTCACCCGGACAGGGCTGGTTCCAGTCGTGTGCCGGCAACTATCTGCGCGGCGCCATCATCGGTCACGGCAATGTGGCCGTGCTCCAGTGTCTGGACATCATGGTGCGTGCCGGTTACGACGGCGTGCTTTCCATCGAATATGAGGGCATTGAGGACGTGTTGAGCGGTATCCAGATCGGGCATGACAATCTGCGCCGGTTGGTCGGGATGCTGGGGAAATAATATTTCTGCGTCGCGGTCAATTATGTGGGTGTGTAGTTGCAACCACATAATTGACCGGTAACATAGCGTATGCAAGGAGATCTTCATGATGTTAGACACACTGGGCGATCATATCTTGGCCGACGCCATCGGCGAATTTCGTAAGTACAAGGCCATGGCCGAGCGGGCTATGGACCAGGTGGATGATGAGACATTCTTCAGGATGCTCGACGGTGAAGCCAACAGCATTGCTGTGTTGGTCAAGCACATGGCGGGCAACATGCGCTCGCGCTGGCGCGACTTCCTGACCAGCGACGGCGAAAAGCCGGATCGTCATCGCGACACCGAGTTCATCATTGAAGCCGGTGAGACGCGTGAGGTGTTGATGGCCCGTTGGGAGGCCGGCTGGCAGCTGCTCTTTGACGCGCTGGAACCGTTGTCGGGTGACGATCTGCTGCGCACCGTGCTGATCCGTGAAGAACCGCATACGGTTGTCGAGGCCATCAACCGCCAGTTGACCCACTACAGCTATCATGTTGGACAGATTGTGATGCTGGCCAAGCATTTTCAGGGCGAAGCCTGGCAGACGTTGAGCATTCCGCGCGGGCAGTCTGAGCAGTTCAACGCTCAGATGCGCCGGCAAGGTGGCACGATGAAGGAATGAGATGCCGGGCGTCTTCACCCCAAACCGGTATCGCTACGCCGCCCAAAGGCGGGTACCCGTCCCTCAATCAAGAGCAGATGCTCGATGTCGTCGCATACGTGCGCTCAATTCAGGAATAGGCAGTCTATGACCAACCCATTCACGCTTATTGACAATGTTGAAGCTCTGCTTCCGGAGCTCCCCGACGACTCGATCGTAAGCCGGACCGTCTATAGCGATGACGACATCAAGGTGATCCTCTTCGGCTTTGCTGCCGGCCAGGAACTCTCTGAACATACGGCAGCCAAACCTGCCTTGCTGCACTTTCTGCGTGGAGAAGCGGCTCTGACGCTCGGGGAAGAAGCTTGCGTTGTCGGTCCCGGCGCATTTGTACGCATGGAGCCGCACCTGCCACATAGCATCAGAGCCAACACCGAGGTGGTCATGTTGCTGACCCTCCTCTCATCTGCGGGGTCGTAGGTTTCGATGACATCCAATCTGCCTCAATCTGGCCGCTCTGTACCCGCACCCGTCTGGCTTTTGCCTTTCGCCATGCTCGCCCTGGTGGCCGGCCTGTGGGCCGGGCTACTGCGCCTGGGCTGGGTCTGGCCCGTGCTTAGCTCGACGCTGCCGATGATGCACGGTCCGCTGATGGTAGGCGGTTTTCTGGGTACGGTCATCGGATTGGAACGGGCTGTCGGCACAGGCGAGCGCTGGGCCTATGCCGGACCGATCCTCACCGGAGCCGGCACGATCGCGTTATTGGTCGCGGCCAACAGTCTGGCCGGGCCGCTGCTGATCACCGCGGGCAGTGCGGTGCTGGTCGGCGCATTGTGGACCATCTATCGCCTGCAACCGACGCTTTTCAGCGCCACATTGGTTATGGGCGGGTCGGCGTGGCTGGCGGGCAACTTTCTCTGGCTCTACGGCCTGCCGATCCCCAAGGTCGTGCTCTGGTGGGCCGGTTTCCTGATCCTGACCATCGCCGGCGAGCGCCTGGAACTGAGTCGTCTGCTCAGCTTGACGCGTTTCGCCCGTCGATCCTTTGCCCTGTTGAGCCTGCTGCTGCTCACCGGCATGGCCGCCTCCGTGATCGATCTGGCTTTAGGAACACGTTTGGCCGGGCTGGCCATGCTGGGCCTGGCGCTCTGGCTGTTGGGGTACGACATTGCAAGGCGGCGCATTGGGGCCGGCGGGCAGGCGCGTTTCATCGCCGTCTGTCTGCTCACCGGCTACGTCTGGCTTGGTTTCGGCGGCCTGCTGGCCATGCGCTACGGCGGCATGATGGCTGGGCCGTACTACGACGCCTACCTCCACTCTATTTTTCTTGGCTTCGTCTTCAGCATGATCTTTGGCCATGCGTTGATCATCTTTCCTGCGCTGCTGCGCGTTCAGATGGTCTATCGCCCGTGGCTTTACAGCCATCTCATTTTGCTGCAAGCCACACTTGCCCTGCGTGTCGCCGGTGACCTGATCCCATATTGGCCGGCGCGCATGTGGGGCGGGTTGTTGAATGTGGTTGTTCTGCTGTTATTTGTGGTCAACACGGCGACGTCGATTCAGCGGCGTGCGTAGATACGAGCGATACCTCGAAATCCATTTCGTACCATCAAGCATACCAATCGGAATGCCAGGTTGACTTATCTGCCAGAAGTCTTGACGGAATGGCTGGCGGGGTGTAGCCTAGGGTCGCGTTGTATCGATACGGCTCTCTTTCGTACGCCGGTGACAGGAGGTATCGTGATGACAGCACAAGCGGGCATTCGGAAAGTGACAATATCCTTACCGTCGAACCTGTTGGAATACGCCGATCATGCGGCAAAAGAAACCAACGTGAGTCGTAGCCAGATCATCGGCGACGCGCTTGCGGAAGTGAAGGCACGCGCCGAGGAAACGCTTGCGGCGGAAGGCTATCAGTTTTACGCAGTTGAAGCGGAAGAATTTGCCGCCGACAGTGCTTGTGCCGTTGCCGAGGCAATCAACGATGAGCGTTAAGCGCGGCGAGATTTATTGGGTGGAGTTCGATCCGGTGAAGGGCAGCGAACAGGTCGGCTTGCGTCCTGCGCTTGTCGTCCAGAATGATGTCGGAAACCGCTTCAGCCCGACGACCATCGTCGTGGCAATCACGCGGACGCTTCCACCCAAACCCTTTCCATTTATCGTGGTCATTGAGACGAGCGAGAGTGGTTTGCCCACACGCAGCGCAGTGAATTGCGCCCAAGTGGCGACGATACAGCAGAGCGGCGCGGCCAGCCGTCTGAGGCCGCCGCGTCACGAAACTGCTTTACGACCGATTGGGCGCCTTACAGAAGAACGGATGGCTGAGATCGATCTGGCCTTGAAGTTCAACCTAAATTTGAAATGATGGGTTGATTCTGTTTCGGGGTGCAATTGCAGCAGTAACATACTGCGTCGATGACGTGCCAACCCAACTTGAACAAATACAGGAGAGCAAGTATCAGCAGTATAGTCCCCGTTCTGAAGAGCCAGACACGTTGACAGAGATTGTGTCGACGGATCCTGTTTCGGTTTTGCTTGAAACGGTTCAGAATTTGCTTGATAAAGGAGACGGAATCCGGCAAGTATATGCCGCTGGACAAACATCCAACATAGTTAGACAATTGGGGCTGACAGGGGAGAACTTGGTGACATTGACGGCATCTGTCTCTTGGTATTCAGCCTGGAGAGCGCGTTGCGATGAGGCCGAAGGCGAGTCAGATGTAGGCACTGAGCTTTGGCTAGATCATCTTTGCTTGACTGTAAACTGTTTGATCTATTACTGGAGTTCGCGAAACAGGGGCGATATGTATGAGCTGCCTGCTCCCCAGAAGTTAACGGACTTTCGAAGCGGCCGAAACATTTACCTGAGGTATTGTGATAGCTGCAGTGAGGTCACATTTCACACGTCAGTTTTCGAGCATGAAGGCATGAAATACCAGTGTGAGGGATGCAGCTCACCAAGATGGTCAACTGATAGTCAAGTGCCTGAAGATCTGTACACAAATACTCTGTTCGATCGCACGCTATTCGTACCCGCTGACGCGCCCTTGAGTCTCAAGCAGGAAATGACTGTCAGTCTAGTTGCACTTGGGCGCTGGAGGAGTCTTGATCCTGCAATTCAGAACGATCTTGAGCCGGTGCTTGGCGGAGGAAGCATTGGTTACTCCGCTGCCTTAATTTTTGTAGCAGTCGACCTTGCCGTTGCGCCTGTGGACGGAATTCTAGCGTTGGGAGACCGTGCGGATCGTTACTACAATAGGTGTCCCACCCTTCAGGGTCAAGTGGCGACCAACAAGTGGCGGCGTATGGTCGCCAGTGCGTTTGCCACATGGCTAAAGCGTGGGTGGCTAACCAAGGTTGATACCGGTATATATCGTCGCATTAATCGTGACGATCCCGGCAACACAGCGACTACGTCTGGCCATGCTTGACAATGTTGGTTCCTATCGTACGCACTATTCTGCTGCGTCATAGAAGTTTGATCAGGGAAGCGCTGGGGGTTTTCACTCTTTCCATCAGTCTACCACTGATATACGGATTGGTCGCTCTGGTCCAAACTCGATTGCTGCCAGGTAAATCGCAGCCACTGCCCCGAATTCACTCTTTCAACATGCTCTCTCGCCCCCATTGTGAAACGTCACACAACCTGCGTGCCATTTGTAATCCCTTATACATTCTGATATAGTAGCCGTGGCTCCAACTAGCTGCAATTGACGCGCCTGCCCCACTGATTCCAATGTCATCCCCGAGGAGAGAAAACGTTCGCAACCGCCTGTCCACGATTGCGATTTTGTTGACCCTTTGAACAGGTGTGGGTCTGCCGATTGTTTTGTGGTGAATTGTCACTATTTGGACTACCTTCCCAGGTTCCAAACCGCTTCAACAAACAGAAGGAGTGTGTACATGGAGGAGAACCCTACTTTTACCACCGTCACAACCGTTCTTGGTGTTGTGATCGGCGCCATTCTCCTCGGCATCGTGGGTGTCACTTTGTATGTGGCAGTTACCTCGCAGGGCAGCGACACAGAGGTCGCCGACACGGCGACAACTGAAACCACCGCTGAGGAAGCTGCGGCTGGCGAAGGAGATACAGCCGAGACTGAGAGCGCCGCTGAAGGTGAAGGCGCTGCTGAAACTGAGGCTGCAGTTGAATCTGAGGACGCTGGGAGTGAGACGGCCCCGGCAGCCGAAGCCTCGACCGAATCTGAAGGTGCTGCTGAAACAGTTGCCGTCGCCGCAGTGGTGCTTGAAGATCAGGCGCCTACCCACATTGTCGATTCGTTCAACAAGGGCGGCTGTGCCGGTTGCCATGTCATCCCTGGTATCCCGGGGGCCAATGGTCAGATCGGTCCGGACCTCACCACCATTGGTGTGGATGGAGCGGCCCGCGTTGACGGCATGGCCAGCCAAGCGTACATCACCGAATCGATTCTCGATCCGGCCGCATTCATCGCCTCGGCATGTCCCAACGGAGCCTGTCCTGAAGGCGTGATGCTTCAGAGTTTTGCCGACACGCTGTCGCAAGACGATCTGGACACTATCGTCGGCTATCTGTCTGTGCTGGGTACGAGCGATGCCGTTGCTCTGGCTCCGGGCCAAAATGCCGAGCCGGTTGTGCTCGACACCGCCATGCCCGGAGAATCGGTGTTGGAACCGTTCGTTCCGCTGCCCAGCGACCCGGCCGACGCTGCCATGGTTGCGCTGGGGAAATATCTTTTCTTCGACCAGCGCCTCTCGGGCAATGTCTCATTGAGCTGTGCGAGCTGTCATCAGCCTGAAAACGCATGGACCGACGGCCAGGCGCTCAGCCGTGGCTATCCGTCAACTGCCTACTTCCGCAACACACCGACGCTGATGAACGCCGTCTACGCCGACTATCTCTATCGAGATGGCCGCATGGACGGCAACGATCTGCCGACGCTGGTACGTGACCACATTGCCGAAGCCCATTTCATGAGCATGGACGGCCGCCTCATGGTGGAACGCATCAACCAGATTCCGGCCTATGTCGATCTCTACCAGCAGGCCTTTGGCGGAGAACCGAGCTACGGCAGGACGCTGAATGCCATCGCCGCCTATGTTCGCACGCTTAACTCGTCGGCGACCGCCTACGATCTCTACCTTGCCGGCGATGAAACGGCGCTCTCTGACGATGCCAAGGCCGGCCTCGAACTCTTCGAGGGCAAGGCCAACTGCGTGGCCTGTCACGGCGGTGACCTGTTGACCGACGAGGAATTCTACAATACGGGCGTCGGCACCGACCTCGCACTCTTTGAAGATCCTGAACGCCATCTGACCTTCCGCCGCTTCTTCCGCACGTTGGGCACGCCCGACTATCGGGCGCTCTCTGAAGATGTGGGTCTCTACGCCTTGACGTTGGAAGAGGGGGACTGGGGCGCGTTCAATACGCCGAGCCTGCGTGAAGTGGGGCGTACGGCTCCCTACATGCACGACGGCAACATGGAGACACTGGCTGACGTGGTCGCCTTCTACAACGAGGGCGGCGGTGCCGGCCAGACCGCCGGTCTGGAACCGCTGGACCTTTCCGGCGAGGAATCCGCTCAGTTGGTTGCCTTCCTAGAGAGCCTGAGCAGCGAACCGGTCGCCGTCGTGGCGCCCGAACTACCCAGCTATGGATTGATGCCCCTGGGCGATTCGTCTGCACCGCAGGCCGTGGACGCGGCGCCTGCTGCCACAGAACCGGTCGCTAACGAAGTGGCTGCTGATGAAGTGGCTGCAGAAGGCGCATTGGAGACCGTGGAAGAAGCCGCGGCAGAAGCGGAAGAACCCGCAGCCGAAGCGCCTGCAGAGCAAGCGCCTGCCGCTGAAGAACCTGCAGAGCAAGCGCCTGCCGCTGAAGAACCTGCAGAACAAGCGCCTGCCGCTGAAGAACCTGCAGCCGCTGCTTCGCCGGTGATTGCCATTGGTTCAGTGCCGGTGACCGATGAACTGGTAACGGCATTCACCAAAGGTACCTGCAACGCCTGCCACGTCATCACCGACATTCCCGGTGCGGTCGGCATGGTCGGACCGGATCTCACCAACATTGGCGTCGACGGCGCGACCCGCATCGAGGGCATGTCGGCCTATGACTATATCCACGAGTCGATTGTGGACCCGATGGCCTTTAAGGCACCTGAATGCCCCTTTGGCGAGTGTATACTCGGTACTATGCCGCCCAACATCCTTGACATGATCAGTCAGGACGAACTGGATCTGATCGTCGAATACCTTGCCAGCCTGGGAAGTGGAGGTTAATCAGCTATGCCAAAACACCGAACATCCCGCACACTCTGGGGCTGGTCTACCGTGGTCGTACTGGCGGCAGTGCTGCTGGTTACGGCTGTACTGGCCGGCCTGACGATTGCCGATTCGACGCCGGTTGCGGCCCAGGAGATGGATGCGTATCCGCCTTTGGCCCCGCTTCCGCCCATGCCGCAGCCGCTGGACAATCCGATCACGGCCGAGAAGGCCGAGTTGGGGCGTCTGCTTTACTTCGACCCGCGAATGTCCGCTGACGGCTCGATGAGCTGCAACACTTGTCATTCTGCCGCCAATGGATCGGGCGCGCGCACGCCGATCTCCTTTGGTGGACCGGGCACAAGCCATTGGCGCAATGCACAGACCATTCTCAATGTCGGCTACTACGGCAAGTTGAACTGGGACGGCGCAAAGAAGAGCATCGAGCACCAGAACAGCGGTGCTTGGGGCGGCGCCGTTGCAGGCAATCTGGACGGCGCCTTGGCTGAAGAACGTCTGGCGCAGATTCCCGACTACGTGGAACGTTTTAGGACGGTATTCGGCACCGATTACCCAATCATGGACGATGCCCTGCGCGCCGTTGCAACCTATCAGCGGACCATCACCAGTCTCAACGTGCCCTTCGATAAGTACATCCAGGGCGACGAAACAGCCATCTCTGAGGCTGCCGTTCGTGGCTATGAACTCTTCATCGGCGAGG
Source organism: uncultured Chloroflexia bacterium (assembly GCA_963848115.1). GTDB lineage: Bacteria > Chloroflexota > Anaerolineae > Caldilineales > Caldilineaceae > JAWKOK01. Next base: position 108,836 of record CAWKCP010000047.1, on the reverse strand, counting down.
CAGGCTGTATCGACTGTCACAATGGTCCATTGGCCAGCGATGATTCCTATCACGCGACCGGCGTGCCCCAGAATCCGGACTTCTACACCAGCCCGCTCAAGCAGATCACCTTCCGCTATGAGCAGGCAGCCAAGGGTGTGCCCGAGGAAGTCTATCGCACCACAGATCAAGATCTGGGCCTCTACTATGTCACCAAGCAGGAGATCGACAAGGGTAAGTTCCGCACGCCCAGCCTGCGCGATCTCTGCTACACGAGTCCTTACATGCACAATGGCGTCTTCGGCAGTCTGGAAGAGGTTGTGGCCTTCTATAACGACGGCGGCGGTGAAGCAGCCAACAAGGATCCCCTGTTGCAGCCGTTGGGTCTGAGCGACGAGCAGCAGAGCGATCTGGTTGAATTTCTGAACAGCCTGTGCGGCGACCCGGTGACCGACACGGTGCCGGAACTGCCGTCCTACGGCGTTTTCGAGATGGGCGAAGGAGGCGAATAATGACCAATGAAGTCAATCCGACTGGTTCATGCCAGAGTGCTGACCAGGCAGACGGCACACAGAACGAGAGTCAATGCTCTGGTCGCAATCCCGGCCTACAGGTGAGCCGACGGGCATTTCTCTTTGGCTCCGGCGCCGCCATTGCCTGGGTCTCGATGCCCAATTGGCTGCGCGGCAGAGGCATGCCCGCTCAGGTGCAGGCACAGGTAGCCGAGTTCCCGAGTACGTCCATCGCCAAGATCAGTGAACTTGTGGTCGGTGAGCCAGTCATGTTCACCTACCCCTGGGACCACGTCAACTCGACCAACTATCTGATCAAGCTTGGCCAGCGGGCTGGCGGCGGCGTCGGACCGGACGAGGATATTGTCGCCTTCAACGGCCTCTGTACCCACATGGGTGGCCCCATGGCGGGCACCTTCAAGGCCGATATCGGTGTGGCCGGACCCTGTCCGTTGCACCTGACCACCTTTGACCTGACCCGACATGGCATGGTTGTTGCCGGGCATGCGACCATGGGCCTTCCGCAGATTTTGCTGGAAGCCGACGGCGACGATATCTACGCGACTGGCGTCATGGGCCTGATCTTCGGCTACAGTGACAACCGCGTCGATCCGAATACGATTTAAGGGGGAACAACCACTATGCCTCTAGAATATATCCCGAAAGACAGGGTTCCACTGCCGCCGGTCGATGCCAAGGTCCAGACAACTGCCTGTGCGTATTGCGTCGTGGCCTGCGGCTACAAAGCATATACGTGGCCGGTGGGCACCGAAGGCGGTCCCAATGCAGACGAAAACGCACTCGGTATCAACCTGCCGACATCAGCGCTTCAGCCTTGGATCAGCCCGAACCAGCACAACATCGTGCAGATTGACGGTGAAGATCACAATATCGTGATCGTGCCCGATGCCGAGGCCACTGTCGTCAACAAGGGCGGCAACCACTCGATCCGTGGCGGCACCCTGGCCAAGAAGCTCTTCAACGTCGACACGCCCACGCGTGAGCGGCTCCAGTCGCCCATGCTGCGTGTCAACGGCGTGCTGCGCCAGATCGACTGGGACACGGCACTTGATATCATGGCTGCCGTTTCCAAACATGTGCTGAGCGAGCACGGCGAGTCGTCGTGGGCCATGAAGACCTACTCCTACGAGTTCTTCCAGAACACCTACGCCATCACCAAGCTGGCCTTCGGCGCCATCAAGACGCCGGCCTTCTGTGAGCACGATAAGCCGGCCATGGGCAACGACACCGGTGGTCTGGACGACAGTGGCCTGATCAACTTCAACGCCTCCTACGATGACTGGATGGGGGCGGACGTACTCTTTGTCTCCGGCACCGATCCGTTTGAGAGCAAGACGGTCCTTTTCACCGAATTTATGATGAAGGGCCCCAAGCTGATCATGGCCGTGCCTCGTCTATCTACCGGTACCGCCTGGGCCGAGGCCAATGGCGGTCTCGTGTTGCAGCTGATTCCCGGTACCGACACGCTCTTGCATCTGGCAATCAGCCGCTACATCGTCGAGAATGACTGGCAGGACCAGGAGTTCATCGATGAGTGGGTGGCCTCCAACTGGGACATCAACGCCGGCATGGGCCGCGGCACGCGCAACACGCCATGGCAATGGCGCACCACCTGGGGCCAATTCGGCACCGACTTCGAGGGCTACAAGGAGTGGCTGCTCGACAACGAATGGGCGACCCTAGAGAAGGCCAGCGAGGTGACCGGTGTGCCCGCTGAACAGATTATCAAGGCTGCCGAGATGATCAGTGGCGCGGGCGGCGAACGGCCCAAGGCCAGCTTTGGCTTCGAGAAAGGCAACTACTGGAGCAACAACTATCTCAACACCGCATCCTATGCGGCCATGGGGCTGCTCAACGGCGCGGGCAACCGGCCCGGCCAGGTCATCGGCCGACTGGGCGGCCACCAGCGCGGCATGATGAAGGCGGCAAGCTATCCACGTGACAAGTCGCCGGAAAAGCTGCCCGGTCGCCGCAAGATCGAACTGGACCTTGATCGCTGGGTTGAGGCAGGTAATGTGCGCTTCGCCTGGGTCATCGGCACCACCTGGACCGGGGCCATGGCCGCCAGCCAGGAACTGGCCCAGCGCTTCCGCGAACAGACCGTCGACAACCCGAATCAGGTCGACCGGGCTGAGAAGCAGGCGGCCATTGACGCGCTGATCAGACGGGTCGACAGTGGCGGCATGGTTGTCGTCAACTCGGACATCTACCCGGTGATCCCGATGGGGACCGAATTCGCCGACATTGTTCTGCCCGCCGCACAGTGGGGCGAGCACGAAGGCGCGCGCTGCAACGGTGAACGCCGACTGCGCTACTATGCCAAGCTCATGGATCCGCCGGGCCTGGCCATGCCCGATTGGTGGGCCGTCAGTCGCTTCGCCCAGAAGATGGGTTACAGAGGCTTCGACTGGGAGACCAGCAACGATGTCTTCGAGGAGGCTGCCCGCTTCAGCCGGGGCGGCGTGCTCGACTACGGCGTGTTGGCCTGGCAGGCCAAGCAGGAGGGCAAGACCGGCCTGGAGAAGCTTGAAGAACTGGGCACAACCGGCATCCAGACGCCCGTGCGCATGGAGAACGGTGAGATGGTCGGCACCAAGCGCCTGCACGACTCGACGCTAGTACTGGGACCGCCGGAAGGTCCGACCATCCATGCCAAGTGGTTGACCCACTTCCGCAGCCATGCAGGCAAAGCGCTTTTCATTAAGACGCCCTGGGAACTCTTCCAAGCCTTCTATGAACGCATCACGCCGGATCCTGAGAAGGGTGAATTCTGGGTCACAACGAGCCGCATCAACGAGATCTGGCAGTCGGGCTTTGACGAGATCCGCAAACCCTACCTTGAGAATCGCTGGCCGGACACCTTTGCCGAAATCCATCCCGACGACGCGGCCCAATACGGCATCGAGAGCGGTGACGAGATCCGCATGTTCAGCGACGACATCTTGATCCAGACCACCGGCTGGAACAAAGTCAAGCCCGAGGAAATCAGCTTCGAGGCAATGATGGAGAACGGTTCCATCGTCCAGGGCAGCGGTGACGTGCGGGCCGTGGCCATCGTCACCAATGCGGTGCGACCGGGCCTGATCCTGACCAACTTCCTGCATCCGAGCAGCCCGGCCAACTCGCTGGTCCACCGAGTGCCCGACCCGATCACCAACCGCTACCGCTTCAAGCTGGGCAAGGGGCAGATTGAACGCATTGGCGAGTCACCCTACAAGGACGACTTCCGCTACATGAGCTTCAAGCCGCGCGACGTGGCCTAGCAGGCTGATGTAGCTGCATGGCAGCACGATTTGTCAAGTCTGAAAATGCGGGCGCACCCAAGTGCGCCCGCTTTTTTCGTGCGTTCTTCCTCATGTTTTTTCGCCCACCATGGGGATTAATCAATCGGTTGATGACCCAATGCCGGTTTTCCAACGATTGCGAACCATCCTGGCCAACAAGTAAAATGATTGGCACACAACGAATTCGGCACGCAACCGTAGCGGCATGTGCGCCGGCGGCAAGAATCATCAACTGGCATGACCCGTCCATCCGCCGGTTCACGTGCTTGGCCCATGGAGTCCGTGTTCAATCAAGAAACCCAGTAGTTCACGAATTGTCATTCCGATGACCGGAGGGAAGAGGAATCTCGGGTTCGCCAAGGAGAGATTCCTCGTCGCTTCGCTCTGTCGGAATGACAGTTGCGACCAAATCGGTAACTACTGAAACTGGCGGACGAGATCCACCATGAAGAAACTCTACGTCATCGGCGATAGCATTTCGATCCAGTACGGTCCCTATCTTCAACGCTCTCTGCGTGGCGCAATGGACTATGCACGTAAGGAAGACGAGGCGGAAGCGTTGCTCAACCTAGACAATCCGCAGGGCGCCAACGGCGGCGATTCATCCATGGTCCTAACCTATTTGCAAGCAATGGCCCGGACCGGCGGCATCGACGCCGATCTGATCCTGCTCAACTGCGGCTTACACGACATCAAGACCGATCCCGTCAGCGGGGACAGGCAGGTGACTATAACCCAATACCAAGACAATCTTCGTGCCGTCATCGAGGTGGTCGCGTCCTTGGGCGCGTCGCCGGTCTGGGTGCGAACCACGCCGTGTGATGAGAAGGTACATAACCGACCCGACATGGCCTTCTTTCGCTTCGCTGCCGACGCTATTGCCTACAACGAGGCCGCTGACTCGATTATGGCCGAGGCAGGTATCCCCACCATCGATCTGTACAGCTTCACATTGGGCCTCGGCCCCGATCTCTACTGCGATCATGTTCACTTTCACGAGGCCATTCGCGAGCAGCAGGGCATCTACATTGCCGGCTGGCTTGCCGGCTGGGCCTCTGCTGAGCGAGCAAAATCTGGTTGACTCACCGATCAATACTGTGCGCCGCAAAAAATAGTCGGTTCCCAATTCAAGCAAAACAAGATTCTTCGCTGGTCTGTCAACAAGTTCGGTCAATATGACAAATTGTGAAGTACCGAAAAGGGTATAAGATCATGCTCCATGCAATTCGCTTTCCCGAAAACCCAATCGTCTACCCCGATCTAGACCCGAGCATCGGCACAAACATCAACGGCCCGTCGCTGATCCGCGTGCCTGATTGGGTTGCGTCGCCGCTGGGTCGCTACTACCTCTACTTCGGCCATCACCAGGGCCAGTTCATTCGCCTGGCCTACGCCGATGATCTGCACGGTCCTTGGCGAATCCATACGCCCGGCGTTCTACACCTGGATCAGACCGTCTGCATGAACCACATCGCCTCACCGGACGTCCACGTAGACGGCGCCCGCCGAGAGATCGTGCTCTACTTCCACGGCGTGACACCCGAAGGCCAACGTAGCTTCCGCGCCGTTTCCACCGATGGACTCAACTTTCGGGCATCGGACACGATTCTCGGACCGTTCTACTTCCGCGTCTTCCGACATGAAGGCGTCATCTACGCCATCGCCAAAACAGTCGTGGCCGATGGCGGCGGCCTGCTGTTGCGTTCACAAGACGGTATCGCGCCGTTTGAGCAGGGTCAGGACATTCTGCCTCGACAACGCCATGTGGCCGTACAGAAGCGGGGTGACCGCCTGCGGATCTTCTATTCCAGGGGCGAGGACACCCCCGAACGTATTTTGATGTCCGAGATGGCGCTTACAGGTGAGTGGCATACCTGGTCTCCCGGTGAGCCGGTGGATGTTCTCTTGCCGGAGGAAGCCTATGAAGGAGCCGATCTGCCGTTGGAGCCGTCCCGGTTTGGCGCAGTTCACGGACGCGTACGCCAGCTTCGCGATCCGGCCATTTTTGAGGAAGATGAGAGGACGTATCTCGTCTATTCATCGGCAGGCGAGAGCGCGCTCTGTATGGCGGAACTGATCGAGTAATCGAAACCTCATGAGGAATCCCATGAACTTCAACGCTTTTCCACGCTACACCCAGTACGCTCCAGAGGTTCCCGTTGTCTGTGTCACGTCGGATCTGCCGGGATGCATCCACCGCTTTTTTGATACCTCGCCCATCAGCCCGTCGGGACGCTATCTGGCCGTCTTTCAGATGCCCTTTGAAGATCGTCGACCCGAGCCGGGCGATGTGGGCCGGATCTGTCTGGTCGACCTGGAGACGGCTGTGACGCGGGTCCTGGCCGAGACCCGGGGCTGGGAACCGCAGATGGGCGCCAATCTCAACTGGGGCGGCAGCGATCACGAACTCTTCTTCAACGATGTCGATATCGACACGTGGACGCCATACTCATGGAAGCTCGATCCGCTCACGGGGGAGCGCAAGCCCATGGAGGGCACCGTCTACCACGCGTCGCCCGATGGTCGCTGGCTGATCTCGGCCAACATGACCACCATGCGCAAGAGCCAACCGGGCTACGGCGTCTGTATTCCGGACGGCGACGCCCGGCGGAATGTAGGCCCCGCAAATGACGACGGCTTCTACATCACGGACACACGGACCGGCGAGTGCCGGCTCTTCGCCTCAATCGCCGATCTCTTGGAACGCGCCGATCCGCCGGTGGCGATGGACGATCCTGGGGAAATGGAGATCTACGGCTTTCACAGTAAGTTCAGCCCACAAGGCGACAGGCTGATGCTCAGCTTGCGCTGGTTCCCTGCATTGGATGAACCGCGCTGGGACATGTTCAAGATCGGTCATGACGAAGTGCGTTTCGCCTGGATCGTCATCGGCTTGGATGGCAGCAATCCGCACTGTGCCGTGGGGCCGGAGCAGTGGGAAAAGGGCGGACACCATGCCACCTGGTTCCCGGATGGCGAGCGCATTTCCATGAATCTGAATATCGATCGCGAGGTTCTGCGCTTCGTCCAGGTGAACGCCGACGGTAGCGATCTGCACAAGATGCTCGACGACGTACCCGGTTCCGGCCATCCGACCGTAGTGCCCGACGGCAGCCACATCCTGACCGACACCTACACCTGGGAGCCGACTGCCTACGGTGACGGCACCATCCCGCTGCGCTGGGTCGATCTGACCACCGGTGATGAGCAGATTCTGGTGCGCATCAATACGCAGCAACCTTGTGAAGACAGCGTGCTGCGCGTCGATCCCCACCCCGCCTGGGACCGTTCATGGCGCTATGTGACCTTCAACGGCTTCGTCGATGGCACACGGCGTGTCTTTGTTGCCGACATGCAGACGTTATTCGTGAACGGCTGAAATTGGCTGCCTCGGGCCTGCGAGTTTTGCGGCATGGTACAATTATAGGCTGTGCCAACGAGACCTTGTCGGCTGCAGTCATATCATTGCCGCCGATTTCGCAGGCTTGGCACTGCCATCGCAAGAAAAGCGCCACACCACGAAGGAGACTGCCCATGAAGAAGAGCGGATTACAATTTTTGTTGCCCTACATGCGCCCCTACCGGCGTGCTCTGATCATCGGGGCTGTCTATGCCTTTGTCGGTGCGGCCGCCTCGGCGGTCAGTCCCTACTGGCTTGGAATGGCCATCGACTCGCTGACACAAGATGAAAACGCCATGGAGCCGAGGAAACTGGCACTCTTTGCGGCGGGCCTAATTGTGCTGGCCGTGGTCGTTGCCGTCTTTCGCTATCTGCTTCGAATGCTGACCGGCCGCATCGCCGCCGGCATCACCTATCGAATGAGTCAGGATCTCTTCCAGCGTCTCCTGCTCTTCGACGAGAAGACGCGGCAGGACTACGGAACCGGTGATCTGCTCTCCCGTGGGACCAGTGACTTCATCTACATCTGGCGCTTCTACAGCGCCGGCTACCAGATGTCGATCCATGCGCTATTTCTCCTGCTGATTGGCTGCGCACTCATGGCGTTGTCGAGCCCATTGCTGGCCGGTGTGGTCATGTTGACCCTGGTCGTGGTCATCGCGGTTCAGCTGAAACTGGGATCCATCCTTGAGCGCTCATTCGCCAGGGTGCAGGAAGAGATGGCCAATCTCTCAGCCTTTGTTCAGGAGCATCTGAATGCAGCGCCGGTGCTCACGGCCTATCGCCAGGAGCAGGGCGCCAGCCTTGCATTCCGACAGGCGAACCAGACCTATGTAGACCACAATCTGAAGTTTGTGCTGCAGTCCGCCGCAATTTCCCCGCTGCCGGGACTGGCAGTCCGTTTGGCCGCTGCCTTGGTCATCCTGATCGGGGGCCTCATGATTATGGGCGGTGGGCTGACCGTGGGTGAGTACGTACAGTTTATTGTCTATCTCGGGCTGCTGACTGCCGCCGCACAACAGATTCGCGGCGCCTTCGAGCGGCTCCAGCAGGGCAGTGCAGCCGCCGGACGAATTGGCGAGATTCTGCATCGTTGGCCATTGGTCACCAGCGCACCAAATGCCAAGGATATTGACATCAAGGGCGCCATCCGCTTCGATGATGTGGGCGTCTGGTCCGCGGACCAGCAACGTTGGATCCTGCGCGACATCAACCTGGAGATAGAAGCAGGAACGACTGTGGGCATCGTCGGCGCCACCGGCTCGGGAAAGAGCATGCTCATCAGCCTGCTGGGTCGCATCTACGATCCGGACGAAGGATCGGTCCAGATCGATGGCCAAGATCTGCGCGCGATTCGCTTGCGCTCGCTACGCCGGGCGGTGATCTACGTTCCGCAGGAGACGCTGCTCTTCAACATGCCGCTGCGCAACAACATCGCCCTGGGGGTGCCGGAGACGCCGGATCCGCAACTGCGTGAAGCGATCCATCGCGCCAGGCTGAGCAATGACCTGCCTCAACTGCCACGCGGGCTGGACAGCATGGTGGGCGAGCGCGGCACCACCCTCTCAGGCGGACAGCGTCAACGGACCGCGCTGGCGCGGGCGCTGGTGCGCAAGCCTAGGGTACTGCTTTTGGATGATTCCCTGGCCAGCGTTGACATGAAAACCTCGGCTGAGATCATTGCCGAACTGGACAAAGAGCACAGCCAACGCACAATCATCATCGTCAGCCAACGGCTTGCCGCCGTTCAAGATGCCGATCAGATCGTGGTTCTTGATGAAGGACGGATTGTGGAGAAAGGTGACCACGAGACGTTGCTGGCCCTCAACGGCTTCTATGCCGAAATGGTCGGCCACGAGACCCGCGAGATTGGCGATGAGCTTAGCGAGGAGGCCGTCCATGACAATCAGTAACAGCGAACTGGATCGACAGGCCGAGGATCGACGGCGTGCGGAAGAGCGCACTATTGCCGATCTCTCCAGCCAAGATTCTGCACTCTTCCAACTGCTGGGTCAGGCGCTCAAACCGTACCGCTGGTGGATGGCGATTGCGCTGATCCTGATGCTGGGCGTCTCTGCGCTCAATGCCCTGCCTCCGTTGCTGCTGCAGCGGGCCATCGACGGACCGATTGCTGACAAGGACGTGCCCGGGCTTGTTCGGATCGCGCTGCTCTACGGGCTGACCGCCATCGGCATCTTCATCCTGACCTACGGATTCACCTACTTCCTGCAACATGCGGGTCAGCGTGCTCTGGCCGATCTGCGTGTGCGTCTCTTCGACCAGATTTTGGTTCAGGATGAGGCTTTCTTTAGCGGCACATCGACCGGCGATCTGGTCTCGCGACTGACCAGCGATATCGATACGCTCAATGCCGTTCTATCCAATAGTATTGTTACGATTTTGGTTGAGGGCGTCACCTTGATCGTCATTATCGTGGTTATGTTTGCCCTCAACTGGCGATTGGCGCTACTCTCACTCTGCATTCTGCCCTTGGTGGCAGTGGTGACCTGGTATTTTCGCAAACGGATCCGTCGTTCCTCCAGCGGCGAACGCTCAGCGCTGGCGCGTATCAGCGCCTACTTGAACGAGCACCTGCACGGCATGACCATCGTGCAACTCTTCGGTCGTGAAGATGAGAGCGAGGAGGAGTTTGACGCCTATAACAGTGGCTATCGAGAGGCGCTCATCAACTTGCGTTGGAACAGCGCCCTCTTCCTGTCGGTACAGGAAGTGTTGGCTGCGGTCGGCCTGGCGCTCGTTCTCTACGGCGGCGGCATGGGTGTGCTGGCAGGCTGGGCTTCGCTGGGCATGCTGGTCGCCTTCATCCAATACACCGAACGTGCTTTCCAGCCGGTCTTGCGGCTTTCGCAGCAGTACAATGCGGTACAGATTGCCCTGGGCGCAGCTGAACGCATCTACAATATGTTGAATACCGAGCCGACCATCCGCAGTCCGGAGCATCCAGTCCCTATGCCCCCGCTGCACGGCGAGATTGAGTTCCGAAATGTTCACTTTGCCTACGTTCCTGACGAACCGGTTTTACGTGGCGTCTCGCTCAAAATACCGCCCGGCCAGTCGGTTGCCGTCGTCGGCGCAACGGGCGCCGGCAAGTCGAGCATGGTCAGCCTGTTGGCGCGCCAACACGATCCACAGGACGGCGAGGTCTTGTTGGACGGCGTGGACCTGCGACAGTTGAGCCTGGATGACTTGCGTCGATCCGTGGTGGTTGTGCCCCAAGAGTCTATCTGTATGGCCGGGAGCATCCGCTTCAACATCCGTCTCTACGACGACAGCCTGTCCGATGAAGCCGTCGGGCGTGCTGCCGCCTATACCAATGCAGACCAGTTCATCCAGCAGTTGCCGGACGGCTACGATTTTGAAGTAATGCCTGGCGGGGCCAACCTCTCCCAGGGGCAGCGGCAGCTTCTCTCCTTGGCCCGCGCACTGGCCCTCTGCCCGGATGGCGTGTCAGTTCTCGATGAGGCCACAAGTAGCATCGACACGACCACCGAGGTCTTGATCCAGGAGGCGCTGGATCGGATACTCAGTACGCGCACGAGTATCGTCATCGCCCACCGCCTCAGCACGGTCCGCAATGTGGATCGCATCATTGTCATGGAACGCGGGCGGATCGTGGAGGACGGCGATCATGAAGCGCTCTTGGCCCAAGGTGGATATTACGCCGCTCTTCAACAGCATCAGATGATCCCTGCCATGGCCGACGGGTCAGCGTAGGCCCGAATACGTTCAGTTCAGATGCCATCCCGTGCCTGCCCCAATGGACGAAAATCGCTAAATCTGAACTGACTAGAATCATGCCGGAACGAAGTGGAACAGTCATGTGGACTGGTAGAGACGCAAGATCTTGCGTCTCTACCGCCCTGTTGACCAAACCAGAAAATCGCCAAATCTGGGAAAATTTACAGACCAATCTATCGGACCCAGGTACCATGCATTCCACAGAGTTGGACAGATTTTTTCGCCGACGGCTGAGGCGCCTGCCGGTGATCTAGTGAATCCCGGCAGAAATCTTCATACAGATCCTACCAGTGGTAGAGTAGCTAGATTTCTGTCGTGGTATTCACGCCCAAATGTACTAGATGCTGAGGATCGAACGAATGAGCAAGGATTCACCCCATGCCGTCGTCATCGGCGCCGGTGTAGGCGGGCTGACCACGGCTGTGCTATTGGCCAAGGCCGGCTTGCAAGTCACCGTTCTGGAGGCGCACATCTACCCGGGTGGGTGTGCCGGAACGTTCTACCACCAGGGCTTCCGGTTTGACGCCGGAGCCACGTTGGCGGGCGGCTTCTATCCCGGTGGGCCCATGGATCGCGTTGCCCAGGCGGCAGGCATCGAATCGTGGTCGGCGAGGCCGGCCAAACGTGCCATGCAGGTTCGCCTGCCCGATGGCCAGACGGTCACTCGCTACGGTGACGAGCGGCGCTGGGCCGAGCGTGAGCGAGCGTTTGGCAGCGCGGCAGAACCCTTTTGGCGCTGGCAAGAGCAGACCGCCGATCTGCTCTGGGATCTGGCGCTACGCAGCCCGGCCTGGCCTCCGCAGAGCCTCAGCGAAGCGCTCTCATTGACGGGCGATGGTCTGGGCTGGCTGGGGGACAACAAAACGGCGGCTTTCCGTCCCTCGCTGCTTGCCGATCTCGTACGCCCGGTCAGCGCTCGCTTGGACAAGGCATCGGAGGCTCTGCGACTGTTTGTTGATGCTCAGTTGTTGATCGCCGCGCAGACAACCAGCGGCCATGCCAATGCGCTCTACGGCGCGTCCGCTCTGGACCTACCTCGACGAGGCGTGGTCCACTTGACCGGCGGTATGGGCGGACTGGCGCAACAATTGGCGGACGCCGTCATCGCTCAGGGGGGTGACGTGCACTATCGGCAGGAGGTGACTCGCATCGTCATGGAAGAGGGCAAGCCGACGGCTGTCGAGACCAAGCGCGGGCTGTCAATACCGGCCGATCTGGTCATCGCCAACCTGCCGCCTTGGAACATCGCCCCGCTGACCGGCGAAGCTAGTACGGCCAAACTGCGCAACCTGCCGCCCTTGCCGGACGACGCCTGGGGCGCCTTCACTGTCTATGCAGGCATCGACGAAACAGTGTTGCCCGAGGACGCCCCTCTCCACACGCAGATCCTCCAGCGCGAGCCGCTGGGCGAGGGCAACAGCGTCTTCCTCTCTATGAGTCCTGACTGGGACGCGGGACGTGCGCCCGCCGGACTGCGGGCGTTGACCCTGAGCACCCATACGGCGTTGGAGCCCTGGTGGCAGCTGCATGCCGACGACCCCGGCGAGTATGAGGCGCGCAGGGATGCCTACGCCGGCACAATGATGGACGCTGCCGAGCTTGCCCTGCCCGGCATCCGCGAGGCGACGACACTCCTGTTGCCCGGCACGCCGGTGACCTTTCACCGCTTCACGCGTCGCTACCAGGGCTGGGTCGGCGGCTTTCCCCAGACCAACCTCTTTCGAACCTGGGCCCCAAAATTGGGTCCCAATCTGTGGATGGTCGGCGACAGCATCTTCCCCGGCCAGTCGACAGCGGCCGTTGCACTGGGTGGGATGCGGGTGGCCAGGTCGATCCTGTCTGAGTTTGGCCTGACGGTCAAGGAGCCGGCACAGATGGCTGACTCGGACGAGCAAGCAAAGCCGCCATTGGAGGTTGTGCCATGACCAATGTCATCTGGTGGATCCGCCGTGACCTCCGCCTGGCCGACAACCAGGCGCTTTCCCGGGCAATGGAACTGGGCGATCAAGTGTTGCCTCTCTTTGTGCTCGACCCGCGCTTGCTCAACTCGGCCTACGCCGGGGCCGGGCGTATCGCATTTTTGATGGATGGACTGCGTGCACTTGATGGCGAGCTGCGTGCTCGCGGCAGCCGTCTGATCGTACGAGAGGGCGAGCCGGGCCATGTCTTGCGCCGGCTGTGTGATGAGCAGAATGTCGTCGCTGTCCTTGCCGAAAAGGATGCCTCTCCCTACGCCGTTCAACGCGACAAGCGGGTCGAACGGATGCTTGACAACGTTGCAGTTGAGTTCGTGGAAGGCGTCTCCATCCGGCCTGTCGCTTCCGTGCGCAAGGCCGACGGTTTGCCCTACACCGTCTTCACGCCCTACAGTCGTCGATGGAAAGACGGTGCACGCCTGTACGCTGCGAACCTGCTGCCTACTCCTACGAAAATCAGCACGCCGCTGGATGTCGAGTCGGTCTCGATTCCGCACGCCAAGAGCGATCGATCGGGAGTCGATGTCGGGCCGGGCCAGGCATGGCAAGCCGGCGAAGCGGCGGCGTTTTCCCGGCTGCGCGCCTTCACGGAAGGAGCGTCGCCACCCATCTACGGCTATCGCGCCAACCGGGATCGTCCCGATTTGTCTGCAACCTCTAGCCTGTCACCCTTTCTGCGCTTCGGCATGATCTCGGCACGGGCTGCTGCTGTCGCCGCCTACGATGTTATCTCCGATGCGTCCTCTGATGCAGCGCGTGCCGGGGCCGAAACCTGGCTTAGCGAACTCATCTGGCGCGATTTCTACATCAATATTCTGGCCGAGTTCCCTCACGTTCGTTCCGGCAGCTTTCGCCCTGAGTATGAGGCCATTGCCTGGGCAAATGACGAGTCGGATTTCGAAGCCTGGCGCCTGGGTCGAACCGGTTATCCCTTTGTCGATGCGGCCATGCGCCAGCTGCTAGCCATTGGCTGGATGCACAACCGGGCGCGTATGGTCGTGGCGTCGTTCCTGGTCAAGGATCTGCTGATTGACTGGCGCTGGGGCGAACGCTGGTTCATGCAGCAGTTGCTCGATGGCGATCCTGCCGCCAACAACGGCGGCTGGCAGTGGTCTGCCGGCACCGGTACCGACGCCGCTCCCTATTTCCGCATCTTCAACCCGATTACCCAGGGCAAGAAATTCGATCCTGACGGCGCGTATGTGCGAAAGTGGGTGCCTGAATTGGCGGACGTGCCAAAGACGGCGATCCATGAGCCATGGAAGCTGACTCCACTCGAGCAGGCCACTGCAGGCTGTCTCGTCGGAGAGGACTACCCGCTGCCGATTGTCGACCACCAGTGGGCGCGCCAGCGGACGCTGGATGCGTACAAGGCGGCAAAGGCCTGAAGTACGAAGAACTCCGTCGCACCGCGTAGGGACAGGTCTCAGACCTGTCCACGCCGAAATATTGGCGCTTACCCACTTCCAAGAAAAAGGTCGACGACCGCAGAAGCTGTGCTGTTGCCCTGATTGAGCATACGTGGACTGATCGAGGCTCTCAGGAGACCAAAGAAGGGTCTCGATGTTGCCGTCCAGATTCTTCGTTAGTCTATCAGCAAGCTCGATCTGTCGACGCGCACTCACTCAGAATGACAGTCGTTGGCTATGCGCGTCCTGTTTCTTGCAGTCTTTGCGAAGGCCCGCTTCGCCAGCTGCTCAGAGTGCAACTTGCTTCCTTCCGTCCTTTCGAGGCCATGATGCATCGGATACCTGGCTCAAAGGGTTCTTCCCCAGAATATGAGATCCGCATCTTGAACCAACCTCTTTTTGAGACACTGCGGCTATGGTAGACTGCTGTCAACGTTATCGACCTACAGTTTTGGCAATGGATATCAACCACGGCACCGAAAACAGGGGGTTCTCTTGAATGCAAAAGAGCGTTTTCTCAAAGCGCTGAACCAACAGGTGGTCGATCAGCCGCCCGTTGCGGCGGTCGTTACCGGCATCACCGTGGAGATGATGGAGAAGACGGGCGTCTTCTGGCCGGCAGCCCATAGCGACGCCGAACAGTTGGCGACGCTGGCTGCCTCTGTCTGGGAGGTCGCCGGGGTCGAGTGCATAAAACTGCCCTTCTGCATGACCATCGAGGTGGAGACCTTCGGCGCGCCTATGGATTACGGCACCATGGATACCTTACCGACTGAGATCGGCCACATCTTCAACCACCCGGACGAGTTGGTCATCCCTGAGGATTTCTTCGAACGTGACCGGGTGCCGGTCGTGCTGGAAGCCATCCGCCTGCTGAGCGACAAATACGCTGACGATGTCGCCATCGTCTCCTCGATTGTCGGCCCCTTCGCTCTGGCGGCCAAGCTTTTCGGTTTTGACAACCTCTTCCCCTGGTTGATCACCAATCCGGACTATGTTCACCAGATCCTGGAGGCGTTGTCGGATCTGGCGATTCGCTATGCCACAGCACAGGTTGAGGCCGGGGCCGACGCCATCCTCATTGGCGAGGCGACCTGTTCGGGTGATCTGATCTCCGGCCCCAACTACCGCGACTTCATCGCCCCTTACCACAAGCAGATCTGTGAAGCGATTCCCGCCCCAACCATTCTGCATATCTGCGGTGATTCGACCGGCCATCTGCCCTACATCGCCGACACAGGAGCCACGGCCTACAGCTTTGACGAGGGCTGTGATATTCACCAGGCGCGGGCGCATCTCAAGGGCAAGGTGGCGCTGGCTGGCTATGTGCCGACCGTTGAATTCCTGCTTCAGGGGACATCGGAAAGCGTCTATCAGGCGTCGTTAGAGTGTTTGGGGAAAGGGGTGGATATCCTTGCTCCCGGCTGTTCGCTGCCCCAGCATACGAAGCTGGCCAACATTGAGGCCATGCGCCGAGCGGTTGATGACTATACTGGGTCGGCAGCCGTACGCGAGGTTGTCCCCCATGTGATTGAGGATCTGTTGGCGGCCAAGAGGGTCCCATTGGATCAGGCATCGCTTGACGCGGCCGCCGCGGCGCGAGAACGTAGGGCGAAACGGAAGCGGCGGGGATAGAAGACTTCTGCGTGATCTGGTCGGCAATGGTACGTACGCATTCAGCGACCTGAGACATTCGAGCGGTCACGATTCGCGCCGTTCGAATGTTTACGAAAACCTCACGCAGTAGGCAGCACGCAGCATCTCCCCCTACTCATACGTCTTCATGATCGCAATCTCCCGCGGCAGATGCACATCATACGGTTCCCAGTTGATCCATTCACCGCTTAGGTAACCGTCGAAGCCGTCGGCCTGTAGCAGGCCAATCACCGGTCGATGGTCGACGAGCCCGGTTCCCATCTTCACATACTCAAATCTGCCGACATTGGCCGGATCGAAGGTCGAGTCGTGGACGTGCGTGTGCGCTATCCACGGCTTGACCAGCGTGTAGGCTTCGGCGAAGTCCATGCCGCAGACACGCAGCGGATGCAGCACGTCCCAGTTGACCCGCACGGCCGGATGGTCCACCTTTTCCATCACCGCGGCTACGTGCTTGGGATCGCACCAGTCATCGTGGGTCTCCAGGCAGATGAGGACATCTCGTTCGGCCGCATAGTCGGCCAGCGAGGCCAGGGCTCTGCTCACGCCCTCAATCGCCGCGTCGCGGGTGATGCCATTGGGCAGCTTGCCGCCAAAGACGCGGACCGTGGGCGCACCGATGTCCGAGGCCAGATCGATGTACTGGCGTGTCTCTTCGACTGTTTGGTCGACGGTGGCCGGGTCGGCAAAGCGGCTGGAGAGGGCCAGGCAGCAGTGCTCGATACCCGCCGTCTCGGCCTTGGCCTTGAAATCGGCTCGCTGGGCGGCGCCGGCCGTCAGCTCAACGCCGTGGGCATGGCCGGCGGCGGTGCGCGGCTCAATGCCGTCATAGCCGTATTCGACGGCTGCGGCCAGCATCTCATCGTGGGTCAGTTCGGGGCAGGAAAAACTCATGAACGCATAGCGCATTTTCATTCTCCTCATCGGTCTGGGCTTACAACGATCAGTTGTTGAATTCGAAACGAGGTCTAGTTATCGACAAAAGATTCAAGTTTCAGCGATTGACGAACATTACACTCGGATTCTGTAGCCATTTTGTAGCCACTACTGTGCGATTGTGGGCGTGAGTCGCTTTTAGCCGCAGTATCGACAGCCGTATACAAGTACGTTATTCGTTTTCCGTTGGTCACTATGACTTACTCTGCAATAAAGGAGAAACCCGATGCAAAGACGAGCTACTTTTTTTCGATCGGTTACGCGGATGGCGCTCATATTAACACTGTTAGTCGGGGCGCACATTGTATCAGCTTGTACTCCGTCGGCGCCAGAGAAGACCATAACCGTTACAGCACCCGAGGAGCCCGATACGCTAAGCCCGCTCTACTCAGCTTCCTGGTACTCAGATGCTATGCGCAGTCTTTGGCTGCGCGGTCTATGGATATTCGATGATCAGAACAAACCGGTGGCGGAGTTGGCGGCTGAGATTCCCAGCCCGGAAAACGGCGGTATTTCGAGCGATGGATCCACTATCACCATTAAGCTCAGAGATGATGCCATATGGTCAGATGGTGTGCCCGTCACCGCCGATGATTTCGTCTTCACATACGACATGATCATGGCAGATCAGAATACCGTCGAAACTAGATATCCCTATGAGGATTATGTAGAAAGCGTAACGGCGTCTGATGATCACACGCTCGTTGTCAAATTGTTCGAACCGTTTGCGCCATGGCTGACGCTGTTATTTGACTTCGTCCTGCCTCAACATGTGCTGGCGCCCGTCTTTGAGGAGGCCGGATCATTGGATTTCGCCGAATGGAACCGTGCGCCAATTGTGGGCATTGGCCCCTATGTCTTTTCACGGTGGGAGCCAGACAGCTACATTCAGTTTGACCGTAACGAAAACTGGTCTGGACCCAGCCCTTCGGTTGAGCGCATCGTCTTTCGCATTGTGCCGGACGATACCGCTCAAGTTGCAGCAATCAAAGTTGGCGATACGGACATTGGCATGTTTCTGAGCTATGCCGACGTGCCGGAAGTTGAGGCAACCGGGTCTGTCGACATTCATACGGTTCCATCCGGTTATGTCGAAGGTTGGTTCCTGAACTTCAATGCCGACAAGGGCCATCCGGCGCTGCAGGACGGGCGTGTACGCCTAGCCCTAGCATTGGCAACCGACCGAGATCGGATAGTGCAGGATATGTTATTGGGTCTGACAGCGCTGCCGAGTACATTCTGGGACGCAACGCCGCCGTATGGAAATCCGAACCTGGATCCCTATCCGTACGATCCTGACCAGGCTGAACAGTTGCTGAACGACGCAGGTTGGGTAGATACCAACGGTGATGGCATCCGTGATAAGGACGGTGTGGAATTGGTTCTGCGCTATGTCACGAATGATAAGGAAATCCGTCAAGATGTCCAAGTTGTCGTTCAGCAGATGTGGGCAGAGGTTGGAATCGGCAGTGAGCTGATCAGCTATCCCGGTGAGCTCTTGTGGAACTCATTCGGGCAAGGGGGGCCTATTGCCAGAGGCGAGTACGATGTTGCTCAGTATTCGGATTCGACGCCATTCCCCGATCCAGATGCTTCGTACTACTGGATGTGCTCGGAAATACCATCAGAAGAGTATCCGGAGGGCAGCAATTGGCAGTATTACTGCAACGAAGAGGTCGATCGTCTCTTTGATGAGCAAGCAAGTGCCATCGATTCTCAGATCCGAATGCGAGTATATCATGAGATCGGGCAGATCATGTACGATGACGTTGTTTGGATTGGTTTGTGGATGGATCCAGACATCTGGTCAGTCAATGACCGCGTCAGCGGCGTCAAGTTTTCGGGTGCTATTCCATTCTGGAATGTCACCGATTGGGGTGTTACCCCACAGTGAATAGAAACGCTGGAGATAGATGAAAGGAGTTTTAGCATGAAGAAGTTGTCAGTTCTGTTGGCGCTGTTGATGGTTCTGACTTTGGCTATAGGGACGGCCATCGGCGTCACTTGGGGCGAACCGGACAGCAAACATGTCAATGTAGGGGCAATGGTCGTAGATGATGTTGATATAGGATTGGTGCCTTGGTGCTCCGGTACGTTGGTTGCGCCGAACATCTTTCTTACGGCAGGCCACTGCACGTCTGACTTGGACGACTATGGGATTTCAGAAGTATGGGTCACGTTCGACCAAGACGCGGCACCACCATCGACGCTCCTGGATGTAAGGGAAATTGTGACGCATCCACAATATGATGGGAAGAAAAAGTCGAATCCCTATGACGTAGCGATCCTCATCCTGGAAGATGCAGTGGACATTTCTCCGGCCACTTTGCCGGCCGAAGGATTTCTCGACGATCTGCGGGCTGAGAACAAGCTGCGCAACGGTTCTGAGGGTGCGAAGTTCACAGTCGTAGGCTATGGCGCTACGCTTGAGTGGCCACCGCCCAACATCGTCTATGAGGATCAGCGCCAGTTTGCCATATCTGAGTACCAGACCCTGCTCAAGGCCTGGCTAAGATTGTCCCAGAACCAGGCGAAAGATGATGGGGGATCGTGTTACGGTGATTCAGGAGGTCCTGCCTTCTGGACCGAGCCGGATGGAAGTGAGGTTTTGGTCGGCATTACATCCTGGGGAGACGCCCGTTGCGTGGCTAACGGGGTCTATTACCGTGTCGACATTCCCGAAACATTGTCGTTCCTAGTCTCTTTTGGCGTTGAATAGGTCCGTTTGGCGCCTTTGAACTTGGTTCCGTTGAGTACTGTGACCACTTGCGCCTGTACCCAAAACTGAACATAGGCGCAAAAGGTCACTCACCGACTGCGAGGGACGGTCCGGATTCGCCAACATTTCATCGTCCTCGGCCTATGCTGGTTCATGTAGCTATGCCTTATGAAGCCAGGTCTGCTGTACAATGGTCCGATATGTGATCCGACGCGTTCTGATTTCGATCCCCCAACTCATCCTGATCAGCTTGATCCTCTTTTTCATGATGCAGGCGATCGGTGATCCCCTGGCGGTGCGGGGTGTGCCGGCTTCGCAGCGACAGACACCCGATGACGTTGAGCGCCTGCGCCGCCAGTATGGATTGGACAAACCGATCTTGGTCCAGTATCTGGTTTGGTTGGCCGGCAATGACTGGATGCGGATTGACTCGGACGGTGACGGTACAGCCGACAAAAAAGGGGCACAGAAAGGAATTCTACGGGGTGATTTGGGCAATTCACTGGTTGACTTCCGGCCGGCATCGGCCGTCATTGCTGAACGCATCCCTAGAACCTTGCTACTGATGTCCGTGGCCGAGGTCTTGACCCTGTCAATTGCATTGCTGATCGGCATCTATTCAGCCCTCAAACAGTACAGTGTATTGGACTATTTTTTTACAACCGTTCTTTTTGTCGGCTATTCAATGCCGGTAGTGTTGCTGGCACTACTGTTGCTTCACGTTTTTGCAGTCCGTTTTGCGCAATGGGGCCTTCCTCATTTGCCGGTGATTGGCACATGTGCCCGCGGTGTCAGTTGTCTTCCGTGGCAAATCGCACGCGACATGGTCCTGCCTGTGGCAACACTCGCCCTGATCGGTATTGCCGAGTACAGCCGCTATATTCGCTCCGGCATGCTAGAGGTTCTGAATGAGGACTATGTCCGCTCTGCACAGGCGAAAGGTGTGTGTCGGCGGCATGTGGTCACGCGTCACGCACTGCGAAATGCCTTGCTGCCGCTTGTCACGCTGGTTGGCATGGAGCTGCCCTTTCTGTTGGGTGGGGCGTTGGTCGTGGAGAGCATTTTTAGTTGGCCGGGCATGGGGCGGTTGTTTGTGGAGCGCCTTGAAAAGTCCGACTATCCCGTGATCATGGGCATTCTCATGTTGATAACCGTGGCTGTCGTTCTTTTCCAACTCCTGACAGATATACTATACACTCGACTTGACCCGCGCATTCGTATAGAAGAGGATGAGTCGGCATGGGTAAAATAGAGCTTTCCTGGACTGCAGATGACCAACACCAACGATCCCGTATGCCCTCACCCAAACTGTTGGCTTGGCGACGGCTGCGCAGACACAAGCTGGCGCTGGCGGGCATCGCAATACTGGTCGGGCTCGCGTTGTTCGTCACGGTAGGCGCTCGATTGTTTGCACGCGGCACATGTATCGGAACCGGGAATTCTCGCTATCTGACCGGTGTGGATTATGCCAATTGCAGTGACACCAAGCTTGTCCTCCAACCGCCCTCACGCGACCATCCTTTCGGCACGGACACTGCAGGCCGTGACCTATTGGCCCGCTGTATCTATGGCGGACGGATCTCTCTTGCCATCGGTCTGTTTGCGGCATTAGCGGCTGTCACGCTGGGCACACTTATAGGCATTGTCTCCGGCTACTATCGAGGTTGGATCGATAGCGGCCTAATGCGATTCACCGAGGCCATGCTCAGCATTCCGCAGTTGTTTCTACTGCTTGTGGCAGTGAAGTTCTTGGATGGCAAGATTGGAGATGTGCATCTGTTTGGTCGTTCGTACAACGGCAGCGTGCTTATGATCATTTTGGTTCTTGCCTTGACAAGTTGGATGGCGCTAGCGCGCATAGTGCGTGCGACAACGCTCTCCCTGAAGGAACGCGACTTCGTACTTGCCGCCCGCGCAATCGGTGTGCCCGATCTCCGCATCATGGGCCGCTATATTCTGCCCAACACCAGTGGACCGATCATTGTTGCGACCACCCTATTCGTGGCCGGAGCAATTCTGAGTGAAGCCTATATCAGCTATCTGGGGTTGGGCGTTCGACCACCGACTGCGAGTTGGGGCAACATGCTCGATCGAGCCGACGGATATATTGACAGTGCGCCGTGGTTCTGGATGTTCCCCGGCGTGCTGATCTTGCTGACGGTGCTGAGCATCAACTTTGTGGGTGACGGTCTGCGCGACGCACTCGATCCACGTCACCAACGCTGACAGCCACCGATCAATCACTTTTACCGTGAGGGCGTGCGATGTCATCATACCGAAGGGGCCAGCGCTGATTAGCGCTGGCCCCTTCGGATAACAGGCATGTGTTGTTGATGGCTCTTTTGGAATCTCTGGTGGTTGAGCCGTGCTGGTGTCGACATTGCACCGACTGCAATCGGATTGCAGATCTGCCTGGGACAAGTGTATGTGGTAGCGTCACCGATGCTATTGACCGCCATCCGCGCTATCTGACAATGATCGGCAGATAGATATCCATCTGTGATGTTAGCGACCGCACGTGACGGTTGTCCCAGGTAGCTTCCAACGTCTTTGGCATTCCATCGATTTCAAATGTGACGGTGCGGTCGAGCACGCCACAGCCATCATACAGACCCCCGTCGTCGGCAGCCACTTTTACTGCGAAGACTACTTGACCGTTCATCTCTTTGGTCTCAGTCTGGCCACATTGTTTATTATCGATCCAGGCGGTCACCTGTGTGCCAATCTGTGGGGTGAAATCATCTGTGGCTATCAGAGTTCCATAATAGGTGGCCGGAGGCGTCAAACCACCGACCGATGCAGCCCGAGCAGTTTCTTGGCCGCTGAGATAGAGGATGATGGCCTCGGTGGTGTGGATCCAGTAGCCCTGGCCAAATTTCAGCTCGTCAAGGTCATTGACCCATGCGGGCGCCGACGGGCCGTAGACGCGCCAGGCGGTCTCGGAATCGCCGGATTGGTGGCCGTAGACAACAGTATAAGCGCCGTCGATGGATGCCAGCGCCTGGCCCACCGGCTGCGGCTCTTGCAGCGTGTAGGCGAAGTTGTTCCAGCCCGGGCCGGAGAGGGGGATCTCCATGCTGGACATGAGGGCATACAGACCGGGTCCTTGGGTCTTAGCGGAGACGACATTGTATTGGGTATCGCGGAAGGTCTGCAATGGACGCCAGCAGGGGGCAGCATCGGCGCCACAGCCATCAGGACTGGTGTCCCAGAAGTAGAGTCGCAGGAAGGTTTCCTCGCCTGGCGGAACCTGGTCACCGAGATAGCCGAAGCTGATGGAGGTGTCAGCCAACTTGCTGGTATCCGAGGCGCTCAAGCGGTATGCCTGGCCGATACGGGTGCGGCCAGGTGGAGTATCGGGGATGGTGCTGGTTGCCTGGATCGTGAAGAACCAGATACTGTCGTCCTCCGTATCGAGTGTATCGCCATAGAGCAGAACCTGACCGTCCCCGGAGATGGCCGATACTCGCCGTGAGCGTCGATGGGCGCCGCCCGCTCGACTTAGCGTGCGTCGTGAGCGTCGGTGTGCCGGGTTGCCGCCGACGGTGTACCCGACCACCGTTTCGGGCAGGATCGTCTCGGCCAGGATGTCTCCATCCTGCGGTTGGCCACAGATGTTGGTTTTCTCCTGAACCCACAGATGCAAGTAGCCGTCCAGATTGGGTTGGCTCTCTGTTGAGAAGGTGGCGGCGTACGAACCGTCCTCAAGCTCTTGTAGCAGTTGGCAGCTTGACGCCGCTTCGTCAGTGGGATAGAGGCGTGCGGCAAGCTGTCGATTGTCTGCAACCGGTGCAATCACGTTGATGGAGAGCGTCATGGAAGTGACCGGGGTGACCGTGATTTCAGGTTGCCACTCTTCCATCGCTTTCATGGCTATCTGGTCACGATTGGCTTTGATCCGCTCGCAACCTAGATAGCCTCTCTCCGGCTCGAAGACACAGAGGCGGTCGTCCAGACGTGCACCCCAGGCCTGGACCTGGTCCAAGGTCGGTTGGCCCAGGCTGGTCAGCCAGTCGTCCTGGAAGAGATAGGCTTGGGCGTTTTGGCTGGGCAGGTAGGTTTTGCCGCCTGGATAGGTGAGCGAGAAGATGGGCACCTCCACGGTGTTTGCGGCCTGGGTGGGGCTGATGATTCTCAAGTTGGGTGACGGCCAGGGGCAGCGTGGCGGGACCCGGGTTCGCTTCCCACTGTTCGGGTGCTGTGAGGGGGTAGAATTGCCGGATTGTTTGCCAATCGGAGCGTCCCATGGTGCGTTGAGAGAGCGTAGCATCGCAGCCGAAGCGGTCCCAATCCGCCTCCGGCACGAATTCGCTCTGAGACTCCCGATAGGGGTCGTTCATGGCGCCCGGACAGCGCTTCCCGTCGTCGCCTTCGGCCGGTATGGTGACCAGCATGCCCTCTTCGTTGACGCCCAGATAGTTGTCCTCCAGAAAGAGTAGATAGTGGCCGAGTTCATGGGCCAGCGCCCGCGCCCAGTCATCGCCCAGGCTGCTGGTGCTCTCGCCGTACCGGTTCCAGATAGCGCCCATCTGGACCTGGCCGGGGCCGTAGGTGATGACCTTGTCGACGCCGTCGATGGTGACCGTCTCGCTCAGGAGCAGTGTCGGGGAGATGATGCCGCCGACTGAGGCGCTGGGGCGCATGGCATTGGTGGCGTAGATGCGGATGTGGCTGTCCAGCCATGGGTCAAAGCCTGGCGTGGTCTGCCTGCGGGCATCGTGGAAGATGCGAATATCGCCCAGCGCCATCTGGCCGTCGGACCAGTCGAAGAGCAGTTGTGAGGTGCGTTGTAGATTGAAGCGCAATTGCTCCTGGTACTGCGCATCCTTGCGTGCATCCCACTCAAGGGCCACATCCAGGTCGAACAAGACCAGCTTGTTGTCTGATGAGACGGTGAGTGTTTGCACACCAGTCCCAGTCACTGTATCTACTGAGAGACTTTCTCTCGTAGCTGCGGCACTAGTGTAATACAGGATGTAATTGTCTGTGGTGCTGGCAGGCCACAGGGCAGTCAGGTTGTCGTTATTTTTCAATCGTTCACGACCGCGTAGGTATCCATTTCCGCCGGTCTGAAAGGGCTGTTCTACCCCCCCAAGAGGTTCAGCAGGACTCTCCTGATTCTCTGCTTGGCGATAAACAATCGCCGCGGGTACTCCCCGTTCGTCCTGTATAACGCGCACCTGGGTACCGCGGACACGGAAAGGGAAAGTCGTTGCTGAGGTATATGTCCGCTGGATATTACCAGCCACAGCGTTTGGGTAGCGATATATGCCGGCATTCCCTCCGTGAGCTGGTTGAGCGTAGGCATTCAGGCGAAACACGACATTATCTGACTGTCCAAAAAGGTCAGAAATCTCCCAATTGAACGTATGAGCCATGCCATTCGGGCTTGTTGTAAGACCGCTGGCCCCTTCTTCCTTTGCCGTTCGCCAGAATCCTCCTCCATCCAACGAGTAAAATGCCCTAAGATATCCTGCTGGATCGCCTTCAGCATCGTAGAGCGTATAAGGAACAAGGATCGGTAAGTCATCCAAGATTTCTGGTGTTGAATAGAAATTGGCATTCCCTGTGGCAACAGGGCGCGTTACCTTTGGATAGGGGGTGTTGCCAATGCCAAGCCCCGCTGCCTGGTGAGCACCATTCAAGTACACCCAATCCTCTTCCCAAGAGAAAATATTCCCGATGAGAATGTCGGGGGCACCATCACCGTTCACATCTCCCAGTGCGATGCTTTTAGGATTGGTAGATTCACTGCCACTGAAAGGAATTGCATCGAAGAACTCACTCGATCCATCTCGGCTATTTAGGTATATGAAGTTTGGCTCATGTGAGACGACTAGATCGAGTAAGCCATCGCCATTCAAGTCGCCTATTTCAATATCAGATGTCCACTCTGGTTCACCAAACGGCATCGCGGGACGAAAATCTCCCGATCTGTCGTTCTTGTTCAAATAGATTACGTTTTGGCCGTCATTCGCAACTACGAGATCGAGAGCGCCGTCGCTGTTTACATCTCCCACAGCCGCGCTCTTTTGTACTGTCAGCGCTGCCTAACGGCTTCGGCTCGTAGAAGATTCCCGATCCTTCGCCTTTGTTCAGAAGGATGAGATCATCATCGCCATCTTCGTTTCCAACGAAGATATCTAGGGCACCGTCTCCATTGAAGTCTCCAGTCACAACACTGCTGGTCCGGTCTGAGCCACCTAGTTCAATCGGATCGCCAAAAGCTCCCGATCCGTCATTTGCATTCAAGTATAGCAAATTCGCCTCACCAAGTCCTCTGCCGTCATTTCCCACGACGATGTCCAATGCACCATCCTCATTCATGTCTCCTATCGCCACGCTTCTGGTAGAATCCTGCCTACTGAGCCTAATTGGTTGGCGGAATGTACCTGACCCATCATTATTGTTGAAGTAGACCAGATTATATGCACCAGAATCTAGCTCTGTATTCCCAACAACGACATCAAGTGCAGTATCGCCATCCAGATCCGCCAGTGCCACCGAAGTAGTTCTATCTTCATCACCAAAAAGCACTCCATCTTTGAACGAACCGGAACCGTCGTTATTGTTTAGATAGATCACATTCCGTTGACCGGGCAATATTCCTGTCGCGGTAAATGTGCCCTCTCCGCCACTCCCGGCGACCAAGTCGAGAGCGCCATCACCGTTAACGTCTCCGAGAACAAGGCTGGCCGTTCTGTTGTTATCACTTCTTGCGTTCATGAGAGCCGTGCTATAGGAGAAACCAATCTGGCCATGATTTGTATAGATAGCGTTTTCACCGTTGTTACCGACAATCAGGTCAAGAGAGCCGTCGCTATTCACGTCTGCAAGAGCGTTCGATGTGGTGATCCCCTGCCCACCCGCATCAAACGGCTGCAGAGATCCCTTCTGGAAAAAATTCAACCAAATGAGACTTCGAGCACCTGCTGTCCTACCGTTATTGCCGACAGCAATGTCGAGAGTGCCGTCGCCATTGACATCGCCCAATGCTACACCCGTCGTCGGATCGTACCAATACATTGATATAGGGGCTTGGAATGTGCCTGACTGATCAGCCTTGTTTAGGTAGATGTAGTTTTGCTCGCCAACGAGTAGCACGCCCAAGACTTCCAGACCAAGGTCTGGCACAAAATAGTCGCTCATAAAACGAAGACCGCCGTTTCCGACTACGAGGTCTAGGGCGCCATCGCTGTTAAGGTCACCCAGAACGATGCTGGTGGTGGCATCCAAAGCATCCAGTAAAATGGGTTCTTCAAAGGTGCCGGTACCGTCGTTTCGGTTAATGTAGATCCGGTTATTCTCGTTGTGTGGATGCGCCGGATAGTCGGTTATGAAGTTGCCTTCTTGGTCTGTCTGGTAGCACGACTGGATAATGCCGCCAGCGTACGGATAGACGCTACCGTTTCCAACAACGAGATCGAGTGCGCCATCGCCGTTGAGATCTCCTAGTGCGACACTTGTAGTCTTGTCTGCAGCGTCCAAGGGAATCGGATCATGGAAGGCGCCCGAACCATCATTTTTGTTCAGGTAGATCGTATTCTGCTCGCCGACCGGATCCCCTATGTCAGAACAGTCAACCGCGGACTCGCCATTCTTGTCAGTATATATAAGGTCCGTAACATCAATGAAGCGTTCACCCCCGTTTCCAACGACGAGGTCGAGGGCGCCATCGCCATTTAGATCTCCCAATGCAACACTGGTCGTTCCATCCGATTTGCCAAGGGAAGTACCTTCAACAAAGCTGCCCGAACCATCGTTCTTGTTGAGGTATACCAGATTGCTTCCGTTGTTGTTTCCAACCACGAGGTCCAATGCGCCATCATTATTGAGGTCGCCCAAGAGGAGGCTAGTGGTATCATCGGCATAGCCGAAAGGAATAGCATCATGATATGTACCAGAGCCATCGTTTTTGTTCAAGTGAATTAGGTTGCGTTGATAGCTGCTTCCACCTGGATCATCGGTAAAGAAAATCTTCCTACCTACTCCTTCCACGATGTCGAGGGATCCATCTGCGTTCACATCTCCGAACGCCAGCGCTTCGGTGGAGTTTAATTGCCCGAAACTGCGTCCCTCTCGGAATCTTGGGGCAGGCATCTCAGTATCATTGGCGTTTGCAACAGAAACAACATTGAAGCCTTGATCATTCGCGTAGACTTTCATCGGACAGAACCGGAGCGTGACGAGTGTCATTAGTAGGAGGATCATTGTCTTGAGGCAAAAATGCCACAGCGACCAGTTGTGTTCTTTTATTCGGTTGTTTGTGAAATCATGTTTTTGTGGCTCCAACGAGTTGCAAACGAGATCAGCGTCTTCAGTAAACATCGTGTCCTCCTTGTGGCAATCTGCTGTCTTGGCTGCGAGTCGTTTATCCAGATCAAAATGGCAGCGTCCTCATTGGTGACAGCGATATCAAGGTCACCATCTCAGTCTAGGTCTCGTATAACAAACTCTGTACTTGCTCCACTTCCAATAATCGTTGGCACATCTTGAAAAGTGAAGGTGTCAGCAGTTGCCGGACGAAATGATTCGGGATCCATCAGATTTCGCAGCAGTATCTGATGAGTTACAGGGCTGAAAGCAATTGTTTCGTTTCCGAAAAATCTACGTCTGCGCCCAATTCCAGAAATGTAGCATTTGCGTCCGAAAGCAGATGTCGAGCAGTCTCAAGATCGTCAGATGCCATCAACAGCTTGCCCAGAACTAGACCAGTACATGCCAACTCATAGGGATCCAAATCTGCCAGAACATCGACACTTTGGCCCAAGTACATTTGGCCCTTCTCAAGGTCTCCGTTGGCTGCATACGCTTGCCCAAGTACGCGCAAGAATCGACCGTGCTCAACTTTCATGTCGAGGTCTTCGGCAATTGTCACTGAGCGAAGTGCGTGATCCAGCGCAGCCTCATGATCGCTTTGCTGAAGATAGTACTGAGCCCAGGTGTCTTCGATCTCGGCAAGCATGGGCTTCACTTCGAGCTCTTCAGCTAGGGTTTGAGCCTCCTTCATCAACTTCGGTATCATATGGGGATCGCCTTGCTTTAGCTTCAAGGATGCGAGACTATGAAGGCCATAGATCAGGTCCTCGCGATTATTTTGGACACGCGCCTCCTGCACAGAATCAATGAGATTTTGCGTCGCCCCGTCAAAATCTCCCATCTTTGTAAGCAAAATGCCAAGAGAGTTTTTGGTTTTGATCTGTTCGTTGACACTGCCGATGCGTTGGGCCTGGGCAAGAGCATCCTTGTAGTCGGCAAGCGCTCCAACCCAGTCGCCGCTAATTTCCTTGTCGATCGCCATGTTGTTCTGAATCGCTAAGATCCAAAAATCGTCTTGCAGTTCGCAACTAATTTCCATTGCTTGCGCATAGAAATCGCCTGCCTTAACGAAGTCGCCTTTTGAGCTAAGAATACATCCCATGTTTAGTAGAGCACTTGAACGCAGTTGGCTAGGTGCATTCGGTAACAGGTCCAACCCATGCTTCAGTGAAACTGCCGCAGCGTCGTAGTCGCCAGCAGCTAGTCGAATGCTACCAATGCGAATGTGAAGCGGCGCTTCCACGGCATCGCCCGAAGAATTCAGAACTTCGAGGCCTCGATTCAGACAATCCAGTGCTTCGTGTGGCGACTCATGTTCCAGTAGCCGTCCCATGCCCTCATAACTCTGACTGGATAATTTTCTGACTTCCGGAGAGTCTGGCAGTGTACTGGTGATCGAAATGGCTGTGCCAAAGTCCTTGTGTGCCAATTCACTGTTGCCGAGGAGTCTATTGATTTGGCCACGCGTAATATTTAGCTGTGCCCACTGCTGGGCGTCGACCTGTTTTTCGTCAAATTGGCCGAGTATTGACAAAAGGGATTGACTCTTGCCCTGGTTGATAATTGTCCATAGGTGTTGTGTTGCCTGCACAACAGAACGTCTATGATCGCCGGCAAGTCGATAGTGGCGAGTTGCCTCTAGGTAGTTTGGCTCCTCAAGTTCATAAAATGCACCCGCACGCGAATGCATTTTGCGCCGCTCTTTTCGTCCGAGAATATTATAGAAAAACACCTGTAGGCTGGAATGCATGCCGAAATGTCTGCCCAACTCACCTTCGTGTACAGTCAGCAGATAACGATCGAGAAGGTCTATCAGCGTTATCTGAATGCTGCCCACATCGGCAATCTCCTCGATTGCATCGCGTGTGCCTTGGTATCCCATAAGTACGGCAATGGCGCTCATGACCGATATCTCGCTGGGGTTGAGATGGCGATAGACCTCATTTAAAAGATACCGTTCGACGTCGTCACTTTGCGCTAATCGCGCAACCATATCCGTTGAATTGTCGGCACGGTTGAGGGCATCGACGGCCATGATCAGCATTTGCACGTTGCCGCCCGTTTGATCGGATAGTTCGTTAATGAGCGCATCCGACAAAAGCAGATCACGACTCTTCAGCAGTTGTCGGGTGTCAGGCAGACTCAAACCCGTCAGTGGTTCGAATTGCGCAAGGCCGATGGAATCCGACATCCGACGCGTTGTCACAATCAGTGAGAAGTCTCCATGTGCGAGTACGCGTCGGATGCGGACAACTAACTCGTTTAGGATCGGATCCTCGTCAACATATTGAAAGTCATCAAAGCAGAATAGATATCTCTTGCCACTCGCCAGTTGGATTATGTAGTCAAAGGTTGTGGCCGGAAGTGGTGGTTCACCTCCGGATAGGCGGGAATTCTCCAACAATTTCCAAAGGGCGTCTTGGCCGTTCCAAGCCAAAAAGCCTGCCATCTGCCAGCATACCGTTTCCACGCTTTCGCCTTCGCGGAAGGCGTGCCAGAAAATTCGGTCAACTGGAAAGCGTGACCGAGCAAGTTGAGCAGCCAATGCACTCTTGCCCGTGCCAGCAGTACCGGCGATAATAGCTATGTTTGCTGATTCAAGCTTCTCTGTAAAATATGCCAGTTCAACCTCGCGCCCTACAAAATTGCGGCATTCGGGCGGATGCAGAGGTTCAGGCGGTGGCGGTATTTCTAGCGGAGTTTCCTGTCTGATCTGCACATCGCCGATGATCACCTGCGCCCCTCGATCGACATAGTCGATGTGCACTTCAGTCTTGTCCCCGGCGATCTTGTCACCACGCACTTCGTCACCGTGGACAATCATGTCACGGCCGATGAAGTCACCGCCATGGATCGTCGCGTTGCCACCGACAATCGCTCCACCTGCAGTGCGAACTTTCGTGCTTGCAGTTCCTGTGGGGGGCAGTGCATTAACCGAATTTCCCTCTGGTGGCGGGAGATGCACTGGTGGGCCGGCGTGGGGAATCGCGTTCTCATGAGACTCTATGTCAAATAGTTGCCCATCCTGCGCGCGGCAGGAAAAGCACGGGGATTCCCCAGTCGAGTGTCTGGCCGGCCACCTCCAGGTAGATGCCACGCCGCGCCTCCGAGATGGCTGCTTCAATCGGGTAGCCGAGCGCCAGGCTGCGGTAGAATTCGCGGGTAAAGATGAGCGCAGCCGTGTCAGCAATCGGATACTGCATTGCGACCACGGCCGAAAGCTGGCGTTGGAGTAGGCGAGGCGCCAAGCCGAACAGAATCTGATGAGCCGAGGTGGTGGCAGTCTGGCAGGCGTTGAACACAGCCAAGCGTGTTTCCGGATGGCCGATGAAAAACTCGCGAAAAGTGCGTTCACTCACTGGTCTGGCATTGCCGGCTTCATCTTCGAGGAAAATGTAAGCTTCGTCCTGCAAAAAGCTGCCGTGGCCGACGAAGTGGAAGACATGCGGTCGAAGCTCACGCATCGCCTGGCTGATGGAAGAGATGGTGGGCTGCTCCACAAAATAGAGGCTCACCAGATCTTGTGCTGTCCATTGGCTCAGCGCCTCTTGAATGATGGCCTGTTCACGCTGGGAGTCCAGGGATTGCAGGTCCTTGGGAGAGGCGACCACGACTAACACACGCAAGGGCGGATGGGTGACGGTTGGATGGGCGGGTACCTGAATCGGTATGTAGCGCACCAACGCTGTTTCCGGTGAAATCGCAAGCCAGGCATCTTCTTGGCGATCATGCAGATACTCCCACGGCACCACAGCCAACTCAGGCGGCTCAACAATAAGGCGTATTCGCAACTGAGTACGCCGACCGCGCACCAGATTGAGACTGGAGCGGTAGATGGCGGAAATATCGCCTGTCAGCAGCGCGTCAAAGAGCTGATCGCCCAGCCGGAGTTGGAGCTCCTCATTCGCTTTGCGATCCTCAAAGGCATGGAGCATTGCCTGTAGCGTTTCATCCGCCGGGTTTAGCTGACAAATGCCGCGTGCATCGCCGGCGGGCGACTGCGTTACGCTAAGCGGATATTCTCGCTCTCGTCCGCTGCCGATCAGAAGGTCAAAGGTTTCGAATGCGAAGTACGGGTTAGTGTTGTTCATGGAAACCTGATCCAGCTACCGCCAATTAATTGTCTGGATAAGTGAGGTCAAACAGATGTTTTCGAAAAACTCTGCTCTTTTCTACACGCCGTTGGCTGCCGTCAACGATGATGGCCTAGGGCTGTTTAAGGTTGTATCATGTCACTGGCTACAAAGTGTCTACAATATGGCACCAAAATCTCGGGAATCCCCAGAACCTGTCTTTGCCAGATTCATCGTCTCATTTGATCATGGCCAAGCGACGCCATTGTTCGGCAAGTTTGCGGCATCTTCAAAGACGCACATTGGAGGTCAAAGCGAAGTCGACTAACTCTGTACAGAAGTAGGGAAATGGGGCTGCTTGGGGTGACTACTTGGGGCATCCTAATTTACCAGCGTACTGGCGCATCGACTCCAGAGCCTGGCCTATCGGTCCGATGGTGTGGCAACGCATAAGCTCGCACGCCCCTCAGGGCACCGGTGGTAACGGGTAGCCACAAGATCGCCCTGTGCCGCCAGCAGTTGGCGTACCTCGCCGGCGTCCATGGCGACCGGCTTTTCGGTCAGTCCATGTTTACCTGCTGCGAACGCTTCCAAGGCCAGGGGTGTGCGCAGGAAGGCCGGCATGTCCAGCATGACGGCTTCGATCGCCGGGTCGGCCAGGAACTCGTGAGCGTCGGCGTAGACGGCGGGCGCGTTGAACCGGCGGACCATTTCCTCGGCCAGGTCGCGGCGCAGATCGGCAACTGCCGTCAGATCGATATGGTCACTGTCGGCCGCGGCGGCGATATGTTTGCTACCGATGACGCCGTAGCCGATCACGCCCAGTTTGACAGGTGGCATGGGTTGGTTGCTCCGCTGGGTGCCGGTGGGTTTTGTTTCGAGTCAAACGGAAATTGTAAGCCGGAAGGTGGCTTGGATGCAAGGCGGTTCAGAATAGTGAGCGGCTTCAACACACCCATATCAAATACCAGTCCAAATCCGATGTAAGAACCGAATCCAGTTGCCGTGTAGGATTGACGCGACGTCGTCAGGCCCGTAACCACGCTCGGCCAGAAGGCTCGTCAGCTGTTGTAGATCGGCGATGGTATCGAGGTCGCAAGGCGACTGCTCGCGCCCGTAGCCGCCGTCCAGATCGGTGCCGATGGCCACGTGACGAGCATTGCCGGACAGTTGACAGATATGATCGATGTGGTCGACCACGTCTGACATGGTGACGTTTTCGTTGGTGGTTTCGCCGACGATCCAGCCCTCCTGCAACATCCACGTGTCGAAGGCAACGCCGATGACGCCGTCTCGTTCGATGATGGCGTCAAGCTGCTTGTCGCTGAACTGGCGTTGATGAGGCACCAAGGCCCGGCAATTGTTGTGGCTGGCCAGCACCGGGCCGTCGTAGAGATCCAGTGCCTGCCAGAACGACTGGTCAGAGCAGTGGGTCAGATCCAGCGCCATACCGAGTCGTTCCATTTCGCTGAGGAGCGGCGGCCCCAATTCGGTCAGCCCCAATTCAGTACCGGTCCCGCCGGCATAGCGACCGGGCCCGTAGTGTGTGGGACCAAGCAGACGTAGCCCAGCATCCCACCATTCTTGCAGTTGCTGAGGGTCTTGGATCGGATCGGCTCCCTCCATGCTGATGATGAAGCCGAGCGGGGGCGTTTGCTTTGCGTCAGCATGCTCTTCCCAAATCTGCCACTCGTTCATGTGGGCGTCCAGGACTTCCACATCGCAGATGATGCGGGCGTGCCCGCCCTTTTCCAAGGCCCGATAGTAGGCCAGTTGACCACGGGCCATGCCGTAGGCTTGCATCGGCGTCCGGAAGTCAAAGCCGGGTACCGGGTGGCCGGTTGAGCGGGCGATGAGCGTGGCGATGCTCAAGGCGATGCGGCCCTGGCGCATCTGCGGAAAGGCGACTGTGCCCCGGGCGCGACCTTTCTGCGGGTTCATGTTTTCCTGTGTTCGGATTGTGTAGACCGATTGCAGTAGATCGCGGTCCCACTGTATGGCGTTCATGGAGAGGTCTAGGTGTCCGTCAATTATCAGCATGGTTGGTTTTCTCCGTACTCGTGCTCGTACTCCTACTCGTTCTCGAAAATAGCCGTGCTCGGCTCTGGCAGGCTGGTCGGGATGCCATCTCGTCCTCCTACATCTAGCCCAGCGCCGGCCGCTCGCGCGCCAGCGAGTAGTCGCGGAGTTCTACCGACGGGTGGCCCATGGGACCGAACGAGTCGAACTCATCACGTTGGTCATCGCCGGGAACGAAGACAACGTCGATGCCTGCGTCACTGACATCGCAGCGATGGAATCCATAGCGCGTGTCGGCGTCGGGCCAGCGCTCGGCAAGCTGAGCGCTGTTGCCGGCGGGAGCAGTGCGATAGACGCGGATGCCGTCGACGACCTGGACCGGACGTCCCGTATGGACGTGGCCGCAAAAGAGGATCTCAACGTTGGCTGCTTGCAGGCATTGCCAGAGCCGCTGCCGGTGGGGCCGATCGATGGAGAAGTACCAGTTGTCGTACTGATCCGGGTCGGTCAGGTCCCAGGCCGGTTCATCGGGCTGTTCCATGAAGGGCCAGTAATGCATCATGGCAACGTGATGGCGGGCCGGCGGCAGACCGGGCAGCCGTGCGAGCATCCGCCAGAGTCGTTCCTCGTGGGGCAGGCCGGAACCGGCGACCGCGGCGAAGAAGCCGGTGAAACGGATCTCTCGGTAGAGGAAGGTCCAGCAGATGGGGCCGAAGTAGGAGGAGAAGAGGTCCAGTCGCTGCGCAGTCACGTTGAGATCGGGATCGTTCCAGGCCACGCCCAGGTTCTCCCACTTGCGTTTGGCTCCGTTGGCGGTCGTGTGCTTGTTGCCCACATCCATGTTGCCGGGGATGGCGAACGTTGGGAAGGGCAAGGTGTCCAGGTCCTCACGCGCCTGCAAGTATTCGAACTCGTGGATGTCGCCATCGCGCGTCAGGTCGCCGCCGTGGAGGAGGAACTCGGCGTCGATGGCCGCTATCTGGCGTTTGATGGCCGCCCAGCGCCGGTTGATGGCCGGGCGAAAGCGGAACGAGCGCGGCGTGCCCATGTGGCTGTCGTTGACGTGGAGGAATGTCCAGTCTGTTGTGGAATCTGCCATTTCTTCTCCTCAGTGAACGGCTACGGGCGACTTGGTTTTGGGCGCGTGGCGTAGATTTCGAACAGATCGAGTTGCCCAATCAAGCTGATTCCTGAATCGCTAGCCAGAAATCATCATGATCCGGCGGCAGGTCAGCGAATAATTCGGCAAGACGTTCCTTTGGAGGACCGAGACGAGCTCGCAAGATTTGCGCTCGTTCAACCAAGCTCTGTTGTCGCTGTAGCAGCGCCGGCGACAGCGGTGAGCTAGTGTCACTGTCTGGGTGCTCGGCTGACGCGCGCAAACGCTCAAACTCGTCGACGCCGATTAGCACGGCCATGGGCTGACCGCGACGATGCAGGACAAATGTCTGCCCACCATATTTCGCCTGTCGAACCAACTCGGAGAGTTTGCTCCTTGCCTCTGCCATGCCAACGGTCTGATCCATTTCGCGCCTCCAAAGGTTTCCAATCGGTCATCTTGGCTAGATTGTGCCATCCCCCGCTGCGCTTATCAATACCCGCACCGGTTGATGACGGGGCGAAAGCGAAAGGAGCGCGGCGTGCACATGTGGCTGTCGTTGACGTGGAGGAAGGTCCAGTTGGCGTTGGTTTGGGTCATCTTCTTTTTCGGGAGCGTTGTCATTAGCCTATGATTCCACCATTCTCGACGACAATCCGATCAGAAACTTGGAATATCCATCCAGATAGTTCTTCAGCCGCCTGACATCGGGCAGACCAAGAACTAGGTTCATCCAGGTCAAATTCACTCAAAGCATCCTGCCATATCGATTGCCATGATTGCTGTTCTTCGATAGGCGAGTCGATAAGCAGCGTGATGCAACCAATCGCCATACATCCAAGGATCCAGAAGGTTGCTTCTCGATGGTTGCCTTCTATGATCATCTCACGAGACGCCTCAACAAAATAGGGACGCAGGTGGGGTTTGAGCTTGAATGAAAGGGGAGTTGGCGTTTGTTGCACTTCAACGGCGCGGTCGAAGCACCTAGCAGCATCCTGTAGCAGTGATTCTACCTGTTGTCTATCCATCGCAGCAGCACCCCACACTCGCAGTGCGTCTTCATGTAATTCTGGTTCGTTTTGTTCTAAAAGAATCTGTTTCATCAAGGTCAATGAGCGTCGATGGGTGGGCGTCTTAAGGGCTGCGAGTGCAAGGGTGCCTGACAGATAATTTAACGTGTCCCATAGATGTGTCAGTACCTCAATACTGGATGATGCTCTGTTCATCTGATCGAGGAAGCCGAGTGTCTTCTTCTTTTCCGACTCGCAGCGGGCCTGCACCCACTTACGTTCAGCGAAAGATTGCGAAATTGCGGATTGCAAGGGCCTGAGAACTTCTTGAGGGTCCGCAAGAATTTCCGTGGCGGCGAAGTTGGGCCCGATCATGGGGTCTGCCAACAAAGCTTCTGCAGACCGATGTTCCTCCATCCCCCAAAAGCCAACTTCAAGTATCAGGCCATCGAGATTCAGTTCAAGATTCTCTTCCTGCGGTCGTCTTCCCCCCGTCGAGACTATGATCAGGTCAACGTCTCGATAGTCAGGAAATCGTGAATTCTTCGGCAACTGAATGATACCGCCGAGCATGTAGGCACCTGCAAATCCAGGCAAATGGCATCCGTCCTTTTCGACCCAACGCCGAACAACGTCTTCGATCTCTTTGACAGTTCTCATATGTTCTCTCGCCTTCTCATTCTACACTTCTCCCTATTAGCCTCGCACTGGTGCCAGCAACGTCCGCGCATACAGATCAGCCCACTCCGGCGTCTCATCCTCATCCCAGATCTCGATCTGAACGTCCGGTTCCTGGGCCGGATCGTTGTCGACCATGAGAAATGGCCAGGATCATCCGGGGTATGGACCGTCAAAGTCCTGGTGGTCGAGCATGTCCATGCGCCTATTTGCCTGCCAGTTGCGCGACCACAGGACTCAGAACATCCATATCAATATGGGATGATGTCGTGAAATATGAGACACCAAACCGATCACGGCACGCCTTGATTTTCGATACCATTTGTTCGACGGTACCCATCAATACGTAGGGTGAAGCCAATACATCATCCACGTCGATATGGCAAACGGTTCCCGAAAACGCTTCAACCTGTTTGATCCACTGCTCTGCTGCTTGTTGTTGATCATCGGTCGCCACCACCGCGAACAGCATGGAATGCAATTCAATATCGACAAATCGTTCGCCTGCCGCATCACGCACCCACTCTACTTTTTTCGCAAAGGCGTCGGGAGAAAGTTGCCCAAAGTCCACTCCGCCGCCTTTGGCCGTTGGGTTGATGCCGACGATATCTGCTTCCCTTGCAGCCAGGGACAACATTCGCTTGCCGCCGCCGCCAATAAGGAGTCGTGGGTGCGGTCGCTGTACTGGTTTTGGCATGATACTGAGTTCACGGATGGTGTAGTATTCACCGGAAAATGTTAGTGTTTGGTCAGAGAATAACGCCTTCAGAATCTGTATGGATTCGATCAAACGGTCCACACGTGTTCCTGCTTGATCAAAGGCAATGCCGGTCTGCTCATAGTCCGAAGCCAAGTAACCTGTGCCGATTCCCAGTTCCAGTCTACCGTTCGAAATGATGTCGATGGTGGCAGCTTCGCTCGCCAAGATCGCTGGATGCCTATAGTCATTTCCGAAGACAGTGCTCGTCAACCATAAAGACGAATCGATGGCAGCCATGGCAGCCAATGTCGCTATCGGAGCCAGTCTGGGTTGGCTCACGTGATCGGTGACCGTCAAGGAACTGTATCCAAGATCTTCCGCTTTGTGAACCTGTTCAACCAGCTCAGACCGCGACGTTGCCTGAACGCCTGTGCCAAATCTGAAACTGCGTGATTGTGCCATTAATACCTCTCTTATCCATTGGTCGTTTGTTCACCAAGATGCCTGCTAGCCTCGCACCGAATTGAGTCTTCCTGTATCTTAGCAATAACTAGCATGACCACGTAGACACTTATCAAAATGGCCGCAGGAGTGGCAACTTGACATAACATGTTCGGCAGGGGGAACTCCTGTCACATTTGCCCCGCTCTCTTCGGCTACTCCTGCCCCTTCATGGCCCAATACTTCGATTGGTGAGGGAAATGCTGTCGCGCACACTGAGGTCGGTATGGAACATGCCAGATCCAACAATGCGTACCAAGATTTCATGGTTGCGGGGTGCTGTCTTTATCCCATTCATTCCAGGACACAATTTCTTCCAGAGATTGACGCCAACCAGGTTTGAAATCTGTACCTTTTGTGTAGGCCACTGGGATCAGACAGGCTTGCATAACTTCATCGTAGGGAATTTTGAGAATCTGAGCTGCTTCTTCTTCAATAAATAGATGAAATGACGTCCATGCCGTTCCCAAGCCGCGTGAACGGGCGGCGAGCATGAAACTCCATGCCGCTGGGGCGATCGATCCCCACATTGCGCTCTGAGCTACAAACGATCGACCTTCCGGCCGACCGACAAGGCAGGGGATCACGAACACTGGAACCTCGTGCAGGTGGTCTACGAGGTATTCAATCGAATCCGCTACCCGCGTCTGTGCGGCTTGGTGGTCACGGTTCGGGAAAACGTTGTTTGTTACAGCATTGGGCAATGTCAGGTATATTTCGTAGCCCTTGCGGTAGATTTTGGCGAGCGCCGCGCGCTGCTCTGGATCGGTAACAACCACGAAGTGCCAGTGCTGCCGGTTTGAACCAGTCGGGGCTTGCTGGGCAATGGCCAAACAGTCGAGAATCACCTCGCGTTCAACAGGTCGCGCCAGGTCGAGACGTTTGCGTACTGTGCGTGTCGTCGTCAACAGCTCATCAATCGTCAGAGGTAGAGGCGAAGTCATTGCATTTCTCCTGTTCAGCAGTTTTACATCGGAAACAACGGTGGGCGCGGATGCGATTCAGCCGCGCACTGGTCCCAACAACGTCCGCGCATATAGGTCAGCCCACTCCGGCGTGCCACAATCATCCCTTGTCTCGATCCCTATGCCCGACTCCTGAGCCGGTACGCGACGTCAACGGCCGCCATCAAACGTCAGATGGCGGCCCAGCGCCAGTTGATGGCCGTGTGAAAACGGAAGGAGCGCGGCGTGCCCATGTGGCTGTCGTTGATGTGGAGGAAGGTCCGGCTATTCATTCGGGTTTCGTTCCAACTGCGCAGTGATGTGGCCATGTCACAAAGAACGTACCGTCCGCCACTGCCTTCTCCACAGCTGCCCATCCTTCATTCGCCTCTTCCGGGCTTAGGTGTGAGAAAACATACGCAGTGAGAAAAAACCGTTCAACGACGCCAACCGCATTATCGAAGACTGCCAATTGCGGCATCATCTTGATATCTGTCAGGACGGAGGTGTGAAATCGACCATACAGACTAACACTGGCGCAACCCGTTCCTTCGTCCTGCCGCAGCGAAAGCGGTACTTCACACTTGGCCTTGATGGTCGGATGGAGAGGAATATTGATCAACGCCGGCATATCCTCAGCTCTCACAATGACACCAACTTTGCCACCGGGCTTTGTCACTCGTATCATCTCTGCAAGCATTTTTTCGGCGTTGACTTCTTCCATGACAGTCAATGATATCGTCGTATCAAAAGTGCCGTCCTCAAACGGTAGAGACTCCGCGCTACCGTTGCGAAATTCCATTTTGTGGCCACCTCCCTCCTTGTGTGCAAGCGCAACCGCTTCGCGCAGCAGGTAGTTGTTGATGTCCACACCAACAAAGTCACTGATATTGTTGTATGTTTGGTTCAAATACCGGCCAACGACACCAGTGCCACAGCCGACGTCGAGGACTCGCGATTCTGGGCAGAGGTCTACCGCCTCTATCATGTTGCGCAATAGCCCCCGATAGGCCGATGATCCACCTCTCAATTCCAACAAAGGCATGACGCCCAACATGGGACCGGTAACGGTAATGGTGCAGTATCGTTCGCTCAGTAAGGGCAGAAGCGCGTCCCATTGAGATGGACTAAGATCCAGTGGAAGTAGAATCAGGGGTTCTCCAGAGCCTCTGATCTCGTAAGTGAGTTCAGCCACCTCGCCGCGCCTATCAGCCATGATTGAAGTGTCAATCCGTCGTTGCTGACGGGCTGACTGCATCATCTCCAGCATGGCGGCGCCTATTTCGTCTGTGCGTTCCGCCACGACATCTGTCCAACCTCTGTAAGGGTAGTCCTCAAGAGAAACCTGCTTTGCATCTGGAATGGAAGCGAGTGCCGTTGTCACATTTGTGCGTGACGGATCACCCCAAATTGTCAGAAGACGGGAAGAGATGGAACGCAGAACATCTGGGTGCAACCGGAATGGACAGACGAGAGTCATGGAGGAGATTCGTTCAGGATAGTGCGTAACAAGTCCGTCATAATCTTCTGGCTCACGCACACCGAAATGAGCCTCTCTGATACCTAGATGCTGCATAAGCTGTAGAATGCGAGCCTCAACCGGCAAGCTATCTCCGCCCTGGTTTTTTTTGTATCCTCTCCCACGATCATCTCCTTGATATCTGAATGGTCTCATCGGCCTTTAGACACACAGAGGACAGGTAAGACAATATCCTAGCCGCGCACCGGCCCCAACAACGTCCTCGCATACAGATCAGCCCATTCTGGCGACCCATCCTCATCCCAGATTTCGATACTCACACCCGGCTCCTGGGCCGGATCGTTGCCGGCCATGAAGTGGGGCCAGGCATGGTCCCAGATGTTGGCGAAGTGGACGACTCGCCCACCCGGCCATTTCACTGAGAGAATGTGCCGTGGGTCCGGTAGCTCGTAGGGCGGCTGCATGCGATAGCGCTCAAGTGCCGATTCGTCGACGGTCACGCCAAGACCCGGACCTTCGGGTACTTGTAGGTGTCCGCCGCGGATGGTCAACGGCTCGGTGAGCAGGCTGTCGCTGTAGTTGTTGAGGCAGGTGACGGCCGGCCATTGGGCAAAGCGCAGCACGGCCCCAAGCTGCGCGGCCAGCGCGGTGACCAGGCCCACGCCCACCAGTTGTAGCCAGAACGGTTTCTCAAATTCCGACGCTAACGTGCCGCTGCGCAGGACGCGCTCCACGCCGCCGCCGACCACGAAGCCGTCGCAGACCGACTCGCGTACCGCGGTCGGGAAGGGCGGCTCGCTGAAGTGCAGGGCGATGGGGTGGGCGACCTTGCGCCGCAGCTCGCGCAGCCCCTCGGCATCGTTCTGAGGAATCGGCCCCTCGTAGATGGAGACGCGTTCGTAGGTGTCCAGCTTCTGCAGGACGGGCGTGGCATTGCCCACGTTGAGCAACATGCTGTTCCAGTCCAGATCGAGCCGGTAGTGGGGCGGCGTCACCTTGCTGACCGCTTCGACCTGCTCGTAGACGTCGATCCAGGGGCGTGCTTTGAATTTATGGAAGATGTAGCCCTGGTTGACCGCGTCCTGGGCTTCGCCGGCCAGATCCTCGGGTCCCATCTTGGTGTTCCACCAGGCGATGGGGCACCAGTCGCGCACCTGCGGCAGATTGAAGAGGCGATGGACCGGGACCTCCAGCGCCTTGCCCACCAGGTCGTAGAGCGCCATCTGCAAGCCTGCGCCCAGGCTGTCGTCCCCCAGGAACTCGACCGGATTGCTGCCCCTGACCCGCTCAATCGCCTCATCGGGCACGGTTCCCCAAGTATAGTGAGGCAGGGTCTCGCCGTAGCCGACCGTCCCATCCTCGCTGGTGACGCGGATGATCTCGACGATCTGCCACTGCCAGACCAACAGGGCATTCCATTTCTGCACGCGGGGCGTAAATGGAACACGTAACGTGATACGTTCGACCTCTTTGATACGCAGGGCTGGTTTCATAGAACACAACCTTTCGCTCAGATGAGCGGGATTGAGAAGAAATTTCGCGGTTGAGAGAAGAATGGACGAATGATACAATGAAAAAGGTAAGCAACAAAGCGTGCGAATTTTCCCCACAGTACAACTAAAGGCACGGACGTGGATTGGCTGGGCAACAGCCAAAGGTTGATTGGCCTTCGACTTTGGGCGGTGCCGGCGAAGCGATGATCCACGAAGGGACACAAAGAGCACGAAGACTCTTCTGCCTTCTCTGCCTTCGTGCTCTTTGTGTCCCTTCGTGGATGACTAGCTGTTGCAATGCCCAAAACCGTCAGTCATGTGAAAGGGAACAAGATGAAGGTCTCGGACATCGAGTTTATCCATCTGGACGTGCCGTTCGAGGCGCATACGGACACCCAAATGAAGTATTGGTTGCCCCATTGGCGCATCTCGCAGCTCTGCAAGGTGACGCTGGAGAATGGCGTGGTGGGCTGGGGTGAGACCATCCCCAATTACACTTGGAGCAAGGTTCCCGACGACGTGGTGACGCGTGTGGTGGGAAAGGAGGCGGCGTCGCTGCTCTGGCACGATGAACTGGGGGCCGGCGTGCAGATGGCGCTCTTTGACGCCGTAGGTAAGACGCTCGATGTGCCGATCTATCATCTGCTGGGCGAGAAGGTGCGTGACTGGTGTCCCATCTCCTGGTGGGCCATGGACATGCCACCTGAAGACTGGGCGAAGCAGTGCAAGGCAGCGGTTGAGCAGGGCTACACATCGGCCAAGCTCAAGGCGCGCACCTGGTTCGATCTGCATGCCGCGCTGGCAGCCATATTTGAGGTCGTGCCCGAGCAATTTCTGCTTGACCTGGACTTCAACGCCACCTTGGGCAACGCATCCAATGCCGTCCATTTCCTCAAGACATTGGAACAGTATGACCAGGTTGCCATGATCGAAACGCCCATTCCGCATGAGGATGTGGCGGGCAATGCCCATATCCGGCGGCGCATCAACCGTCCGCTGGCTATGCACTACGGTGTTCCGCCGATACTAACGACGCTGGAGCACGACCTGGCTGACGGTTTTGTGATCTGCGCCGGGGCGACGGCCGTGCGCAATCATGCCCATGTTTGCGATGTGGCCAACAAGCCCTTCTGGATCCAGATGGTCGGCACTGGCATCACGACAAGCTGGGCTGCCCATTGGGGCGCAGTCTGTCGCCAGGCGGTTTGGCCGGCCATCACCTGCATGAACATCTACGAGTCGCAGTTGCTGGCCGAGCCGATTGAGATTCGTGGCGGCTTTCAGCCGGTGCCGGACCGACCGGGCCTGGGCGTCGAGATCGACATGGAGGCTGTCGAGCGCTATCGGGTCGACTACACCTTTGTCGATCCGCCGCGTCACATCTACCGCTACGCCCGGGCAGATGGCGAGGCTACCTACTATGGCGATGACAAGCAGGCGCTGCACGCCATCTATCCCAAGGATGCCCAGCCGATCTGCGAGCCGGGCGCCAACATGCTGCCGGTCGGGGATGACGGCAGCGAAGCCTTTGCCCAACTCTTCGAAGCGGTTCAAAATGGCCGCGTCGTGCGTCGAAATGAGGAGCTTTCATGACCCAACTACTGGCTGAACTGACCCGCGAGCAGATCCGGCAGGCCGCGCCCAACGCTGTTGCCGTGCTGCCCACCGCCGCCATCGAGCAGCATGGACCCCATATGCCCATCCTCACCGATACATTGCTCTGCGGTACGGTGGCCCTGCGTGCTGCCGAAGACGCGGTCGCCCAGACCGAAGGAGCGGCCAACATTCTGGTAGCGCCCGTACTGCCCTATGGAAATTCACACCACCACCGCCCGTTTCCCGGCGTGCTTTCTCTGAGCAGCGATACTTTCATGGCTGCGGTCACCGACATTTTAGAGGGGCTGGTGTTGAGCGGCTTCCGCAAGCTGATTGTACTCAACGGCCATGGCGGTAACACCGATTCCAACGCAGTCGTCGGCCTCGACTTCGTCAACCGGTTGGACCACGACGTGACGATTGCCACCGCGTCCTATTGGGATATCGCCCGGCCCGCGATTGTGGAGGCGGGCATCATGGCCGGCGACTTGATCCCAGGCCATGCCGGTCAGTTTGAGGCTTCGTTGGTGATGGCTCTTCGTCCCGATTTGATCAATGAGGAAGCCTTGGCCAATACGCAGGACATGTCACAGGCTGCCCAGGGCCTCTTCTCGGTCATGGGTGGGGCCACCGTGCAGGTCCATGGCGCCTGGGCTGCCGGCGTCGGTTACACGGACAACCCTGTGGCTGCGACCTCTGCCCAGGGCGAAGCGATTTTGGAAATCATCGTGCGACGCGTAGCAGACTTCTTCACGGCTTTCTCCGGCCATGTGGTAGATTCTTCGTGACTGTCCGCAATGAACCTCTGGGAGGTGGTCACGAAATTCCAGGTAAGCG
This sequence comes from uncultured Chloroflexia bacterium, assembly GCA_963848115.1. Classification (GTDB taxonomy): domain Bacteria; phylum Chloroflexota; class Anaerolineae; order Caldilineales; family Caldilineaceae; genus JAWKOK01. Next base: position 64,436 of record CAWKCP010000047.1, on the reverse strand, counting down.
AACTGGTGCTGACCACCTCTCGGAGGTTAGTATCGCTAGGTTGTTTGCGGACACTGACTTAGCATAGGCATGGGAGAAAGCGTCTTTCCCAAGCCCAATGGCCACAAATCGGCCTGGACTGATGAGAAGGACAATGAAGTCAATCGCATGCTTGGCATCACCGACAAGCTGTTGACTGCGGGTATTGAGCCCTTCCCCATGCCCAAGAACACGCGCTTCACCGAGGCCAACGATGTCTTCCGCAATGAGATCGATCTGATCTGGGAAGGCGAAGTGCCCTGGGCCGAGCACGCTCCTGTGATCGAAGCCAAGGTGCAGGAGGTTCTGGACCTGGAACTGCCTTCCTAGCCAAAGGTTGGGGGGCAGACCCAAACCGCATGTCTGGCCTACCGTGCCGGAGACTGTCGACAGTCTCCGGCACTTTTCATTGGGGAGAGAACTTTCTTGGAGCATAAATGGATGCAACGGCGTTGTAGAGACGAGCATTCGTCTAAACCCCGACTTTTCAGCACCTTGAAGGAGATCGTCTGAGAACCAACCGTTTGATCGCCACCGGATTCCTGATCCTGCTCTTTGGCGCGGCTATGGCTGTTGTACTGACACAGCGGTCGATGCGTGATGTCGGCGTTCAGCCAGAGGCGCCATCTGCAACCGAGGCTCTGGCAGTGATCGCTAACACGCCCACTGCAAGCGCATCGCCGACACCCCCACCCACTCTCATTGTGCCATCCACACCGCTGCCTGTTCTCCTGCCGACAGTGACACCGACGCCCTTGCCGGCTGTCCGCACGGCGCGCCTGTCCGGAATACGCCACATGTGGCAGACGTGGAACAACTGTGGACCGGCCACCCTTGCCATGATTTTGAGCTACTACGGCAGCGAACTGGATCAAGCAGAGGCGGGCGCAGCACTGCGCGGCCATCCTGATGACAAGAATGTGAGCCCAGCGGAGTTGATTGCCTTTGCTCGCTCACAGGGCTTTCAGGCGAGGCTACTGGTCAACGGCAACGCTGCGCAACTGCGTCGCCTGATCGATGTTGGTGTGCCCGTGCTGATTGAGACGTGGCTGGATCCTGAAGACGCCGGTGGATTGGGTCACTATCGGCTGATTGTGGGGTACGATGATGAGATCGGCTCCTGGATTGCCTACGATTCTTACGTCGGTACGAACCCCGTTGGCTCGTCGGATGATTATCAGGGCATTTGGCTGCCCTACGACGAGACTGAGGCGCTCTGGAAGGTCTTCAACCGCACGGCTGTTGTGATCTTCGAAGCCGATGATTTGGCTGCGGTCGAGGCAGTACTGGGACCCAATGGCGACGAACAATCGATGTGGCAAGCCTCGGTTGAACTGACACGGATGGAGATCGAGCAAGATGACCAAGATGTCTTTGCCTGGTTCAATCTCGGCAGCGGCTTAACGGCGCTGGGCCAGTTTTCAGATGCTGCGGCGGCTTATGATCGGGCGCAACAGATCGGCCTGCCCTGGCGAATGCTCTGGTATCAGTTCGGCCCCTTCGAAGCCTACTACCAGACTGGACGTCACCAGGACGTCCTGCGCCTGGCCGATGCCACGCTCTCTGACCTGGTGCAGATCGAGGAGATCCTCTACTGGCGCAGCCGCAGCCTGCAGGCGCTGGGCGATATCACCGGCGCCGACCAGGCCTGGCAGAACGCCCGGCGTATCAATTCCACCTATGGCGAGACATGGGAACCCCCGCCGCCCGGCGTTCTGCTGTCCACAGGCCTTGCTCGTTGAAGTAATCGAGCAGTTCCCCTTGCGCAGCCCATTATCCACCACGTCGAATCATTGATAAAATGACTGTCAAACGCTCCCATCTTCGATTCATTGCCCGACCTGACGAGGTACTTGGATGTTCAATGGTCCAGTTCGGCGTGAATACCACGACATAAGTTCGACGACTCCAGCTCCGGCAAGAACTGTATGTGGATTTCCGAAGGGATTCACTAGCGTCTATCACCGGCTTCTTCTGGGCGGGCGGTGGCTTGTTGCGATGCTAATGCTGGCAGCCTGCGCGCCGTTGCCCACACCAGCTCCCGAACCAGTGAACACGCCTGAACGTCGGTTTGCCGTTTCAGTGACAGAAGACCTTGCCTACACTGTTCCCCTTTTTGGCGCCGTACTGGAGCAGAGTCTGGATGTTTATGCGCCGGATGCCGAAAGCACTGGAAGAGCCGATGGCTGGCCGGTTGTCGTCTTCGCCCATGGCCTTATGCAGGAAAAGCGCGACTTTGCCGATTTGAGTGAAGCTATCGCAACGCAGGGAACGGTCGTCTTCACCCTCGACTGGCCGGTCTACTCCGGCGATTCAGTGTTGCGCAAGAAAGGGACCAAACTGCGCGAGATGAGCGAGAGCTTGATCTGCGCCGTTCGCTTTGCCCATGTGCACGCAGGCGACTATGGCGGCAACGCGAAGCAAATCGTGCTTGTTGGCTTCTCTGCGGGAGCACGCATGGGCTCACTGGTCGCATTGGCGGGCGAAGCGCTTGACCAACAGTGGGATGCACTGGCGTCGGAGAGTGGCGAACCGGCCCGTCAGGCGACATGTGTGGCGCCGGATGGATCTGCACTCGTCGATGGCTTTGTGGGGATCGGCGGTCCCTACGGCCGTTTTGACCAGTTACGCAATGAAATGCCTGATCTCTGGTCGGTGGTTTCCCAATCAGCGCATGTGGGCGAAAACCCGGAACTGCGTGTGCGACTACTGCATGGCAAGACGGATTCGACGGTCCCTATCGCAGCGTCTGAAAATTTTTCGGCTATGCTCTCCTCTGCCGGCTATGACGTTGAGTTACTGCGTTTTGACAGCGGCCACAAGGTGCCGCGTGAACTGACGCTGACCGTGCTTGATGAACTGACAAGTCAACTTGCGACCGAGTAAACTAAGGCGTTTCCAAAGAAATAATGATCCACGAAGGCGCACGAAGGGACACGAAGATTGGTTTATCTTCGTGTCCCTTCGTGGTAAACCATTTTCCTGCATTGGCCTAAGTACAATCTGTGTCCCATCCTATTTCCATCTGTGAAAATCTGTGGCGAAATCGTGCTGCTACATTGATGTCACCCAAAGTGCCTTACAATCAACGGGAGATGGTATGTGCCGAAATATCCGCACTCTCCATAACTTCGAACCGCCTGCAACGGAAGCCGAAGTGCGGGATGCTGCCCTACAGTACGTGCGCAAACTCAGCGGATTTCGCGAGCCGTCCAGGGCCAATCAGGGCTCGTTCGACCGCGCAGTCGATGAGGTTGCAGTAGCGACCCGGCGGCTGTTGGAATCCCTGACAACCGATGCTTTACCCCGCAACCGGGAGGTCGAGGCAGCTTAGGCAAAAGCGCGCTCAGCCAAGCGCTTGCCGACAAGCGAGTGAATCCCAATCGATGCGATTGCTTCTGCTACGCTCAGCAGAATCATACACGTTCAACTGATTTAGGAGTATGGAATGACCGATACAGGAACCGACACAGTGCCCGATGCAGTGGCCGGAGAGATCCTATCGTTTTGGTTTGGTGAGGATGTGCTGGCCGGGTCTTGGCAGGATCGGGTTGGCATCTGGTTTTCAGGCGGTCCCGAACTTGACGAGGAGATCCGCCGGAAGTTTGGTGAAGCGTACGACGGCAGCGGGCGCCGGCAAGTTGTCCCTCTGGGCGGATCGTGCCTATGGACGCTTAGCGCTGATCATCTTGTTGGACCAGTTCAGCCGCAATATTCACCGCGGCCAGGCTGAGGCTTTTGAAAATGACTCGCTCGCGCTCAAGCTGACGCTGGATGGTATTCAAGAGGGCCATGATCGGCAATTGTTGCCGATCGAAAGAACGTTCGCTTATATGCCGTTGATGCACTCTGAAGAGATCGATATTCAGCGTGAGGGGGTGGCGCTCTTCACGACCCTCGCAGATGAAGCAAGAGACGACTACCCGTTTCTGGACAAATCAGCAGACTCCGCTCAAGAGCACTATGACATCATAGAGCGGTTCGGTCGATTTCCCCATCGAAATGTTGTGCTCGGACGAAATTCTACGCCGGACGAGAAAGCGTTTCTGGCTGAAGGTGGAGCCACCTTTGGCCAGGCCTCAGACGACGAGTCCTAGGCCATTCCAGAGAGATAAATAACCGTTGCAAGGAAATCTTCTGCCTGGAATGGCTTGAGGCTTTGCCAACTCCCGTATAGTCATTGTTTTGGGAAAGCCTTAGGTGACCCTTTTCAGAAACAAGGAGGTGCGTAAGATGATTGAACAGGATGGGTCGTTTCCCGATGCGCAGGCAGCCGACATCTACTATCAATCTTGGCTGCCGGAAGAGGAACCGAAGGCCGTGCTTGTGCTCGTCCACGGACTTGCAGAGCATAGCGGTCGCTACATGAATGTCGTCAACCATTTCGTGCCGCTGGGCTATGCAGTCTATGCGCTGGATCACATCGGCCACGGAAAGTCTGACGGGGAGCGCGTGTATGTTGATCGCTTCTCCGATTTTGTTGTCACGCTCAAGACGTTCGTCGACATGGTGAAAGCGTGGCAGCCGGGCATTCCCTGTTTCATGGTGGGTCACAGCATGGGTGGCTTGATCAGTGCTTCCTATCTGCTGTCGCACCAGGCCGATCTGGACGGCGCCGTCCTTTCGGCCCCCGCGATCAAGGTGTCAGATGACATCTCGTCGCTAACCATTATGACGGGCAAGCTGCTTGCGTCGATTGCGCCCAAGTTTGGAGTGCTTCAAATTGATCCCGGTACCTTAAGCCAAGATCCGGATGTGGTTGAAGCGCTCATCAACGATCCGCTGGCCCATTCCGGCAAGATCACGGCGCGATTGTCGGCCGAGATGCTCAAGGCGATGCAATCGGTCGCTGCCGGGGCGGGCAAGATTACTTTGCCGATTCTGATATTGCAGGGGACTGCGGACAAACTGGTGGAACCTGGGGGAGCACAGATGCTCTATGACGCCGTAAGCTCGCAGGACAAGACATTGGAGATCTATGAAGGCTTCTACCACGAGGTCTTCAACGAACCCGGCCGCGAACAGGTGCTGACGGACATGCAGGCTTGGTTAGATGCCCGGCTAGTCTGACTGTCGATTTTGTTTGACTGTGAGTCACTATTCAGCATGCTGCATCCGCGGTCTATCCGGCCGAGATTTGACTATGATATGAGATCAGTGGAGCGGCAGTAGTATGTGCCGGAAGATGCCGAAGAAGTGAAAGGCGCTTCCTGCCATCACAAAAAGATGCCAGATCGCATGGTGAAAGCGAAGACGTTTCCAGAGGAAGGGAATGACGCCAAGCGAATAGGCAATGCCGCCGGCGAGTAGCCAGAGCACGCCGTCAAAGCCCATCGTATCGATCAACGGTTTGGCCAGAAGAAGCGCAAGCCAACCCATGGCCACGTAGATTCCCGTTGATAGGCGAACGAAGCGGCCTGTGAAGAATGATTTGATCACGGCTCCGCTGATGGCCAATGTCCAGATTACCACCAGGAATGTCAGTCCCTGAGGGTTGCGCATTTTTACGAGTAGTATAGGCGTGTAGGTGCCGGCAATCAGCATGGAGATACCGACATGATCCATACGATGGAAAAACTGCTTGACCGAATCAATTTGGAAGCTGTGGTAGAGGGTTGAGGCAAGATAGAGAAAGACCATCGAAATGCCGTAGATGACCGTGCCTGTGAGCTGCCAGCCATCTCCGTAGAGCACGGCGAATACAACCATCAGTGTCAGTCCGGCGATGCTTAGGGCAGCGCCGATGCCGTGGGTAACCGCATTGGCGATCTCCTCCGCCAATGATTGAGCCTTAGAGGATGATTGTGTTGAGGATGATTGTGTTGAGGTCGTCGAAATACTCATCTCTTGGCTCTTCAAATCTTGGTTCTTCAAAGCGCTTCCTCGTGCAAAGTATTGCTTGATCCTGCTTGTCGACCGATCATCTTGTTCAAGCGTACTCGCGACGGACTTCATTGTCAACCCCGTCGGCAATCCACGGGTGCATTTCAGAATCGGGGTGACAACGTGCCGGGGACGGGCCAGGAGATGTTGGCATGACCCAATTGGATCGGATCGTCCCCGGCACGTGAGATCCTGCCCCAACGTGAAATACACCCTTTACTCGATTCCGCCGTTGACAACCAAGCAAATGAGATCCACAATATGGTGTGAATGGACAGTCGTTTGGTGGTTGGCTCGTCCGGTGCGATCTACTTTGCGATTGACTGCGGTACTTACAAAATTCCCATGATTTTTGAGGAGCTTGTTATGGATAAACAGACACTGATCGACAATTTGAATGAAGATCTGGCGGGCGAATTGAGCGCAATCGCTCAATACATTACCTATGCGGCCAAAGCCACAGGGCCGTATCGTCCGCAGCTTGCCCAGTTTTTCCTCACGGAAGTGGCGGACGAACAACTGCACGCTCAGTTTCTAGCCAACAAGATCGTCGCTCTGGGCGGTGAGCCGGCGACGGTCGCCAAGCCGGTGCCGGTTGCCAATTCCAATCGGGCCATGCTGGAAGCGGTCTTGGCGGCTGAATTACAGGCCGGCAAAGACTACACCCAGCGTGCCCAAGAGGCCGACGATTATGGGGACAAGGGTTTGGCCGTGGCGTTGGAAGATATGATCCGAGATGAGATGGGTCATTCGGAAGAGACCGAGCGCATGTTGCGAGACTGGCCGGTCTAGGATGGGCGTTTGATGATCCAAAGCGTGTTCCAATGGCGCAGATCGATCGAAGGGCGCCCCTCGATCGATCTGCGCCATTGGTGTTCTCTGAACGAGAGATCTTGACAGATTCAGCGAAAATTCGTATACTCCCCCCTAGTATATAGATTGCTTTGTCATTAGACGAATACTTGCGACGTTTTCACTAAGATATGGAGTTGAATCGATGCCACTGTACGAATATGCGTGCCAGACGTGTAGTGACTCTTTCGAGAAGCTAATCTCTGCATCCCGGGCGGATGAGCAACAGGTCTGTCCAAAATGCGGGGGGCATGAGACGAGCCGTCAACTTTCCTCATTTGCCGTAGGCAATGGTTCATCAGCGGGCAGCATGATGTCGGCCCCGCCGGCTTCCAGCCCGTTCACTTGAGCGGGCGGCTGCTAAGCAAACGGTCTGTTTGCATACAGAATTGCGGAAAGAAAGCGAAAAGGGATCGTGAAAAGGAATCGCGGGTTGCACTGTGCCGGCTGAGTTTTCCAGGCCAGGCTGCGTCTGCCTAATGAGGATTGTCAGATGAAGGTTCACTCGGCCGAAGCCAAGCAAGCGCTGCACAAACGTCTTCGACGCGTGGAAGGGCAGGCTCGCGGGGTTCAGAAAATGTTGGATGATGACCGTGACTGTCGGGAAGTCTTGCAGCAACTCAAGGCCATGCAGGCGGCCGTGGAGCGGGCGACCAGCGTCTTCATGCAGAGCGTGGCCCGAGATTGCTTGCTCAATCCGTCGATTGAAGACGAGCGCAGCCGCGAAGAGATTGTCGATGAGTTGTTGGGGCTGATGGCGAAGGCTCCATAGTTCGAGGAAAATCATGGCAACAGAGAAATCAGCACGAATTGAATGGACTGGCTCCGATCTTGACATGACGGCAACGTTCCCTGCCGGCTACAGCTTGCAGATGTCGGGTCCGGCCGATGCCGAAGGCACAACGCCAATGGAGCTCATGTTGGCCGGCGCTGCCGGCTGTACCGCTATGGATGTGGTGGCCATCCTCAAGAAGAAACGAGAACCGCTAGAGGGGCTTGAGCTCGAAATCAGCGCTGAACAGGCTGATGGGTACCCCTATGTGTACACCCGGGGCAAGATTGTCTACATTGTCAAAGGGAAAGATGTCTCCCCCAAGGCCGTGCAGCAAGCCATTGACCTGTCACAAAAGACCTACTGCTCTGCAAGCATCATGCTGAAGCGCAGCGGGATGGAGCTGACCACAGAGTTTCGAATTGAAGCCGCGTAGGTACGGTTTCCTGCACATCGACCCCAGGTAGAAAGCGTGTACAATCCCTGTCGCCGGCGGCAGGGATTGTTTTTTTGTTCATTGCGTGGAGAGCGTGTAGGATCAGAGCCATGACACAGACTCAAGACTCTGAGCGCTCACGGGAAGCCATCGGCCGGTTGTTGGATGAGCGCTACCATTGGCGTTCTGTCAAGCCCAAACGACGGTATCGCAAGCAGATTCTGATCGGTATGGCTGGTGCAACACTGCTGCTGCTCATGACGGGCGCTTTATTCGGTTTCCGATACACGCAGCAATTCACGTTGCAGTGCATGCCGGATAATCGCGGTTTGAGACTCTGTTTCATTTCCTACGATCAGGTGTTGCCTGACGGCTGCCCGCGTGAGTGTGCTGGTGTCGACTTACAAAACGCCAACCTTATCGGCGTCGACCTGAAGACAGCCGTGTTGAGCGAGGCCAATTTTCATCGGGCTGAATTGCGCGGGGCCCTGCTCATGCGCACCAACCTACGCGATGCAAATCTATCTAGAGCCGATCTGCGCGGGGCGAAGCTCGGCGCTGCGGATCTAGTAGGGGCCGACCTACGCTACACGGATCTGGCCGGCGCTGAATTGCACAATGCCGATCTCGAGGGCCAAGATCTTCGGCATACATTTCTGGAAGGGGCCATTCTCCGGGGTACAAACCTTCGCTATGCTGACCTGAGCAACCAGTACCTGCCAAATAGTGAGCTTGGCTTTGCAAATTTCCGAATGGCCAACCTTCGGGATGTCGTATTTGCGGGTTCTGATCTCGAACAGGCGGAATTTTTTGGGGCGGATTTAACGCAGGCCGATCTTTCCGATACCGATCTGCGCTTTGCCCGTCTAGCTGAATCCATCCTTGATGGAACGAATCTTCAAGGCGCTCTATATAATCACCGTACGGTCTGGCCAGAGGGCTTTGACCCCAATGCGGCTGGAGCGGTCTATCAAAACTGACTTCAGGGCGAGCAACAAGCTGCATCTATGATGGTTACGGCTCCGCCCAGATGATATCCTACTGCGACGGTCTATTGTCGTGCTGCTTGAGAGGTACGATGGAGTTGTGTCGGGAATCCGCTTGTTGGCGGACTGAAGATAGCCGAATGGTGGCATGTGTGCCTTGATCGTCGAAAAAAAAGAACCTGGAACTATGCTTGTGACCTCTGCTTTTAGAGCCCTACTGGGGCTATTCACACTTTCGTTCATCCTGGTCGGTTTTGTTGTCTTTGACGGTAGGACTGCCGCTGCTCAGTCGCGAACCCAGACGCTAGAGCCTGTACTGGATTCAGACGGGCCCGTTTTCAGCTTTCTGTATAGGGACGGGCAACCAGTATTCAGTACCCAACAGGATTCGCAGTTGCTTGCTCAGTCGGCCGCTGAACAGCCTCCCGTTACACAGTCGCAGCGGATCTATCTGCCGATCATCAGTCAGCAACTCAATGGCGGGGAGAGGACGTTTATTAGCCATACCGCCCCTGTCTATGTCGCTGACATTGATGGTCGCGTCTATACTGCTGGTCTGCTGCCGCCCAATCGTGCAATCGTGCACACGGCGGAACTCGGCGAAAATGGTTCAGACCCGGCCACCTGGCCGGTAGGCAACTTTACCGGCTTCTATCCGGCAGTCGCAGCTCAGTTAAGCCAGCGTAGCCTAAACCTTGATGTCTATGGAGACTCTGCCGTCCAGATGCAGGGCTTTATCACAGGGTTCCATTTGCGATCACGGTCGCCTTCACCTGATTTCCCTTGGCAACTGGGCCAGTACTACTACGGATTTGAGCCAAAGATCTATCCCTGGGAGTATGGTCCGTATGCGCGATTTTGCATAGATCTTGATGCTGCCGTCCCCATGTCAGAATCGGAAGGGGATTCCATCAACTACGCCTACACTGCATTCAAAGCCATTGATAGGCTGAGTGGTGAGATCGTATGGATATCCATGAGCCAGTACGATGAGCGACAGGAATTGATCGATCGCGGTGATATCGTCCATTGGTGGTCAGAAGCCGGCGACCCCATTGCATTGGGGGTTTACGGGGGCAATCTCTACAGCAGTTTGCTTCCAGGCTCGTCCACATCGACCAGTGAGACTTGGGATGAGTGGCGTCAGTTCGGCTACTGTATCAGCTTCAATCAAATGCAGATGATTCTGAGGGACATCAACAACTTATTCGACCTTGGAATTTCGGAATTTCCCGAGAATTACGGCATTGAGTTGTTTGGCGTCGGCCCTGAAATGTATATTGCCGAAGGGCATCAGAGTACCATGTCCATGCGGGTGCGCAATGTATCTGCCTTTACGCTGAACAGCCAGGAAAATGATGTAATATGGGATCGTTCAGAGATTCGGAGCGCCGAAACGCTTGGTGCACTGAATCACAAACCACGTTGAGCAGGCTCTATTCAGAAGGAGAATCTCATGTCTGACCACACGTACAAGAAGATCGAACTCGTCGGTTCGTCCCAGGAGAGCATCCAGGACGCGATAGAAAATGCCGTGTCCAAGGCCGGTGAAACCATCCACAACATGCGTTGGCTGGAAGTCGTCGAGACACGCGGCCATATCTCAGACGGCAAAGTCGCCCATTGGCAGGTCACGGTGAAGATTGGATTCACTCTGGATGACTAGGAGATGATGGTTTTTCCGGGCAAGGAGTCAGGCTTCTGCCAGAAACCTGACTCCTTGCCCGGAAAAACATGTCTGCATATACCGGAGGAGAACCTCTACGCTTCGGTGCTCGAAACGCCGGAATTCGCTTGTGCTTCCTCGCGAAGTTTTTGTGCGAACTCACTGCTCAACCAGACGGAATTGATCCCTTCGATCACCGTGTAGAGCAAGTAGTCATTGTTGACTAAGAGGCTATATTTGTCGATCTGTTTTTGGCGATTGATCGGGTACTCTTCAGAAACGATGATCTCCGGTCTCCAAAGAGAAAAATCCAGGCCAAGCAAGACCTCGTAGTCCATCCCCTCTGCATCGACCAGAAGAAGCCCGAAATTTTGAGGCCGATCTGAATCCGAGAGTATGTTGGTCAATGTGTCTGTCTTGACCGTGATCGACTGCTCTGACCGCTGGGTGTCAAACCATTCGTTTTGGTCTGTGCACAGCGTTGACCCCATTCCTATCTCGCCATCACTACCGATGAATAGGGTGGCTTCGCCCGTTTCATCTGAGGCGGCCAGGCACAAGGTCTTCACATTGTTCCAACCTCTGTATATCGACTGAAGCTGTTGAAATGGCAACGGAAGCGGTTCGACCAAGATCCCGTTCCATCCCTCGAGAATAAACGGACGTGAATTGGACCAGCTTTCCCCATCATGCGCGCCAATGTCAACGAGATGTCTGTGAGAGCAGTGAGCAACCAGTTTCTTGAGTATGGCATACTCATGATTTTGCGAGAGATCAGATACTTGGGACAGCACTACTCTTTCTTGGAACATGCGCAGAGGCACTGGCAACCTCCAGCCGTTTTGGAGTTTCCATTGGATGAACTGCTTCACTTCCCTGCCAAGACCAACAAAGTCGGCGCTGGATAGGTAGTGCTGAACTTTATGGAGTCTTGTCGGGGCGTCGACGTTTGACATTGCTTTTCTCCGTCTGTTGTCCGCTATGAATACATGCCGTTATTGTCCCACGAGATAGCAAATTGGAGTAGCGTATTCAGCACATTGTCGAAGACGGATAAGCGTGAGACTTCATATCCGTGGCTGTTCTCGCGCACATGGCCGATGCAGGCGATGCGTGGGGCCAAACCGGCGTAACGCACGAGGCTGGCGTCACAGGCCGCGCTTGTGTAGGCGGCTGTCTGCAACTGAGTGCCGGCCGCCTCTGCGGCCTGCAACAGGGCGCGCAATAGCGGCTGGTCATAGGTCGCCAATCGATCCTTGGCCCAGATGCCGGGACGACCATCCAGCTTGAGTGGCGCTTCGGCAGGCGTTGGGCTGCCGTCTATAGAGATGAAGACGTCCGGCTGTTCGCGAAGCGCCAGCGACTTTGCCCCCAAGCCGCCGACTTCTTCACCGACCGTAAAGACCACTATTGTGGGACATTGGGGTTCCAGTTGATCACGCTTCAGCGTGTCCAAAAAGCGCAGCAACGCTACGCAACCCATGCGATCATCGAAAGTCCACGCGGCTACCAGCGGATCCCCTGGATCGCCGAAGATATGGGGACCGCGGACCGACTGGATCGGCGCCACAGGTGTTCCTGCTCGGATTCCGGCATCCTCTAACTGGCTCCGCTTCAGGCCGGAGATCACGCGAACATCGGTCCACTCGATGGCTTGCTGACCAGCCGTTGTGGTGTGAGTGGATCCCATCGAAAGGATGCCCGTTAAGGTGACGCTGTCTCCAATGATATCCACGGGCCCTTCTCCGAGTTTCCATGGAAAGAGCCCACCGGAGCGAGAGACGTTCAACGAGCCGTCGTCATTGATGGATGTAACGACCATGCCGATTTCGTCCATGTGCGCAGCATAGCAGACCAGGGGCCCAACCGGCTGAGTACCGGCTAAACGGACCAATATGTTTCCTGCCGCGTCCGTCTCTGATTCATAGCCCATTCCGGACAGCCGAGCACGAATCAGCGCCGCCAGTCGTGCCTCATGTCCAGAGATCGAAGAGACCTGCAATAGCTCTTCGAAAAGAACGATGGCTGGATGATTTCCAAGAAGCGTATACGATCGATTCAGGTTCATTTCTTGGCTCCGGTCTGTTTGACAGGTTGTCTGGATCGCAGATGGTAACGGCCTAGCGTCGGCGGACATTATTGTAGCACGGGTCCTTTGCAGCAGAACAAAGAACACCTACGTCTACTGTCAAATCTGTGACAGGGACGTAGGTGTTTGCGTTGCAGAAGATCTGGGCTCTGTTGACATTTCAGGTCTCAGGATGAACCCCAGGACCTGAAACGCCAGCAGCGAACAGCCGGCTCAGCGGCTGGACTGGAGCGCCAGGACCCAGAGGGTTCCCCGCTTCTCACTGTTGGCAGCCGGCTTCAGCCGATGCGCCTAACGCCTATCGTACGACTAATCGCCTGCGGGCTGTACAGAGCCGGATGCCGGTTGCGCAGTGCGTTCTTGTTCTCGCTGTTCTTCAGACTCCTGCTCTATTGCGGCTTGTCGTTCCGCACGCTTGGCCTCTTCTCGTTCGGCCCGCCGTTCGGACCAGCGGTCTGTCCGGCTGACGACGATGCTGTAGATGACCGGCACGATCATCAACGTCAGGAGCGTGCTGGTGAACATGCCGCCCATGATGGCCGTGCCCATGGGCGAACGGAATTCTCCTGCCGCACCCCAGCCCAGCACGACCGGTGTCATGGCTAGAATCATGGAGAAGGCGGTCATTAGAATCGGGCGCAATCGAATGGGGCCGGCGATCCGCATGGCCTCATCGGCATTATAGCCTTCCGCACGGGCCTTGTTGGCAAAGTCAACCAACAGAATCGAGTTCTTGGTCACCAGGCCCATCAGCATAATGAAGCCGATGAATGCGGTCATGTCCAGCGGTTTCCCTGCGATCAGCAATCCCAGAATTGCGCCGATGATCGCCAGCGGCATCGCTACCATGATGAGCAGCGGCTGAATGAAACTGCCAAACTGGCTGGCCAGCACCATATAGACGAAGACGATTGACAGCAGTAGGGCAAGACTCAGGTTGGTGAACGACTCAGCTTGGATCTCCGCATCACCGCCCATCTTGGCCTCAATGTAGGGCGGCAGATCGACCGTGGCCAGGAATTCGCGTATCTCGGTGTTGACAACCGCCGCATCTCGTCCCGAAACATTGATACCGATTGAGACCGTGGGCTGGCGATCGGTTCGAGCGATCTGCGTTGGGCCGGTGGTGAAGCTGGCGTCAGCCACGTTGCGCACAGGGACGAACTGGCCTGTCGGCGAAGGCAGCTTGATGTCCATGATCTTGTCGATGCTGGAACGATCTTTTTCGCTGAGCTGCACGACAATATCCGCTTCTGCCCCTTCGCCGCGGAAGGTGGATGCAACTTCGCCATTGACCAAGGAACGCACGCTGGAGCCGACCTGGGCAGTGCTGAGGCCGAAGCTGGCCGCCCGGCTCGAATCGACATTGAGTTGCAGCTCGGGCTGACCGGGTTTGTAACTGGATTCGATGTCGACCAAACCAGGTATTGCCGACAGTTTTTCCATCATGATCTCGGCTTCTTGGCCCAACTCATCATAGGTGCCGTCGTACGCATTCATGATGACGATGACGTCTCTGCTGCCCAGAAGATTGTCACCGCCGGTTACGTTGTCGGACAGCTTGAAGGCGATGCCGGGAACGTCAGCCAGTGGGACGCGCAGTTCTTCAATCACATCGCGGCTGGATGCCTCAGCTTCCACCCCGCCTTCCAGTTGTACGGAGAACGAGGCGACGTTGGACGATCCGACCGCGCCGATAGTCGTGAAAATGTTCTCTACGTCAGGATGGCTGGCCATAATCGACTCGACTTTGTTGGCCTCGCGCTCTGTTATGGCCAGCGGCGTGCCTGGGGCCAACTCCATACTGACATCAAACTGACCCTGATCCAGGGTAGGAATGAATGCCTGGTTGATGAAACGCAGACTCATGGCGCTCATGACCACGATGACAACCGTTGCCAGGACGACGATCCATTTGTGGTTCATGGCAAAGTTCAGCGAACGGGCATACATTCGATCCAGGAATGTACGGCCCGATTCTTCGCTCGCACGACTCTCGTCGATGTGGCCGACGTTCTTGGACTCCTTGGCGAAGTAGGCGCTCAGCATAGGCGCCATGGTCAGCGATTCGAAAGTCGAGACGATGATGGCCAAGGAAACTGTCAGGCCAAAGTCGCGGAAGAAGCGGCCGATGATGCCCTGGGCATAGGCCACCGGCAGGAAGACAGCCAGGACCGTCGCAGATGTGGCGAGCACCGGCAAGATCACCTCGGCCGTGCCTTTGCTGGCCGCCTCACGTGGCGTATAGCCGCGTTCGATCCAACGCATGATGTTTTCACGAACCACAATCGCATCATCGATGACAAGACCGACGACGAGTGCCAGGGCCAGTAGGGAAATCTGGTTAAGCCCGATGCCGAACAGTTGCATCAGGAAGAGCGTCGAGATCATGATCACCGGCAGGCCGGCGATGGTGATCAACGTGCTGCGGAAGTCGCGGAAGAAGAGGAAGATGACGAGGCTCGCCAGCAGCGCGCCCCACAGCAGATCCTCGATGGCTCCGTCGGCGGAACTGCGTACCTGATCGGCCAGATCGCCGCCAATGACCACATCCCAGTCGGGGTGCGCTGCGTTGATCTTGGCCAGTTCTTTCTTCAGATTTTCTGAAACTTCCAACGTGTTGGTGCCGCTGGCTTTTCGAACGCTGAGCACGATCGATTCTTCGCCGTTGAGTTTGGAAATCACGGCTCTTTCTTCGAATTCATCGACCACAGTTGCAATATCGCGTACGTAAATTGGCGAGGGGCTGGAGCGCACAATGACATCGTTGATCTCTTCGATGGTGGCGAACTCGCCCGGTGTGCGGACCAGCAGTTTGGTGTCCTCTTCGATCACCGAGCCGCCGGGAATGTTCACATTGGAGCGCTGCAGGGCACGCGATACTTCATCGATCGTCATATTGCGTGCGTCCATGGCCGCCTTGTCCAACTCGACACGCACCTCGCGCACCTCGCCGCCTTCAACATCGATGGCCGCTACGCCTTCAACGCGCAGCAGAGGCGCTTGGACACGGTCTTCGACCTCTTTACGCAGATCCACGGGCAGGGTCTGCCCCGTATTGTCGGCGATGGCCAACAACATGATCGGCGCTGCGGTAGGGTCGAGCTTGCGCACGACCGGCTCCTGCGCATCGGACGGCAGTTGATTGCGCAGAAGGCTGACCTGTTCTCTGACGTCCTGGGATGCCTGGTTCGCATCCGTATCTAGGGTAAAGATCAGAATCACCGTGCTCACGCTCTCTGCCGAGATCGAACTGATCTCATCGAGCCCGGCAATCGAACTTAACCCCTCCTCCATCAACTCGGTGACCTGGTTTTCGACCTCCTCCGGGCTGGCCCCGGGGTAGACTGTATTGACCACGACGAAGGGAAACTCGACATCGGGGAAGAGATCGACCGGCATGGTGAAATAGGCAATCGTGCCGAGCACAATGCCTGCAACTAGAATCATGGTCATAAAGACCGGATTTCGGATAGAAACATCCCAAATTTTCATTTTGAGGCTAACTCCACTGTCGCAAACATACCGGGGGCGAGCTGGTCGGCGCTGTCATCCGGACGAATGGTGACAGCAACGGTGCGGGTGGCCGGGTCAAGCTCGGGCGCAATGCGCACAAGCTCGCCTTGGAAAATCTGGCCGGGATACGCATCGACACTCAGCGTTGCGCTCTGACCGATCTCGATCTCGTCCAGGCGATACTCTTCCACCTGAATGACAACGTCCATGACTCTCGAGAGCAGCGTTGTTACCGGCGCGCCGGGGGCGACCATGGAGCCGACCGTCACGAAGACCTCGGAGACTGTGCCGTCGATCGGTGAACTGATGGTCGCTTTGTCCAACTGGAGTTGGGCAAGATAGAGTGCCGTTTCAGCTTGTCTGACCTGCGCCTCAACTGCCTGGACCTGAGCGGGTTTCGCTCCCTCTTCCAGCCGGGCCAGCGATGCGCGGGCCTGCGCGAGTTGGGCATAGGCGCCGGCAATGACGTCGCTGGTGGCGCCCTTGAGCACCTTATCATATTGAGCCTGGGCCGCTTCCTTCTGTAGCGTCGCCTGCTGGAGTTGTAGGCTCTGCGGCAGGGCGGCAATCATGGGGTTGCCCTTCACCTCATTGTAGCCGGCCTGGGCAACGGTCACCGCAGCTTCCGCCTGTCGCAGTTGGGCCAGCGCCATGCGCTGATCTTCATCCGTCGCGCCCTCCAGCGCACGCTGGTAGGCTGCCGCCGCCGCCGAGACGCCGGCGCGAGCCGCCTCCAGGTCCGCTTCTTCGGGATCCAGCAGGAGTAGGTCCAATTGAGATCGGGCTGCTTCCAGAGCGGCCAGGGCCTGAGCACGCTGTGCCTCAAGGATGGAACTGTCGACCAGGACCAACTCGTCGCCGGCAGTGATCTTGTCGCCGACTTCCATATTGACCTCCAGCGCCATGCCGCTGGTTTCGGCGACAATGGTGGTCTTCTCCTTGGCGACGATCTCGCCGTTGTAGGGTTGGCGCAAGGTCACCGACGTCGATCTGTCAGATCTGGGTTCCGAATTCGTGCCAGTTGACGTTGAGTTGTCTGAAGTGGAATTGTCAGACCCCTCGGAGGCCTCACTGTCGCTTTCTTCCGCTTCGGTTGACGCTTCATCGGCTGAAGCAGCACCGGTCGACGCGGTACTGGCCGGCTCGGTTGTCGATTGATTGGGGGTGTAGGGGGTGACCTCAAACGGCGCTTCCTCCGTTGCCTCACCCTGGCCAAACTGTGGCATTTCACAGGCCGCCAACGAGAGTAGTGCGATCGCTGCAATGAGGATGATGAATTGTCTAGAGCCTGAGATCAGACGCTGATCACGCATGATAATTATCTACTTTCCCAACTGGGTGCTTGCCATTCGTGAATTGTATGACTACTGGATCGCTACCGCTTCGCTCTTCACCAGGCCGCTCAGCAATAGTGAAATCGTATGTTCTGCCAGTTCGACCTCTCTGCCGTTGAAGTCTACCGAATCGTCGCCCATAAGCATTCGCTGGGCCAAGAATCCGTTGATCATGCCAAAGAGCGATATAACGGTCAGCTCCGGGTCAACGGAACGGAAGATCCCCTCGTCGATTCCCTCCTGAATGACGCCGGCCAGCGGCTCCATGACCCTGGGGCGGTGGTTGCGAAAGACTTCGCTCAGTTGACACTCCAGATCTCCGGAGCGGCGCAACGCATGGAGCGCGATGTTGCCGTGCTCGTCAAGCAACACAAAGTAGGCCGTGATCATCGAGCGCAGTCGATCAATTGCGTTGCCGTCCGTATTTACAGCAGCTACAATTCGATCTTGGAACTCCACCATGTCACGCTCGACGACGCTGACATAGATCTGGTGTTTATCCTCGAAATAGTGGTAGAGTGTACTCTTAGCCAGGCCACTCTCTCTGGATAGCTCTCGCATAGAGAGGCCGGCGTAGCCGGATCGATTGAGTATCTCTTCAGCGGCGTTCAATATTGCCTGTTTTGAGTCGATTGCGTCGACTGCTATATTCTGCATGTGTTGTCCTCGGACACTTGACAAAGGCCTATCGCTCGGCCCATAATGTCGGAATAATACACTCGACCGAACGTTCGGTCGGGAACGGATTGTACAATTTGTTGCGGTCACGTGTCAAGATCAGGTCTATCTTTCAATCAGTGCTATCATGGGGTCAAATCCTTGCTGTCGTTGGCGGAGCAGTGCGCACAACAGGCAGGTTGCAAAACACATAGAAATGGAGATGCTTGAATGTCTCATTCAGGTTACAGACTGATCAAAGGGACGACCTTGATTGTCGTCGTTTTGGTTCTAGTTGCCGGCGGTCTCGTCTTTCAGACCGGACCCATTGGCGGAGGCATATTTGCGAAGCCGGTGATGGCGCAGGCAAGCAACGGCGTTCTTGCCGTCGTCGGGGCCAACGGCGCGTCGCTCTACGATCGCCCCGAGGGTGACGTTGTGGAGGAGTTGGGGATCGGTACAACGTTGACGGCAATGGGGCGGTCGGCGGATAGCCGCTGGGTCATGGTGACGACCGACTCCAGCGATCTGGGCTGGGCCGAGGCGGACAGTCTAGTGCTCTTCGGCATCGCACAATTGCCGGTCATGATGGGCGAGGTTGAGGATGCGGAGGAGCAGCCGGCTACAGAGACGCCGGCTGCCGAGGAAGAATCGGAGATGGATGCCGCAGAGGACGAAGCTGCGGTGACCGAAGAACCGACGAAGGCTCCGACTGCGACAATGACGCCTTCTCCGACACCAGTGCCGCCTACGGCGACACCGACGATGACGCCAACCAACACCCCGTCGCCCACGCCTGAACCCACTGCGACATTCACACCTACGCCTTCACCCGTACCAACGGCCACGAAAGTCCGTGCAAGCCGCAGCGTAAACTCCACCGTGATCGCCGTGGCCGGTTCCCGGGGCGCAACGCTCTATGACGGCCCGGAGGGGGCAAGCATCGATGAGTTGGGCATTGGCACCGCGATGACGGCCGACGGTCGCTCCGAAGATGAGGCCTGGATCTCGGTCACAACCGCAACCGGTGAGACCGGCTGGGTATTTGTCGATGAGGTCGTTGTCTTCAACGTCGAGAGCCTGCCCGTGGCCGAGTCTGAGGCCACCATGGCCGAGTCTGATGAGCTCGAAGAAGAATCATCTGACCAAGAGATGTCTGACTCTTCGGGGGATGATGCCGAAATGGCGGATGGCGCCGAAGAATTAGACGCCGAGATGACCGGCACTGATGGGTCAGACGACGCGGCCATGACTGATGAAGTCGCCGCTGAGGTTGATGATGGCGAGGTCGACGATAAGGGTGACGACGCGACACCTGTGGCCATGCCCGTCCCCACTCGTGAGCCACGACCGACGCCGGTTGTTGCAGACGGCGACATCACCGCTTCCGTCGCATTGACAGGGTCGCGGTTGAATCTTCGCTCTGGCCCCGGCACAGGCTACGGCATTCTTGGCAAGGCCTATCCTGATGAGCAATTCTTGGCCGTCGGTCGCAATGAAGACCGGGACTGGATTCTGATCGAGGTGCCGGACATTGATGCCGGACAAGGCTGGGTGTCGGCAGACCTGGTTCTCACCAGCGATCCCATCGTGGATCTGCCGGTCGTTGAGGCAGGTGCGATGATGGAACGCTCCGGCGCAAGCGATTCAATGACAGGATCAAATAGCGAATCAATGGGCGCTGAGCCGACTGCTGAGCCAAATGCCGAGCCCGAGCAGCCGGCAAGCAACAGACCGAGCGGTTCTGTGAGCGGCGGGCCAACGGGATTGAGTGGAAAGCTCGTCTTCACCACGGGCGGCCAGGTAGGCGACATCTACGTGTACGATCTGGATTCCAACAGTCTGCGTTTCCTGACCAACGGTTTTGAGCCGGCAATCAGTCGCGATGGCAGCAAGGTTGCGTTCACCCGGTACGGCAGCGAGCCCGGTATCTATGCCATTGATATCGACGGCAGTAACGAGCGCACTGTCTTCGGCGAACGGGTGGCGCTGACGTCGCCAAAGTGGAGCCCGGATGGCGAGTGGATTGTATTTAGTCAGAAGGACGGCACCTATAAGTGTCACAATCTCGGCTTCGGCATGTGCGTTGATGAGGGTCGATTTTGCCCCAGCATTCCGGGCATTGGCCCCATCAACTGTCTCCCGGATGAACTCAAGATTGAGTTGCCGGAGTTCTCTCTGGCCAGAGTGGATATGAACGGTAATGAGTATCTTGACCTGAACGCTTTGACAACCGCCCGCGCCCCTTCATGGAATGAAGGCGGCATCGTCTATGACTCATCAACAGGCATCGAAATCACGAATGATGTAGATGGTTCTCAGACGAAGAACGTCGTTCAGGAGCGCTACTATCAGGATGCCGAGTGGCAACCGAATGGCGACACAATCGTCTTTCACAGTCGCGAGGGCAGCCATTGGGAGATCTTTGCGATCAACACCGATGGGACCGGCCTGAATGCCTGGACCCGGCCGGTAACGACATTGGTCGAGAATCTGCCCAGCAACGTCGCACCGGCATGGAGCCCGGATGGGACCAGCGTCGTCTATTTGAGTAGTCGTGATGACGAAAACGATCGTGGCCCGTGGCGGCTGTGGGTGATGGATGCCGGCGGCGGCAACCAGCGACCGTTACCGATCGATGTGCCGATTGAGTACGGCTTTGGCCATGACCAGATCGTGAGTTGGGGTTCGTAGGTCCATTCAATAACTGTCAGTAATTGACGTAGCGGTTTTGTTTGTAGCAACCGCTTTAGCGGTCCGGACGGCTGAAGCCGTCGCTACGAACGTAATTGCGGACAATCGCCGAGTCATTTCTGTTGCTTAGCAGTCACCGGATAGCATGGCACATTCAGACAGACAACAGATCGGGCAGCCGGCAGGGGCAGAACCCTCCCAGTTGTCCGATTTCTCTTTATCTGAAGAATCGGACGATGGACCCTCAAGAGTTTGGGCGTATTTCGGGCTGCTATTGATTATCGCCGGCAACGTGCTCGGCAGCCTCTACTGGGTGCGCGAGAACACCGTATTGGTGGGACATGACGCCAGCGCCTATCTGACCACATCGCTCGAATACACTCGCTTTCTATCCGAGCTCAGCCCGCAGGCGCTCTTCACCGCTTTCACTTACCCGCCCTATCGAACACCGGCCATCTTTATCGCTGTCCAGCCATTCCTGCGTCTGCTGGGTCCTGACATGGACAGCGCGCAGCTACTGAACATCCTGCTATTGGCCATTGTCATTTTATCTACCTACTTGCTGGGCGTTCACCTCTCCACCCGTAAGGTGGGACTCTTTGCGGCGCTGCTTGTGGGCCTCTTCCCGATGGTCGCTGCTATGGCACGGCTCTTCTACACGGAGATGTTTCTGACGGCTGTGGTGACGGTAAACCTCTTTGCTCTCTACAAATGTCACGGATTTGCCAGACGCAACTGGTCCGTGGTCTGGGGGCTAAGCCTTGGCGTCGGCTTGCTGGTCAAGTGGACGATGCCGATCTACGTGGTTGCGCCGTTGGTCTGGGCGCTCTGGCAGAATGGACGAGTGAGGTCACTGGTCCATTCGTTGCGCCACCCTCGTTGGCGGACCGTCGTCGACTGGCGCAGAGCCGCCGTAGCATTCG
The DNA here is from genome assembly GCA_963848115.1 of uncultured Chloroflexia bacterium. Lineage (GTDB taxonomy): Bacteria > Chloroflexota > Anaerolineae > Caldilineales > Caldilineaceae > JAWKOK01. The sequence continues at coordinate 42,610 of CAWKCP010000047.1, read as the reverse complement.
GGGTCGGCATCACAATCAGTCTGCTCTGGTTCTGGCCCGATCGTGAGTTGGCCCGGCTCTACCCGCTCGGGGATCTGCTCTTCGTGGGTTGGGTTGTATTGATATCTTGCCTGATCTACTTGCTGTTGTCTCCCGCATTTCCAGCGAACAATCTATTGGTCGCTCTCTTCCTGGCGGCAACCATCGCCAGCCTCTGGTACCTGCCCCATTCCAACTTTGCGGCGCGCTTGCTCTATGAAGACCAGACGCGCGGCCAGCAGAACGCCAGCCCGTTCTCATTGCAGAACTATCTGCGCTATTTCCCATATATCTACGAGGATCACTTCGGTAAATTGGCCTTTTGGTTCATCGTTCCGGCCGCGCTCTTCCCCTGGCTGAGGTCGCTCTGGCGCAGATTGGTCCGGAAATCCGAGTCACTCAATCCCGCTGCATTTCTGCTCTGGCTGAGTATTCTCTCGACCCTGTTGGTTCTTTCCATGCTGTCGCAACGCAACCCGCGTAACCTGGTTCCCCTGTTGCCTGCGGTAGCCGTGCTCTTCTCGCTCTCGCTCTGGTCCTATCCCAGGAGACTGGCAGCGCTTCTGGCCTTTGTCTGGATCGGTCTGTTGGCTACCCAGTGGAGTCTGTTCACCTTTGGCGGGCCAAGTGACTTCTATCGAATGAGTCGACCGCTGTGGGCATCGTCCGAGTATCTTGTTCAGCCGAACAGCGACGCCACCGATGCCGGATACTGGATTGGGCCGGCCGTGCTTGAGCGCATCACGGCGTCTAGCGATGAGCTTCAAGGTCTGGGCATGCTGGTGAACTCACACGAGATCCACCGTGGCATCTTCGGCTATCTGATTGCATCTCAAGGATTCAACGTACAGATCAAGTCGCTGACCGAGGCTGACTCTGATGGATGGTACGATCTGCTTGCAGGTCAGTGGCTGCTGTTCAAGGACGGCGATAACTACAACGTAGAGGCCCCCGGCCAAGCGCTGCTCTCGCGTATTGCTGCAGACGATCCATTCTTTGAAGCGCTTTACAGTGAAGTGGAGCGCTACCCGTTGCCCAATGGCGAGACAGCCTACCTCTACCAGCGCAATCAGGGCCCGGCCTGGCCCCATGCAGCCCCGGAGCGTCTGCAAACAACGCTGGCTGTGGCCAATGCCATCAACGCCGCCTGGAGTGACGCATCGCATCTGATCTACGCATCTCCCGACCAGGCCGTCTGGGTCGGCATTCATGACCCGGTCTCGGAACGCTTTCGAATCCTGAACGAAGCGGATGGCCCCGATGTCGATCAGATCGAGGAGCTTCACGGCACCCTTTTGTTGGTCCGCGCGGGAGATGAGCGCGAGCTACGCAATTGGCTCGAAGAAAATGCCTATCGCGCCGGCAGCGTAGGCAGTGAGGATGTCTCCGTCACCATCTACGGACGTCCTGAAGATTCATTGGAGACGGTGATACTTGAGGAAAACTGGCCTGGCATCCAACTCAACCGGCTTGAATTGGATTCACTGATTCGGCCCGGCCAGGTGATACCAATCGTAACCAGTGCCGTTACCACGCCCGGCGCGGAACTCAAGATTTCCATGCGTCTTGTCAGTGCTGATGGTGAAGTGATCGCCAGCCAGGATCGACCGTTCATTGCTGCTGACCGCTACGGCCTCTTTGTCCCGCCTACGACCGAACCCGGTCAATACGACCTGATTGCCATCGTCTATGATCCGGCGTTGATGGAAAATTTCCCGGATGAAAACGGGGATATCGGCACAGTGCTGGCGACGGTCACGATTGAGTAAACAAGATCGAGTAAACAACATCGAGCAAACAAGAGGTCCCCGGCCCCGTGCATTTGCAATTGCACGGGGCCGGGGACCTCTTGATCTGTCTTTGCGATGGGCCGGACTCCTATCCTAACAACCTACAGGGCAATCGATGCGTTGATTACGCCGGTGCCCGGTTTGCGTTCGAATGTGAAGTTCAGCTTGGTACAGACTCTACGCATACCCTCATTCTCAGGCAAGATTTCCGCAACTACGTTTTCCAATCCTTCATCACGACCGATATCCAGCAGCCGGCTCAGCAACTCAGTACCGAGACCCGTGCGCTGATACTTGTCGCTGACCAGCAGTGCAAACTCGGCATCGTTGGAACCGATCAATTTGCTCAGCTGCCCCATGGCCAGGATCTCGGGTTGGCCGTTCTCGTTTTTTCGTTCCGCCACCAGCGAAATCTCGCGGTCGAAATCGATGAAACACATGCTGGTCAACTGCTCATGCGAAGTCAGTTGCGTCGGTGAGATCGGGTGGAAGTAGCGCAGATAGATGCTGTGAGGCGAGATGCTGCGATTGAACGCACCCATCAGCGGCTCATCCTCTGGGCGAATCGGCCGGATGCAGATCGCTTCGCCGTCACTCAGTTTCCATGGCTCAGCGTATTGGGTCGGGTAGGGGCGGATGGCCAGTGGCGTCAGATCATCGGCCTCGATTTCCGGATCGTAGAGGACGATGCGTGCATCCAGAGCGACGATACCGTTGGGTCCCGCCAACAACGGGTTAATATCGATCTCGCTGATCCAGCGTTGTTCAACCACGAGATGGCTGAAACGTACCAGAATACTCTCCAGCGCATCCATGTCGACAGATTCCTGACCGCGTACGCCCTTCAAGGCGTTATAGATCTTGGTCTGTTCCATCATGCGTCGCGCCAGCGTCGTGTTCAGCGGCGGCAGAGCGAGCGCTCGATCGCGGAAGACTTCGACCAATGTGCCACCGGTGCCAAATAGTAGGACTGGGCCGAATTGGGCGTCCTGGCTGCTGCCGACAATCAACTCGTAGCCGTCCAATTTGATCATTGGCTGGACAGTGACGCCGTCGAAATGACCTTCTCCGGCCCGCTCGGCCAATGTTGTCCGAATGGTCTCGTACGCCTTCCGTACCGCGGCCTCGTCCTTGAGATTGAGCTGAACGCCGCCGACGTCACTCTTGTGCGTGATTGTCTCTGAGTTGAGCTTGAGCACGACCGGATAGCCGATCTCCTGCGCACACTCGACGGCCGCTTCCGGCGTTGTCGCCAGTCGAGTCTCCACCGTCGGAATGCCGTAGGCATTGAATACCTGTTTAGACTCAAACTCGGTGAGGATTGTGCGGCCCGATGCACGCGTCTTCTCAATGAGCTGCGTGGCCCTATCTTGCTGCAGTTCATCTTCTTCACCGCCGACAGGCAGAGAGGGCGTCTCATAGATGGTCTTCAGATTGTAGGCGTAGTGCCACATGTAATTGAAGATGCGCGCCGCCATATCCGGATAGGGGAAGGTGGGGATATTGGCTTGATTCAGCACATTTTCGCCTGCAGCGACCTTCGGGCCGCCCATCCAACTTGTCAGAATCGGTTTTTTCTGGGGGGTCTTGCACAGTTCAACAAGCTGTTCAGCCGTCTGTGTGGGATGGGTCATATCCTGTGGCGTGAGCACGACCAGCAGACCGTCACTGTTGGGATCTTCGGCAGCAATGGCCAATGTGGAAGCATAGCGTTCCGGGCCTGCATCACCCAGGATATCGATGGGGTTGTTGTGGCTCCAGTGGACCGGTAATTGGGCGTTGAGTTCTTCGATTGTTCCGCTAGAGAGTTGGGTCAATTGGCCGCCGCCCTCGATCAGGGCATCGGTGGCCAATACGCCGGGACCGCCGGCATTGGTCAAAATGGTGAGATTCGGGCCCTTGGGCTGAGGCTGTTTGGCCAACACTTCAGCCATGTTGAAGAGCTCGGAGATGCGCTCGACCCGCAGCACGCCACAGCGGCGGAATGCGGCGTCCAACACCTCGTCGCTGCCGGCCAGAGAACCGGTATGAGAGGCGGCGGCCTTGGCGGCCTGTGCTGTACGCCCGGCCTTGATCACGATGATGGGCTTGCTCAGCGAGACTTCACGTGCAGCCGAGAGAAACGAGCGAGCGTTGCCAATGCTTTCCATGTAGATAACGATGGCTTTGGTCCGCTGATCTTCGCCCAGATAGTAGATCAGGTCACCCCAGTCTACGTCCAGCATAGAGCCGATAGAGACAAAGGCGCTGAAGCCGACATTTTCCTGGAAGCTCCAGTCGAGCACGGCAGTGCAAAGGGCGCCGCTCTGGCTAATGAAGCCGATATTGCCGGACTGGGCCATGCCGTGGGCGAAGGTGGCATTGATGCCGGTGATCGGACTCATCACCCCCAGGCAATTGGGTCCGATGATGCGCATCTTGGCGCGCCGGGCCTTTTCCAGGATCTCCTGTTCCAGTTTCACACCCTCTTCGCCGATTTCCTTGAAGCCGGCTGAGATGATGATCGCGCCCTTGACGCCTGCCTGAACACATTCCTCAATGAGGCCGGGGACGGTGCGTGCCGGCGTGGCGATCACGGCCAGATCAACCTGGGCCGGGACGTCGGCAATTCGGTTGTAGGCGTGAATGCCCAGCACGTTTTCCCGTTTTGGATTGACCGGAAAGATTGTGCCGCCAAATGGATGGCTGATCAGATTCCAGAGCAGCGTGCGTCCGACGCTGCCGACGGTCTCACTGGCGCCGATTACGGCGACATTACGGGGGGCGAAAATGGCGTCCAGCGGATGGCGCCTATAACCTTCTGCTTCGCTATTCATGAATACTCCTAAGATCCTTACTGAACTTTATTTGTTGGCAGCCACTGCTGTTTGGTATCGCAGTTTAATACGCTCGGGTCGCAGAAAAAAGGGTGGTGACACTGTGACGTTTCATACTAGGATACACCATCGGCTCGTAGAAGCGTAGTCTCGCTTGTGCAAAAATGCACATACGAAAATGTTCGCCCCAATCGCGTACTGAATGTATTGTCATTGCGTTGTGAAAGTGTGTCTGTGAAGTTGAATCTTGCCATCAGTAATCTGTGCCAATCCTCGATGGCTGTCTGAATGCGATCCGCTTCGGCGCAAGGCTCCAAATAGATTGGCGGTTGTGCAATTGTCAGCGACATGCCAGAATAACGATCAGGATCATTACAGGCATTGATTCGGTTCTATTCATGATGAGTTGAGTTATAGATGTTCAGATAGTGATCCGTGGCTTCCAAACTAGAACGAATACGAGAACGAGAACGAGGACGGGCACGGATTTTTTTCTGCGTATCTTTACCAGGGGCGTGCCTTTGTAGCCGCCCACTGCCATAAGCCATACTCTGTCCCGTAATAGCGAAAAGGCAATTGAGCGTATGAAACAGAGCCACACGGTCGTCTTGGAGCGCAACACTGAATGGAAGGGGCGATTCGAGACGGAGCCTTACGAAGCGGGCTGGGCCAGCGAAGCCATCTTCTTTGTGCGGTGCTTTCGAAGCCAGCGCCGAGTACATCGACGCGGACGCGCAGGTTCAGATTTCGCCTGATGGCATCCATTGGGCCGATGAGTGGAGCACGGTGTCGATCGACGCTGAAGGCGGGACAACCTACTGCCGGGTATCACATTTCGGCAACTGGTTGCGGCTTGGTCGGCGAACTGCCGGAGGGCGTAGCCGTCAAAGTGTTGGTCTATCTGGTCTTGAAGGAGTAAGGGGCGTGAATGGTGATCAGGGATTGGGATTTGGGGTGAGCAATGATGACCGATGATCTGCGACAAGCATGTTGTTGAACCATCCAGCGCTGAGCCGATTCGATCCGCTTGAGCGCATTCTTTTCTATGACGACTTCAACCGCGGTCTCAACGGCTGGACCGGGCTGATCGGCAACTACGAGGAGAGTCTCGACTCGATCCTCCCTGATTACCGCGATCTGCGACCACCCATGTTGAGCAATGCTACCGTTTGGGATACGGGTACGGGGGGCGCGCTCGGCGGTACGTACGCCATGAAACTGGCAACGCGCGCGAAGACGGGCTCGTTCGGCATCGGCATCAAGCGCGCCACCTTTCGCCACGCGGGCCCGATCCGGCTGGAGGCCTACTTCACGTTCAAGCCGGAGGCCAATGAGATGCTGCTCTCCGAGACCGATGTGCGTGCAGTCGGCGTGCTCTTCGACCTGCAGGAGAGCGACCGCAAGGAAGGTGACCGGTGGCGCGTGATGCCGCATATCCGCTATCTCAATGCGTTGGATTGCGACGCTGTCGGGCGTTGGCAGTTCAAGGAGAAGCGTTCGCCCATGCATGAGATCGGGGGCACGGGCAAGACCAAGTCCCACTTTCACCTCTCGGCCGACAATTGGGAGGATATCCCCGGCGGTGAACAGCGGCTCTGCTACAACGAGATCGCCACCAAGCAGAACTGGTACTATCTGCGCCTGGACTTTGATCTGGCCAGCATGTCCTACCTGCGTTTTCAGTGCAACGACCGCGTCCACGACGTGAGTGACGTGCGGCCCATGCGCATCCCGGCCATGGCCAATCTATGGTGCATGCTCAACACACTCTTCTGGGTCGAGACCGATCGAAATAAGCGGGCGTTTCTGTATGTGGATAGTTTGGTGTTGTCGGCGGACAAAGAGGAATAATCATGTGCTGCGTAATTGCGTACTGCGTAACGTCTCCTAGGAGGCTGTCGGAGAGAAAACCGATGGGACGCGGATTTGACTGATTCTTACGGATAAATCAGGAGAAATCCGTCTTGATCCGCCCAGATCCGTGCAATCCGCATCCCATTCTCTTTCACTCCGACAAACTGCTAGAGACGGAGTCTACGTCACTCCGAGGGATCGACAAATACGCATTACGTAATACGCAGTACTCTCTACGAAAGGATCCACCATGAAAGAATTTCACTGCGACGTATTGGTTGTTGGCGCAGGGCTGGGCGGCGTGGCCGCTGCACTGGCTGCGCTGCGCTTGGGCAAGACCGTGATTCTGACCGAGGAGACCGACTGGATCGGCGGGCAGATGACGGCCCAGGCCGTGCCGCCGGACGAACATCCCTGGATCGAGACCACAGGTTGCACGGCCAGCTACCGGCGCCTGCGCGAGAACATCCGCCGCTACTATCGCAACAACTACCCGCTGCTTCCAGAGGCGCGAGACAATGTGCATCTCAATCCCGGCAACGGCAACGTCAGCCCGCTCTGCCATGAGCCGCGCGTGGCGCTGGCCGCCATGTTGGAGATGCTGGCTCCCTATCAGTCGGATCGGCAGCTCGAACTGCGGCTCAACGTACGACCCATCGCCGCCGAGACCGACGGCGACCGCGTGCGCTCGGTCACGTTGATTAACGACCGCAGTGGCCAACAGTTCGTCGCCCATGCGCCCTACATCCTGGATGCCACCGAGTTGGGCGATCTGCTGGAACTGGCTGATGTCGAGCACATCATCGGGGCCGAAAGCCAGGACCAGACCGGCGAACTGCACGCAGTGGAAGGCGATCCTGCGCCGCTGGACCAGCAGGCCATCACCTGGTGCTTCGCTGTCGACTACCTGCCCGGCGAGGACCATACCATCGACAGGCCGGCCGACTATGACTTCTGGAAAGGCTACCAGGCTGACTTCTGGCCCGGCCCGCAACTTGGCTGGGAAGACGTGGACCCCATTTCACTGGAGACGCGCCAGCGCGGGATCTTCCATGGCCCGCGCAATGGCCGCAGAGTGGGCGACTTCTGGCACTATCGCCGCATCTTTTACAAGAAATATTACCCCGAAGGCCGCTATGCCAGCAGCATCACGCTGGTCAACTGGCCGCAGATCGACTACTGGTTGGGCCCGCTGGTCGGCGTGCCCGCGGATCAGGTGAAGGAAAATTTGCGCCAGTGCAAGCAATTGAGCCATTCACTGCTCTACTGGATGCAGACCGAAGCGCCTCGCTATGATGAAAATGGGCGGGATGCCAGCGGCTACGGCTATCCGGGTCTGCGCCTGCGCCACGATATCGTCGACACTGACGACGGGCTGGCCAAGTACGTGTACGTGCGCGAAGCGCGCCGCATCCTGGCCGAGTTCACCGTGTTGGAACAGCATGTGGGCACGGAGCAGCGCGATGCAGCCGGTCTGATCGGCGCTGAGGAATTCCACGACAGCGTGGGCATCGGCTCCTATCGCATCGATCTGCACCCCAGCACGGCGCCGCGCAACTACGTGGATATCAGCGACTATCCCTTCCAGATCCCGCTGGGATCGCTGATTCCGCAGCGCGTTGAAAACCTGCTGCCGGCGTGCAAGAACCTGGGCGTCACACACATCACCAACGGCTGCTATCGGCTGCATCCGGTCGAGTGGAACATCGGCGAGGCCGCCGGCGCGCTAGCCGCCTGGTGCCTGGAGAGGGGCTTGACGCCGCGCCAGATCCGCAATGATGCCAAGCACTTGGCCGATTTTCAGGACATGTTGGTTGAGAAACTGGGGTTCAAACTGGAATGGCCCGAGTATGCACGGATCACGCCGCGCTAGTCGGCCAATGGGGGCATATCTCCAGTACACGATGGAGAAAATACCATCACAGAAACCGGATAGTCTGCCTCCGTCAGAGACCGTGGGGTTTTGACGCGATTTGCTAGTGTATTCCACTATCTGTTTTCGACCAGTTCGCATATCGGGAGTCCATCCATATATTGGACCAGAATGTCTGCGCCGTGCATCAACGCCGAGGCGCGAAAGGTCGGCGTGGTCAACGGGTTCGCCCCGTTTCCTCGACACCGGCCAACAGATCGGGCCAAAGTAGCACGCAGACTATGCCGATGGCAACACCCATCCACAGTGTGTAGAAGCGGGTGAGTAGAGCAGCCGCTGTGGCAGTGCTGCTTGACAGGCCAAGGATCCGTATGCTCAACACAACCATGCTGCCCTCGACGCCACCAAGCCCGCCGGGCAGTGCAAGTACAGCGCCAACGATGGTGCTTATGCTGAAGATGAATACGGCAACAAGCGCCGTTTCCGGAGTCAGCGGTGCTCCAAAGCCTGCCAATACTGCACAGTAGGCCAATCCTGCTGCGGTCCAGCTCAATACGCCGATGGAGACTGATGTCAGTAAGTTTCGCGGTCTGAAGAGGATGTAGCTGCTCTCATAGAGCAGATGTAGGTTGTGGGCGAAGCGCTTAATGCCGGGCAGGCGTTCGGCGAAACCGAGCAACCGGAGTGCTATGGGGCGCAACTGCATGATCACAATAAATGAGATAAAACCGGAGAATACGATGAGCGCAGTGGTGCGGGCCTCGGGGCTGGGATAGGCAAAGAGTCCAATGCCGGCCAATAGCAACATAGCCATGCCATCAGTAATCCGTTCTGCGAACACAATAGGCGCAGTGACGCTCATTCGCGCACTGGACACGTTCTTAACCATGTAGCTTTTGAGAAATCCTCCTGCCTTGCCTGGCGTCATCGCCATGAGAAACCCCACGCCAAAGATTCGCGATCCATCGTACCCGGAGATGGAAACGCCAACCACTCGCAAATACCAGAGCCACTTCAACAGACGGCCCAAATAGTTTGCAAGAGTCAACCCAATGACAACCGGCGTCCGCTGCCATGGGAACTCGGAGAGGGACCGCGTCAATTGCTGCCAGTCGCTCCAGAGCGCAAGCGCCACATAGATCAGCAGAGCGATGACTAGTGGATAGAGGATCATTCGTCGAAGGTCGCGGCTCATCACCGAGATATTATACCGGGAACAGACGAATTATGGCACTAGGCGCGTAGGGGAAGCGATCAATCGGTGAAACTGGTCATCCGCCGATCGTCTATGATAGACTCAAAACGGCTTAGGAAGCTCTACCTCCGGCGTACGCAGGCGCTTCCGTCCTTTGGGTGCACGAAGACAGTCACAGCTCAGGCGCAACCCTTGCTGATCTTCGGCGCTTTTTGCTATCATCATAGCGCCTCTGTACCCGCTGGTTCAGAGCAACAGAAGCCTATATGGTGACGGGTCGACAGGCAGTGACAGAAAGCATTCATGGCGAATTTTTCCCCACTCCAAATCCAAAGCCCTGACAGTGGAGGGGAGCCTTCCGTGCACCAGAGTACGTCTCAATCCATTTGGATAGGCGTGACCTTGGCTGCGATTATCCTGGCCAATGTGCTTGCAAGCCTCTATTGGATCGACCGCAATGAAGTCCTCGTCGGTCACGACTCCAGCAGCTATCTCTCTTCTGCACTCGACTACTACGACATGTTGGAGGTCGTGACGATTCCGACCCTCTTTAGGGTCTTCACAGAGAGCGAGTACCGTTCTCCAGGTCTCTACTTGGCTGCACAGCCGTTTCTCTGGGCCTTCGGTCCCAATATGGATAGCGCACAGCTTTTCAACATTTTGATGCTGGCTGTGCTCATTTGGGTGACCTACATGTTGGGTCGATCGATCCATGGGATTGGGGTTGGACTTTTCAGCGCCTTGTTGATTGGTCTGTTGCCGATGCTTGCCGCCATGGCACGGCTTTTCTACACAGAGGTAGCGCTGACGGTCGCCGTGACATTTTCACTTCTTGCATTGTTGCGCAGTGACGGCTTCCGTGTACGTAGTTGGTCTATCTCCTGGGGCGTCTGTCTTGGTCTGGGCATGCTCATCAAGTGGGCGTTGCCGATCTATCTCCTGCTGCCCATCATCTGGACACTATGGCATGAAAGAAGCTTGTTCAATCCGCTTTTTGAGTGGCGAGAATGGCGAATCGATACGCGTGCCCTATTGATCGCTGTTGCTGCCGGTCTAACCTTCGTCGCCCTATGGGCCTGGCCAAACCGCGCCCAGTTTGACCAGTTCTTGATGGGTGACCTGCTCTATATTGGCTGGTTCATCATCGTTGGCCTGTGGACTTATTTCATCTTCCAGACCGCTTCGGCGGCCAGCAATTTCTGGTTGGGACTGTTCACCGCGGCACTCGTTGCCAGCTTCTGGTACCTGCCGCACATTGATTTTGTCTCGGATGTGTTGGTACAGGATCGGGCGCGTGGCAGCCAGGAAGCATCGATTCTGAATCCATACAGCTACTATCGAGATCTGTTCGTGCTATACCGGACTCATCTGGGGCGTCTGGCCTCTTGGCTGCTTCTCCCCATTGGCCTCTTCCCATGGCTACGTGCTTTGTGGAGACGGACGCCAATCAGTGTGCGTAGCGGTCTACTTTGGACCTGCTTGCTTTCGACCTACCTGATCTTGGCGCTTCTGGCCCAGGACAGCCCTCGGTTTCTGGTTCCGATTTTGCCCGCAGCTGTGATTCTGTTGGTCATTGGCCTCTGGCACTATCGGCTTGGCCTACGCGTCGTCTTTGCCTGTCTGTGGGTTTTTGTGCTCGGCGCGCAGTGGAGCATGTTTACCTTTGATAGCCTCAATCCTGTCTATGCTCAAACCGAGCGTCTCTGGACAAGTCGCTATTACGCAACACCGCCCAGTTCGTACGAAACAGATGTCGGTTACTGGATCGGCCCGGATATCTTGGATCGGATTGCAACCGAAGAAGGTCAAGTCCAACGCTTGGCGATGCTGGTCAACTCGCATGAACTCCACCGAGGCATCTTGAAATACCTGATCAACGAAGAAGATCGTCCTGTCAAGATCATCGACCTGACCGAAGCTGACTCGGTGGCCTGGTATGATATGCTCTCCAGCCAGTGGGTGCTGGTCAAGGACGGCGATAATCGCAATGTTGAGGCGCCGGGGCAGCCTGTGATCAGTCGTATATTCCGCGGGGATCCGCTGTTTGATGCGCTTTACAAATTGGTTGAAGAGTATCAGTTGCCTAATGACGAGACGGTCTATCTCTACCAGAGGACTGAAGGGCCGGGTTATCCCAAGGATCTGCCGCTGTTGCTGGCACAGACTGAAGGTATTGCTGACGAGATTCGGCAGGCCTGGAGCTCTCATGCAAGCTTGGTCTACGCAGATCCTGATCTTGCAGTCTGGGTTGGCATCCATGATCCTGCAGAAGATAGGGTGCACGTCTTGGAAGGTCAAGACGAGAGCGTACTTTCGAGGTTGACTGACACGATTCTAGTCGTCTGGGATCATGAATCGGACACCGCTCAGGAGTGGTTTGAGGCCAATTCGTATCGCACCTATGAGGTCGGCGATGATTTTGCATCAGTCGCCATCTATGGACGTCCGAGCGAGCCGCTTCAACCATTGGATGCAGAGGCAGTTTTTCCTACTGCACAGCTTCAGGAACTGCAAAGCTGGTCAACTGTGTCTGCCGGGCAAGTGCTTCCAGTCTCCACACGATGGGCAATTGGTGACAACCACTCCCTCAAGCTCTCAATGCGTTTAATCGACGCTGAGGGGACCGTCGTGGCACGCCATGACCGTCCTCTCGTGGATTCGGATAGCTATGGTCTCTTCATACCACCGAATAGTGCGCCTGGATCCTATGCATTGCATGCCATCTTGTACGATCCGATCACTCTGCAAACGATGGATGCCGCCAACGGGGACGCTGCCATCGCGTTAACAGAGATTCAGGTTGAGAAATGAAATTGTCTGATCCCAGCATCCACCAAGGAAAAACACCTGATCAGCCGGCTAGTTCATGCACGACAGACGCTCCGGGCAGAGACTCCCTGGGTGTTACTGTTATCGTCCCTGCCTACAACGAAGAACGTGGTCTTCCGGTTGTCTTGGAGCAGTTGATAGCCTTTAAGTTGGCGGCTGATTCCCCGGTGGAAATACTGGTAGTGGATGACGGCTCAGAGGACAATACCGCCGAGGTCATTGGCCGCTATCAGGCGGTGACGCTGCTACGGCATGCCACGAATCGCGGTTACGGCGCTTCGCTGAAAACCGCTATTCGTCGTGCCAGCCATGAGATCGTTTGTATCACAGACGCCGACGGCACCTATCCCAACGAGATGATTCCTGTGCTTGTGACACTGTTGGGTCCGCACGATGATATGGTTGTCGGTAGCCGAACCGGAGAAGAGGTCGCCATTCCCTATGTTCGCCGACCGGCAAAGTGGTTCATCGGCCGACTGGCCAACGTAGTGGCAGGTGAAGAGATTCCTGACGTCAACTCTGGGTTGCGTGCTTTTCGGCGTTCGGTTGCTCTTCGCTTCCTGCCATTGCTGCCCGACGGCTTTTCGTTTACAACAACCATCACCTTGGCCATGCTTGCCAACGGATATCATGTCGTCTACACGCCGATCAACTATCACGCAAGGGTTGGTTCCTCAAAGATACGTCCAATCCGGGATACTCTTCACTTCGTTCAGCTCATTCTGCGCATCGGTCTCTATTTTGCGCCGTTAACGGTCTTCCTGCCGTTGAGTGCGCTCTGTCTCATTACAGCCTTGGCATGGGCGCTGTTCAGTACATTCATTTTGGGGCAATTGGCCGACGTCAGTACACTCATCCTGACCATGACAGCATTTCAGGTGGCAGTGATCGGCCTAATTGCTGAACTCATCAGCAAGCGGCTACCGTACTATTGGAAAGACCAGAACCGAATGTGACGGGTTGTCCATAGCTCGTAAAGGAGATGCCAAGATCCGATGTCAGATGATTCTTTACGCTGGTCTCGCCTTCAAACGGAGGTAATCAAGCCAGGTCTTTGCACACACTGTGGAACTTGTGTTGGACTTTCGGCAGGAACGCTATCCATGCAGCCGAAAGACCAGGGCCCACTGCCTGTACCCACTGGAAACGGTGCTATTCGCCTACCCGCTGAGGCATTGGAGGCGTGTCCAGGTCGGGCGATTCAGTATCAGGAGTTATGCCGGACAGTCTTTGGTAAGGTTCCTGAGAACTGGTTGATTGGATGCTTTCGTCATCTCTACGTCGGATACGCAACGGATAAGGACATACGCAGACAGGCAGCTTCGGCAGGCGTCCTCACTCAGACGCTCGTGTATCTGTTACAGGAAGGGCGCATTGACGGCGCGGTTGTCGTACGCCAAGGAAGCCCCAAACCATGGCTAGCTGAACCGGTGATTGCCCGTACCGTCGAGGAAATCAGAGCCGCAAGCCAGAGCGTCTACGCGCCCATTCCGGTGAATACCGTGTTGGATAAAATGAGCGCATTCCCTGGAAAACTTGCCTATGTCGGCCTGCCGGATCAGGTGGCTTCTCTGCGTCGCTTGCAGCAACTCAACCATCCCGGCGCGTGCAAGGTAAGCGTCGTATTGGGTCCGTATGTCGGGACGAATCTGTATGCGGACGCCATTGTGAGCTATCTGCGCGTAAACGGCATCGCCGACCTCAACCAGGTAACACGGCTGCGCTATCGCGAGGGAGAGTGGCCCGGATATCTCCAAGTTGAGACGAAAGACGGCAGGATCCTCCGCGCTGAGAAGTTCTACTACAACTATCTAATCCCCTTCTATATCACACGTTCGACGTTGTTGTCTGTTGACTTCACCAATGAGCTTACAGATTTCTCAGTGGGTGACGCATGGAATCCAAACCTTGAGGTCCAACGCGGAGGGTTCTCCGTTGTCGTGGTCCGCACAGCTATAGGCGAACGATTGCTCAAAGAGATGGTTGACAAGGGACGGCTCGCATTGGCTGAAATATCAGTTGAGGAGGGGCTGGCTATGCACGGCCATATGCTGGACTTTAAGAAGCGCGGATCCTTTATCCGCATGCAATGGCGTTCTGCTCTCGGCAGGCCGATACCCGCATATGATTATTCACCCAGATACATCCCTTTGTCTCGCCAACTTGCGGAATTGGTGATTTCGGTACTGTTTGTGCTATGTGGGACATCTACGGCACGTAGGCTGGTCGAGTTGATCCCAATTAGGATATTGGGACCCGCATTCGATACCCTACGAAGGATCTGGAAACGGTTCTCAAAGCCGGCCAAACGGAGAGGGTTGACAACCACAGAGTACGTGATGCATTCCCAACGAGATGGACCAGGATCATGAACCAGGGTGAAAGAAGCAGATGATGCTCTCGAAGACAATCGAACGCTCAATCCAAGAAATCCGCCATTGGACCCGACCACATTGGAGTTTTGCCGATGTGGGCGACCACTGGGATGACGTGGAAGACTATGATGATATAAACGACGAAACCTATTCATATTTTAGACGATTCGTGGATGGGCTGCGATTGAGCGATATTCCGGATAAGGCCGTCGTGTTGGATATCTGCGCACGCACCGGCAATGGCTCTCTCTACTTCTATGAACATGGCAGAGTTGGGACCGCGATCTGTGCCGATGTTTCCCCTAAGATGGGCGAGATCTGCTCTCGACGACTCAGCGAAGGCGGCCTCGACCAGTACGCCTGGATTCAGATCTTTGACTATACGCTTCCTTTTGCTGACGCCTCATTTGATGCCATTCTCTGCTTCGAGACTGTGGAACATTTTTCGAGGCCGGAGCTACTCGTTGCCGAGCTAGGCCGTGTGATTAGGTCGGACGGTGTTATGGTTCTCACCACCCCCAATGTTCTCTGGGAGCCAATTCACGCATTGGCTGCAGTCACTGGATTGCACCATTCGGAGGGGCCACATCGATTCATTCGCTTCAGTAGGCTACAGAGAATGGTGCGAGAAAGCGGTTTTGAAGTGGAATGTGCCGAAACCACAGTGGCGATTCCAGGTGGACCGCCACCGTTTGTCCGTCTCGGCGAGTGGATCGAGCGAACGACACGCACGTGGTTGATGCCTTTGATCGGATTGCGGCGCATTTTGATCTGCCGCAAAAGGTAGTCGCCCCGCCAACTGAGGTCTGTTCCACTGTCCACATCTCGTTCAACTGATGGGAATGGCGCCGGGCCGCTCCGTCTTTTGCGTTGCAGCCGTCCGATCCTCGCAGTAGGTAATCCTTGCCTGAGGATGGAAAAGTCACGATGCTCGTACGAACGCATCAGTGTCCGATGTGAGGTTGCCTGCGAAGAGTTGACTGATGAGCAAGATCGCAAAAGTCCGAAAGCGCCGCTCGGGGGTCCGGCGCTTTCGGACTTTTGCACCATACCGACTGAACATGGCGTATGCTGGACACACTAGATGCTGATCAGACCGGGAACTGTACAATCAATCGGTCGCTCTGTTGATTCAGATCCGTGGTTTCGCATGGTTGTCGAGGTATGGTTGACACCACTATACCATCGGCGGCTGGTCGGAACCTGTCAAGGTTTCCCAAAAACCGGGCAGACGCTGTTGCTATCTGGCATTTTCTCCCAATATCTCCCAATATCTTTCAATATCTCCCAATTTCTGCCATTTCCGACGAAATCGTTTGCGCGTGTCAAAGTCTATGATATGATTCCCGTGGGGAAGCCCCTGCCACCTTTGAATATTCCCTGATTATCTTTCGCCTTCTCAATTTATGATTGGATATCTGCCCATGTCGATACACGATATCATCCAGTCAGCACTACGCCATTGGAAACGTGGTGCCTTCGAGCTATCTGAACTTCAGCATCTGCTCTCTTTCCGCAACCAATGCATGGCAAGGCCGGATCTGCCACAGGCGGCAATTGCCGGACAGTTGCTCTCTAATATGCTGGCTAGACTTGAGACGCGGAACCATGAATATGCCGAAGTTCTCTCCCTTCGTTTCCAGCATGGCCATAGCCTCTTGGCTGTTGGACGCAGGATGGACATGTCGGAATCAAATGTGCACCGCAAGCAGCGTGAGGCGATTGAGTTGTTCGTCCTGTTGTTTAAGGAGGAGGAGGAGAGACAGCGGCGCCGACGACGGTACCGTTTCGTTGAACGGCTTCCTATCCCGCCTGAAGCATCCCTGTTCGGCATGGATGAAGTTCTTGATCACCTCTACAGTAAGATATCTGATATCAACGGCCCGTTG
Source organism: uncultured Chloroflexia bacterium (assembly GCA_963848115.1). GTDB lineage: Bacteria > Chloroflexota > Anaerolineae > Caldilineales > Caldilineaceae > JAWKOK01. Next base: position 25,971 of record CAWKCP010000047.1, on the reverse strand, counting down.
TTGTTGAGTATCGAGGGAATGGGCGGTATCGGTAAGACGACTGCGGCTGATGCCTTGATGCGGCGAGCCATCGACCGCGATCGGTTTGAGGACTATGGGTGGGTTAGCGCTCAGGCGAAAGCATGGCATCCGCATGCTCGGCTGGGTACCGCTGAGGGGGCGGCGCATTCCACCCTCGATCTTCTCGAGGCGTTGATTGTGCAACTCATTGGAAGCGAGGCGTTGCCCTCACCATTTACGATCGAGACGGGCGAAGCTAGATTGGCCCGACATCTACAAGGTAGTTCATCACTCATCGTAGTGGACAATCTTGAGACAATGGCAGACCTGAACAGATTACTCCCCATCATCCGCAATCTTGCCGGACCCACCCGATTCGTCCTAACATCTCGGCAGAGTCTACAACCTTTCGCCAATGTCTTTCCGCTGAGGCTGCGACCCCTTGGCGAACAAGACTCTCTTTCACTCGTACGATATTGGGCTGAACGGTCGAATCTTTCTGATATTGCCACGGCCGACGATGTGCACCTTCGGCCGATCTACGAGACCGTCGGTGGAAACCCGCTGGCACTGCGACTTGTGGTTGGCCAGGCACAGTACTACGACATTGATCGTGTATTGGAGTCGTTTCGGACTGGGAGCGGCAGGGCGGCTGACCAGATCTACACGTACATCTACCGTCAAGCGTGGGAGAATCTGGCCGCCAACGACCGAAAGTTGCTGTTGGCTACGCCGCTGTTGCCCAAAGAGGGGGGTGAACTATCCTACCTCGCCGCTGTTAGTAAAATGAATTCCGGGGAGTTTCAAGATGCATTGGAGAATCTGATCAGATGCAGCCTTGTTGACCACCGACGCAATGGCTTGGGAGACAGTCGCTACACAATTCATAGCTTGACACGTACATTCCTGATGGATGACAAGATTCAGTGGCATCAGGATGACGATCCGCTGATTGGTCACCAAGAATCGTGAGGCGTGCAAACGATTGCGTGAGGGAATATCTAGCGCAGCAGAACCGGTCTGGAACAGAAACGGAGACAACTGCCCAATGAGCAAATCACCAAAGCGTACAGCCATCATTGGCACAGGCGGCATAGCCCGCGCTCATCTAGCGGCTATGTTGTCGGAGTCCGACCGTGTAGACGTCGTTGCCGCCGTAGATATCGATGACGATCGCGTTCGTGTTTTCGCGAAGGACTACGATATCCCCCACACCCATACCGATGTTGCAGCCATGTTGGCTAACGAAAAGCCGGACTTGGTTCACATCGCTACACCTCCGAGTACACATGCTGATCTAAGTATCCTCGCTCTGGAGGCAGGTGCCTGGGTCCTCTGCGAGAAGCCGCTCTGCGCGTCGCTGGCAGAGATGGACCGCATTGAGGCCGCGGAGCAGGCGACAGGCAACTACTGTAGCAGCGTCTTTCAATGGCGCTTCGGATCGGGTGGACAACATTTGAAGCGCCTGATTGACAACGGTGATCTCGGCAGGCCACTGGTCGGTAATGTCCTGACAACCTGGTATCGCACGCCCGAATATTACGCTGTCCCTTGGCGCGGCAATTGGGAGATGGAATTGGGCGGGTGCAGCATGGGCCACGGCATCCATGCCATGGATTTCCTGCTCTACCAGTTCGGCGAGTGGCAGGAGGTGCGCGCGATGATCGGTACCCTCGACCGCGACATTGAGGTCGAGGATGTCTCCATGGCGATGGTTCGTTTCGCCAATGGGGCCATGGCCAACATCACCAACAGCGTGCTCTCCCCGCGTCAGGAGACCTATCTACGTTTTGATTTTCAGCAGGCGACCGTTGAACTGACCCATCTCTACAGCTACAACAACGAAGACTGGACGTTCAGCATTGCCGACGACTCCGGGCTTGACAGTCGACTGGCCGAATGGCAGGCGTTTCCGCCAAACGTTCGTTCATCCCACAGCGCCCAGTTGACGGCCTTGCTCGACAGCATGGATCGTGGCGAGCGTCCGCTGGTCTCCGGGCCGGCAGCCCGAGGCACGATTGAGTTTCTGGCTAGCCTCTATAAGTCCGCCATGACCGGTCAACCGGTCACTCGTGGGTCCATCGTCCCCGGCGATCCTTTCTATGACCGCATGTGTGGTCCCTGTGACCAGGGATGGCAGCGCTCATGACCGCAACCATCGAACGAGTAGAACTCTTCCCGGTAAGATTGCCGATGATCAAGTCGTTCAACTTTGCCTCCGGGTCGGCCGGTGCAGTCGGCGGAACAGCGCCACATCTCTTCGTCAAGATGATTGATAGCGAGGGGCGAATCGGGTGGGGCGAGGGACGGCCAGTGCCGTCGTGGTCCTATGAGACACTGGAAACGACCACAATGACCGTGCGCCATCAACTGGCCCCGGCTATCATTGGTATGCCGATCAGTGATCGGCGAGGGATTCAACTGCGCATGCACCAGGCCATCGGGCGCGGGCCGAGCACGGGCCAGCCCATTGCCAAAGCGGCTCTTGACATTGCTGTCCACGACCTTTGCGCTCAGGCTTCCGGCATGACGCTGCGCTCCTTTTTGGGCGGCCGGGACAGTCAGAATCGAATGGAACTGAGCTACACGCTCACGGGCCATGACCGTGCCTCGATCATCGAGGAAATGGGCGAGGGAATGGCGGCCGGCTTCCATCATTTTAACTTCAAGGCTGCGGTCGATCCGGCGACTGACATCGAGGTGGCGGAGACGGTGCGGGCGCAGATTCCGGACGGCGGTTTCGTTTGGGCAGATGCCAACCAGGGCTTCCAACTTCAACAGGCGAGGACTGTGGCAAGAGCCTTCGAGGCCATTGGCGTCGATTTGCTGGAGCAACCGCTGTCGGCAGACCAGACTCACCTAATGCGTGCCCTGCGTCTGCAGACGTCGATTGCGCTGGCGGTCGACGAGGCCAGCGTCAGCCCTGGCGACTTTTTCAACTATGTGAGTCTGGGCCTGGTTGATTATCTCGTCATCAAACTTACGCGCAGTGGCGGCATCTGGCCCACGTTGCAGCAGATTGCCGTGGCCCAATCTGCCGGACTGCCGCTCATCGTCAGTGGCCTAACCGATGGGTTCATTACGAAAGTTGCCGCCTGTCAGGTGGCATTGGCCTCTGGCTTTGCTGGGCCCGCTGCGCTGAATGGCAGCCAATTTACCGCCGAGGATGCACTCTTCCCCCAGAAGGCGTTGCAGGAGCGCAACGGTTCGGTTGTTCTCAACAATTCACCTGGTCTCGGTGTCGCACCCGATGAAGACGCACTTCGAGAAGCACTGGAGAAGGAGCTTGCGTCATGACTCTGAACCTCAGACATACGTTTCACGAAGCGCTCGACCTGTCATATGACGGGCAGGACCTCTTCCGCTAAGCCTACCGTCCGGACATGCCGGAGAACAAGTCACGCTAACCCTACTTCCATCCGGTTCACACGCTGGCCGGCAACGAGGTCACCTGCTAGTAGCTCGTGTGTGTGCCAGCGCTGCGCGCCGGCACACACAAATGATATCTACGTCCATCCATATTCGTAGGCAGTCTCGTACATGGCGACAATGTTCTCCGCCGGGCTGACCACCTGGATGTTATGACAGGGCGCCAGGATGTAGCCGCCGCCCTCGCCCAGGATGCGGATGTTGTCGATCACCTCAGTGCGCACTTCCTCGACTGTTCCCCTTGCCAGCGTATACTGATTGTCCAAACCGCCATGAAAGATGACCTGATCGCCGAAGTCTCGCTTGAGTTCCTCGCGTTCCATCCCCTTGCATCGCCATTGGATCGGGTTCAACACATCTATGCCTGCCTCGATCATGTCCGGCAGGATGGGCCGAATGGCGCCGTCGCTGTGGTAGAAAACATAGGCCCCGGCCTCGTGGGCCAGGTCGATCATGCGCTTCATGCGTGGGATGAGCACCTGGCGGATGGTCTTGGGCGAGAAGAGCAGGCTCTCCTGGGATCCCATGTCCTCGGCCACGTAGGAGAAGGTCACCTTGCCGGGAATCTGTTCGTAGATGCGCCGGGAGGACTCGTAGGCGAGGTCGAAGAGTTTGTCCAGACAGTGCAGCGCCAACTCGGGATTGAGCATCAGATCCATGTAGGCCTGTTCCATGCCGCGCAGCCGCGCGTAGATCAGGAATGGTTCTGAGCCGCCGCCCTTGACCGGGTACTGGTCCTTGCCCCCGATCTGACCAGGGATGACCGAAAAATCGTACCAATCGACACTGGGCCATTTGTAGTTGGCCTCGATCTCATCGACACTATTGTATTGGGCCAGCGGATTGAAGATGCATTCTCTGTAGACGCCGTCGCCATAGACAATGTCCTGGAAACGGCAGCCGAAGAGATCCTCATCAACTGGAACCGGCGGACCGATATACTCCGGCCCCACGCCGACAACGCCGTCGATGTGCAGTTTGTCGTACATCTCCCAGCGGTCGGCGCAGCCGGTGTATTTCAGTAGTTTCGAGTGGGCCTCGTCAGTGGCCCAGTAGTCGGTGGGCAGCCGATCCGGCGTCTGCCGGCTGAGCACGGCCAGCCAGCGTTCTTTGGGTGTCATGGTTTCTTTGCGCATTGTGATGATTTCCTTGTTGCGGTAGGAACGGCTCGAGATCTACTCGCCCGCGTAGTGAACCCAATGTGATGAACTCCGGAAGAGCGCCAGCGATGACCCCAGTATCAGGACAAAGAGAATCCAGGCCAAGGCCGAGGCGTATCCCATCTTGAAGAAGCGGAATGCGCTCTGATAGAGATAGAGCGCATAGAAGAGTGTGGAATCGGCCGGCCCGCCGTTGGTCATGACATAAGCCTGCGTGAAGACCTGGAAGCCGCCGATGAGGCCGATGACTAGGTTGAAAAGAATCACGGGCGTGATCATGGGGATAGTCACATAGCGGATCTTTTTGAAGGCGCCGGCGCCGTCCAGATCTGCCGCCTCCAGCAGTTCAACCGGGATGTCTTGCAGACCAGCCAGAAAAATGACGACCGCGTTGCCGATAGACCAGAGGCTCATGATGATCAGTGAGTTCTTTGACCAGGCTGGGTCCGTGAGCCACGGGATGGGCGGGATGTTAAAGGCGCTGAACGCGTAGTTGAGCACGCCGTATTGCGGATTGAAGAGCCAGAGCCAGACAATCGACGAGGCCACAATCGGCACGATGACCGGCAGATAGAAGATTGTGCGATAGAGGGAAAGCCAACGCACGCGCATATTGAGCAACATGGCCAGACCCAGCGCCAACATGCCCCCGATCAGGTTGGCAAAGAAGGCGTAGTAGAGTGTGTTGCCCAGCGCCAGCCAGAAGAGGCGGTCGTCAGTGAAGATGTCAACGTAGTTGTCGAGGCCGATCCAGCGCGGCGGCTGCAGGATAGAATAGACTGTGAAGCTGTAGTAAAACGAGCCGACGATGGGGAGGACGCCAAAGAACAGAAAGCCGAGTAACCAAGGCGAACAGAAGGCCAGTCCCTTGGCCAGTCGCTTCAACTGTTTGCGTCGATGCACCCGCGGAGAGGGTGATTTGGACGACTGTGATGCGGGCGGCCTGAGTGCAGTAGTCATGTCGCTCTATCCCTTCATGCCGGTGAACGTGATGCCCTGGATGAAGCTGCGCTGGGCAAAGAAGAAGAGCACAATGATCGGCACGGTGAAGATCGACGCAGCCGCCATGATTAGTGAGAATCGACTCAGCCCGTAGGAACTCTGCATCTGCGCCAGGCCCAGCGATATGGTAAACAGCTCTCGGTCATTGAGGTAGATGAGTGGGACGAGAAAATCGTTCCAACTGTTCAAGAACTGAAAGAGAGCAACCACCATCAACGCCGGTTTCGCCAGCGGCAGAATCACGCTGCGAAGGATACGCATCTCTCCCGCACCGTCAATGAAGGCCGCATCAGACAACTCCTGGGGAATGCCGAGAAAGAATTGCCGCAGCAGAAAAATATAGAATGCATTGCCAAAGAAGCTGGGGACGAAGAGAGGCCATAGCGTGTTGATCCAGCCGATCTTGTTGAAGATGACGTAGAGCGGGATCATGGTCACCTGAAAGGCAACATGATCGTGCTGATCACCAGCACAAAGACAATATCGCGGCCGGGCCATTCCATGCGCGAGAATGCGTAGGCAGGCAATGACGAGGATATCGTCACGCCGATGACGGATAATGTGGCGACAAGCAGACTGTTGCGCAAATAGGTGGCAAAGGGGACGAAGATAAAGGCGTCAGGAAAATTGCGCCAAACGACTGGATCCGGGATCCAGGTCGGCGGATAGCTTAACACCTGCTGGTCGGTCTTTAAGGCCGTGGCCAACATCCAGATCAAGGGGAAGATGAAGAATACGCCGAAAAAGATGAGTACGGTATGTTTAATAAGACTATCGCGTGTCGATCTCAATGAGATCGAGCGACGCTGAGGATTGGATTGAGATTCGGATGCGAGAGCCGTGTTGCGACTGCTGTTGGCGCTCAAAGCTTGTGTACCTCCGCAGTATGATCATCGCGTCGCGATGGAGATTCCCGGCGCCTTCGAATGCCGGGAATCTCCATCGTGACATTCTATCTATGCCTGCTGCTCGTAGTACTGGTCGAGTTCCTTCTGAACCTCGTCGGTCACCTGATCGAGGATCGCCTGGGGTGTGTCATCCAGTAGGCGGATGCGATCCCGAGCTGCGTTCAGGCGCTCCGAATAGTATGTGCCGACCGGCATCTTGGGGGGCAGCAGGACACGGTCACCCTTGAGGAACATATCGATCATTTCCTGGAAACCTGGATAGGCCGCCACCATCTCCTTGAATGGTTCGTAGTCGAGGATCTGTGTGGTCACCGGCACGTTGATCGGCCGGTCGCCCCAAGTCAAAACCTTAAAGTAGTCCTCCAACGTGCCGCCGAGGCCGCCGGTGTATTTTACGAATTTCCATGCCTCGGCCGGGGCTTCCGTTCCCTTGGGGACGACAGTGAAATCTCCGTAGCTGTAGGTTGTTCTCTCACCGGTTCCGCCGGGCGTGGGCGCCGCTGTGATGCCGAAGCTGAAGCCTTCATCGGCATATTTGGCGAAATCGCCCAGTTTCCACGCGCCGCCGACCTCATGGATGGCGATGCGCTCCGAGATGAACGGATCGAGCACGCCAGAGCGTTCGCTGGCCAGGCCTTGCTCAAATGCCTGGACCTTAGTGACATCGTATTTCTCAGAATAGGATGCCATCCACTCGAACATCTCGACATTTTCGGGCGCGTTGGCCGTTACCTTGCGTGCGTCGGCGTCGTAGAAGTTGCCGTCATAGGGAGCAGCCCACATCCAGTAGTTGGCCGGCATGTGGCCCATACGCGTGATCTGATTGCCTTCCTCAACTGTCAGCATTTCAGCCATCTTATCCAATTCGGCGATCGACGTCGGCGGCACTTCCGGATCGAGTCCTGCCTCTTCAAATAGGGACTTGTTCCAGCCCAAACATGAGGTCTGTTGCCAGTAGGAGAGGCCCCAGAGCTTGCCGTTATATTCGCCTAGATCGAGCACAGCCGGGTGGAACCACTCCTGTGCCTCGGCAAGGTCGGAGCCGGTGTCATTGTCGTCGAGCGACAGCAAGGCGTCCTGCTCGACCAGGCTTGGAATGTTCATGGCCGAATAGATGGTGATGGTGTCCGGCGGGTTGCCGGCCGCCACCGAACTGAGCAATTTGGTGATCAGTTCTTGGCCAGGAACTACGGTTTGGGTGGCGTGAATGCCTTCGTTGTTGGCGTTGAACGAATCGCAGACGTATTGGGTCATCTCTTCCCACTGCTCGGTCCATGAATGCCAGTAGGAGATTTCGACCGCTTCAGAACCTGCCTCTCCATCGCCGCTGGTCGCCGGCGACGGTGTGCCAGCTGGTGCGCATGCGGCCAGGGCAAGTCCGAAGCTACCCACTGCTGCACTCTTCAAGAAATCTCGTCGCGAAAGTTGCCATTTGCTCATGGTGTTTCCTCCTGGAAAATCGAACAAGAAAAGGACGGACAGTAGATGGAACAGCAGCCAGTAGAGAACCGATATAGGTCCGCGCCACTGAGATGACCGGATCGTTGTACAGCTTGGCGTAGTTCTCCCAAATGTCGATACAACCAAGACGAGCCATAATCTTAGCTGTGGCTTCCCTGGTGGCGCGATAGTCCAACGGAAGCCGGTCTGGTGTTTCGCCTTTACGGACAGCCAACCAGCGTTCTTGAGGCGTCAACCATTCTCCGGGCATAGATTTTCTCCGAAAGAATATCGGTGGCGGGATTGAAATACGTAGAATTCATTGCTACTGCGTTGATACTTATGATAGCAGACACGAGAACGAAAAGGAAGGGCCGTTCATTTCGCTGTAGGGCTTCTCAAAAGTCCCGATTCTGGGATGGATCTTGGCCGGAACTCAGACTAAATCTGCACGCCCTTCTCTGGAACTGTTGCAAGCGATGATGACTTCACTGCCAAATTGGATACTTTTTAGAAGCCCTGATTTCGCTGCAATGCAGCTAGAACGTTGTCAACCGCAACGTAAGGGCAACCCTACTCGCCATCCTCGTCATAATCCGTCAGCGGGCGATACCAGATGTTGCGGAAGCGCACCAGATCACCGTGGTCCTGGAGGGCAAGCGGGCCGACTTCCGGATGCGGTTTGTACTGGTAGACATTGCGATGACCGGTGGGGCCGAGCAGCGGCTGGTCTAGGTGCAGCAGCACGCCGTTGAGGAAGACCGTCACCGAGGCCGGGCGGATCAGAGTGTCGCCGTCAAAGCGCGGCCCCTTCCAGACGATGTCATAGGTCTGCCATTCGCCTGGCTTGCGGCACGCATTGACCAGCGGCGGATACTCGCCGTAGATGGCTCCGGTCGTGCCGTCTGCGTAGGTGGGATTGTCGTAGCAGTCCAGCACCTGGATCTCGTACAGCCCCATCAAGAAGACGCCGCTGTTGCCGCGCCCCTGTGACTCGCCCTTGACCTCTAGCGGGGCCGCCCATTCGAGATGAAGCTGGCAGTCGCCGAAGTGCTCCTTGGTCTCGATGCCGCCGCTCTTGGGCACAACCTGCATGTAGCCGTCCTCGACGGTCCACGGCGCTTCGCCATCGCGTCCGGTCCAGCTGGATAGATCCGTGCCGTCGAAAAGGATCACCGCATCGGACGGCGCCTGGTTGCTGTCCGCGCCCGGCGTGACGATGCGCGGGCGTGGGCGCATTTTGTCATGCACTCGATATTCAGATCCTGGAATAACGGGTGTATCGTCGTAGCCTGGTCGATCCTGTGTCATTTCTCTACCTCATTCTGTTTGAACGGTCTATGAGTAAAATGTTGATAAGACGATCGTGCAACCGATCTCTATACGGTTACCCTAGTCTGTCTCAGTACGATCCCAATTCTTTAGCCAACTCGACAATGCGGCGGAAATTCTCCAGACTCACGCTCGACGGTACCGAGTGATCGGAAGAGAAGATATAGCCGCCGTTCTGCTTCACCACCGGTACGATTCGGCGCATCTCCTCTGTGATGGCGTCGATATCGTTCCAGAGCACGGCGTTGATGCCGCCGTGCAGCAACAGATCGTCGCCGAAGGTCTCTTTCAGGTGGATGGGATCCATGCCCGCTTTCACTTCCAACGGGTTGAGGCCATCCAAACCCATGTCGACCAGTTCGGGCACGAACGGGCGAATGTCGCCGCATGAATGCAGGTGCGCCTTGATGCCCTTGGCATGGGCCCAGTCGATGGCCCGCTGATGCACTGGCTTGAGTAGCTCACGATACATCTTGAGCGAGAAGAACTGGTTCTCCTTGTAGCCCATATCGTCGAACCAGAAGACCGAGTCGATCTCGTAGCCGGCCTCCCACATGCGGTCGAGTAGCGCCAGATTGACCGTCATCTCGTGGTTGAACATGTCCGCGATCCACTCCGGATCCTCGATGAGGGCGAAGAGCAGGCGCTCGGTGCCGATGATCCATGAGTGGGTCACGTCGAAGCCGGCCCAGAGCAGGCCTTGTAACCAATAGCCTTCCCTGCGCCAGGTTGCATACTTGTCTTTGAGCATCTGCCACGGAATGCGGTCGTCGCTAGGAACCATGCGTGCCTTGGCTTCGGCCCAACTGTCGCGGTCGACGATGGTGAAGTCGAGAAACTGGGGCGTGGACGCTTCCATCTTCCAGTTTTTGAGCGTCGTGCCCCATTCAGTGATGGTGGTGACGAATTCGTCGGTCTCTTCGACGGTGCGCCGCTCGTACCGGGGTGAATTGTCGACGCCAATTAAATAGCGTTTGTCCAAGCCGAAGTAGTCGACGTAGCTGACACACTCCGGCATTCCTTCTCGCTGCCAACGGGCGATAGTGGCATCCCAAGGGTCATCAATTACCGGGATGCGGTCGGCCTCGCGATGTTCGAACATACGCGTGAAGCGTTCATGGCTGGTCATTTCTGACATGAGCACTCTTCCAATTCAGTGAGTTCACTGCGGAAAGATTTTCTGGCCACAGATGAACGTGGATAAGTAAAGATAGGACACGGATAGTTCCATAGGCACTCTGTCAGACTGAAAAGAATCTGTGGGAATCATGTCCTTATCTGTGTGTATCTGTGGCAAACTCCTGTACTTGCCATCGAGACGCTACTTACATGCCAATGAACTTGCGCTTGGCGTCGAGGTACTCACGATAGTGATCAAAGGGCACGTCGGGCGGAACCAGATGGTCCAGGTGCGGGATATAGCCGCCCTGCTCGAAGAGGGGTCGAATGCGCTCCAACTCACGCATAATTGCCTGCCCGCCTTCCACCAACGCCTGCTTGCCGATGCCGCCGCGTAGTCGCAATTCCATACCGAATTTCTCGCGCCAAGCATAGGGATCGACGCCCGCCGCCACTTCCAGCGGGAACATGATGTTGACGCCCTCCTCCAGCCAGTTGCCGACAATGGCCCCGGGATCGCCGTCGCTGTCCACCATGCCCAGTACGCAACCCCGTGCCTTGGCCGCATCCATGACGCGCCGGTAGCCGGGCTGAAGGAAGCGCCGGAATGTCTGCGGCCCCACCAGCGGCCCGCTTTTGCCTGCCATGTCCTCCCACCAGTTCACCTGGTCGATGACGATGTCGGACGGTAGCCGTTCGATCTGGCGTGCACAGAGTTCCGCCCAGTGTTCAACGATGGACTCGACCATCTCTGGATAGTCGAAGAAGGCGTACGAGAGGTTCTGCGTACCCATCAGATTGCGCAATTGGCCGTAGAAGCCGACAAAGAAGAGGCGCATGGCCTTGCCCTCAGCCTGGGTGGAACGCGCTTCGGCGATCTCTTGCTCAGAGAGAAATCTCGCCGGGTCGTCCAACACGTAACGTTCTTTGATCTCTGCCCAATCATCGGGCGTTTTGATGGGGAACTCGATGAAATGAGGAATCGAGCTGTAGTCGGAGTCGTGGAGATACCGCTCGGCGACCACGCCGTTCTCATCGCGGATTATGACCGAATCCTCCCGCTCTTCGATGATCACTTCATTGAAGAGCGGGATCATTGCATAATTGGTGGGAAGATTATGGCCTTCGTGCTCGAAGCCGAAATAGTCGTCAACCTTCGGGCTGAACATGTCGGTTGTCTCTTCAGGAGTGAGCTCCAGGGGTAGGCCCTCATTCAGCCAACGACGGATTGTCTGGGGCCAGTAGCCGAACTCGATGTCGGGGACGCGATCGACGGGTTGATAGGTGTAGACTCGGTAGAATCGGTCCTGGATATCGGTACGCATCTTTGCGTTTCCTAACCTGTGTGGCTCTGGTTGAATTCTCATGCGAGACGTTGACTCTTCGAACAGTCAGTAGTTCACAATTTGTCATTCTGAGCGGGTATTTTCGAGCACGTCACTCTAGCAAAGGGCCAGCGAAGAATCTCGCTTCTCACCGAATCGTGAACTACTGACAGTGTTTGTTCGCACGATCATCTGTTGAAGGATTACGTACACCCAAAATTCGCTGTCCTTCTGATTCGACAGCCACGAAGTTCCTCCTGTTGAGAACAAGTTCAGCGCCGTGAGATCTCAGAATCGCCGAGATGAATCAGGGCGTTTTTCAGCCCCGAGTCCTAAGGCTGACGCATGACTGAAAGTGTGACAGGTACGAGTATCCACCAAGTTGCAGCCGTGTTGTCTGCTACACGGTTTGGCGCTAGTGTCTGTAAGCGGTACCATCTCAATATTCCGTGGTAGGGACGTAAATTCTAGGATCGGCCTTACTCGCCTTGCTCAGGCCTTGCACAGTCATCTTCAAAGCGCTCGATATCGGCCTGCTGCCAATTGCCGAACGCCACCGCAAGCACACGCACTTCCGGACCGGTACTGCTCAGACGGTGCTTTACATTTATCGATGTTTCTTCTCGTATTCATCGCGTGCAATCACCGTGGGTGCGCCGTCAATCTCGACCACAATCTGGTTGAAGTTTCGTTCAGCGATGGGACCATATTCGTGGCCGGCTTTGTAGGAATAGACGTTCAAGTAGGTGAGTGGTTCGTCGCCCACGTTGATAGTGCGATGGGCGGTATGGCCGGGTACGTAGACGATTCCATTGGGTGTCAGCGCCACGGAACGGCTCGCTCCCGTCTGTTCGTCTTCCAACAACATCAGCCCCTGCCCACGCAGGCCGATATAGTACTCGGATGCAGGACGCCAGGCGTGGTAGTGGCCTTTGGTCATGAAGTACTCATCACCTATCTTGCCGGGATAGATACAGGCGACCGTATGCCAGAGTGCTCCCTCCAGATCCTGCAACTCGACAGATGACACAGTGTAGAGCAGTGGATCTCCCTGGGCCAGGACAGCCTCAAAGGCCGCTTCATCCACGAAGTAGCCACGCATGGCGCTCAGCCGCCGTTCGACCGGCGCTACGCCGGCGATCATACCGGTTTCGGGATCAAATTCAGAAAAAAGCTCAGGTCGGTCAAGCATGTTGGCCTTTGACTCCTTCCCATTGTCGTATGGTTGGGGCATGTGTATGGGCGAGTCCCATCATCTTATTTCTTGATCGTTTCATCCGCCGGTACACGTGCCCGCCGTTGCGCGTCTTCATAGTGTCTCTGGCAAGGTCTCTTTCACAAACGCTACGATTACCTTCACCGGCTGGCGGTCTTCGCTAGTCAATGTGTAGCGACCGGCGGCCGCGGGTACGACGAAGGTCTCGGCGTAGCTGAAGCGCTGTCGCATGCCATTGGCCGTCTCCAACATCACTGATTCCCCTTCAACCAGGCTCATGATGTGACAGGAACCGTTGGTCTCGCCCTGAACGTTGGTGGTGAACTCGTAGCGATGGACATCGTAGAAATGGACCGGGTGGGTCGGCAGATGGACAAGTCGCCAGCCGGGCCCTTGCTCCAGTACCGTCGGCGTCGAGATCAGCTCTTCGCGGATGCGTGGCCCCTTGCGCTCAAAATCGAGATTTTCAAACGCACGCTCGATGTTGATCGGCCGCGGCTTGCCGTCCAGGTCCAGGCGCATCCAGTCGTACATTTTGAAGGTGAAAATGTAGGGCGTGGCGCTGATCTCCAGCACCATCACATCAACGCCCGCGCAGTGGATGGTCCCATTTGGAATCAGGAAGAGTCCGTGCTTGTCGGCGGGCTCGGTGTTGACGAAGCGCTCCACATCGATGGGCGAGGCTTGGTTGAAGCTGCGTTCTAACTCAGCCCTGAACTCGTCCGGGCCTATGTCCTCGTTGAAGCCCACGTAGACTTTGGCGTCGGGTTCCGAGTCCAAGATGTAGTAGGTCTCGTCCTGGGTGTAGGTCTCGCCGAAGTGCCTGCGAATGTAGTCGGGCCGCGGGTGACACTGGACCGAGAGGTTGCCGCCTTTGAAGGTGTCGAGAAAGTCAAAGCGGATCGGGAATTCATACCCGAAGAAGTCTGCACAATCGCCGATGACGGCTCGATTGTCGTGGACCATGAGCAGGTCGAACGAAACCTCCAGCAGCAGCCCATCGCTCTCGAACAGCAGCCCATTTTCGGGCACAATCAGCTCGAAGGACCAGGCGTAGTTAATGGCGTCCTGAGGCAGTTGGGGAATCTTCTCCTTGATCCACTGTCCGCCCCACGCCCCCGGCTCGAACCAGGGACGCACACGGAAATAGTTGTGGCCCATGCTCTCCAGCCCGGCGCGCAGATTGTCGCCGGTCATCCAGGTTGGTTCGGATGGGCGCTGCCCGTCGACCATGTAGTCGATGTGCGGCAGCAGGCCGGCCTTGTGCTGGTTGAGCGCGATCCAGTCGACGAAGTAGAAGCGCTTGTACATGGGCTTGGGCGCGCAAGCGCTCGACGCCCCCAGGTTCGTAATGCTTGCCGCCCGCGCTCGAAATTGAAGTTCATTTTTGGGCAGATCGACGTAGACCAATGAGCCCTGCCATCCTGCCAGCGCCGCGCCGCAACCGTAGAGGATGTTGAGTTGGGCCGCGGGATCAGGCTGGAGCGCAGCAAGCTTCTTCTCATCGAAGAAGTCAATCAATTCACCAGTGAAACGCGTGCCAAAAATGGGATCATCGCCGCCCAAAAAGGGTTCAATCATCGCGTTGATGGCCGCTTCCGGCTGCAAGGCATCGGACACGTCTGTCCAGGCTGCGGTGATGCCCTGCGCGCGCAGTTCGGCATCCAGATCATGCTGCAGTTGGTCCCAAAAAATGCCCTGGAATCCGTCGATGAGCACAATGGACTGCGTGGCCAGTTGTTCGACAAGCCCGGTATAGCCAAGAGCGATCTTGTTATCACCGATCGGGAATCCGGGGTAGAGATCGTACTGTCCAGCCGGGGTGGGTTGACGGCTGGCTGGAGCCAGGTCCTGGGTTGTTTTACGCCATTGGTCTGATCTCATCGTGGAAGATTCCTGATTCTGAAGCGATCAGTCTCCGCGCAACGTGGCCAGCGTATCAAACGTGGGCCGCAATTCATCAAAGACTGCAATATAGGCATCGACATAGTGTTGGTAGGTGTGGTGTACGTCCGGTCTCGGAGCTGTCTCGGAGCGGATACGTGCGCACGATCTTGCCGCTTCGGCAAGATCAGGGAAGATGCCGACTGCGTGTCCGGCAATCAGCGCACTGCCCAAGATGGCGCGATCTGCATGATCGAGCGTGAAGTAGGGTAGACCGAGGATGTCGGCCTTGATCTGATTCCAGATCTTGCTCGAGGCGCCGCCGCCGATGACGCGCACGCCGGTCAAATCCAATTCCGGGCTGTACGTCCTCAGGACGCGCAGGGCCTGGGCAAAGTCATAGCCGATCGATTCCAGCAGCGCACGGTAGAAATGGGCGCGGGTGTGGGTCCAGTCGAACCCCAGCCAGGCGCCACGACTCTCACTGTCGACCGGACAGATGCGACCACCCAGGTGGGGAAGGAAGAGCAGCCCGTCCGCGCCGGGCGGCACCCCTTGCGCTTGCTCGTCCAGCAGGGCGTAGAGCGACCTGGCCGACTCGGCATGGTCGCTTTTCAACAGTCCACTGCCGAACTGTTCGACAAACCAGCGGTGGGTCAGCCCGCCGCCGCCGATATACATCATCCAGTACCAGCTGTCGTCACCCATTGGCCCGGCCAGCGACTGAAACATGCCGTATTCGGTATCGACTAGGAAGTCGTCGGCGCACGTGGCGAAGACGGGAAACGTGCCGGCCACATCAATGCATTCGCCGGCATCGACTACGCCCGCGCCCACGAAACCGGCCACCTGATCGCCCGCGCCTGCCACCAACGGTACACCTGCCGCCAAACCGCAGCGAGTGGCATTCGCTTCCGACAGGTACCCGATCACCGTGGCTGAGGGGATAATGTGGGGTAGACGGTCATCTGTTAGTTCCCAGATCTCCAGCAGTTCTTCGGACCAAGCGCGTCGGCGCGTGTCCGCCATGCCCAGCCACGTCAGATAGGACGGATCGACAAATGCGTCCTCCGCTGTCAGGCCGGCGAGGCGACCGGCAACGTAGTTGGCCAGGATCAGCACCTTGTCAATGCGGCCGTAGATGTCAGGGTGTTGATCCTGCCACCAGGCCATGCGAGGCGCGCCCAGTACGGCAGCGCCGGCCAGTTCAAAGACCCGGTTTCCGTGGCGACGTTCGGTCTCTTGCGAATAGGGTTGATAGCGACTGTCAAGTGTGGATGGATACCAGGGCGTAACCGCGTTCCACTGGCTGTCGATGCCCATGATCCCGCCCATCTGACCATCGAAGCCGATTGCTGCAACGTCGGGCGAGCCTGCGTCCGATTTCTCGATCACCTCTGCGATCAGATCCAGCGTCTTGGCCACGAACTCGTCCGGGTCTTGCTCGGCGATGCCGGGATGAGGTTGCCGCAACGTGGTGGCGCGCGTGGCGTGGGTCACCGCATTGCCGTCGAGATCAAAGAGCGTCGCCTTGGCGACGCTAGTTCCAAGATCGACCCCGATCAGATAGCTCTGCCCCATCGGTCAGTTTCCCCACATCTCTGAGACTTCTTCTTTCTCTTTCAGCTCAATCAAGGGAATGTCCGTTGTGAACGGGTAGTCGCCGGTGAAACAGGCATTGCAGTAGCCGTCCTCGGCTTTGAGCGCACGCATCAGCCCGCGGATCGAGAGATAGGCGAGTGAGTCGGCTCCGATGTGTTCGCAGATCTCATCTAGGCTTTTGTTGGCGGCGATCAGTTCATTTTGAGTGGCCATGTCGACGCCCATGAAGCAGGGAAACTTGATCGGCGGGCAGGCGACGCGCACATGTACTTCAGTGGCTCCGGCATCGCGCATCATCTGCACGAGCGGGCCGGACGTGTTGCCACGCACGATCGAATCGTCGACCAGCACGATGCGTTTGCCGCGCAGATTCTCCGGCAGCGGGTTAAACTTCATGGCCACGCCGACCTTGCGCAGCGCATCCGTCGGCTCGATGAAGGTGCGGCCGATGTAGCGGCTCTTGATCAGCCCTTCGCTGTAGGGAATGCCGCTCTTCTGGGCATAGCCGATTGCGTGGGGCGTACCGGAGTCGGGCACCGGCACGACAATGTCGGCCTTGGCTGATGCCTCACGCGCCAGTTGGCGACCGAGTTTCTGGCGAATACGATGAACCAGCTTGCCGTTGAGCATGCTGTCAGGTCGGGCGAAATAGATCTGTTCGAAGGTGCAGAAGGCAAGATTCTCCGGCGGAGCGCCCTGGAAGATCTCATAACCGTCTTCCGTCAGACGTACGACTTCACCCGGATCGATCTCTCGTACGAATTTGGCGCCGATCGTCGAGAAGGCGCAGCTTTCTGAAGCCAGTACGTAACCGTTCTCCAACTTACCCAGCGCCAGCGGTCGCAATCCCCATGGGTCGCGCACGCCATAGATCGCGTCCTTGGTCAGAATGGTCAACGTATACGCTCCTTCTACCTTGGCCATGAGAATGCGGATACGGGTCAGCCAGTCTGTGCCGCCGCCGCCTGCCAGCAGGTGGATGAGCAACTCGCTGTCGGTCGACGTGGTCAGGCCCACGCCACGTTCCAGCAACTCACGTCGCAGTTGCGGTCCATTGATCAGGTTGCCGTTGTGGCCAAGGGCCAGGGGACCATCCAACGTCTCCAAAACATAGGGCTGAGTGTTGCGCGGCTTGGGCGAACCGGTCGTCGAATAGCGAGTGTGACCGATGGCTATGTGACCCTGGAGATAGCGCAGGTTGTCCTCATTGAAGACCTGGGAGACAAGCCCCATGCCTTTGTGGACGTGGGCCATGCGCCCATCGCAGGTCACAATACCGGCGGCCTCCTGCCCGCGATGTTGCAGGGCATAGAGTCCAAAAAAGGTCAGACGCGCCACCTGTTGGCCAGGAGCCGACGATGCCAAAGACACCACATTCTTCGTGGGGCTTGTCATCTGAGTACATTGGGTTCTCCCTGTTGATGAACAAAAAATGCTGCTTGCTGCGTGAAAATGAAATGCGTACTGCGTAAAACGTACTGCGTAATGAGGTCTCTGCAGACTATATTCTTGTGCTTGAGTCGTGCCACTTTTGGGGACTCGTAAATGTCAGCCAAGATACCAATAAACCAAATGGACTCTCTTCGGAGACCTTACGCAGTACGCAGTACGCAGCACTTTGCCAGCTCTTCCCTCGCCGCTACCGCATTCGCCAACGCTTCCTCCACCGAATCTGCCAGCGCGGTCAAATGTCCCATCTTGCGACCGGGGCGGGCTTCGTGTTTGCCGTAGAGGTGGAGCTTGATGCCGGGCTTGGCCAACGCCGCGGCCCAATCGGGCGTGCCCTCCTGCCAGAGATCGCCCAGCAGGTTGACCATGACGGCCGGTCGTAGGTAGTCGGTGCAGCCTAGTGGGAGACCGCAGACGGCGCGTGCCTGCTGTTCAAACTGGCTGGTGATGGCGTTGTTGACGGTCAGATGGCCCGAGTTGTGAGGCCTTGGGGCCAACTCATTGACCAGCAATTGGCCGTCTCTGGTTACGAAGAATTCTACGCAGAGCACGCCGACGACGTTCAGTGCATCCATCACGGATTGGGCGAGATCCACGGCTCTTGCCGCCACCGCCATGGGCACACGCGCCGGTGCGATGGAAATGTCGAGAATGTGATTTCTGTGGATGTTCTCAATTGCCCCGTAGGAGGCGAATCCGCCGTCTACGCCCCGGGCCGCTACGACTGAGATCTCAAGGTCAAAGGGCACGAAGGCTTCCAGGATCGACTCCTGGTGGCCAATCGCATCCCAGGCTGCTTCGATCTCTTCAAGACGATCAATCTTGGCCTGTCCCTTGCCGTCATAGCCGAATGAGGCGGTCTTGAGCACGGCGGGTAGACCGATCTCGGCGATACCATGTTGGAGGTCTTCTAGCGAACGGACCGACACAAACGGGGCCACTGGAATTCCGGCATCGGCCAGGAAAGTCTTCTCACGCAGGCGATGTTGTGTCACATGCAGCACATGGCCGCCGGGCCGAACCGGTACGCCTTCTTCCGCCGCGATCTCGGCGACTATCGAGGCCACGTTTTCGAATTCGAAGGTCACGACATCGACGGACTGCACGAAGCCGCGCACGGCGTCCAGGTCACTGTAGTCCGCGCTGACCTCGCGGTCGGCGACCATGCCGGTGGGGGAGTCGACGTCGGGCGAGAGGGTGTGCACCCGATAGCCCAGCGGTCGCGCGGCCAATGCCAACATCCGACCGAGTTGGCCGCTGCCGAAGACGCCGATGGTTGACGGGGGGAGGATGGGCGATTGCATGACATGCTCCAGGAAAAGAGAAAAAACGAAGAACAACGAGCAAAGAACGGCACGGCAATATTTTGAGCGTTCCAACAACCGATCTTCAGTAGTTCACGATTTGTCATTCTGAGCGAGTATTCTCGAGCACTTCACTCTGGCAAAGGGCCAGCGAAGAATCTCGCTTTTCACCAAGTCGTGAACTACTGAGGGGTCCACTGCAAAAAGCCTTTTCTTGACACGAATGGTCACGAATTGTGTCGTCGCTCCCAGATAGAAGATTCGTGATAATTCGTGTGAATTCGTGTCTGAATCCCTTTTTGCAGTGGACTCACTGATCTTCGATCTTTGGTCTTCGCTCTTCGGTACCTATTCGGTAAATTCGAGCTTCTCCGCCATCACCTGCTCTGCACGCTCCTGCCGGAAAGTTCGCAGCGCGTCACGGTATGCCGGACGGGTGTTGCCCAGGATCGAGACGGCCAGCAGCGCGGCGTTGATGGCGCCGGCCTTGCCGATGGCCATGGTGGCGACGGGCACGCCTACGGGCATCTGCACGATGGAGAGCAGCGAGTCCATGCCGCTCAGCGCGCTGCTCTGTACCGGCACACCGATGACCGGCACAAGTGTATGGCCCGCAACCATGCCGGGCAGATGCGCGGCTCCGCCTGCCCCGGCAATGATGACCTCCATGCCGCGGCTCTTCGGCCCGGGCAGCGTACTCGAACATCAGCTCCGGCGTGCGATGGGCGGAGACGATGCGCACTTCGTGGGGTACATCGAAGTCTCGCAATGTCTGCGCTGCGAACTGCATACATCGTTCCCAATCCGAACTGCTGCCCATGATCACGCCGACCAGCGGTGATTCTGAATTCGTCATGCGATTATTCCTGGTCTCAGTAGTATCTATTTGGCCGTCAGCCGAATAGAACGCGGATGACGTCATGTAGGGCGGAATGGCATTCCGCCTGACTGGCTAAGCTTAGCCCAGCTGGTCGGATTGCAAATCCGACTACGGATCGCCATTCCGCAACCACGCCCTCAAATTGCGCTCGATTCGTGGCTCTGCCGGAACCTCGCCCGGCACAAACGTCTCGCCGGTGAGCATCTCGTAGGTGCGGATGTAGCGCTACGCGGCCTGGACAGCCAAATCGTCGGGCAAAGGAGACGGATCGCCGTCGCCGCGGTAGCCTTGCGCGGCATAGGCCAGGCGAACGAACTCCTTGTCGAAGTTCTCCGGCTCCTGGCCGGCGCTTCGCCGGGCTTCGTACGTGTCTGCGATCCAGAAACGGCTGGAGTCGGGCGTGTGCGCTTCGTCAATCAGCATGATGTTGCCGTCAGGCGAGACACCAAACTCATATTTGGTGTCGACCAGAATCAGCCCGGCCCGGCCCGCAATCTCCTGGCCACGCTTGAAGAGGGCGATTGCAGCTTCCTGAACATTCGCCCACATCTCCGGTTCGACTAGGCCCATGGATGTAACTTGCTCGCTTGTGATGCGCTCGTCGTGGCCGCCGTCACTGGCCTTGGTCGTCGGCGTGATGATCGGCTCGGGCAGTGGTCGTTCTTCTGCAACCCGTCCGGGAAGTCGATGCCGTAGATGGTGCGCTTGCCCTGCTCATACTGGTACCAGAGCGCAGTAGTGGTGACGCCGCTGATGTAGCCGCGCACGACCACTTCCACCGGCAATGTCCGGCAACGACGCGCCACGACCACATTGGGATCGGGCACGGCGACCAGGTGGTTGTCGACGATGTCACGCGTCTGTTCAAACCAGAAGGCAGCCAATTGGTTGAGCACCTGGCCCTTGAATGGGACCAGGCCCAGTATGCGGTCAAAGGCTGATAGGCGGTCGGTGGTGACGATGATCAGCTGATCCTCGTCGCCGTCCGTGTACTCGTAGATCTCGCGCACCTTACCGCTGGTCTTGGAACCGAGGAAAGGGAGATCGACACCGGCCAGGGCATCGGCAAGGTGGTCTCGGATGAATGCTTCTGTGATCTGGGTCATTGATGGTTCCTGTCGTCATGTCCGGTGTGCGAAAGCGCTACTTGTGCAAGGCCGGTTGTGCAAGAGCGGCACGTGATCGGACGGAAGTTCATTCTGACGGTTGGACGGAATTATCCCGTCCGAACACATGCCCCTACAGTCGTCGCTATGCGTTGGGGCATGTGTGCCGGCGGAATTCCCTGCCATGGGCGGTGGCCCGTTCGTCCGCCGGTTCACGTGCCCGGTCAACCAAATGTCCCCTACGCGTTCAAAAATGCCTTAAACAACGCCAACCCTAACTGCCCGCTTCTGCCAAGCGGATTCTGGATCGGCACAATGTGATCCTCTGGGTGGGGCATGAGGCCGACCACGTTGCCGCGCCGATTGCAGATGCCGGCGATGTCCCCGACCGAGCCGTTTGGGTTGAGCGGGTAGCGCCCATCGATCGGCTTCCCATCTGCATCGACGTAGGTGAACGCCACCAAATTCTCGTCTTCCAAGCGGCTGAGTGTCGCCTCGTCCTTGACCTGGAAATTGCCCTCGCCATGGGCCACGGGGCAGAAGATCAGATCGTCGATGGCCCCGAGGAAGCCTGCCTTGGCCGATGGATTGACCTTGAGGTGGACCCAGCGGCATTCGAAATGGCCGCCGGCGTTATCGGTCAATGTCACTGAACGGGTGCCGATCTCAGCCAGGTCGTTGCGGGTTGCCTCGTCAGAGTGTTGACCCGGCAACAGGCCGGCCTTGACCAGCACTTGGAAGCCGTTGCAGATGCCCAGCACCGGCTTGCCCGCGTCCACAAAGGCGTGGAGCTGATCGTGGAAGAAGACCTGCAGGTCCAGCGCCCAACGCACGCCCGCGCCCAGCGCATCGCCGTAGGAAAAGCCGCCGGGCAGCAGCAGCATGTCGTAGTCCTCGAAACGCCGTTCGCCCAGGCGAAGCCGGTTGAGATGCACGATCTCCGGCGCGCCGCCGGCCAACTCGCAGGCGCGTGCAGCTTCGCCGTCTCGATTGGTTCCGGACGCATGAAGGATCAGAATCGATGGTTTCATTTTCATTTGAGATTTTGCAGCATTTCGCTGATTTGGGATCGTGTAGTCGGTAGGTAATCGTGGATCGTTCTCCACACCAGCCTAACGTCAATTGCGAGGTACGCGTGGATCAATCTGTCACGCATACCAGCCATCTCTTTCCAAGGAATTTCCGGGTTCCGTTGTCGAATCTCGTCTGGCACCTGCTTCGTTGCTTCACCGATGACTTCGAGTTTTCGCAATACGGCGCTATATGTCTTGTCATCTTGCTGAAATGTGGCAAAATCCATGCCAGCGATAAACGACTCGATACTGTTAATGGCGTCAAGTATGTCTTGCAAGTAGATCGTCTGATCCCGACTCATACGACAATCGCCTCCGCCAGCACGACATCACGAATTTCAGGACGAAGCGATTCTCTGGGCACGATGTCAACCTTACGGTCGAACGTCTCTTCAAGGTAGATCCCGAGGCCCACGAGGTCAAACAGACTTGCTTGTTCGTCGAAATCGACGAGGAGATCGATGTCACTCGATGACGTCTCTTTTTCGTGGACAACGGAACCGAAGAGACTGATCTCTCGGACTCGGAATCGTCGTGTTCAATTCGTCACGAAGTGCACGTAACGTTGTTAGGATATCATCTCGCATTTCCATGCTCCCACAATTTGCTCGACGGCTAAGTCTAGCATGTCTGTGCCATTTTGGCTGACGTGTAGCCAGGCCTCTGAGTCACTTCGCCCAAGCGAGTGATCGTTTGTTTCAGGAAGACTCGTTCTAGCATTGCTGCGTCTGCCGGATCAACCTCCACCAGCAGTCGACCGTTACTCTCGCTGAATAAGAACTCGATTGCCGACAAGTTCGCTCGCCGGCAGCGTGACATCTGCTCCCAATCGTCCGGCCAAACACATTTCAGCCAAGGCAAGAGCCAGTCCCGCCTTCGCTCAGATCGTGGCAGGAACGCACCAATCCTTGGAGCATTGCCTCGTGCAACGCTCGATAGCGCGTGAGCGGTTCGGCGGGCATGGTCGGTGCTGTGCCATCGGATCTGCCCAGATGCTCGTAGAGCAGCGATCCGCCGAGTTCGGCCTTGGTTTCGCCCAGCAGATAGATCAGATTGCCGGCCTGCTTGAAGTCAGAGGTGACGCAGCGTTGCATGTCCGGCACGATGCCGATGGCCGAGATGAGCAATGTGCCCGGAATGGGGCTGCCGTTGAACTCGTTGTAGAGGCTGTCCTTGCCGGAGATGAAGGGCGTGCGGTAGGCGACGGCAGCGTCGTAGCACCCCTGGCAGGTGCGCACCAGCGCGCCCAGCCGGTCCGGATAGGTCGGGTTGCCCCAGCAGAAGTTGTCCAAAATGGCGATGCGATCCGGGTCCGTGCCCACGGCCACGGCGTTGCGCATGGCTTCGTCAATGGCGCTGACGGCCATGGCGTAGGGATCGCGTTGACCCAGGCGTGGATTGACGCCATTGGAGAGCGAAAAGGCCTTGTCGTGATCCCAGGTGCCCAGCGGCTTGAGGACGGCGGCGTCGGACGGGCCGTCCATTTGCGGGCCGACGAAGGGCCGGACCAGCGTGCCGCCGCGCACTTCGTGATCGTAGGTGCGGACGATCTGCTCTTTGCTGGCGACGGAGGGGGTGGAGAGGAGGGCGAGCAGGGTGTCGTTGTAGATGGGGGAGTGGGGGAGTGGGGGAGTGGGGATTGCGTCTTCCTGTTCGACCCAGACGGCTGTCATATGGCGGCGGGGGAGGCCGTCGTGGACGAAGCTCATGGGCAGGTCGGCGACGATGCGGTCGTTGTAGCGGACGCGCAGATTGTGGTCGCCGGTGAACGTGCCGAGCACGCTGACTTCCACGTCCCAGAGATCGGCCAGGGCCTGCAAGCGGTCCAGCTTGGCCGGCGGCACGGCCACGACCATGCGTTCCTGGGCCTCGGAGAGCCAGATCTCCCAGGGCGTCAGGCCGGGGTATTTGAGCGGCGCTTTGGTCAGCTCGATGTCGACGCCCAGCTCTTCGCCCATCTCGCCAATCGATGAGGAGAAGCCGCCGGCCCCGCAGTCGGTGATGGCGGTGTAGAGTTGCTTCGTCGCGGGCCGCCTCGATCAGCTCGATCAGCCCCTTTTCGGTGATGGGGTCGCCGATCTGCACGGCGCTGCCCGACGTTTCGCTGGTCTCGTGGGTCAGTTCGACCGAGGAAAAAGTGGCTCCGTGCAGGCCGTCTCGACCTGTGCGGCCCCCCAGTGCGACGACCAGATCGCCGACGTGTGCGGCGGTCGGATGTTTTCCCCTGGGCAGCAGACCGGCACAGCCGCAGAAGACCAGCGGATTGCCCAGATAGCCCTCGTCGTAGATGACCGCGCCGTTGACCGTGGGCAGCCCCAGCTTGTTGCCGTAGTCGCCGACGCCGGCGACGACGCCCTCGGCAATGCGCCGCGGATGGAGCACGCCGTCCGGCACCTGATCGACCGGGTAGTCCTGGGGCCCAAAGCAGAGCACGTCGGTGGTGGCGATGGGCCGTGCCGAGACGCCGATGATGTCGCGCACGACGCCGCCGATGCCGGTATTGGCCCCGCCGAAGGGCTCCAGCGCCGACGGATGGTTGTGGGTCTCGACCTTGAAGGCCAGGTCCAGCGTGTCGTCAAAGGCGATGATGCCGGCGTCGTCGACAAAGGCCGAGTGCAGCCAGTCGGGATAGACGACTTCGGTGGCGGCGCGGATGTACTGGTTGAGCAGGCCGTCGACTGTCTCCTGGTGGATGACCTCGCCGTCGGCATCCTGAATCGTGAAATCGATCTCGGCGCGGAAGGTCTTATGCACGCAGTGCTCCGACCAGGTCTGTGCCAAGGTCTCCAGTTCGATGTCGGTGGGCGAACGGCCCAGGTCGGCATAAAATTGCTGGATGACTCGCATCTCATCCAGATCGAGGGAGAGCAGGCGCTCTCGGCTGAGCGTCAGCAGCGCGTCGGCATCGAGTCCGTCGAGTGCCACGCTCTCCACCGTGTCACTGGCGGTGGTCTCGGCGTCGAAATGGGGCGTCATGGGGCCGAGGCTGAAGTGTTGGATGGTCTCGTTGCAGAGCAACTGGCCGGCCAGCGTTCGCACCTGCGCTTCGGTCAGCTGCGCCCTCAAGTTCGTAGCGTGTCGCGGTCGTGACCTCGCAGGCCGGCAGGCCGATCTCCTCCATGCCGCGCATCAGCTCGCGTGCGGTGATGTCGGTGACGCCGGGACGGGGGGCTACCTCAACATGTGTATGCCATCGGGCGAGGTCGGCGGTTCGTCGACGGACAGATCTGTCCAACTGCGACGATTCCGTGACCGGATCCACTAATAGAAAGGTGCAGAGTCTCTCAATCGACTCTGCACCGGGATCTTTTGCTAGAAAATAGACGGAAGTGATGTGGCAGTCCGCCACTCTCGTGGTGGCCAAGGGCTGCGGCGTTGCGAAGAAAACCCTGGGCTGCGGCCAGGTGCTGGCCTCGAACCTCAATGCGGATAGTCATGGCGCTCCTACAGATTCTGACAAACGGCTAGCAGCTCAGAAAAATTCGCGCCGTTAGCGTAACATGAAGGGGGTAATGGATCAAAACGGTGGTGGGTTCAATTGATGGGGAAAAAATGCTACAATAGTGGCGTTGGATAAACTTGTCGGATAACCATGATGTAACGCATCTTTGATGGCACGATGTACTTGGTAGAATCCGGGTCTGTATGCAAACAATGGTGCCATATGGAAGAGAAATCTCAGCACACGCTACCGCTTGAACGCATACTCGCTTTGGCGACCGACGCAATTATCACAGTCGAT
>CAWKCP010000046.1:0-11610 GCA_963848115.1 uncultured Chloroflexia bacterium | reverse complement strand
GCACCAGTAGCTGAGCGCTCCACAATAAACTTGGCGGTTTCGTTCGCAGTGATCGCTTTAGCGGTTTGGACGGCTGAAGCCGTCACTACGAACTCACTTCTGTACTCCTACAGGATTGCGTGTCCGCGAGGAGAGCGAAGCACAGGGGACGCTTCGCTCTCTTCAAGCCTCAATCGAATGTGACGACGATCTTCGCGGGTTAGTTGTAGCTGGGTGCAAAGCGTATCTCGTCGACACCCAAGACAGTTGCCAAACTCTCAAGATTGGCTCAACTCCTCGGCGATCTTGCCGTCCTCGATGGTCAGAAAGCTCATCCCAGTCAAGGTGACCGGCTCGCCGTTCAGAGAAGTCAGGGCAAAGTCCCGAACCTGCCCATTGGCCGTCCAGCAGACCGCAACTTGGTCTCCTTCGGTGGCAATGGCATCAATGGTGTAGCTCAAGTTCGGCACGACGTCCTTGTAGTAGGCGGCCAAGAAGATTGTGCCCTCAGGTCCAAGTGCGACACCGCCCTGGCTGCGATCCAGTCGCTGGAAAGTTGGAGTCATCACTGTGTCGGCTGCCGCCATGTCACCCTCACTCAACACCTGGCCGAAGTAGGTCTCGGCCACCTGCTTGTTGGCCTCTGCATTGGGGGCTGCCATCTTCTCGCTCGAAGCCATCAGCGACGCCGAAGAGAGTGCCATCACCATGGTCAACGCCAAAGCAACAAAAACAATCCGCTGTAGCATAGTACGTTTGTTCGACATCTTTCTCCTCCTTGTACTCACTGTCGCCATCGATTCGATTGTGCGGCAGTCCGCTTCGACTGTCGCCCTTCTGGCCATCGACCGGGTTTGTCATCTGGCCATACATCAGTCTAGCAAGCCCGGCGTGGCGGAAGCGTTGCGGCAAGCGTTGCAAAAACGTTGCAAACCAACGGAACAGGTCGGATGTTTCGGGGGAGGGCATCACCACGTGCCGGGGACGGGCCACGAGGTATCACAATGGAGAAAACTGGTCTGGCCCATCCCCGGCACATTCGCGTTCATAGACGCCAAGGCTGTCGATCTCTGCCATTTCGACAGACATTTCGGTGGTATAATTGAGGTCGAGCAGCATGTCATGAGCGTTTCTACCTATTTCTGCCCTGATATTGAGAGTGTTGCAGAATTCAATTTATGGTCAAGTAGATCGGTCTCATCAATGCGAGCAGATGGCGTCTCAGGTCATGTTTCGACTGGATGAGGCTAGATCGAGCCGAAATGGGCTGAAATGGGCGTGATCGGACCGAAATTTCCTCTCTTGGTTGGCCCTGCAACGATCGCAGGGCGCGCCGAAGCCAGGGTCAAGGGCTGGCGACAGCGCTCTGACGATCGAGTTTGCGCATCCATTGGCGCAGATTGAAGGCCATAGCGTTCATCTTGGCCTGATAGTCGCAGGCGTCAAGACCGCGGCGTCGTGCTCGACGGCCGCCGTGATAGCGGACGAGATTCGCAATGTGACGCTCGATGGTAGAACGCAGTTTGAGATCCTCTTTGAACTCGGGGGTTTGGGCATAGGTGCGTGCTTTCGCCAAGGCGGAGCGGTGGTCGCTGATGAAGACCTGGCGCATGTTTTTTTCAGAGACTTTGTCGCCGCGACAGGCTTCAACCAACGGACAACCGGCGCACTGTTGGGCTGAGAAGCGGAAGCTGCGACCCTGGGCGCTCTGGGAGCGGTAGGCGATAGTGGAGACGACGTTGTTGGGACAGACAAGCGCTTGGCCATCGGGCTGCAAGGTGAAGTCATCGGGGTCGAAGCGTTCACCCTCCTGCCGGCGGTTGGCCAGCGGCGCCACCAACTGGGTCTGACCGTTGGTGGCCTTGTCGACATCGGCGTGACTCTTGCCGGTGCCGGCAGCCTGGTCGTAGATGAACTTGGCAGGGGCCAGGTCGTGATATTCCTGCTGGGCGGTGAGCAGGTCGGGAATGGCGACGGCATCGGGCTGGCTGCCGGTGTCGGCCTGGCTCTCACGGATGAAGGTGTCGGTGGCAGCCACGCTGATGTTGAAGCCAAAGTCGATGCGTTCGCCGTGGACGCGATAGGTGGCATCGGGGTCGGCGGCACTGGCGATACGGTAGCTGCCTTTCTTCTTCTTTGGCAACTCGTGTGCACCGGTGACCTGGCCCTGTTCGTCAAAGTCGAAGGTCAGTTCATCGGCCAAGATTTTGGCCAGGATATCGAGGCGCTTGGCGACCATTCGGCATTGATGAGGGGCGAGGTCTGAGCGCTGGGCCAAGCAGGTCTGCACCGCTGCATGGCAGTGAAGTGCCGCGATGGCCGTCTGCTGCAACCGCTCTTTGCGCTGTGCGCGTTCGAGGCGAAATTCCTTGACTTCGTCCTCGGTGCCGAAGAGTGCTTCCAGGTTCAGTTGGCTTTTGACGCGGGCAAAGGCATCCTGGTCGACCTCTGCCAACGCATTGAGCAGCAGTTGGCAGGTATGGCGCAGCAGTCCGCTCAGGCTTTCGGTGGCCGCATTGGCCTGCATGGCATAGGTGTCGCCCATTTGTGCTTTCTCTCGTTCTTCGGGAAACGCTCGATCGATCTGGGCCAGGACCTCGTCAAAAAAAGTGCGTTGGTGGTGTGCCATGACCCATTCTTCGAAGCGGGCCAAGGTGGCGTGGTCCGGTCCCGTCTCGAACAGCGCGTAGCCGACGAACCATTTGACCCGCAGATCCCATTGGATCGCCTCTTCCAGTTGGCGCAAGGAGAGGTTGAAGAGTTGTTTCACCAGCAGCGCCCGCACCAGTCGGGCAACGGGATGGGTTGGCGGCGCACCCGCTCCGCTCCGGTGATGGTAGTCGGCACAGGCCTTCTCCAAAGGGCCGAACTCAAAGGAATTGGTGAGACGAACCAGAAAATGCTCCTGCGCTCGCCCCAATTGGCGCTCGTAGGCTTCCGCACTGAACCAGTGGAGCAAAGCCGTCAGATGAAGGTGTATGATTGCGAGCAGGGATGATGGTATACTGTTCATGGATAGTCTTTCTTTTGTGGGTCGATTTTTGGTCGCTAACCTAATCTTCCCACAAAGTGAGGCTATCCGAAACTCACTCTCCTTCCCTCCCTGTCGACCAATTCTGCAACACTCTCGATATTGGCCCCTTGCAGGAGAAGTATGGTCATGTCTCAGCTATCGTTTCGGCTCTTCGGGTCCCCACAGATTGAGAGCGACGATCGGCCGGTTGAATTCGGGCGGCACAAGGCGATGGCGTTGTGCGCCTACCTGGCCGTCACAGCCCAGCCGCACCGGCGCGACGCGCTGGCAACCCTCTTCTGGCCATGGCAAGACCAAAGCAGTGCGCGGGCCAGCCTACGACGTGTCCTCCACACGGCCACGCGCTCAGTTGGAAGCGAGCACTTTGCACTTACACGCGAGACCATCGGCTTGGTGCAAGGCCCAGATCTCTGGGTGGACGTTTTGCAGTTCAAGCAAGCCGTTGGGGCTCCCCAACGCAATCGGTCCGGTGAACAGGCCAATGCTGCTCGGATGGGAGAACTCAGGGCGGCGACTGACCTCTATCGCGGCGATTTCCTGGCAGGCTTTACCCTGCGCGACACAGCCGACTTCGACACATGGCAGTACATGACAGCGCAAGACCTGCGGCTTTCAGCCGTTACAATGTTGCAACAGTTGGCCGAATCCCACATGGAATGCGCTAGATTTGAGCAGGCGATCACGTTCGCCCAACGTTGGCTCTCGCTCGATCCGCTGGATGAACGGGCGCACCGTACCCTCATTCAGCTATATGCCGGCGCGGGCAACCGTACCCGGGCACTGCACCAATACGACCAGTGTTGTCGCTTGCTAGAGGATGAGCTAGGCGTAATACCCGAGCCGGAGACTGTCGATCTGATCGATGGCGTGCGGGCCAATCGCTTCACTGTGGCGCCGGCCGCCGAATCTAGAGCTTCTGTGCGCCCGGTCGTTGAAGTGAGCAGCACCGACACTCGGACGAATCCCGAGCCAAGACCGACCGCTGCTTCATATCCAGCAGTCCAGCCCGTCTTGAGCGAAATCCGAACCTTGACCGCACTCAGCCTGGCGGTCGAGTACAGAGAGGACAAGGTCGCCGCAACATCTTCACACGCCGAAACGGCAGCCCTGGAAGAGTTCAAACGAGCCATCTACACCCTGAGCAAAGGTGTTGACGCGGTAATTCACCATCTTGGTAGCGATGGCGGGCTACTCTTCTTCGGTCTGGCTCGAAGCCATGAGGATGATGCTGAGCGGGCGCTCCATGTTGCCTTCGAGTTAGTTCGCTTGGCGACGGAAGGCCAAATTCGCATCGCCATCGGTATCAAAAGCGGGGAAGCATTTGTCACTGTCAATGGCGCCTCAGGCGATGATCTCCCGGTCGTAGGCGGGTCCCTGGCGAGCCAGACAGCCATGCTTCAACGCAGAGCAGCGCTCGGCCAAGTCTTGGTCGACCGGCATACATGGCGGCGCACCCGTGGTGCCTATCACATGGCCCCGCTCTCGACAACGGAGCGCGCGCAAGGTGTTGCCGTCCCCGTCTACATCGCCACCGGACCGATGGCCCAACCGCTCAAGTCCCGCGGCATTCTGGGGCTGCAATCTGAACTCATCGGGCGCGAAAATGAGTTGGCCGACCTGCTTGCCGACTGTCGAGGAATTTCAGATGGACGGGGCAAGCTTGTCTTTGTGATCGGCAGCGCAGGCGTCGGCAAGTCGCGTCTGATTGGCGAACTGCGGGAGGCCCTCGAACGCGAAGCAGAGGATGACACGTCTCCACGCTGGCTGGAAGGACGCTGCCTTGAGATGAGCATGTCGACCGGCTACGCGCCGTTCCGAACGATGATCCGCGGCTTCTTCAACCGGGATGCCGATGTTGACCCCTCGGCGCTGGGAACGCATGTGGAAGCCAGCCTCAAGCAGATGGCCTGTCACTACAATCTGGATGCGGCTGAAACGGCAGAGATGGGTGCGGCACTCGGCGGCCTGCTGTCGATTCACTACGACACAGACTGGGATGAGCGCCTGAGCAAGGTGAATGCAGCCCAGGTGCGTGCCCGCACCATGGCCGCGCTCCAGGCCTTACTGCGTCTTCTGGCGGCCGAACGACCGCTGATTCTCGTCATCGACGATGTTCATTGGGCAGACGATCTGTCGGCGGATCTGCTTGTCGAATTGATGGCCATGGCAACGGCCGACCCTGTTCTACTGCTCTGCGTTCTTCGCCCCGATCCGGTTGACCGTCTCCAGCAATTGACCTCGGCGGCAGCCAACAAGTGCCCCGGCAGCTACCGTGAAATTCGGCTACACGAATTGTCACCGGAACAGAACCGGCAAATGATCGCCTCGCTACTCAAGGTGGAAGCGCTCTCGTCGACGATCCGAGACTGGATCCTGGCACGGACCCAAGGCAACCCGTTCTTCACCGAAGAGGTCGTTCGCGCGCTCATTGACGCCGGCATCATCGTTCGGGGAGAGAGCGGCTGGCAGTCGAGCCGGCAGGACGATGACGAATCGGCCGCCGATGCTGTACCATACAACATCGACAGCTTGATCCACAGCCGTGTCGACCGGCTCGACCCTGACTCACGCCGTCATCTGCAGATCGCCGCTGCGCTTGGGCGCACCTTTTCACTGCCGCTCCTGGAACGACTGGTCGACGATCTCGCCGATCTGGCAGACCATCTACAACTTTTTCAACAGCGCGGATTCGTCTACCTGGAACGATCCGGTCCCGAACCTGAGTACTCTTTTCAGCATGTGTTGACACAGGAAGCCGTCTACCGGATGTTGCCCCAGGACGAGCGCGTCCGCATCCACGGAGGCGTTGTCAAGGCCATCGAGTCTGCCTTCGCGGATCAGCTTGATGCCAAGATCGAGATCCTTGCCCACCATGCAGCCCGCACCCAGGATCATACCAGGGCGAGCCTCTACCTTGCCCAGGCCGCAGAAAGGGCGCGCAGATCCTATCTGAACCAGGACGCCATCCGCCTCTTCGAGCAGGCCTTGGAACGGTTGAAGCTACTCGACCAGGAGAATCAATCATTAGAGTCCGGACAGCGACAAGCCGATCTTTTCTATCAACTGGGGCGCACCTACTACGCCGAAGGTCAATTCGATCTGGCTGAATCCGCGCTACGAAAGTCAATCGCCATCGGGCAGGCGAGCGCGACTGCCAGGCAGACGATCGCGCGGTACTATTACTGGCTGGGCGAAGCGGTGTTCTGGCAGTTTCACATGACAGAAGTGGTGCAAACTGCACGCGCAGGACTGAATCAACTCGGCGACGAAACAAAATCAGTCGAAGGCGCTACGTTGATGGGCCACTTGGCGATTGCCTACGCCTTCCTATTTGGCCAAAAGCACTTTCTCGAAATCGCCGAACAGCTGGCAGAACTCATCCTGGACCTCCCGTTTTCAGAGGAACTCTCTCCAGCTTTCAACCACGTCATCGACGCATCCAATCTGACCAAAAACGCCGATCGTGCACTTGAATTCCTTGACACCTTGGAGAATCGCTCAAAGGAAATCACTGATCTGAATTCGTTGGCTAAAGCGATCTTCCTGCGTGGCCAGACGCTTGCCCTGTCCGGTGACTACGCTCGATCATTTGGGCTGCTACACGAGGCGCTGGCGATCTGGCGAAAGACCGGCGAGGCCACCACAATGGGCTATGCCATGGGACAGTTGTCAAGAGACTGTTGCCTCCTGGGAAAGACAATTGAAGCTCGATATTGGGCAGAACAGATGCTTGAATTGAAGAACTCATCGTTGCGACCCTGGGTCAGCATGCAACTCGGCCTATCTGCTCTTTGCGCCGGCGCATCGACAGATGCCATCCGGGATCTGTCGGATTGCGTTGCAGAGGGTCGAAGGGAGAATCAGCCAAGGAGCCTAAGTACACATCTGTGGTTGGCAAGGGCCCTGATGGCCCAAGGTCAGCGTGCCGAAGCGTACGCGCAAACACTTGGCGCGCTTGAACCCGGCGTCACCGATCACAGTCCGGATGCGAACATTCCCATTCAGAAGCCATCCCTCCCCGGCTGCATCTCCATACTGGAAATAACCGACGGCGACCAGGAACGCTTCCTGCGGCGCTGCCACGATCTGCGTCAAAGAGAAGACCTCCGCAGCGGGCTGTTCGCGCAGTGGTATCTGGAAGCTGCGTCGCCGACCAGCATTCTGCCGGCATCCGCTCCAACTTCATTCGACCGTCCACCCGTCGCTCCCTGGCAATGGCACGATCCCTACGACGATTGTCACCATCGCATCGACGACGGGCTTGTCATCGAAGCTGCAGACGGGCGCGATCTCTGGTTCATCAATTTCAGCGCCCCCCGCTTTACACAAAGCGTCGAGGGCGATCTGGCGGCAGAGGCGATCTGCTCGCCGCCTGACGATGGACGCCCCGCCATGGGTGGTCTGTTGCTCTGGTTCAATGAGTCCAATTTCATCCGCCTGGACCGAGGGACGATGGGCGAAGATGAGGTCACCTTGATGGGTTGTATCGACAATGAGAACGCCATCTTCGGCCGTGGTCATCTGCCGGGCAAGCGGATCACGTTGCGACTGGAGCGGAGCGGCCATCAAATCTGTGCGCTGTGCCGGGCGCCCGGCCATGACTGGTATCGCGTCGGCTCACTCAATCTGCCCTTCGCAGGTCCCTACGAGGTCGGCATTTTCGCCTGCGGCTATGTCGACCGCACCATCTACCCCGGCACACCCGCAGGCGGTGGATCGTTGCGCTTCGAGTCCCTCCAGCTCTGTGGAACGCAAGTGGTTGGCGATTCTTGATCCCCCTTCCCCTTCTGAAACGACCCCAAACGGAAAACCAAAATCGAAGCGCCTACATCGACTATCCGGGCGACGTGCTCAACCGCAGCCAGTGGGCCGAAAAGAGCGGTGCTCTCTAGTCAAAGGATTACAGCTCTAATCGGCAGGCATAGCCGAGAGCGTACGGTGCCAATACGTAGCCAAAACGCCATCAATTTGTGGACAGCAGCATGGTGTAATGACTCGACTTTGGCAGCTTAACAACAGAATAAGCAAATAGGGCATTTCAGGGGTCTATCGCCCCTTGGTGTCTGGCGACGGGCAAAGTACGACCATGCTCACCATGGAGAGTCCAGGTGAGTGCAGCACCGCCCGATGTGAACGGAAGCGTTCAACCGCTGCAGGTGGCTTGGATCAGTGGTCTCATCAAGGAATCAAGGGAATGGCCTTGCGCCAAACCGGTGCTGATGAAGAGAGCCAAAGTCCACAAGCTCTGTGCTTGAGTCGCTCGACGCCAAGCCGCAGGATGATCCTCAAGCTCTACTTGAAGTTGACGTTGAAGCCGATGGCGAAGGCGAGTATCGTGTTGGGCAGCCCGCAGCATGCTGTAGGTCACGGCAACCAGGGCGATATGTCGTTCGATAGCGCTAAAGCTCCGCATTTGATACTGGTCCAGCCCTTCCGCTTTGCCTTCTTGGTAATAGACTTCCACGGGCCAGCGATGGCGGCGAATGCGAGTGATGCCTTTTGCCTGCCAACGGAGGCGGTTGCTGATGAAATAGGTCGGATTGTCCGTCAAATCCGCTTGGCGATGGTTGATGACCAAGCGTTGTTTGCCATAGCTCTGAATCCGATGTGTCTGGCAGTAGCTGTAATAGGCCTCCTTTTCACCCTTGAACTTGATTGTAAGCGGCTGGAAGACGGGGTCACCGCCAGCTTCGACTGCGGCCAGATGTTCCTGCTTGAGTTGAGCAGCAAATTCGCCAACGGTTTTCTTACCGTCCTTGAGGATCAGGTCATCGCCCTCTTCGAGCGTGCCCACATAGGGCACACGCAGTTGTTGATCGAGATAATGACAGAAATCCGGTTGAGTGTACCAGCTGTCAAAGGTCACAGGCCACTTCTTCTTTGGATGAGCCTGCGCCCACTGTTGCACCATGGCTTGGGCCATGTCCAACTTGGTCTTGTATAGGCGCTGGATGACCGGATACTCTTTTCGGCGCCGGCTCCACACACCTATCAGATAGCTGCGCCACTTGGCGGGTGCGCTCTCTTTCAAGGCTTCCTTGCTTGCTTTGATCGGCACGCCTGCATCTCGCATGCCAGCTTCCAGTCTGGCGAGATCGACCGGCTTCCACAGCTGGAACAGCACAGGATAGTCCGTCTCGTCGTCACTGTAGTGCATCGTCACCAGATTATGCGACCACCGATAACTCTCGGTCACATGGTCATACAGCATGGCAATCTGCTCAAAGTGGTTACCAAAATGTGCGAGCAGCGTGTCATCAATACTCAGCACACCCTTGGCTTTCATCCGGGTCCCCGGTGAACCAGCCAACATTTGCAGTCGAGATCGGTTCAGACCGCCCAGACAGAATGGACTCCGTGTCAGCAGTCGGTTCAGTGACGTCTGATTTCGGTTCTCCACCACCAGCAGCCGGTTGATTCCGTCTATCGTCTTGTTTTCGGACACAACCAGTCCGCTGATGTAGCGTTTGAACTCGATGAACGCTTCTGCTGAGAATACATCTTCGAATTCGGGCGCATAATGCTCCACGATTTCAGGAAATTCGACCAGCGGTATCATTGTACACCTCCAGAATCTTCTGCTCTCTCTGGATTGTACACCTTGATACGTCGCTCTGCCTGACCTGTTTGCTTATTCTGTTGTTAACGTACTACTTTGACGTTATGTCACTGCCAAAGTCGAGTAATGACGTTCCAAAGACCCTGTGGCCATATGGCCGCGCCGAAATGGGCAAGGAGGACACCATGAAAGCACGTACCATCATTCCACTCTTCACGCTGACGCTTCTGGTTCTGTTGGCTCTGCCGTTTGCTGTTGCCGCTCAAGAAGGTTTGACAGAATATTCACCGGAAGCGACCACGGCATATCGCTGGACAGCAATGGGTCGGTTCTATGCTGATCACGGGATGTTGACCGATGATCCGGATGCAGTTATGGCAACTCGATGGCTGGCAATGGGTCAATATTACGAGGACAATGATCTCCTCAACTGGCAAGCAGCCGATTACGAAGAGGCCGCTGACTGCCAGGTATTCCGCTGGCTGGCCCTGGCCGAATATTATGCCGATCACGACCTCTTAACGCGGGAGCCGGAGGGCGGCTGAGCCCTCGCCCGACAAACACGCTTGAGTCCCGGAGCCGCATATGGCTCCGGGCCTTTCGCGTCCAAGCAGGTGATAGATTCCGCTTGTTTTGGGAAGGTGCGCGCGATATACTGAATCCATAGGGGACCAGTGCAAGAACCGTATCTGGAGACTTCGCCATGTGGAAAAACAGACCATGATAGCCACTGACACGAACAACCTGTTGGCAACCCTCACTCAGCCTATCTGCCTCAACTCCCTTCTGCTGACCATCAAGAATAACCGCATACCCAGCTATCCACACAGAAGGTCCATCTGATCATGAAGATCACCACGCTCATCGAAAACCATCTGATTGAGAAAACGACGGATCTGACGGCCGAGCATGGTCTGTCGTTGCATATCGAGCACGACGGCCAGTCGATCCTATTTGACACGGGAGCCACGGCTGCATTCGGCGACAACGCAGCCAAGCTCGGGATTGACCTGAACACCGTCGACCTGGCGGTGCTCTCCCACCATCACTACGATCATGGCGGTGGCCTAGCATCGTTTCTAGCAACCAATGATCATGCCAGAGTCTACCTGCGCAGTCCCGACGAGGGCGAGCCATACGCACGTGTCTTCAGATTCGTCCGCCGCTATATTGGCCTGGACGAGACATTGTTCGAGCGCTTTGCCAAGCGTTTCGTCTTCGTGGACCAGTTTCGCGAAATTGCACCTGGCATCTTTCTGTTTGCCGAAATCGCCCAAACGTACGACCGTCCCAAGGGCAACCGGTATCTCTACCTGCGGCGAGCCGATGGCTATGTCCACGATCCGTTCAAGCACGAACTCATCCTGGCCATCCGTGAGGCCGACGGCATCGTTATCTTCACCGGCTGCTCCCACAGCGGCGCCCTCAACATGGTCAAGACAGTCGTCGACCAGTTCCCCGACGTGCCAGTGAAAGCCGTGGTCGGCGGCTTCCATCTCATCGGCAACCCAGTCTTCAAGACCATGGGCGGAAGCAAGTCCGATGTCCAGGCCATCGGCACCGAGATGCTTGACTATCCTGTGGACCGTTACTACACCGGCCACTGCACAGGAGAAAAGGCGTACGCTGTGTTGAAAGGCGTGATGGGGGATCGGCTGCAGTCGATTGCCACCGGCACAGCCATCGAGGTTTGACTGGACCCCTCGGTTTCTTACAGCAATCTCCGACAGGCCAGGTCTACGGTTCTTGGCCACCATTTGACGCCACCATCGAATGGTGGTTTCGTATGAAGAACTGTTTTACATCAAGAAAAATGTGGCTGTCCAACCTCCGAGCAGGGCAGGTGTCCTATCCGACCAAACAGACAGAACCGCCCGGAGGAGCCTGTTCAGCTACAAAAAAGAGTAGAAAGCAAAGGCATCATCAATGAAAGTGGAGTCTCAATCGTCAACCTCTCAGACATCCGACGCAGTCGCCCCGGCTCCCAGCCTCGATGCCTTCTTGCCCCCCGAGATGGCCGGCAGAGCCGAGACCATCG
>CAWKCP010000045.1:0-48797 GCA_963848115.1 uncultured Chloroflexia bacterium | reverse complement strand
ACAGCAGGTTATTGAGGTAGAAATAAAAGCCACGCCCGGCCTCACCTGTGTTTCCCATGTCTTTGACCAGTTTGTCGCGGTGGAGCCGGTCGAATTTTGTCGTTGCCCAATCGGGCAATATAGGCTTGTCGGCTGCGGGAATTTCACCCTTTTTTCAGATACGTACCACATCACTGGAGACGCTGCAGTTTATGCCCGAGAAACAGGGGCAAAGAAATAGGCAGACTGTATTATTTCAGACACTTCCTTTCAGTGGGCCATGCCAGAGCGTGCGACATTGCGCATGTACACCCCAGTCAATAATGGAGCCAGCAAGGGACTAGCAGAACAATACAGCTTTTCCACTGTTCGGAACCTACCTCGGTCAAAAGCCCGTGCAGCCAGAGTCTTTCCGGATTTGTTCCATCTGCCTTTCAAGTTGTCGGCGATCCCTGGCGTGCTATAGAACTGTTGCTACCTTACTGTGAGCAATGGAAGGGCTTCCTGGTGATCAATCGTACGTTCTATTCCATCACGCCGCCCTTGCCGCCCATCTGGCAGGCCAAGGACAGATCTATCATGATCCAAACACACAGAGCACTGTGACGCTAGGCGCTCGCTTCCTCCCGCATCAGGCACTCCATATTGGCATTCTGGGTGGAGACTTGTCCGCCGGCCTGCTGTTCGCCATCCAGAAAGGCATAGAGGCTGGAGTCGAAAATCTGAGCTGCTATACGCCCGCCGGGACCAGTCGAGATTCAAGACGAGCTTTCGTACTACGATTTTCAATCTGAACCATCAGACCTGATTGTCATGGAGAAGCGTCTTGCACCGTCATTCTGACCGGGTGAAGGGATACAGGAGTAACAAGGCAAATGAGAATTCCACAGTTCGTAGAAAGGGTAGAAAATGGTTACTGACCAAGAGAATCCACTCATCACGGCTCGAAGAGATCGAACACGCTGGTTTTTGTCGGACCGTTTCGGCATGTTCATTCACTGGGGATTGTATGCCATCCCGGCCAGAGGTGAATGGATCAAGAGCATTGAGCAGATCAGCGACGAAGCGTATCAAGAGTATTTCGACGGGTTCAACCCGACAAACTTCCAGCCCAAGGCTTTGGGCCAAGATTGCCAAGCAGGCCGGCATGAAATATGCCGTCCTCACGGCCAAGCACCACGATGGCTTCTGCCTCTTCGACAGCCAGTTGACCGACTATAAATCGACGAATACTCGGGCCGGACGGGACTTGGTCCGGGAATATGTAGAGGCGTTCCGTGCCGAGGGGCTGAAAGTGGGTCTCTACTATTCGCTGATCGATTGGCATCACCCCGGCTACCCGGCCTACGGCGACAGAATCCACCCCATGCGCAACAACGAAGCATACAAAGACCAGCCCCGGGATTTCCCAGGATATCTGGACTATATGCATGGCCAGGTGACCGAACTGCTCAGCAACTACGGCAAGATCGACATTGTCTGGTTTGACTTCTCCTATGATGATCTGATGGGCGAGGCCTGGCGCGCCACAGAATTGGTGGAGAAGATGCGCACATTGCAACCCGACATCATCATGGACAATCGCCTGGGCGCCAGCGGAGAGGGCAATGACCGGTTCACAACCAAGAACCCTGAGATCTTCGCCGGTGATTTTGCCTGCCCGGAACAGATCATCCCGCCGGCGGGCTTGGTAGACGAAGACCAGCAATCAGTCCCCTGGGAAGCTTGCATCACGCTGAACAAGCACTGGGGCTATTGCGCTGCTGATCGGGATTACAAATCACCCCAGCAGGTGGTGCGCGCCTTGGTCGAGTGTGTCAGCAAGATGGGAATATGCTGCTCAACGTGGGGCCAAATGCCAAGGGCGAGATCCCCCTGGAGAGCGAGCAGATTCTGGCGGAGGTCGGTGCGTGGATGCAACAGAACGGTGAGAGCATCTACGGCTGCGGGTTGGCGGATCTGCCCAAGCCGGAATGGGGACGATATACGCAGAAGGGAAACCGGATCTACGCGCATGTCTATGAGCGGGGGATTGACCGATCAACTTCAGGGGATTGAGCGGCAAGATCAAGCGGGCGCGCCTGTTGGCCGACGGTTCGGAATTGAAGTTGGACAAGTCGTGGGTGACGACCGACTATCCTGACGATGCCTTTATTGATTTCGAGAGTTCCAGGCTGCCGGATGAACTCGACACGGTGATTGAATTGGAGTTGAACTGAATCGTGTTGGGAATGATTGATCCACGAAGAGCACGAACGGGCACGAAGAATCTTGTTTCATGACGCAAGTCCCCGGCACTGCCCAACGAAAGCCTGGCTAGACGATCCCGCTTGTGGGCAGTGCCGGGGACTTTGGGAACTCACTACCTTGAGTTGATATAAATTCAGTAGTTCATAAACCGGTGAAAGCGAGATTCTTCGCTGGCCCATTGCCAGAGTGATCTGCTCGAAAATACTCGCTCAGAATGACAAATCGTGAACTACTGAATATGCGCTGTCTACCCTATGTGCTGCGCCGGGCGTTCCACTCGTCCATGTTCCAGGCTCGGCCCGGTTCGTCGTGGCTGCGAACGAATGCTTCGCCAATGACGTCGTCACCATAGTCACTGTCGGCTGCCAAGTGTTCGCAGAGATCATCAAACAGCCCACACAACGCCTGAACACGCTGCATGTAGCCTGCATGGTCAAGCGAAGACGCATTGGCCGCGTTGAAGACCCGGGCGGCGAAATCCTTGGGCAGCCAGGGCAAGGCCAGCAGCGCCGGCATCTCTCGATTGCGCCAGGGCTGCCAACGACGGTTGACCGCGAACAACGCCTGGACCAGATAGACATATGCCGCCTGTAAGCGGTCATGCGCGACAAGTGGGTTGAGACTCTCCCACCGCTGCTGTGGACCGTCTCCGCTCAGATGTCCGTCCAGCCAGACAAGTGCCTCGTCCAGCCTGGTCAAACGCGTCTGCGCATCGTAGGTTGTGCGCTCAGCAATTAGCTTCGCTATCCGATCATCCCGATCGTAGGCCAACCAGCCGTTGGCCATTTCACCACACCGCCCCTCCGGCCACTCGAAGGCGGGATCCGACCATTGTGCAAGGTCAAGCCGTTGCAGATCGACCTGAATCCCCGCTACGTCGCTGAAGATGCTGTGGAACGTATTGTCTGTCGGACGCCAGGTCGCCTCGGCGGGCGCAATGTAGAGATCCAGCGGATCGAGGAAGACGATGGCGTCGATGTCGGAGTCCGGCCGCGCCAGGCCATTGGCAATGCTGCCGATGCCGACCACGCCTTGTACCGACGGTGCAGGCGCCAGTACGGCATCGATGAACTGCCGTAGCTCCGCCCCTTTCTGCCGCGTCAATTCGCTGATCATGATCTCTTCCCTTTACAGCAGTGGAATAGCGCGCGGGTGACACGGATTTTCTTGATTCTGGCATTGCCTTTGGCTTGGGTGCAATGCGCTGCACTACAACGGATTAAGTCGGCATCGGATATGGTCTTGTCAACGAGAGTGAATCCGCTTCACTCCTAATCCGTTGTAGTCTTTATTCAACTCAACCAACGAAAATGCCAGGACCAGGGACTTTTTCTTGCCTCCATCCGCGGAAATCCGCACGATCCGCGTCATCCGCGTCCTATCATTCCTTCCGCACTGTCCTGCGGAACAAAGCCGACAACCTGGCGCGCATGGTCCAGGTCGACCCACCGATGCTGGTTGTCCGACGTGACGTATAAGATGTCGTAAGTTCGTTCTTCGGTCGCGTTCAATGCAAGTTCGCTCATGGTGAC
Organism: uncultured Chloroflexia bacterium; assembly: GCA_963848115.1. Taxonomy (GTDB): domain Bacteria; phylum Chloroflexota; class Anaerolineae; order Caldilineales; family Caldilineaceae; genus JAWKOK01. The sequence goes on along the minus strand of CAWKCP010000045.1, from coordinate 45,036 downwards.
AATATCTCTATGGCTGCACCAGACCGAATTAAGACTGGGCTGCTCGCAGTAGTTTTGACTGTTCACATCGCCAATGCGCAGGCAGATGGTCGAAATGTCATGGGCGTCAAAATAGGTGCGACAGTAGGATTCAGCCCAGACCTTGCTGGTCGAGTAGGGCTCGGTCGGACGGACTGGGTCTAGGTGAGTTATATTCTGGATCTCCGGCGGCAGGTCGTCCAGACGTCCTTCCTTGATCGACCGATAGGGTTCCTGGTAGGTGAAGTAGCCCCAGTTCACCATGACCGAACTGGCGTAGACCAGCCGTCGCACGCCCGCCCTGCGGCAAGCCTCCAAGACGTTGTGCGTGCCCACAATGTTGCTGCTGAGCACGTCATCGAACGACGCGCCGGGATCGGGCACGGCCGCGATATGGAGGACAGCATCCATCCCGTCAATGGCCGAGGCCATGGCTTCGGCATCACTCAGGTCGGCGATTTTGAAGTGATCGTCGGGCAGGCGGGCGATGGATTCGGCGTCGGCCCGCTCCGAACTCATGGTTCGTCGTCCGCTGCCATATACGTCGTAGCGGTTCGGCTGCTCGCTGAGGTGACGGTAGACCAGGTTCCCGATCAGGCCGTAGACGCCGGTAATGTGAACTTTCAGTGGGGCTGTCTGAGTCATAGGATTCTCCACGGGTTAGAGTGCTACTGGGTTGTGTCTCTCAAACGCAGAATCGCCGGCAAGCTGATCCAGATGCGGCGTGCGCACCTGAGGAGCGCCGCTGAAGCCGGCGCAGTCCCAGCGAAACTGGTTCATTCTTGCTATCGCAGCCGCGACTCAGTTCGCCACATGTCCGGGTTCGTCCCCAACAACTGCTTGACCTCATCAGTCGCAGCATCCAGGCGGGCGATGGCCTCGGCACTCAAATCAATCTCGGTGGCGTGGGCGATCTGTTCGATCTGGGCCACGTTGCGCGCCCCGGCGATGACCGCGCCGACGCCTGGCCGTGCCATCAGCCAGGCCAGGGCCACTTCGATCATGGGTTGACCCAGGTTCGCGGAGATCTGACGGATGGCCTCGACCGCCGCGAAGGTCTCAGTTTCGCAACCTGGCGAGTCATGCACGGTCATGGGGCGCTCGCTGGAGAAGTGGCGAGTGCGCGCTCGTTCGTCGGGCACCTCGTCGGCGTTCTGGAACTTACCCGTCAAGATGGCATGCAGCAGCGGGCTGTAGCAGAGGATGCTCATCTCCTGCTCCACGCAGATGGGCTGAATCTCGTATTCAATGGCCCGCGCCAACAGGCTGTAAGCCAGTTGATTGCTCTCGGCCCGTCCCAGCGAGAAGAGTTCGGCCATGTCCAAGGGACCGAAATTGGAGACGCCAATCGCCCGGATCTTGCCCTGCTTCTGCAGGTTCTGCAACGTGTCCAGGCTCTCGGCCATGGGCACGAACCGGCTGGGCCAGTGGATCTGGTAGAGATCGATGTAGTCGGTGCCCATGCGAGTCAGGCTGCGCTCGCAGGCTGCGATGAGATCGTCTGGGGCCAGGTTGGCGTCGCTGACCTTGGACGCAATCACCGCATCTTGACGACGTCCTTTGAGCGCCTTGCCCACGACTTCCTCAGAGGCCCCGACTCCGTAGCCCTCGGCCGTATCCAGGAAATTCACGCCCAGATCCAAGGCAGCGTGAATGGTGTTGATCGAGTCCTGCTCCGCCTGGTCATGCCACATGAAGTCGTTGGAGAATCCCCAACAGCCCAGGCAGATGGCGGAAATGTCGATATCGGTTCGTCCAAGTTTGTTCGTTTTCATTGTCACTACTCCCCAAAATGAATTGTTCAGATCATAACAATTCACCGCGGATTTCGCGGATATAACGGATGCACGCGGATTTCTCCTGAGAAAAAAATCCGTGGATATCCGCTTCATCCGCAAAATCCGCGGTGAATTGTTTTTTACTCGTAACTCTTCAACCCCGTGCGATGCGCCTCGATGAAGTCCCAGTCCAGCGTGATGCCCAGGCCGGGGCCGTCGGGCACCGGAACATGGCCGTTGGCGTCAATGGCGTCAAGCGTATCGGGATAGTCGCTGCATGGGGGCGAGGAGGCCGGGGCATTGGGGTGGACCAGGCCCAGCTCATAGTAGTTGGTGTTGCGGATCGAGGCCATGCAGTGGCGCTGGGCCGGGCCGCCGCCGTGCAGTTCCACGTCCAGGCCAAAGCCCTCGGCCGCGTGCGCGACCTTCATGGCTCCAGTGATGCCCATGTCATAGGTGGGGTTGACGCGCATGTAGTCAGTCGCCCCACCCACCACCATGTCGACCTTGGGTTCCAGCGTGCGCACGTGCTCGCCCATCAGAACCGGCGTCTTGATCAGCTCACGCAAGCGCCGCTGGGCGAAGACCGAGATGCCGCCGTCATGATAGGGGTCTTCGTACCAAAAGAAGTTGGCCTCGTCGCAGGCCCGGCCGACGTGGAGGGCGTCGCCGAAGGTTTCGTACTCGCAGGCGGGATCGAGCATGAGCGCCATCTCATCGCCGACGCGCTTGCGCACTTCCAGCACATTGGCCGCCTCTCGTTCGATGGGCGCATTGCCCCAGCCATGGATCTTGAAGGCTGTATAGCCCATCTCCTGGCACTCCACCGCAAAATCAGCAAAGGCTTCTGGTGAATCGAGGCCGCCATTCTCGTCTCCGTGATAGGTGGAGGCATACGCAGGCAATGTCTTTCGATAGCCGCCCAGTAGCTCCCAGACCGGTGCATCGTAGAGCTTGCCCGCGATGTCCCAGAGCGCCACGTCGACCAGCCCCATGCTCATACGGTCGTACTTGCGGAGCGCGCGTTTGACCTCGTTGTAGAACTGTTCGCGCTTGAGCGGATTGCGCCCCAGCAGATAGTGGGTATACATCTCCATCTGTGCGAACTCGCCTGCACCGCCGGCCATATATTCGCCGGTGATGCCCGCGTCGGTGTGGATCTGCAACACGTGCCCTGTGCGCGTGATCTTCGAGCCTTTCTCATAGACCAGGTTGAACTGGTTGTAGTCGTAGCCAAGATTCTCTGACACCCATTGGAATTCGTGGACGTCGATGCCGGTGATTTTGAGATTATGCATGGTATTTTTCCTCAAGTGGTGGAATGGTTCTTGCTGCTTGCTACGTGAGTGGAGTGTGTACTGCGTAATTCCGTACTGCGTAAGGTCTGTATGACACGTTCCTGATGCTCAAGCCCATATTACGCAGTACGCATTAGCTCTCCTACATCGGCCCGATCCGCCTCGACCCCACATCCAGCGCAAGCATCGATGCATCGAAACTGCGTGTCATGAGATCGAGTTTGAGCGTCTGATACGCCGGATCGTCCCACAGATTTTCGAACTCGCCCGGGTCCTGATCGAGATCGTACAACTCACCCAGGTTGTGGCCGTGATAGACACTCAGCTTGTAGCGGCCGTCAAAGTACATGGTGCCGAAGGTGCCGTCCGGCTGATCGAGTGCATCGTAGTATTCGCAACGTACGAAGTCTCGATGGTGGTCGGGCGGGGCATCGCCGCGGAGAATCGGCAACAGCGAGCGGCCTTGCATGCCCTCGGGGATCGGCCGGCCGGCCAACTCCAGGAGCGTCGGCGCAATGTCAGTGAGTTCGACCAACGCGTTGCTGGCCAACCCACTTGCGAAATGCCCCGGCCACGAGAATATCAGCGGCACGTGCACCAGTCCTTCGTAGAAGCGGCAGCCTTTCTGGATCAATCCATGGTCGCCCAGCGTCTCGCCGTGGTCGCTCATGAAGATGACGATCGTGTTCTCTCGCTGACCGCTCTCCACAAGCGCGTCGAGGATACGACCGATCTGGTCGTCGATGAGCTTGATCATGGCGTAGTAGGCGGCCTGCAATGTCTTGGCGTCACGGGCGCCGCCGATCGACTCGCCCTCGACCAGACCGGCGCTAGGAGCCATGGGAATGACCGGATTCTTGATGTCGAGTTCGTCCGGATTGCGGCCCTTCGACTGAAAATCGAGCGGCGCAAGCTTGGCCTGCTGGGCCAGATCGCTCTCTCGGAAGAGCGTCCCGGGCATGTCGGCGGCGTCAAACATGGCACGATACTCGGCCGGCGGGTTGAAGGGCGGATGCGGGTCATAGATGTTGACGCTGGCCAACCAGGGACCGTCCCGTTTCTCGCTGAAGAACTCGATGGTCTTCTCTGCGCACCAGGTGGTCTGGTGCAGCTCGGCAGGGATGCCGTCGGGATCGAGATTGAGTTCACCCAGGTCACAGCCCTGCGCCTTGATCCAATCGGCGTAGTCATGTCCCTCAGACCAGTCATCGCGCGGGGCGTGGCTATACTGCCAGTAGCGATAGCCGTCGTCCACCCGCGGCTCGACACGTCGGTAGGCTCCGGCCAGGTGGAGTTTGCCGATCAGGCCGCAGTCGTAGCCGACTCCGTCAACTTCATCGGCCAATAGTCGCGTCACCAGCGGTGGACTGTCGGGGAAGGTGTCGTTGCCGTTGCGGGTCGCATGAACGGTGCTGGCATAGCGCCCGGTCAGAAAGCTGGCCCGGCTGGGCGTGCAGATGGGGCTCTGGCAATAGGCGTTCGTGAAGGCCACGCCCTCGGCCACCAGCCGGTCGATATTGGGTGTCGATACAAACGGATTGCCCAGCGCGCCAATGGTGTCGAAGCGCTGCTGATCCGTGCAGATCCAAAGTATGTTGGGCGGCAAAGTCATTGTTGTCTCCGATAGAACGCGGGGGACGCTGATTGGGCGAATTTCCGCTGATTATTCTTGGAACGGTTTTCTTGCCGACCCGTTCGCACGAAGGGCGTGCGAACCAAACAATCGGCAACACCAACTGCCCTTACGCAGTACGTTGTTACGCAGTGTTCCTCACGCAGCAAGCAGCACGCATCAGCCCCCTACTTCCCCATCGTCCGCAGGGCCTGGAGACATTTGTCCACCGCCTCTAGCTCGGGATAGGCGTTGCTCTCGTATTCGATGATGTACCACTCAACGCCGCCGACGGTCTCGCAGGCGGTGAAGAAGGCTTCCCAGGGGATCTCGTCATCGCCGATGAGCGGGTCATAGCCGCGCATCTGGTCTTCCTGGCCCAGCGTGCGCGAGTAGGGTTTGAGGTGGATCGATTTCCCCTGGCCCGGGTAGCGCATGACCGTATCTACGACATTGGCGCCTGCCCGAAAGGCGTGGCCGTTGTCGAGTTGGGCGAGCACTTTGCTGCTGGCATTGTCGAAGAGCGTGAACCAGGGATAGCCGCCGTCCAACTGTTCGAACTCGACGGTGTGGTTGTGGTAGCCGGTGACCATGCCGTGCGGTTCCAACTTCTCAGCCACCTCACTGAACCAATCCGCGAGCCGACGCCAATCATCCAGCGTCTGACGATGCTCGGGCGGGATGCCCGGCACGATGAGCCGCGTGTTGCCGATCACCTTGTTGAACTCGATGGTCTGCTCCAATTTATCATCCTGCATGTTGGCAAAGGCCGTGTGCCAACCGCAGCAGATAGTGCCGGCATCGTCCAGAGCCTGCCTGTAGGCCTTGGCGCTGTGCTGCGGCTGGCCGAAGAATTCAACGCCGTCATAGCCCATGTCGGCCACGGCCTTGACCGTCCCCGGCATATCTTCAGCTAGGGCAAAACGCACCGAATAGAGTTCGCATCCTACGGGAAGTTTCGACATGATGGTTGCCTTTCGCATTTAGTGTTGATTCATGTTGTTCGTGATCAGTTGACCGTCGGCGGTGAAGCAGCCGTTGTAGATCGTCGGGTCATCCTCGGGCAGGGCGAGAATGAAGGGAATCGCTCGACGTGCAGTCGGAACCATCTGCTCGGAGGGCAGCGCGTTGATGTCGATGAACACCAGCTCGCCTTCGGTGCACGAGAGATCCTTAGGCACAGTGGTTAGGTTGCCGGCGAACCAGAGCAGCAGCACCTGGAGATCACCGCGCGTGATCAGGGTCGATAGGCGGCAACGGATGTCTCTCACCGTGTCCAAGGGGATGTGGGTCTCCTCCTGGAACTCACGCAACATGGATGCACCCAGATCTTCACCTTCGCCCAACGTTAGTTCCACCTGACCGCCGATGCCGGTGATGAGGCCCGGAAAGCGCTTTTTGGTCCGGCTGCGACGCAGCAAGAGGACAGAATCCTCGATTGGATGACGCAGCACGATGGCGGTGAAGACGCCCAGTTGCATCGGATCAGCTAGGCCCGCGTCGGCATTCACGGATTCTGGCGCGCTCACGATGCGTAGACCGCCTCACGAAGGCCCTTGATGTAGCCGATGGCGTAGAGCCGGCCAATCGACGAGTAGCCCGGCCGCGAATTGTCGTCGCCGGTCATGGTAGGCACGTGGTCGGGGCGCAGCACGCCCTCAAAGCCGACGTCTTTGTAGGCCTGGATGCAGGCAAGCATGTCGGTGTTTCCGTCGTCGTGGAAGGCCTCCGTAAATCTGTCAATGTCGCCCTTGATGTCGCGGAAGTGGACGAAGAAAATCTTATCCTGCTCGCCGAATTGGCGGATGGCTCCCGGCAGGTCGTCGGTCATGAGCGTAAAGTTGCCCTGACAGAGGCAGATCCCATTGACGGGACTGGGCACCAGATCGACCAGTCGCTGGTAGTTGTCAATACTGCGCATGATACGGGCCACGCCGCGGATGGGCGACCGCGGCGGATCATCCGGATGCATGGCCAGCTTGACGCCCGCCTCCTCGGCCACCGGCACGACCGCCTTGAGGAAGTACTCCAGGCTGTCCCACAGCTGTTCCTCCGTCACCTCGCCGGCAGGCGTCATCGGTGCATTTTCCATCAGCGAATGGTCGTAGCCGGTGACCTGAGCGCCACCCCGCGCGGGCGCAGTGGTAGTGGTGCGCAGCCAATTGAACATGGCCATCCACTCGTAGCACCAAACGCCAATACCCAGCTTGCCCATGTTGCGGATCAGCTCGCAGACCGTCTCGATCTCTTCATCGCGGCCGGGCAGACCCAGCTTGGCCCGGTTGAGCGGCGGGCGACTCTCGATCACGTCAAAGTCGAATCCTGCGTCCTCGTACATGGTCTTGATGCGCAAAAGCGACATGTAACTCCAGGGAGCATCCTCAGGATTGATCGGGTATTCAATCGGTCCCAGGCTGCTGTAGAAGCCGGATGGCAGACTGGACAGATCCATACCGCCAACGACATGGTCGACGCCACATTGTTTGACCATCTGCCAGAGAGGCGACGGGAACGGGGGCAGCATTTCGGCGATTTTGATCATCTTATGATTCCTTGTCTTTTTGCGAAAGGGAACGGGAGAACAAGTGGTTGCGCTATGCTTCAGTTTCAAACCAATCGTCTATCCCGGCAACTTCAAGCCATTATAACATTGCATCGCAGCAAGACGCCATGCATCGTTTGGATGGACGCTTCACGATCTTTAGGCCGATAGCAATCCCGGAACAGGCAAGACTACTGTCCATGCTGAAAGCCAGGGAGACGCCTCATTCAACAGATCAGAAACCAGGCAGCAACGCGGATGTGATTGTCTGGGGTACTGCACAGTTTGCCAATAGTATCCCCTTGAGCTTAGAGTCGGCTATACTTATCGTAACTTATCGTAAAATCATCGAACAGACACGCTCTCTCGCGGCAAAACCAACAGGAGATCATGCTATGAGCAATTCTACGGATATTTCGCACGCCCCTAATTCAACTCCCAGCGGCATCGTGATCATTGCGGAAGGATTGAAGAACACATATCCAGACGTCTACACGCCTGAGGTGCTCTCAGCGCTGTCAAGCTTGGCCAAGTACAATGCGGATCAGAAGGCGCTCATGGACAAGCGCATCCAGCGTCGTGCGAAGCGAGCTGAGCAGGGTGAACGCATCGCCTTCTTGGACCCGACAGCGACGATCCCCGGAACCTCTATCGGGGTGCAGGACGCCCGCGACGGCAAGTTCGTTGGATCGAAGATTCCCCATGACTTGCAGCGGCAATGGATCCAGGGTACCGGCCCAGGGGCCAAGCCGAATGCGCCGCTTGAGTCCAGCATTCGCAATGTGGCCTATGCGCTGCTATCGGGAGCCGACGGCTGGATGTTTGACGGCGAAGATGCCTTGGGCCAGATTTCGACCATGTCGTTGGACAACCAACGCAACCTGAAGCTGGCCATCGCCAAGGATCCGATATTTCTAGCCGCTGCCAAACAGGTGGCAGGGGAGATGAATGCCTGGGCGATCGACTTCTTCGGGCATGAGATCATCGACGACTGGCGCAAGCAACTGGACTTCACCACCAAGATATTCCGCACCCGTGGTCTTCATCTGGACGACCGCCATATTCGAGGCAAGAACGGCGCAGGCTTTTCAGCGTCCATCGTCGACATGGTGCTCTACGTGGTAAACAACCACAGACAGCTGATGGACGCCGGTTCCTCTATCGTGCTCTATCTGCCCAAGATCCAGACCGCCGAAGAGGCATCCCTATGGAACGAAATGATGTCTGCGCTGGAAAACCATCTGGGCATCCCGATCGGCACGATCAAGGTCTACGTGCTGATCGAGCAACTGGAGGCGACGTTCCAACTGATGGAGATCCGGGCCGCTCTGGGCAAACATTTCATAGGCTACAACACAGGACGGTGGGACTACATCAACAGTGTCTCCGATGCCATGGCCTGGGACAAGGCGTTCATCAACCCGAACATCGAAGCCATCACCATGACCTACGGCTACATGCGAAACTACGAAGATCGGGTCCGCCGCGCGGTCAACACGCCGGATGTCAACGGCGATTTCGCCCTTTGGCAAGGCGGCATGGAGCCAAACATTCCTGTCGGGTCAACCCAAGGCGTGTCGAGCAGCATGGAGAAGGCTGTCGCAGGGGCGGTGCGCGAGGAGGAGGCTGGAGCGAGCGGCAAATGGGTCGCCCACTGGAAGATGGTCCACATCGTGCGACCGGTCTGGGAGAAAGTGGGCGAGGCAAATCAGCTCGGGCGCGACTTCCCGCCGTTGACCTACACACAAGCCGACGCAGACGGGCTTACTCTCCTTGAGCCGGCGCCGAGAACGATCCGGGGCGCGCGCAACCTGCTCAGCGTGGCACTGCAATATGGCAATGCCTTCGAACAGGGCTTCCAGGCCGCAGCGCTCAAGCCGGCGGATTTCTTCGGCAACGACGACATCCTCTATCTGATGGAAGACATGGCCACCGGCGAGATTCGGCTCAGCATCCTATGGGAATGGATCCACAAGGGCGCCCACTTGACCGAAGACGATCCGGAGACTGGGGTCAAGGCAGGCGATCTCTTCTCCCCTGAGCTCTTCGAACGGTTGCTGGAGGAAGAATACGTCAAACTACTGGCCGCCGACAACCGTGACGTTTTTGACGACTCCAAGACAACCACGTTGCCCATCGTTCGCGAGATCACGGAAATCTACATGCGGGAACCGTTCAAGACGCCCTGGTACATCGATCTGCTCAACATCAACCTGAACAATTACGATATAGACGTGGCCCGGGAACGCAACCAGATGTACATGGACGCCTTCAAGCGAGACGGCACCAGAATCACCGAGAACCTTGACTTTGCGAACGAATAGGGACGGACGGATGGAGAGATTGGGAGAGACCGAACTTTGGGTCCCACCCGTTCGCGTGCCCCGCGCGTGTCAACCAACACGGTAATTCATCGGTAATTCATCGATTCCACCGGATCTCAGGGGTGACGCCGCCGGTTCAAACCGGCGGCGTCACCCCTGAGATCTCAATAAGTCAGGTTACTCAGACATCCCGTACGCAGTACAGAGCTGGTTGACCATCTCCTCATTCACCTCAACGCCAAGGCCTGGCCCATCCGGCACCGAAATGAAGCCGTCGACTTGGTCGATGGCCTCCAGACAGAGCTGCTCGCGCACAATACTCGGCGTGCGGTCGAACTCAATGACCGGCTCCTGCTGATAGGGGAGCGCATTGCGGGCAGGCGGATTGGGGGCCAGGGTAGCGGCTACGTGCAGCGTGGCCGCAATCATGATCGGCGAACCCCAGACATGGGGATAGAGATGGACGCCGAACGTGTTGGCGATGGCCGCGACCTTGACCATCTCGGTGATGCCGCCGACGTTGCCGATGTCAGGCTGGACGATGTCAAAGACAGCCAGCTTGAAGGCATCTCGGAACTCGTAGCGTGTGCGCAGGACCTCGCCGCCGGCAATGGAGATGGGTACGTTGGCCTTGACCTGGAGATAGCCGTCCAGATCCTTGGCATTGACCGGCTCCTCAAACCAGAGCAGATCGAGTTCAGCCAGGCGTCGGCCGATGCGAATGGCGGTGGATGCATTGTAGCCCTGATTGGCATCCACCATCAGTTGAATATCAGGGCCGATTGCTTCCCGAATCGCCGTGACGCGAGCAACATCTTCGTCCAATGGCAGGCCGCCAACCTTGGTCTTCATGCCTTTGAAGCCCAGGTCGACATAGCCACGCGCCTCATCCAACAGACGGTTAGGAAACTCACCCTCGGTGTAGTAGAGGCCGGTGGCGTAGGCCGCGACCTTGTCGCGCATGCGGCCGCCGAGGAGGTCGCAAACCGGGGCATCAAGCACCTTGCCGGCGATGTCCCAGAGCGCAATATCAACCGCGCTGATGGCGTTGCCGCCGATGCCCACTGCCTGGTTTGCGTTGTAGACCGAACCAAACATGGCCTGCCACAGGCCAATTCGGTTGGTCGGATCTGCGCCGAGCAAGAGGGGTGCGAACGTCTGGTGAATGAGCGCATTCGCGGCTCCGCCGCAGCCTTCGCCCCATCCGACGTACCCCGCATCCGTGCTGATCTTGACGACGCCCACATTGCGCCGGTCGATCCAGCCCTGGGACCAGCCGAACGGCCGATCCAGCTTACTCTCCAGTTGAAATGTCTCAATCTTGGTGATCTTCATGTCTGATTGTACTCACTTGTATGGAACAGGGATGACCTGACTTGAAAAATGTTGATTGGCGACGTCGTCCGTCACCCTGACATACCAACCACGTCCACGAGGCAACAACCAATGTTTAGTATCGATCTGACTGATAGTCCTGTCAATGCTGAGCCTTTGCCTCTTATGACCAACCTTATTTTTCGCCTGACCGAGGGAATATCTTTGCCAGAAAATCATACAGATTGCACAAGATTAGCGATAGGCATGTGTCACCGAATGACCAAAGACAAAGGTTTGCAGGATCGGTAAAATGGTCTATGCCTATGGACAAGCGATCGATTACGCTCTTGAGACTGCTTCACCTTGCCGACAGCGCACTGCCCATCGGTTCTGTTGCTCATTCCTACGGACTAGAGACCCTGGTCTATGACAAGGATCTCTCTGTCGAACAGCTAGAAGACTTCTTCAGACGATATTTGACGGAAGTAGGCGTCCTGGAGGCGAACTACTGCCGCCAAGCCTATGCGTTTGGGGGGGTGCTATCGGGCTCAGGCAGGTCAGCTGTCAATATGGAATGGGGGCCATGGTTGGCGCTAAATCGTCGCCTCTCTGCGCGGAAGATGGCCAGGGAAAGTCGTGAAGCCAGCGCCACGCTCGGTCGACGACTTATCCGTCTCGTCCTGTCTTTGGAAGCCGATGATCTGCTGCATCAGGCATTGGATGCAGCGAAGGATACTGATCTTCACCATGCAACCGTGTTTGGACTACTCGGCGGGTACTGGGATCTGGGCGAAAACGATACTGTAGCCGCCCTCCTGCAACAGATGCTGACAGGCCTTGTCTCTGCATGCCAGCGGTTGATGCCGTTGGGACAGAGCCGTGCTCAGTCGATTGTCTGGTCTCTTCAGCCCGCGGTCTCCTCGGTCATGCAACGTACGGCGTTTCATTCAGTGAGTGGTGAGCTCGCCGCTGAAGACTTCGAATTTGCCTCATTTGCGACATTGCTCGAAGTGGGCAGCATGCGTCACCCGACACTGCCCACGCGGCTCTTCATCAGTTGAAATCGACATGTCCGTAACTGCCCATTCTACTGTCATCAAACCGATCGAGAATCCAGCCCTAGATGTTGCAGCCGATACCTCCTCGAACACTGGGGTGGGATCGACACCGGAGCTGTCAGGCTTTCTGAATCTGCGATTCCGTACGTCTGAGGGAGTTGACGGATCGCCCACCGTTGTCGACACACTCAGCCAGAACCCGCCGCTGCGAATGGTCCGCGCATTTTCTCAATCGGACGATAGCGCTCTGGTTCACCTGCACAACATCTCCGGCGGCGTCCTTGGCGGCGACCAATTGGCGGTGACAGCCCATGTTGGGCCTGGAGCCCGCGCTCAGGTCACGACGACCGGAGCGACCCGCGTCTACCGCCACCGCACCGGTCTCCCCGATGCGCAACAGCTGACGCACTTCTCTGTCGCCGCAGGCGGACTGCTAGAATATCTGCCGGATCCACTCATCCCATTTGCCGGCTCCCGCTATCGTCAGCGGACTCGATTTGAACTGGATGAGAATGCAGGCCTCTTTGCTTGGGAACTGGTCACGCCAGGGCGCGAAGCCAGCGGCGAACTCTTCGACTATGAGCATCTGGAGATTGAAAGCCGTATCACCGTTCAAGGCGAACCGATTGCATTCGAAAAGATGTGCATAGTTCCGTCGTTACGCTCTCCCAGCTCGCCTCTCGAGCTGGGGCGTTACCGTAGTTTTGCGACATTGCTGGTTTGCCGGGCCGGTCATCCTTCGGCAAGCTGGCGCCTGCTTGAAAAAGAACTGACTGCACTGGCCGCCGAATGGTCCGTTGAAGGTGAGACCGTCTGGGGGGTCAGCACGTTGGTTGCGGACGGGCTGATCGTACGCGGATTGGCCCGTGAAGGCCGCAACCTGGCCAGTTCGTTGCCTCACTTCTGGCGTAGAGCCAAAGTCGAGATCTACGATCTCGAGGCAATTTTGCCGCGCAAAATCTATTGATAGTGTTCCAGGAGAAAATCACCGATGCACCTAACCGATCGTGAGCAAGAAAAGCTATTGATCTGTGTTGCTGCGGACCTTGCCCGCAAACGGCAAGCGCGTGGCCTCAAGCTAAACTACCCTGAGGCGATGGCCATCATCACGGCGGAGATTTTGGAGGCAGCGCGCGATGGCAAGAGCGTCGCCGAGATCATGACCTTTGGTGAAACCATCTTGAGTCGAGACGATGTGATGGATGGGATCGAGACGATGATCCATGAGGTACAGGTCGAGGCCACATTTCCTGACGGCACAAAACTGGTGACCGTGCACGATCCCATTCGCTGAGCATCTGCCCTGCTCCGATTGCAGCTGCGTCCAAACGGATATGCTCCAGCAGGCTTCGGTGCCAATAGGGCATATCTGTGAATATCTGCTTCTTTATTGGCTAGAAATGCCTTTGGCTGCAGAGCCATCTACAGGAAGGAAATACCATGAAACCAGGCGAAATAGTCGTCGCTGACGGTCCGCCAATTAGGGCGAATGCGGGACGTTCTATGGCGACATTGCTGGTGCAAAACAGAGGGGATCGGCCAATCCAGGTTGGTAGCCACTTCCATTTCTTTGAAGCCAACCGGGCGCTACGCTTTGATCGAGCGTTGACCTACGGCATGCGTCTGAACGTTGCCGCGGGCACGGCCATCCGTTTTGAACCGGGTGAGGAGAAGGAGATTACGGTCGTCTCATTGGGCGGAAGCCGAGAGGTTTACGGAAACAACGGATTGGTCATGGGCGCACTGGACAGCCCTGAGAACCAGTCAAAGGCACTGACGGCCATTGCCGACCAGGGCTTCTTGAATCAGGAAACAGAGTGAGGAGTCCATGACGCTTCCAATCGACCGCACTACCTATGCCAGTCTCTATGGTCCAACCGTCGGTGATCGTGTACGGCTGGCCGACAGCGAGCTATTCATCGAGATTGAAAAAGATTACACAACCTACGGCGATGAGATCACGTTCGGCGGGGGCAAAGTCATCCGCGACGGCATGGGGCAAAGCAGCACCGCCCTGCGCGCGGGAGAACATGGTGCGTTGGATCTGGTTGTCACCAACGCTGTCATCCTTGATCATTGGGGCATCGTCAAGGCCGACATCGGTATCAAGAATGGACGCATTGTCAAAGTCGGCAAAGCGGGCAATCCGGAAACCATGGACGGCGTTGATCCAGAGTTGGTTGTCGGTCCGGCAACGGAGGTCATCGCCGGTGAACACCTGATCGTCACTGCGGGCGGCGTTGATGCCCACATTCATTTCATCGCCCCACAGCAGATCACCGAGGCCATCAGCAGCGGCGTCACTACGATGCTGGGCGGCGGAACTGGCCCGGCCACCGGCACCAATGCCACAACCTGTACGCCGGGCGCCTGGAATATAGCCCGCATGCTGCAAGCGGCGGAGGCATGGCCGGTCAACTTCGGTTTTCTGGGCAAAGGCAATGCCTCATCGCAGGATCCACTGATCGAACAGCTTGTGGCCGGGGCCTGTGGGCTTAAACTGCACGAGGACTGGGGCACTACTCCGGCGACCATTGACACCTGCCTCACCGTGGCCGATCAATATGATGTCCAGGTCGCCATTCACACGGACACGCTCAATGAAGCGGGGTTTGTCGAGGACACCATCACTGCGATCGGCGGGCGTACGATCCACACCTACCACACAGAAGGGGCCGGCGGCGGCCATGCACCGGATATCATGCGCATTGCCGGATATCCATACATATTGCCGTCATCGACCAACCCGACTCGCCCCTACACCGTCAACACGATTGCTGAACACCTGGATATGCTGATGGTCTGCCACCACTTGAATCCCCAGGTACCCGAAGATGTAGCCTTTGCCGAAAGCCGCATCCGCGCCGAGACGATCGCCGCTGAGGACATTCTGCACGACATGGGTGTGCTCAGCATGATCGCCAGCGATTCACAGGCGATGGGACGCGTGGGCGAGGTCATCATGCGCACGTGGCAGACAGCCCACAAGATGAAAGTCCAGCGTGGCGCCCTTTCCGGCGACTCGGCGCAGAGCGACAATCGGCGCGCCAAACGATATGTGGCGAAGTACACCATCAACCCGTCACTGGCCCATGGTATCGCCCATGAAATCGGCTCCATTGAGCCGGGAAAGCTCGCCGACCTGGTGCTATGGAAACCTTCCATGTTTGGTGCGAAGCCGGAGATGGTCATCAAGGGCGGGTTCATTGCCTGGAGCGTGATGGGCGACGCCAATGCGTCGATACCGACACCACAGCCCGTGCTCTATCGTCCCATGTTTGGCTCATTCGGCAAAGCCATTGCCGAGACCAGCCTCACGTTCTGTTCACAGGCAGCTTGCGATGCGGGAATCGATGATCAGCTCGGGTTGGAGAAGTCTGTGGTTCCCGTGCACAACTGCCGCAGTGTCGACAAGGCTGATATGGTCCATAACGACGCCATGCCGACCATCGATATCGATCCCGAAACGTACGAGGTACGAGCCGACGGCGAGTTGCTGACCTGTGCGCCGGCTGAAGTTCTGCCGATGGCCCAGCGTTACTTTCTCTTCTAGCAGGATATCGGCGACACGATCCGCCAATTCAGCTAAACCTCAGTCCACCTAAACCACGAGATGAGTAGAAGCACGTTTTGGAGCTAAGAAATGCCCGAAATTTCCGAATTGCGCCCGCTACGTCTTGGCGTTGCCGGACCGGTCGGTAGCGGCAAGACCACGTTGGTCGAATGCCTGAGTCGCACCCTCTCCCAGAGGTACGAAGTCGCGGTCGTAACCAACGACATCTACACCCAGGAAGACGCTGAGTTCTTGCGCAGGCGTGGTGTGCTGCCGCAGGATCGCGTTCGTGGCGTAGAGACAGGCGGCTGCCCCCATTCAGCGATCCGCGACGATGCCTCCATGAATTTGGAGGCAGTGTCCGCGCTGGAGGAACAATTTCCTCAGCTGGATCTGATCCTGCTGGAGAGCGGCGGCAACAATCTGGCCGCGGCCTTCAGCCCGGAGTTGGTCGATGTTTGGATCTACGTGATTGACGTATCGGCCGGTGACAAGATCCCGCGCAAAGGTGGGCCGGGCGTCACGCGCTCCGACCTGCTGGTCATCAACAAGATTGATCTGGCGCCTATGGTAGGCGCTTCCCTGGAGGTAATGGCGCGTGACGCCGGCAAAGCAAGGGGTGCTCGACCCTTCATCTTCTGCAACCTGCGCGACGATCTGGGCCTGGCCGATGTTGTAGCCTGGATCGAGCCGATGCTTCAACCTGGTGCTCTCCGCCAGCCCCGCCATTGGGACGGCCGTCTTGAATTCACCGGTCCGGTCGAATATCTTTCTCACGGCCACCTACACAGCGCCCAGTTCGAACGCCGGCTGGCCCAGTTGCTGCCGGATCGCTATCGCGACCAGCCGGCATCGGCCCTGCCCATGCCAGGTGCAGCCGAGATCCAGATGACCGAGGACGGCAGCGTTGCCTGGGACCGCATGTGGGGCGACTTCTGCGACCTGGCGCTGGCCGGCGGTCCGGCCCACCGCGACAGCCTGCTGGAACCGGTAACACCGGAGGACGTACGCGCCAACCCGGCGGGCTATGCCGAAGTGGTCGACGAACTGAAGCGAGGCATCGAGCTGATCACGCGGTTAGAGGTCAAACGCGATGTAGAATTGGGCTGGATCGGTCTGGTCTGTGAAGACGAAGAGATGGCGCTGTGGATGCTACGCGCCATCATTGTGGAGAACATCTGCGTGCGTCGGTCCGGCACCGTCCTCTTCCTCCCCGCCGGACCCGACTTTCGCCTGCACTATGAAATCAAGAACGTGATCACCGCCGTAGCCAAGACGCACCACTACTGGACGGAGCATGTCAGCGCAATGACCCAGCGCGGGATAGTTGTTAACGGTAGAGGCTGAATTTGCCACAGATTCACACAGACAAAGAGATGATTTTCACCGATACTTTCTGATATCCAGAATTTTCTCAGTAGCCCGTGTGTCCTATCCTTTTTCCATCTGTGTGAATCTGTGGCGGAATATTTGTTCTTTGTAGCAGCCTCACCGTTTGCTAGGAGTTCTCCCAGTCGCTCAGCGCGGCGCGAGCAACGATCAATTTCTTGTATACCTGGGCGAGCTTGTCATTGTCCCCCTTTTTAGAGGCTTTGAACAGATCACCCTCCAGTTCAGCAACCTCGAGACGGAGGTAGTAGTCCAACATCTCTTTGAGGTGGGCCAGGACGATCTTGCCAGTGAGGATGGGATGGTTGTTGGTCACGTTGGCATCGGGAAACTCCAATCCGTGCTCCAACTCAACCTCCAACCCCTGCTGAAACCAGGCGACCGGAATCTCCAACGCCTCCGAACCGACAGCCTGCTGAATAGTTTTGGCCTCATCAAGCTCTACCGTCGTGTCGGTCAACTTGGTCCAATCGCGAATGCCGAGTTTACTACACTCGCGCTGAACTTCCTCGTGTGAAACAAAATCTGTGATGTTCATGAACTCTCCCATCTCGATTGGATATTGATTGCCTCATTCAGTATCGATCTGATGGCCGACGTTGTCAACGTCCGCTTCGAATCCCAGTTTCGTTGTGAGTGCAAAGTGGATCAGTAGACGCACAGATGCCTGGTTTCTGATAGAAGCCAGGCATCTTTCCCTCGGATAACGAGCCACTCAGGCCATCTCTAGTTGAGCAACAACTCGATTCAACAGCTCTGCGAGTTCGTCCGGCATGGTATCCGAGGGAACATGACCGCTCTGCAACTCGTAATAGCGCCATCCATCGTCGTTTTTCGCCACCTGCGCGGCATCGACGATGGGCTGCCCCGTTAGCATCAGCTCCTTTTCCTCCGTGCAGTAGATGAACGTGCGCGGTAACGCCGATGCAGCCGGATTGCGAGATCTGACAGGTTGTGTTGCCGTTTTAAGGGGAAGAGGCACATATCTCGGATCGGGGAGCTCGTCGGGGAGCGGGATATGCGGCACCATCCAGCCATCACCATATTGTTCAACCAAGGCCATTATCTGGGCGACTATCTCAGGCCCCAACAGGCCGGATGCCGACTCACCATCCTTTGGAACATAGGCATCGAGATAGATAAGGTGGGACAGCTTCTCGGGAATCTCATCGGCCACGCCGGTGATGACCATGCCGCCAAAACTGTGTCCGAGCAAAATCACGGCGTCCAGTTCTTCAAATCGAATGACGTTGACCAAATCGGTGACAAACGTATCCAGGTCGATGTCCGGATTCGCCAGGTGGACCCGTTCGCCATGCCCCGTCAGCGTCGGCGTGAAGACCGTGTGCCCATTGGCACGCAGTAGATCAGCCACCGTTCGCCATTGCCAACCGCCTCCATGGGCGCCATGACAGACCACAAATGTAGCCATCGAACACTTCTCCTTTCGTGAGGTCATTTACGTGCATTCGCAGTGGATTGACCGCTTCCCAGTAGGAATGGATGGCATCTTATCCCCGCTCTGGAAACGTCAACAGACCGGTGCCAAAATGCGACAATCCATTCCAAAGGTTTCACCACATCAGTGGCGACAAAATGTCTACACGGGACGTTCCCATAGCGTCCCGTTCGCCCGTCAATCCGACAGCCTTCTGGCTAGGGCAACTGTGTCGTCATCGGAGACGGCGTAGGACTCGGCGGCGTAGCGGGCGAACATCCAGAGGCGCACACGCTCTACGTCGATCTCCAATAGATCGGCGAGACGGCAAATCGTGCCATATGGATCGGCCTGCATCCGCGCCCGGCAGTTGAGAAGATGTTGGGTGGCGTCGTAGGCCGGATCGCCGACGAAGGGCTTGGGATCGATGACAAGCCAGGGCTGCCGCCGGGCTCGCAGGACGTTGCCCGCATGCAGATCGGTGGCCAGCAGTACATGCCTTGTGGCGGTGCGCGGTAGCTCTTCAAAGAGGCGCAGACCCTCTTGGACCAGCCCCACATCCACCCAGCCGGCCCGTTGCGCCAGCGTCTCGTCGGCCCAGCAAGCCGTCATGGTGGAGAGCGGGCGGAAGGGATATGACACTGGCGGCTCGCGCCAGAGACGGCGCAACAGCCCGGCGATGATGACATCCTGTTGGGGCTCCGGCAGCTCGCGCAGCACGGTGCCTGGCTCGCAGCGCTCCAGCAGCATGGCGTTGAGGCCCTCGTCCGCTTCGAGCAGAAGCACAGACGGATCGCCCGCCCAGAAACGAAGGCCCTGGATCTCGTGGGTCGCTTCCATGTGCGGCATGCCCATTTTCAGCACGGCCCGCGTCCCATCGCTGCACACGGCCGGCGCCACCCAGGCGCAACTCCCCTCGTTGTGCCCAAAGGGATCGCCCAATGTCAGCGACCAGCGCTCTTGTACCTCGCGGATGGCGACGGGCAGTTGTTCCAGCCAGGCGCGACGTTCCGGCGTGGCGCTGCACGTGTCCGCCAGACGTTGTGGGATGATCAGTGTCATGGAGTACCCGTCTTTCTCGGCCCAGTGTATCGAATTGTTCCGCCATCCGTCGCAGAAAACCGCAGTTGCAAACAGACAGTCAGAGACCCGTCAGCAGGCCGAGTGCTCCGCGTGCAGACGGCGATAGTTGGTCCCACATCTCCTGTGGCATCAGATCATGATGAAGCAATGAAACGCCCACGATATCCATCCTTGAACGCCGCCAATCGTCAAAACAGTCGGCCACGATCTCATTGGAGTCGTGAATATGGCGATAGAGCTTGAGGAATCTCTCGTGCTCCGTTTGGCCGGTTTCCTCGAGAATCGCCATTGACTCGCTGTTGATGCGACCCGTGAGCTGTTCGAGCATGGATTTCTCGTAGTGGCGAAAGAGTTTCCAGTCGGCTTCGGTGAAGGGTCCGTTCATGTGTGTCTCCAGGTTTTTCAGTTCAGTACCAGAGCCTCAGTAACGCCAAGACTTCTGAAAAAGAGGCTAACAACGAATCGCACTTTCCAGGCACCACACATCGATTGTACAACAGCCGAAACCAGGGTTCAACCCTGTCACCGACATCAGGATGCTGTCTCAGTAAATCGGTCGCTGTCAACAATTCTCGGTCTGTTTCGGTAAATCATCCACCCCCAAAAGCAGTCAGTCAGCCCAACCTGTGATAGAGTCCTTCGGTTATTGGCGTCGCCCATCAAGTGGATACCCGCACTGATTCCGGTCAATTGACCGTACCAAATCAGCCGTCCCTTAGGCAAGCTCAAGGGAGCGGCTTTTTTTTTGCAGAAAGTCGAAGCGAACAAAAAGGATAGGAAAATGAATGTCTTACACTGATAACCTTCGAACCGAGTGGTTCGGCAACATCCGTGGCGATCTGCTGGCGGGCATGGTGGTAGCGCTGGCCCTGATCCCGGAAGCCATCGGCTTTTCGATCATTGCCGGGGTTGACCCCAAAGTGGGTCTCTACGCTTCCTTCTGTATTGCCGTCGTCATCGCCTTTATGGGCGGCCGACCGGGCATGATCTCCGCGGCCACCGGCGCCATGGCGCTGGTCATGGTCTCGCTGGTGAAGAATCACGGCCTGGAATATCTGCTGGCGGCAACCATCCTCACCGGTGTGCTACAGATTCTGGCCGGTGCCTTCAAACTGGGCGTTCTGCTACGCTTTGTCTCCCGCTCAGTGATGACCGGCTTCGTCAACGCTCTGGCCATTCTGATCTTCATGGCCCAATTGCCCGAGTTCTATGGCGCCAGTTGGATGGTCTACGCCATGGTTGCCGTGGGATTGGCCATCATCTACCTCTTTCCTTACGTGACCAAGGCCATCCCGTCGCCGCTGGTCTGCATCGTCGTCCTGACCGGGTTCAGCATGTTTGTGAAGCTCGACATTCGGACCGTGGGCGACATGGGTGAACTGCCCAGCACCCTGCCCATCTTCATGCTGCCCGACATCCCGCTGAACTTTGATACGCTGCGCATCATCTTGCCCTACTCGGTCACGCTGGCCGTGGTTGGCCTGCTGGAGTCACTGATGACGGCCGTCATCGTCGACGATCTGACCGACACGCCCAGCGCCAAGAATCGCGAGTGCGTGGGCCAGGGAACCGCCAACATCGTCGCCGGTTTTTTTGGCGGCATGGCAGGCTGTGCCATGATTGGGCAGTCGGTCATCAACGTCAAGTCAGGCGGACGCGGGCGGCTATCCAGCCTCTTTGCGGGCGTCTTCCTGCTCTTCCTGATCCTGGTGTTGGGAGATTTTGTGCGACAGATCCCCATGGCGGCGTTGGTTGCCGTCATGTTCATGGTCTCCATCGGTACCTTTAGCTGGTCATCCATTAAGAACCTGGCCGTCTATCCCAAAAGCTCCAGCCTGATCATGCTGGCGACGGTGGCGGTGGTGGTGCTGACCCACAACCTGGCACAGGGTGTGGCCGTGGGCGTACTGATGAGCGCCCTCTTCTTTGCCAACGAGGTCTCGCGCGTCATGCCGGTGGAGTCTGCGCTTTCCGACGACGGCAACCACCGGGTCTACACGGTCCAGGGCCAGGTCTTCTTTGCCTCGGCTGACAAGTTTGCCGCCGGGTTCGACTTCAAGGAGGTGATCGAACGGGTGGTCATTGACGTGAGTCGAGCACATTTTTGGGATCTGACCGCCGTCGGTTCGCTGGACAAAGTGGTGCTCAAGTTCCGCCGTGAAGGCACAGAGGTCGAGTTGGTGGGCATGAACGAGGCAAGCGCCACCATTGTGGAACGGCTCGCCATCCATGACAAGCCCGATGCTCTTGATCTTTTGACGACCCACTGAGAAAGAATAACCTGGGGAAGAAAATGACGAATTCAACCGAATCAATCCTGGCCTGTGTCGATGGCTCTTTTTACACGGACAGCGTCTTTGCCCATGCGGCCTGGGCCGGCAGACGGCTTGATGCACCCGTTCGTGCGCTGCATGTGCAGGCGCCAAGCTCCGACTATGCTGCGCCCAGCGACCTGAGCGGCGCTATCGGGCTGGGCGCCAAGAGTTCCTTGCTCGACAATTTGAGCCGGGTCGACGCAGAGCGTGGCAAGCTAGACCAACAGCGTGGTAAATTGATCCTGGATCACGCCACGCAGGAACTCAAGGCGTTGGGCGTCAAGACGGTCGTGCCCATGCACCGGCGAGGTTCCCTGGTCGATTCGATCACCGAGCTGGAGTCCGCGACCCTGATGAATGTGCTGGGCAAACGTGGCGAACATGCCGACTTTTCCAGCGGCCATCTCGGCTCCAATCTGGAACGAGTCGTGCGTGCTGCCCACAAGCCGGTCCTGGTCGCTGCACGGGCATTCAGCCCCATCGAACGCTTCGTCATCGCCTACGACGGCGGGCGCAGCACGCGCAAAGCCGTGGACTACGTGGCTTCCAGCCCCTTGTTCGAAGGGCTGGAATGTCATCTGCTCAAAATTGGGTCGGACAATGAGGGGAACCGGCACAGTTTGGCGTCGGCTGCAGGGCAATTGGAGGCGACCGGCTTCAGCGTGCAGACGCTGCTGACCAAGGGCCACCCTGACGACGTCTTGGCCGACTATGTGAAGGCCAATGAGATGAACATGTTGATCATGGGTGCCTACGGCCATTCCCACATTCGCACGATGATCATCGGCAGCACGACAAGCAGCATGTTGCGCTCGTGCCCGATTCCGGTACTGATGTTTCGCTGAGTTAGCAAGAATTAGCCACAGATTCACACAGATGAAAAACCGATTTTCACAGATTTTTTGTGTTCAGAAAATCCCCAACCATCTGCGTCTCATCTTTTTTTATCAGTGTGAATCTGTGGCGAAAAATGCTGCTTGCATTGGGCTTACGAAACGATAGCTTTCCAAATGTATCGGCGATAACGGGTACGAACGCCCGTCTGATTGCCGTAGCTCTCAAAGATTTCCTCTACAGTGGAGCGAATCTCAGAGAGAGTCGGGATCTCATCGACCGGTTTCCCCCAACTCAACCAGACGTAGAGCTGTTCCGGATCAGGGAAGTACTGGGGCACATCAAAACTCCACCAGCTATCCAACGCCAAACCGCCTAGCGCCAGCCGCTGTTCGATGGTTGGTCTTGCCCAGTCCGGGTTTCCGTGTTCTTGCCGACGCAGTGATTCCGGCAATAGCGAATTCCACCCGCACGCAATTTCAGCATCCGGCACCAGCATCAGCAGGACAGCGCCCGGCCGCGCAACGCGCCGGGCATCTTCCATCCAGTGGAACGGTCCCTTGCTGCAGATCAGCAGATCGTACGAGTCGTCCTGTCCAGGCAGACGAGCCCGTCCGTTGTTGGCTTCCAATGAAGAGTCGTGACAGAGAAAAGTAACGTTTTCAACGCCTTGCTGTTTCGCCGCACCCTGCGCTCGATCAATCCAGGACGGTATCCGATCATAGCCGACAATAGACCGGCACAATGGAGCCAGTTCGAGCGTCAGCTCGCCATGGGCACAGGCCACCTCAAGCAGATCGGACGTCGGCGAGACGTGCTCTTTAACCATCTGTCGAAACATATCTTCGCCATGCCAAGGCGGCAGGTGCGATTGCCATGGGTAGTAATACCCCTCTTGTTCCTCAGCCAGTTCATCGTACCAGGCCGGCGAATGCGGTTTCGGATTCATGGCGGTCCTTTCATGATCATTTAGCCACAGATGAACACTGATGGACCCAGATGGGTCACGGATAGGCTTTAGCTGATCAGATACACAGAGATTACCCCCTCTTAACGCGGGCCCATCCCAAAACCCAGCTGTGCAAATCAGTTATTTATCCGCGTCCATCGGTGGCAAATCCCTACCCCTCTGCCAGCCCCCGCAATTCCTCATCAATCGCATCCAACCTCTCTGATGACAACATATGAGGCACGAAGCCGGCGATGGCCTCCAGCGTCATGTCCATGGCCATGCCCACCTGGGACGAGTCGACCATCTCGGGCAGATGCGCAGCCAGGATGGCTTTGCCCGCGGGGTTAGCTAGAATCTGGCGCAGCGTGCTCTGCCGGCTCAACGGGAGTGCAGGGACTGAGGCTTCGCCGGCGAGCGCCTCGGGTACGCTCAATGTGAAGGGCGCAACCGCGTGGATAACCCTGGCCGAGCTGCCGACCAGCACTTCAAACTCACCATCCTCGGCGATCCAGGCATGTCGAGCGTCGTCGTAGAACTTGAGATCGTCGGGTCCCAGCGTCAGCGTCACCGTCTTGGTCTCTCCAGGGGCCAGCGACACCTTGACAAAGGCCTTCAACTCCTTGGGCGGGCGCATCAGGCTGACTCAATGTCGGACACATAGAGCTGGACGATCTCCTTGCCGGCCACTTCGCCGACTGTTGGTGATGTCGATGCAGGCGGTGATGGGCTCGCCCAGCTCGTAAACATCCTTCTCCAGACGCAGATTGTCGTAGGCGAAGGTCGTGTAGGAGAGGCCGTAGCCAAAGGGGAAACGCGGTTCGATGGCCTTCTTGTCGTAGTAGCGATAGCCCACGAAAATGCCCTCGCCGTAGACCACCTTGCCGTTGTCGCCCGGATAGTTGATGTAGGCGGGATTGTCCTCCAGTCGTTTGGGGAAGGTCTGGGGCAGCTTGCCGGAGGGGCAAACGTCGCCGAAGAGCACGTCGGCGATGGCGTTGCCACACTCCTGGCCAGGGAACCAGGCTTCCAACAACGCGGGAACCTGATCGATCCAGTCCATGGTCAACGGCGAACCGTTGTTGAGCACGACCACCGTGTTGGGGTTGGCCGCGGCCACTCGTTCAATCAGCTCGGCCTGCCGGCCGGGCAGGTCCATGTCCGGGCGGTCGAAGCCCTCGCTCTCCCACTCTTCGCTGGTTCCTACAAAGACCAGGGCCACGTCGGCCGTCGCTGCCAGTTGCTCAGCCTCGACGATGGGATCGCCGACCTCCTTCTCCAGTGCGCCGACGACCAACGCCGCCAGTGCCGTAGCCCGCTCTCGACTATATTCGACCACAATCTCATGGCTAACACCACCTGTTAGCGTTAGGTCGGTCGTGACTTCGTAGCTGCCCATACCGAAGAAGGAACCGCCGGGCCGCATGTTCTCCCAGTTGTCAAGCACCAACTCACCGTCGACAAAGAGACGACTTACACCGGCGCTGGTCAGGGCAAAGGTGTAGTCGCCCGACGCGGGCGGCGTGATGGTTCCACTCAACCGTGCCGAGAACGCCCCGGGATTGACGCCGGGGCCGACCTCGCCAAACCAGAGTGCCTGCAACCGCTCCATACGCTCTGTGCGCACCACCGCGCCGGAGAGGTCCAGGCTATCGTAGAACTCAACGGTCAACGCACCCGGCTCACCGTCCGCCGTCGCCAGCCAGCCCGAGTCGATGACCGGCACCGACTTGTTGTTACTGCACCCGCGGGCGAAGTTGATCTCGACATTGTCGCCGCACCGTGTGTCGATACCCTCCAGTGGAGAGACGAAGTAGTGAGCATTGACCTGAGCGCTGCCGCCGCCCATGGCCCGGGCCACCGGCGCGTTGGGTCCGATGACGGCAATGGAATTGAGTTTGCCCGCGTCCAACGGCAACAACCCGCCCTCGTTCTTTAGCAGCACAATGCCCTCGGCCGCAGCCTCTCGGATCACGGCGCGGTGCTCGGGGAGATCGATGGCCTGTTCCGGCGTTTCCGGATTCTCCATCAATCCGGACTTTAAGACCACGTCGAGCAGATGCCGCACCTTGTCGTCGATGACTGACTCAGCGACATCACCGGCTTTGACAGCGGCCAACAGTCTATCACCCAAGAAGCGCGCCGGACCCGGCATCTCCAGATCAAGACCGGCGTTGGCAACCTCGACGGTGCTGTTGGTGCCAAACCAATCCGAGACCACGAAGCCCTCAAAGCCCCATTCATCTCGCAGGATCTCAGTCAATGTGTAGGGATTGGCGCTGCAATAGTCGCCGTTGAGCTTGTTGTAGGCCGACATCACCGACCAAACTTCGCCCTCCTGGACGGCGGCCTTGAAAGGCGGGAGGTAAATCTCGCGCAACGCTCGTTCGCCCACTTCTGAGCTGATGGACATGCGCTGGAACTCCGAATCATTGCAGACGAAATGCTTGACGCACGCGCCCACACCCTCGCTCTGCACGCCCTGGATATAGGCTACGCCCAATTGAGCCGTCAGATAGGGGTCCTCCGAGTAGCACTCGAAGTTGCGCCCGTTGAGCGGCGAGCGGTGGATGTTGACCGTCGGCCCCAGCAGCACCTGAGCTGACTTGGATTGGGTCTCCTGGCCCAATGCCGCGCCCACTCGCTTCACCAACTCAACATTCCACGTCGATGCCAGCGAAATACCGACCGGAAAGCAGGCCGACGTCAGCCCTACGCCCACGCCGGGCAACCCGCCGCCACGTGCGCCATTGGGCCCGTCCGACACCTTAAACGGTGGAATGCCCAGTCGCTCTACGCCAGTGCTGTGCCACATGTCCGAGCCGGCCGCCATGGCCACCTTCTCCTCGAGCGTCATCTGGGCAAGCAGTTCTTCGATCTGATTGTTCATCGTTGTTCACTCCGTTGTGATGATTGCGGATTTTCTGGGGTTACATTTGAGTCCGCTGCAAGAAGCCCGTTTTGACACGAATTTTCACGAATTAACACGAACTGGGTGATTGGCTTTAGACGGTAGATCTGTAAATGGGAGACCTCACCATGAGGGCATGGGTTTCTTGATCCCGTCTTCGATCCAAAGAAATTGACCGTTGATGTCGTCAAAGGCCGGTTCGAGCATCCGGAGCACCAGATCGGCGGCCTTCTGGGGCGGATCACCGCCGCTCTCCTCGACCATTCCTGCCCAGCTCAAGGCATTGCGCCCCTCGCCGGCCCGACTCTCAGCATCCGCTTTGATGGCGGCCCACATTTCAGTCTTGACCTCGCCTGGGTGGATGGCGTTGGCGGTCACGCCAGTGCCGGCCACCTCGACGGCCAGCTGGCGTGTGAAATGGTTGAGCGTGACTTTGCTCAGTTGGTAGATCGACCCGATGTTGGTCGGTTCGCCTAATGAGGCGGCAGACGAAACATTGATGATGCGTCCCCAGCCCTGGTCGACCATGCCCGCGATAAAGGCACGGCTCATCAGATAGGGCCCGGCCACGTTGACACCCAACGTCTGGAGCCAACTGGCAGGCGTAGTCTCGGCGATTGGCAGCAATTCGCAATGCAGACCGGCATTGTTGACCAATATCTGAGGCGACCCGAATCTGTTGAAGACGGCGACCCGCACCGACTCAACCTGGTCGACGTCGGATACATCGCAAGGAAAGCACTCGGCCTCCCCGTCGGCAGCAAGGATCTGCGCTCGAACCTTCTCAAGTTTGGCCCCAGTTCGACCGATTAGCACTACTTTGACGCCCTGTTGTGCCAGTGTCCGTGCCACTGCCTCGCCGACGCCGCTGCCGGCCCCGGACACGACTGCGACGCGGCCGGCATATTGATCTGGACTGCTGCATGGAGTGGCTCCTATAGAATGGCTGCAGATGATGAAACGAACGATGAACGCGTCACCGACGAACAGGTTCGCCGGACCTGATGGCCGCAGATGATGTGAAGCAAGACTTGGCTGATCTGTTTTCACCCCAATTGTTGCCGTATCGCCAGTGCCGCCTCTTCCAGCGCAGAACGGGGCGGCATCGTGAAATAGCGCTCAGAAAACGTGAGTCCAAAGCCATCGTCTTTGTAGCGAGGGAAGACGTGTAGATGAACGTGGAATACCTCCTGCCCGGCGGCTTCTCCATCCGCAAGGAAGAAGTTGACCCCTTCACAACGCAGGCCGGCCGAACGCAACGCGGCCGCCAGCCGCTGGGCGACTTGAAAGAGATGTGCGCCGGTCTCCCCGGGCAAGTCAGCCAAGTTGGTCGCGTGTTCATTGGGGACAACAAGGATGTGGCCGGCGTTCACCGGCTGGATGTCCATAAACGCAGAGACCAACTCGTCCTGGTAGACAAACGTAATCTCCCCCTGACCATCGATCATCTCGCAGAAAATACAGCTTTCCATGATATCCTGTAATTCTCCTCAGATCAGTCACTTGGCATCAGTCACTCCACATCACTCACTCGATAATACTCGTTTGGCAAACAGAATGCCGGGCTTGCCCAACCCTTCCACATCCGGCATTACCCCTACCAACGAGAAACCCATCTTCAGCCAGAAGTTCACAGGATGCCCCGGCATGGCCCTGACGTTTGCTATGGCTTCGGCCTCGTCCTGGTAGAGATCGAAAGTCGTCGATCAGAATCCTGCTCCGTCTGCCGTCAGAAAGCGACTCAATCACCTTCGACCGGCTCGCCTCGATGTCTGGAAGCCAATCAGGTGAGAACTCATGAAAGCAGACCGGCAGAAAGCGAGCGATCTGCGCGACGAGACCCGCGTCGACTTGAGTCAGGTCTACTATTTTGAGGGTCATGACAGACTTCCTGCAGAGTGATCATTCTGCAAAGCAATCGACTGGAAATCTACTGATTACGGCCTTTCGCCCCTGAGTATGTTCGCCAATTTGTCGGCGTCAATGTTGCCGCCTGAGACCACGCAGACTATTTTGCCGCGGCCGGCCCTGCCAGACAGCGCAGCGGCAACCGGCGCTGCACCCGCCCCTTCCGCGATGACATGATTCCGCTCAGCGAGAACGCGCACAGCCTCGGCGATCTCATCCAGTGTAGAGACGGCTGCATCATCTATGAGCTGTTGGGCAAGATCCCACATCTCTGCAAAGAGCATGGGCGCGCCAATGCCATCGACAAAACTGGGGCTGTAGTCGACATCAACTCTGGCGCCGGCAGCGAACGAGGCGGAGAGCGGCGCTGCGGTTTCGACCTCGGAAGCAATGCATCTTGTGTCCGACTTGAAGTGGCGAAAGGCTGCCGCGACACCGCAGCTCAGCCCGCCTCCGCCATAGGGTGTTATGACGGTGTCAACGTCGGGCAGCTCGTCCAAGATCTCGAGCGCGATGGTGCCGTTGCCGGCCATCACGGCAGGATCGCTAAAGGCGTGTATGAAGAGGCCGGTCATGCCGTCGTAGTGCCGCCTGCGGAAGATATGAAGCCACTCAGCAAAGGGAACAGTGATGGTCGTGGCACCGAGGCGTTCGATGGCGGCGAGTTTCGTTTCGGGCGCGCTGTCCGGTGCGACGACGGTACAGCTTAAGTTCAGTTGTCGGGCACACCAGGCCACGCCTTGGGCCATGTTGCCGGCACTCGCTGTCCAGACGCCCTTGGCCAAGTCATTGCGGTCAGCAATGCGAATGGCGTTGGCCGCACCCCGAATCTTGAAAGAGCCGATGGGCTGTAGATTCTCCAGCTTGAGGTAGATCTTGGCACGCGTATCGTCCAGGTTCAGTGCGATCAGCGGCGTCCGGATGGCGACATTCGCTATGTTCTGATGGGCCGATAGAATGTCGCGTTCAGAAATGGCATCAAGCGAATACATTTTGGGCCTCCTGAAAGGGGATAGATACCATCCTACGCAACCACTGAATCGATGTCAAGCGTGATTTTTGCCCGTCGAACGTTCCCAAACGAAACGACTCCTGACCCCGATCGATCTTCTCGAGAGTGTTCACTTCTCTCGACGGCTCCAGGTTATTGTGGCATCATTCACAAAGGTGGCAGCATCCAGCCGGCACTGTGATTCTCAAAGATGAAACCAAGCAGACGTGCAGGCAGAGAGTAGCGATACGATGGCGCTGAATCCCCATCACGGAGGCTTACCATTATGAGACCCAATCGACGGCAGGGCCTGGTTCTGCTGGGCGAACGAAAGGCTGAGGTACGCACGCTACCGCTCGCCACGCCGGGGCCGGGTGAGATTCTGGTGCGCATCCAGGCCGCGGGCATTTGCGGCAGCGATCTTCACTTCTATCGCAGTACGCCCGCACAGCTTGACATCCGCAGAGGCGTCGTCATCGGCCACGAGCCGTCAGGCATCGTAGAGTCGCTCGGCCCGGGCGTCTCCGGCTTTGCGCCGGGCGACCGAATCACCGTCAACCATACGTTGGGCTGCGGTCACTGCGAATACTGTGCTGCTGGCGAGACCGTTCTTTGCAAAGACGATCTGGGCATTGCCGCATCCGGTTACGGAGGCGACGCCGACTATATCATCCTGCCCACCAGTGCCTGTTTTCACCTGCCGTCAGAGTTGAGCTTCATTGAGGGCGCCTTCATCGCCTGCACCGGAGCCACGGCCTATGGCGCACTGCGCAAGCTCGATCCGTCTGGACGCACGACGATGGCCATTTTCGGCATGGGGCCAGTCGGGCTATCGGCGTTGATTCTGGCCAAGGCACTCGGAGCCTGCGTCTTCGCGGTTGATGTACTGCCAAATCGGCTCTCCATGGCAGCCGATCTGGGCGCAGACGAAATCATCGATGCATCATCAGAGAATGCGGTTGATGCGTTGCATTCGCTGAGCAGCGATGGCCGGGGCCTAGAACTCGCACTTGAGACAAGCGGATCGCCTGCAGGCCAGAGCGACGCCGTCGACGCACTGCGGCCCCACGGCAAGGTCTCCTTCGTCGGCCTGGGCAAGGGCGCCAAGAGCATCAGCCCCGATCAGTTTATTCACAAAGAGGCCACACTTCTCGGCTCCAAGGTTCTGTCCAGTCCGCTCATCTGGGAGATGACGCGCTTCATGATCGAGCGCAACGTGCGTTTCGATCCCATCGTCACACATCGCGTGCCGCTGGACCAGAGTCCGCAAGCCTTTGCCCAATTCGACGCCGGCGCGGCAGGCAAGTTTGTGATCGTGCCGGAGCAAAGATGACAGGGCGACCGGGTGACAGGGCAGCATCTTGCTATCCCAGCCATCCATCTTTTCATCCGTGTCCTATCCGTTTTCTATCTGTGTCCATCTGTGGCAAAAATAGCCACCAACCCCACAAGTATTCCAATTCTCGCAGGAGCCAATCTATGATCGAAAAGTACGATCCAATCAATCCGAAATTCCCCCACATGCTGCATGGCGGTGACTACAACCCGGACCAATGGCCTCAGGATATCTGGGACGAGGACATGCGTCTCCTGGAACTGGCCCATTGCAACACGATGACGGTCAGTATCTTTTCATGGACCAAGCTTGAGCCTGAGGAGGGCCGCTTCGAGTTTGGTTGGCTGGACAAGGTCATGGATATGCTGGCCGAGAACGGAGCCTACGCTGTGCTGGCCACGCCAACCGGCGCGCGCCCGGCCTGGATGTCAGCCAAATATCCGGAAGTGTTGCGCGTGCGACCGGACGGCCAACGCAATCTGCACGGCCGCCGCCATAACCACTGCTTCAGCTCGCCGATCTATCGCCAGAAGACGCGCATCATCAACACCCTGCTGGCCGATCGATACAAGGATCATCCGGCGCTGCTGCTCTGGCATCTCTCCAACGAATACGGCGGCGAGTGTCACTGCGATCATTGCCGCGCCGCATTCATCGAGTGGCTGCGTGACCGCTACGCCTCACTGGATACCCTCAATCAGGCCTGGTGGACTGCGTTCTGGAGCCACACCTATACCGATTGGAACCAGATCGAACCGCCCAGCGAGATCGGCGAGACCGGCGTCCACGGCCAAAATCTGGACTGGAAACGCTTCATCACCGACCAGACCACTGACTTCATGCTCAACGAGATGGTCCCATTGCGCGACATCACGCCGGATGTGCCCATCACCACCAACTTCATGGGCACGTACCCCGGTCTCAACTACTGGCGCATGGCGCCCCATCTCGACGTCATCTCGTGGGACTCCTATCCACTGTGGCATCGAGAGCAGCACGACTGGGATCTGGCTGCCCACATCAGTTTCCTCCACGACATCAACCGCTGCCTCAAGGGCGGCAAGCCCTTCATGCTCATGGAATCGACCCCGAGCATGACCAATTGGCAGCCGGTGGCCAAGCTCAAGCGACCGGGCATGCACTTGCTATCTTCTTTGCAGGCCGTCGCCCACGGATCAGACACGGTCCAATATTTCCAATGGCGCAAAAGTCGCGGTGCTTCAGAGAAGCTCCACGGCGCCGTCGTCGACCACGCCGGCCATGAAAACACCCGTGTCTTCCGCGACGTGACGGATGTCGGACTGGCGCTGGAGAAGCTCGATCCGGTGGTGGGCACGACCACTCGCCCGGATGTGGCCCTGATCTATGACTGGGAGAACAACTGGGCCATCAACGATGCCCAGGGCCCGCGACAGGTAGGCAAGGACTATCTGCCCACGGTTCTGCGCCACTACCGCCCCTTCTGGCAGCAGGGCATCCCCGTCGACATCATCGATATGGAGCAAGATCTGTCCTCCTACAAACTAGTCATCGCGCCCATGCTCTATATGGTCCGGCCAGGCGTGTCCGAGCGCATCGAGGCATTCGTGAAGGCAGGCGGCGCCTTTGTGGCCACCTACTGGAGCGGCATCGCCGACGAGACCGACCTCTGCTTCCTGGGTGGTTTCCCCGGTCCGCTGCGCGATGTTCTGGGCATCTGGGATGAGGAGATCGATTCACTCTACGATGGGCAAGTTAACTCCGTCGTGGCCAACGACGACAACAGGTTGGGGTTGACTGGAAGCTATGAAGCCAAGCAACTCTGTGCGCTGATCCACGCCGAAAACGCCGAAGTGCTGGCCACCTACGGTGATGACTTCTACGCCGGACGTCCAGCGCTGACAGTCAATTCATTTGGCGACGGCCAGGCCTATTACATCGCGTCTCGCAATGATGACCGCTTCCTCAGTGATCTCTACGGCGGGCTGGCCGATGGGCTCAATCTCCAGCGCGCCCTGGACACTGACCTGCCCGAGGGTGTCACCGCGCAGGTACGTAGCGATGGTGAGCAACGTTTCGTCTTCCTGATGAACTTCGCGTCGGACGCTCGTCAGATCGATCTCGGCACGCGTGAGATGACCGATCTGCTTACGGGCAAGACAGTGAGCGGGATTGTAGAGATGACGGGATTCGGCGTAAAGGTTTTGGTCTGATGCACCGTGATGTCTGAACGTATTGAGCGTAGGGACAAGGCATTCCACGACGATCTGTCCATGCCTGCACCGGATCCTTATCTGGAGATCCGCTCGATACCCTTACAGAGTCAAGGAATGCCTTGTCCCTACGGAGTCTTGACGTGGAACCAATGTCAGTAGTTCACGAATTGTCATTCTGAGCGGGAACTTTCGAACACGCCACTCTGGCAAAGGACCAGCGAAGAATCTCGCTTTTCGCCAAATCGTGAACTACTGAATGTACAATAATCCGGCCAGATTGATCTGCACAGCCTACCGCATATATACTGTGAAGTCGGATCCCTTGATCGTTCACACGGTTGGCGTACCTGTTGAAAGCCTCAACTTCAATAAACGAACAGAACACTTCCAGACGAAGACGACCCACAGTTGCCCGCTGGGCCATTCCTGCGCTGGTCGGCGGCTCGATGTTGGTCGGCTTTGCCATTGCCCTGCTGGTGCAAGGCGGTGTGGCGTCCGGCGGACCAGGTACTTGGCTAGACTGGCTGATGCCGGGCATTCTTCCCGGCTGGTTGCGTCTATCGCTTCTCCTGATCGTGGGCCTTGTCGCCATGGGCGCAGCTTTGCGCAGGATCGGCCGACAGGGATCGCCGATTCAGAACCGAGTCGAGCCGCCCGTTAGCGCAAGCAGGTCGCCCGCCAACGATCTTCCTTCACCTGCCCTAGCGCCGGCGACGCCGGTCATCCACCCTGCCGACGGTCAGGAGATGCCGGCTCTGGAAGAGCCAGCGAACGGCCTCAAGATCGTTGCCATCGGCGGCGGTACGGGCATGCCCCAGCTTCTGCGTGGTCTCCAACGCTACACACACAACATCACAGCCATTGTCACCGTGGCCGATGACGGCGGCAGCAGCGGCCGCCTGCGCAGGCAGATGAGCATGCTGCCGCCCGGCGATTTCCGCAACAACATCGCAGCGCTCAGCCAGTCCGAAGACCTGATGACGCGACTGCTTCAGTATCGGTTCGCCGATCAAGAGGGAATCTACGGTGAAAATGCGGTCTCCAGCGAACTGGCCGGCCACAGCTTCGGCAACCTTTTCATCTCGACCATGGCTGCCGTCACCGGTAGCTTTGACAGCGGCTTGGCCGAAAGCAGTCGCGTGCTCAACGTGCGCGGCCAGATCTTGCCCAGCACGCTGGAGAATATCATGCTCTGCGCCGAAATCTCATTCACTAACGAGGCCGGGGAAGAAGTCTGGCATGTGGTCGAAGGCGAGAGCAACATTCCCGAAGCCGGCGGCCGCATCCAACGCGTCTTTCTCAAGCCTGACACCGTTCACGGCTATCCCACCGTCACCCGCGCCATTCTCCAGGCCGATCTGATCGTGGCTGCGCCGGGCAGTTTCTTCACCAGTGTCATGCCCAATCTGCTCGTTCCGTCCGTACGTGACGCCATCTGTGCGTCGCAGGCCCTGCGCATCTACGTCTGCAACGTCGCCACCCAGCCGGGCGAGACCGACGGGTTTGACGTCTCCGACCACATGCGCCAGTTGCGACTACATGCCGGTGATGCATTCACGACCGTACTGGCCAACGAGAACTACGATTTGAATCAGCAACTCTCATCGTCGAGCCATTGGGTTCCCTTACCCGAGCCTGGCAGGACGCTCGACTACACGCTCTACACCGGCGATGTGATCGATAGCCAACGTCCCTGGCGTCACGATGCAGACAAGTTGGCGGCCAGACTGATGGATGTCTATGCCGAGCACAGTGAGAAGACTTCACAAAAATTACAGGGTGTCAAAAATACACACTTAGATCCAGTTGTGTTAGAATGACATTTAGTGTGCGAACGAAACACTTCTGCTGCTTTGAAACTAGAAAATACTGTCGCGTGTTGGGCAAAATCATCTGCCAAACGCTGGTATTCATAATGAATGGTACAAGCCAAAATAAAAGGAGAAATTCAATGGCTACAAAGGTTGGAATTAATGGTTTCGGTCGTATCGGCCGCCTCGTTTTCCGTGTCATGGCCGAGCAGCCGGAACGCTTCGACATCGTCGGTATCAATGACCTGTCCGACCCCAAAACCCTGGCCTATCTGGCCAAGTACGATTCGACACAGGGTCGCTTCCCCGGCACCATCGAGGCCGGCGAAGGCAGCCTGATTGTCAACGGCGAGACCATCAAGGTCTTTGCCGAGCGCAACCCTGCCGACCTGCCCTGGGGCGAGTTGGGCGCTGACGTCGTTATCGAATCGACCGGCTTCTTCCGCGACAACGCCAAGGACGGTAAGCCTGGTTACGACAGCCACATCGCTGCCGGCGCCAAGAAGGTCATCATCTCTGCGCCTGCCAAGGGCACGGCCGAGACCGTCGTGCTGAGCGTCAACGACCACGTGCTGGATTCCGGCGACGATTGTGTCTCCAACGCTTCCTGCACCACCAACAGCTTGGCCCCCGTGGTCAAGGTGCTCAATGAGAAGTTTGGCGTGGTCAAGGGCCTGATGGTCACCGTTCACGGTTACACCAACGACCAGAAAATATTGGACCAGGTTGGTAGCGACCTGCATCGCGCCCGTGCCGCCGCCGTCAACATCATCCCGACCAGCACCGGCGCCGCCGTTGCCGTCGGCAAGGTTCTGCCCGAATTGAACGGCAAGCTGGATGGCTACGCCCTGCGCGTACCGGTCCCGACCGGTTCCATCACCGACCTGACCGTCGAGTTCGCCCAGGACGTGACCGCAGAGCAGATCAACGCTACGATCAAGGAAGCTGCCGAGGGCGCCTACAAGGGCATCATCGAGTATGTCACTGACCCCATTGTCAGCAGCGACATTGTGCACAACCCGCACAGCTCGATCTTCGATTCCGGCAACACCATCGTAATCGGCGGCAATATGGCCAAAGTAACCATGTGGTACGACAACGAATGGGGTTACTCCAACCGCACCGCCGACTTGGCCGAGCGCTTGATGCAGCTCTAGGCTAACCAGGTACAGCACTTGAAAACGTGAAACGTGAGAACGTGTGTGTAGCTGCACGATTCACGTTTCACGTTTTTTGTTTGAATGAGATGGGAATCATGAATAAGAAAACGATCAAAGACATCAATTGGCACGATGAGCAAGCGCTGGTACGCGTCGACTTCAACGTACCGCTGAAGAATGGCGTCATCACCGACGATGCACGCATCCGCGCCGCATTGCCGACGATCGAATATCTGCTGGATCATGGGGCCTCAGTGGTGCTCATGAGCCATTTGGGACGGCCCAAGGGTGAGCCAGACCCTGAGTTCAGCCTTGAAGTTATCGCTGATCATCTGGCCACGTTGGTCGATGGGCCGGTCAAGTTCTGCCCCGAGACCATCGGCGAAGAAGCAGAGGAGATGGCCGACGAGTTGGAAGTCGGCGAGATTCTGGTGCTCGAAAACACTCGTTTCGATCCACGCGAGAAGAAGAACGATCCGCGCATGGCCGAGGCCCTTTCCGCGATGGGTGACGTCTTTGTCAACGATGCCTTCGGCAGCGCACATCGCGCCCACGCCAGCACGACCGGCATCGCCGCCTACCTGCCGGCAGTGGCCGGTTTCCTCATGGAGAAGGAACTGGAATACCTGGGCGGAGCGCTGGAAGACCCGCGCAGGCCATTCGTCGCCATTCTGGGCGGGGCCAAGATCAGCGACAAGATCGGCGTCATCGAACAGTTGCTGAGCAAGGTCGACACCATCCTCATAGGCGGCGGCATGGCCAACACCTTCCTGGCCGCCCAGGGCTACGACATGGGCAAGAGTCTGGTCGAGACTGAGTCGCTTGAGTTGGCCAAAGAGATGATGGCCAAAGGCGGTGACGTCATCCAGATTCCGGTCGATCTGCGCGTGGCCACCGAGTTTGCAGCCGACGCTGAAAACAGAGTCGTCAGCGTCGACGAGGTGCCGTCTGATTGGATGGCGCTGGACATCGGCCCGGCCACCATCGCCCACTTCAGCAACCGCCTCGCCGGCGCCAAGACAGTCGTTTGGAACGGCCCCATGGGCGTCTTCGAGTTCCCGGTCTTTGCCCAGGGCACTGTGGCCATCGCCGAAATCTTGGCCGGCCTGTCTGACGCCACCACCATCATCGGCGGCGGCGACAGCGCAGCGGCCGTCCGCCAGGCGGGCCTGCAGGGAAAGATTTCCCATGTCAGCACCGGCGGCGGTGCCAGCCTCGAGTTCCTGGAAGGCAAGGAACTACCGGGCGTGGCGGCGTTAAATGACGTAGAGTAGGGATTGGTGACTGGTGACTGGTGATCGGGGAATGGGGAATGGGGATTAGGCGAATCTGCACCCATTCCTGATCCCCAATCCCTATTCCCGAGTCCCCATTCCCCCAAGCCCATTTCCACCGAGGTACCATCATGAACTTCCTCAAAAGACTTTTTGGCGGATCTGCTCGTAGCGATGATCGGATGACATCGATCTATGTGATGAGCTATCGCTGCAAGGAGCCCATCGAGGGCAAAGTTGACCTGTTCAACGAGCTGAGCAAGGACGATGACGGCAAGGGCTACTATGTGCGCAAGGTACTGCACACGTCCGGCCGTGACCGTTGCTTCGCCGAGGTTGAGGTCCAACTCTGGTTCGACGGCAAGAAGCAGATCTCGGACCACGAAGTCTCCGGCGGACGCTGGTTGACGGCTGAGGAGTATGCTGAAGAGTTGGCCATCTTCAATGCACCGCCTGAAGAAGAAGATCTGGATGAAATGGCCGAAGAGTCTGAGGAAGATGCTGAAGAAATCGTCGCAGACGAGACTGAGTCGGTCGATGACGGCAAGAATTCATGATGATGTATGTATGATGTAGTCACGCCATCAGCGTGAAAAGTCCCGCCGATCAGACAGATCCAGAGATCAGCGGAGTCGTCCGGCTGGTAGCCGGACCTACGACACTGCGGCGTCTGACAATAGCATGCATCTTAAAATGTCACGCCTGCAGCGTGACCAGAAACCTTTGTACATACCCTGTTAAGGAGCAAAAACCATGCGTAAGCCAATGATGGCCGGCAATTGGAAGATGAACAAGACACCCAAAGCAGCTGTTGAACTCGCACGGGCCATCGACGCCAAGGTCGGTTCTGTTGACGCCGTTGATCGTGTCGTCGCCCCCACGTTCGTCTGTTTGCCCGCCGTAGCCGAAGCATTGGCCGACTCATCGGTCAGCGTCGGCGCGCAGAACATGCACTGGGAAGCCAGTGGCGCCTACACCGGTGAGATCAGCGCCGATATGCTGGAAGGCATGGCCGAATACGTGATCATCGGCCACAGCGAGCGCCGAGAATACTTCGCCGAGACCAATGAGACCGTCAACAAGAAGGTTAAAGCGGCCCTGGCTGCCGGCCTCAAGCCGATCATGTGTGTGGGTGAGAGCCTGGAGCAGAACCAGGCCGGCGAGACCGCCGCCTTCGTCGGCGAGCAGGTACGCGCCGGCTTAGCCGACCTCAGCGCCGATCAGGTTGCGAGTCTGATCATCGCCTACGAGCCCATCTGGGCCATCGGCACCGGTCTGGCTGCCACGTCGCAGCAGGCCCAGGATATCTGTGGCGGCGTTGTGCGCGTCGCGGTCAAGGATCTCTACGGCGAATCTGTTGCCGAGCAGACCCGTGTCCTCTATGGCGGTAGCACCAAGCCCAGCAACATCGCTGAAATCATGGGCATGGCCGACATCGACGGCGCGCTCATCGGCGGCGCAGCCCTGGACGCCGACTCCTATGCTGACATGGTGACCTTGACCGCTGAAGTCTATGCGTAGGACAGGACACGGATTGCGCGGCTGAAACGGATTTCCGCGGATTATGAGCATCAAGAAACAGCGCCCCGAGGACGATTCCTCGGGGCGCTGTTTCTTGATGAACCCGACGAGTTTGGCCCGCTGAGCGGCCTCGATCGAAGCGCAATGTACGTCGGCTCATGTAAGTCCACTCACTGCATTGACCGATCATGAGCGAGTATAACGGTATGCATACATCTGAGGCCCTGACTTGACTCATCCATCGGGTTTCCTGAAATCTCAAAGAGCCGACCATGGACAGACGGTGAGGAGAGCAATGCGACATCGAACAGCCGCAATAGTGGTACCAGCCTTGATTCTGACACTCCTGCTGGCAGCCTGTACGGGTGCAGAGACGGTGGATAGCATATCGCCCAAGCCGCCTTCCCCAACGGCCGAAAAAGAGTACCACTTCAACCAGATCCTCGATCTGGACGCAATCCGTCCCATCTACGACCCGGTCTTCGTCACAGCAGAAGAGGCGGACCTGGCCGATGATCAGCTCGTTCTCGGCGTCGCCATCGGCGAGCAAGCCAAGGCATACCCTATCGCAGTGCTCAACGGCCGGGAGATGGTCAATGATGAGCTGGCAGGCATTCCGATCTTGGCCACTTGGTGACCGCTGTGCTACACGGGCATGGTTCATGTCCGCACGGTGAATGGCAAAGTAGAGGTTTTTGGAAACTACGGCGCACTGTTCATGAATGCCATGACCTGGTACGACCACACGACGGGCAGCGTCTGGTCACAGGTGTGGGGACGAGCCATTGACGGTCCGCTCAAGGGGAGCGAACTGGAACTGATCCCAAGCCAGACCGTGCCGTGGAGCACGTGGCAGGAACAGCATCCGAACACGCTACTCATGACCAGTGGCCTGAAGCGCTTTCGCCTATACAAGGAGCGTTTCTTCGATGACTACATCATCGGCATCGAGGTCGGTGGCGCAGCCAAAGGCTACCCATTCGTCCTGGTGGCCAAGAAGGGTGTGGTCAACGATATCCTGGGCGACATCCCGCTGGTCGTGATTGTCAACGGCGAAAACGGGGCTGTCTCGGCCTATGCACGCAACGTGGACGACCAGGTATTGACCTTCTTTCGAGAGGGCGACGCGCTGCTCGACAATGAAACCGGCAGCACCTGGAACCCGGTCAATGGCCTGGCCATGTCAGGCCCGCTGGCAGGCCAGGCCCTGCGTCCAATCCCCTATGTGCCGGCGTATGACGAGGCCTGGCACGATTTCTTCCCGCAGACGGAGATGTACTCGACGAGCGGCAACTAAGTGATTGTCCCCAATGAAGTTCGTAGTGACGGCTTCAGCCGTCCGGACCGCTAAAGCGGCTACTACAAACAAGACCGCTACGTTAGTCAGGGGCAGTCACTGTGCTGTAAACACCAACAAGATCACAAGCATTGACAATTGTTGAGTCTCATAAAGTCGTGTCAGGAAACAGTCTCATAAAGTCGTGCGCCTCGTTGCTGTTCCCAAACAAAGGGAAGCGCCATCTGGAAGACAGGCAAGAGAGAAAGGTCGGTGATATCACCCATCAGCAGCTCTTTTGTGATGCCCTTGATGGGTGCCGATGAGATCAAGTCGCCGGCCTCATCGGTGAACAGAAGTTGCTGCGAGTCAGCATCAAACGTGATTTCGGTCTGTTGCCGTTTCCATTGGGCACCGAGATAGTAGATCTGACGGCCAAGGGAGAGGGTGCCGCCCTGACTGATGCGACGGAACCAGCGACCCTGATCGAGATAGCGGAAGACTCTGTCCAAATCAAGCATCTCTGATTCGGCGCCAAGCTGGTAAGGGTTTCCCGAGTGTGTGGCTTCAGGATACGCGACCAACGGCGGACGGTCATCGAGCGAACGACAAGGTAGATTATGATTGAGAACCGTGCGTCTCTTTTCGAGAGCCGAGTAGAGCGCAGACCAATCAGTGAAGGTATGGCCCTGGACAACCTGTCGATACCAAAGTTGATGAGACCGTTCGGTCATGCCTTGGTCCCTGGGTTGGTGAACACGAATCAAGGTCATAGAAATGCCCAAGGCGATGAGCCACAGATGTAAGCGAGTTGGAAAAGGAGAACGACTGGTGTTGTCATAAAAGACGCTTTCGTGGTCGAACTGGATGGTTTCCGGGATTCCCCACTCCATGAAAGCAAGGCGCAGGCAAGCCTGGTAGTCTTCCGTATTGGCATGCCGTTCAACCCTTGTCTGTCCAAGCCAACACGGATAGCTGAGAAGGCGAGCATGGGTGAACCGATCATTGAGGTCGATGAGGGTGACCATACCCACATCCGGTATTTGCTCGTATCCACGAGCATCCAGTTCCCATACTTGATGGGCGTGGTCAACTCCACCAGTCTGGCTTTCCGGTAGGTCCACTGACGGTTCTCGATCAGCGATGACCCCTTGGGCCTTCAAGAAACGAGCGATAGTTGCACGGCTGGGCAGTTTCTGTCCTTCGAATGCATCATGCATAGCCAGTTCGGTCCGCAAGGTGAGAGGACCCCAGCCTGGATTCTCTTGCCGCCAACGCCGAAGCGTATCGCGCATTTCAGCAGGAAAGCTACCTAACGATCCCGTTTCTGGGCGACCCATCTGCGCATGGAGGCCAGCACGTCCGAACAGACGGCCCCGTCGACGCCACTTCTGGATCGTACGTTGTCGCCATGGCAGACGGCGGGCTGTTCGCCACGATGCTTCGCCTTTCTCTGCAGACTCGTGGATCTCGATCCGTTCTTCCAACGTCGTGCTGGCCATTTTTACCTCCTATTTCCACCATCGGAAATCCTGGAGGTTATTCTAGCTGAAAAGTGCGCACGACTTTATGAGACTGTTAATGTGCACGACTTAATGAGACTCAACACAGTTGACCGTCGACAATGGTCAATTGGTTATTTTCCGCTGAAGTGCTCGATCACCGCGCCCAACATCTGCACCGCTTCCTCGGGGTTTGGTCCCAATGGAGGACCAAAGCTGAGATGTGTCGCGCCCGCTGAGACCAGCGGCTCCAATCGTTCGATGACATCGGATGGCTGGCCAACCACGCCGATGCGCAACATCTGCTCATCGACCAGACCGATGGCCTTCTCCTCATCGCGCTCGACCATCATTGCCTGTTCGATGGGCTTGAACGCCTCGCGTGTCAGCCCCAGCCGATCCAGGATCAGTGGACTCAATGCGTGGCCATAGTAAGCGATCTTCTGGGCCAGCACGCGTCGGGCCGCCTCCACATCATCTGAAAGCGAAACCCAGATACAGACGGCGAAATCCAACTCGGGCAGGCTCGCATCACGCAGCGCCAACCCTTCATCCACCAACGGCCGGACGCCGAAGTAGTGCTCGGGCGGAAAGAGCAAAGGCAGGACGCCGTCGGCCAGTTCACCGGCCAGTTTGAGCATCTTTGGTCCCATGGCCCCTACGTAGATCGGCGTCACCCGCGGCGCATTGAAGCGGAGATAGGCCTCCCGATTCCAATGCAGCACCTTCCCGTCGATCTCAGCACGCTCGCCAGATAACAGCGCCCGGATAGCGATGATGCTCTCGCGGATGGCGGCCAACGGTCTACACTGCTCCAACCCGATCCAGTTGAGGAAATCACCTGCACCTGCTGCCATACCCAGGTTGAAGCGATTGCCGCTCAACTCGTCCAGGGTAGCCGCCATCATGGCGATCTCAGCCGGATCGATGGTGTAGGGGTTGAGAATGCCGGTACCGATCTGGATGCGCGTCGTTGCCTGGGCCACGGCAGAGAGGATCACAGGGGCGCTGCGCAGAAAGAGATCGTTGGAGACCCAGAATTGGTCGAAGCCCGCGGCTTCCGCCGTCTGCGCCATCAAGACGTATTCAGGGAGTGCTAGGTCGTTGTTGAGCCGCAGACTGAATCGCATTATTGGTTCGCTCCCTTCAAGTAGGGCCTGGTCTTCTGATTCGAACTTTGCGCTCAGTCAAAATGATGAAACATCCTTCCCAAGCCGATGTGTCCTGTCCAGTGAACAGTCGCATACCGTGATTGATCAATGCTCGCTTCCCTGGTTGGCGGAGACGAACCAAGAGGATACCGTGATGGTTGCCTGGCTGAAAACGCCGGACGTCAGAGAAGTCGAGATCCTGAGTGACAAAAAAACGCTCTTCCTTTTGCGCAGCCTCCCAGAGCCTATCATCAGAAGAGCCAGCCAGATTCTCATCGAAAGCTGTATCCGCGTCGTGACCGAGCCGACCCAACTCAGCAGCCAGGCTTGTCGGCAGATTTTCGTCCAGTTTGATTCTCATGCGTAATCGGGAATCGGTGGAAGTGGAATGTCATCCATTGCCGAGGCTGCCGCAAACGAGATCACAGCTTGGATGTCATCACCGTTAGGGACGGAAAGTCCAGGAGGAGTTCGTCCACGGTGACTCCTTCAGCAAGGCTGGCAAGGATTGTGCGCACGGTCACACGTGTGCCTGCAATGACAGTCTCTCCGCCGCAGATTTTCGGATCTCGAACGAAAATTTGATCATAGCTCATGGGTGCCATCTCCTTAAACAGACAGACGTTCGCTCATTGCAACTTGGGCGACTATCGTACCAATCGCGAGCAACTTTGTCCATCTGTGATGACCCATCCGCTCTTCGCTACTGCCGCCTGCGCCAACAACGGCTTCCGCTTCCATCTCGACCAGATACTCGTCGCCGATCAGGCGCGCTTCGACCAGCGTATTGGCCGGACGGATGTCGCCGAAGCGTTCGCCATGCATGCGTGCCACCGGTTCCCAATTCCCGGCCATGCTGATGAAGATACGTGTGCGCACGACATCCTCCAGCCGTCCGCCCAGTTGCTCGATGGCATGTGCGATCTTGTCGATGATGAAGCCCGTCTGCGCACCCGGATCATCGCCGCCGACAAGGCCGTCCGGCCCGGTCGCCGTCGTGCCCGAGACGAGAATGCGGTCGCCGATGCGCACGGCTCGCGAGTAGCCGGCCATGCC
Organism: uncultured Chloroflexia bacterium; assembly: GCA_963848115.1. GTDB lineage: Bacteria > Chloroflexota > Anaerolineae > Caldilineales > Caldilineaceae > JAWKOK01. The sequence goes on along the minus strand of CAWKCP010000045.1, from coordinate 1,436 downwards.
CTCCCAGACGGTACCGCTATCGAATGTTTGCTTTGTCATGGTTGGTTCCTCATCTTCTTAGCTACGCCGTGGTATTTTACCGGATTCAACGGATTGCCGTCAAGATTCTCTTCCAGACAAAGATCTCGCTTGCAATCGGTTATTTATCCATCTCGCTGAATTCTTACTCAACTACAAACAATGGCTGATACCGTCCCGTCAACGCCTCGCCGCCGTCCTCGCGTACGACCACGACATCCTCGATACGTGCGCCCAGGTGGCGCGGCATAAAGATGCTCGGTTCGCCGTGAACACATGCCCGGCTGCAGTACCGTAGTATCCCCTTCGGTCAGGAAGGGCGGCTCGTGGACGTCTAGGCCGATGCCATGGCCCAGTCGGTGGCGGAATGCCTCACCGTAGCCGCCCTCGTCTATGACGGCGCGGGCGGCTGCTCGGCCTGTTCGCAGGTGTTGCCCGCCTTGAGCGCGGCGATGCCCGCTGCCTGGGAATTATCACCAGTTCGTAGCAGCGCTGATACTCCTCATCCGGCTCACCGAAGAAGACCGAACGGCCGAAATCGTAGCAGTAGCCCTCATAGACCGCGCCGAAGTCGAAGGAGATCGAGACCGGCGGCTCCAGCGGCACGAGCAGCACTTCCTCGCGATTGGTGAAGTCGAAGGGATAGTTCACGCCCATGTTGTAGAAGGAGGTGACAAATGAGTTGGTGAAAGCGCCTTTTTCTTGAGCTGGTAGTTGACCTCGGTGATCAGATCCAGGTTGGTCATGCCGTGGTGCAGACGGTCCAGCGTACCCGCATAGGCCGCTTCGGTGATCTCGCCAGCGCGACGCATGATGGCGATCTCGTCCTCATCCTTGATGCGTCGCAACGGCATGAGCAGCGGGGAAGCCGGGCCGAAGCGGGCCTCCGGTCGCAGTTTTTGGAGATTCAACAGCAATTCTGCCCAACTGCGATCCCCAGCAGCGATGGCCTGCTGCGGTACAACGGAGGGCGGTGAGCACATCGCCAGCCATGGCCAGCGGATCGCCGGCATCGGGCAGCACGCGCACGTCGAAGCCGGTGATCGCGCCCATGTGGAACTCGGCCATCATACGCGGCAGCGTCAGGATCGGCTCGCCATCGCGGGATCCAGGCGCCGGTCAGCCATTCGCCTGGATACATCGTATTGCCGAAGTTTGGTTCTTCGCGACCAATGCCGGTCAAGTAGCGCAGGTCGGCGGAGATGGGCAAGAAGAGAAGATCAATGGCTTCCTCATCGTCATCAATGCTTGCACAGCTTGCAGACGTCTGGAATAGTCGGGCATTCTGTACTTGATCCTAGTTCGGACAGTTTCTGTAGTTTGGCGAGAGCGCCCGGGACAGTTGGCAAAGCTCGTGCGCAGCACCTTGTAACTCGACATTTATGTCGAAGCAGGTTGCCCTGCCTAAATGGTCAGGC
>CAWKCP010000044.1:0-15521 GCA_963848115.1 uncultured Chloroflexia bacterium | reverse complement strand
TGACAAGTGGCTGCACGGTGATCCCGGCGCCCCTTTCGAGCAGTGTAATCCATCCAAATTGTGTAGCGTAACTTGGAGTATCGCAGTATGCATTATGACGCACTGGAAGAGATTTTGCTCTCAAAGCCGGAAGCCGTGAAAGAGTTTCCCTTTGGCCCGGAAACAGCCGTCTTCAAGGTCGCCGGCAAGATGTTTGGTGGAACGCCGTGGCAAGAGAATCTCCTACCCGTCAACCTCAAGTGTCACCCTGACGACGCTGATGCTCTAAGGGCGCTCTACCCTGCCGTCCAACCCGGCTACCACATGAATAAGGATCATTGGAATACTGTAGGGCAAGTTGGGAGGAAGCGAGATGCCAACTAATCCGGCAAAGTGGGCAGCCGATTACTTCAACGCTTCAGGTGTAGAGGAGTGGGAGCGATTGACTGCGACACCTCTCGATGAGGTGAGCCTCTACATCCACACCCATTACCTGAATGAGCATGTGGCCGCTGGCGTACGCGTGCTGGAGATCGGCGCCGGCGCCGGGCGTTTCACGCAGGTGCTGGCCGAACTGGGCGCACACGTCGTTGTCGGTGATATCTCTGAGGTTCAGTTGGCATTGAATCAGCGTCATGCGCGGCAGCATGGCTTCGAAGAAGCTGTTGAGGCCCGTCATCAGATCGATATCTGTGACATGTCGATCTTTCCCGATGCATCGTTCGATGCTGTGGTCGCCTATGGCGGTCCGCTGAGCTACGTGCTTGACCAGCGTGATGTCGCACTTCAAGAGTGTATGCGTGTGCTTCGGCCGGGCGGCAAGATGCTGTTGAGCGTCATGTCGATTTGGGGCACGGCTCATCTTCATCTGGATGGCGTGCTGTCTCTGCCATTGGCGACGAACCAGCAGGTAGTCAAGACTGGTGACCTTTTGCCCAGAGCACCGTATGAAACAGGTCACTACTGTCATATGTTCCGCGCAGAAGAACTGAGTGATTGGCTGACAGCGGCCAACGTGACGCTGCTCGATATTTCGGCATCAAACTGCCTGTCGTTGCGGTGGGAAGAATTGCTGGGAACGGTGCGTGCCGACGACGTGAAATGGCAGGAACTGCTGCGCATGGAATTAGAGGCTTGTGTCGGCGAGGGCTGCAACGGAATGGGCACGCATATCATTGCAGTGGGCCAACGCTAGTGGACGTCGTGCATAAGGTCCTCGCCTACATCACCCATGGTGATCGGCTGCTCGTCTTCGATCATGTCGATTTTCCCGATGCCGGTACCCAGGTTCCTGCCGGTACCCGCGAGGTCTCCGAGGATTCGTCTGCCGCTGTGCTTCGCGAGGCAATCGAGGAGACCGGCTTGTCCGGCCTGCGCCTGAACGCCTTCCTCGGTCAGATCGAGATTCAGTTTCCGGATCACGATCTGATCCATCGTCGCCGGTTCTACCACCTGATCTGCGATGGGCAGCCGCCGCAACGATGGCGACATTTCGAGGACGACCCGTCTACCGGCGGCGAGCCGATACTCTTCGAGCTCTACTGGGTCGACTTTCCGGACAGCGTCCCGGACCTGGCTCCCGGTCACGATGCGATGTTTGATGTGCTGAAGGCGAATCTTTGGGAGGAGATACCATGCCGATTGTTGATATTGCTGAGGATTTAGCGCTGAATTATGAATGGCGTGGACAAGCTGGTGCGCCGCTGCTGCTGCTCTCCGGTTTCGGCACGTCCATCGTGGATTGGCCGCCGGCATTTCTGGCAGGACTTGAGGGAGCGCACCGCTTGATCCTCCTCGACAATCGTGGGATGGGCCAGAGTGTAGGCCCGATGGACAACTACTCCATGGCCGAAGCAGCCAATGATGTGGCCGATCTGCTAGATGCTCTGGGGATTGAGAAAGTTCACGTCTTTGGTCATTCGATGGGGGGCATGATCGGTCAACATCTTACCTTGGATCATCCTCATCGTTTGCGCAGCCTCACGCTCGCGTCGACGGCCCCCGGCGGACCCGAAAATCCCGATCTGGTTTCACCGGCTCCAGCCGTCCTTGCTCAGTTCGGCCGACCCCCTTCCGGCAATCGCGCACAAGACGTACGCGACGGTTGGGCCATCGGCTACATGCCAGCGTTCATTGAGCGCGAGCAGGATCTACTGGAGGCGATGTTGGAAACCAAGCTACGCTATCCCGAACCTCCGTTAGCGAGCCGGCAAGGTCAGATGGTTGCGCTTACAAAGACCCATGATATCTATGATCGGCTGGCCGAGATTGATTGTCCGACGCTCGTCCTTACAGGAACCGAGGATATTCTCGTGCCACCGGAGAATTCGCGCATCATGGCACGGCACATTCCCAACGCACGCATCATCGAATACCCCGACTGCGCTCATGGTCTGCTTGTCGAAGCCGGCGGGGCCGTGGAAAGGGATCTGCTGGCCTTTCTCGCCGAGGTTGATGGGGAAAGTGCGCTGTAGGCATGGAGATAGAGAAGCCTGACTTCTCCGCCCGCGACAGAGTATGGTCGCAACAGTACATGCCCTGCACGGTCATTGAGAATACCAATAGATTATCGGAAAGGTACAGCTCGCAATGCCAACTAGACAGCCGAACATCGTCTGGATCTGCACTGACCAGCAACGCTGGGACACGCTGGGTAGCTATGGGAACTCGTTCGTGCAAACACCCAATGTCGACGCCCTGGCAGCGGGCGGCGCACTCTTTGAACGCTGCTTTTCCCAGAGCCCGGTCTGCACGCCCAGCCGGGCCAGCTTCCTGACCGGGCGCTACCCGAGAACGACGCGCTGCCGCCAAAATGGTCAGGACATCCCCGAGGATGAGGTGCTCGTCACCAAGCTCTTTGCCGATGCCGGCTATCGCTGCGGCCTGTCGGGGAAGCTGCACCTCTCGCCCTGCAACCCCAGCCACTGCAAAACGACTGAGCGTCGCATCGATGACGGCTACAACGACGACGACTTTCACTGGTCCCACCATGAACGGGCAGGCTGGGGAACCAACAACGCCTACTGGGCCTGGCTGGCTGAGCAGGGCGTCGATTTTGAGGTTTCTCCTCATCCACAATCGGACTATGTGATTCTAGGGATGCCGGCAGAACATCATCAGACCACCTGGTGTGTCGAAACCGCCATGGATTTCATCGAGGAACGCTCCGTCGATGGTCAGCCCTGGCTCTTCTCCATCAACACCTTTGACCCCCACCACGCCTTCAACCCACCGGCCAATTATCTCGACCGCTACATGCATCGACTCGACGAGATTCCGCTGCCCAACTATGAGGAAGGCGAGCTGGCCGACCGCTCACCCTACCAGGCCTTTGACCACGACGGAGCCTACGGTCACACGACCGGTTTTCCGTACGACAAGATGAGCGACCTTGATCACCGACTGGTGCGTGCCGCCTACTGGGCCATGTGCGATCTCATTGACGTTCAGGTTGGCCGCCTGCTGGCCAAGCTCAAGGAGACCGGTCAGTGGGAGAACACGCTGGTCATCTTCATGTCCGATCATGGGGAGATGCTGGGCGATCACGGCATCTATCTCAAAGGCCCCTACTTCTATGATGAGGCGACCCACGTGCCGCTCATTGTCTCATGGCCCGGCCAGATAGCGCCTCAGCGGATCCCTGCGCTGGTCGAGCTGGTTGACGTCGCTCCCATGCTGCTGGATGCCGCAGAGTTGGAGCCTTGTCCAGGCATGCAAGGCCAGTCACTCTGGCCGCTGTTGACCGGGGAGGCCTCGCAGGACCATCGTCGTGACGACGTCTACTGCGAATACTACAACGCCATGCCCTGGCACCGAGACCCCACAGCCCAGGCCACCATGGTGCGCACAGACGATCACAAGCTGGTCATCGATCACGGCAACAACATGGGCGAATTGTACGATCTCGTCGCCGACCCGACCGAACGGCGCAACCTCTGGGCTGATCCGGCTGAACAGACGGTCAAGACACAGATGCTGATGAGGCTATGCCAGCGCATGGCCTGGACCGTGGACCCGCTGCCGCCGCGACTTGCGGATCGGTAGCGGCGGCTGACGTCGGGTGAACTCACGCCGATGCTGCGTGAACAACTGAACAGCGAGGCCGAGCTAGGCCTCACCAACCGCACAGCAATGCAATTCCAATTGACATAAAGAAGTGGCGGGGCAGATGGACATTTCAACCAGGGATCGCGAAGTCCTTCGAGAATTGGCGGAACGACAGGCGGAGATTGCGGCTCTGTCTGTCCACCAGGAGACCATCGCGGGCTGGAAGCGGCTCAACAGCCTGGGCCGGGGCAAGCCCATGATCTGGATCAACGAGATTCCCTGGCACGAAATGGACGTGGACGGCGAGCTGACGCTTCAAACCACCCACGAGTTCTCTCGCATCCAGGAGCAGACGCTGCGCCGTACCCTCTACCAGTGGGAACACATGCGCGGCGACATGGTCGTCGATCCCGTGTTCTACTGCCCGCTGGTGGTGCACGATACCGGCTTTGGTATCGGCGAGGACGTGGAGATCGTGCGCACCGACGACGATAATGACGTTGTCTCCCGTGGCTTCCATGCCCAGATCGACAGCCTGGACGATGTGGAGAAGATCCGCATGCCGGTGGTCACATACGACGCCGAAGCCACCGAGTCCAACTACCACTGTCTGGTAGACCTCTTCGGCGACATCCTGCCCATCCAGAAACTCGGCCAGCGTGGTTTCTGGTTCGCGCCGTGGGATGAGCTGATCCGCTGGTGGGACGTGCAGAAGGCCATGCTTGACTTGGTCATGCGACCCGAACTGGTCCACGCGGCTATGGATCGGCTGGTCGACGCCTATCTCTGCCGGCTGGACCAGTACGAGGAACAGGGCCTGCTGGCCCTCAACAACAACAATGTGCGTGTCGGCTCGGGCGGTTTGGGCTTCAACGACGAACTGCCCACTGCCGGCCACGATCCGGCCCATGACCGGGCCGGCGCGCGCACCGCCGATCTCTGGGGCTGCGCTACCGCCCAGATCTTCGGCTCGGTCTCGCCGGCCATGCACGAGGAGTTTGCCCTCCAATACGAGCGGCGCTGGCTGCAGCGCTTCGGCCTCAACTACTACGGCTGTTGCGAACCGCTTCATCAGAAGCTCGACATTCTGGCCAGCATTCCCGGCCTGCGCAAGATCTCCATGAGCCCGTGGGTCGACATCGATCGCGCGGCCGCACAGATGGGCGACGCCTACGTCTTCTCGCGCAAGCCCAACCCCGCCATCTTCGCCTGGGACGTCTGGGACCCGGCCGAAGCCCGCCGCATCCTGCGCGACGAACTGATCCGCGCCGACGGCTGCGTCGTGGAGATCATCGCCAAGGATATCAGCACGGTGAGATACGAACCGCAGCGGCTGTGGGAATGGTCGGCCATGGCGAGAGAGGTGACGGAGGAGTTTGGATAGCGACATGTCCCGATCATCATGGACCGACAGGATCAACCGTCAGATGCGTCAGCGTTTTCAAGATTGGCTCCACGATTCGGGCGGCAATGCTGAGCGTCTGACCGCGCTGGAAACCTTCCTGGATGAACTGGCCGTCGACTACCAGGAGTCATTGCCGCCTGAGGAGCAACAGCGTGTCGTGGACCATGAGATTGGTTGGCTGGACAAGGCCCTCAATCCAGACAACATAGAAAAGGTGGCGCGGCTTCAGGCAGCGCGTGAACGCTGGACAGCGATCCTCAACGCACCCGAGGCTCGACGCCTGAGCGCGCATCGAGGCCGATCTGGCGGCGCTGCAGGCAGCGATAGAGGCCGATCAATCGGAGCAGTCGGCAATTCTCGAAGCGCTGACGCGTATCGAACATTCGCTGGCCGAGAGCGAGCCGCGCAACGCTGAGCAGGCCGCGGCGCAAGTCGGCGATCCGGCAGCGGCTAAGCGATCTGCTCTTGGCGGCTTCCGGTGTCGCGCGTTCCGCGTTGCTCGGTCCGGCTGTTCAGGAAGAGGGGGTATGGCAGGAGATCAAGCAGGTCGTGCAAGCCCTGGTGGATGGAGTCGATGAGGTGCAGGCATCCGAGATTGTACCGCCCGGTGAACCGGTGACGCCTCAGCCTGCCCCGCAAGCGCGGCCTTCATCAAGGTAGGGGCACGAATGCGGAGGGAACGATGGGGTTCGCATAGCAAGGAGTGGTTTCCCGCCCGTATTCATGCCCCAACAACGTACGGTGCGGTCGCGAACGTTTGGGCACCGTTGGTAACGATGCCATGTCTCGTGCCTGGCGCCAACCGAATGACTATTACAGTTGGGCGTGAATACCACGACAGAAATTCGGCTGCCCTGCCTCTGGCAGGAACTGTATCAGGATTTCTGCCGGGATTCACTATGCCATGACGGGCACGAAAGCGGACGGAAGAGTGCGGTTCGCACGGTGAGGAGCGGTTTCCCGCCCGCATTCATGCCTCTACAACGTGCGCGGTGTGGTCGCGAACGTTTGGGCATCGTTGTTGACAATGCAATCTGTAGGGGCATGAGGGTTGGCGGCGCGCTCAATGATGTGATGCATCTACCGAATCTTCGCCGACATATCTCGTGCCTGCCGCCTATTCAATGTCTGTGCCATGACGGGCATGTGATCGGATGGAAGGATGTGGTTGAGGGAAGAGGAACAGTTTCCCGTCCGACCCCATGCCCCTACGCGGTCGTCGTCATCGATTTTCGATTTGCCCTTCGTTACTACTCGGTCAACGCTACCATCTCCGCCAACTCATCCTCTGTTAACGCTCGCTCTCCCGCAGCCGCATTCATGATCGCCTGTGCCGGCGACTTGGCCCCTGGAATCGCCAGCGACACGGCCGGATGGCTGAACACAAAACGCAGCGCCGCAGTCACCATCTCGTCGCCCGGCATGACGGCTTCTTTGAGCCGATCGACCTTGGCCAGACGCTCGGCCAGCGCTGCCTGCTTGTCCTCGTCCGCGTGCCAGTTGGCGCGTACTGTGTCGGTGAAGACGGTGTCGGTCGAGTAGCGGCCCGAGAGCAGACCCATGGCCAGCGGTCCGCGCACCATGACGCCGATGTTGTTGGCCTGACAGTACGGTAGGAAGTCGGCTTCGGGCGCACGGTTGAGCAGCGAATAGTCGACCTGAACCACGCTGCATGTGCCGTTGACATTGAAGCGCTTGAGTACATCCAGGCTGTTGGTCGAGATGCCGTAGGCGCGTACGCGTCCTTCGGCGACCAATGCCTCGAAGCCTTCCAGATAGACCGACGGATCCTCGATGTTGCCCTCGTGGCAGAGGACTACATCCAGCCAATCGGTGCGCAGGCGATGGAGCTGGGCGTGGGCGCAGAGACGGATCATGTCGACGGTGGTCTTAGGCACGCCCTGGCCCGTGCGCTTGCCCCAGTTGCCGATCTTGCTGACCACATAGACGTTCTGGCGGATGCCTGCCAGGGCTACGCCCAGCCGTTCCTCCGAGAGGCCGTTGGGGATGCCGTAGGACTCGGCGGTGTCGAAGAGGTTGACGCCTGCGTCGTAGGCGGCGCGGATGGTGGCCCAGGATGTGGCGTCATCGATGTCGCCCCACTGGTTGCCCAGATTCCACGTGCCTAGGCCGATGGATGTGACCTGCCAGCCGGTTTTTCCGAATGTCTTGGTGAACATAAAAGTCTCCATGATGATTGGGTTTGGATGATGAGGCCACTGTGAAAAGCTTTCTGCCACAGATTTACACAGATGGACAGAAGGTGAGACATAGATGGTTCTACACTGAGATTCGTCTGAAATCTGCGGTTCGGCGATGCGACCTTTGGATCTAAAAGATACATTGTCATTCCGAACGGAGTGAGGAATCTTAACGTCACCGATCTCCAGATTCCTCACTCCGACCGGAATGACATGTATTGTGGTTTCTTCGACAGATGTACTCAAGCGGTAGTTCTAAATCTGACACGAGTACAATTGGACTTTCATGGTTATGAAGCTTGGCACCACGCGAGCGACTGCCGGTTCCCGCCAAGTGTAGAAGCGGTTCCACCCGTGTGCAGGCTGTCGATTATGGACCGTGAACAGTTGCTCCCAGATGGTGCGCGCGGTATGATGATTTTACCATGAATCAACAAAGGGGAGAATGGTCAGTTGAGCATTCACAATCGACCATTCATCCCTTTTATCCAAAAGGAGATCCACCAATGCAATACGGATACATGGGCGCATCCAATTTCCGCGTCAGCAAGATCTGTCTCGGCACCATGCACTTCGGCGGCGTCACGCCCGAGGCCGAATCCCACGCCATCATGGACAAGGCGCTGGAGATGGGCATCAACTTTTTTGATACAGCGAATGTCTATGGCGGCCCGGCCGGTACCGGGGCCACTGAGACGGTCATCGGCAACTGGTTTGCCCAGGGCGGCGGGCGGCGCGACCAGGTTGTGCTGGCCTCTAAGACCTACAACGCCATGAATCGACCGGCCGTCCCTTCCGATCCCAATGATGACAAAGGCGTCTCGGTCTACAAAGTGCGCCGCGATATTGCAGCGTCGCTAAAGCGCCTTCAGACTGATCACCTCGATCTCTATCAGGTGCATCACATCGACCGGCGTGTACGTCCGGAAGAGTTCTGGGGCGCATTCGGCAAACTGCTGGACGATGGCGACGTGCTCTACATGGGGACCAGCAACTTCCCCGGCTGGGGCCTGACCAAGTTCCAGAGCTTTGCCCGGCAGCAGGGCCGCCTCGGCCTCATCTCCGAGCAGACCCAGTACAACCTGCTCAATCGCTATCCTGAATTGGAAGTCATCCCCGCAGCCGAGGATTCCGGCATCGGTCTCTTCCCCTACATGCCCTTGGCCGGCGGTCTGCTGACCGGTCAGAAAAAGGCGGTTGAAGGCTCACGCACGCGTGCGGTCGAGTTGGAATATGGGCTTGATCTGGGGAGTGATCAGTTCGCTGCCTGGTCTGCGCTCTGCGCCGAGATCGGCGAGCCCGAGTTTGTGGTCGCCATCGCATGGGTGCTGGCCAATCCGGTGGTCTCGTCGGCCATCGTCGGCGTGCGCACCCTGCGCCATCTCGAAGGGTTGGAACGAGCAGCCGAGCTGAAATTGGATGCCGATGTGATGGCCAAATTGGATGAGATCTTTGACATCAACTTGCAGCGTCCGCTCAAGATGGCTCCCGCGCCTGAGGCGTTTGCCTGGTAGTCACAGATCGCGACAGTTACGTCGCAAAGCCTGGCCCTGGCCCTGGCTGAGCTTGAGCCAGAGCGACATAAATGTCGCGATACAAATAGACGAAACATAAAAAGGAGTGGCCGGCTCGTGTTCTTACAAGCCGGCCACTCCTTTCTCATCGGAGCGTAGGCTTGCACAGCCTATGCTTGGTCCTTGTGTGCAACGCCTCTTCTCCCTACCTCATGACGACGGGTAGGAAGATCTTCTCTATTGATGAAGATTCCGGCGTTTCTTTCACGCCTACGATAGCGAACTCGGTGAAGTGATCCGCCGAACAAGTGACTATCCTGCGCTCCGTGTCGACCGCCGTTTCGATCTTCAACCACTTCTGCGCCTCCTCGTCATACGTCAGACAGTGCTGATCCATTTCATCAATGCCGTCCCCGACGAGATCTTCAGGGGCATACGTTCGCTCCACACTATAGTTGCCGTTGAACTGCGTGACGGGATTGCCCGTCTCGTCGAAGGCATCTAGGACGAAGTACGAACTGGGGAAGACGTCGGTCATCCATGGGCCGCCGTCGACTGCGGCGTCGCCGACCGGGGCGAGCCACTCTGTGCCGACGATGGGCACGCCGGGTTTGGGCAACTCTTCATAGAAGAGCTTGACCGGTACGGGCACGACACTGGGTGGGAAGGTCAGTTTGAGATCGCCGGAAGCGCTACTAAGACCGCCGCCGCTTTCCGGCGTGGCACTGCCGGCAGCGTCGGGCAGGACCAGCGCAGCACTGATGGCGCCGGGAAGGCTGGCCGACAGCTCATAGGGTGCTTCGGGATCGAAGTCCTCGATGAGCGCCAACTGAGCCTCGCCGTTTTTCACGGGAGCGCGACCCACAGGCATCCCGTTCTGGAGCAGCGTGATCGTGGCGCCGTCGATCGGGTACTTGAGACCCCAGACCTGATTTTCGATGATTTTGAAGTCGTCTGCGAATCCGGGCAAGGCAACCTGCCACGGATACTTGGTCCACATGGCCATGGTCGGGTCGCCATAGACATGGTAGAGCGTGACATCGGTTAGAGCCGCCGCCAGCGAGACTGAGCCGGAGCTCTGTGCCACGAAGGATTGGCCGATCAGGTAGACCTTGCCGTAGTTGAGGATGTCACCCAGTCGGCGAATCGATGTGTTGCTGCCGTCTGCAGGCAAGAGGCCCGGCCAGGTCGCATCGAAGAGGCCGCGGGCGAAGGCGCTGTTGGCCCAGGTCGGGCTGTTGCGTGTGTCGCCGATGACGCCCACCGCGCCGCCCTCCATGCGCAGGATGCGCTCGGCCCAGTACGATCCGCCGACCGTGGTGTTGTAGGTGTAGGCGTCGTTGGCCGGATTGCGCGTCTCGTTGTCGAAGAGGCCGCTGGCGCAGTTGATGGAGTAGACCACCGGCATCTTGGCGCCGTTGGTCAGCGAAGCCAGATTGCTCGACCCAAAGCTCGGGCTGCCCCAGCCGCTGATGCCGCCATGGTCTCGGTGGAAGACCAGGAATCGACCGTCGTTGATGGCGTCGACCACCTCACTGGTGCCGCCGTTCCAGGGATACCCGCTGCTCGCACGTAGGTCGACCGGCAGCAGTGAGCTGTTGTAGTAGCGGTTGGGCGTGGTGCTGCGTGTGCTGCTGTCATAGAATCCGGATTTGTTCGGATTGCTATGATACGCCGTGCTCGTTGTATAGATTCGCTCCACATCGTAACCCTGTCCGGTCATGAAGCTGCGCACGAACTCGGCCGTCTCCAGAAAGCTGCGTGCCGCGGTGCCGTCCTGGGCCACATCGGGCCGGCAGCATTGGAAGTAGGCGGCGAAGGACAGGTCCTCGTAGAACGCCTTGGCATTGGTCGGAGCCGATTCATAGTCGATGACCTTGTCGACGATGATCTGGGCCTGGGCCAGCGTGTCCACCGGCATACGGCCGATGGCGATATCAGGCGTGGGCACAAATTCGTCGAAGTCCATGGTGGTGTAGGGTAGGTCGGTGCCGGCCAGATCGCCGTAGTGGGTGCTGCGGTAGAAGGGCGGGATCTGTTCGGCGTCGCCGAGCAGCAGCACGTAGGATGGCCGCACATGGCAATTGTCATAGCGATTCTTGATGGTCGCCTTAATTTCATCGGCGGTGACGCCGGCTTTGCCCGCGCCGTTGCCGGTCTCCAGAATCGATGTCGACATGCCGCGACTGTTCTTCCAGGCTCGCAGATCGTCGGCCGCGGGGCGGAACGCCGGGTCGGTGATGATCAGGTATTCGCTGCCGATACAGCCGAAGACGATATCCTTGATGGGGAGGTAGGCTTCGTAGATGGCGGACTTGTTCATGGCCAGTTCGTAGATGGGGCCGTATGCCTGGTCGAAGGGGTTGTCCGCCCGATTCTCGGGCAAGAATCCCCGTTCGCCGCCCTCGAAAACGATCTCAAACTCGACCGAGTCAAACAGAACGAGCACACCCTTGGCCGGATTGAACTGGCCTGCAGCGATGCTCACCTGGACCAAATCCAGGTCACGCACACGGCCGATGGTCTGAATGTCAACGATCTGGGTTGGGAAGTTTTCGCTGCTCGCATATGCTTTCTCGTCCTTGGCGAAGGGCAGATCCTCGAAATCCTCGACCGGGATTGGCTCGTCGTCTTCGTTTTGGCCCAATGGAGCATCGGGGGCCTGGGGCTGGCTGGGATAGACCATCGCCGCCAGCCTGATCGCTTGTTTTGGGGCTTGCGCCCGCGAGCTCGACCTTGGCGCCGCGTGGCACTGCGAGCAGCTTGCGCAAGACCGGCACGTCCGGCTGGCCTGGTTGGCTGCTGCCCGGGTCGATGCCCGGCATGCCGACCTGGACATAGTCTGTTTCGTCTGGGCCCTTGACTGCCCAACGATGGGCCTCAGGGAAGAGAACCGTGGCGGCGAACCGCTCGTACATTGGAGGTCTGGATCTCAACGACGGGTAGTTCTTTGCCGCCAAAGAGCGGCGTCTCCGGAGTCGGCAGTTCCTGGCCGACAACGTCACCGTCGAAGGGCGCAAAGTAGAGATCGTCGATGGACTCGACCAGTGGCGTCGCCCCGTAGTTGAGCGTCACGCGGGCGATGCGGCCCGCGGGGTCGAACATGCCAATGAACTCACGATGTTCCTTGGGCGTCGGCGTGTTGGTGACCTGGCAGATGACGTTGCCGGCGGCGTCGTAGCCGACCATGGCCCCGGCCACCGCATCGCCATCGCCATTGCCCATGTAGAAGCCGACGTGGGTTTTGTTCGACTCAAACTTGAAGGAGAGCGGCGTGGCGGCCCCGGCATCGGAAGCGGCCTCCTCATTGCGAGCGATGTTGGGCGGCGAGACCGCGCCGGCGTTGTTCTGCGTCCGCACGCTCGCCAGTTTGCCATCTTCAAAGACCACGCCGTGGCTCGGCTGGTAGTGGTCGCCGATGACGCTGGCGTCAGCCAGATCGTCGAACTGAATCAGGCCGGGTGACGGGATCTCGCTGGGGCTGAACAGCTCGTAGCAGCCCGGCTCCGGCTCGCGGGTGGCGCCCAGGCAGTTGTCCAGCCCGTAGCGGACGGCGTTGATGAAGAGCCGTTTTCCGTTGGGCGTCATGGCATTGGGTGCGCCTTCGAAACCCCAGAGTTGGTTGCAGACATCGCGCTGCTCTTCAGCGATCAGCGGCGCGTGTTGATTGTCGGCCGGCTCCCATGCCAGCGGTGTCACACCCGCGATCGGCGTGGGCATGTGGATGCTGACCATGTTTTCGACAGCGCCGTAGATCTGCAGCGGTGCGCCCAAGAGACCGGTCAGGTCAGACGGTGTCTGGTAGTACGAGAAGCCGGGCAGGCCGCGGATGTTCTGTTCGGACCCATGCCAGCCATGGGGCCAGCCGATCTGCATGGCGTGCTCGCCGAAGAAGGCGTAACCGCCTTCGTTGAGCCCGATGACCGGAATCTGTGCGGCCGAGACATGGCCGGATTGGCCCGGCGCCAGCCCCCAACTGCCCAGGTGGCCGGTGTCGGCGGCGACGATGGCCAGGTCGTAGGGGTTCAGATCGGTCGCAAGGAGACTGGCCAGCGGAATCAGGTCGACGGTGAAGCCGTTGCTTTCCAGCAATGTCTCAAAGTCGACGGCATCAACCGTGCTCTCTTTGAAGATGTAGGCGATGCGCCCGCCGTCTCGCTGGCTGAACAGCGGCGCTCGTGCTCGCAGATCGACATCGAAGCCGAGCGATCCTTTCAGCTTGGCCGTGACATCTTGTTTGGGGTACTTGGAGGCCAGCCCGAAGAAGAATGAGCTGTCTCCGGGGCAGATGGGCGGCGAGAAGGTGAACGTGAGATCGTTGCCGGTCTGCTCGACACCGGCCGGCGCTATCGATCCCAGCGCGCCTTTGATGATGATAAAGACGTCTTCCTTGCTGCCGTTGCCGTCGAAGTCCATGGGGACAATCGGTCCGAATTCGATGGTTTTTGTCGAGACGCAGGCTTCAGCCGTGGCTGCCTTGATCTCCCGGGCATCAATGCGGTAGAGGTAAGGGTAGATCCCCTGGCCCTTTGTACCTGGTTCGCCGATGGGCCAGAGCCGCGACTGGAGGAAGCCTTCGCCTATGCCGCCGGGCAGACTGAATTTGTCAGTGGTGTCGTCTACGACGATTGTGCAGTCGACGTCGAAGAGGCAGTTGATATCCGGCGCCGCGACCGATGCGATGCTGAGTGGTACGGCCGGCGCCGCGATTGCTGCTGTGGTTGGTGCTGTGATCGGCGCCGCTGAGACCGGTGGCGCCATGGTGACGAACGCCGAGAGTAGTAGGGCCATCACCTGTGAAAAGACCAAGACGCGATAGAGGGCATTCCGGTATGATCCGCGCCCGGGCCTACGTTTCCCAGAGTGATTCCAGGATCGGTGTACTGGTCGGTGAGATGATGATATGTTCATGATTTCCCCCGCTGAATCTGATTTGGTTTGCTGAACAGTTGGTGAACGTCCGCTTTCAGGATAGGGACTGCAAGCGACAACCACAGTTCGCAAGGCGACAGCGGGCGTGTGCGCTTGAACACACACAAGCGTCTTGATGCATGAAGTCCGTCACGAGAAAAGACTGGTTGTATCGAATTCTGCTTATCCCCTACTGCTCTATCCCCTAGAAGTGGAGTCTGTACGACGCTTGCGTGGACCCCGATAATGATCGATAATCGCAGGCGCTTGTCTTCTGGCGCACACGGGACCTGTGCGTTAGAACACAGTGTCCCGATGCAGCTGCGCATAGAGTTCCCCCCAATAGATGATTATGATATGGAGAGACCGATGCTGGACGAGCGTACGAGGCAGCGCATGGCGCGTTTGAGAGACAACCCTGTCTTTGCCGGGCTCAACGACGACGAGCTCAACGCCCTGATCGAGAGCTTTCGGGTCCGAGAATTCGGACGCGATGAGATCCTCTTTCGTCAGGGAGACGACAGCAAAGAAGTCTATGTGATTCTCAGCGGGCGTGTGCGTATCTTCAAGATCAGCCCATCCGGCGACGAAACGACCATCGCCATCTTCGGAGAGCATGATCTGATCGGTGAGATGGCTGCCCTGGATGGCCACACCCGTTCCGCGACTGCCAAGGCGATTTCGTCGATTACCTTGTTGTCGATGGTGCAGGATCGATTTGTGCGCCATGCTGAGACCATGCCCAAGTTGGCATTTGGCCTGGCGAGGTTGCTGTCACTCAAGCTGCGCTGGACGGCGTCCTATGCCGAATCAATTGCACAATTTGATGCCGCAGGCCGGCTGTTGCATATTCTGTTGGCGCACAACGAACGCTATGGCCAGGAGATTGAGCCGGGAAAACGTTATGTGATCGATCTGGGTCTGACGCAGGGCGATCTGGCTTCCATGGTAGGGGCCCGGCGCGAATGGATCAACCGTATCCTTGGCGATTGGAAACGTCGGCAACTGCTTGAGTTCAGCAAGGGCAAGATCACGATTCTCGATCTTCCGAGCGTTGTCGCCGAACGTGACAGTCGTATTGAGGCGAATCTGGGGGAAAGTGATCGGTGAGCAGGCGACATGGTGAGCGGGTGAAACTGTGATTAGTCGCCCGCACACGATATCCCCCTATCCCCCTTGCCCGCTCACCTCGTCACGCTCTTCCCATTCTGCAGGACAAGTGAGGAACCATGAACATTCGATCCGTCCTTTCAAAATGTCGACTTGCTCTGGCGCTGGCTGCGACAGCCTTACTCTTTGCTGTTGTCAGTTGGCAACCCGCGTCTGCACAGCAACCGCCCGTGATCCGTGTCACACCCGATGTCGCTGTCGGCGGACAGAGTGTGACAATCGATGGGGCCGGCTTCGCGCCGGGCGATTACACCGGCCTGATCCTGTGGGACGGCGTGGCGGTGGAGGCAATAT
>CAWKCP010000043.1:0-14201 GCA_963848115.1 uncultured Chloroflexia bacterium | reverse complement strand
CCATTGGGTTCCCTTCCTGACCGGTAGGCCGCTCGACTACACGCTTACACCGGCGACGTGATCGATAGCGAACGTCCTTGGCGTCACGATGCAGACAAGTTGGCGGCCGACTGATGGAGGTCTATGCCGAGACAGTGAGAAGACTTCACAAAAATTACTAGGTGTCAAAAATACGCACTTAAATCCAGTTGTGTTAGAATGACATTTAGTATGTGAACGAAGCACTTTTGCTGCTTCATTGCTTGAAAATACTGTCGTGTGTTGGGCAGAATCATCTGTCAAACGCTGGTATTCATAAAGAATTTTGCAAGCCAAAAAAAGGAGAAATTTAATGGCTACAAAAGTTGGAATTAATGGTTTCGGTCGTATTGGCCGCCTTGTTTTCCGCGTATGGCCGAACAGCCGGAACGCTTCGACATCGTCGGCATCAACGACCTGTCCGACCCCAAGACCCTGGCCTATCTGGCCAAGTATGATTCGACCCAGGGTCGCTTCCCCGGCACCATCGAGGCCGGCGAAGGCAGCCTGATTGTCAACGGCGAGGCCATCAAGGTCTTTGCCGAGCGCAACCCTGCCGACCTGCCCTGGGGCGAGTTGGGCGCTGATGTCGTCATCGAGTCGACCGGCTTCTTCCGCGACAACGCCAAGGACGGCAAGCCTGGTTACGACAGCCACATCGCCGCCGGCGCCAAGAAGGTCATCATCTCCGCGCCTGCCAAGGGCACGGCCGAGACCGTCGTGCTCAGCGTCAACGACCACGTGCTGGATTCCGGCGACCACTGTGTCTCCAACGCTTCCTGCACCACCAACAGCTTGGCCCCGGTGGTCAAGGTGCTCAACGAGAAGTTTGGCGTGGTCAAGGGCCTGATGGTCACCGTTCACGGCTACACCAACGACCAGAAGATCCTGGACCAGGTTGGCAGCGACCTGCACCGCGCCCGTGCGCCGCCGTCAACATCATCCCGACCAGCACCGGCGCTGCCGTGGCCGTCGGCAAGGTTCTGCCCGAACTGAACGGCAAGCTGGATGGCTATGCCCTGCGCGTGCCGGTCCCGACCGGCTCCATCACCGACCTGACCGTCGAATTCGGCCAGGACGTGACCGCCGAAGAGATCAACGCTGTCATCAAGGAAGCTGCCGAGGGCGCGTACAAGGGCATCATCGAGTATGTCACCGACCCGATCGTCAGCAGTGACATTGTGCACAACCCGCACAGCTCGATCTTTGATTCCGGCAACACCATCGTTATCGGCGGCAACATGGCCAAAGTAACCATGTGGTACGACAACGAATGGGGTTACTCCAACCGCACCGCCGACCTGGCCGAGCGCTTGATGCAGCTCTAGGGCTAACCAGGTACAGCACTTGAAAACGTGAAACGTGAGAACGTGTGTGTAGCAGCACGATTCACGTTTCACGTTTTTTGTTTGAATGGGAGCAGGAGTCATGAACAAGAAAACGATCAAAGACATCAATTGGCCGACGAGCAGGCACTGGTACGCGTCGATTTCAATGTACCGCTAAAGAATGGCGTCATCACTGATGACGCCCGTATCCGCGCCGCATTGCCGACCATCGAGTACTTGCTGGATCATGGCGCCTCCGTGGTGCTCATGAGCCATCTGGGCGTCCCAAGGACGAGCCAGACCCTGAATTCAGCCTTGAAGTTGTCGCTGAACATCTGGCCACGTTGGTCGATGGGCCGGTCAAATTTTGCCCGGAGACCATCGGCGAAGAGGCTGAGGAGATGGCGGACGAGTTGGAGCCGGGCGAGATTCTGGTGCTCGAAAACACCCGCTTTGACCGCGCGAGAAGAAGAACGATCCGCGCATGGCCGAGGCCCTCTCCGCTATGGGCGACGTATTTGTCAACGATGCCTTCGGCAGCGCCCATCGCGCCCACGCCAGCACGACCGGTATCGCCGCCTACCTGCCCGCAGTGGCCGGCTTCCTCATGGAAAAAGAGCTGGAATATCTGGGCGGCGCACTTGAAGATCCGCGCAACCCTTCGTTGCCATTCTGGGCGGGGCCAAGATCAGTGACAAGATCGGCGTCATCGAGCAACTGCTCAGCAAGGTCGACACCATCCTCATCGGCGGCGGCATGGCCAACACCTTCCTGGCCGCCCAGGGCTACGACATGGGCAACAGCCTCGTCGAAACCGAATCGCTTGACCTCGCCAAAAAGATGATGGCCAAGGGCGGCGATGTCATCCAGATTCCGGTTGACCTACGTGTGGCAACCGAGTTTGCAGCCGACGCCGAGAACAAAGTCGTCAGCGTCGATGAGGTGCCGTCCGACTGGATGGCCCTGGACATCGGCCCAGCCACCATCGCCCACTTCAGCAACCGGCTCGCCGGCGCCAAGACGGTCGTCTGGAACGGCCCCATGGGCGTCTTCGAGTTCCCGGTCTTTGCCCAGGGCACCGTGGCCATCGCCGAAATTTTGGCCGGCCTGTCCGACGCCACCACCATCATCGGCGGCGGCGACAGCGCAGCGGCCGTCCGCCAGGCCGGCCTGCAGGGAAAGATCTCCCATGTCAGCACCGGCGGCGGCGCCAGCTTGGAATTCCTGGAAGGCAAGGAACTACCGGGCGTGGCGGCGTTGAATGACGTAGAGTAGGGATTGGTGACTGGGGATCGGGGAATGGGGAATAGGGATTAGGCGAATCTGCACCCATTCCTGATCCCCAATCCCTATTCCCTAGTCCCCATTCCCCCAAGCCCCTTTCCATCGAGGTACCATCATGAACTTCCTCAAAAAACTTTTTGGCGGATCTGCTCGTAGCGATGATCGGATGACATCGATCTATGTGATGAGCTATCGCTGTAAGGAGCCCATCGAAGGCAAAGTTGACCTGTTCAACGAGCTGAGTAAGGACGATGACGGCAAGGGCTACTATGTGCGCAAGGTACTGCACACGTCCGGCCGTGACCGTTGCTTCGCCGAGGTTGAGGTCCAACTCTGGTTCGACGGCAAGAAGCAGATCTCGGACCACGAAGTCTCCGGCGGACGCTGGTTGACGGCTGAGGAGTATGATGAAGAGTTGGCCATCTTCAATGCACCGCCTGAAGAAGAAGATCTGGATGAAATGGCCGAAGAGTCTGAGGAAGATGCTGAAGAAATCGTCGCAGACAAGACTGAGTCGGTCGATGACGGCAAGAATTCATGATGATGTACCGTAGATATGATGTAGTTCAGTGTCGCGAGTCGATCACAGAGATCAGGCTAGTCTCGCGAGCCTACGACACTGCGGCGTCTGACAATAGCATGCATCTTAAAATGTCACGCCTGCGGCATGACCAGAAACCTTTGTACATACCCTGTTAAGGAGCAAAAACACATGCGTAAGCCAATGATGGCCGGCAATTGGAAGATGAACAAGACACCCAAAGCAGCTGTTGAACTCGCACGGGCCATCGACGCCAAGGTCGGTTCTGTTGACGCCGTTGATCGTGTCGTCGCCCCCACGTTCGTCTGTTTGCCCGCCGTAGCCGAAGCATTGGCCGACTCATCGGTCAGCGTCGGCGCGCAGAACATGCACTGGGAAGCCAGTGGCGCCTACACCGGTGAGATCAGCGCCGATATGCTGGAAGGCATGGCCGAATACGTGATCATCGGCCACAGCGAGCGCCGAGAATACTTCGCCGAGACCAATGAGACCGTCAACAAGAAGGTTAAAGCGGCCCTGGCTGCCGGCCTCAAGCCGATCATGTGTGTGGGTGAGAGCCTGGAGCAGAACCAGGCCGGCGAGACCGCCGCCTTCGTCGGCGAGCAGGTACGCGCCGGCTTAGCCGACCTCAGCGCCGATCAGGTTGCGAGTCTGATCATCGCCTACGAGCCCATCTGGGCCATCGGCACCGGTCTGGCTGCCACGTCGCAGCAGGCCCAGGATATCTGTGGCGGCGTTGTGCGCGTCGCGGTCAAGGATCTCTACGGCGAATCTGTTGCCGAGCAGACCCGTGTCCTCTATGGCGGTAGCACCAAGCCCAGCAACATCGCTGAAATCATGGGCATGGCCGACATCGACGGCGCGCTCATCGGCGGCGCAGCCCTGGACGCCGACTCCTATGCTGACATGGTGACCTTGACCGCTGAAGTCTATGCGTAGGACAGGACACGGATTGCGCGGCTGAAACGGATTTCCGCGGATTATGAGCATCAAGAAACAGCGCCCCGAGGACGATTCCTCGGGGCGCTGTTTCTTGATGAACCCGACGAGTTTGGCCCGCTGAGCGGCCTCGATCGAAGCGCAATGTACGTCGGCTCATGTAAGTCCACTCACTGCATTGACCGATCATGAGCGAGTATAACGGTATGCATACATCTGAGGCCCTGACTTGACTCATCCATCGGGTTTCCTGAAATCTCAAAGAGCCGACCATGGACAGACGGTGAGGAGAGCAATGCGACATCGAACAGCCGCAATAGTGGTACCAGCCTTGATTCTGACACTCCTGCTGGCAGCCTGTACGGGTGCAGAGACGGTGGATAGCATATCGCCCAAGCCGCCTTCCCCAACGGCCGAAAAAGAGTACCACTTCAACCAGATCCTCGATCTGGACGCAATCCGTCCCATCTACGACCCGGTCTTCGTCACAGCAGAAGAGGCGGACCTGGCCGATGATCAGCTCGTTCTCGGCGTCGCCATCGGCGAGCAAGCCAAGGCATACCCTATCGCAGTGCTCAACGGCCGGGAGATGGTCAATGATGAGCTGGCAGGCATTCCGATCTTGGCCACTTGGTGACCGCTGTGCTACACGGGCATGGTTCATGTCCGCACGGTGAATGGCAAAGTAGAGGTTTTTGGAAACTACGGCGCACTGTTCATGAATGCCATGACCTGGTACGACCACACGACGGGCAGCGTCTGGTCACAGGTGTGGGGACGAGCCATTGACGGTCCGCTCAAGGGGAGCGAACTGGAACTGATCCCAAGCCAGACCGTGCCGTGGAGCACGTGGCAGGAACAGCATCCGAACACGCTACTCATGACCAGTGGCCTGAAGCGCTTTCGCCTATACAAGGAGCGTTTCTTCGATGACTACATCATCGGCATCGAGGTCGGTGGCGCAGCCAAAGGCTACCCATTCGTCCTGGTGGCCAAGAAGGGTGTGGTCAACGATATCCTGGGCGACATCCCGCTGGTCGTGATTGTCAACGGCGAAAACGGGGCTGTCTCGGCCTATGCACGCAACGCGGACGACCAGGTATTGACCTTCTTTCGAGAGGGCGACGCGCTGCTCGACAATGAAACCGGCAGCACCTGGAACCCGGTCAATGGCCTGGCCATGTCAGGCCCGCTGGCAGGCCAGGCCCTGCGTCCAATCCCCTATGTGCCGGCGTATGACGAGGCCTGGCACGATTTCTTCCCGCAGACGGAGATGTACTCGACGAGCGGCAACTAAGTGATTGTCCCCAATGAAGTTCGTAGTGACGGCTTCAGCCGTCCGGACCGCTAAAGCGGCTACTACAAACAAGACCGCTACGTTAGTCAGGGGCAGTCACTGTGCTGTAAACACCAACAAGATCACAAGCATTGACAATTGACCGTCGACAATGGTCAATTGGTTATTTTCCGCTGAAGTGCTCGATCACCGCGCCCAACATCTGCACCGCTTCCTCGGGGTTTGGTCCCAATGGAGGACCAAAGCTGAGATGTGTCGCGCCCGCTGAGACCAGCGGCTCCAATCGTTCGATGACATCGGATGGCTGGCCAACCACGCCGATGCGCAACATCTGCTCATCGACCAGACCGATGGCCTTCTCCTCATCGCGCTCGACCATCATTGCCTGTTCGATGGGCTTGAACGCCTCGCGGTCAGCCCCAGCCGATCCAGGATCAGTGGACTCAATGCGTGGCCATAGTAAGCGATCTTCTGGGCCAGCACGCGTCGGGCCGCCTCCACATCATCTGAAAGCGAAACCCAGATACAGACGGCGAAATCCAACTCGGGCAGGCTCGCATCACGCAGCGCCAACCCTTCATCCACCAACGGCCGGACGCCGAAGTAGTGCTCGGGCGGAAAGAGCAAAGGCAGGACGCCGTCGGCCAGTTCACCGGCCAGTTTGAGCATCTTTGGTCCCATGGCCCCTACGTAGATCGGCGTCACCCGCGGCGCATTGAAGCGGAGATAGGCCTCCCGATTCCAATGCAGCACCTTTCCGTCGATCTCAGCACGCTCGCCAGATAACAGCGCCCGGATAGCGATGATGCTCTCGCGCATGGCGGCCAACGGTCTACACTGCTCCAACCCGATCCAGTTGAGGAAATCACCTGCACCTGCTGCCATACCCAGGTTGAAGCGATTGCCGCTCAACTCGTCCAGGGTAGCCGCCATCATGGCGATCTCAGCCGGATCGATGGTGTAGGGGTTGAGAATGCCGGTACCGATCTGGATGCGCGTCGTTGCCTGGGCCACGGCAGAGAGGATCACAGGGGCGCTGCGCAGAAAGAGATCGTTGGAGACCCAGAATTGGTCGAAGCCCGCGGCTTCCGCCGTCTGCGCCATCAAGACGTATTCAGGGAGTGCTAGGTCGTTGTTGAGCCGCAGACTGAATCGCATTATTGGTTCGCTCCCTTCAAGTAGGGCCTGGTCTTCTGATTCGAACTTTGCGCTCAGTCAAAATGATGAAACATCCTTCCCAAGCCGATGTGTCCTGTCCAGCGAACAGTCGCATACCGTGATTGATCAATGCTCGCTTCCCTGGTTGGCGGAGACGAACCAAGAGGATACCGTGATGGTTGCCTGGCTGAAAACGCCGGACGTCAGAGAAGTCGAGATCCTGAGTGACAAAAAAACGCTCTTCCTTTTGCGCAGCCTCCCAGAGCCTATCATCAGAAGAGCCAGCCAGATTCTCATCGAAAGCTGTATCCGCGTCGTGACCGAGCCGACCCAACTCAGCAGCCAGGCTTGTCGGCAGATTTTCGTCCAGTTTGATTCTCATGCGTAATCGGGAATCGGTGGAAGTGGAATGTCATCCATTGCCGAGGCTGCCGCAAACGAGATCACAGCTTGGATGTCAGCAACCGTTAGGGACGGAAAGTCCAGGAGGAGTTCGTCCACGGTGACTCCTTCAGCAAGGCTGGCAAGGATTGTGCGCACGGTCACACGCGTGCCTGCAATGACAGTCTCTCCGCCGCAGATTTTCGGATCTCGAACGAAAATTTGATCATAGCTCATGGGTGCCATCTCCTTAAACAGACAGACGTTCGCTCATTGCAACTTGGGCGACTATCGTACCAATCGCGAGCAACTTTGTCCATCTGTGATGACCCATCCGCTCTTCGCTACTTGCCGCCTGCGCCAACAACGGCTTCCGCTTCCATCTCGACCAGATACTCGTCGCCGATCAGACGCGCTTCCACCAGCGTATTGGCCGGGTGGATATCACCGAACCGTTCGCCGTGCATACGTGCCACCGGCTCCCAGTTTTCGGCCTTGCTGATGAAGATGCGCGTACGCACAACGTCCTCCAGCCGCCCGCCGAGATGCTCGATGGCATGTGCGATCTTGTCGATGATGAAACCTGTCTGCGCACCCGGATCGTCGCCGCCGACAAGACCGTCCGGCCCGGTCGCCGTCGTGCCGGAGACGAGAATGCGGTCGCCGATGCGCACGGCCCGCGAGTAGCCCGCCATGCCCTCCCAGACTGTACCGCTATTGTATGTTTGCTTTGTCATGATAGATTCCCCGATCTTAAGCTTTTCCAAAATAGTAATTATACGGGAGTTGGCAAAGCCTCAAGCCATTCCAGACAAAGATTTCCTTGCAACGGTTATTTATCTCTCTGGAATGGCCTTACTCGACGACAAAGAGTGGTTGATAGCGGCCGGTCAGTGGCTCGCCGGCGCCATCTCGTACGACCACCACATCCTCGATACGCGCACCCAGGTGGCGTGGGATGAAGATGCTGGGCTCGGCTGTGAAGCACATGCCCTGCTCCAGCACTGTCTCGTCTCCTGCGGTCAAGAAGGGGGTTTCGTGGACATCCAGGCCGATGGCGTGGCCCAGCCGATGGCGGAAGTGCTCTCCGTAGCCGCCGTCGACAATGACGGCGCGGGCGGCTGCGTCAGCCTGTTCACAGGTATTGCCGGCCTTGAGCGCGGCAATGCCCGCTGCCTGGGACTGGATCACCAGGTCGTAGCAGCGACGATACTCCTCACCCGGTTCACCGAAGAAGACTGAGCGGCCAAAGTCGTAGCAGTAGCCCTCATAGACGGCCCCGAAATCGAAGGAGATCGAGACCGGCGGCTCCAGCGGCACCAACAAACATTCCTCGCGATTGGTGAAGTCAAAGGGATAGTTCACGCCCATGTTGTAGAACGAGGTAACGAACGAGCTGGTGAAAGAGCCGTAGCGTTTGAGCTGGAAGTTGACCTCGGTGATCAGGTCAAGGTTGGTCATGCCGTGGTGCAGCTTGTCCAGAGTCGCGGCGTAGGCGGCCTCGGTAATCTCGCCGGCCTTGCGCATGATGGCGATCTCGTCCTCATCCTTGATGCGACGCAACGGCATGAGCAGTGGCGATGCCTGGCTGAACGATGCCTCAGGCCGCAGTTTCTGGAGGTTGAGCAGAGCCTCGGCCCAGGCCCGATCCCCTGTGGCAATGGATGCTTTCGTTCCAACGGAAAGGGCGGCAAGCACATCGGCCACCAGGTCCAGCGGGTCGGCGGCGTCGGCCAGGATGCGGATGTCGAAGCCGGTGACCGCACCCATGTGGAACTCGGCCATCATGCGCGGCAGCGTCAGGATGGGCTCGCCGTTCTGCGGGATCCAGGCGCCGGTCAGCCATTCGCCGGGATACATGGTGTTGCCGAAGTTGGGTTCCTCACGGCCAATGCCGGTCAGGTAGCGAAGATCAGCGGAGATGGGCAGGAAGATCAGGTCAATGGCTTGTTCAGTCATCAAAGCCTGTACGGCCTGTAAACGTTTTGAATAGTCGGGCATTCTTGGTACTCCTTATTCCTAGTTCGGACAGTTTCTGTAGTTTGGCGAGAGCGCCCGGGACAGTTGGCAAAGCTCGTGCGCAGCACCTTGTAACTCGACATTTATGTCGAAGCAGGTTGCCCTGCCTAAATGGTCAGGCTTGTTGAGTCTCATTAAGTCGTGCACATTAACAGTCTCATAAAGTCGTGCGCACTTTTCAGCTAGAATAACCTCCAGGATTTCCGATGGTGGAAATAGGAGGTAAAAATGGCCAGCACGACGTTGGAAGAACGGATCGAGATCCACGAGTCTGCAGAGAAAGGCGAAGCATCGTGGCGAACAGCCCGCCGTCTGCCATGGCGACAACGTACGATCCAGAAGTGGCGTCGACGGGGCCGTCTGTTCGGACGTGCTGGCCTCCATGCGCAGATGGGTCGCCCAGAAACGGGATCGTTAGGTAGCTTTCCTGCTGAAATCCGCGATACGCTTCGGCGTTGGCGGCAAGAGAATCCAGGCTGGGGTCCTCTCACCTTGCGGACCGAACTGGCTATGCATGATGCATTCGAAGGACAGAAACTGCCCAGCCGTGCAACTATCGCTCGTTTCTTGAAGGCCCAAGGGGTCATCGCTGATCGAGAACCGTCAGTGGACCTACCGGAAAGCCAGACTGGTGGAGTTGACCACGCCCATCAAGTATGGGAACTGGATGCTCGTGGATACGAGCAAATACCGGATGTGGGTATGGTCACCCTCATCGACCTCAATGATCGGTTCACCCATGCTCGCCTTCTCAGCTATCCGTGTTGGCTTGGACAGACAAGGGTTGAACGGCATGCCAATACGGAAGACTACCAGGCTTGCCTGCGCCTTGCTTTCATGGAGTGGGGAATCCCGGAAACCATCCAGTTCGACCACGAAAGCGTCTTTTATGACAACACCAGTCGTTCTCCTTTTCCAACTCGCTTACATCTGTGGCTCATCGCCTTGGGCATTTCTATGACCTTGATTCGTGTTCACCAACCCAGGGACCAAGGCATGACCGAACGGTCTCATCAACTTTGGTATCGACAGGTTGTCCAGGGCCATACCTTCACTGATTGGTCTGCGCTCTACTCGGCTCTCGAAAAGAGACGCACGGTTCTCAATCATAATCTACCTTGTCGTTCGCTCGATGACCGTCCGCCGTTGGTCGCGTATCCTGAAGCCACACACTCGGGAAACCCTTACCAGCTTGGCGCCGAATCAGAGATGCTTGATTTGGACAGAGTCTTCCGCTATCTCGATCAGGGTCGCTGGTTCCGTCGCATCAGTCAGGGCGGCACCCTCTCCCTTGGCCGTCAGATCTACTATCTCGGTGCCCAATGGAAACGGCAACAGACCGAAATCACGTTTGATGCTGACTCGCAGCAACTTCTGTTCACCGATGAGGCCGGCGACTTGATCTCATCGGCACCCATCAAGGGCATCACAAAAGAGCTGCTGATGGGTGATATCACCGACCTTTCTCTCTTGCCTGTCTTCCAGATGGCGCTTCCCTTTGTTTGGGAACAGCAACGAGGCGCACGACTTTATGAGACTGTTTCCTGACACGACTTTATGAGACTCAACAGGCTTCAACATATTGACGATTGACGAAATGGTACAGGCATTGTAGGTGCGGTTTGCAACTGCACAAGCTCCGGCGACCTCCAGAGATCGTATGGATCGGCCGGTTGCAAACCGCACCTACGCGATACCAGCGTCTATTCGTCCTCAATGAGTATCGCCGACCTCATATCCTGCGGTATTCGCGCATCTTCAACGGGTGGCAGGGACAAGCCCCATAGCTCCGTACCCCGCTCTCCGCGCAAAAAGCTTGCAATGTATCTGCCGGCGGGATGGCGCATGGCATCGATGTTGGCAAACACCGCTGCATGGTCGTAGGCAACACGCCGGTGGCGAATGCTGTAGCCGCCCTCATCAGCCTCCAATAACGCGTACCAAGCGCGTCCGTCGGGCGTCAAGGGGTTACTCACACTGCCCAAATTGACCATATGCATCTCACCGATTCGCACGTTCATCGGCCAATGGGTGTGTCCCACGCAGATAAGATCAGCGTCACACCCTTCGAACCGCTCCTGCAACTCAGCGCTCGGATAGTCGGGCCGCAGGCCCTTGCCGTCGATCTGACCCGGCGATGCATGAACGCCCAACAGGCGCGTGCCGTTCGGCAGCGTCAACCGCTGGTCCAGGGGCAATCCATCCAGAAAGGGCAGCCAACCGGCAGTTGAAACGGCGCCCTGGGTCCAAGAGGCGGACGAAATCACCTCCATGAATCCATCCAGCTTGCTGATATCGGCACGGACATCCTTACGATACGGACGCGGCCGCTTGCCGTCGGTGATGTAGCGATCTGTGTTGCCATGGGTGAAGCGGGCGTTGGGCAGACCCGCCAGGCGTTCCAGCACCTGGATTGGCTGCGTTCCGACGGCAACTAGGTCGCCAAGTATCCAGGTCTCATCCACATTGCCAAGTGATTCGATGTCGGCAAGCACGGCATTCAACGCAACCAGATTGCCATGGATATCGGAGAGGAGGGCGATGCGCATGTTAGACTGATTTTCGCGTGCGCGGGTCGAGCGCATCGCGGATGCCGTCGCCAACGAAGTTGAAGGCCATGACGACGGTGAAGATGGCCAGACCGGGGAAGGCCGACATCCAGAGTTGATCAAAGTAGGAGATGCCGTCGGCAACCATACGCCCCCATTCGGGCGAGGACGGCTCCGGCCCAAGCCCGAGAAAGCTGAGGCCGGCAAAGACCAAAATGGCATTGCCCAGGTCGATGGTAGCCAGCACCACAGCAGGGGCAAGACAGTTGGGCAGCACCGTACGCCAGAGCACACGCTGACGGGGCGAGCCGATGGACTGAGCCGCCTCTACATATTCTTGCGACTTGACGCTGATCACCAACGAGCGCACCACACGGGCGTAATTGGGCCACCAGACCACCACCATGGCGATGATAGCGTTGATCAGACTCGGTCCCAGCGCGGCGGCGATGGCCATGGCCAGAATGATGGTCGGGAAGGCCATGAAGACTTCGGTCAGACGCATCGTCAGTTCTTCGAACCAGCCGCCGATGAAGCCGGCCAGCGCCCCAAGAATCGTACCGATGATACCGGCGACGATCACCACCATGATGCCCGCAGGCAGCGACAGGCGACCGCCGTATAGGACGCGGCTGAAGACATCGCGTCCCAGTTGATCGGTGCCGAACCAGTGAGCGGTCGAAGGCGGCTGGAGGCGATTGACGATGTCTTGCTCCAGCGGGCCATATGGAGCGATCCAGGGCGCTGTCAGGCTGACGAAGACCCAGAACGAAAAGATGATCGCGCCGATCAGAGCAAGCGGATTATGCCGCAGAAACCGGGTGACAACCGTCAGCTTACCCGGCTGGCTGCGTAGAGCGGCAAACGTTTCATTCGTGGTGGCAAGGCTGGTTGCTGACATATCTATAAAATCGGTCCAGTCAAAATCTGTCTACGACTCGTGGCTAAGAAACCTGTCCACGAATATATCTCACTACCATACACATTTCAGGAAGGTGAACAGACAGGCAATCTGAATTCAACCAGAACAGTCAGATCTTGATTCAAGAAGTACTCAAGCAAGTCCAATCCGAGCTGAAAAAGGCTGAGATCGCATCGATCAGTGCGATGAATCTGGTTCTTCCAACCGTCTTCAAGTGCGATGACGCCCAGGTAGATGATCCAGATGTAGGCCAGGCAAGCAGCAATCATGAGCCGATGCAATCGCCGAGGATCGCTGATGTGGCTTTTGTGAAGCTGAAAGCCACGACTTTTCTGGTCGGAAAAGAAAGTCTCGATTCGCATGCGTTTGCGATAAAAACGACAGGCTTCTTCCATGAGCGGCAGGTTGGTCACCAGGTAGATAGGCTCCTTGCATTCTCGGTCCCACCAGAGAATAACCATCACAGGACCGTACGCTTGTCGGGTGAACAGGACATCATGCAGTGCGCTGCAACTATCGGGCCAAGGCTCACAATCATCCAGGCTCATCCAGGCACCGTCGTGATAGACCTGGGTATTCTTGGCCGTTCGACAGACATATTCCCAGCCGACGGTGGCGACAAAGGTCTGCAATTCGATGCTGTCGAACTCACCATCGCCCAACAGAACCACAGAGGCATCGTCCGGTAGCAGAGCCTGCAGTTCGTTGAGCAATTCAACGTGCATTTCGGCGGCAAAGTGTCCTTTGTTGCCGGTTCTGACCATCCAGAGCAGTGGAATCGCTCGTTTCTGGTAGATCAAACTGACCATCAAGGTCACGCAATTGCGGCCCACTTCGCTGCCGTCAATCGCAATGACCAAGGTCTGACTCGACAGGTGCGCCAGCAAATCCTCGATAAATGGAAGCATATGCCATTCGTAGCTGACCTGCTTGTTCTTGTACCAACGGCTCAGCCGTATTTCCTGACTGGTGACCTTGGCCTTGCCGGGTGCCTTTTTGGCCACTTCTCGTGTACTTGTGCTTTTGCTGGCCACAATGCCGTTGATGAACATGGCCAGTACCTCTATTGACTGTCGCAGACGCCCAGTTGGCTCGACCGGATGAAGTTGCATCAACGCCGCGTCGATGGCACGATATCGTCTTAGGTTGTCGCTCATGCTTTGCTCCTTTTCTTTGGTTGGAATCGAAGCTTACATGAGTGACAACCATTTTCAAATCATCCCTCCTTTCGAACTAATTTTCTGTATGGTAGTGAGCGAATATATAAGAGACACGAAGCTACACAAACGGCTTTTTTTCGTGCTTCTTCGTGACTATTCGTGCCCTTCGTGGATCATGACCTATTTGGAGATCATGATGCTCGTAGGCGTGGATCAAGGATGAAATATAGGACATCCACAACCAAATTGGTGAAGATGAAGATCACGGCGATGACCATACTGACGCCCATGATGGCGGGGAAATCGAGCGAGCTTGAGGCACGATAGGCATACTGGCCGATACCCGGCCAGGCAAAGATGCTTTCGGTCAACACGGTGCCTGCCAGCAGGTTACCGAAGGAAAAGCCGATCACTGTGATGACCGGGATCATGGCGTTGCGGAAGGCGTGGCGCGAAACGACTGCATGTGACCGCAATCCCTTGGAGTGCGCCGTGCGAATGTAGTCTTCGCCCAGCACTTCCAGCAGGGCCGAGCGAGTGACACGCGTGATCAGTCCGGTTGTGTAGCTGCCCAAGACCAACGCAGGCAGGATCAGATGTGAGAC
>CAWKCP010000042.1:0-64137 GCA_963848115.1 uncultured Chloroflexia bacterium | reverse complement strand
GGCAACGGCATCGAGCAAACTGTAGACCGACTGCGCGACAAGACTCCCCAGCAAGCCTATGACCAACGCTTTGTCTTCCAGCCCTTCTGAGACTTTCCACGCCAACCGTAGTCCAGCAAATGCGCAGATCATCATGGCAAGCAACGCGATCAGGCCAGGCAGACCAAAGTCCAGGCCGGTCTGCAACCAGAAGTTGTGGGCATGGCCCAGGTCATAGGTTGGCGCGATGTTGATGGGATAGAGCAGGAAGACAACGTCCCGAAAGGTCCCAAGCCCCATGCCGGTGAAAACGAAGTCGTGCAGTCCCGAACAGCGCCGCACGTCCATACCTCTTGACGAAAACCAAGACTGCCGGCGCCGCCAACCAGTTCAGCAGCCGGGGCGTCAGCCACCAGCGCCAACAGAGTGTCCAGCGGCAACCAGGGCAGGGCCAGCAGCAGCACCGTCGCTGTCAGGACGAGCACCCACCGGCCCCAGCGCCAAGGCGCCAACAACATCACCGCCACACCCACCGACAATCCTAGGAGTCCTCCTCGCGACTGGGTCAGCACCAGCACACCGGTCATGGTGAGCGCGGCTACCCACAATGGAACACTGATCCACCAGGGTCGGCGCTGCATCAGCGCCGCCACGGCCATAGCGAGTGCCAGCGGTGCGACGTAGAGCAAAGTGCCTGCTACCTGGTTGGGGTGGAAGCCGCTGTCTGCGCCGGCGAAGACGCCGACGAGTGGCGCAGGAATGCGCTCAATCACGCCGCCAACTGCGGGCAGCTTGTAGAGCCAGGCCGTGCCCAGGGGAGCGACGAGTGCTAGCAAAAAACCTAACCCGATGAATCCGGCAATACACAGGACGAGGGTGTTGCGACGACGGCTGGCATGGGAGACGATGGCCCAGAAAAGACAGAAGTTCCAGGCGAGGATGAGCGCCCGAGGAATCGAATATTGGATGCGTAGGGCAGGGGGCGCCGCCCAAAGCGAGATCGGGAGCATGACGGCAAAGAGAAAGAAGATGGGCCAGTCTGCCGGGGTGCGTCGATACCAGATACCGAGTTTTGCACGTCGCCAGAACCAACCAAGGATAAGCAGGGTTCGCGCCTACCCAGAGGGCCCAATTGGGAAAACGCTCCGGGAAATAGAAGAGGGGCGCTGCCACCGCCAGTAGCAGCATCTCGATCAAGAAGGTTGAATCCAACCAAGTGTGGGCTTTCATCGCTGCATGGTAGCACACGTCGTTTGCGCCTCACAAGATGGAAGCCCAGATGAATGTTGCCGCATCTTCGTAGATAGGTTGAACGTATCACTAAAGGTGAGGATCTTTCTGCTTTGAAAACCTGGTATCGGGCCTTCGAATGACAGAACGTTAGGTACGATCTCTTTTTCTGAAGCTGTAGTGCTCAATGCTATAATTCAATAGGCAGTTTGCTCTCGTCCACCAGCCCGAAGCTGGACGTAGAGCAGCATCAATCGCACCGCCATTCAGAAAGCGCTGAGTCAGCATGCTCTGTGCGTTTTTTGTACAACAGCGGTATCATTTCAGTATTCTGGGGTAGGGGCGTCGCCTTGCGGTCGCCCGCAGCGGGCAGGGGCAAGCCCTGCCCCTACATATTGAAATGATACCAACAGCGTGATAGTGCCACTCGTGGTTTGGGGAGAAGGTTCCCTCGCCTATCGAAACAGCGCAATCTTCAAGTCAAAGTGATACTATGTTCAAACGATTTAGCGCCAACTACATGGCCTTGCTCTTTGTGCTGGATACTGTGCTAATCCAGATTGCCCTCTCGCTGGCGCTGCTTATGCGTTTCAGCGTGCCCCTAGGCGAGACGATTTTACCCCAGTGGTTTAATGTCTATTTCTTTGTGCCTGACATTGGCTTGCGCCTGGCCGTCGCGCTCATCTGGACAGCGGGGTTTATGATCTTTGGCGTATACACGCCACGTCAGATCATCCACTGGCACGATGAATTTCAGCGCATCTTGCTGGCCCAAACGGTGGCGGCGCTTTCCCTGGCCGGCATGCTCTATCTGATCAACATCGATCTTTCCCGTTTGCTCTACGGCTATTTCTATCTTATTGGGTTGGTGATTCTGCTGGGCTACCGTATCCTTCTTCGGACCTGGCATCGACTGCGGCGGACGACTTCTTCGAGTGTGGCATCAATTCTTGTGGTGGGCGCCGGCCGTGTCGGTGTCGACCTGGTAACTGAATTCCAACGTCAACGTTGGCCGGGGATCGAGTTTGTCGGCTTTTTGGATGACGATCCGGCCAAACAGAAAACACGCATTCTGGACGTCCCTGTGCTTGGCCCTGTTGAGCGGGCACTGAAGATCATTGAAGAGTATCAGATAGATGAAGTCATTGTGGCATTGCCTCCTCAAGCCCATGTCCGTTTGGTCAACCTGGTGGCGAAACTGTATGAAGCGCCCGTACGAGTGCGGGTGGTACCGGACTATTTCGAGCTGGCATTTTTTGGCGCGACCGTGGAGAGCCTCGGCGGCATTCCATTAATTGGGCTGCGCGACCCGGCCATCGACGGCTTCCAACGATTCGTCAAGCGTCTTTTTGACATTGTGATTGCGGCAGGCTCCCTACTACTGCTTGCGCCTCTGCTGGCGCTTGTCGGCATTGCCATCAAGCTGGAAGACCGCGGGCCAATCTTCTACCGGGCTGAACGGGTTGGCGAAAATGGTCGCCTCTTCCCCATGCTCAAGTTCCGTTCGATGATAGTCGATGCCGACAAGATTCAACCCGAGGTCAATCAGGTAGATGCGACCGGCAATCTCGTTCACAAGCAGGCCGGCGATCCGCGTGTTACCCGCGTCGGTCGATTGATTCGCCGCACCAGTATCGATGAACTTCCACAGCTGGTTAACGTCTTTATGGGCCAGATGAGCCTGGTCGGCCCGCGACCCGAAATGCCTTGGCTCGTGGAAAAATACGAACCTTGGCAACGCAAACGTTTTGCTGTTCCCCAAGGCATCACTGGCTGGTGGCAGGTTAACGGACGCAGTGACAACCTCATGCATTTGCATACCGAGCAGGATCTCTACTATATTCAGAACTATTCGCTTTGGCTCGATGTGCGCATTCTTTGGCGCACCGTCACCGTCGTGTTGCGGGGCAAAGGCGCGTACTAAGTGATCGTCCGGAAATAAGTTCGTAGTGACGGCTTGAGCCGTCCAGACCGCTAAAGCGGTTACTACGAACGAAATCGCCAAGTTGTTTGCGGACAATGACTAAGGCAGTGCTACTTGGAAAATTCGGGACGGCTCAATGGCATGTCTTGGCTGTCGAAAGAGCCGGAAGCCCGTTTCTTTGCCTCCTCCATGACCTCAACGTACAACAAGCACGGTTAGGAACCCATCTACATGACGATTCAAGAACAACAGACTGTTGACCCCTCTCGGTCCCCGGTTGAGTACGACGATGAGATCGATCTGCGCATTTATCTCGATATTCTGATCCGCTGGTGGCGCGAAATCGTTTTGATCACCGTGCTGTCAGCCCTGGCGGCAGGCGGCGCACTCTTTGCCCTCAGTCAGGTACAGCAATCTCAATACGCAGCAACCGCCACCGCCGTCATTGCCCGCGTCAGCAGTGACGTCAACTTCGATGAACGCTTTCTCACGACGTCTGAAGAGGGTGCTGCCTCCTCGGCGGTGGCATCTCGGCGAGCCGCACTGCTGGGCTTGGTCAGAAGCGGTGCGATTGCCCAGTCAGTCATTGACGAGCTGGGTTCCGATTGGGACGAAGAGGAACGGGTGCCGGCGACTCTGCTCGAGAGCGTAGAAGCCGAATTGGCCCCCGGCCCGGATGCTCGCAGTCCCAGCGACCTGATTCAGATCACAGTCACGGCTGATGATCCGGACAAAGCCGCCGCCATTGCCAATGCCTGGTCTGGTCACTATGTTGACGTGGTCAACGCCATCTACGGACAGGTGCCGGAAGCCGTGATTGCCTCGGTGCAAAGCGAACAGGCAGGGGTGGAGCAACGCTATTTGGACGTACAGGAGGCATTGGAGGACTTCATTGGCGACAGTCAGATAGAGTCGCTCAACCGCCAACTGGAGACGGATCGGGCCTTGTTGGCATCATTGAAGCTAGGCCAAATCAGCGCGGCGTCAGCCGTTATTGATCGGGATCTGAATGCTCGCTTGGATCTCTTCAATCGATTGGTCGACGCCGAAGTCAACCCGTCACTGGCGCTGCTGGAACAACAAACCAGTCCAGAATGTACAGAGAGATTGCCGATCTGCTCGCCGTCCGCAGCCAGATCCAGCAGGCGTTGGGGCAGACTCGAACACTGCAAGCCCAGGTTGCCTCAGGGGGGGATGCCGCCGCGGCAACCAATGCCCTGGCCCTGCAGTTGCTCAAGGCCCAGGTCTTCGCCTCCACATCGCCGGCATCGGCGATGGCTTTGCCCAATCAGCCTGCAACTCAACATCGCCGCCACCGCCCCGGTGACCGTCGCCGAGCAGCAGGCCGATATCGACGCGCTGATCACGGCTCTCGAGGGATACCTGACCCAGCTCAATCGCCAGATCGATCGGCTAGGCGAGGATATTCTTGCCAACGATTCGGTCCAATTTGTGAACGAACTGACGGAGCGAGGGTTCACTCTCTCATCGTCGCTGCCGTCCGACTCTGCCGCGGAGACTGGTGCTGCAACTGACACATCTGCAGTCGAAATAGGAACGGAAGTGGTTGCTCAAGCAGAAAGTTCGCTCTCCCAGGCCATTGCGACAAGCTATGAGAGCCTGTTTGGATTGGGCGCATTGACCAATCAAGCGCGGACTGCCGGCGTCATCCCTGCTGGGAGCATAGCCGCCGGTGACGATCTGGCGCACACGATGACCCAGTTGGAGCAAGATATCCAACGCTTGTCCGCTCAGTTAGAGAGAGAACAGGCGATACAGCGACAGTTGACCCAACAGCGCGATCTGGCCTGGACCGCCTATGACACACTGAACAACAAAGTGGTGGAACTCAACCTTGCCCGCAGCGCCGCCAACAGCGAAGTGCGTCTTGGGGCGCCCGCCATCCCTCCCGTGAAGCCGGTACCGGGCACCAGCCCGATCATGGCCACGGCGCTGGGGGGCGCGGTTGGCTTCATGTTTGCCATCTTCCTTGCCTTCTTCGCCTCTTATATGGGCAAACAGCCCTTCCTACGCCGCAGTACGAAAGACGGGTAAGAACGACGGTTTTGTACAACCGGTTGAGACCGCGTGAAACCTGATCGCGCCTCGAAACCGGGTGTCGCTGGAGGTTCAATCGGTGCTTTGGGATCTCGTGCGATTGAGCCAATTAAGCATACGTCAGTGACTCTGCTGCAATAAGTCTCTTTTTTTACACGAATGGTCACGAATTTGCACGAATTTGCACGAATTGTATCGTCGCCCCAGAGAGAAGATTCGTGATAATTCGTGTAAATTCGTGGCAAGATCCCTTTTTGCAGTGGACTCACTGTACTTTGGTTATTCCGGATGAGATCAATCGATGTCGGAGAGCATGTCATCACCTAGCCAAAATTTCTACGTAAGATATGGCAAGCGCAGCCTGGATCTTGTCGTCGCAATGGTCGCGCTTTTCCTTTTCTCGCCACTGCTGTTGTGCGTATCCATCCTTGTCCGTTATCGACTTGGTTCGCCGATCCTATTTCGTCAGCAACGGCCTGGCCAGAACGCCGAACCATTTGCCATCTATAAGTTTCGCACCATGACCGGCGCTCGGGACCAGATGGGCTCTCTCTTACCCGATGCCGAACGGCTGCCCGCCTTCGGCAAGTTCCTGCGCAGTACCAGTCTGGATGAGTTGCCGTCGCTACTCAACGTGCTCAAGGGCGAAATGAGCTTGGTGGGTCCCCGCCCCCTTTTGATGGCCTACCTTGAGCGCTATACCCCCGAGCAAATGCGCCGTCATGAAGTGAGGCCCGGTATCACCGGCTGGGCGCAGATCAACGGACGAAACGCGCTTTCCTGGGAAGACAAGTTTGTCCTGGACGTTTGGTACGTGGATCATCTGTCCTGGCGACTGGATATGAAGATTCTGGTCTTGACGGTAGGCAAGATGCTCCAGCGTGAGGGGATCAATCAACCGGGAGAGGCGACGACCCATGAGTTTATGGGAGATCAGTCTTGAATATGCGTGTGATTCTCTTGGGTGCTGGGGGCCATGGTCAAGTCGTTGCCGACATACTTCTTTGCATGGCTGAAAACGGTCAGTCAATTCAGCCCGTTGGCTACCTGGACGATGATGTAACAATCGTGGGACAACAGCGGTTGGGCATTCCTGTTCTCGGGACCCTCGATCAACTGTGTCTCTTTGATCACGATGCAGTGATATTGGGTATCGGGCGTAATTCAATGCGACGCAGATTGTTTGAGCGCCTCTTAAGTCAGGGAGAAGTCTTCGCGACTGCCGTCCACCCCAGCAGCGTTATTGCACGTGACACCCCCATTGGCGTGGGAACTGTCATCGCCGCCGGCGTCGTCGTCAACCCTGGGGCTCACATCGGCGACAACGTGATTCTCAATACAGGCTGCACCGTCGATCATCACAATCAGATCGGTGATCACACTCATATTGCTCCCGGCGTTCATTTGGGCGGTGACGTCACCATTGGCGCGGGTTCCTTGATCGGCATCGGCGCCACAGTGATGCCGCAGTGCATTGTGGGAATGGATTGCATCGTTGGGGCCGGAGCACTGGTCCATCGAAACGTGCCGCCCAATGTCTCGGTCATCGGCGTTCCAGCACAAGTCAGCGTTTCATAAATGACTCCACTGCAAGAACATAAAATTAGCCACAGATGGACACAGATAAACGCAGATGAAGAGTATTTTTCTCCGTCTTTCCTCTGTGGTCTCAGTGCCCTTCTCCGTGCCTCCGTGGTGAATCAGACCTTTTTGCAGTGGAGCCACAGATGGACACAGATAAACGCAGATGAAGAGTATTTTTCTCCGTCATTCCTCTGTGGTCTCAGTGCCCTTCTCCGTGCCTCCGTGGTGAATCAGACCTTTTTGCAGTGGAGTCATCAATCAACTCTCGGTAATCGGTACCTAAATGAATGATCGCATTTACCTCTCCCCGCCGCATATGTCTGGTCTTGAAGAAGAATACGTTCAGGAAGCCTTTGCCACCAACTGGATCGCGCCCGTCGGTCCGCATGTCGATGCTTTCGAATTGGAGTTCGCAGAGCTTGTAGGTTCGCCCCATGCGGTTGCCCTTAGCTCCGGCACGGCTGCCATCCACTTGGCCCTGCTCCTGGCCGGGGTCCAACGTGGTGATGAGGTGATGGTCTCTACTCTCACCTTTTCGGCCAGCGTCAACCCGGTAGTCTACCTGGGTGCGCGCCCAGTGTTCATCGATAGCGAGCCAATTTCGTGGAATATGGACCCGATACTGCTGACAGCAGCAATCGAGGATCGGGCTCGGCGCGGCAGTCTGCCTGGTGCAGTGCTGCTGGTGCATCTTTATGGCCAGAGCGCAGACATCGATCCGGTCTTGGACATCTGCAATCGCTATGGTATTCCCTTGATTGAAGATGCCGCCGAGGCGCTTGGGAGCAGCTACAAAGGACGAGCGCCGGGCACACTTGGCAAAGCCGGCATCTTTTCCTTCAACGGCAACAAGATCATTACCACGTCCGGCGGCGGAATGCTGGTCTCTCCGGATGCTCACTTCATCGCACGTGCGCGCAAGCTGGCCACCCAGGCCCGGGATGCCGCACCTCATTACCAACATTCGGAAATCGGCTACAACTATCGGTTGAGCAATGTGCTTGCAGGCATCGGGCGTGGTCAGTTGCGAGTGCTGGAGGATCGGGTGCAGGCTCGGCGGCGCAATTTCGACTTCTATCAGGAGGCCCTTGGCTTCCTGCCAGGCATAGGATTTATGCCGGAAGCGCCCTGGGGGCGACACACCCGTTGGCTCACCTGCATCACCGTGGATCCGGAGCGCTTTGGCGCCACGCGCGAGGATATTCGTCTGAGGTTGGAGTCGGAGCATATTGAGGCTCGTCCGATTTGGAAGCCCATGCACCTGCAACCGGTCTTTGCCGATTACGAGTACATTGGCGGACGTGTCGGCGAAGATCTGTTTAAGCAGGGGCTTTGCCTGCCTTCCGGTTCAAGCCTGACCGAGAATGTCCTGACTCGCATTGTTCGCACCATTGTCTCATGTTCAGGTTACGATGAGCCATAGGACGAGGGTGTGAACCTTGAACCTGGTCCCTCCAGTAAGGCCATTCCAGAGAGATAAATAACCGTTGCAGGGAAATCTTTGCCTGGAATGGCTTGAGGCTTTGCCTACTCCCGTATAATTACTGTTTTGGAAAAGCCTGACTACTACGCCAGCTTTTCGAATAGCTTATGGCATGGTTCTCCCAACCAATAAGTAACCTTCTCCAAGGCTGACCGGTTATGGGCTTGGGGTTCGGAGGACTTGGTGATCCGATAGGCTTGACGTACTCTAATGCGCATAGGAAACATATTTATGTTGCTGCCGCACCGTCTTGGATAGCAGTCGAAAGCATAAAAAGAAGGGCCTTCACTTCGGCTGAACGCCCCTTTCATTCACGGACACAAAGCGAATTCTTAATGTCTAGTAAGTTGAAAAGCGTGCCGATCACCGGTCTGCGCGTACGATATTTGGTACTGATTGATATTGCCGCAATCGCTGTGGCATTTTTGCTGAGTTTTCTCATCCGCTTTGAAGCGTTGGTTGCGGTTTGGCCCCATCTGCGTCAAGGTATCCCACTACTCATTATCATCATCTGTATCCGACTCCCTGTCTATTACGGCTTTGGACTCTACAATCGGCTCTGGCGCTACGCAAGCATGAAAGAAATGGGGACAATCTTGCTAGCCGGCGGCGTCAGTTTCCTGTTGATCTATGTTGCAAACTTCTGGGTCATGCCTTCTTTAGGTATCCTAACTACCCCTTCCCGTTCCATCTGGATATTGGAGGGTGTCCTATGCATTGCATTCTTGGGTGGAACACGTATGTTCTTGCGCATATTGCAGGAACGTGTCCCGCCCGGAGAACTGGCTCACCTGCGCACGTTCGTGCAAAATCCCAGCCGGGTCCTCATTATCGGCGCCGGCGACGCAGGCGCCATGACATTGCGCGAGATGCAGGCAAATCCGGGGCTTGGGCTCAAGGTGGTGGGTTTTGCCGATGACGATCAATCCAAGCACAACATGCATATCCATGGCGTGCGCGTTCTCGGTAATCGCCAAGACATCCCCAAAATCGTTCAGAAAAATCGAATTGACCAGATAATCATTGCTATGCCAACCGCGACTGGAAAGCAGATTCGCAGGATCGTGAAGATCTGTGAACAGGCAGGCATCCATCCGCGTACGATACCGGGTATTTACGAATTGCTGAATGGAACAGTGGGTATAGCTCAGTTGCGTGACATAGACATTGAGGACCTGCTGCGCCGCGCACCAATTCGCACAGATATCGTTGCCATACAGGATCTACTGCAGGGCAAACGAGTACTGATCACCGGCGGCGGCGGCTCCATCGGCAGCGAACTCTGTCGTCAAATTCTCCGTTGCAATCCGGCGGAAATGATACTGCTCGGGCACGGCGAAAATTCGATTTTCGATATCTATCATGAACTCCGTCTGCAACTGGCAAGCGAACAGCTAGCTACGACAGATTCTCGTTCTTTGACCAACATCCGGCCCATTATTGCCGATGTCCGCTTTCCCGAACGCATTCTTGCTCTATGCAATGAGCTCAAGCCAGAGGTGGTCTTCCACGCCGCGGCCCACAAACATGTTCCGCTCATGGAGGCCAATCCGGCAGAAGCGATTACCAATAATGTGCTAGGGGTCCGTAACCTGTTGGCCGCTGCCCAAGCCGTCAATGTCGAACATTTCATCATGATTTCGACCGACAAAGCTGTCAATCCCACCAGTATCATGGGCGCCAGCAAGCGTGCAGCCGAGTTATTGGTTCACCAGGCTGCCAAACAAAGCGGAAATGCCTACGTTGCACTTCGCTTCGGCAACGTGTTGGGCAGCCGGGGCAGCGTAGTCCTGACCTTCAGAAGGCAGATCGCGGCCGGCGGTCCAGTCACCGTCACCGATCCGGAGATGGAACGCTTCTTTATGACCATCCCCGAAGCTGTTCAACTGGTCCTTCAGGCGACAATACTTGGTCGGGGCGGTGAAGTGTTTGTGTTGGATATGGGCAAGCCGGTGAAAATTGTTGATCTGGCACGCGACTTGATCGAATTGTCAGGCTTGCAGGTCGGTCGCGATATTGATGTCGTTTTCACCGGCGTCAGACCAGGTGAAAAATTATACGAGGAGCTCTTCATTCCCGGAGAAGAGTATCGACGTACTGAGCATGAAAAAATCTTTATCGCCGCCAATGCCAGTTCGTTTGTAACCCATCAACTTGACGAAGCTGTTGACGCCTTGGCCTTTGCCGCCCACAGGAATGATAGGGCCGCCATTGTCCGCGGGCTTAAGAATCTGATTCCCGAATTTCAACCACCGCAAGAAGCGTTGCCGAACGTATCGCAGTCACCTGCAGCGAAGCCGCTGCCTTCCCTGGAGACACAGACAGATTAGGTACGGTGCGGGCCTGACTGGATTGGGCGCCCGGCAATAGGTCTTGTCCGGTAAAACAACATTGGCGCCATGCTATTGCCGTCGGCGGGTCAGATGCTGTGAAACCGGATTCTCTGCTGTTCGGTTTCATACAGTACATACTTGAGTGCCGGCCCGTCATCCGGCTGGCCGGCGCTTCCTACGCCCACAATGTAGCGATCGGGTGATTCTGCCCTTCCTGGGAGTACTTCGATCTCATCTAGGCCCTGCCATGATTGTAGGCGCCGGCCACTTCCGTAGCCTGCCCCATCTGTACCCACGCACCATCCCCAAGCCATCTGCACATGCGTATGGCCATGGAATGTTACCCGTACATCTTCTTCCTCCATGATGGCTAGTGCGTTCCACAGCGCAGTCTCATCATGGTGAAGACGGGGGAAGAGATGTTGCCATCCGGCTCCCTGGCTCATATAGGTGGAAGCGTCTTCGGTGGTGCTTGCCTGCGCAGGCATATCCGGCGTCGCGTGACAAAAGCTTGCAGATCCTTCACGTAGCGTGGCCGGCCAGCCGCCGACCCAGTCACGTACTGAGGGAGACAGGC
This sequence comes from uncultured Chloroflexia bacterium, assembly GCA_963848115.1. Taxonomy (GTDB): domain Bacteria; phylum Chloroflexota; class Anaerolineae; order Caldilineales; family Caldilineaceae; genus JAWKOK01. Next base: position 52,969 of record CAWKCP010000042.1, on the reverse strand, counting down.
GCTGCAATCCGCTTACCTCCCAGTTGCCAAACAGGCAGTCGACGCCCAATCGTCGCAACGTTTCATACAGTTCCTCGTTGTTGCCTAGATCGCCAAGGAAAATCAGCCGATCCGCGTTGCGCCGTTCGGCGTCGGCAAGCACAGCTGTCAGGCCGGCAACGTTGTCGTGGATGTCTGAAAATATGGCGATACGCATGGGAGCCCTCATTGGGTGATCGTGGCCGGTACGCTATACTGATCCGCATTATTCAGCATGTTCATATAACGGTGTTGTCTTGATTTTTTGCATCCGAATTTCCGAACGCCGAATGACTCTACTGCAAAAAGGCGAATTTGCCACAGATAGACGCCGATAACCACAGATTGAAAGAGCTTTTCCTCTGTGAACTCTGTGCCTCCTTCGTGCCTCCGCGGTGAAATAGGCGTTTTCGTAGTAGAGTCCCGAATGGATCGGTTAGAGCTATGTACAAGCGAATTGTCATCAAACTGGGAACAAGTGTGTTGACCGGCGGCGGTCGTCAGCCGGACCGGGCCCACATGGTGGAGTTGGTGCGCCAGTGCGCTGAGCTTCAACGCAAAGGTCACGAGATTATCATCACCAGTTCCGGCGCCATCAACATGGGCAAGGGACATCTCGGCTTCCCAAACCTGCCCGACACCATCATCACCAAGCAACTCTATGCCGCAGTCGGGCAGACCCGGCTGATGCTGATGTGGGAACGGTTCTTCGACATCTACGATATCCATGTCGGCCAGATCCTGTTGACCCGCGTGGATGTGGAAAACCGACAACGGTATCTCAATGCCCGTGATACGTTTTCGGCGCTACTGGACCAGGGCATCATCCCCATCGTCAACGAGAACGATGCGGTCGCCACCGAGGAGATCAAGGTCGGCGACAACGACAACCTGTCGGCCCTGGTGACGACACTCTCCAATGCAGACCTGCTGCTCATGCTGACCGATCAGCGCGGTCTCTACACGGCCGATCCACGCAAAGACCCCGAGGCGGAGTTGATTTCTGAAGTCCACAGAATCGATGATTCACTGCGTGCGACCGCCGGCGGCACCGAGACCGGATCTGGGCGTCGGTGGTATGGCGACCAAGTTGCAGGCAGCCAATGTGGCGCGCCATGCCGGCGCGGATGCTGTCATCTGTTACGGGCGCGAACCCAATGTCATCACCCGAGTCGCCGCGGGCGAACTGATCGGCACGCGTTTCCCGGCGCTTGAAACACGCGTTGAGAATCGTAAACGGTGGATTCTGGCCGGGCCCAAACCCGCCGGCCGGCTTCTCATTGATGCCGGCGCCACCAGAGCGCTTTCGCGAGCCGGACGCAGCCTGCTGCCGGCCGGGATCATCGGCGTGGAAGGGGAGTTTGTGCGAGGAGATACGATCTCCATTATCGACCAGAGTCAGCACGAACTGGCTAGAGGCATCGTTGCTTACTCTAGCCGAGCGCTGCGAAACATCATCGGTTGCCATTCGGATGAGATTGAAGAACGAATCGGGTATACGTACGGCCCGACTGTCGTGCATCGAAACCATATGACGATGTTGTCTGAATGATGAAATGAGCGACAGTTCACTCGTATGATTCGAGGACAGGCTCGTAGCGGCATCGGCACCCGCGTGGCGATGTGCACTCTCGGTGGGGCAATTCCGGCACGCGTGCCACGAGATACTCGTTGCCGAGCGATTCCTTGCAGTGGCTGCACGTGAACTCGTCATCAAATCCGACGATTTCGATTCGACGCACATGATCGCCGCCTTTGCAGCGCTGCCATGTCTCTTGATTGTCAACCAGCAGCGCAATCCCGTAGGCCCGCCAATAGGCCGCTTCAGCGGCGTCCATCTGCGGCGTGCTCAATTCGTTTGCCACTGGCTCCGGGATCTCAGCATTGTCCAGTCGCCAACTGGTTTCCCATAGATGCTGCTCGGCAGCATAGCGCTTCAACCATTCCGCCGTTTCCGACGTCAGGCCGTCAAGCAGCCAATGCTGGAGATAGAGGATGCGCCGGGTGAGCGAGCTGCGGCTCAACTGCGGCTTGGGCCCGGACCAGTCGGCGCTGCCCAGCGGATGGCTTGACTCATACCGGCGCCGGATCTCCAATGCCTCGCCCGTGTCTCGCTCCTCTATGGCCTTGCGCACTTCGGCTCGAACTCGCAGGCGTGCCCGCTCCAGCCGTGCTTGGTAGAACTCGACGAAGGGCATCGCCAGAGGCAATGTCTGATATTCATCCACCCGGGGTTCGCTCGCCCTATGCGTCAGCCACCCCTGTTCCTCAAAGAGCTGGATGGTCTGGTCATACGGCTGTGGCAGCACGCGATTCCATCGTTGCTGTGTCTGTGCGCTGTCCAATGGGCGGGAATCAACAAAACGGCTGAGTAGATCTATCTGTGCGTAATCGGATAGGTTGGATGAATCGGCAAGCGCCTTGCCATCCAGCTTGGCGCTGCCGAATATTCGTCTAAGAAAGCTCATAGAGTTCATTCTTTTCCAGCCCAAATGGACTCGGTTGACTTGACGGAATCGTAGGATTGGTCTAGGGCGCTCGATATTCTGCTTGAAGGTACCGGACCGGTAACACGGCGCCGATCAGACAGATGGCAACGATGAAGACCAGGATCAGGCTTCCGCCCAGCGACAACTGCGCCAGATCGCCCTGCAAGTAAGATACGAGCAGTACCGAAGCGATCAGCCCATTGGAGACGATGACCGAGAACAATACCGGCGGGTGGATGATGCGCTCGCCGGATGCCATTAGAAGAAAGACCCCCACGCCGACCAATGCGGCCCCCGCGAGACGGACGGACCAAAGAAGCTCGTTCTCACTGATTCGCAGCAATTCCAGCACGCTCTTTGGGCTCCAGAGTAACAACAGCCCGCATGCAAGTCCCACAACGATGCCGTTCATACGCATGCTGATTCGCAAAGGGCGATAGAGGTCCGAAAACGAATAGGCCATGGGGCTTTCTGCTCCCGGCAGAAACTCGCGCGATATTGCAGAGCCGAAACTCGTCCACGGCGATCTGCATTCGATGGTGAACGGTGATTCTCGTCCGGTCTATTGTGCCCGAACCCTCCACAATCCAGATTCTAGCGCAAAGCTTGCAACATACCAACATGTATTGCGTAGTGGTTGCATAGTGACTCTACCGATTGGCCTGAGGGCAGGGCAATCGAATGTAACCAAATGGGGCTGCAACCGATATGTCTTGGATAAACAATCGAAACGTACCGACGGAAGTCAGCAATAACCAACACGTACAACGGATTCGATCGACGCTGGTGCAACACGTCCTTGTCCTCGGTAGTATTGTCACACTGCTCTGGATGGTCGAAATGTTGGATCTGCTTTTTTGGAACGGTGGGCTTGACTACTACGGGATCCAGCCGCGCACCCTAGCGGGCTTGCGCAACATCTTTGTGTCGCCCGTTCTGCATGCCGGAGTCGGACATCTTTTTACCAACACACTGCCGTTTCTGATCTTGGGCTGGTTCATCATGTTGCGCAGCACGCGAGAGTACTTTTTCGTGACGGCTGTAGCCGTATTGGTCAGCGGATTGGGCATCTGGATCTTCGGCGCGGGCAACTCCATCCACCTGGGGATCAGTGGCGTTGTCTTCGGCTATCTAGGCTTTTTGCTCGCACGTGGCTATTTCGAACGCAGTCCGGCGGCCATTGCTTTGGCCTTGATTGCCCTCTTCTTCTACGGCAGCATGATCTGGGGCGTGCTACCGCTGCGAGACGGCGTCTCGTGGCTGGGGCATCTCTTCGGCCTCATCGGCGGGGGATTGGCCGCCTACTGGGTAACGACCGGTCGAAAACGGCTGCAGGAAACCAACCCCGTGATTCACAGTTGACGCCACTGCAAGAACAACAATTCGGCCACAGATGACTCCACTGCAAAAAGGGATTAGACACGAATTTACACGAATTGTCACGAATTTTTCCCTCTGGTACCATGCTGCATTTCGTGTAAATTCGTGAAAATTCGTGTCCAGAAAAACCTTCTTGCAGCAGAGTCACAGATGGACACAGATAAACGAAGATGAGCAAAGCTTTTTCGCTGTGAACCTCTGTGCTCCCTCCGTGCCCCCTCCGTGTCTCTCTATGGTGAATGAGACCTTTTTGCAGCAGAGTCACAGTTAGATCGCCGGTCCTTAACGCTTCACCCGCCCCAGCAAATAGCGATGATGCGCCCAGACAGATTTTACCTGCCAGGGCAGTGAGGCGTGATCCAACCAAGCGTACTTCATGACCCGGTCGTAGAGATCCGGTTCTTCACCCATGTAGTAGGCCATGGTACTCCATTGCCAGCCGTCACCCGTGAACTGATCCTCCAGTTGCCGGCTGCGGATGCCCAGCCGCTTCAGCACTTCATTGGCGGGCATAACGGTATCCGGCCAGGGCGGCACGTCGAGCACGCCCTGCTCGATGATCTCGACACCAGATGCTTCCAAAATGCGACGGATGCGGCCGATATAGGTCCATGTTTCGTCGTGGGTCTCAAAAAATTCGCGATCGATCAACAGTTTGCGCATCCAGTAGCCGACCTGGATGTTGTTGGGCATGGCCACAAAGACCAGATCCTTGCTGGTGCGCACGAGTTCCCGCAACAATCCGGCCGGATCAGCGATGTACCAGAGGCCGGCCCACTCCCATGTCAGGTCGAAGCTGGCATCGGCAAAGGGCAACGAACCCCATTGATCCGGACGGATGTAGACCAGATTGGGGGAAAGCGCCAGATCCTCCTGCCAGATACGCTGGACGCCCCGAATGCGCTCGGCGGTGTCGTCGACCATGGTGACGGAAACGCCCTTACGCGCAAAATCGACATCGTTGATACCGCTTACGCCGGCCATGCCGTACAGCGGCGCCTCCAGAACTGACTCGATGTTGTAACGACGACGCAGGTTGTCGAGAAAATCATTGAGCACGAAACGCTCATAGACCAGCCCCAGGCCTTCGTTGTAATCGGTTAGGTACTTACTCCATGTATTGGTGTTTTCCACACCACACTCCCATCAAGAATGGAATTCTTTTCTCTGTGTTGAAATACCCCTTTGGGCAGTGACCTCACTGATCGATCGATTTGACCAGCAGTGTGTAGCCTTGGCGTCCGACGATCTCTACTTCTTCGCCCTTCTGAACGCGATTGATTGTTGTACTTCCGTCATCCCTACCGTCCTGCTCCAGCTTTGCATTCCACCACTCGCCGAGGACAAAGACGGAACCGATCTCATCGGAGGTGAACGACCGTTTGGCGGTTGCTCGTTTGCCGATCAGCGCCTCGTCGCCGCCATAGGGTGGCTTGCGTTGGGCGGCCAATGCTTTGGCGCCGATCCAGATGGTGAACACGCCCATGCCGACACTCAATGTGATGATGGTGGCCCAAGGCGTCTCGACGCCCGGTGTGTTGAAGAGCATCATCGCCCCCAGTATAAACGCGATGATGCCGCCGGTTGCCAGCAGGCCAAACGTGGGCGTGAACGCCTCGGCGATGAATAGGGCTACTGCAACCGCGATCAAGGCCAGCCCGGCGAAATTGGCGTCAAGTTGTCCGAGCGCGTAGAAAGCCAGCATCAGACTGATAATGCCCACGATGCCCGGAATGCCGAAACCAGGCGTGCGGACCTCAGTGATCAACCCGAGGATGCCGAGGCTGAGCAAGAGGGAAGCGACCGTCGGATCGGCAATCAAGCTGAGAAACCGCTGCCAGCCGCTCATCTCCAGTGGCACCGGTACGGCTTCGGCCGTTTCCAACGTGCGCGGCTGATCCAGCACCACAACCTCGAATCCGTCCAACTGATCCAGCAGATCGGGCATGTCCTCGGCGATGAAGTCGATGACGCCCAGTGTCAATGCCTGCTCGGCCGTTGCTGCCTTGGCCTCACGAACGGCCGCGATTGCCCACTCTGTCGCTTCCGGACCGCGTCGGGTCGATAGGTTCTCTACATCGGCGCTGAGAATGTTCTCAATCTTGGCCTGCATGGTCTCGCCCACGTCTCCGCCGCTTGCGTCAACCGGGCTGGCCGCGCCGATGCTCGTGCCGGGAGCCATGGCCGCTACATGGCCTGCCAGCGTGACGAAGGTGCCTGCACTGCCTGCATGTGCACCGACCGGCGCCACGTAGACCACGATGGGAACCGGTGAAGCCAGCATCTCCTGAGTGATCGATTTTGTGACGTTGACGCTGCCGCCCGGCGTGTCGAGCTGTAGGATGATCGCCTCGGCGTTGGAGGCAAGGGCGGCCTCAATGCCATTGGCGAGATACTGCTCAAGAACCGGCGTTACTGCGCCTTCAAACGTGAGTACGTAGACAGTGTCGCCGGCTGCATCAGTGCGGGCTGCACTTAACATCAAGCCTAAAAAGAGCGCAAGCAGAAGGAGTCGGGCTCTTGAAAAGAGTCGGGCTCCAGGACTCTTGTTCGCACTTGACTGCCGCACTGCCGGTTTGGTTTGACACCCGTACCGCTGTAGAATTCCGTTCACTCTTGCAGGTGAAGAACTGTAGGTTAGAATGCTGTAGCGGTTAGGTCGTTTGGTCTGCGCCATGATCACTCCTGCTCGCCGGACAGCCACTGAGCGCCACTGCTTCGTGCGCCGGCCTTCACTGTACGCTTCTTCTTGGAGCCTGTCTTGGTGGCGCCCATGCTCTTCCCGGTCTTGTGGAGCGCGACCTGTGCAATCATCTCTTCGACGGAGAGCCGGCCGGCCTCGGATGGCGCACCGAGCATCTGGGTCAACTCCTCAATGCGCTCATCGGGCGCAAGCTGAACGACCACCGTTTTGGTTCGTTCCTGATTGCCATCCACATGGATCTGCTTGTTGACCGTATGGTGCTGGTCCCCAAAGGCGGCCAATTGGGGCAAGTGGGTGATACACAGTACCTGATGAGAAACTACATCGAGTTGTCTGGCCCGGTCTGAGTCAATCTCCTTGGGATCGTCAGTTGCAGCAGAGCCGAAATTGGCCTGTGCCTGGCCGGTCAGTCGCCAAAGCTTCTGGCCGACGACAGCCCCGACGCGGCCGCCGATGCCCTGATCGATCTCGTCGAAAATAAGCGTCGGCGTGGCATCAGCCGCCGTTAGCACGCTCTTGAGCGCCAGCATCAGCCGTGCGGTCTCGCCGCCTGAGGCAACTTTGGCCAGTGGCTTGAGCGGCTCACCGGGATTGGCGCTGATCAGAAACTCGACCCGATCGACGCCCGTGCTGTCAAAGGCCACACGGCGACCGTCGGGGAGATAGGCGCCGTCTTCCTTCTCGCGCTGTGTAACGGAAACGCCGAAGCGAGCGCGCTCCATACGCAGATCGTCCAGCTCGTCTTCCATCTGTGCAGCCATCGTCTTGCCGGCGGCTTGGCGCAAGGTTGTCAGCTCAGCCGCCGCGGTTCCGATCGAATGCAGCAGGGATTTCTCCTCAGCCTCAAGATCGGACGTTTTGGCCTCCCAGTTGCCCAGATCATCCAACTCGGCCTGCGCTTTTGCACCAAAGGCGACAATTTCCTCAATGGTGTCGCCATACTTACGCTTCAAGCCGTCAATCAGTTCGAGCCGGTCTTCGACCTCTTCCAGTCGTTCAGGGTTGAACTCCAACGAGTCGGCGTAGTCCTGCAAGGAACGTGCCAGATCGGCTAATTGCTCCATCAGCACCTGCGCCGAGTCTGCCGTTTCCGCCATATCCGGATCGATCCGGGCCAGCCGATCCAGGCGGCCGGCGACCTCGCCGATGAGGTCGATGGCGGCCGGCATTTCGCTCTCACCGTCATTGATAATGGCCTCCGAAGACTGGGCGAGCCGCAACAATGCTTCGGCATTGCTCAGCCGGCGACGCTCGCTGTCCAGCGCGCCGTCTTCAGCGGGCTGAAGCGCTGCCGTCACGATCTCCTCTGCCTGAAAGCTGAGTAAATCCATGCGCTGGGCCATGGTTCGAGCGTCCTGGCGCAGTCTTGACAATTCGTTGCGCACGTTATGCAGCCGCCTCACCAGGGTGGCGATCTCATCGCGACGGGTCAATAGATCGGCGTATCGATCGAGCAGTTGTATGTGGCTGCGCGGACGGAGGAGGCTAAGGTGCTCACCCTGACCGTGAACATCGACCAACTGGGCGGTAAGTTCACCCAAGACCTGTAGACTGACGGCTCGCCCATTGACACGACAGACGTTGCGACCGTTTTTGCGCACCTCCCGGCTCAGCAGCAGCCAGTCCGGGCTGTCCGGATCGTCGAGTCCTTGTTCGCCAAGGAACTGCTGGACAGCCGAAGACGTCTCTAAACCAGGTGACAGCAGAACCGTGGCTTCTATCTCGGCTCGCTCGGCTCCGGCTCGCACCCATTCCGCCGAAGCACGGTCCCCGAGCAGCAAGCCCACGGCATCAATGATGATTGATTTGCCTGCCCCGGTCTCGCCTGTCAAGATATTCAGGCCAGGGCCAAAGGTCAGTCTTAGGTCATCGATAATCGCAAAATTGCGAATGTGGAGTTCGTTTATCATAGTCTCGCTATTTTAGCACAGTTGATCTGAGATTTTGAATGAGGGTATGGAACTTGAATAGACGGCCTGCGGTTGATTTGCGCTCCGCCAAAGGCGTGCTATAATTTCCAGCACTATTGAATGTGGTCAGACAGCGTTGACTGTATGAATTCGGACGAAAACTCGCAGGCTCCACGCCTCAGTTTCTGCTGGTCTTTCTGCCCATATTTTTGCCTGACTATTTTGCCCGTATTTTTGAGGAGAATGAGACAATGCCAGTACCAGGCCCATTGGAACTAGTTCTGATCCTAGTGATCGTTGCCATGCTGTTTGGCGTCGGCAAGTTGCCCGAGGTCTTTGGCAGTGTTGGCAAGGGCATCCGTGAGTTCCGCAAAGAGTCCTCGATCGATGGGGACGGCTCCAACACAACAAAGACAGAGGTTGCGACTCCTGCGGCCACTCCCACCCCTGCAGAGCCTGCTGCTGATGCGTCGGTAGAGAGCGCCAGCAACGGTCAATCAGCCTAATCTGATCGTGAGTATGACAGAGTGACGCGGTCAACTGCCCGCTGTTTCTGCTCAACCTGAACCACTCGATCCCGGTTGGCACGTTTATTGCCTGTGCCGGGATTGTTTTCTGTCCCGCTGTCTCTCGTTGGCTCCTGGACGCCAAATTTGGTAATTCTGCACCGACTTGCTATAATCGGCAATGGCCTTCCGCGCGTGGTCTGAGTCGCGGCTTGCTGTGTGGAGATGCCAACCATAATCAGATTGATTTCGATTCCTTTGGGAATCTTGACAGCATCAGCCGCATACCGGTCTGAAGGAGTTCTTAGATGAGTTTTGTTAACTATTTGATGATTGCCACCGATATTGTAGCTGTTGCCGTCATCGCTATCGTTCTTGTTCAGGGACAGAGCGCCAGCGGGCTGGGTAGCGTCTTTGGCGGAACTGACATCTACCGAACACGTCGTGGTATGGAAAAAACGCTCTTTAACGCCACATTCCTGTTGGCCGGCATCTTCTTGCTGCTCTCATTTCTGACGGTGATCGCAGAGTAAATCAAATTGCAGTCCAGACGATTCTACTGCCCACATGGCCCTGTTTTCGGCTGATGTGGGCATTTTCGTCGCTGGTGCTCTTCCTTCCTCCATACACAGCCTAAATGGATACGCAGCCAATATGGCTGATGACTGCTTGCAATACCAATCAAGGGTTTCTCCTGGATGTAGGGGCGCTGGACCATTGCTATGACATTCATGCCCAACTGATCTAGATGACATCGACACAGGCTTCTCCATCCAACTCCGATACGCTTGGTAAGCATATTCGCTGGCAGATTCTGCTGGTGCTGCTTGGCTTCATTCTTCTCGCGACGTTGCTGGGCGTTTCCACGCAGAACGTCGATACGGTCCTCGTTCCGGATCGGGGCGGCGTCTATCGAGAGGGCGTTGCTGGTTCCCCACGGTATCTGAATCCATTACTCTGCCAGGCCACCGATGTGGATCAGGATCTCTGTAATCTGCTCTATCGTGGATTGACACAGATTGATAAACACGGGCGTGTGGTTCCGGATCTGGCGGACAATTGGACTGTAGAAGATGATGTCATCTATACCTTCAAGCTGAATCCCAACCAGACATGGCATGACGGCAGGGCGATCACGGCAGACGATGTGCTCTTTACTATCGGGATTATCCAAGATCCGGAAGTCTATAGCCTGCCCGACCTGGCCGGTCTCTGGCGTACGGTTCAGGTCGAGAAGCTGGATGACTACACGGTCCGGTTTACACTCACGGAGCCCTTCACACCGTTTCTCGATTATACCTCGATCGGCCTGCTTCCGGCCCACGTCTGGGCAAACACGCCGGCTCCTGAGCTGGCAACGGGTCCGTTGACCGAGAACCCAGTCGGCTCCGGTGCACTCTATGTGACAACACAGTCGCCGACATCCATTCGCCTCGAGCCTAGCCCCTACTACTTCGGTGAGCAGCCCTATCTGTCGGCTCTGGAACTCCACTTCTATCCGGATCATGCCAGCCTTTTCGCGGCATATGCTGAGGGGGAGATCGATGGAATCAGTCAGATCTTACCTGAAGATTTACAGGTCGCTGCTGAACGCGAGGATCTTCAACTTTTCTCGTCTGAACAGTCCAGCTATCTAAACATTATCTTTAATTTGAAGAATCCCGATGTTCCCTTCCTTCAAGATCCACTCGTACGAAAGGCGCTCTACTACGGACTTGACCGGGAGAAGCTGATCGATGAGGTTGCTGACGGGCAAGGCATCGTTGCCCATAGTCTGCTTCTGCCGGAAAATTGGGCCTATAATCCCGACACGCCGATCTATGAGTACGATCCTGAGCGCGCCAACAGCCTACTGGATGAATCCGGGTGGGTCGATACCGATGGGGACGGCATCCGCGACAAAGATGGGCGTCCCATGCAGATGTTGCTGCATACCAACGATGACGGCATTCACCCGGCGTTGGTCGAGCATATTGCCGGCGACTGGGAAAAGCTCGGCATTCGCTCCGTTCCTTCGCCTTCGCCGTTTTCTGTCCTGGTCGGTGACCTGTTGATCCCGCGTCGGTTTGAGGCGGCGCTCATCGGCTGGGAGCAGAGCGGCGATCCCGATCCATATCCGCTCTGGCACAGCACCCAGAGCGAAGGCGGCGGCCAGAACTACAGTGGGTGGTCGAATGAAGAGGCGGATGAGATTCTGGAACAGGCGCGGGCCATCATCGATCCCGCCGAACGCAAGCGACTCTACGCTCGCTTCCAGGAGATCTTTGCAGACGAAGCGCCTGCCCTCCTGCTCTACTATCCGGTCTACACCTATGGCGTGAGCGATCGGGTTCATAACGTGCAGATTGGCTCGCTCAACCGCCCGGCAGAGCGGTTCGAATCCTTCTCTGACTGGTACATGATCACCCGTCGTATGCCTGCAGAGCAGGTCCCCCCAGCTGCGCCGCCGACCCCGCCAAGCACGCTAGAGTGAGGCGGACATCTGCTCCCGGCAAAACGCTTGCTTGCCGGCTGTAATCCCTCCTGGGTATTTGACAGGCAATGCCGCCCGTGATATAGTTTTTGAGCTTATGGCTGCGTGCCGCAGTGGCGGAATCGGAAGACGCGCTACGTTCAGGGCGTAGTGAGCATTAGCTCGTGGGGGTTCAAGTCCCTCCTGCGGCACCAAAAAAGTATCGATGACTGATACGAATTGAATTTTGAGAACTGCATGACGAAGGGACTTCAGCGAAGTCCCTTTTTGGTTTTCATTTTTCCGGTTGTTCCAGGGGCCATTTTTGTTGTAAACTGGTTGTATCGTAGACTACAGTGCCGCACGAGAGATCCCTTGTCAAGCATAGGTCGCTATTGACCGGCAAAAGCAAGGCACGATTTGCAGTGGAAGGAGCGTGTTATGTCGGCTCAGCCCAATCTTCAATCCGATAATACCCAAGCGCGGGGGGGAGCCGCAGGCCGCTGCTTTTTGTACTGCTTATCCTTGTTCTGCTTTTTGTGATCACATACGCTAGCCGCCTAAGTGAATACCGTGGACTGCTTGGCCAGGAAGTGTCCATGCAGGGTCGGATCGAAGGCGCTGAGGCGCATGGTCGGGAATTGGTCTCTGAATTGGAACATGTCAAGAGCCAGGAATACACCGAGAAGATGGCGATCATGGAATTTGGGATGGCTCGCCCGAATGACCAGGTTCTAACGGTCATTGACGCGCCATCAGCGGTGAAACAGCCGACATCTGGCCAGTTAGGAAGTGACCAGGGCGGATCAGAGGTCACAGTGGCGGAGAGCGTGGTGGAGCGTATTGATGAGACGGCCGGTGACGTCAACCCGGATGTTGCCCAAACGGACAATGAATCGTCGGTGTGGCGGCAGTGGCTGTCGGTCTTTAGATCGCAGAATGATTAGGGCGTGTTCGAACTCAGTTGAGAGACTGCCCAGGCTGCGGCTGCCCAAGTGTTCAACTCGCTTTGAACACATCCGAATGATTAGACGCTGACTCGATCTGTTTCTGTGCACGGCTACGATGATGCTTCTGAATGGCATGCAACTCTGACCCTGCGAAATTTGACCGGCACAGGTCCGTATGATATAGTCTAGGCATTGTTGCGGGGTAGAGCAGAGGTAGCTCGTCGGGCTCATAACCCGGAGGTCGTAGGTTCGAATCCTGCCCCCGCTACCTCAACAGACCGCTGGTCATTTATGACCGGCGGTTTCTGAATCTGGCGACGTAGCTCAGGCGGTTAGAGCGAGGGACTCATAATCTCTAGGTCGGTAGTTCAAGTCTACCCGTCGCCACACCCACAAGATATAGTAGTTCACATCAAAGCGGCACCTACATATTGTGGTGTCGCTTCCGTTTTTCTACCCTCTAAACTCCGCGAGTCTCTCGCTGTATGAAAGACCGCTTTACGCCCCAATTTTGCCTCAAAAATCTAGCTCACGTCAAACCGATCTTTGCGAGCAAAATTTCCTCTCTGCCCATCAAATTTCTCAATCCCTCAGAATGTACCAATTTGTCGTTTTGTATTGAATTAGTATGTATTTTGTGATACTATTACTTTATGAAACAATCATCGCTAAATCAATCACAATTGGGCGTTCTGGAAAACGCCCTCATACGCTACGGGAATGTGGTCACCTTTGCTGACCTGTCTTCGCTGATCCCTACAGAGGCCGTCGCCTATAAGCGCCAATTCGTAAAACAGATGGTGGATAGCGGTTGGCTTGTTCGGATCAAAAAGGGCTTGTACCAAATCTCTGACCTCAGTTCTTTGGGCATGCTGACGCTGTCTAGATATTGCATAGCCCAACTGCTGGTCGAAGAATCATATGTCTCAACTGAGGCTGCTCTTCAGTTTCACGGCATGTATGATCAACTGCCCAGCACTGTCACGTCTGTGGCGCTCAAACAATACAACCAAGTAAACCTTGAAGGCATTTGGTATCAGTACATCAAAACCACCGACAAGTTCTATTTCGGCTGGCAAGAGCATCAGATAGACGGACGAGACAAACAAAATCGCCACTCCCGAAAAAGCCCTGATCGATCTGGTGCAATTTCACCGCAGCCGGTTGTCGGTCAACCTGGTGGCCGAAAAACTGGCGGTTTACCGTGAAGACCTGGACATCGACAGATTGTTTGGCTACCTGCTTCGCAGCAACCTGGCTACCTTGCGTATCTTTGGCCTCCTACTCGACACGTTGGGTGTGGACACCCAAGACCTGTGGGATTTCTCACGTCACTCAACTACGGTCAGCCGGTTAACTTCTGACAGCGACCAACGCAACTCACGTTGGCAACTGTATTATGATTCGGCTATCCTATCCCCCATCATTTCCCACTCAAGACACCCATGGTAATCAGTAAACAACAACTACAACTCATCAACCGCAAGATACCTCAGATATCCTCTGGATGTAGCCGAAAAGGATTTTCACCTAGCGCTTGCCCTCCAGCAAATTGCCGCCTCAGATCTGAGCAAAACATTGGTATTCAAAGGTGGCACAGCTTTGCATCACTGCTACCTGCCCCAGTATCGCTTTTCCGAAGATCTTGACTTCACTTCCCTACTCTCGAATCTGAGCCTGACTTCCGTCAAGCAGGTCCTCACAGAGGGCGATCTTTTTGAGGTTCGCAAAGAATACGAATCCCCCGCCACCGTCAAATTTGAGCGGCTTTGGTATCCGGGGATTCTTGACCAACCTGGGCCATCAAGGTCGAAATCGACCGGCTACAAAACGTGGTTCTACCGGCCCAAAATCTACCGTACAATAACGTCTGGGGCATCGATGTTTCCGTCCAAATCATGGACATCAGGGAAATCTGTGCGGAAAAAATCAGAGCCGCCAGCCAACGAGCCAGGTATCAGGGACTTCTATGATCTATACTTCATTCTGACCACCTATCAATTCGATCTCATCGAAATCCATTCCCTGATCCAGCGCAAAGAAGTCCGCTCACCAATTACCCACGAGGCCATGTTGCCAACTGGCAAATTGCCAAGGGTGGCAAGGCAGATGATCTGCGCTCAATCTACTGCACCAAACAGATAGAGCAATCAGGATATTGATACACTGATTGCCAAGCTATCCTTTCCTCCAGTACTGCCTTCATCTGGCTAATCCAATTGAAGCAACAACTCCTCAACAAGTACCCCTATATCTACAGCCGCGGCTGGGTATCAGAAGGAGACAGTCGAATTTTGAGCCGCTGGATATTCATAGGCTGTCAGGGTACACTGTAGGTGACTTCGTCGATTGAACCTGATGCTGATGCATCTATCGTTTACTCTGACCGCCAAGATTATCAAGCTATTTCTCCGCACTGAGTTATTTGTTGTTCCCGTAGGGAATCCCCTACGTTCAGATGAAACAGCCGCTGCACGACTTCATGTCGGTATATCTTTTTCTGCTGACAGCTATCTTCTCGCTGATATTTTTAATGCCAATTTTCAGGGGGTTATTCTTTGTAATGTTGGTTTTCTTGATATTTATGTCGATAATGATCGCTGTGAGCCGCTCAGATATTTCAAAATGGCCCCTTATGAATGAAGAAGAATTGCCCACCCAAGCTGACTAATTTGGGTTAGTGTGGACACTCAACCCAATCTCGACTAGCACACACTTGCAGTCATGACGTATGGAAGTATGACTTTCGGAACAAATCCGATGGCAACCAACCAGTTATCCAAGATTCAAAAAAAGGGACAAGTTACCATCCCGGCAGAGTACCGAGAAAGACTTGGACTTAAAGAAGGCGTTTGGGTGGCATTCACAGAAACTCCTGGCGGGTTACTGATCAGTCCCCAGGAGGCTGTCGCCATGGCAACTTTGGACAAGATCGGCATGGCGCTTTCAGAACAAGGTATCGATCTGGATGACCTGCTCGAATCAGGTGCCAAAACACGCAACAAACTCACTGAAAAAAAGCCCACCACAACCTCGTACGCCAACGCATCGAAGAGAATCTAGGCCTCAGAAGATTGCTCCCAGGCAAATTGCTGTCACGCTTGTCCAGTCCCTAACAATCGTAATCGTTCAAACATCACTCGCTTCCCAACACCCTCTCTGACGCTCCTAAATCCTCAGGAAACGTCAGAAAACCAGCCGTCCACGGCACGGCGAGATGACCTCTGGAAGCGCTAAGCCGGCTGAATCTCTGCGCCTTCCGACCTCGATGTGGATTTGGTCTGTGAGATCTACATGGCCGGCATGTTGCGCACAGACCAGGTCGTCTTGTTGCGGCGCTATCTGGCTCAGAAACAGGGTCAGCCGGTAGCAGAGCGCATCCGCTCTGCGCGTCACCCAGCGTCGTCTACAGCAGTCTGTCCAGGCCAGGATTCTGCGGCGCATTGAACAGCCTGTCTATCCGCGTGAACGAACCGGTGCCAAGCCCTCGCTCTTCATGTTGGACAAAGTGGGTGCTCAACTGGTGGAGGCGAGGCTGGGTATAGAGGTGAAAGAGTCTGAGTGGAAACCAAGGCAAGCTGAACGAAACCTGCTCTTCATGGATCACATGCTGGCTGTTACAGACTTTCGTCTGGCGGTGTAGCAGGCCTGTCTGGACAACCAGGTGACGCTGGCCGAATGGACCGGTGAGGCCATCTTGCGCAAGGAGCCGGCCAAGGTTGAGGTCACGCTCAAGGATGGTCAGACTGCCAAGGTCACCCTGGTGCCAGATGCGGTTTGCAAGCTGGTACTGCCCAGCGTCCATGCCACTTGGATCTTTCTGGAGATTGATCGCGGCACGGTGACAGTTGAGTCCAGCCACTGGGAACTGCGCTCCTGGCGACGCAAGATTCTGGGCTATCTCCAACTCCAGGAGAGTGGCGGCCTAGAGGAGCATTTTGGCGCCGATTCTATGATTGTGGCTACAGTGACGACCAGCAATCAGCGCTTACAGAACCTCAAGAAGGCCAGCGAGCGTGCCGACGCCGACCATGGGTTCTGGTTTACGATCTTTGAGTACATTCAATCTGACCAAATTATTACCGAGCCCATCTGGTCTGTGGCGGGGCTGTGTGCGACCAACCAGCGGTTGCTCCCTACATGACGGGCGCCAAATAGACGTCTCCAATTCATGTAGCCTTTCTGTAGCCACCTACTTGTTACCCTAACTAAATACGGTGGACGATTTGCACTTTTTTCGGATCGCACTATGAGGTGGCCAACGCAGTCGTTCGGCCTTTGTAATTCTGACAAAGGCCGCGGCCGACGCTTGTAACCTTCGGAACAAGGCTCAAGTCGTACCCCAATTGCGCCAGCCTGACAAGCGCAGACCCCCACGTAGCGCATCGTCAACCGCAGTACAGGTGGAAGCTTGCCCACGGCATTCACTTTGATCGCCCACGTCCAAAAGGAGGCATTCAATGTGCGCCCAAGTCCATATTCGCCCCTTTGTGCGCCATCTCTTCACGGTGATCGTGCCCATTATCGTTCTACTATTCGCTCAGCGTCCATGCGCAGCCGAAGAGGCGATCAGCGGCAACGAGATTGTCGTTACTACGCGTCAGAATAACCAGCTACAACCATCGATCGCCAACAACCCTCAGGTCGGCGAGTTCCTCGTCGTCTGGGAGGATCACCAGGAAAACCCGTCAATCGCTGCCATTCGCGGTCAGCGGCTGGAGCACAACGGCGCCACCCGCGGCGACGTGCTAGCGATCTCCATCACTACAGCGCGCAGTCAGGAGGCGCCAGCGGTCGCCTGTCAACCGGACACAGGCGAGTGCTTGGTTGTTTGGGAAGATCACTCCTCGTTTACACAACGCACTATAGTTGCGCGCCGTACCGACAGTGGTGGCAACCCAAGTGGCGATATCGTCAGCCTCTCGCAACTCGGGCTCAATGCTTCACAGCCGGCCATCGCCGCCGACCCATCGAGTGGTGGCTATCTGGTGGTATGGGAGCAAGGTCCGTTCGTCGGTCCGCATGATATCGTCGCACGCCGCGTCGGCGCCAACGCTTCGCCGATCGATGCTGCTTTCTTTGTCGACAACGGTGCTGGCGATCAACTGCAGCCGGCACTGGCCTATGCGCCTGAGTCCGCGCTCTATCTCGTTACCTACAGCGACAACGACGCAGCTGCCGACTACGATCTACACGCGCGGCGGGTCAGCGACGATGGCCAACTGTTGGGTAGCGAGATATCGATCATTGCCTGGCAGTATGACCAGCTCGCCAGTCAGGTTGTGTTCAACGAGCGTCGCGATGAGTTCTTTGTGGTCTGGGAGGATCACCACTGGGGCTGGGGCGGCGACGCAGATATCTACTCCATGCGTTATACTACTGCGGGCGCTGCGGTCGGCAGCCTTACCGGCATCGCCTGGGACGGCGACTATCGCCGCTTGACGCCAGACGTCGCCTACCTCGATGACGCCGACGAGTATTACGTCGTCTGGGATCGCACCTATGCGGCCGACGACGTGATCTACCACAACAGTGCCGGACGTCGCGTCGGAGCGACCGGTGCGCTGTATAGCGATGAAACCCTGCTAGCCGACAACCCGACGCGTGAGGCGGCGCCGGTTATCGCCCCCAATGCGGTTGACGGCTACCTTGCCGTCTGGGAGGATGGCCGCAACAGCGCCAGTCAGGGGACCAATCTTTACGGCCGGCTGCTGATGTTGCGCTCAGACCTTAGCTTGAGCGGATTTACGCTCTCGCCTCAGGTGGTCCATGCTGGTGAGCCGACATCCGCCGCCATTACCGTACACAACAGTGGGCCGCTGCCACTGTCAAACATCGTCGTGCAGTTGAGCGTTGAAGGGCAGGTCGTGGCGGACACGACTATCTCTACGCTGCAGCCGGCGAGCGAAGCGAAGGCAAGTGCCAGCTTCTCGCTGCCGAACACCGGTCAGTTCGTGATCGTCGCCGAAGTCAACCCGGGTGGCGTGCTGCCGGAGGCAGACCTTGCCAACAACCGGGTATCCCAGACACTGGACGTTGTCTGGGAGAAGGATCCGCTCTGGGCGCGCCCGGACATTGTCCTGAGCGACCCGAGCGCCACACCCGGACGACCGCAGCCGGGCCAGCCGGTGCAGGTGACCGCCATTCTCAAGAACAACAGCGCGACCGCACTGAGCAACGTGACCGTCGAACTCTGGGTAGACAGCCAACCTGCGTTGACCCTAATGGTCTCCAACCTGGCGGGCAGCGCAGAACAGCCGGTTGCCTTCAGCTGGAATGGCGCGAGCCCGGGTCGTCACTTGCTCACCATCGTTGCCGACCCGCAGGTAGCGCTCAAAGAGCGCGATACCACCAACAACCGTGTCGACATGTGGCTACGTGTTGCCGGCGAAGCCGCGCCACTGCCGGATCTGGAACTCACGTCGGTACAGATGAGTCCTGCAACGCCGCTTGTGGGCACATCTGCTACGTTGCAGATCGTTATTACCAATGAAGGCTACCGCGACGCACTCAACCTGCCGGTCGTGATCGAAATGGGTACGGAAGAGCTCAACCGACAGGTAATTCCGTTGCTGGCGGCAGGTGCCAGCTCGACACTTGCAGTGCCGTGGCCAGTTGTCGGCGAGGGCATCCACCAGCTGCGTGTTCACCTGGATCCCGATGACGTCGTGCTGGACAACAGCCTGCAAACGTCATGGGTTACGGCACTGCATATCCCGGCTACAACGCACTATCACACCGCTCCGGCGCAGAGCACCGGACGCTGGGTCTTTCGCGGGCCGTCGACTTTGCACAATGGCGCATTCGTCGGGCGCATCGACAGCATAGACGTCGGCGGGCCGACCGGAAACCATTTGCTGGTTGGCGCTGTGAAGGGTGGGGTGTGGCTATCTAGAGATGGTGGCAAAAGCTGGCGAAATCTAGGCGATCGGCTGCCCACGCCACGATACTCAACCGTTGCCTTCGACCCCACCGACTGGGATATCCTCTACGCCGGCAGCGGCTCGCACTATGGTGACGGTACGGGTCTCTACAAGTCGATTGACGGCGGTGCGCACTGGACTAACTTCGCCGAGAGGCATCGTGCCGAACCTAGTCGCGGCTATCGCGGCCTGATAGTGCGCCACTTTCAACCGGGCACGGCAACGATCTTTGCCGCCGCGACGAACGGCCTGTGGCATTGGGAGGGCGATCCCCACGCATTGACTACCGATCCCAACGATTGGCAGCGTATCTGGCCGACAACGGCGATCACGCAGACCAAAGTGACCGACATTCTCATCAGCCACGAGAACCCGCCGCGCGTCTACTGGGCGGTGGATGAAACCGGTGTCTTCGGTGTCGACGCCGTGAACGCACGCACCGCACCGGTGCAGCAGCTCAGTAGCGCGTTCCCTACCGAGGATGTCGGCTTCATCACAATCGGTTCATCCCCTGCCAGGCCGGATAGGCTTTATGCAGCGGTCATACGCGGCCATGAGACGCTTGATATCTTTCGCAGTGACAGCGGAGGGCCCTGGGAAAAGAGGGGGCGCGTAACTGGCAATTGCGCGGCGGACAATAACTTCGTTGGCGTCCATCCGATGAACGCCAATATGCTCTACATTGGTAGTGTCAAGGGCTGTCGGTCGTCAGATGGCGGCGCCAGCTTTGACTATAGAATTCCTGATGCCGTGCATGACGACTACAAGGCGATCGCCTTTGCACCGCTCGACCCCAGTATCGTCTACTTCACCAGTGATGGCGGCGTCTATGAATGCACAAACAACAGTGACTTGATGAAGTGTAATGGCCTAAACGAAGGACTAGATGTGACGCAGTTCTACGATATTGCCACCACGCCTGCCAACCCTCAGCGCATTCTTGGCGGTACGCAGGATAACGGCAATGTGTGGACCGACGGCGATCTGCGCTGGAACTGGACCCACGTCACCTCGGGAGGTGATGGCAAATACGTGGCGATCGATCCGGCCAACGCCGCCATTTTCTACGCACAGCACCAATATGTTGACGACCTGGATCGCAGCGAGGACAGCGGCGCCACATGGACGCGCGCTGCAAGTGGGCTGCCTGCGATTGACGCCGGCGATCCCTATCTAGCGATCAACCCGGACGACGGCAAGACGCTGCTTACCGTTTACGACCAGGTCTACAGAACGACGAACAGCGGCGCGAGCTGGCAGGAGATCGGACCGATTCTGGCGAGCACTGCGATCTCGATCAGCCGTGTCACTTTCGACGCCACACACCAACGCTATTTTGCCGGTACAACCAACGGTGACATCTGGATGGTGGCAGCGGCCAGCGCCTCCGCCTCAAACTGGCAGCAGATCTATACACACTCAAGTGCCTCGGCCGTGGTTGGCTTGCTTGTCAGCGATGACGAGCAGGACACGCTCTATGCCACGTTTGCCGGTATTGGAGCAGATCGCGTTGCGCGCCTGCGCTACAACGGCACCCACGACCGCTGGGATGCCAACTATCTTGGCGCGCTGGCGGGTGATCGTTCGATCGACTCTGGACAGATGGCCAATCCACGCGGGCTGGCCAAGCAGCCGGGTGAGAATGTGCTATTCGTGGGGACGGATCGCGGCGTCTACCGCGGTGAGCTTGCGGCAGATGGCGTCACCTGGCGTTGGAGCGCCGATAGCTGCGGGTTACCCGCCACCTCTGTCAGCGATCTTGAATTGCGGCCAGGAGGCGCATCCCTGCTCGCATCCACTTTTGGGCGGGGTGTCTGGGAGCAAAGCTTTGCGAACGTCCCGGCTGACACCTACGATGTGTCGCAGCGGAATGACAGTGCAGCCACGGCCACCGTCGTGGCCGCGCCTCTTCAAGAGAGCCTAGTTCCGCCAAGTGCAGTCCTCACCAACTTGACGCTCGACAGACTGGAGGATGTAGACTATTATCGCTTTCAACTGCCCGCTGCCACAGCGAGATCGTGCCTGCCGCCGAACGACCCACAGTTGAGCGAGGGGGCCTTCCAGTGCGTTTTACAGATTGTGCTGCTAGCACCGGACACGCCCGAGCCTTTCGAGCTTTTCGTCGAAAATAGCGGGGGCCACCCCATCATTCGCGAAGAGATGGAGTCGTCCTACTTTGGGGTGACACTACCGCGACCCTACGATTCTTTCGCCGATGACCTCTTCTTCGTACGCGTTCGGCACCCGGAAGGCT
This sequence comes from uncultured Chloroflexia bacterium, assembly GCA_963848115.1. Taxonomy (GTDB): domain Bacteria; phylum Chloroflexota; class Anaerolineae; order Caldilineales; family Caldilineaceae; genus JAWKOK01. Next base: position 31,383 of record CAWKCP010000042.1, on the reverse strand, counting down.
GTCGCGCCCGTTATGAGCTACAGGTGCGCTACAGCAACTGGTACGAAATCGAAATACCAGAGCTTCCTTGGAGCGACAAGTATATTGCATTACCTGCGCTGAACGACTTCGATTGGGTCTATCCGGTCAGCCCCGAAGCGATCAACCGTGGTTTTGACCACCCGGATCAGCTGGTACTGCCGCCGCAACATGCCATCTTCCAGTGGCGGCAGACCGGTGATCTACAGGTCAACGTCAGTACCCTTGGCACGGGAAAGGTAAAGGCAGTGCTAGAGTCACTGGATGGCACTCGCCAGATTGCAGCGGTGCAGGCAGCGGCGCGGAGTGGGCCTGATATCATCAGCGCACCCAGTTTGGCGCCGGGTTGGTATGCGCTCACGCTGAGTGATGGTGACTTTCCAACCTTTGTGCATGTGGAATTTGTCGGTGCCGATGAGCGTGTCTATCTGCCTCTGATAGTTCGGTAGGAGATGCCACGCAAGGCGTGCACGGTCCACAAGCGCAAGGTCAGGCATAGAAGACAGCCCTAAGGACCCGAAAGGGGGACATCTATGTTCAGTGGAAGTTACCGTTTCAAAATAGGGGCATTCGAATGCATGGTCGTCAGCGATGGGACTAACGCGTACCAGAATCCGGCCGAGCATTTCTTTGCTAACGCACCCAATGAACACTTGGAACAGGCATTGCGCGACTGGGGCATTGCTCCGGAGTAATGGAAGGAATACGTCAGCCCGTACCCTAGCTTGGTGTTCGACACGGGTGACCACAAGGTGCTGATAGATACAGGCGCAGGGAATCTACGGCCCACCACGGGGAAGCTGATCCCTAACCTGCAGGCGGAACGCATTTTACCTGAGGATATCGACACGGTCATCCTCACGCATGCGCACCCGGACCACGTCGGTGGAAACGTCGATAGTGAGGGCAGGCCTGCCTTCCCCAACGCCCGCTACGTGATGTGGAAAGAGGAGTAGGATTTCTGAACCGCAGATCCCGATCTATCGCGATTGGGGCGTGACAAACGGTTCAGGCAACTCCTACTCATGTGGGCGCGCAGGAATCTCCCGCCGATCCGAGACCAGCTCGAACTCGTCCACCATGAAACAGAAATTGTGCCTGGTATTCGTGTCATCCCCGCTCCAGGGCATACACCCGGCCATATGGCGGTGGAGATCACTTCAGATAGCGATCGACTGCTGTGTATTTCGGATGCCGTGATCCATCCTATTCACCTGGAGCATCCTGACTGGTATCCCGGTGATCTGGTACCCAAGCAAGCCTTGGCTAGCAGGCGTCGGCTCTTGCAGCGGGCTGTGGTCGAGGAAACATTGGTCCATGCTTTTCACTTCCCCTCTCCTGGTCTAGGTTACGTCGTCGAGAAAGGGGATGCATGGCAGTGGCAGCCGGCCGAGATCACGGGACTAACTATCGTTGAAGCCATTTGATGAACTACCCAGCGGACCCGTGTGATGGGGTCTGACGCCTAAAATGGGGTTGCCGACTTGGCTATGCCTCATCTAGATTGCTTTCAGCGACTTCAGCAGCACCAGACCTTACATCATCAGGTAGGTAGGCATCCATTCGAGACAACGGGCCGCATAGCACCCGCTGCACCTGACCGCCTATAGCAGGTCCAAATTCGAGGTTTCGCACGCTAGAGAGCATTCTGCGTAGGGTAGTGAGTGCACGCGAACAGGAACCCGCGGCAGGTGAGCATGTCCGTTGGCCAGGAACCTGTAATCCAACATCGAGAGACACTAAACTGATTACACCACGAGATCACTAGTTCGGCGAGCCTCACCGTTCAATGCGCACGCCCACGTGCGCACTAAACTTAGATTTCTGCGAAAATCACTGTCTCGTAGCAACGTCAGTTTAGGGCCGTCAGCATTGACAGGGAACTCAAGATTTCCTCATTGTCAGGGATATCTCGCATAGAGTGTCCGTAGTGCACGTAACGCGCCATGCCGGTCGAATCCACGATCACCTGGGCGGGCATGCGGCCAAGCTTGAACAGCTTTGTCTCCTGGCCGTAGAGTTTGAGCACGCGATGCTCCGGATCCGGTAGACCGACAAAGGGAAGGTCGTTCTCGCGCCAATAGGTCTTGAAGGCCTCAGCATCTTCTGGGCCGACCACCACGACATCGGCGCCGGCTGCCTGGAATTGATCATAGTCTTGACGCAACTGCGCCATGTGCCTCTGGCAGAATGGTCATCTGAAGCCGCGGTTGAAGACGAGCACCACATTCTTCAGGCCGCGCATGTCTGATAGCTGAAAGACTGAGCCCGAGAAATCAGTCAAGCTGAAATCCGGCGACGGTTGGTTGAGTTCGATGCGTGCGGACATGGTGTTTCCGTTTCCTGGAGTGGTTGTGTTGGCAGAATGGGAAGAGCTTTGCCACAGATGACTCCACTGCAAAAAGGTCTGCATCAGAACCGGCCGAGAAAATCGTGAGAAATCGTCCCACTTCGCATTTGATATCGTCAAAATCTAGGAAGATGACACAGATGCAAGGCGGCATTCATGCAATTCGTCCCACAGTTTTCAATTTGCCGTCATAAAAACAATTTTGACACCCTTTTTGCAGTGGAGTCACAGATAGACACAGATAAGGACCTGATTTTCACAGATGTCTTTCAGATGTCCAGAGCAATCCAAGTACTATCTGTGCCTTATCCTTTTTTCATCTGTGTAAATCTGTGGCAAATTTTCGTGTCTACTCAAGATGCCCCGCCACCACACGCCGGGTCTTCCAGCCGCGGTAGGCGAAGAGGATGGGCAGATTGAGCCACATGAAGTGACTCAACAGATTGCCCGGTTCGGCCTGGACCTCGTCGATGACTTCCGTGGTGTTGGCATCGATCTCGCGGAAGGTGTGGCGGTGAACCCAGCTTGTGTAGGGGCCGCTCTGCTGGCTGTCGGTGAACCCGTGCAGGTCACTCACATCGGAATGGACGGCGACCCAGCGGATGGGCAGGGGGCCAAGCCACAGCGTGAAATCAGAGATGGAGCCTTCGCCCATGGGTTCGATCTCGTGAAACTGCACGATCATGGGCGGGGGCGAAAGCTGGCGCAGCGCTGCCGTGCTGCGGTGAAACTCGGCCACGGCGCTCAACGGCGCGTTGACTCGGAAGGCGTGCCGGTATTGCTTCATGCCGGTCCCGCCATGGCGTGGTCAGGCGTTGCCGGGTTGTCGACCGCGACGCTGCCTGCCGATGCCTCGACGATCAGATCCTCGGCAATCTTGGAGGAGGAGAGCACGCCCGGCAGGCCTGCGCCGGGATGGGTGCCCGCGCCCACGAAGTAGAGATTGTCGAAGTCCTCGGAGCGGTTGTGAGGGCGGAACCAGGCCGACTGGGTCAACACCGGCTCAACCGAGAAGGCCGTGCCCATTTGGCTGTTGAGCCGGTTCTGGAAATAGAGCGGGTCGACGTAATGTTCGACCACAATGTTTTCCTGGAGATCGGGCAGATAGTTGTCCTCCAGGAACTGCATGATGGCGTCGCGGTAGGGCTTGGCCGCGGTCTCCCAATCGACGTCCGCGCCCAGATGGGGCACGGGCGAGAGCACGTAGAATGAATCGCAACCCTCGGGCGCCATGGATGGATCGGTCAGCGTCGGCATATGCAGGTAGAGCGAGAAGTCTTCGGGCAGCCGCTTATGCTTGAAGATGTCAGCCAGAAGCCCTTTGTAGCGCTCGCTGAGGATGATGTTGTGGTGGGCAAGCCGTCCGTCATGCCGATACTGCTTCTTGGTCCCGAAGTAGATCACGAAGAGCGACATGCTGTACTTGGTGAGCTTGTTCCAGCGGAAATCGCTATTGCGAAGCCCGCGCGCCTTGGACGGAATCATGTTGAGGTAGGTCCAGGCGACATCACTGTTGGCAATGACCACGTCCGCCTTGTGCACCGTCCCGTCGACTAGGCGAATGCCAGTAGTGCGACGACCATCGACCAGGATCTCGTCGACTTCTGTGTTGTAGTGGAAACGTCCGCCCAACTCCTCGATCAGTTGGACCAGTGCCTGCACCAGCGCACCGGTGCCGCCCACCACATAGTGAATGCCCCACTCCCGTTCCAGGTAGTGGATCATGGCGTAGATGGACGGCGCATCAAATGGATTGCCGCCGATGAGCAACGGATGAAACGAGAAGCAGCGGCGTAGGAATTCGTTGTCGATAAACTGGGAGACGTAGCTATAGACGCTCTTCTGCGATTGCAGCCGAATCAGATCGGGCGCCACTCGCAGCATGTCCGTGACATGTAGGAAGGGCTTATCGGCCAACTCCACAAAACCCTTCTGGAAGATGGCCTGGGTTGTGTCCATGAAAGCGTCATAACCGGCCACATCGCTGGGTTGCCATTTTTCGATTTCGCTGTGGATGAAGGCCGGGTCATCGTTGTAGTCGAACGGCTTCCCCGTATGATCGAAGATGCGATAGAAAGGGTCCAGCGGCGTGAATTTGACGTAGTCCTCGCGCTTCCGGCCGGCCGCTTCAAAGATGTCGTCAAACATGAAGGGCGCTGTGATCACCGTGGGGCCACCGTCAAAGGTGAAGCCGTCTTGTTTGAACGTGTAGCCGCGTCCGCCGGCCTGGTCGAGCTTTTCGAAAATGTCCACCTGATAGCCGAGCGCTGCGAGGCGTGCAGCAGCGCCCAATCCACCAAAACCACTGCCGATGACGATTACTTTATTCCCCATGATCCTTCTCTTGTTGCTGATAGGCCTGAAACCGTGTTCGCCACCAAATACCTGGTAGCTGACCAAGTTTCTTGCGGTCATCCAAACGGGCCCGATGATTGAACACGTCGTAGTCGTTGGCTTCAATGCCGTCCAAGATGCCCTGATAGAGTTCGGCCGCGGCGGCAATCGCAAACCGTCCTCTTCTGCCCAGCAGTGAGATGCCGGGCATTGCCTCGTGGTAGAGCCGTCGCGTGCGCTCGATCTGGAAGCGCATGAAGGCCCGCCAGCGCTCATCAACCTGGCCGTCTGCGATATCCACTTCTGTCAGCCCGAACTGGCCCAATTCATCCTGGGGCAGATAGAGCCGACCATTGGCCCAGTCCTCGCCGACATCGCGCAGGATATTGGTGAGTTGAAGCGCCACCCCCAACTTGACTGCATAGGGTATTGCCTCTTTGCCGGTGTAGCCGACGATGTGCATGCTCATCAGACCGACCGTTGATGCCACGGCGTAGCAATAGTCCGTCAGGTCGGCAAAGGTATCGTAGCGGTCTTGCGAAAGATCTCGGGCAACGCCGTCCAATAATTGCTCGGCATATTGACGAGGGATGTTGTACTTTGCCCGTGTGTCTGCCCAGGCCAGCGTCACCAAATCATCGGCGGGCGGGCTGTCACTCAGACTCTGCTGGCGCCATTGCTGCAAGTTGGCGGTAATATCGCCGCTTCCACGATCGACCACATCGTCGCTCACTCGACAGAACGCATAGAGTGCATGGACCGCTTGACGTTGCGCCCTGGGTAGCAGGTGCGCTGCGGTAAAGAACGTCCGGCTATGTTGCTTGGTCACGGCCCTGCAGTGAGCATACGCCCGACGTGTTTGGGCCCTGTTGGAAAACAATTGCACGTCATGTAGTATACGATCTTCTAGCGGCGCGTAGGCCTGTACCAACAGTCGATTTTCCCATGTCTCGTTGGTGGCGCCCATGGTCCCGGCTTCCTCTCCAGATGCAAGTGATTAACTGCGCGACTAAGACTCATCGATTCCGCGCTAAGATTATACATCAAGAGTGTCGAATTTGTGTTCAGTGGTTATTGACGGGCTGCATCTCTGATTGGAGACAGATGCTTATCAATGTAGATCCGCACGCTAAGCTGAAAGTGCCACGAGACCCTATTTTTCGGGATTGGGAGAGTTTGGCCTTCGGCCTGAGATTGTGAGATTGAGGAAGAGTCCCCAATCTCACAATCTCTGAATCTCGGCGGCGAGAAACCATTTATCTCGTAGAAATGTCAGCTTATACTGAGAAATGCTTTTGTGGATGGCGACCTATTCGTACGCCAGCACTTCGCGGACGGTCAGCCTTGACGCATTACGAGCCGGTAAGAAGCTGGCGATGCCGGCCAGGATGGTCACAACCGCGAACCAGGTGATCACACCGGAGGCGGAGAACGTGTAGGGCAGCTGCGTCTGGAAGAGGACGCTGCCGACCGCGTTGCTCAGTGCCGCTCCCACCGGGAAAGCCAATGCGCCGCCGATAGCCCAACTGATCAGGCCGATGAACACGCCCTCAACGATCACGATACGTTGAACTGAGCCGTCCGAGGCGCCGATGGCCCGCATGATGCCGATCTCTCGGGTGCGTTCCAGCACATTGGTGCTCATGGTGCCCATTAGCCCCAGTGCGCCAACTGCCGCAATCAGGATACCCATTGCCAACAGCAGGTAGATGATGACATCGAAGAAGCCGCCGGTAATGCGTCGCAGCCGTTCGATGGTGAAGACTGATGAGACAGCCAGCCCTTCGGCGTCCAGGGCAGCTTGCAGCACGTCAACCATGGCATTGACATTCTCAGGCGAGCTGTCGTCCAGCAGAATCTGAGCGCTGTCACCGGTGCCGACGCTGCGCGTGTAGCGAGTATAGTATGGATAGTTGACGTAGGCTGGAATCACATTGGGCGGGCCGCTAAGTATCTGTGCGATTCCGACCACGATCCAGGGCTGTTCCCGACCGTCGATTTCCAATACAAGTTCGTCGCCCACAACCAGATCCGGCTCGTCGCCCAGCACAAGCTGGCTGATGACGATGGCGTTCTCATCATCGGGCAGGAGCCAGCGCCCGGAAATCAGCGTCGGATCAACCATGATACTCTCGGCCGGCAGGGCTGTTACTGTGAGGCCGGTGCCTTCGCTTTCATCCGGACGGATGGGCGTGGCAATGGTGCTGGTCCAAACCTCGACGGTGTCGACGCCGGGCACTTTCTCGATCACATCCTCGATCTTGGCCGAGCGATAGGGCTGCTCGAAGTCGATGTTGATGTCGAACTGGCTGTAAGAGATGCCCGACTCGATGAGACTGGTGAGCGAAAGCCGCACGCTACCAACAGTCATGAACAACATGCCCCCCAGCACCAGCGTGATCAACGTGAGCGCTAATCGTGCGCGCCGGCGGAAGGTGTTGCGCAGCGAAAGCTGCAACGGCTGTGAAATACCCTTGATGCGGGCCAGGAAGCGACCGAGTCGATCAGTGCTGCCGGCATCGCCTACGCCATAGTCATTGATGGCATCATGCACTGAGACCGATGTGCCGCGCAGAATCGGCAACAGTGCTGCGAGCAGCGGCGTCAGGATGCCGATGACGATCTGGATGGCGAGCACGTTCGGCGGCAGCACAAAGCGGGGCAAGGTCAAGTTGAGAAAGCCGCCGACAGTCTGCGCCAAAATGCCCGACACGAAGGCCGTCAGCGGAACAGCAACCGCCAATGCCACAATACTATAGGAAAGCACAGCCGCGAGATACATCACGATGATCTGCGACCGTCGACCGCCAATCGACTTCATGACGCCGATCTGGCGGGTCTGCTGAGCCATGAGCGCCGAGATCGTGTTGATGACCAGGAAACCGCTCAGCATCAAGGCAATCAAGCCCAGCGGCGTCAGCAACAGCGAGATCGAGTCGAACAGGTTCTGAAGTCCGACTTCGCCCGGTTCCGGCACACGCACGGAGTTGACCGTACGACCACTCTTCTCAATCTTGTCTTCGACGAGAGCGGCTTGCGCCTCCATGTACTCGAGGTCAAGGAGTTGTTCGTCGGTGCCGTTGAAGCGCATGGAAACCTGCGAGAAGTCTCGACTGCCCCCGAGTCGTTCAAACGTATCGTAGTCCACATAGCCGCTGGCCTGTCCGACAAACGGCGCAGGGAACGCGTTGGCGTCGTAGGCGATGCCGCTGACGACGATGTCGCGGATGCGGCCGTCCGGTGTCTCAAACGTCAAAGTGCCGCCGTTCTGCAAACCCTCAGGCAGTACATCCCGGGCATCCAGTGAGCTGTTCTCCAGGATGATCTCGTTTTCCTCGGGCCAGCGCGTGCGTTCCACGCCAAACTCCGGATGCTTGTTGAGTTCAGTCAACGGCAGGATCTTGTCCATCTGGATATCTTCGAAATCCTCGATGGCTGTCAGCGTGAACGCCTCCCACTTGCCGGGCTCGATTTCGACCTTTAGGCCTAGTGAGCTACGACCAGCAACCTCAGCAACCTCAGGCATGCGTTGGATTGTATCGAGCATGCCTTCATCTAGGTTGTCGGCGCTGATAAACGCATGGGATGGGTTGCTTGCAATGAAGACGGCGTCCAGCTCGTCGAGCAAGACGGTGCTCAGATGTTGCACCGTGCCAACGGCAAAGATGCCGACCGCAATCGATGCCACAACCAGCACGGTACGTGTTTTGTTGAACCAGAGATCTCGCAGGATCTTCATCCACCGTGGGTCAAGCATTGGCGGCCTCCAGGTTCAGTGCCGGGTTCAGACCATTTCGGTTCAAGTCAAGGTCGATATGGGGCATCGCGATTCGCTTCTCATCCGGATTTCCCTGAGCTGCCTTCGATGAGGCCCGGCTGGTGTCGCTGAGAATCTGGCCGTCAGCAATGGTCACGGTACGCGTGGCACGCTCGGCTAGGTCGTCATCATGGGTCACCATCAGAATGGTCTTGCCGTTGCCGACCAGTTCCTCGAAGAGATGGAAGACTGAGTCGGCAGTTTTGGAATCCAGGTTGCCGGTCGGCTCATCGGCCACAATGATGGGCGGGTCGTTGGCCAGCGCACGGGCGATGGCCACACGCTGCTGCTGGCCGCCGGAAATGGCCGTCGGCAGTTTGTCGGCCTGATCGGCCATCTCGACACGGGCCAACAGATCGAGTGCACGTTGGCGCCGTTCATTACGCGCATACATATTACAGAAAGACATGGGCAGCATCACGTTTTCGACAATCGTCAGCGTCGGCAACAGCTGAAAGAACTGGAAGACGACACCGATGTTGCGCCCACGCCACTTGGCGATCTGTCCTTCATTCAGCGTGTGGACCGGCGTGCCTGCAACCCAGACCTCACCGTTGCTCGGCCGGTCGATGCCGGTGATCATATTGGTCAACGTCGATTTACCGCTGCCCGACTTACCCACGACGGATACGAAGGAGCCTGGCGATACGGTCATATCGACGCCTTTGAGCGCCAAGAATTCGCCTGCGGCAGTGTCGTAGGCCTTGACCACGCTGCGCAGATCGATGAGCGAGGTCTCCGATGAAGAACTGTTTTCCTGCTTACCATTGCGCTGAAAAAGTCGACCGAACATCTGCTTATCTCCTGAATCCTGAACCAATTACTTCTAACCAGTTTTCTATCTGAAAATTTACTGTGCAAATACTATACAATACATTAACGTTGGTGTCAAGCATGAATTTGGCCGCGCGGCCAATCAGGTTCATCAGGGCTTGGGGGCTACGTTCGGTTGAAATCTGAGATTCTTTGCTCCGGTCGGAATGAAAGGGGGCGGAGATGCGAGGCACAGAGCCAAGAAGCGGCGGGCTTCGTGATACGATTGGCCGGGGGTCAATCTGAACCAATCACAAGCGCTTTTTGCGCGTTACGTTGTCCATGCGGGCTGCGCTATAATCCGTTTGGCGACGAGAACGCGCGGAGTGCTGTATGGTAGTTCTCTGAGGTTTCGTGGGAGTGACCGTCACCGAATCAATTTGGTGTATGACAAATGTCAGATATCACCCTTTCAGCCAACAATCTTTGGAAGTCCTACGGGGAGCACGCTGCACTTGCCGGCGCATCTCTTGATCTCCGTGAAGGCGAGATCTTGGCTCTGCTCGGCCCCAACGGGGCGGGCAAGACAACCTTCATCAAGATCCTGGCTACCCTGCTGACGAAAGATCGCGGTCAGGTCAAGATCCTCGGTCTTGACCTGGACAAGGAGCCGGAGGCGATTCGCCACCTCTTCGGCTATGTCGGCCAGGATACCGAGCGTTCGGCCTATGCGCGATTGACGGCGCGTGAGAATCTACAGTTCTTCGGGAAATTGCGTGGGCTTTCGAAGGGCGAGATTGAGGAACAGATCGGAAAACTGGCAGCACAGTTCGAATTCGAGGCCAATCTGGACAAGCAGTTCGTCACCCTTTCCGGCGGCCAAAAGCAGACCATCGTAATCATGCGCGCGCTGCTGCACGATCCGCCGCTTGTCTACCTGGATGAACCGACCAAGGGGCTGGATCCCATCGTTGCCAAACGCATCCGCACATTTTTGCGCCGCCTGGTCACCGAGGGCGGCAAATCGTTGTTACTGACCTCCCATGTCCTTTCTGAAGTCGAGGAGATGGCCGACCGGGTGGCGCTCATCCACGGGGGGAGCATTCCCATTACCGGCACGCCGGATGGACTCAAGACCGGCATCGGCGCAACTGAATTTGTGGAGATCGAGGCTGCCGGGCTGCCGGATCGGACCCATGAGGCCATCCTGCAACTCGAATCGGTCCAGTTTGAGATCGAGCGGCGCGGCGGCTGGTATTCCTTCGCCGTCAGCGATTCCATGGCGGGAGCGGAGGCCATCATCGGCGTGCTGCGCGCCCACGATGTCGTCACCGGCTTCCGCTACCACTCGGCTACGTTGGAGGATGCTTTCATTTACCACATCGGCGAGTTGTCGGAGACGTTTGAGCATTAGGTATGAGTATGAGTATGAGTGAGCCAAACACCATCCCGGATTCTCGCCGTGGCCTTTCACGACCGGTTGCGCCACGCGTCGTCACCCAGGCGACGGTGGTCAAGGGCCTACAGATAGCGCGGCGCTACACGCCCAATCTGATCGGCAACTTTGTGGGGCTCGGCATTCGCGTGCTCTTCTTTCTGCTCATCGCCAATGCCGTGACCTACGGCGTGGAAGGCGTTGGGAGCGGTGAGGAACTGAGCGGGCGCAATCTCTTCCTCTTCTTCCAGGGGGCCATCCTGCTGCTCGTCTTCAACGGTCCCACGCTCTGGGCCCCCATCAATGCCGTCTCTACCGACCTCTACAACGGCACCCTCGAATATATCTACAGCGGCCCCGGCTCGCGCTACGCCTACTATATCGGCACCGTGCTCACCGACGTCGTCATCGCCATGGTCGTCTTTGTGCCCTTCTACCTCTTTCTGGTCTACTTCGCGCAAGCCGGACTTCGCAACACGTTGATGATCCTCCTGGTCTGTGCGGTCATGTTGGTGGCGCTGACGGCCATGGGCATCATGATCGCGCTGCTGGCGCTGCTCTGGCGGCAGGTCGGATCGCTGGCCCAGGTGCTCGGCATGCTCTTTGAATTTCTGGGCGGGGCCTATCTTCCCGTCAGCACCTTCCCGCCCGCCTTGCGTTTTCTTGCCTACCTGCTTCCCTACACCTGGGGCTACGATCTAATTCGCTTCTACAGCTTCGACGGTGGTTGGCCGACGCTCCTGCCTGTCTGGCAGGAGTGGCTGATCGTCATCGCCTACGCCATTCTCTTCACTTTGCTTTCGCGCTTCTTACTGGCCAAATCTGAAATCCGAGCCAAGCAGGGCGGATTGCACGTGATCTGAGGCTAGTGCCAGTGCCAGGACCTTTTCTTCTCTTGGCTTAGAGTCAGCGTTCTACGAATCTTCTTTCCTCAATACGCCATGATCGGTCATCTTGTGAAAAAACGATCTTTGGGGCACAATACAAAATGTAAGCTGGGTTTCAATTCAGCTTACCTCGGGCAATTCTTCGATGTATACGATTGCCTGTTATTAGACCAGAAACAGCCCAACAAGAATCGGTGATTGATGACTGATTTGGCACAAGTCGCTCCAGAGAATCCCGACCTTCTCCGGGTCGATGATTTGACCAAAGCCTTCTCTGGTGTTGAAGTGTTGAGAAAGCTGAGTGTTGGCGTGCGCAGCGGCGAAATCCTCGGCGTCATCGGCGAGAACGGCGCGGGCAAGTCGACCTTCATGAAGCTGATTAGCGGCGTCTACTCCCCGACGCGTGGCAAGATTTTGCTTGACGGAAAACCGATCAACGTTCCCAATCCGCTGGCCGCACAACGCTATGGTATCGCCATGATTCCCCAGGAATTTAATCTGGTGAACACGCTGCGCGTCTACGAGAATATTTTCTTGGGTCGTGAACTGAAAAGCAGGGGCTTTCTGGATCGGCGCCGCATGATCGAGTCGTCGCAGCGTCTCTTCGAGACACTGGGCGCCGAGGTGTCGCCCGAGGCCATGGTCGGCGATCTGAGTGTTGCTCAGAAACAGATGGTCGAGATCGCCAAGGCCATGAGCCAGGAGTCACGGTTGCTGATCATGGATGAGCCGACTACCGTGCTATCGCCCAGCGAAGTCGAGTCGCTTTTTACCGTGATGCGTGAATTCGCAGCCAAGGGCGGGGCCATCATGTTCGTCTCCCACAAGCTTGGTGAGGTCATGGCCTTCTGTGATCGCGTGCTGGTGCTGCGTGATGGTGATCTGATCAGCGTCGAGCCGGTAGAAAATCTCGACGAGCATGAGATGGCCCGGCGTATGGTCGGCCGCGAGCTGAGTGAAGCCTTCCCGCCCAAGGCGGAACCAACCGGCGCCGAAGCCGCGCTGTCGGTGCGCAACCTCAGCCAGCATGGTGTTCTGGAAGACATTTCGTTCGATCTGAGAGCCGGCGAAATATTGGGCATCGGCGGCCTCATGGGCGCAGGGCGCTCTGAGCTTGGCGAAGCCCTGATGGGGCTGCGCCGCCTCCACAGCGGTGGAATTTCGGTCGATGGACAGCCTGTGGAGATCCACAATCCGCGTGACGCCATGGCGGCGCGCATCGCCTATCTCTCAGAAGATCGGCAGGGGCGTGGCCTTCTGCTCCAATACGACACCACCATCAATGTGACGCTGGCATCGCTGGCCAAATATGCCAAGATTTTCATCCAGAATCGCCAGTGTGAGGAGCGAGCCGAGTATTACGTGGACAGCTTCAACATCAGCGTGCCTTCACTGACCGACGATCTGGCCCACCTCAGCGGCGGCAATCAGCAGAAGGTCTATCTGGCCAAATGGCTGGACACGTCGCCCAAGATCCTGATTTTGGACGAGCCGACGCGCGGCATTGACGTGGGTGCACGTCGTGAAATCTACGGTTTCATCCACGACCTGGTCTCCAACGGACTCTCGTGCATTATCATCTCGTCTGAGCTGGAAGAACTGCTGGGCATGTGCAGCAGAGTGCTGGTCATGCGCGAGGGGCGGCTGGTCGGCGAGTTGACCGGCGACGATCTCACTGAAGAAGAGATCATGTACTACGCCACCGGTCTGAAGGCGCAGCACGCGGAGACTTACGCCTAGGATTTTATGGCACGCTGGATATTGTCGGATGCCCTTTTTTGCCACAGATTTACACGGATAAAAAAAGGATAGGACACAGATAGTCCTCAGGGCAATTTAGGAACCCACAAGAACATCCGTAAAAATCAGCTCTTTATCTGTGCTATCTGTGGCTAATCGTAACTCCGATTAAAGAGTATGTTTGTAATGATACGACAGGGAAGCTATTCGTGACCGCAAAACTTAAAAATATCAATTATTCTACCTGGGCGCCGCTGATTGCACTCATCATTCTTGTCATCATTTCGGCCATGACCAGCGAGTACTTTCTCCGTCCGCGCAACCTGCTCAATATCACGCGCCAGATCTCCTATACCGGCACCATCGCTTTGGGGCTGACCCTGGTGATCATCGCCGGCGGCATCGACTTGTCGGTTGGCTCCATGGTGGCATTGGCCGGCGGCGTGGCGATCTTGGCCCTCAATGCACTGGGCGGTGGTGTGGGTGCGGTCGTAGCCGCTGTGTTGGTGGCCATCGCCGTGGGCATGCTCTGTGGAGCGCTCAACGGCACGCTGGTCACCGCTGGTCACGTGGCTCCGTTCATCGCTACGTTGGGCACCATGTCCATCTTTAGATCCATGGCGCTCTACATCGCCAATGGCGGTGAATTCCGCGCCCAGAGCGATCTCTACCCCAACATTGGCGCAGGGATGACGATGGGCATCCCCAATTCAGCCCTGATCTTTCTGGCCATCGCCATCATCTTTCACATATTGCTGACCTATACGCCTTTCGGACGTCATGTCTGTGCGGTCGGGGCAAGTGAGACTGTGGCCCGCTACTCGGCCATCCGCATTCAGATGGTCAAGTTTATCACCTACGTGCTCACCGGTTTGACCGTTGGCATCTCGGCCGTTCTGCTCTCATCCCGGCTCAACTCGATTAGCTCGACCAACGCCGGCGTCTTCTACGAACTGGACGCCATCGCAGCTGTCGTCATCGGCGGCACATCTATGGCCGGCGGCGTGGGCACCATCTGGGGCACAGTTGTCGGAGCGATGGTCCTGGGTGTCATCAACAACATGCTCAACATGGCCGGCGTTTCGCCATACCTGCAGGGGAGCGTCAAAGGCATTGTGATCATTGCGGCGGTGCTGGTGCAGTACAAGCGTAATAAGTAGAGAAAACCATTTGTACTGCGTACTGCGTACTGCGTAAAAGGCCTTTTACGCAGTACGCAGTACGCAGTACCTAAATTCGTTCCACTAAGAGAAAGGACTTTGTCATGTCTTCATGGAAACAGATTTTTGTGCTCGCAGTGGTGGCGCTGATGTTGCTCACCGGCTGTGTGGCCCCGGAGGCCGCTGCGCCCGCCGCGCCGGCAGCTGACTCAGATGCGGCGGCTGCAGAAGCGATGCCGGTCTCCACCGACCCGATCAAGATCGGCGTCTCGATCCCCAGCGCCGACCACGGCTGGACCGGCGGCGTCGTCTACTGGACGGAGAAAGCCATCGCCGACTGGGAGGCCAAGGATCCCAATGTCGAGTTCTTCCTGACCACCGCTGATTCGCCTGACACGCAGGTTGGCGATATTGAGGACTTGATGGTCCAGGAGATCGACGCTTTGGTCGTTCTGCCCCACGACTCCGCGTCCCTGACGCCGGTCGTTGAAGAGGCCAAGAACGAGGGCATCTACATTGTCGTCATCGACCGTGGCCTGACCAAGCCGATCAGCGATGTCTACGTGGCCGGCGACAATCCGGGCCTGGGCAAGGTCAGCGCCGAGTGGATGGCGGCTGAGATGGGCGGCGCCGGCGACATCGTCGTGCTCGAGGGCATCCCCACCGTCATCAACACCGAACGCGTCGAAGCCTTCAACGCGGTCATGGACCAGTATCCCGACATCAACATCCTCGATTCCCAGCCTGCCATGTGGTCGACACAGAAGGGCCTGGAGATCATGGAGAACTATCTGCAGAAGTATGACAAGATCGACGCCGTCTGGGCGCAGGACGACGACGTGCTCAAGGGCGTCATGCAGGCCTACAAGGAATCCGGCCGCGACGACATTGGCCTCTTCCTGGGCGGCGCCGGCTCCAAGGACATCATCAAGATGATCATGGACGGCGATCCGCTGATCAAGGCCGACGTCACCTATCCGCCGTCGATGGCCGCCACCGCGGTCAGCACGGCCGTCATGGGCCTACGCGGCGAGGGGCTGAACGGCTTCTACCAGCAGAAGATTCCGTCCAGGATCATCCTGGCGGCTGAGCTGATCACGCCGGAGAACGCCGAAGACTACTACGAGCCGGATTCGATCTACTAGGCCCGTCTGAAGTAGGCGCTGCCACAAAATGTAAGAAGGGGGATTGTACATTCCGGATAGGAATGTACAATCCCCCTTCTTCGATCAATCTCCCTTTTTTGTAAGGACAGGTCTCAGACCTGTACCTACAGCTTCGCAGATCGATCCCCTCTGGTGTTGGTTGCCTGCGCTGGCTTACAACTTGCCGGTCTCTTCGTAGACCTTGTGCGACGGCATCCCTTCCAGCATCCCCGACGTCTCGCCAATTGCCTGCTTGAAGGCGGCCGAGCGCATGAAGACGTTGAACTGGTCGACCGACTCCCAGTTTGAGTAGATCATCAACGAATTGGGGCGGGTAACATCTGAGTAGAGGCGCGTCTCAACATGGCCATCGAAGCCTTTCATGGCCTCCAGCACCTTCAACGAGTATTCGACGAACTCATCGACGCGCTCGGGCTTGACGTCATAGTTCATTCCAATGGTCTGCATTTTTTTATCTCCAATAAATTTAGATAGCTGGTCCATTCACAGAGTGAGTTTCTCTCCCCGAATAATAGCACACCTTGGCTCAACGTTTTCTACAGACCTGCGTCCCCAGGCCTGATCTCGCCGACCCTTCGTTCCCATAATCCCAAAGAATCGAATATCATCCGAATTCAGAAATTGAGGGTTGACATCTAAAACGATTTAGAATATACTGTAGCGGAATTCCTAAAGCGTTTTAGAAAACAACTTGACACCTCCAACCGTTTTGGACCATTGGTTCTACCCACGGAGCGTTTTTATGCCGGTCACCCTGAAGGATATCGCCGAACGCGTCGGCAAGTCTGTGCCCACTGTCTCGCGTGCTCTCGGCGATTTCGATGACATCAGCCCCGTCACACGCAGCGAAGTGCAGCGCGTGGCGCGTGAGATGGGCTACGAACCGAGCGTGACCGCACGCAATCTGCAAAAACAGCGCACCGACACCATCGCCCTGATTCTGCCCTACGGCCAAGAACTACGTTTTTCGGACCCATTCTTCAGTGAATTTCTCTCCGGCATCGTCGAACAAATCGCTACCGTCGGCTACAACCTCAACATTTCGGTCGATGTTTCCGGCGATGAACGTGAGACCTATCTAAAACAGGTGCGCAGCCGCCAGGCCGACGGGTTTATTGTTGTTCGCACCCAACGTCACGACGAACGCATCAATGTGCTGCGCGAGCATGATGTTCCCTTTGTGGCCTTTGGCCGCGTCGAATCAGGCAATGACTTCCACCTGGTCGATGAGGACGGCGCACACGGTACACGGCTGATTGTGGACCATCTTGTGGAACTCGGACACCGGCGTCTGGCCTGCATCGCAGAGCCGACCCACCTGACCAAATCATTCCATCGCACCAGCGGGTTTCTAGATGGCTTGCAAGCCTACGGTCTCCCTATCGACCCAGAGCTGATCATCGAAACCAACTTCCGCCAACGGTCGGGCCGCCGCAGCGCTCAGATTCTCTTTGACCTGCCCGATCCGCCAACGGCCATCGTCGCCGGCAACGATCTGCTGGCTCTGGGCGCCATGGCCGAAGCACAGGAACGCGGCTTGGTCGTCGGGCATGACGTCAGCATCACCGGCTTCGACGATATCTTGCTGGCCGAATACGCCAATCCTGGCCTGACCACCGTCCACCAACCGGCTCATCAGATGGGCAATCTGGTCGCCGAGATGCTGCTCAAGGTCATCAGAAAAGAGCCGGTCGACGAAAAGCAGCTCATTATCCAACCGTCGTTAGTTGTACGTGGCTCCAGCGGACCTCCGCCGTTGTTACGTGCGTAGCAAAAATCGTTTCGTTTTGTGAATCCCGGCAGAAATTCTATGACAGCTCCAAACATTGCGTAAACATCTGAATTGCGGTCGTGGTATTCACAACAAATCAACCCAGGAGGAAAGAATGACCCATCGATTCAAGTTTTTCGCTTTTATGCTTGTGGCAGTGATGCTACTGGCGGCCTGTGGCGGAGGCGGTGCTCCTGCCGACGAACCCGCAGAAGAAGCTGCTCCGACCGAGGCTGTGGCCGAAGAGGAGGCGGCTGAAGAAGAAGTGGCTGAAGAGCCTGCTGAGGAAGAGGCTGCCGAAGAACCGGCTGAAGAAGAGACCGCTGCTGACGAAGAGATGGCCGATGGTGAGATGTCCGACGTGGTCTTCTTCTCCACACAGTTCAATGTCGTCGAAGAAGCGGAAGCCTTCCGCGGAATTCTAGAGGATGGCGGCTTTGACGTCACCACTAGCGAAGAAGGCCCGATGCTGGACGTTTTGCTGGCCGAAGCCGCGGCCGGTGATGGCACCATTGACGCCATCGGAGCGCTGCATGGCACCTTCCCGCCGCTCCAGCGCGAAGATGCGATGATGAACATGATCGACGTGGCCGACGATCTAATGGCCGACCGTGATCTTGCCGCTGCGTTCCTGGACACAGGTCTGCTGGGCACAGATGATCATCTCTACTACGTGCCGTGGATGCAGGCGACCTACATCATGGGCGCCAGTACCGAGGCTCTGGACTATCTGCCCGAAGGCGCGGATGTCAATGCGCTGACCTGGGAGCAGTTCGGTGAATGGTGCAAGAACATCATGGACGAGACCGGTGAGGCTAAGTGTGGTCTCCCCAAAGCTGGCCTTTTCCACCGCTTCCTCGAAGGCTACATGTGGCCCTCCTGGACCGGTGGCATGGTCTCTACCTTTGCCAGCGATGACGCGGTTGCCATGTTCGACTGGGTGCAGGCGGACCTGTGGCCCTATATCAACCCGCAGTCCATCAGCTATGACTTCATGCAGGAGCCGCTGCTTTCCGGCGAGGTCTGGGTAGCCTTTGATCACACTGCCCGCCTGCTGGAAGCTTTCAATACCGACCCCGAAGGTTTCGTGGCTTTCCCGGCCCCGGCCGGTCCCTATGGCCGCGGCTTCATGCCGGTGGTTGTTGGTCTGGGTATACCCAACACTGCTCCGAATCCCGATGGCGGCGCAGCGTTGATCGACTATCTGACCACACCCGAGGTCCAGGGTCAGATCTTGAACGATCTTGGTTTCTTCCCGGTCGTTGCCGGTGTAGACACCTCCAACCTGCCTGCCGGTATCGCCATTGAGGCTGGTGCTGTGGAAGCTCAGGCTGCGGCTGCCGACGCCCTGCCGGCGCTGCTGCCTGTGGGTCTTGGCGAACGTGGCGGTGAGATCAACGAAATCTACAAGGCTGCCTTCGATCGCATCGTCCTTGACGGTGAGGACGCCGCAACTGTCCTCGCAGAGGAAGGCGCCAACCTGCAGGCCTTGATGGATGAGACCGGTGCGCCGTGTTGGTCGCCGGACGCTCCCAGCGACGGCCCGTGCCAGGTTCAGTAAGGTAATTTGCATGTAGTGGGCGCTCAAGCGCCCACTACATGCATCACCCTCGAACGTCCAAGA
Organism: uncultured Chloroflexia bacterium; assembly: GCA_963848115.1. Lineage (GTDB taxonomy): Bacteria > Chloroflexota > Anaerolineae > Caldilineales > Caldilineaceae > JAWKOK01. Next base: position 12,328 of record CAWKCP010000042.1, on the reverse strand, counting down.
TAGATGCTTGGTTTCGATATCGAAACCACTACCGGAGACGAGGCATAATTCATGTCCGCGGAAGAGTCAGCCATTAATGTTCGTCCCAACAAACGCAACTGGGCGCCCTATTGGCTCATCCTGCCCACACTGATCTATTTGGTGCTCTTTTTCGCCTACCCGATGGTGCAAGGACTTGGTCTGTCGGTGTGGGACAAAGATGCAATACTACGTTTGAATGAAGTAGCTTCAACCGATAGCGATTTTGTCACCAGCTTGCCCCGTGGCACACAGGTTGCCATCCTTGAGCGTCAGGCCAATGTATTGGATGCTGAAGGCGAAGACTTGAACAACCTGCTGACGGAGATCTGGTTCGAGGTCGAGGCCGAGAATGCAGACGGGCAAACTGTCACCGGCTGGACGTCTGAATCTCGGGTGCGAGTGCGCGAAGAGAGCGAAGACGGTACGGCCTTGGCCGGCACTGTACGGCGCAAGCTTGGCAGTGGCGCCGATCCACTGACGTCGATCTACGCCGAACCAAGCACGACCGGCGAGACGATCGGCGCGCTGGAGGCCAGCGCCGCCGTGCAGATCCTCAAACAGACAACCCTTGAGGTGTGGTATCTGATTGCCGGCGAAGAGGATGGAGCGGCCGCCGAAGGTTGGACCCAATCTCGCTACGTTCAGGTCTACGGTGACGAAGAGACAGGACGCATCGATCGTGGCAATGCCGGCGAGTTTACAACCCGGTATTTGCAACGGATGGTCAACGATCGCTTCTTCTGGCCCGCGTTTTGGACCACGCTGTTGCTGATGGTGATCATTATCCCCATTCAATTTGTGTTCGCCATCATCATGGCGCTCGTTATTCAGGCCCAACTGAAGGGCAATAGCTTAATCCTCTATATCTTCGCCATCGCGCTGGGGGTCTCGGAACTGGCCGTTGGTATCGTCTGGTTTTCAATTTTCACCAAATTCGGCTATCTAAACAGTATTCTGCAGTCGCTTGGTTTTATCAGCCAACCGATCGCCTACTTGACGGCGGACACCCGCTACTGGATTCTCATCGCCATTGTGCTGGCCGAGGTCTGGCGCGCTACCTCGATCGTTATGATCATCGTCGTGTCCGGATTGCAAGCGATTCCTACCGAGGCGATTGAGGCGTCGGAAATCTTCGGCGCCGGCCTTTGGCAGCGTATTCGCTTTGTAATCTTGCCCATGTTGAAGCCCAGCTTGCAGGTGGCGCTCATTCTACGCACCATTCTTGCCCTGCAGGTCTTCGCGGTGGTGATTGCCCTTAGTGGTGGCGATGTTGTCACGGTACTGGCCAATGAGACCTACCGCCAGTATAACGATTTTCGTAATATCAACGTGGCAGCCGCCTATTCCGGGTTGATTCTGATCATATCGATGATTACGGCGGTCTTCTATCTTCGTTTGATTCGAACCCAAGAGGAGGCAGGCGCATGACAGCCACCACTCAACAGCCTGTGCAGTTTCAGGCGTCGGAAGAAATGCTGGCAGTGCGGCGCAAAGCGTTGCGTCGCCAACGCTTCAATCGCGGTTTGGTCTATCTATTGGCAATCGTCATCTGTCTGTGGGTGCTGGTTCCCATCTGGTTCATCGCCTCCATGGCATTGACCACGCCTGAAACGGTGCGCTCGTATCCCAAAGGCGTGCTGCCCTTCATTCCGTTTTCATTTGAAACCATGCGTTTCTTCTTGAGTTCGGAAGGGATCCTCCCGGGGATTAGGAACAGCATCATCGTCGCCGTGATCACGCTGGTATTATCCACAGTGATTGCTGCGCCTGCCGGTTATGCACTCTCGCGCTATATCTTTCGAGGACGGGATCTCTTCCGCCTGTCGATTCTCGCTGTGCGCGCATTTCCCATCGTTATTCTGGCCATCCCGATGGTGGTGATCTTCATCAACGTGGGCATCTTTGATAGCGTCTTCAGCCTGGCCCTTATGCACACGGCGCTGACATTGCCAACCACGGTTCTGGTTATCGGCAGCGTCTTCGCCAGCGTTCCCTATGAGCTGGAAGAAGCGGCTCAGGTCTTTGGCTGCTCGCCGATGCAGGCCTTTCGCCATGTTGTCTTTCCGCTGGTGACACCGGGGATTGCGGCTGCGGCCATCTTTACCTTTGTCATGTCGTGGAACGAGGTCTTCGCCGCTAGCGTGCTCCTTGTGCACAACCGCACGCTCCCTGCTCAGGTGCTGAATACCCTTGACAAGTCGTCACAGCCCTATCAGTTCGCCGGCGCTTTCTTCATGATGATCCCGGCACTGATCTTCATCTTCGTGATTCGGCGCTATCTCTTCAACATGTGGGGACAGGTGTCCAAGTAGCGTACGCCAATCCCGCGATGGTTGCGGGTTATTCCAAACAGGGGCAATGACCTATGGCTGAAATATCAATCGAACATGTAACTAAGAAGTTCGGCGACTTTGTCGCTGTTGATGATGTGAGTTTGGAGATTGCGGACCGGGAGTTCATGGTGCTGCTCGGCCCCAGTGGCTGTGGCAAAACGACCCTGCTGCGTGCCATCGCGGGGCTAGGCATGGCTGACTCTGGCCGCATTAGCATTGATGGCCGCGATGTAACCTATCTGCCGCCGCGTGAGCGCGGCATCTCCATGGTCTTCCAAAGCTATGCCATCTTTCCCCACATGACGGTCTACGACAATGTGGCCTTTGGGCTGAAGATGAGCAAGGTCGATGAGAAAGAGATCGACAAGCGCGTACGCCAGGCGTCAGAATTGCTGCATATCGAAGAAATGCTCGACCGTTATCCCAGCAAGATGAGTGGCGGCCAGCGCCAGCGCGTCGCGGTTGCCCGTGCCATTGCCATGCAGGCCAAGGTGTTGTTGATGGATGAGCCGCTTAGCAACCTGGACGCGCTTGCTGCGGTTGGAGATGCGTGCCGAACTAAAAACCCTGGTGGCCGAACTGGGTGCGACGACGGTCTATGTCACCCACGACCAGATTGAAGCTCTTAGCATGGGTGATCGTATCTCGGTCATACGAGATGGCGCGATCCAGCAGTGTGATCAGCCGACGACCGTCTATGATTTGCCGAAGAATCAGTTTGTCGGCAGTTTTATCGGCAACCCACCTATGAATTTTATGCATGCTCAGGCACAGCGTCATGATGGCGATCTGGAAGTGGCAATTGGTGGGCACAAACTGACGCCTCACGCGCTGATGGCGCCGGTGCTTGAAACCCTATGACGGCAAGGATATTGTGGTCGGTATTCGGGCTGAAAATATGGAAACGCTCAACGAACCGACCGATGATGCCCTGCCCGTGCGCGTGCTTGTGGCTGAACCGCTCGGCTCCCAGATCTTGCTCACCGTGCGGATCGGCGATGATACCGTCAAGGTTTCGACCCATCCAACCTTTGAGACCGGGCCGGGGAAGGATGTTTGGCTGCGCTTCCCAGCCGAGAAAGTGCGCTGGATCGATCCGGACAATGGCGTGGTTCTCTACCCGGCATCCTGAGGGATCTGAGATTACAGAAAGAATCGACCGCGGATGTGGTGGATTAGGCTGATGTTCACGGATATTTAAGACTAAATCCGGTTTTGTCCGCCTAATCCGCCGTATCCGCGGTCGATCTATTTCGTTCAATATTCACTCAACCAAGAGTCGCAAAATGTCTCAAACAACTGCACATATCATCAACCACACACACTGGGATCGGGAGTGGTTTCTAACCTCAGTCTACACCAGCCGCTGGATTCCGGGTCTGATCGAGAAGATCGAGAAGCTTGTCGAGGCTAACCCTGACTTTCGTTACCTCTTTGACGGCCAGACGTTGGTCGTCGAGGATCTAGTCAACCTTGCGCCTGAGTACAAAGAACGAATCCAGGCGCTGATCCGCCGTGGCAATCTCACCGTCGGACCCTACTACTGCCAGCCTGATTGGCAGTTGACCGGCGGTGAGTTGCTGATTCGTAATCTGATGTACGGTCAGCAGGACGTTGAAGCCAATGGCGGCCACATGAAGACCGGCTGGATGGTCGACACCTTTGGCCATCTCAGCCAGTCGCCCCAGATCCACAAGCTCTTTGGCATCGACGCCATCTACGTCTGGCGCGGCGTGCCCCGGCTTGAACCCTATTTCAACTGGCAGGGAGCCGATGGCACACACCTCTTCACTATTGACCTCTTTGGCGGCTATCGCAACCTATACGGCGTGACCCACGCGCCCGAGATCGGGGTCAAGCGTTTGGTCACGGAGATCGACCGGCTCCGGCCCTACTACCCGACGCAGCGACATTCCCCTCTTCGACGGCTATGATCTGGAGGACAGCCCCGAAGATCCGGTGCGATTCTATGCAGAGCAGGAAGCGCTGCTCGCCGACCTGACCATTCTAGAATCGACGCCGCCAACCTTTGCTGCTGAAATGGCAGGGAAGTTATTAGATCTGCCGACACTGACAGGTGAGCTGAATTCGGGCAAGTATGGGGCCACCTTCCCCGGCGTCTACTCAGCCCGGACCTATCTCAAGATCATGGCCGGTGACTGCGAACGCCTGCTATTCCAGGTCAACGAACCACTGGCAACGCTGGCGCGTTTGCAGGGGCGACCTTATAACGCCGAGCGCTACGAGTCCATCGGTCGCCTGCTGCTTCAGAACGCGGTCCACGACTGCATCTGCGGCGTGAGCATCGACCAGGTGCACGAGAAGATGGAATATGGCTATCGCCAAGCCTTTGCCACGCTGATCGACGACGCCCAAACCTCGCTCGCCGCCATCCTAAGCGACTTCGCTACCGGCGACTACGCTGTTAGCACCACGCCGTTCGCCATTGACCAATGGCAGCGGGCCGGCGACAAGCTGCTCCATGTGCAGACAAACGGCGTCGGTGTCTGGCCGGTCAACGATTGGGTGCCCGTCGAGCAGGTCGACGAGAAGGTCTCGTCCTTCGATTGGGCCAACGACCACTACGCTGCCGAGGTTAACGCCGACGGGACAATCAGCACAAATGGCACATCGCTGGGCCGACTGATTGTCTCCGCAGAGCTGGGCGACACCTACTCTGAAGAGATCGGCGATCCACTCGGCGAGATCCAGGTGACCTCGGCGCTGACTGTCGTAGAGCGCAGCGAAGAGCACGCAGTCGTCGCCTACGACGGCAAATGGGCGTCGGAAGATCGCTATGTGACAGTCGGCGTACGTCTGCACTTTGACGGCTCCCCACTGATCCGCTGGACCGTCGATCTTGACAGCCGCGGCACAGATCTACGCGTCGATCTGATCTTCGAGACGTCCAAGCAGGGCGACATCTTTGCGGGTATGCCCTTCGACGTGGTGCAACGTCCCGCGGTCGACGACGATCTACTGCCGCGTGAGCTGCCAAGTGAACTGGCCGACGTGCTGCTGGGCCAGCGCGAGTTGGGCGTTGTCTCCACCTTCCCCTTCCATGACTTCGTCGCCCTCTCCGATGAAAACGGCAGCGTGGCCGTGCTCTCCAAGGGCACGCGTGCCTATGCAGCCGACGAGCAGGGCACGCTCAAGTTGGCACTGCGTCGCTCTGTCGAGTGGCTGACCAAGGCCGGACTCAAGGATCGCATCGGCGACGCCGGCCCCTTCTTCTACGTCCCCGATGCCCGCTGCGAGCGTAGCGTGCGCCATGAGGTGGCCGTCGCCTTCGGCGACTTCGCCGGCGATTCGATGGACATGCAACAACTCAACGCCGCCTATCAGAATCCGCCACTGATCGTGAAGAACAAGGGGAATGGGGAGCGCACATCCTGGCAACTGCTGCACGAGGAGATGCCGCTGAGCAGTCTTGCAGATCCGTGACAACAGCATGCTTGCCCGCTTCTACAACCCGACACCATCCGCCCAGACCGCTGTCCAGTGCCTACACCCAGACAGATGTGTGGGGGGACGAGATCGGCGTCATCGAGAGCGTTGCGCCCAAGCGGATCGAGACGGTGCTATTGCCGCAGTCGTTGCCGGAAACGGGCGACTCTACGGGATCGGTAGAGCTTCTCACGCCACCCCAGTGGCGGGTCGGCGACAATCAGGGGATGCCCGATCCGGCCATTCTGGCGGAGTTGGAGACGCGCATTGCCGGGCTAGAGGAAGAAATTCTGATCCTTGAACCGTCCTTAGGTGAAGCCGACATGGCCAAACGGCTGCGACTCCAGCACCGCTACTACGTGCTCAAACGTGAGAGCGTCGAGTTCCAGTTGTCGCATCTGCTCAACACACGTAAGCTGGCCGAAAACGGTGAGCTTCGCTACGGCTATCTCTACGAGCCCGACGATGAGATCGCGGCAATCGGGCTGGAGCTGAACAAACTGCGCATCAAACGCCGCATTTTCGACTATGTGATTACGGCGATCTGAGCGGACGTGTTCGAGAGAAAAGACCGGTTTTCTGTCATTCTGAGTGCCCCGCGCCGCAAACTCGGCGCTCTAACTACAATGACAAACGAGTTGTGTCATTAGAAGCCGCAGGCGAAGAATCTCGACGATGCCACCTTGAGATCCTTCGCTTCGCTCAGGATGACAGATGAGCTGTTCGAGGAGAACTGATCGAAAAGCGAAGGCCGGTCCCCCGTGATTCTGAGCCACAGGCAGCCTGCTGAAGGGAAGCATCTCGGCAATGCCAAGTTGGGCCTTGGTCATTGTTTCGACCAAGGCCAGGAATGCCAACCATGGACATTGAAGACCACATCGATCGATTGCACCGACATGGTCTGGTCGCCATGCACTTTGACCTGCTGATGGATCTCTACGAGAAACGGGCCCGGACCGGCGTGCTCGCTAGTGATTTTCTGGCGGACATGCGTGCTGGTGACATGGACGTTGTCGGGGTGGCCATCGACATATAGGACGACTATCTGCCCGAGATGGTGCTGCGCGTGGCTTTGTCCCAGATCGCGCGTCTCGAAGTCGAGGTGGAGCGCACGCCCGATTTCGCTATCTGCCGCAGCCATGCCGAGATCCTCGCCGCACGCAAGGCCGGCCAGATCGCCCTGCTGATCACCATGGAGGGCGTCGAACCGCTGGGCGGCGACCCAGACATGCTGCGCATCTTCCATAAGCTTGGCGTGCGTAGCCTGGGCCTGACCCATGCCCGGCGCAATCTGGCGGGCGAAGGCGGCGTCTTTGCGCCGTCCGGCTCATCGTCGCAGGGGCTGACCGCCCACGGCAAGGAGCTTGTCCGCCTGTGTGAGCAATTGGGCATCATGGTCGACCTGGCTCATCTCAATCCGGCCGGCTTCGACGACGTACTGGCCATGACAGCGGGGCCGGTGATCATCTCCCACACCAACCCGCGGGCCTTTTTCGACATCGAGCGTAACAGCAGCGACGAGCAGATTGTTCGCGTAGCGGAACGGGGCGGTATCGTGGGGCTGGGCGCGGTGCTGCTTAGCAACGAGCGCTCCAAGGCCACTGCCGACGGCTTCGTGGACCAAATCGAGTACATGGTCGAATTGGCTGGCATCGACCACGTGGGTCTCGGCTTCGACTTCTGCAAGTTACTCATCGACCAGTGCCCGGCCATGGCCGGACATCGACGTCTTCTTCCCGTCGGACCTGCACAACCACAGCCATTGCGCAATGTGACCCGTATAGTGATCGAGCGTGGCTTTGCTGATGAGGATATTGGGAAGATTCTCTACGGAAACTGGATGCAGTTGTTCGAAGAAGTGTTATAAGTGAATGGGCGGTACGTACCATGGGCCAACATAGGGATGTTGGCCCGGAAGATGAATTCGTGCCGGTTGACACCAACAACCCCAACAGATTATAGTCATCTCATGGTAGGCACGCTTCCCCTCGGCCTGCGACGGCATCCGCCGAAGGATGCCGGACCGAACCATCAACGCGCAAACACGATATGCCTTCGAACCGCATATCCCATTTTTCTCAAGGAGAGACAAACGATGAAACGATCAATCCTATTCCTAGCGCTTACTGTGGCGCTGTTCGCGCTTGTGGGCTGCGTTGCTCCGCCCGCGGCCGCACCAGGCGAGGCCGGCGGCGAGGAAGCCATGGCCGAAGAGGTGACCCTGCGCTATCTCATGTGGGATCCTTCGTTTGAGGAGACCGAGCAGATCATGGTCGATAAGTTCGAGGCCGCCAACCCCGGCGTGACCGTCGACTTCCAGACTATCGGCACGCCCGATTACTGGACCAAGGTCGAAGCGCTCTCTGCCGCCAGCGATCTGCCCTGTGTCTTTAACATGAGCGCCGGCTTTGTGGATCAATGGATCAGCGACGGTCTGCTCTACAACATCCAGCCCTACGTGGATGCCGACATCAATGCTGATGAATATTTCACCGGCGTCTTCGATGTGACCCGCGACAAGAACAGCGGCGACATGCACGCCTTCCCCTTTGCCTTCGTCGAGACGGTTCTCTTCTTCAACAAGGACGCCTTTGATGCCGCCGGCCTCGAATATCCGAGCGAGGGCTGGACCTGGGACGAGTTCCTAGCCGCAGCCCAGGCATTGACGGTGGATAACGAAGAGGACGGCGTGGTCGACCAGTATGGATTCTGGTTCTATGGCCGCTACGCCCATATCGAGTCCTGGATCTACCAGAACGGCGGCAGCCTGCTCAACGAGAATAAGACCCGCTTTGAGCCGGACGAAGGCGCTGTCGAAGCGCTGGCCTTCCTCGATTCTCTGATTCACGAGCATGGCGTTGCACCCGAGCCCAAGGAGATGGAGGGCGTGCGCCAGCAGGATGTCTTCCCGCTGGGTCTGTCGGCCATGTGGGTGGACGGCGCCTGGAACATCAACGGCAACCGCGAGACCATCGGCGACAGCTTCAATTGGGGCATTGCTCCGCTGCCGCGTGGCCCAATGGCCGAGGGCGACCTGGCCTATGGCTGGCCCGACAGCATGGCGATTGCCGCCACCTGTGAAAATCCTGACCTGGCCTGGGATTTCATCGAGTTCATGACTGGTCCCGAACGCACCATCGACCTGACCTTCGGCGGCAAGATCCCGATCTATCAGCCCGTTGCGCTCTCGGAGGAGTTCCTGGAAGCGGACCAGCAGCCCGACAACAAGGGCCTCCTACTGGAGTGGGCCAACAACACCGGCCCGACTTCCTTCACGCCGGGTTGGGGTGAGTGGCGCGGCTATACCGACGGCGCCGGACTGGAAGGTCAGTTGGGCGAGGTCTTCAACGGTGAAAGCGACCTTGAATCGGCATTGGAGAGTGCGGCCGAGCATGCCAATGGTGTGTTGGAGCGATACTATCCGTAGCGAATAATCTGTATCGGAGAAGCCTTTTTCGCCACAGATTTTCACAGATGGAAAGAGGATAGCACACAGATAATGCTGAATTTCTCTGAACGGCTGAGAAATATCTGTGTGAATCTGTTCTTTATCTGTGGCGAAGAGGTTTTTTCAGTTGATGCATGAAAGGAAACCCGCTCCGTGAAGTACGGCAAAATCACGCCTTACCTCTTCGTTTTGCCCACCGTCATCGGTCTGGTCATCTTCCGGCTGGGGCCGACGATTGTGGCCATCTACGCTAGTTTCACGCGTTGGAACGTGCGTACGCCGCCCGAGTTTATGGGGCTGGGCAACTATACCGAACTGGTCTCCTCTGACATCTTCTGGCTGGTTTTCCGCAACACGTTGGTCTTCACACTGATCTTTGTGCCCGGCGTGATGGTGCTGTCGTTGCTGTTGGCGGTGGTGGTCAACCAGAATCTGCGTGGCATCGCCTTCTTTCGGGCGCTCTACTTCATGCCCTACATCACTGCCATGGTCGCTGTGGCCATGGTCTGGCGTTGGATCTTCGCCACCCGTTTCGGCGTGCTGAACTACTTCCTGGTCACCTTTCTGAACATTTCGGATCCGCCGGCCTGGCTGGCCGACAAATATTGGGCGCTGCCTGCGCTGGCCATCGTCGCCATCTGGAAGCAGATGGGCTTTCAGATGCTGATCTTCCTCGCCGGGCTACAAGGCGTGCCGCGCAATCTGTACGAGGCGGCGTCCATCGACGGAGCCGGCTCCTGGCGACAGTTTCGCAATATCACCTTGCCGCTGCTGGCCCCGATCACCTTCTTTGTCTTTATCATCACGGTCATCGATGCCTTCAAGACTTTTGAGGTGACCTATACGATGACCGGCGGCGGTCCCAACAACGCCTCGACCACCCTGGCCTACTACATCTACCAGAACGCATTCACCTTTGGGCGCATGGGCTTTGCCTCGGCCATCGCCATGTTCCTCATGCTCTTTGTCGGCGTAACGACCTTTTTCTCGTTCCGCCTGCGCACAAGAATGGGGGACGTCTAGCCATGAGCCATTCAACGGTCAGTGTCACATCGACAGGCGGGATGGCACGCCCCTATTCGACAACCTTATCTTCCATACGCAAGATCGGGCGATTGGTTCTCTCCTACGCACTTCTTCTCTTCATTTCGTTCCTGATGGTCTTTCCCTTTCTGTGGATGCTCTCGACGACCTTCAAATCTCAGGGCGCCATCTTCAGTCTGCCGCCCAGGCTCTATCCCGATCTACTGTTCAAGGAAGGCATGTTCGACGCCTACCGCGAGGTCTGGACCAAGCACGACTTCTTTCGCTACACGCTCAACAGCTTCTTTGTGGCCGGCGCGGCTGCGACGGGCCAGTTGATTACATCATCGCTGGCAGGCTTCGCGTTTGCACGCATGAAGTTCTGGGGCAGCAACTTCCTCTTTGGGCTGCTGCTGGCCACAACCATGATTCCTGTGGAAGTGACCATCATCCCCGAGTTTCTGCTCATGGTGAAGCTGGGCTGGTTGGATTCCTACTGGCCGCTGATCGTGCCCTCCTTCCTGGTCGGCTCCTTCGGTACATTCATGCTGCGTGAGTTCTTCCGCTCTGTGCCTGATGAACTGGTCGAAGCCGCAGTGTTGGACGGTGCTTCCACATTTCGCATCTACCTCAATATCTTCCTGCCCATCTCCATTCCAGCCATGACCACGCTCTTCCTGATCGCGTTCATCCACAACTGGAACGAACTGTTGCGTCCGGTGCTCTACATATCCACGCCATCGCTGCGTACCGTCACTATCGGACTGACCACATTCCAGAATGAATATGGTGCGCAGTGGAACCTGCTGCTGGCCGGGGCCGTGATCTCGGTGGTGCCGCTCTTGGTCATCTATCTCTTTGCACAGCGATATGTGGTCGAAGGGGTGGCAACGACGGGGATCAAGTGAATGGTTCTTGGTCAGACCCGGCGTTCGTGTCTACAGAGGAGAGGCATCATAGGATTGCGTGGGCGCTTCATCAATGCTTGTGCTATGGCCGGTGTGGCGCGGTCTGGTCCGATTTAGCTGCAACCACAAACTGCATTTCGTCGGCTTTGTCCACAGTGCGGGAGGCGCGCAGTATTTCGAAGCGTGCGATACGTCCAGCATCATCGTAGTCAGCAATCACATCTGGACGTACTTCGTCGCTTTCGTGGATGCGACTTTCGCGCAGCACGATGAGGAGCGTATCAGTTTCTCGGTCGTAGGTAATTTTCATAACTATTGCTCTCTCAGATAGCGGCGCAACTGTGATGTTTTGTATAGGGTTATCACAATCACTTCGGATGCCGTCTCTTCCACAACTACCCGCAGCAGCATCTCCCGCTGAAGGCTTGAATCAAAATACCGGCGCATCCGGATCTCACGGCCCGGAGGGTCCGGTACAACCCACATGGGCTCTTCAATCGCCCGCTCTGCATCGCTTCTCTCTATCCCACGATCGGATAGGCTGCGCAACGCATGGGTCGTCCAACGCAATAGTCTCATACGCTCGTTCCTCAGGGGCTAGAAGCCAGCGTGCAAGACAACTCCATTGTAACAGCCAACCATTGAAGCGTCGAACGGATCACAGAGATGTGAGCTGAGGGCAAAATTGATCATAGGTTCAGACGGTTTAGTACTTGGGGATTTAGCGCCCCCTCTTTTCTTTGACCCCACCTAGGCTACAATGCTACAATCGCCGACATGAGCAAACAATACTACGGTGGCCAGGCTGTGATCGAAGGCGTCATGATGCGCGGACGCAAGACCATGGCCGTGGCAGTCCGAAATCCACAAGATAAGATTGTTCTCCACGAGGAACCGCTAACCGCAAAGATCTACACCAGTTCCTGGGGTCAGAAGCCGTTTATCCGCGGCCTCTCCCTGCTTTGGGACGCGCTTGGACTCGGCATGCGGGCACTGATGTGGAGCGGTGAAGTCTCCATGCAGGAGGAGGGCGAAGAGCATGTTGACTTCGGCGGTCCGGTCGCCTGGACGACGATTGCCGTCAGCCTGGCCTTTGCCATCGGCCTCTTCTTTCTGCTGCCCACCTTCGCCAGCCGGGGATTGGCCTA
>CAWKCP010000041.1:0-251803 GCA_963848115.1 uncultured Chloroflexia bacterium | reverse complement strand
CAGCATCACGCCAGGCGCTCACCTTGGGGAATCCTTCGAACGCATCTACGGCTGGGGCCAATCGATTGGCCCAGGTCAACCCATGAAGGCGGGCCCGGCTGTGGCATCCACAAGGCTGAAGCGTTCTCCGCTGAAGAAGGGTCCTTCGACCTCCTCTTTGAGGCGGCCAAGCCGAACACGTACCCCTCCAACGCAGCCTGGGCTCTATCGTCATCGGCAGCGCTGTAGAGTTGATAGACATCGCCATACATGCCGACGATCAACTCCTGCCACATACGATCCTGGGCGCGCCCAAGAGGCGTGGAGGGCATCACATGGGGCGCATGCATCTCATCAAGATACTCGTTGATGACGGCAGACTCAAAGAGACGATGGCCCTCCGGCGTCAGGATCACCGGCACCTTGCCGGTGGGGGAAAGCGCCAGAAACCAGTCAGGTTTGTTGCTCAAATCGATATATTCGATCTCGTAGGGGATCTCTTTTTCGTTAAGCACAGTCACGCTGCGCTGGACATACGGTCAAAGATTGAAGCTGACAACTTTGTACATCTCTTGCTCCTTTTTCTGATTGAAAGGGTATCGTGCCGGCACCTATATCGCTCGATAGCGCCAGATACTGTCTATCTCCTCCACAGCCACCCGCCGTTCGTCGATGAGCAGATCCAGATAGCCAATCAGCATCCACAGCCCGGCCAGATTGACCCCGCCGGCGCTGGCCGGATAGAGCTTGACCATCAGTTCGGCTCCTGTCTCCACGCCGGCGGAGACATACAGATAGCATTCTTCCTTGCGGGCTGCAATGCGGTCCCGTTGACGGCGCACCAACCCGGCTACATCTCTGAAGGATTCTCCGTGGCCGGGGTAGACGATGTCAACCGGCAATGCTTCGATTCGATCCAACGAGTCAAGGAAAAGCGGCAGGGCAGCCACGCGGTCCAGACCGTGCGGAGGCGTCTCGGTCACCGGCGTCGGCGTACGCTGCAACAACATATCTGATGCGATCAGTTGCTTGGCGTCACGTTGAAAAAAGCAGGTCAACGTACTGGCGTGTCCTGGCGTATGGATCGCCTCCCATTCCAGACCGTCAAGATTGAGCAGTTCGCCTGCCTTGAAGAACGACAAGCGGTCCGCAGGAATGCCGCTGTAATTGTCACCGATCCACTGATAGAAGACCATAAGCTGATCGATGGTCGCCTGGGAAAGGCCGCAGCCGGGAAAGAAAACTTGGCGATAGTATTGCTGGCGTCGTCTCCACATCCCATTGAAATTGACCAGCCAGTCATAGCTGACATCCAATGCATGAAAGGTAGCGTCGCTGCACTCGGCAATTCGCGCAGCGTTGCCCATGTGATCGATGTGGGCATGGGTGATGACCACCCGCGCCAGATCAGCGACAACAATACCATGTTGCGCCAACCCGGCTTGAAGCGCTGCCCACGACTCATCTGAGTAGTCGCCGGTGTCGATAAGGACCGGTTCGGGTTCCAGGAAGAGATAAGCGTTGACCGTGCCATTCTCCAAGGCGAACGGAAGCTCGATGCGATAGGGTGGTTGACGACTTTCCATCATGTTACCTGGCCCTGAAACAGTCCTCTTTGTGCCGCGTCTACTTTTGCAGGTCGTGCAATTATCACACAGGCGCAAAAGCGTGCCAACTGGCACACCGCGTGTTCCGACAATCACGAGGGGATCCCAACAAAAAGCCCTGATGAAATCATCAGGGCTTCAGATATCGAATGCGATTGTGTGGTCGATAGACTTGCACCGGTCTACCCGCTATGCCGGAGGGAGATGCTATTGACAGGCCTCGCCGTTGCACTGATCCATGCCGGGACCGCCTTGCATCCCATTTCTCACATCATCACAGTCGAGAATATCATCACCATCGCCGCCGGAAAGCGTGTTGTGTAGACCAAGGACAACAATTGCGTCATCACCGGCATCGCCTTCGACCACGTTGAAGTGACCGACAACACAGACCAGATCGGCTCCGTCACCACCATGGATTTGATTCCACCCGCCGTCGACCACAATCACGTCATCGCCGTCGGTGCCGTAAATGGCAACGTCGTACCCTACGTAGACGATGGTGGCGACCTGGCCTCTACAGTAGACGTCGCTGGTCTGAGCAGCCGAGACCGTCAACGGCATGAACGACTGTACTGCGACAAGCGCAAGAAGCAATCGCCCAAACGGATGCCTAACTGAACGAAATAACGAACGAAATAGATGCATGGTTACCCTCACATTCATGTCTGAAACCGACGGCAGGGTACATCAAATGATAGGATACCAGCAAATTGGGATCGGAACTGGACGCGCTGACTCCGCTTACCTTACGCAATCTTAGGTCCCTGCAGTGGCTTTCTTTCGGGACGGCAACGGCCATCCTACGCAACCCATACACAGGCAATCGATTACAAACCTGATGCAAACGCGAGAAGCCGCCACCGCCCATCTCTTTTTACCGGATATTGCCATGCTCTTTACCGACTTCATGCCGGGAGCAACGATAGCGTCCGTTGATGTTCTCATGCTCACCCATGTTGTAGCCGGCCTGATTGCCATCTATGTCTTGCCTGCTATGACAAAAGCGAAGTGAATAACCGTTCGGTGCTCGAAATCAACGGGAGACTTCCGTATCTAGGCAATACTGGTCTGGAAGCGTGTCGTATCCTCGGAGAATCGCATTGTACGACCGACAACTCCCTTTCGAGTTCTCTCTCCCGATGAAGTGATCACTGTTCCCTAAACCGGAGATGCAACAGCGGCCCAAGACAGAACCTCTATGGCAAATGCCTTTCAGTTTGACATGTCACTTCTCGAATGGCAGACTTTGGATCTCCGAAACCCGTAACTCCATGGACGCCCCCATTATTTCGTCCAGCAATTACCGGCACGATTTGTTCACAAATTGGAGGTCCAAAGCGTATGAAGATCAATTTTCTCAGACTTGCTGCACGTTTGGTTTGTATATTCGTTCTGGCGGCCCTCTTATCTGGACCAACCGGTTCAGCAAGGGCCGAAGATCTCGTTTCAGAAGACGACGGGCAACCGATCTATTTCCCAATGGTGATGGGCGTCGATTTCGACCAACTTCAGTGGACTGAAGTCAATGCAGATGCGCCATGGGCAGCAAGAGCCGGCTTACAGATAGTTGAGACAGCAGGTGATCTCTACCTGATGGGTGGGCGAACACCCAATCCACCGAGCGTTCCCCCCCTTCCCGGAGACAGTGTAGTCTGGTCGGATGTCTGGAAGAGTACCAATTTGGGTAACACGTGGGAGGAAGTTCTGTCCGATGATACAACAGGCCACTGGCCATCACGAGCCTATTTCCAAGCACTGACGATGGGAGACAAGATGTTCTTGATGGGTGGACAGGACTTCACCGTAATAGAGAATCCAGACTGTCCTCCCTTCCCCAGCGAATGTCCGCCATTCGTATCTTTGTCCAATTTCTTCAACGATGTTTGGTCTAGTGGAGATGGTGTGGAGTGGACGCAGTTGACCGCTGATGCCGGTTGGGCAGGCAGGGCCGGCCTCAGTGCTGTGGTGTACAACGATGAGATTTATGTAATGGGCGGCTCCTTTAATGACGACCCCGGAGTAATCGGCGGACCACCGGTGCGTGTCTTCTACAATGATGTCTGGAAATCTTCAGACGGTATGAATTGGGAAGAGGTCACAGCAAGCGCTCCTTGGGCGCCTCGCGCAGGTGCGGAAGCTGTTGCGTTTAGCGACTACATCTATCTGCTTGGCGGCGAAGATGGTTTCATCTGTCTACCGGGAGGCCGTTGTCCGCCATATTACAATGACGTCTGGCGCACTCAAGATGGCAAGAATTGGGAACTTGTTGTCGAAGAAGCAGAGTGGCCTTCACGGCCCGGACATCGAGTCGTCCCGTTTTTAGGCAATATGGTGCTCTTCGGCGGCTTTGGGCTCAGCACCGATCCCTCAGACCCCTTTGCACCTGCGAATCCAATGGACATTTGGGTCAGCGACGACGGCGCCAACTGGACACAGGTAAGCGATTCGCCATGGAATGCCAAATCACCCGAAGAGATCAAGTATGACTTTGATGCGCTGGCGCTGGAGAATATGCCGAATGGGCAGCCGCCAACGATCATCACCGCCGGTGGTGATCGGGAAACGTTTGATTTCTCCGATCCAGAGAATTATCTCCGTGTTGACAATGATGTCTGGCACTACAGGCCATAGCGATCGTTGAAGCAAACCGACGGTCCAGTCCTCTGTGAGATTGCCATGGAAAGATGTTTAGGGCGAAACAGAGGCTGGACCAACGCTCCGAGGCTCAGCTTCGTTGATCCACCCTCACCAGCCACTGTTGAAGCGGAGCCATAGCCTTGCAATGCTCGTAGCAGACCTCGACCAGTTCAGGCGTGGTCACGACCTCAACGTCAAACTGGGGCGTCGAGGCGTGTAAGCCTTTGTACTTGAGCAGCTCGGCGCGCGGATGGTCGGCGTCGTAGCCGCGGGGCACGCGCTTGTACTGTTCGCCGCCGATCTCATAGTCGCCGGCAGCCTGGACCTCGGCGATGGCCGCTTCGAGTTCCGCGCCTAGTTTGTCGTCGACCACAGCCTGCCGGTAGGCTTCGAGCATCCCCTTTGGAAAGCCCCAGACACCGCCGTAGAGACCGATGCCAAAGGTGCCGAACTGGAAACCAAAGCTGGGATTCTCCATCTTCTTGCGCGACCCTTCCCAGAATGCAAAGGCAATGTTGGTCTTGTAGGGCGTCTTATCTTTGCTGAAACGTGTATCGCGATAGATGCGCATCATGGATCCGGCGCCGTTTGTGCGCGTGTCGTAGACGATGCCGGGCGAGATGCCGGCCTGGAGCCGCTCACCCAACGTAGCCACAAAGACGGGCACATTGGCGATCACATTATTGCGATAGCGTTGCTTATTGGCGTCAAACCAGGCCTTGTCATTGTTCTCGGACAATTCCTGAAGAAAGACCAGCGTATCGGTCGGAAATCCTTCGAATGTATTCACTGGCATGGGGTTCTCCTCTTTACATCCGCGAGAATCAGCAATAGCCGCGTCATCCGCGTCCTATCTGCTCAAACATTGGGCTCAGACAAAATCTCGAATCGAAGCCGGCTGCTTGGGAAAGAGGGCGTCCATCAGGAGATGTGCCTCTGCGTCCTTGGCCCAGCAGTCCTTGCGTACAAAATTCAACTCGTCGATGGTGCGATGGCCGAAGAGCAGGTGTAGGAGAGTCTGGTCGGGCAGAAATACGTCGCCGTCGAAGAATGCATTGGGTTCGTACGGCGCGACTTTCACCAACTTACCCTTCTCAAACTGCAATTTCAGGTAGGCAGTCAGCAGATTCAACTTGAGTTGGCCGGTGTGCCCGGCGACGACGCCGGCCTGCAATCGACGCTCCAGCACGGGCCGCACATGGGTCAGAAAGGCGGCGATGTCGGGCACGCGCATGTACCAGGCGTAGGGCCGATCGAGTCGCTCCAGCTGGTTGCCGAGGGCCGTGTAGAGCGGATGAACCTCGCCGAGTCCGAAAGAGATCGATATGATCGGGACCTCGCCGTCAACGTTGTAGGCCTCCGCCTCTTCCTGCAATGTCTTGGCGATGAAGAGTCCCAACTCGCGCATGGACTTGCCCTCAGCCACCGCCAGTTCTTCAACGACGTAGCGGCCCCTGCGCTGAGACTGAACAAAGTAGCCCAGAACGTCGACAGACGCTGAGTCATCCGTCTGCTCCTCAACGATTCTGACCTCTCGATACTTGTCCGATTCACGACGCTGGCCGGCGATGATGTGGGCCAACATCTCGTCGGAACGCACCCAACTTAGATGGCTGTGTTCCACGGCTCGAGCATAGAGTTCCTGAAGCAGCGGCACGTCGGCCAGGGTCGCAGTTCGCATCGTGTAGGCGCCATGCGGATCGAATGCGTCTTTCTTATGGCGCGCCCAGTAGAGCGAGCGGCTGCCGCCCAGGTTGACCGTCATTTCATAGCCGAAGAGTCGATAGTACCAGGGGATGCCGGTGATGCCCTGGGCCAGTTCGCCGCGAGATCGGCTCAGTTCGTGGACCGCATCCATCTGCGCGCGGATCAGCCCACGGCGCCGGTAGCCGGGCAGCGTGCCCACCAATTCGGGCTGGCCGAACCCGAACTCGATGCCGTCATAGCACCATGTCTGCGACAGAAGAACAAGTGATGAGACGAGCTTGGGCCGTCCATTCTCCAGTGTATTGGTGTCCACGACCACCGTGAAATCGGCGGGCGTCACGATTGGATGCTTGCCGCCCATCAGGTCGGCAGTCCAGGCGCCGACCGATACGGCAGGCTCGTCTGGACCGTCTGCGTGAACCTGCGTATTGAAGGCGACGATCTGCTCAGTATCGTCGACGGTGGCCCAGCGCAGCAACAGACCGTCGCCCAGATCGCGCGGCAAATCCAATGCGCTTCGTGTCATCGTTGCCTATCCTCTCTGTACACACTGTTGGATCTTCAGCGGATATCGTTATATTTAGTGTAGCAGATGGAGAGATCCAGAACAAGAGAATCGATAGAACAGGGTGCATTCACGCCGGGGGCGGGTTTGCCTCACCCTGATGGGAACGCGTAGCCTCCGTCCAGGAGGTGAAGCAGGGAGAGGCGACCGCTCCACGTGCCCCCAACTTGAGCCACACCCGACAGATCGGGGATTGCGAGGAGGTTGCCAAAAGAGCCGGGCTCGCTTCGATTTCATCCGCGGATATCGGCCCGATCCGATTCATCCGGGTCCTATCAATTATCGCTCCGACAGCCTGCTAGGCCATCGAATGCAGACCGACCTTGTTGCCTTCACTGTCGATGAAGAAGGCGATGAAGCCCTTTTCACCGATACTCGATTTCGACATGGTGATTTGTCGCCCGCACCTTCAACCCGGTCCAGAACAGTACTCAGATCATCGCCCCAAATGAGGTAGACCAATGACCCCTCGATGCTGGGCGTACAGCCTTCACGCTGGCTCAGCCATCCGCCGGTACCATCGTCTTTGATGAATAAGGCTGATTGGAATTCGGGCATCATCTCCGTTGCCTCCATTTTGATCGCGAGTACCGTGTTGTAGAACCTGAGTGCCCGATCCATGTCTGCCACAGGAATCTCAAACCAATTGACTGCGCTCTACATACATGCTTCCTTGCTGTAATCTGCTGAACAGGCTGAGTGGGGGAGGATCAGGCTTCGATCCACAAAGATATCATTTCAGAACAAATGCTCTGACATTATAAGGTTTCATACATTGATTGAGGGTTGGGACGATGCAAGTCTGGCTGTTCCGAGGAATTGTGGCTCTTTAGGACTATTGGAGGGTACGAAACCCGACCTCCGGGAGGTGTCCAGCGGCGGGATGTCTCCGTCCGCCGTTTGTGGACACCTCCCGGAGGTCTAGCCACACGATTCCGCAGAGAGCCGGAATCGTATCGTTCAAACATTCGCGGCACAGGCCAATCTTACTCTAACCGGAGTAGGATTGGCCTGTGCCCCAATCCTTAGCGCTGGACGAACGGTAAGAAGATCATGTGCTCTGACACGTCGTCGCCCGTTGCCTTGTCCTCGATGACCGGTGTTTCCTTCGCCAGGGTTTCCTCCACCGGTGTTTCCTGTATCGAGTCATTCGGGTCATCGGACGGCGACTCGGCGCCGCTGTCCGCGCTCCGCACTTTCCCCGCCGGCACCACGATGTTGCCGGTCGTGATGGAGACGACATTCACTGAGGCCTCTTCCGGCAACGATAGTTCCGCCACCACGATTCCGTCCTTGTCCTTCACCTGCAGCCAGAAGGTATCGCCGGACTCGCCATGGTCCTCCACATAGGCGATGAAGGTGTAGTTGCCTTCCGACGTATCCGTTGCCGATGAGTAGAAGTTGGTCTTGCCGCTGAAGGTGGCCCAACTGAAGTCGGATGACTTTCGGTACCCAAGGCGAGGCCATCCAGGGCGTTGCTCTTCATACGGAAGAGCGAACCGTCGGCAAGACGGCGCGTGACCGTCAGCCTACCCTTAAGGTTCTTGCCGTTCTTGTTGTACTCCATGCCAAAGCCGAAGCTGGTCTCGTCGCCGGCGCTGCCCGGCCAGGTGAAGAGGCCGCCGCCGGTGGTGAAGCCCCGGCTCGGGTCGTAGACCGTGACGACATCCTCATCAAAGCCGCTGTAGTAGGCGCCGTCGACCGTCACTGCGACGGCGTAGGTATTGATGGGCACGGCGTTGAAGCTGCACGTAACCGTGAGACGAGCGTCGTAGTCCACATCATGAAGCTCGGTCGTGCAGTTGGTGATTGGGTCAGCCGGTCCGCCGGGGCCGATGGGCGCCAGTTGCATACGCACGTGGGCCTGGGCGATGTCGCCCGGCAGCACGGACACACCGTTGTCAGGATAGAGTTCCTTGATATCGACCCGCAGCTCGAACGAACCGCTATTGTCGTCGCCCGCCGTCACCACCTGTACCGCCCGGGGGTTGCCGCCGTGGAAGCGGACCATAATGTCCTCCGGCGCCACCTCAATCACTATCTCCACAGGGTCGCCCGTGATTGAGCCGCCGATTCCGTCGTCAGCAATCAGGGTGATGGTGTAGACGCCCACCGGCAGGTCTGTCGTACCGGCCAGCGTCCAGACGGCCTGGCCGGGGACAGTGTCGGCGTTGTCCGACACGCGATTCAGCGTGAGCTGAGCGGGAAGGCCGGGATAGCTGTTGATGCCGTCTGACCAGGTAGTAGATGCGATCACCAGCGTATTGCCGGCCGAGTCCAGATCGTCGACGGTCACTGTCACCGGTGCGATGCCGTCGCTGTACTGTACCCCTTGTGTTGCAGGATCCACCGCAATGACCGGTTCGTAGTTGACCAGAACCGTGACGGTGGCGGGAGCGGAATAGGCCTGGCCATCGGTGGCCCGGAAGGTGAAGCTATCCAGACCGGCAAAGCCCGAATCCGGTGCGTACTGCACCACATTGGGGGCGATGAACTGCACGACACCGTGGGCGGGCACACCGACCACTTGATAGGTCAGCGCATCAGTGTCGCTGAGCGGTCAGGGTGATATCGACGGCCGCATCCCGGAACGTGGTCACAGACTGATCATCGGCGACGGGCAGTTCGTTCTCTACATGCCAGGTGAAACGCGTGGCTGCTCCCTGGCTGCCCGAGCCATCCAAGCCGCGTACCAAGAAGACATGTGGACCGTCACGCAGCCCTGTATAGCTCTGCGTACCGTTACAGACGGTGTAAGCAGCAGTATCCAAGGAGCATTCATAGCTGTTGGCGCCCGTGAAGACAAAGTTCGCATCTCGGCTGAAGGTCGGGTCGCTGGGCGCTTCGGTGATGGTCGTTTGCAGCGTGGTGACCGCAATCGTCCAGTCCTCGGCAGCCGGGCTTGGATCTGCAAAGCCCTCAGCATCGATGGCACGCACCTCGAAGTGGTTCAACCCATTGTTCAATCCATCATACTGCTGCGGGCTGGCGCACGGCTTGAATGGGCCGCCATCCAGGCGGCATTCGAAGGCCGCCACCTCGTTGGTCCCGTCCACGCCGGCAAAGCTGACGCTGACGCTGTTGACGCCAGGGTCGATGACCGTCGGCGTGATTGTCGTGTCCGGCGGCGTAATCGTCGTCTCCGTCGGTGTGAGATCGACGCCGATGGCGCCGGAGACAGTCGGTGATGCGACCGGCCTTGTCGATGGCACGCACGGTAACTGCTCAGCGTCTTGCCTTCCGGATCGGGGACCAGTTGGGCCGTGCGCCATGTGCCAGTGCCTTCGTCAAAGCCTGCTTCGACAAACGGCGCATCGCCGATCTTGATCTGGACGGCGGCCAGGCCCATGTTGTCGCTAGCCGCGCCGTTGAAGCGCAGCATGTCGCTGCCCAGCGCCCACGTATCGGCCAGACGCAGCAGGTCTGTATCAAGCGTGACTGCTGGATCAGCGGCATCCAGCGTGAAGGTGACAGGATAGAGCGTCGTTTGGACGGCGCCGTTCCAATCGGTTGCTTTCGCCACCAATGTGTGTACGCCTTCCGTCACGTTTGGTATCGCAACGGTACGCTGGATGTTCGTGATGTTCTCGTTCTGGTCGAAGGTGTAGGTGTGAACCACACTGTTGTCCAGTTCGATTGTTACTTGCTGCAGCGGCGCAGGCGCCTCGGCTACGATCGTGACCGGCAGGTCGCCGTCTGCGGCGACATAGCGTCCTTGCACCGGTGAAATCACCAGCGCCTGTAGCTCGGCGACAACCGCTGCTGCCGCTACTACTTGTGTCTGGGCAGCGGCGACCGTCTGGCCTGTGCTCGCAGTCGCACACTTGCCGAAGAGATCACAGGCTTCGATTGTCTCCGGCTGTGACTCGGTCTCCCAGCGGTACGAGGTATTTTCAACGCGCTGTCAGGATCGTCCGATCCGGGAAGAGCGTCTGCAGCAACGGATCGGTGTTGAAGATGCGCGTTGGCTCTTGGACCCGATTGGACGGACAGACGAAGTCCGGCTCGCTCAGATAGCGATCCTCTGCCACACACTCATATTTGATCAGTTCAGGCTGGACAAAGGGACCGCTGGTATAGCTACTGCCTGTATTGGTTCGCACGATGGAGACGCGTGGCGCTTGGGTATCGATGATGCCGCGCCAGGCATTCGACGTGACGAGCTCATTCTGTGCGGTATCTGTGGCGCGTAGATCAAGCTGATACTCGCCCTCCAGATCGGCAGGAATGATGAGGCTCCAGGTCGTCGACGTGATGCCCGACGCCCTGTTGCAACAGTGCGGCCTGCAACCATGTGCGGCCACCTGCATCCAACTGGGCTTGGGCCACTTCTGCATCCACGTCATTGGGCAGGGCCGCAATCTCTTCGATGGATGTGAAAGCTGCCTCCAGCGTCGCGATACCGCTGAGGGGGCTCGTCACGGGGCCGTCGATCGTGATCGGTTCGGTAATCAGTTGGCGAGCGGCAGCGGTCGGGCTCAGTGCCGCCGCCGGACCGGTGTGGTCCAGTTGCAGGACGGCAGTGGCGCCGGCATCGCCGGTGCTGTTGCCGCCGTTTGAAGCGGCGCGGTCTTCGGCACGCACGCTGACCGTGTAGACGCCGGTCACGTCGATCCGTGCGGCGGGGAAGACGTAGTCGACCGTCCACGTCTTGCTATTTTCGTTGTAGGTGGCTGTTTGCCATTGGTCGTCCACCGTGGCGCCCTCTGCGCTGACCACGCGTACTTCAACCGAACTGGGATAGACGCCACTGCCGGGCAGTTGACCGATAGCCGGATCGGTGGCCGTGCCGCTGAGAGTAACTTGCCAGTTGCCGTCGCCAGTCAACACCGGCTTGACCGGATTGGCAAGGGCGTTAATCGTCACCTGTGGCGGGGTGGCGTCGGCGACGATGACTTTGTCGGCACTGGGGTTGCCTACGTGGCCCAGAATATCAGTGGCCTTGGCACGGACGGTGTAGACCCCTTCCTCAACAGGGAACTGATGGACCCAGCTTTCTTTGCCTCTTGCAGGTTGATAGGCGCCGTCGTTGAGTGGCCCACTGACGCTCACCGCAACGCTGGCAATCCCAGAGGTGGTATCTTGGGCCGTGCCACCGATGGTTAGGATGGCGGCGCCGCTCTCATCGATATCCACATATTGGGCGCCCGTCACCGCAGCAGTAGGTACATCACTGTCGACTGTGATGGTCGAGGCCAAGCTCGCCTCAATTGGGGTGAAGGTTTCTTCTCTGTTCAGCGACAGCTTGTTCCACTCAATCGATTGCGTGGCAACACTCGCCACGGTGGAGATGCAGAAGGGTTGCAGAGCGCCAGGTATACGAATATTCCCGACAGTGCCTGCGCTCAGCGCGACACCATAGACCTGGAACTGGTCGAGGGCGACGCGAGTACTGCCACCGCCAATTGTCATCGTTGAGACTGGTGTCGGTGCTTGCGCGGCAGTCCCACTCGCGACCAGATTCCCATCCAGATAGAGATTGAGCGCGCGGTTGCTCTCTGTGTAGGTGGCGGCGACGAAGTGCCATTGCCCATCATTCAGAGAGGAATTGGCCGAGGACCGCGTCGTGCCGGCCCACCACCCGACCACGCCACTGTCATTGTAGATGTAGAGGCCAAAGCCAGGATTATTGTTGGTATTGGGTGGGTTCGACGTGATATAGAATGCCGGTCCGCCACCAGCCTGATTGGCTTTATACCAGAAGGCAAGCGAGAAGCTGCCGTTTAGCTGGGCCGGTTTTGGGATGCTAATCGTGTCGTTGCCGCCGTCGAATTCCAGCGCGTAGGCTGAAAGCCGTGCGTCCGGTGCACCGACTCCACCCGGGAGCGGGCATTGATTGCCCAAACAGGTGGCGTTGTTGCCATAGCCGGAGCGATCGGTAAAGGTGGTCGTCGTCGCACCTACTTCTTCGAAGCGCAGATCGACCATCGGCAGCGACTGGGGTACCGGACAGGCGAGCGCATTGCTGTTCGCAACGGGCGAGTTCTGGAAATTTGGGACTCCAGAAGTGAGCCGTATTGCCGATGCAGCGTCTCGTGCTTCGAACCAGGTGCGGTTACTAGAGGTCCAGCCCAGCATCCAGCCCTTGGTCGTCGGATCGTATTCGACTCGCATACTGCCAGGATCGGAGCCGCCTGAAAAATTCGGAAGTGCGGGTACACTAACCGCGTATGTGCCGGGGCCAGTTGGCTGAAAGAATCGATTATACGGAAAGTTATTAGATCCTGAGTCGAAGTAAGCAATTAGACCCCGATTGTTGATTGGGTCATAGTCCCAGTCGTAGCTGTCATTGATCCCAGCACGGGCAGAACCGATCAGTTGGGCAAAGCTGCCACCGATCAATTGACCATTCTGATCCAAAGCGCGAATGGTAATGCCCTGTCCCCATTCACCGGTCGGATTGACCTGGTGCGGCAAGAGCAGGCGCGTGAGCAGGTAGCGATCACCCACCCAGTTCATCACCAGCTTTGCCCGCGGCCGCGACTGCAAATCGTAGTTATTTGCCACGTTAAATGTGGTGGTCGCTGCGGAGTTGGCAACCAGTGTATTGTTCCCCAACGGCTGGCCATTGCCATCGAAGCGACGGGTGATAATCGCGTCCTCAACGGCCGTAATGCCTACGCTCCTGAACGCACCCAATGGCAGGATTGCCCGTTCCCAGGCGACCAAGAACTCGTCACCGTCTGTCGCAACGGTTGGGCGATAGAACTCTACCGTGTACGGGTTGCCGGCAAACGACGACAGGTCGAACTGGTACTCGGGTACATCGTCCACCCGCTGGTGCTCGATCAAATTGCCATTACGATCGAGCAACGCGCCTGCCACTTTGTGGGTCTGCTTGCTGTTGCTGGTGATACTGAGTCTAATCTCGCAACCACTGCAGGTCGATTCATTGTAAAGCAACCCAACTGTGTCACCGGTCCCATTCCAGAAGCCGCCGGATTGGACAAAGTTGCTACCAGCGAATCCCTGCTGGCTCCAGGATGTCAAGGTATAGTCGTCCAAATTGTCCTGGTTGTCAGATTCGTAGACCACGATTCTGTCATTGTCACAGAAGTCAAAGGTGATCGGGAAACCCTTTTCGTTGGGTCCCCGTATCTCATTCTTCTGCATCTGGTTACCGCCGTTGGCGGCGGGTCTTGCGTTCCAGAGCAGTTCATAGCCGCCGTCGGTGGGATCCGTGTCGTTGAAGTCGCGCACCAAGTAGATGACAGGCTCGATGCCAGTGCTACCATCCGTGCCTTCCTTCAGTACCTCGATTGAGTTAATCGTCGCCGTGCTGCAGTTATCAATATGATCCCAGACGACCATGCAGTTGCCAGTCTCGTTGCAGGCAACATCCGGGGCGTTGGGTCCATATAGATATTTAGTTTCTTGAAGCTCAGTTCGTATATCGGGATCGGCTTTGGTGCCGACATTGTACGCCGGCACAACCCGCGTGGAGGTGTCTTCGTCAAGACCGAGATTCGGGGGCGCACTGGTTGTACCCTGCACCTTGATATCGCCTTGCGCAACAAAGTTTGAAGTGGGCATCGCCTTGGTCGTCATCAGATACTGATCTGGGCGATCGAGGGACGTGGGTGCTGCGGCAGTGAACTGTGGATAATTCTGTACGCCATTGAAGCTCCAGGATCCACCGGTCGTCGGGCCTAATTGCCAAGGGCCCAAGCCGCTGCCAGCCAACTGAGTGCGCACCGTGTTGGTCACCGACACAGAACCAATTGCGTTCGCAGTAAAGGCGGTCTGCTGCGTACTGGTAAGATTCGTGCTAAAGTCCACCCCGTAGCGCGCTGCAGTCACGCCCAAGAGATTCGAGGGTGCGCCATTACCATCCAAGACAGCCACATCGAGCACACCGGGATCGAGCGGTGCGGTTGGCACCACTGTGGTCGTGTAGAGAAATTGTTGGCCAAGCTTTACGTAACGATTCTCCACGGCGTCGCTGGTGACATAGATACGCACGGGCGGTGTGTTGACAACATTGGGGTGATAGGGAACGTTGTTGTCATCAATGCGAACAAGTTTGCCATTAAGCGTGCGGTTATCCCCGGCGAGTTGGTATTCGGCAGCATCGCTCACGCCATCACCATCGCTGTCGCGCGCATTTGGATCGGAAGAGACCCAGATTGAACGAGGCGCCGACGAATTGATGCGCACCTCCAGACCGCCCTCCCATTTGCCGGTGTTGGCGTTGCGATGCCGGATCTCCGCGCCATCCGACAGACCGTCGTTGTCACTATCGAACAAGCCCGGATTGGTGCCAAAGCGGAGTTCCTGGGCATCGGTCAAGCCATCGCCGTCCGAATCAGCCTGGACGGGTGACATGTTGACCCCGTCCTGCTGCTGCTGCAACTCAAAGCTGTCAGACAGACCGTCGAAATCTGCGTCCCATTCTCGATCGTCCGGATCAAATCCACCATTTCGGCTGGAGAGCAGACCGTCGCCGTCTTCGTCCGGCAGAGAGCGGAAGGCTGCGTCCCATTTCAGCCCAAAGCCGCCATCCTCTTTTAGTTCGGTCGCGATGAATTCGTTCAGCGTAGCCGGGAAGATGTCCAACAGCAAGGAGTCAACCAGGGTGGAATTCTTGTTTTTGAAGGTGCGCGTATAGCAAACTGGTGTCGCCGGCGAAACAGCCAATGGAATAGGCACAAGCCAGCACTCATAGGCAGGAACGGCAAAGCCCATGTTCTGGTAGAATTCGACCGGTTGATTCAGCCCGGCCTGCGGCGGCAGCGCGACCAGCGCAGCGTCCGGAATCGTGGTGGCTTTCCCGCCATACATGGAGTAAGCCCATATTTATGGTCTTCTTTGACATTCTGCCACTGATTTGTCATCTGGTCGCGTTCTAGGCCGGTGATGTCCGCCGCATTGGGGGTCAAGCTGTATTTGAAGGTACTAGAACGCAAATTGTCTTTGGAGAACAACCAGAGGTAGAAATTGACATAGACCCCGGCCTTCGGATCCGGATCCTTGTGGACCACGTGGGTGGTGATGGGGAATGTCACGGAAATGGTGTTGCCGCCCACATAACCGAGATCGGGATTGCTAAGGTTGATGTCAGGTCCGCCGGTCGTGACAAGATCCGCGCGGTTGGTATCGACCATCAGATCATAATTGTACAGCGCCTTCACAATCGTTGCGGTCACCGCACCGCTGATGGTAAAGCAGCCGCCGGTGTAATCGGTACGCAGCCCATCCGCCCCGCCATACTCACAGAGCAGAAGGAGCAGAATATCAAGAACGGCGATAATACCGACGATGATCAACCCAACAGGATTGAAAGCGATGATGGTCAGTAAAACGATGAGGATGGTTGATGCGATGGTCTCTGCCAAGGCACTGTTGAACGCCACACCAAATGGAACCATATTGTTCGCGGTCGCGTTGGCGATGAAGACGCCCCATGTGATTCCGATGGCAATGCCTGCCCCAATTGCTCCGGCCTTTTGCGTGTAGCCGATTTTGGCCGAAGAGCCTCTGAGGATCTGCATCTTGGTCAGGCCCGTTTCTCGAGAAGCAACAAACACCGTACGAATCGGCACGCCCACCGTCGCGGCACTCTGAATGGCTCCAAGCCCAACCTGCGCGGGAATCTCGGCCTCTTCGTAGCCTGCAAGGGCAAGGCTGGTAGCAACCGCAGTCCCTACGAGAACAACCCCCATAGCCCCGTACGCGCCATATTTCATCGCAGTGGGGAACTGTCTGATCGTACTGAATGTGCCGCTATTGTCGATTCTCTTCAGCCGCAGCCGTTTCACAAACTCACCATAGGAGTAACTACTGCCATCTGCCTGCTTGAGTTGGGTTAGCCCTTTCAACATTCGTCGATTCGCTTCATATCTGGCGACAGACGCCCCCAGGAGCACGCCTTTGGCCACCTGATTCGTCACTTCCGCGTCGTCTTCGCTTGCCCACAGCCCGGTAACAAGCTGCGCGTCTTTCATGACAAGCGCGTCAAAACCCTGCAACATCGACAGTGCATAGAGTTGAGTGACGACCATCTCACCGTCGGCAACGCCGGGCTCAAGCGAAGAGGCAGAGACAAGTTGCAGTGTCTCTGGATCCAGATATTGGTCACCATGACGCGTCTCTAGCTCCTGCCAATATTCGGCCGGATCGCACACGCCCCACACCGGCGTATTCCCGCTCCCGCAATAGGGGGTCCACTTGAAGCCGGCCGTCGTTTCAATACTCGTATTCGGTTGCGCCCCCGGTGGGTCAAAGTTCATAGTCAATTGAGCGCCGGCGAAGGACGCATAGCTGCTGGCGCTGCTGTCGATGCGCGCTGCGTCAAGCCCAATGCTGCGGAGCTTTGTTTCGTAGGCATAGAGAAGCAGCGGTTTCTGGGCGGAGTCTGTAAAGGTGCTATTGAGCACAGTCTTTGTTGTCTCGGTGCCAACCTTGTAGATTGCTTCGTCAAAGGTGGCGTACTGCTCTTTGATAACTTCGAAATTGTTGGGCAGGCCATACCAAGTCGCACCGTTATTGCCGGTGCGGTCAAGTTTTGTCTCCAAATTGGCCATGGTGATCACGCGCTGAACGTTTCCATTGCCGTCATCCGTTGCGGCGAGGAAACGTTCTCCGAGCACACTGGTCAACAGCCACATGGCCCCATCATTGACTGAGCGCACTGACGGCTCTTCATAGACGATCGCCATATCAGCGCCATGTTCTTCAATGACGTTGAGTCCGGTCAAGATCCAGATCTTCATAGTAGCGGTGGACGATCTGCGGTTGGTTGGCGCAATATCCTTTTGTTGCGTCATAACCGGCATCGCTGGGAGCGCATGCATAGTCGTTGGCAACCTGTACGACCCAGACCAGACGTACGCTATGGGCTTGCTGCCAGGCGCTCTGCGGCAGGTAGAGCATGCGACCGCTAAAGGCCACGCGTTCTCCGCTCTGCGGATCGGTTACCAGGTTAAGCGGAACATACGCCACCTTACCGTCGGCTGTTTCATCATTGAGGACACGAATACCATACGGTTCGAGCGCGCTCTCCGCCGGCAACATGTCGGCGCCGTTGGGGATGCGAATCTCGAGCATGGGCAGCAGCGTCATATCCTCCTGCTGGTCGTCAATATCCTGGATCTGCCCCTTGCTATCCTGCGGCCAATCCAATAAATTTTCGGCAACCTGAAGCTGTTCTGCCGTGGATGGTCGGAGCTGAAAATCGACAAACGTGGGGACTGCTGAATTGCTCAGATTCTCTACCTTGAGCAGCAGCGGGTTGGATTCTTTGTAGGTGATGCTACTCTTGGCAAAAGGCGCCAAATCTATGCGATCAGGAATGCCGTCGCCATCGTTGTCGTTGTCAAAGAGATCGGGAACTTTGTCATTGTCCGTGTCATCGGGTTGATTGTTCTCATCGACGTCATATTCCAACGTATCGGCAATGCCATCGCCGTTGCTGTCCGCCTCGAGCGGATTGGGATACCACTGCTGATTATTAAACGTGAATCCATCGACCTCCACCTTATCCGGGATCCGATCGCCATCGGTGTCGGCAAGCACTGCGCTGGTGCCGACGCGTTGCTCCACAAAGTCGTTCAGCCCGTCTTGGTCGGCATCAGCGTTGGGGTTTTCGACGGTCACGAGGCCTGAGGTCTGGAGTGTCGGTGCGTTCGCCGGCGCGGCACTGCCAACCGTTGAAGGTGCAAGCGCCGCCGCGGCGGAAGCGACTGCCAGCGGATTCTGGTGGGGATTGAACTGGGGCGCAGCATCCATTGAGCGCAGCTCGCTCAGCATGGCGCTCTCTTGCTGCGCGGCGCTTTGCTCGGCGGCGCGGGCCGTCTGGGTGTTCAAGAATGAAGTAAGCTGCAATGTGCTCAGGATCGGGCCGACCAGCATGCTGGCGATCACGGCCAGCGAAAGCGCGACCTGCAAAGTGCGTCTGCGCCGATAGACAACGACCAAAGCGGCCAGTCCCATGATCGGCAAAAGCGCCAAGATCGATCCAAAGGCGGGCGCTTGGCGCCGCAATGTATTCGAGATAGCGGCGAAGCTCACTGCGCTGCCCGCTCCGGCCGCCGGATCAACCTGCACAAATTCGCCGCCCACATAACGGGTCTGACCAAAGTGAGAGAAATCGACCTTGATCTGGGCCTGGACACTTTCATCATTTTGTTCGGGAAATCGGATGTTGAGGATCTGACGCAGAGGCAACCCGTTCTCGCGTACCCATAGCTCGCCGTTGCCGGTCATGTCATGATAGTAACTGGAGACCTCAAATTGAACGCCATTAGGTAGCTCGCCGCGGGCGCGCATGGCGGCTTCCATCTGGTTGCGGGCAAAGGCGGCAAAGGTAGGGCCGTCAATCTGAAAGCTGTAGCGGGTAAAGGTGATGCCGGCGCGCGTCTCCGGTTCATGCGCGGTGATGTCACGCGCTGCGGCCAGATAGGCCATAAAATCGCCCGCGGGCGCGATGTCGTCAGAAAAGCTGCTGCTCTCCTGCCAGTCGTCTGTGCCTTGGCGGGTATAGCTCTTGCCATCGGCAGCGCGTACTGAGAGCCCACTCTCGGGAGCGTGGACGCTGCCGCCCTCCGTCCAGAGCTGAAACTCCAACGCTGCCGCGTCAAGATCGCTCTGCCCTTCCAGGTAGAGTTGCTCGGTGCGGCTGGGGCGGCCCACGTTGCTGATTGTGGGCGCCGGAATCGTGACCTGGACGACGTCACTCGTGAAGCTATAGGAGCCTGCATCCTGCGCCTGTTCCCAGGCCGCCGTCAATGGATCGGCGCTGAAGCGGTCAACGCCGGTAGCCCAAACGCTGTTTCGGAGCTGCGCGACTGGGCCTGCTTCGGCCGATGCAATCTGTACGGGCGCCCAGCGCAAGGTGGCGGCCAAGATGCCACAGATGACGACAAGTAAACCGATGCGGAAACGACGTGACTGAAACTGAGACATATAGTCCACCTTTCTGACGACAATAAAGCAGGAGAAGAAGTATTCTGATTGGTTCCGTCCAAATAGTGACACAGTGATAAAACTGAGCGCTGGTGTTAAGGGCATGAATTAGCCCCTTGCGATCTATTCCTGCGCAATCGCCCCAGTCGGATCGGGCGTCTCGCCCTCGTACAGCGACTGCCAAAGAAAACGCAACAGCTCACTTTTGTCTGCTAAAGTGCTGCTTTCTGACCGGTATAGGCATGTTCCACCGTGGCCCGCCAACGCGTCTGCGGACCGTCGTCTTGCCAACGAATTAGGAAAGCTGCATAGTGCGTTTCTCTCGACATCGGCATATAATACAAGGCAAACGTTACACGAACGCTACATGAACGCTACATGGGATTTTGCAATCAAGATTTTTGATGAGCGACCTGTCTGAGTCGCAAATCTCCTGCCGGAGCACATTTAGCTGATGCCCAGACAAGTTCACCTTTTGGGGACCCTCTCCGTTAAGGATGACGGACGGCCTTCTGACCTGCTCCGCAACGCCAAAGGCTGCGCCCTGCTAGCCTACCTGATCGTGCGCGGCCGCGCTGAAAGCCGCGAGCACCTGGCCGATCTGTTCTGGGATGCACCCGATACCGCCGGCAGTCTGCGCAACCTGCGCGTCCTGCTGACCCGCGTCCGGCCCCACCTCCCCGGCCTGCACACGACGCGAAATTCGGTGCAATATATCCCAGAACCCGATGAGGCCATCGACTATCTGACGCTGTCAGAGCATCTGACCGGCGGAGGTCCGCGGCCGTCACTGGATGAGCTACGCCTGTATCGGGGCGACTTGCTGAAAGGGTTTACGCTCGCAGACGCGCCGCGCTACATGGAATGGCTGACCCTGCAAAGAGAAAGGCTACGCCGGGCCGTGCTGGAAGCCCACCGCAGCTTGTGCCAGACCCTGGCTGACGAAGAACGCTGGGCGCTGGGCGCGGAAGCGGCCGCCCACTGGCTGGCCATCGATGAAGTGGATGAAGAGGCCCTTCGCCGGCAGCTACAGTTCCTGGCCGCCCAGGGGCAGATCACGGCGGCCAGGCAGGCCTATGCTGCTTTCCAAAAAATCTTGGAGGATGAATGGGGCCTTGAGCCGGAAGCAGCAACCCAGGCTCTGGCTGAGGAGTTGGAGGATCGGAGCGAGGGGATGGAGAATGTTGATCTTCCCTCTCTGCCTCCCTCCCATTCTGCGGACACCCAAAGCGTGGATGCGCCGCGTCAACCGTGGAGCGAGGCGCCGGATGTGCCCAAGCTCTATGGTCGTGAAGGAGCATTGGCAGAACTGAAGCGTCGACTAGTCCCTACGCCCTGTCGCCTGATCGGGTTATTAGGCATGGGCGGCGTAGGCAAGACGACGCTGGCGGCGGCCACGGTCGCTGCGGTCGCCCCCCACTTTGACCAGGTAATATGGCGTTCGTTGCTCAACGCCCCGCCGCTGGACGAACTCTTGCATGACATCCTACAGGAACGCGCAGATGGACGGCTGCGTGAGATACCGCGTACAATCGACGCCCAACTGGCAATGCTGCTCGACAATCTGCGCCAACAGCGCTACCTGCTGGTGTTGGATAACCTCGAGAGCATCCTGCAACCGGACCGACCCGGACAAATGATAGCCGGCTACGGCGGCTATGCCCAACTACTGCAGTGCCTGGCCGAGTATCGCCACCAGAGCTGCCTGCTCTTCACCAGCCGTGAACGGCCCCAGGCCCTCGCCCGTTGGGAAGAGGACAACCCGCAGGTGCGGACCCTACGCTTGGATGGGCTAGATGAAAAGGCGGGTCAGGCCATGCTCCGCGACCGTGCGGTCGCCGGCTCGATCACGGAAAGCGATGCTCTGATACACCGTTACTCGGGCAACCCGCTGGCGCTCAAATTGGTCGCCCATACCATCCAAGAGCTCTTTGGCGGTGATACGGCCGCGTTCTTGGCGACCGACGCGGTCTTCTTCGATGACATTGGTGCGGTGCTGGACCAACAATTTGCGCGCCTGTCGTCGTTGGAGCAGACGCTGCTCTTCTGGCTGGCGGCAGAACGGACTCCGGTCGCAGCGACTGAGCTCTATGCCAATCTAGTGCAACCACCGCCCATGTTCCAGTTGATTTCTGCCCTGCATGCTCTCCAACGTCGATCGCTGCTTGAACGCGTGGGGGATGGCTTCACACTGCAAAATGTCGTGATCGAGTATTTGACCGAAAGATTGGTTGATGGGATCTCTCGAGAGATTGCCATGGACTGGACCGCCCCGGCAGAGGCGGACACCGCTCACCCCATCGTCCTGTCATCCCTGAATCGTTACGCCCTGATCAACACACAGGCCGTAGCATATATTCGAGAAAGCCAAATACGCTTGCTCCTCCGGCCCGTCTCCCGTCGCGTGCGGGCGCAGCTTGGCAAAGCTCAGCTGGCAATGCGCGTGCAACAGCTCTTGGCAGCTCTGCGCCAAACGCCGCAAGCGTCCGGCTATGCCGGCGGCAACTTGCTGAACCTGTTGATTGAGTTAGGGATTGCGGTTCGCGACTATGATTTCTCCAATTTGGCCGTCCGGCAAGCGTATTTACGCGGCGGCTACCTGCCAGGCCTACAATTGGCCGGCGCCGACCTGACCGACATCGCCTTTACGCATAACTTCGGCGTCATTCATGATATTCAGTTCCACAGCGACGGCGAGTTGGTGGTCATGGCCCTGAAGGGGGAGTTGCTCGGGCTATGGCGCGCCCGTACGGGTGAACTCATCCAGAGTATTACCATTAATCCTCACAACTTTGACTCGGCGGTTTTCCGCAGCGATTGTAGGCTGATTGCGCAGATCAATGTCAACCACAGCATTAGCCTGATTGATGTGACAACTGGTCGTCTACTCCACACTCTGGTTGGCCATCACAGCCCGGTCTGGCGGCTTAGCTTTAGCCGCAACGACCAAACTATCGCAAGCGGCGATAGCGAGGGGTGGGTCTACATCTGGGATATTGCCGAAGGTAAACTTTTGACGCGGTGGCAAGCC
The DNA here is from genome assembly GCA_963848115.1 of uncultured Chloroflexia bacterium. Lineage (GTDB taxonomy): Bacteria > Chloroflexota > Anaerolineae > Caldilineales > Caldilineaceae > JAWKOK01. The sequence continues at coordinate 229,371 of CAWKCP010000041.1, read as the reverse complement.
CAAGCTGATGCGGTGACGGCGCTGGCCTTTGCCCCAGATAGCGAGCAAATTGCCACTGGCGGCCTTGATGGTACGGTCTGTCTCTGGCGTGTACGCTCGGCAACACTGATCCGTACGTACCGCGGCCACACCGATGAGGTGGCGGTCCTAAACTTTACTCCCGACGGCGCGCAACTGATCACCGGAAGCCATGACCATACAGTGCGCATGTGGAACACGGCCAGCGGCGCCACCACCTTTGTTCTCCAGGGGCACACACAATTCGTCCGGCATATGGCAGTTGACCCGAATGGCCGCTGGCTTGCCACAGGTGGACTGGATCGATTTTTCGCTCTGTGGGATATCCAGAGCGGGAAAGTCCACCAGATTCTGGACGACGACGCTTCTTCCGTAAAGTCGATCGTCTTTAGCAGCGACGGACAAACTGTGGCGACGTATAACATGAATGAAACCATCTCTGTTTGGGCGGTCACGAGCGGTCAACGACTCCATACGTATCCGTTGCATAATGCCGGTTTCACGACCGTTGCGTTAAGCCCGCGTGGTCGTCGGTTGGTTTCAGGAAGTATGGATTGGGCCATTTATCTGTGGGACATCCTCCCACCGATGGAGCCGGAACTGACGACGCGCCTGGCCGGCCATACATATCCCATCAGCACAGTGGCGTTCAGCCCCGATGGCGCACTCATCGCAAGTGGCGACAACAACGGCGGTCTCCATCTCTGGAACCGCAACATCGGCGAAAGTCGTATTTTGCCGGCTTCCGAAGGACATGTCGGCAAGGTGGAATTTAGCCCCGACGGGCGTTACCTTGTCAGTGCCGGCGACGACGGCTTGCGCCTTTGGTCGGTGGCTGATGGTCGCCTGCTGCAACTTCTACAAGGGCCAACCAGGGGCGCCCGAAGTTGCGCATTCAGTCCGGACGGTCGCTGGCTTGCAAGTAGCAGCCTGGACCACACGCTCTGCCAGTGGGCAATTGATGGTTCGGCCGGTGGCGTCTTGCGCAGGACGCTGCGCCATCACTCGAATATTGTTCCCGCCTTGCTCTACAGCCCCGACGGCGACTATTTGATCAGCAGCAGCTTTGACCGTACTCTGTGCCGCTGGGACGCACACACCGGCACACTACTAGCAAGCTGGCCGACCCACGATACGTTCCATCTTGCACTTGCAATCCACCCTGACGGCCGGCTCTTGGCAGCGGGCGGCACCGATCAGATCATCCGTTTGCTTGATATAGAAAGTGGCCGCGTATGCCGCGAGTTACATGGCCACACCAGTATTGTCAAAGCGCTCAGCTATACTGCGGATGGACAGTTTCTGGCCAGCGCCAGCTATGATGAAACCATCCGTCTGTGGGAGGTAAGCAATGGACGCTGCCTGCAAACCCTGCGCGCGCCCGGCCCCTATGAAGGGATGAACATCAGCCGCGTCACCGGCATCACAGAGGCACAGAAGGCGGTGCTCCGGTCGCTGGGCGCGGTGGCGGAGTGAGACTGGCTCAGTCCATCCTGATCTTCAAACCCGAAACCGTACTCGGCCGGCATCAGGAACTGGTGAGACGCAAGTAGACCTTCAAGCAGTCGCGTCAACCAGGCAGACCTCGGACTGGTCCAGATATCGAAGCGTTGATTGTGCGCTTGGCACGCGAGAATCCACGCATGGGCTATCGCAAGATCGAAGGTGAACTGCTCAAACTCGGATATGATGTCGGCAAGACGACCATCAAAGAAATCCTGGTTGTGTACCGTGACCTAGGTCATCGGCAGGGTGAAAGTGCTGTCTTAAACAATATGGGCGAAAGTGCGCACTTTCAGGGTGATTTTGCCGCGGCAGTCCGATAGTATGAAGAAGCTCTGGTCATTGCCGGTGAGATCGAAAGTTACAAAAATGCCAACATATTTCTGAGTAATTTGTGTGGCGCTCGCATCGGGATGGGACAATTTTCCGCCGCCGCAAGCGATCTGGAAGCATTGATTGCCAAAACACGGCATGATCGGCACGGGCTGTCCGAAGCCTACCGGTTTCTGGCCGAAGCTTATCTGGGGCTGGGAAAAATCGCTCAGGCCTTGGAGATGGCGCAGCAAGCGCTGGCCCTGGCGGATCAGTCAAACTTTTGGTTCTCTGGGATCTCAGAGGGTTGACAGAGAAACGTAGGGCGGGTTTCCCTACCCGCCAGAGCCAGGCAGGTAGGGAAACCTGCCCTACCCCCCGAGATCCCAAAGAACCAAACTTTTTTGATCACGGCCGCGCCTGGCGCGTCCTGGGTCTTGTTGCGGCCCAATGGGGTCAGTCAGTCCGTGCCGCCGGTGGGCACAGGCGCCTCGGCAACAATGCTGCGCGGACGCCGGAAATAGGCGGCGAAGAAGAGCGCGCCGGCAAAGACAAGAATTGCGCCCGTGAGGAAGAGGGCGGTATAGCCGCTGGCGGTGATGATGTAGCCGCCCAACAAGGCCATGAGCGAGAAGCTGATCCCGGCCGTCATCTCCGAGAGGCCGGACATGGTCTGGCGCTGATCTTCACGCACCAACTCCATGGAATAGACCAGGAAGACCGGGTAGCGGATGACCGAGGCCGCGCCGACACCGATGAAGCCGATGGCAGCAGCGCCAACCAATGGCACGAAAGCCAGCGGCAGCAGAGCAATGGCCGTGCCCAGGCAGGCGTAGATCACCAGCCGATAGCTGCCCCATTTGGCGGCCATGGCGGCCATGGAAAGCGCGATGGGAATCGAAATCAGGCGAGCAGTGGCGGCAATCATGCCGATCTGGGCCGTGGATACATTCAGGCTCTGGTCCATGTAAACGTTGAAGAAGGTATTGGAGACGGCCATCCCGGAAACCGTCAGCACACGCACGATGGAGATGGCCGCCAACAGCCACAGGTAGGAACGGTCGAAAGAGAGGAGGCTTTGAAGCGACAGAGCACGTGTTTGCCTGGCACGACTTTTGGGACGCACCTGGGTTGTTCTGGAGGCCGTCCAAATGCCGGGAATCAACAACAGGGCGCCGATCCAAAGCGGGAACCGGTAGGCAGCCGGGGCATCGACCGAGAGGGCAAAGACGGCGGCGAACAAGCCCGGAAGCAGGCCGCCCAACAGACCGCCGACAAAGCCGGACACCGAAAAGATCGCAGTCTGTGCCGAAAAGGCCAGATTGCGCTGTGCCGGCTCGGTCACGCCCATAAGGAACGTGACGCCGTTGACGAAAAAGAGTGCATAGCCGAAGAACATGGCCGGGTAGGTGATCAGAAGCCAATACCGCTGATACTCCGGCAGTACAATCCCGGCAAAGGGCAACACCAGACCGCCGATGAAGACGATATAGAGTCCGACGATCATTGCCTTGCGGCTGCCCAATCGAGTGCCCAGACCGCCTGCAGGCATGGCGGCCAACGCAAAGGTCATCAACCCGAGCGAGTTGATCTTGCCGACAAAGGCCGGGTCATAGCCGAGGCGCAGAAGGTAGAGGTTGAAGACCACAGCATAGACGCCATCCAGGATCAGCACGGCCAGGCCCAGCGTGATCAGAAAAAGATAGACATTGCGGTTGAACTGGCGAACCGTCACGCGGTAGTGGTTGAACATGAGCCCGTTTCACAGTCTACTACCAGTCGATTGCTCGCAGGAAGTCCGCAGTCGAATTGGCGAAAATATACGCCATTCAGCTTGCGAACGGCGTGCATCCTGACAGTTTATGCAGGGGCGCAACCAGTTGTCAAACGGACAAGGAGGCTGTACTATAATCGAGCCATACCGTCGCTATTCGAAACAGACTTTTTGTCGTCAGAACGGTATCTTCTCACCTGGGCGGTGAGAGCAGCCAATCACGCTGGTCTTCTGGCAGAAAGTCGCCTTCTGTGGCTCCAAAATCCAAGAAGTACGTAAAAAGACAACAGACATTTGGGAGAGTTTTGCATGAAACTGGAACACGTTGCAATCAATGTCCAAGAGCCGGAAGCCATGGCCGCATGGTATCAGGAACACCTTGGCATGAAGATCGTCATGGCCCAGACCACGGGCACACGCATGCACTTTCTGGCCGACGATGGCGGCAGTATGATCGAACTGTACAACAACCCGGCAGGGCCAATCTTCGATTATGCAGCCACCGATCCGTTTAGCCTTCACTTCGCCTTCAGCACCACAGACATTGAGAGTGACCGAGCACGACTGATCGCAGCCGGCGCTTCACCGATCGGCGAAATCAGTGAGGCGCCTGCAGCCAAGTTGGCCTTCTTGCGTGACCCATGGGACACGCCGATCCAATTGGTCACGCGTGCCAAAGCGCTGATCTAGGCGGCGGTTTTGTTGTGAGCAATGAATATTTGTCATAGATGACTCCACTGCAGAAACAGAAAATCAGCCACAGATGACTTCACTGCAAAAACGACCATTTAGCCACAGATGGACACAGATAAACGCAGATGGAAAGAGCTTTTCCTCTGTGGGCCTCTGTGCCTCCTCCGTGCCTCTGTGGTGAATAACACCTTTCTGCAGTAGAGTCACAGATGGACACAGACAAACGCAGATGAAGAGCATTTTTCTCCGTCTTTCCTCTGTGGTCTCTGTGCCCTCCTCTGTGCCTCTGTGGTGAATCAGACCTTTTTGCAGTAAAGTCATCTGTGACAAATTCACGCGTCCGTCACAAACTACACCCACGGAGTCAAATCATGGTGAAGCTATCGGTCTGCATTGAGATGTTCTGGACGGATCTACCCTTTGATGAACGCATTCGACGCGTCCACGCAACCGGCATCGGCGCATTCGAGTTCTGGAACCATAGCGACAAGGATTTGGGCGCTATCCAAACCGCACAGACGGAAACAGGCATGGCCATTGCCGGGCTGGTCTCGGAGCCAGGTTTCTCGCTGACCTACTACGGGAACACGGAGCAGATGGTTCAAGGGGTCTCAGCATCGGCCGTTGCCGTGCGGGCACTTGGCGGGGACCATCTGATCGTCACGGCAGGAAACACTGCGGCAGGCGAATCCTATGAGATGACGCGGCGTCGCGTCGTGCGCAAACTGGGGGCCATGGCGACGGCGGCAGAGTCCGAAGGCATGACCCTCTGCCTCGAGCCGCTCAACATCTTCGTCGATCATCCCGACTACTGGTTGACGACGATGGCCCAGGCTGCCGACATTGTGGAAGAGGTCGATTCGCCTAGCATGAAGATCCTCTACGACATCTACCACCAGCAGATCACCGAAGGCAACATCATCGCCGATCTGGAGAAATATGCCCACTTGATCGGGCACATCCATGTGGCAGGCGTGCCCGGGCGTGGCAGACTGGTTGGCGGCGACCTCGACTATCGCGCCATCTTCGCGGCCATCGACAGCATCGACTACGACGGCTATGTCGGCCTGGAATACCGATTGCCCGGCGAGGAAGAAGAGACGCTGGCCGAGGCGCTCTCGTTGCTGTAGAGAGCTAAATAACATCGTTACTTTTCGTCTACCAACACGTCTTCATAGATGCAGCTATGGCCGAATTTGTTGCGCGATTTGTATGCGGTAGCACTTACCATGGGTAAGATCCTGCGGCATAACTATCTTGCGACAGTTCGAACCATTACACTCCGCCTTGGCCCATTGATAGAGAAAGGAAACCAACGATGTTGAAAAGACCAGCGCCCCCCACCCGTGTCCGAATGCTTATCGCCACCGTCACACTGATGCTGGCACTGGTTGTTGCCGTTCTGCCCGCAGCGGCCCACGCCGCGCCCGAAGAGGCCCCAACCCAGAGCAGCGCGAACAGCGGCGTTTACAAAGTGAAACGGGGCGACACGCTTGGCGAAATTGCCCGCTACTACGGCGTAACCGTCAGGGATATCATGGTCGCCAATCACCTATCCAGTTCCCAGATCTATGTGGGCCAGCGGCTCTACATCCCGGCCGGCGGCAGCCCGACACAAGCTGGATGCACCAATGTCTATCGGGTGAAGCGAGGCGACACGCTGACGAAGATCGCCAACCGCTACAACATGAATGTCTCCGCCCTGGCCCGCGCCAATGGCATCAGCAATGCCAGCCACATCGTGGTTGGCCAGGTCATCTGTATTCCGCAGATCTGGGGCAACCGCAGCAGTACAGGGCATGGTTCCTCCGGCGGCAGCAGCCACGGCGTTCACGTCGTGAGGGCAGGCGATACTCTTTCGCAGATTGCCAAGAATTACGGCACCTCCATGCGCTCTCTGATGCAGATCAACAACATCAAGAACCCAAACCAGATCTACGTTGGCCAGCGGATTCGGATCGGATGAGGATAGACCGCTGACGAGTCAGGTTCCAGGTCACAACATACGTCCAAAGAAGCCCGGCTTTCGAAAGCCGGGCTTCTTGATCTCCGAAGTACTGAGAAACCCCCAACTTTGCTACAATGTTGAAGATACAGCCGAGCCAACAACCTACTCAGCACAGGATCCAAGATGCGTTCAAAACCGATCGCGGTCTACTACGAACACCCGGAATGGTTCAAACCACTCTTTGATGAACTAGAGCGCCGCAACATTGCCTTCGTCAAGCTCCGTGCACCCGACCATTTCCACGATCCGTCCGTGCGCGAGAGTCCCTATTCGCTGGTCGTCAACCGTGTCAGCGCCTTCCCTTCCGGCGGAAGCCACCCCGAGATCGTGCTCTATGTCCAGCAGTACCTTGCCTATTTGGAGGAGATCGGGGCTCGCGTCATCAATGGCCACGATGCATTTGTCCTCGGCGCATCCAAAGCGCGCCAGATTGACGTCTTCGAGCGGCTGGGCGTGCCTTATCCGCGTGCTCGTGTGATCAATCATCCATCACAGGCTCTTGCAGCGGCCGACGGCCTCCGCTTCCCCATTGTCGTCAAGCCCAACATCGGCGGCAGCGGGGCGGGCATCCAGCGCTATGACTCGATGGACGAACTAGCCATCGGCAGTGCAGAACGACGCCATCGACATGGGCATCGACCACACGGCCCTGGTCCAGGAATTTCTGACTGCGGCCAACAACGAGATCGTTCGCGTCGAGGTTCTGAACGGCGAGTTTCTCTACGCACTACGTCTGCCCATCTCTGCCGACAGCTTCAACTACTGCCCGGCCGACGGCTGCAACATTGAGAATCCAGAAATGCAGGTCCAACTCTACAGGCCGCCGGACACCATCATCAGAGATTCGATTGGCATCCTGGCCGCCTCGTCGACCGACGTCGGCGGCATCGAATACCTGATCGATGCCGAAAGCGGTGAAGCCGTCTTCTATGACATCAATCCGCTCTCCAATTTTGTGGCCGACGCGCTGCAAGTAGTCGGGTTTGACCCGTGGAGCAGGTTCGTCGACTTCATTTTGGCCGAGTGTGGTTGATTTACTACAGAGGCACAGAGCGTACAGAGAAGAACAACCAGATAGGATTTTGATGATGGCCACACTGCTAGACATTTCAAACCGAGATCAGTTTGTTGCGCGAATGGAGAGTGCAGGGGTAGCCGATGCGGAGACACTTGCGAAGGCGAGAAAGGTGGCCGGTGCAGCGAACGATCTGCTTGCTGATGATCGTTCGCCGGAATCCCCGGTCCACGCGTTCTGGGTTCCCGGCCGTGTCGAGGTATTGGGCAAGCATACCGATTACGCCGGCGGAAGCAGTCTGTTGGCAGCCAGTCAGCAGGGTTTCACGATTGTGGCCGCACCCCGGACGGATCAACTCGTTTCCGTCTACGCCCTCGATCTAGGCAAAGAGAGTACGTTCACCATTGATCCCGATCTGACACCGCAGATCGGCGACTGGAGCAACTACCCCATGACCGTTGTGCGCCGACTGGCGCGTAACTTCCCGGAGTTGACCACGGGCGCGGACATCGTCTTTGCCGGCTCCATCCCCATTGCCTCGGGCATGAGCAGTTCCAGCGCATTGATGATCGGCATTTTTCTGGCCCTTTCGACTATCAATGGCCTTGACCGTTCCGAGGGCTATCACAACAATATCAAAAACCAGGAGCAATTGGCCGAGTATCTAGGCACCATCGAAAATGGTCAGACCTACGGCTCACTAATCGGCGACCGCGGCGTCGGTACCTTCGGCGGCAGCGAGGACCACACCGCTATCCTCTGTTGCCGCCCGAACCACCTAAGCCGCTACCACTACTGCCCGACCCAGTTCGAAGCGTGCCCGACCATGCCCGAAGGCTACGCCTTTGTCATCGCTTCCAGCGGCGTCATCGCCGACAAGACGGGCAGCGCCCGTCTCAAGTACAATCGAGCATCGGCCCTTGCCGCCGAGGTCACATCACGCTGGAACAGCGCAACCGGTCACGACGATCCGCACATGGCCGCCATGGTTGCACGCTGTGACGGCGATCCTGACCCGATTCTGACCGTGCTGGCGGAGACAGCGGGCACGCAATTCTCGTCTGGGGATTTGATGCGTCGATTTCAACACTTCTACACAGAGAATTTCGAGATCATCCCGGCCGCAACCGACGCATTGGCGGTCGGTGATATGAACGCCTTTGCAGCGGAGGCAAACCGATCGCAGAGCGAGGGCGTACGCCTGTTGGGTAACCAGATCGCAGAGACCGAAGCGCTGGCTGAGCTTGCTCTAGAGAACGGCTCCCTGGCCGCCTCCGCCTTCGGAGCGGGCTTCGGTGGCAGCGTCTGGGCGCTGGTGAACGATACTGAAACTCAGCGCTTTCTGGAAACCTGGTCAGCGGCCTACCTGGCTCATTTCCCTGCGCACAAGGAGAGCGCCCGTTTCTTCCCAACCCGTCCCGGTCCAGCGGCTGCGGTGTTGCTGTAGAGTGAATGTCGCCGGCCGATCTGCTGCCCATGCTCGACAACCGCGGCATCGTGATGTCCGCAATCGACGTGCTGCTCTATCCATCCTTCATCTTGGGCGCGCACGGGGCGATAGCCGCCATCCTTACCACCACGCCGGTCCAGTGCGTTGCGCTCTGGGATGCGATCCAGGCCGGACGGCATGAGGAAGCGCTGACGTTGCACAGCGGCTTGTTGCGCCTCTGGAACGCCATTCAGGCGGACTGGCTACCGCCGAATGTCAAGTTCTGCCAGTCACTACAGAGTCGATCGGCAGGGAAACCGGGAGCGCCCATGCCGGAGACGAGTTTTGACAATGTGAAGTTCACCAACTTCCTTTCGACGCCCTTGACTACCGTGGCTGCGCCGATCGAAGAGGCCGGTTCGACGGCAGCGCGGAGCCTGATTCGGCTTGTGCGCGGTCAGGAAGTTAGGCGACTGGATTCCCCAAATTGCAATTGACAAACAGATACCCCGATGCTACGATAAAAATCCTCCGGGCCGATCTCAAGGTCGATTCCTGTGGCCTGTTCGCAGGTCTTAGATCTGTCCTCCGGCCGGCATGCAAATGACTGTTACACGGCGGCGTAAATACCACGGCGGAAATTCGGCGCCTGTACCACTGGTAGAAACTGTGGGTCCATTTCCGCCGGGATTTGCTATGTGATTATGAATGACTATGTGATTACGATCGTCATGGAACGTTCATCCTTGAAGGAGGAGAAGATGATAGGCAAACGTTTTTGGATTCTATTGGCACTGATCGCCGTCGTTGCCGGTCTGCTGACGGCCTGTGCTCCGGCTGCGGCCCCTGAAGCCCCGGCCGACGGTTCGGCCTCCACGGCAGAAACCACTGATTCCGGCGGGGAGGGAGAGGAGCTCAATGTCTGGATCACCTGGGGAGACAATCCTGAGCAAATCCAATCGCTCTTCAACCAATATGGCGACGCCAACAACGTCAAAGTGGTGGTGAACTCTCCGGTCGATGCAGACAAGGTCATCGCCGCGCTCTCCGGGTCGGAGCCGCCGGATGTGCTGGTCACGGGCGGTCCAGACAACGTGTCAACCTGGGTAGCGGAGGGTCTGTTGACGCCGCTGGATGATCTTGCCGCCTCAAATGACATCGATCTCGCAGACATCTTCCCGGCGATGTTGGCTCAAGGCGAGCGCAACGGAAGTCTCTATGCCCTACCATGGGGATCGGATACCTATGGGCTGTACTGGAACAAGGATCTCTTTGAAGAAGCGGGCCTGGATCCGGAGAAGCCTCCCCAGACTTTGGAGGAACTGGCCGAGTATGCAGAATTGCTGACCAAGGTTGATGAGAACGGTAACATCACCCAGATAGGCTTTGTGCCCGACTTCTCCTGGGGACACCTTGAACAATACGCACCCATGTTTGGCGGCTACTGGGTCTCGGACGACGGAACCAAAGTGCAATTGGATTCGCAGCCCGTCATCGATGCCCTGAAGTGGCAGCAGCAGTTCTACACAAAGTACGGGCCGGAAGAAGTGTTGCGTTTCGTCTCCTCCACGGGCGACTATACCTCGTCCGAAAACGGCTTCATGGCAGGCAAGGTCGCCATGATGGTTGACGGCGAATGGATGACCGGCCCCAATTTCATTGAAGGTCTGGCACCGGATCTCTGGTACGGCGTGGCTCCGCTTCCCCATCCCGCCGATCATCCGGAACGGGCCAATACCAATACGATCGGCGGCACTGTGGCCATGATTCCCAGCGGCGTAGCGGATCCGAATGCTTCGGCCAGACTACTGGCCTGGATGATGTCGCCTGAAGTTCTGGCCGAGGAAATGGTCGCCAACTTCAACCTGCCGTCCAGCAAAGCAGCGGCCGAAGATCCGCGCTTCCACGAGAACGAAAAGTTTGCGGTATTCATGGAGATGGCCAATGACCCCAATGCCATGAGCCAGGTCTACACATCAATCAGCACGGATATCATGACGGAGTTGGACCTGATCCAGGAACAGGTGCTGCATGCCGGCGCAGACCCGGAACCACTGCTTCAGGAAGCCCAGGTAAAATTGCAGGCTGAGCTTGACAAGGCGCTAGCGCCGTAGGTGGATTCACGCACCGCACCTGTCAGCCCCCAAATCTGAGCAGGAAGTACGGATGTTGGAAGTCGGGCAGCGTCAAGTTGCCCGACTTCCTCCTGATTTGCGGGCATTCCCTTTCACACATCGTTCATGCTACGGAGACCTGCCGTGACAGCCAGCCATGAGAGCGCTTCTGCGGGGCGCTCACCACAGAGGGATTTCCGGTTGACAAAACGCACCCGTCGTAATCTGGTGACGGGGCTGCTGTTCATTCTTCCCTGGATCATCGGCTTCGTTCTCTTCACGCTCTACCCGATGATCGTCTCGCTCTACACCAGCTTCACCATCTACCATATCCGCGCTCCATCTGAATGGATCGGCTTGGCCAATTATCAAGAGATGTTTGCCGACAGACGCTTCTGGAAAGCGCTGACCAACACCTTCTACATGGTGATTTTTGCCGTACCGTTGACACTGTTCGGCTCCTTTCTCTGTGCGGTCTTGCTCAATCTGAAGCTACGTGGTCAGTCCTTCTTTCGGTTGGCCTATTTTCTTCCCTCTATCATCCCCCTGGTTGCCAGCACAATTCTGTGGGTGTGGCTCTTCAACACCAACAATGGACTCATCAACGCAGCATTGGGGCTCCTGGGCATCAACGGGCCAAGCTGGCTGACCGATCCGCAATGGGCTAAGCCGGCGTTGATCATCATGGCCATGTGGTCAATGGGCAGTACCATCGTCATCTATCTCTCCGGCTTGCAGGATGTGCCGGCGTCGCTGATTGAAGCAGCTGAATTGGACGGAGCGTCATGGTGGCAGCGCCTTCGCCATGTAACGATCCCCCTGGTGTCGCCCATCACCTTGTTCAACCTGATCTTGGGCGTTATCGCCATGTTTCAGTACTTCACCCAGGCCTATATTTTTGCGGGCGCTCAGACCAGTACAGCCTCATCGGGTGGCCGCGTCTTGGGCGCACCATTGGATTCCACTCTTTTTTACAGCGTCTATCTCTATCACAAGGCCTTCATCAATTTGAAGTTCGGCTACGCGTCAGCCATGGCCTGGGTTCTCTTCGTCATCATCATGATCTGTACGGTGACATTGCTGCGTCTATCCGACCGTTGGACCTATTATGGAGAAGAGGCCTAGGATGACCGAGCAAGTTGCAGCCCATGAGATGGTGATCCAGCCGCCCAGAACCTCTCGTCGAACACACAAGCTGTTCGAAAAGATTCTGGGCTATTCCATGGTGAGTCTGGTCGCCCTCTTCTTTATTCTTCCCGTGGTCTGGATGTTCTTTACGGCCTTCAAATCGGATCAGGATGTCTTCCGTTTCCCACCTACGCTGCTACCCCATGCCGTAAAATATGTAGACGTCGCCGGCAAAATGCTGCCCCTCTATACCCTCTCCCCACCCGACGAACCGTCCCGCCAGTTGGCCTTGGTTGATATTTCCGAAGGTCAGGGCACCTTTGTCAACCCGGATGATCCTACCGAGATCATCCAGTACAGGGCCCGCTATTCGGAGCCCGTGCTCACCGTTCAGTTCCAGTGGCACAATTTCGCCGACGCCATGAATCGCGGTGCCCGCCCAGGCATGAACATCAATTTCTGGACCTACTTTAAGAACAGTAGCATCGTCGCCTTTTTCGCCATCATTGGGACCCTCTTTTCCTGTTCGTTGGCAGCATACGGCTTCGCCCGTATCGATTGGCCGGGCCGCGATGTCGTCTTCATCCTGGTTCTCAGCACCATGATGCTTCCCTTCCAGGTGACCATGATCCCACTCTTCCTCTTCTTCACCGAGACGTTACATTGGGGAAACTCATTCTTGCCCATCATCGTGCCCACCTTCTTCGCCAACGCCTTCGACATCTTCCTGTTGCGGCAATTCTTCCGCGGCATTCCCGAGGAGATGCTGGATGCGGCTCGTTGCGACGGTGCGTCGGAATTCCGGGTCTTCTGGAGCATCGTTCTGCCCCTTTCGAAGCCCGTGTTAGCGACCATCGCTATCTTCACCTTTCTGTGGGCGTGGAACGATTTTCTGGGTCCCCTGCTCTATCTAAACAACCCCGAAAAGTTCACCCTGGCATTGGGTTTGCAGGATTATCAAGGCCAGCGCAATGTTGCTTGGAACCAGATGATGGCCGCCAGCGTGGTCTTTGCCCTGCCGGTGATGATCGCCTTCTTCTTCGCCCAGCGCACATTCATCGAAGGGATCAAGCTGACCGGCTCCAAGGGATAGAACGGGATCCCTACTCCCCTTCAGCCAATTTTGACTATCCACCTTCGCGGAGAATCATCATGTCACAAGAAAAAGTACGCATTGGTATCATCGGCGTGGGCCAAATCGCCAAGCTCCACCTCGACAACTACGCCAAGCTGGACACGGTCGAGGTGATGGCCGCGGCTGACATCAACGAGGCCGAGGTCGATCGCGTGGCCAAGAAGTACGGCATACCCAACACCTACACTGACTTCCGCAAACTGCTGGAACGTGATGATCTGGACGCGGTCGACGTTTGCCTGCACAACAACCTCCACATGCCCGTTGTGGTTGAAGTGCTTCGATCCGGCAAGCATGTCTACTGCGAGAAACCCATGGCCGGGGCCTACACCGACGCCGAGCGCATGTTGGACGTGGCACGCGAGGTCGACCGCATGATCCACATCCAGACGGCCAACCTCTACTTCAACGAGACCAAGGTGGCCAAACATCTCATCGACGAAGGGCAACTGGGCAAACTCTACCATGCCGCGCTCCTACGGATACCGCCGTCGTGGGCGCCCCTTTGTCGACGGCTACGGAACGCCTACCTTCGTGCAGAAGCACAATTCGGGCGGCGGCGCCCTCTATGACATGGGCGTCTACCACATCAACACCATCATGTATCTACTGGGCAACCCGGCTGTCGAACGCATCTCAGGCAAGGCCTATCAGGAGACGGCCATCAACGCTGCACGCCGGGAAAAGAGCGGCTACGATGTGGAGGAGTTGGGCCTAGGCTTTGTGCGCCTGGCCGACAACAAGACCCTCGACATCATGGAGTCGTGGGCCGTGCACATGGACCCGTTTCCAGGCTCCATGATTCTCGGCTCCGAAGGCGGCCTCCGCCTGGATCCCTTCGGCTACTTCCGCAGCGATGATACCTTGGACTACGACATCACCATCAACATGACCAGTTACCAGTGGCGCAGCCACACTGTGCACGAGATCGGTGATGTCTATGACAGCTCCCAGGAACACTGGATCGCAGCGCTGCAAGGCCGGGTCGAACTGCTGAACACGGCCGAAGTCGCCCTCAACACCATGCTCATATCCGAAGGCATCTACCTCTCCTCCAAGCTCGGCCGCGAAGTAAGCGCGGACGAGGTGAAGGAGATGTCGGTGTCGACGGCGGTCAAGGTTTAGAATGATCAATTGTCAATTGTCGATTGTCAATTGTCAATGGCTTCTAGTGGTCTGTTAACCAGGATTCTGTCATTCTGAGTGGGTATGCTCCCAACAATCCACTTGCCGACTGTCCAACGAAGAATCTCGGCTCCATGTACCCTGAGATTCTTCGCCTTCGGCTCAGAATGACAATAGCAAAAACTTGGCTAACAGGGCAATAGCCGCGCTAAGTATTCGCAGTAACAGACCATTGACAATTGAACGTTGATTATTGGCAATTGACAATTTCCCTTCCAAAGGAGTTGTCATGCCAAAATCCCTCCGTGTCCTCGCCGTCGGCGCGCATCCTGACGATATCGAAATCTGCTGTGGCGGCACGCTGGCACTCTATGCTCAGGCCGGCCACCATGTGATGATGGCCTATGCCACCAACGGCAACAAGGGCCATCTGGTCATCCCGCCTGATGAGCTTGCCGTGATTCGTGAGCAGGAATCTAGAGCCGCTGCCGCGGTCATCGGGGCCGAAGTCTTCTGGCTGGACTTCCCCGACGCCGAGCTCTTCTACGATGCACCGACGCGGCTGGTCTTTGTCGACATGCTGCGCCAAGCCAGGCCGGACATCATTTTCGGCCACTGGCCCGAAGCCTACCACCCAGACCATGTGGCCGCAGGCCAGCTGGCCTTTGGGGCCAACTACATCAGCGGTGTGCCCCACGTCAAGACCGAGCATGAGGCGACCGCGGGCGTGGCCAAGCTATACTACATGGATGTCCATCATGACATTCGCGCCGAGGCCGCAGAGTACGTCGACGTTACCGAGGTCCACGAGCTGAAGCGTCAGATGCTTGCCAGCCACGAGAGCCAGTTGATCTGGCTGCGCGATCACGACGGCGTCGACATACTGGAGAACATGGCGGAACGAGATATCGCACTTGGCATCCAGTGCGGCGTGCGCTTTGCTGAACGCTTCGTGCCCCGCGGCTTCCGCACGACGGAGCGGATCTTGCCGTAGGGCAGGAACGAGCAGAGAACGAAGATCAAAGATCGAAGACCGGGTAGTGGCGCGGATGTGGAATCGAGAAGAAATCGGCGGAAGGCTCAAGGAATCATCTCGCCAGAGCCTTCCCTCGGCCCACGCCTCCCGCCCCTCGCCCCCAAAAAGGAAACCCCATGAGCTACGAACTGCGCGGCATCGTCGAAGGATTTTATGGAACGCCTTGGACCCACGAAGAGCGGCTGGACATGTTCGGCTTTATGCGCGCCCATGAACTCAACGCCTACATCTACGCGCCCAAGGATGATGAGCTTCACCGCGACAATTGGCGTGCGGCCTACGATGGAGTCTCGCTGGGTCGCTTCGATGCGCTGGCCGATGCCGCCGCCCGTCATAGCATCTTTTTCACCTTCGCCATGAGTCCGGGACTCGATCTCCACTACGCCGACGACGGTGAGATCGACGTGCTGATGGCCAAGCTTGAACCGCTGCTGGCCATGGGTATTCCCAGTATCGGCATCTTCTTTGACGACGTGCCGCCCGCACTGACGCACGTCACCGACCAGGAACGCTATGATAACCTGGGCCAAGCTCAGGCTGACTTTCTGTCGCGTGTTCAGCGAGCGTCTTGGCGAAGTTCATCTGATGACCGTGCCCACCTACTATTGCGGCAACCCGGATCGACCCTATCTCCACTCGCTGGGAACGATGCCGTCTTCCATCGACATCATGTGGACCGGTCCCGCCATCTGTTCGGAGAAGATCAGCAACGAGCACATGCTGGCGGTTGCCACTGTCCTGCAACGCGAGCCCATCATCTGGGACAACTATCCGGTCAACGATGCTGCCATGATCGCCGAACTGCACATCGGCCCCTATCGCGGCCGCGACGGCAACCTACCCGTGCGCGGCGTCTACGCCAATCCCATGAGCATGGTGGCCGCGTCCAAGCTCTCTCTTATCACCTTCGCCGACTATGCGTCCAACCCGAACTGGTACGCGCCCGATCAGTCTTGGCAACATGCGGCCCAGGCATTGCTCGGCATCGAGTTGGCAGCGGAGCTGTCGGTCTTCGCAGAGAGCGTCACCATCTCCCCGCTGACGCCGCAGCAACCCCAGGCCATGCTGGATCTGGTGGAGCCGTTCGCTGACAACCGGCTGCCTTACACGCCCAATCCGGCGCCGGCGCATCTGCGCCAGGGCACAGCGCGCATGCGCAAGGCCCATGACCAACTTGTCGCCGCCGTGCACACGGAATCCTTCCTCAAAGAGATAGAACCGTGGCTCAACGAATATGGTCGATGGATCGATATGCTGGAAGATGTCTCCGCCTATATCGAGATTCGCTTTGCCGGTGAAGAAGTGATAGAGGGGAAGAAGCTGGAATCGCTGACGTTGATACGCGACCGCATCCGTGCGGGGCTCAAAGAAGCCGTCGACTTCCGCACGGTCACCTGTGGGGATGTGCTGCGCACCTTCTTGCAGGATCTGCTGCGCAAGACCGGCGAGCCATTGGCCTAAGGCCATTCCAGAGAGATAAATACACGTTAAACCCCCATTACGTAGGGAGATCCGGATGACCGACACTCGAATCAACAACCAATTGGCCATCGACGGCGGCCCGCGGGTCATCGAGCGCGAAATGAACCGCTACAAAGGCGCTGCCGTCATCGGCGATGAGGAAAAAGCGGCGGTGATGGAAGTGCTCGACAGTCAGTCGCTCTTCCGCTACTACGGCCCCGATCTCCGTTCCAAAGTAGCCTCCTTTGAGCGAGGACTTTGCCGCCTATGTCGGCTCAAAACATGGCGCGGCATCGACCAGCGGCACGGCGGCACTGCGACTGGGGCTGGCCGGGCTGGGCATCGGCCCGGGCGACGAGGTCATCGTGCCTGCGGTCACCTTCATCGCCTCGGTCGGCGCCATCGTCGCCAACCGGGCGCGCCCGGTCTTTGCCGAGATTGACGAGACCATGCAGCTCGATCCCGCCGATCTGGAGCGCTGTCTTTCGCCTCGCACCAAAGCCATCATGCCTGTGCATCTCGACGGCGTCGCCGTGGACATGGATGCCGTGATGGCATTTGCCCGTACCAACGGGCTGCTCGTCATCGAGGATGCGGCCCAGGCATGCGGCAGCTTCTACAAAGGCAAGCACGTGGGCACCATCGGCGATGTAGGTTGCTTCAGCTTCCAGTTGGAGAAGAACATCACCAGCGGCGAAGGCGGCATTCTCGTTGCCGATGACGATGAGGTCTTCCGACGAGCCGTCATCTACAGTGACCAGGGCGGTCAATTCTGGACATCCCACGCCGGTGTGCGCGACACGGTGGGCGGCCAGCCCGTCATCGGCGAGAACCTGCGCATGGGCGAGATCGCAGGGGCTATTCTGGGTTGCCAGGTGGCC
Organism: uncultured Chloroflexia bacterium; assembly: GCA_963848115.1. GTDB lineage: Bacteria > Chloroflexota > Anaerolineae > Caldilineales > Caldilineaceae > JAWKOK01. The sequence continues at coordinate 211,739 of CAWKCP010000041.1, read as the reverse complement.
AAGCTGCCGGGCATCCTAGACCGCATCGAAGCCAACACCGCTGCCGTGCGCGGGGCCGTGGCCGAGTTGGATGGCGTCACGCCGGCGCCGGCCGATCCGGAGCGGGATCGCCACGCCACCGGCGTGCTCTTCTACTTGCCGTCGGCCGACGACGCCACACGCTGGGTCGAGGTGCTGACGGCCGAGGGCATTCCCGCCGGCAAGGTCTACGGCGGCCACCCGGTCTACGCAGCGCCTCAGATCCTCAACCAGTGGACCATTGGCGGAGGTTGTCCCTTCAACTGCGACAGCGCCTTCCCCGAGCCCATCACCTATTCCATGGGCATGTGCCCGCGCACCGAGGATCTATTATCACGCGGCGTACGCGTCAACGTGGGGCCATTCTATACAGAAGAGGACATTGACGATATCATAGTCGGCGTGCAAAAGGTGGCACGCCAGATCTAAAAAGATTTGGCACAGATAGACACAGAGGCAAACCTCTCAGTTCGCATTCCTGGAAGACTTCGACTATGGCCCTGATCCGCCGACTACTATCGTCACGCAGCGCCATCGCTCTCTTGCTGATCATCGCAACGGGGGCGTTTCTGCGCTTTTTCGCCATCGGATCGAAAACGGTCTGGCTGGATGAAGCGTTCAGCATCTGGGTAGCCAACCACGGCATCATTGAGGGAACAGGCTGGCTGATCAAGATCGATCAGCACCCACCACTCTACTACGCGCTCTTGAGCATCTGGCAGTGGATCTTCAGCGACACCCAGGGCATTGTGCGCGCATTTTCAGCGCTCTGCAGCACGCTGGCCATCCCCTTCATCTACCTTGCAACCAAACGCATCACGCAGGACACAATGGCCGGCTTGCTTGCCGCGCTCTTCCTGGCGCTGTCGCCCTTTCAAGTGCGTTTCGCCCAAGAAGCGCGCATGTACGCACTGCTCACCATGGAAGTGGCCATCGCCATCTTTTTCGTGGTGCGCTATCTGGACGGCTACGGCACCCGTCAGTTGGCCTGGCGCGACTACATCTTCCCGCGCCGTTGGTCACGCCTGGGTGATGTTCGCTCGGCTGTCGGTCTGTCGCTGACCCAGGCCGCCATCATGCTGACCCACAACACCGCTACTGTCTTTTTCCCGCTGGCCCTCAACCTATCGGTCTTTGGGGCCATCCTCTATCGACGATTCAGCGGCAAGCACGTGAGCCTGCGCGCCGTCAACGCCGACCGCTTCCTACGCAACTGGCTGATCATCCAGGGCGTTGCCTTCCTGCTCTGGCTGCCCTGGGCCATCCCCTTTGTGGTCCAGTCGATCAAGGTCGAGCAAGAGTTCTGGATCGGCGCGCCCGATCTGTGGCGCATCAACGATACGCTCAAGAGCCTCAGCTTCGCCCATCTGCCCGGTTGGATGCCGACCGCACCGTTGCTTCTGTTCTACACGCTGTTGGTCGGCGCCGGCGTCTTCTACATGCGTCGTAAGGCGGCATGGACGCTGCTGCTGCTCTCGCTGATGCTCACGCCCTTCGTCGGCGAGCTGCTGGTCAGCCTACGCCGCCCCATCTTCTACGACCGAACACTGATCTGGACGATGCTGCCCTTCATCATGTTGATAGCGATCGGCATTCGTGGTTTTCTGGTTGGTGTATTCACGACGGCGCGGACGGCTCCCACACCTGCGACAAACCACAGGACATTGCGGCGCACCGCGGCGACCGTCGCCGCAGCTGTGATCATGGCAGTGAGTGCATTATCGATCTACAATTATTATGCGAATTTCCAGAAAGAGGATCGGGCCGAGGCTGCCGACTATGTGGCCCAGCAGATCGAGCCGGGCGACACCATCATCTTCAACGCCACCTGGGTACAGATTCCCTTCGAGTACTACTTTCGCCACTACGATGTTGATGCAAAGCTGCGCGGTGCGCCGGTCGACCTCTTCGACCGTGGCGTCTTGGAGCCCAAGATGACAGAGAAGGACGTCGAATATCTCCATGCACTGGTAGCAAATAAGGAACGAGTCTGGCTGATCTACTCACATGACTGGTACACCGATCCGGCGCAGATCATTCCGCGCGAGTTGGGTCGTCTGATGCGCAAGACCGACCAGCAGCGTTTCAACGGACTGCAGGTAGTAGCGTTCGAACAATAGGAGATCAAGATTCGGGCATGTTTCCTGGGAGCAGTTTAACCTCAGCACCTCACATAGGTGAACCGCCGACGAAGATACCTATTTTTGTAGAACGATGAACGACTGGAAATGGACTATATTGTGGATGCATGGTTCAGAACCGGAAGACAAGAGACTCTGTCGCCAGTCGTGCGAGACCTGGTGACTGTCGCCCGCGACAAGTTTGTACACGCTCTATCTCCGTTAGCCGCCAATCAAAGTATCACCGGTTACGGGGCGATCAAAGACGGGCACCTCAACAACCCCAATCCCATGCTCCAGCCAGTTGATCTGCCCGCCGGCGCATGGGAAATGGTCAGCACTAGGTTGCATCGCACCGTCACGATGTGCGAGGAACGAGTAGGAGCACTGTGGCTTGGACACCCGGGGGAGTCATCCAAGCCACAGTGCTCCTATTCGATCGCCATTGACCGTGCCAATTTGATTCAGTTGCATTGACTTGCCTATGCGATGCTGATTTCAGAGTCGTTGCCTGTACCGATCTCCCTGGGTGCGCAGTTCAAGAACAGTTCTCTTCGGCCCGCCTCAATGGTACAAATTGACGGTCAAGATCATCAGTGATAGTCAAAGGCCCAATACTCCTGCGCAAAGCAGCGTGCGCGTCAAACGGAGAGAACGACATTAACCACTTCCATTTAGCGGCTGCGATGAGAGGAAGCGCACGAATTTTGCGATTCTATTGGGAGGCAGCATGATGGAGTCCACGCGATAGAGTCGGTGCGTTTGAGCCTGAATTGCCCATTATGCACAGTGTTGGGCGGCATCATCAATGACAACACTCGATATGCTGCCTTGGATTATCTCTCAGGTATTGGGCGCTCAACGACGTCACTCTGGGGCTAACGACCGGATCTCAACGCCCATTGGCGTCAGCCGTGGCACCGCTAAGCGCTCGGCTTGGCGTACCGCGTGAGACGTCTGCAGAATCCAACGGGGCGTTAGTCTGTATTAATCTTGAACGACTGACCACGGTTTTTTCACAGAGTGAACAGACCTTGGAATCGTGTGCAGTGGGATTGACGCTGCTGGATGGCGATTCCATCTGCCTTCCTGCTGATGCCGATACCATGCAGAGACCCATGACAAACAACATGCCATACGCCCCGAGTGCGACACAAACTAGAACCAATACGATATTGATAATCATATCCCGCTTTAACCTCACGCATCTTGTCTGAAATCGCGTTGACCGAAGCGTTCTGCTGCAACGAGGAGTATCATTTTCTTCGTCAAACTGTAGTTAATGTTACCAAAGTCTCAAAAAATGCACAAATTCTCAGACAAATGAGACTTTTTGGTCTCAAAAATGCGCAAAACTGGTACGCACTAAGCATATAGCTTTCCGAACCTCTGAAGGTCATCAAAGGTTGCCCTCGGCCCATTGTTTGAACCAAGTCATGTGCCAATCAATGAATTGATCGTTTGCCCAATGCACGCCCTCGCTCACAGTCGTATAGTGGAGCACATGCCCCACCAAAAAGATATGGCGGATAGGCGGGCCAAACCACACTGCGGAAAATTCGTGCTCCGGCAACGCGCGGACTGTCGAATAGCCCTCCACAAAGGTGCCAAGCCGGCGCAGGCGCCTCTCTTCTCCCTCGCGGGTGATATCCATCCAGTCATCCTACGCGAAAAAGACACCGATATCCAGTGCGCGCCAGCCACACCCCGAGCTGTCAAAGTCAAAGAGCGTGGGTCTGCTGTTCTCATCATAGAAAACATCGCCGCCATGCAGATCGCCATGACAGATGCCGTATTCAGGTTTTGACTCGGGAAGCAATTGGGATATCCAGGCCTTACATGCTTCAGCGATATCACGGATCAGGCTAAAGTCCGCTCCACAATGTTCCAAGAGGGACGCGATCACAAGCAGATTATCATCCACCAGATGGCGCATGTCCAGGTGGCTTCTTCGATAGAAAACACTCATTCTGTCGGCGCATTGATGCATACACCCCACCATCTCGCCCAATGCCCTGATCCGGCGGGGATCCCCATTGTCACCTGCATCGCCGGTAGCGGCCTCAAATAAGACTGAGTAGCGGACGCCTTCCGGCGCGACCAGTTGGCAAAGAAAACGCCCATCCCGCCTGTTGACCGGTCTGGCAACCAAAACGCCGTTGTCAGCAAGGTGATTCAGCAGCCTCACCTCTTCGGATACGTCATCCTTCGTACGTCGAGCGTGCTTGTAAACGTTCAAGTAGTATTCGTGGCCACCGGTATCGATTCGGTAGGTGTCGCAGATACCTTTTCCAAAGAATCGGCAGACAGCCGCCCCTGGAAGAGCATATCTTGTCAAGACTCTCTCGGCCAGCGCGTCAGCAAGAAGCTTGGAATCCTGTACGGGAAACAATTGCCGGCTCGTGGATAGATTCTCCGATCAATGTTGATGGGTTTATCGATCTATTTTCTGAGCCTTCCACTCAGATTCCAGCATTCCGTACATCAGCGTATCCCACCAGCGATCTCTGAAAAATTCGTTCTCGCGCAATCGCCCTTCATACTGCATGCCGAGCTTCTCAAGCACCTTTGTCGAGCCATGATTTTCAGCAATACACCATGACCATATCCGGTGCAGATGTAGCGTACAGAACCCAAAGTGAATCATGGCCCGTGCCGCTTCTGTGGCGTAGCCTTGCCCCAATATTCCGGTGAGAACTCGTAGCCGAGATCGGCCAGTTGCGCATCAATGGTCTCCATGCGAAGGCCACAATTGCCGATCAGCTTTGAACTGGACTTGAGAACTGCAGCAAGCTGGAACTTCCTGCGCGGCTCTTCCTGTTGTTGCTCCAAAAACATTCGCACAAAGGCCTGAGCTTGTCCAGCGGATTTCGCTCTGTAGGCGGGTAAAAGCGTTGGTAGCGTGGATCGGACTGATAGGCCAATACTTCAGGCCGATCGTCCCATTTGAACTCTCGTAGGACCAAGCGTTCGGTTTCGATTTCCATAGTCTCTCACGCACGTTCGACACACTTTAGATGCTTCCTGCCCTCAGCCCATCTTCCTGCAAACCCTGACGGAAAAAACATATCATCGGAAGTATTATCCGGCAATGCATCTCTCGAACACCGAAATGCCCTGAGCCAGAGTGTCGAAAGTCCGCCTTTTCTGTCGTTTGACACTCCATCCATTACGCAGTACGTTTTGCGCATGACATTTCACGCTTCACATCTCAGGAGCTTCCCATGAAAATCACCAAGATCGATACCTTCCTTGTCAACCTCGGCAACCGCAGCATGCCGTTGGTCAAGGTCCACACCGACGCCGGCGTCTACGGCGTGGGCGAGGCCTACTCGTGCGGCCCGGAGAAGGCCACCGTCGAAGTCATCCGCGACTTCGAATCGTGGCTCATCGGCGAAGACCCGCGGGACGTCACGCGGATTGGCCATTGGCTCTATGTCAGCTCACGCTTTCCGCCGGGGGCCGTCGTCTCTGCCGCCATCAGCGGCATCGAACAGGCATTGTGGGACATCGCGGGCAAAGACGCAGGGCTTCCTGTCTACAAGTTGCTGGGTGGGAAGGTGCGTGACCGTGTGCGCGTCTATCGCTGGGCACACGGCGATACGCCGGAAGCGATTGCCGAGCACGCGGCCTGGCTGGTCAAAACCCACGGGCTGACTGCGCTCAAGATGGGGCCACTGCCGCCGGGCTATGCACAGCTCTCCTGGATCGACGTCCTCCAGGCGGCGAAAGCACGTGTCGAGGCTGTGCGAAGTGCCGTGGGCGAGCAGGTCGACATTGGCGTGGATCCCCACGCTACGATCTTCGAACCGATCCGGTCGCTGGAGTTTTGCGATGCCATCGCGCCGTACAGGCCGTTTTTCGTCGAGGAACCATTACGGCCGGAAAACTACAGCGCTATGGCCAAGCTGAGTAGCAAGACCCGCGTGCCCATCGCCACCGGCGAGATGTTCTACAACAAGTATCAGTTCCGCGACCTGCTCGACCTGCAAGCCGTCGACATCGTCCAGCCCGACATCTGCCTGACCGGCGTCTGGGAGACCAAGAAGATCGCAGCGCTGGCCGAAGCAGCCTACGTCAACGTCGCGCCCCACAACCCGTGTGGCCCATTGGCCACCACGGTCAACGTCCACTTCGCAGCCAGCACGCCCAACTTCCTGATTCTCGAAACCTTGCCGGACGACGAGTCGCCGCGACGAGACCTGGTGGACGAACCCATGAAGTTGGTGGACGGCTATCTGGAGATCCCGGAGAAACCGGGTTGGGGCATCGATCTGAATGAGGAGGGGTTGGCCAAGTATCCGTTCAAACCATGGCACAGGGCCTTCCTGCACCGACCGGACGGCAGCCAGGCGTTCCAATAACTATGGCCAACACACATGGGCCCATTTCTCGACACGCGCTAGCAGAAGCTCAGCAGCAGAAAAGTGGCTGCAATGGCCACGCCCGGCAAGCCAGCGCCCCCTTTCATCCAGACGCATTGGTGGAAGCTACGTCCGAGGCCAGGCAACATGGAGATCAAACATGTACAGATAGGCACGGCCAAGAATCTGGGTTCCAGGCGGGACCTTCCTGGCATACTCTAAGATGCCGGGGACATCCAGGTGCCAAAGCGTCCGGATCAGGATTGATCCACTCGCTTAGCATCGGGAAGTCCCCAGCTACTTCTTTCAACGACAAACTGCTCTCTGTCTATGGTGTTGGCGCAGACAGAACGTGCGATATCAGAAATGCCCGCGGCTGCGGAGAGAGCGCCAACACCGCAAAAAAGATCAGGTAAACGATCATTAGCGCAAAGGCCACATAGCGGGCTTTGCCCTCCGGGATCTTATGGCGGAAGAAGAGGTAGATGCAGAGCAAAAAGCCGATGCCCAACATCAGTACGGATAGGATAGCCAGCGTATCATTGCTGGCCCGGTCAATCACATAGGCGGTCGTTTCACCGGCCAGAATCACCGTATTGCCCACACTCTGCTCCAGCAACTCGACACTCTGCTGCAACTCTCGGCTGGCAGCCTCTATGACCTCAATCGAGCTTTCCGTAATCAGCACAACATCGTCTTGCAACAGTGCGTTGACCACGGTCAACGACTCCTCGATGTTTCGCAGGATGGCCTGGGTGCCCGCATCCAGACTGTCGATAGTGACTTCCAGATTGTCCTGATATTCTTCACTCAGCAATTCGATTGTCTTTGCGTTGTTTGCCTGAAAGGTATCGAGCGTATCGCGGGTCTCTTGCCCCATTGTCTCGGTAACACGCACACCCTGATCGCCGATGAGCGTCAGGGTACTTTCTACACCGCTAGCCTTGACGATCAGATCACCGACAGACTCGGCCGGTCGGGCAAAGAGGTCATCCATGGGACCCGCCCGCGCCGCCACCGGTTCAGCCTGCTCTGTGTCGGTCGATGCCGGTGTCGGGGTCGATGTTGTACCCACCGTGACGCAGGCAGTCAAGAGTGTGCTTGCCAGCAGCAGCAAGAGCAACATCCGCACGCTTGCAATCACCGGCAACATTCGGTTCGGTGAACCCGACGGATTCACGGAAGTGCCTGGTAGATTTGCGTCCATAGCTTCACTTTTCCTGTTCTGTCATGGTTGAAAGAAGCACTGAGTCATAGCCATCAGTCGCCTGACAGTTGAAATCCCATGTACATTCCTTGTGGGGGCCAAGCCAGAAAAGGCCCGCCAGCGGACTGAGATTAAACTGAATAGGCAATCTGTCACCTGATAGGACATCGTTGCCGAACAGGTTCGTTTCATGGCTGATACTGAATACAACAGAGATCTGATCGAACCAGTAGCGGAAGTTGGTCAACTGCATCTCAGCCTCTTCCGGACCGCCCGATTCGCCCGCGGCGCAGTCGGTCTCAGGGCCAAAGATGACAGGGATTTCCTGGCCCGTATAGGTGATCTGCCCGTTGTCGGAACACTCGCTACTTGATCGATAGTGCCAGTCGGCCGTGATCTGGGATGATCCGAGTTGTGGTCTGATGTTGATGCCAAGGTCTGTGGAGGCAAAGCCCAGGCTCCAGTTGCGGATGGGTACATAGATCTGCGGGATCGGCAGGGATGTGCCCGCTCCGAATGGCGTGGCAAAGCTGGCCGATTCGTTGACAGTCGTCTCAAGATAGCAACCAGGGCAGACATTGGTTTCAAGAAGAATAGCCTTAATGCCCAGGAATGTATCAAAGCGCAGCACAAATTCATCACCGCCTTCCGGCGCGACCCCTGCGTCAATATACGCTTGCTCTGACCAATCCTGTGGGAACAGAACAGAGGAGAACCGGACCGACCCACCTGCGTCCGTCGCCACACCATTCAAGGCCACGTCAGCCGGCAGCCGCAGGCCCGCAATCCAGTCCAAGCTGAAGCCTGCCATGAAGTCATAGACGGTAAAATTACGCACAGACAGGCTATCGCCAAACGTATAGTCGATATCCGGTCCCATGTAGGTCAAGCCCAGAAGAATCGGCTCCATTGCCACTGCGCCTGTGGCATCGTAGAAGATCGTCTGCGCAGCATCCTCCCCAGCATCCTCCCCCTCATAGGAAACGTTGAAAGTCTCAGAGATTGTCTGCGTTCGCGGTTCCTGTCCAAATTCGACCTGGTCCCAGATGCCGGGAATCTGCTCCGCCAACAGAGTTCGGTAGAGTTCCGTATAGTCGCCGGCCAGCACCGAACCGTGTGCGTCGGTTGGCAGCGTGCCGGTGACGACAAGTGCCGGCCAGACATCATATCCGGCCTCCTCTGGACCATCGAAATGTAGGACGGTCTTGGCGGTAATCTCGACGACCTGCTCTGTGCCGTTGCCATCCGCCTTTGCCACCTCTCGAGGCGGCGTCAACTCGTACTCGAAGGTCACTGAGGATGGGTTCGGCAGACCGGCTGCCGCCCTCGCCTCCAGGGTCTGGGTCAACTTCTGCTGATAGGGTGTCACGGCCTCTTCAGTGGATGCCTCCACCGTATCAGTTTCTTGGCCGCCATCACTGTCGCCAGCGCCAGTGTCCGCATCCGTATCGGTGGACAGCAGATCGGCCACAATGCCGGCTCCATCCAGGACCATACTGGGCAGTGAATCAGCATCTGCTCCAGCACAGCCGGATGTCAAAACGGCCAGAATCAAGAGGAATGGCACCAGATGCCAATGTTGTTTCGTTTTCATTATCGCTCGAACTCCAGTCTGGAAATCAACTTCAATGGAGGTATTGTCTACAGCACCGCCGCATCAAACGAATCCAAACCAATGGTGATCGACGAATTAGCACAAAACCTGTCGACATTATACTCAATTTCAAGAAATGTTGTTAGCCCATTGTGCTCGACCACCCTTCCGATCCTGCTGATCAATACTGGAGTCGGTTCCGTTTACAAACGAGCAGCACCACCATGGCCGTTTCCATCGGCCATGGTGGTGCTGCTGTCTCTTCGTTCTATTTCGTCAAAATCTTTTTGCCGTCGATGCCATTTAGTCGCCTAGCATCACCATGTCCATTATCTCCTGACCCTCGACAGCCAGAGGCTGATGGTTATTGGCATAGAGAATAACGGAAATCATTTGCGCATCTTCAGGCACTGAGTCAAGGTGATACCACTCACCGTAGAGGCGGGCAACCTTTTCATCATCCACATAGAGATGAGCATGACCTTCACCGTCGGCCGGATCCATATCGACATGGTGGGGCGCAAACATGAAGTTCATGGTCTGTACCCGAATATTTAAGCTGCCGTCGCTCAATGGCATCACCTGCAGATCGACGATTGGCGCCATATCGGCATCAAGCTCAATCGGTTCGCCGTGGTTGTGGTCCATGCCGTCGCCATGCATGTGCCCCGCCATCTCCATTCCGCCGTCTCGATAGGGGTTTTCTCCGGCAACCAGCGGGGTCCAGTAGTCGTCAAAGGAGGCCGAGCAATCCTCGTCGCCACCACGGACCTCCTCCTCGCCGACAACGAATGAGTAGCGTCCCAACTCATTCTCCGGGTGCCAAAGCGCAACGGTGTACGCAGCATCTTCAGGCGCCTCAAAGAATGTGTCTTCCCAGTTCCAGTAGTAGCGTCCGCCAAAGGGTTCGTACCAGTAGACCGGCTCGTCGCCGAGCGGGACCATCATGCCGCCTTGATCATCGGGAATGCTGACACCGTAAGGCAAGCTGTCAAGGCGTTCACCGTCGATGCCGGGACCGTAGACGACCATGATCGGTGAAAAATCCTCCTGCCCTTCAATGGCAGGGATGCTTAAACTGAGCAGAACCGACTGCCCCTCCTCAGCGTCGAAGGTGTAGAAGTCTACATCACCGGCAGGATAGAGATTTCCGTAGTAGGCATACGAGATTGAGGAGTCTGGAACCTGCCAGGGACTGTCTGCTGTTGCATCAGAAAATTCACAATAGGGCTGGTGTGCCTGGGCGTCTCTTGGTGTTAGCACCGTCAAGAGTACAAGAATGCCGACAATCGACATTGCTACTGTACGAAACTTCATCATGTTCTTCTCCATTGCATCTGTAAATTAACCAACCATCGTTGACCGGAATCTGTTGACAGCTTAGGACAAAAAACCGTGAAGAGATGTAAGCCATCACCATTCGCACAGATAATTTTAATATTTTGCACAGAAAAAGCTCGGTCCATTTCTGAAATCTCAAACCGGCAACATTTGCTTCATACTGCGACCAGCACGTAGAGTGTAAGGATGTTTCACAAGCGGAGATGCTGAACACAGTCGAGTGCCTGACAGGCTACAAGATTGAATCGCTTTCGATCTACAAAATGGCGGCAGGAGATAATGGAGAAGCAGGAAAAGGCTTGGGAGATCTACTATCGGCTGCTCGATCACTACGGTGAGCCCGATTGGCGACCGAGTCGGTCGGCTATGGATGAGCTGATTCTGACGATTCTGAGCGCAAACACCAATGACATCAACAGTGGTCGCGCCTTCGATGAACTTGTTCGGCGCTATAACCATGACTGGGAAGCCATCCGGACAGCCCCTCTCGATGACATCAAGGACGCCATCCGCGTGGCGGGCATGTACAACCAGAAGGCCCCACGCATCGTCTCGGCACTGGAGCGAATCAAGGCCGAGCGAGGAGCCTATAACCTCGATCATCTACCCGAGATGCCGGTCGACGAGGCCATGACCTATCTGACCGACTTCCCCGGCGTCGGCCACAAGACGGCCAGCATCGTCCTGCTCTTTGTCTTCAATATGCCCACCTTTCCGGTCGACACCCACATCCAACGCATCTCTCAGAGAACGGGCATCAGCAGTCGGCGAGCCACGCCGGAGAAGGTCAAGGGAGACTGGGAGGCGCTGCTGCCCGGCGAAACCTATTTTCAGCTGCACGTCAGCCTGATCACACATGGCCGCGAACGATGTCGCGCCCGCAAACCCCAATGTGATGGCTGTCCACTGCTGTCGCTATGTGACTATGGGAATCAGTCTGAGGCATGGGCGATCTAAATCTCGCAACACCCGATAATCGGGATAGGGGGGAGCCTTGCGGCTTCCCCCCTCCCACACCACCGGACATGCGGGTCCGCATCCGGCGGTTCGGTTAGGTCCGACGAAGTTCGTATTGTTGTGAGAAGCTGACTAATCCGACTTTGCGCCAGTAGCCATTGCTCAGTGCTTTGTGGAGCGGTGGTGACCCGTCCTGTATATAGTTTACACCTATACTGGTAAACAGGAGGGTGAAACGATGCAAAAAGAGACGGTACGACGCTACAGCCAGGCCTTCAAGCAGCAAGTGGTCAACGAATACGAAGGCGGAGCTAGCATCTATAGTCTGATGCAGAAATATGGGATAGGCGGCCACAAGACGGTGCAAAACTGGATCAAAAAGTATAGCAGTGCCGGGATCAGGAATGAACTAGTGGTGATCCAGACGGTTGACGACCAGTTGGAAGTCAAGGCGATGAAAGGGCGCATCACCGAGTTGGAGAGTGCGCTGGCCGAGAAGGTGCTGGAGAACCGAATGCTACGGACGACGGTTGATGTGGCCAGCCAATCGTTGGGGATAGACATCAAAAAAAACTTCGGCAAGAGATCATAGAAGCAGCCGCAGCCGGCGGCCAGGTGAGCAAAGCGACCGCCAGTGGATGGTTTGGCATCAGCCGCCAAGCCCATTATCAGGCTCGCAAGCGGCAGATGCAGAGAGCGGCCGAGGACCAATTATTGATCGAATTGGTCCTGAGCATTCGCCGACGCCACCCACGAATGGGCGGGCGCAAGCTTGTTCATGAGTTGCAAGGATCCATGGCGGCGCTGGAAATCACTAGAGGGCGAGACGCCTTTTTCGATCTCTTGCGCCGTCGTAAGCTCTTAGTTCCGGTCAAACGCAGTCGTCGTCGCACGACTCGTTCGGGATTGTGGCGTTGTCCCAACTTGCTGGCCGACCTGGAGATCGTCCAGACCTATCAGGCCTGGGTAGGAGACATCACCTATGTGGCCACTGAGCAGGGCTTCGTCTACCTGGTATTGCTGACCGATGCCTTTTCTCGCTTCATTGTCGGGTACGATTTGTCGACATCGCTGGCGGCTGAAGGCTGTCTCCGAGCCTTGAGTCAAGCCCTTGTCGGCCACACGCACGTCCGCTTGAAAGGACTCATTCATCATTCGGATCACGGTGTGCAGTACACGGCCGATGCCTATTTGGAACGTCTGGGAGACATGGGTATGCAGCCGAGCATGGGCGAAGTCGGAAATTGTTATGAAAATGCGCTAGCAGAACGCATGAATGGGATTTTAAAGTGCGAATATGGTCTGGATGCGCTCTTCGTTGATCTCAAACAAGCACAAGTCGCCGTGCAAGAAGCCATCTGGCTCTATAACTATGAACGACCGCATCTATCGTTGAATTATTGTAAACCGGCTGAGATTCATGGCTGTTGTTGAACCGGGTGACAGTTCCCCTTTGGGAGCGAATCCCGAGCCAGTCACTCAGCTAGCAACCCGAAGGGCTTGACCTTGACGGTCGGCCAAAACGTGCTACGCTCAAAATTGCGACGGTGTGAGCTTGCTCTGTTCCCTTCGGTCGGTCATCCGTCGCCGCAGGCACACCAGCACGTTTTGGCCGACTGTCAAGGTTTGCGGGTCTACACCGAGACCTTGTTCCTGATGGTCAATAGTCACATTTTCGTGTAAACGTATTTCAGGACTTGACATGGGGATTTTGACAGCCGCCATACTCCCTTACTGGTTCCCCCAGCACGAATGGCCCAGTACTCTGTAACCCCTCGTATCTTGAGTTGCCGGTATCGGTTCTTCGGCGTCTTCCATTGCTTCCACGCCATCTGGCGCATCCGCCGCCTCAGCCACTCGTCCAGCTGTTTCATGTGGTTCCCTGCATCTGCCAGCGCATAGTAGTTCACCCACCCCACCACTGCTCGTCTCAGTCCGTCCCGGACTTCCGTCCAGCCCTTCCCTTGACTCCGTCGGGTCAGTCCCTTCACTTTGCGCTTCATCCGGGCCAGACTCTGGGCGGCGATTCGTATTCCCACCCCGCCCCCGGCCCTTCAGTAGAAGCTGAACCCCAGAAACTTACGCCGTGTGGCTAAGTCCACTGCACTCTTCTGCTCGTTCACCTTCAAGCGCAGCTTCTTCTCCACGTATTCCCGGATACTCGTCAGCACTCGCTCTGCCGCTCGTTGACTGCTCACATAGATGTTGCAGTCATCCGCATACCGCACAAAGCTATGCCCACGTCTCTCCAGTTCCCGGTCCAATTCATCCAACACGATGTTCGACAGCAACGGCGACAACGGACCACCTTGCGGCGTCCCTTCCTCTGTCCCCATCACCACTCCGTTCACCATCACTCCCGCTTTCAGGTATTGATTCACCAGCCACAACACCCGCTTGTCTTCGATGTCCAGCTTTAGCCGAGACATCAACCGGTCATGATTCACTGTGTCGAAGAACTTCTCCAAATCCATATCCACCACCCATTTCTTCCCGCTCTCGATGTACCCCTGGGCTGTCCGCACTGCATCGTGCGCACTCCGCCCCGGTCGAAAGCCATAGCTGGCTTCACTGAACTTCGGGTCATATTCCTCGCTCAGTATTTGGTGCATCGCCTGTTGGATCAGTCGGTCCTGCACTGTCGGTATACCCAGTTGCCTCTCCCCTCCATCCGCCTTCGGGATCATCACCCGTTTCACCGGACTCGGTTCGTATTCCCTCGCATCCAGCTTCGCCCGAATCGTCAGCCACTGCGCTTTCAGGTGGGCTGACAATTCCTTCACTGTCATCCCGTCCACCCCTGCCGCACCCTTGTTGCCTTTCACTCGGCCTAGCGCTTTCAGCATGTTCTCGCGACTGAATATCCGCTCCCACATACTCTCTTCGTGTTGAGTCATTTCTTGCTCCATTCGCTCTGATGACGCCTTCACCCTGACCGCTATCTCTCGACCCTCAGTCTACCCTTCACGGCCAATCTGCTTCTCAGATGTCGGTTGCCTACGTCACCCTGCTCCTTTCTACTCAACTCCCCTTCCGTTCGGCCCTTCGCCCTGTAGAAGGCTTTCACCTCCCGCCCTGGATGGTCGTTACTCCATCGACTACTACGGCCTCGGCTGACTTCTGCTATCCACTCTCATGGCGACAGACCTCCCCGAATAAGGTACGGCCTCTTTCCCCTGACCCTTGCTGCGTTTACATGAAACTACTTTGACCTGTTTGGGCTTTACCGTCTCTTGCCAGCTTACCCCGCATCCCATGCCTCTTTACGCAGTTCTTGTCCATCAAGTCCAGGTTTTGCTCTCCGGCTTCCTCCCCACGCTCGCTCACGCCACGCAGTTGCCTTCGGCTAGCGGTTCGCCAGGTCAGCGCCCGCAGGAGTCTTTCACTCCCTAGATGCCGCCCATGTCGGGCGTACAAAAAAACCACCGCTCGATGAGCGATGGCTTTTGAGTTCAGTTAACCCAGATCTACGCAAATGCCTTGTTGTAGGCAAGTGTGATCCGGCTCTTGCGACGCGAAGCGTTGTTCTTGTGAATCACGCCTGACTTGGCGGCACGATCCAGCGTGTTGGTCGCCTTACGAACTGCCTCAAGGGCAGCCTCTTGGTTGCCGCTTTCGATTGCTGCACGGGCCTTCTTGACGGAAGTACGCGTGCTAGCCATTACGACGCGGTTGCGTTCGTGCCGTTGGATACTCTGTCGAGCACGCTTCTCCGCAGATTTAATATTTGCCATCCTAATTCATTCTCCCCAAGTTCATCTGATTGCGGCCGACTCCGGTTGGCCATCTGCACAGAACACGTTTCTTGATTACGGTTGAGCTTTATTGAAGCCAACCCATTATTTCAATTGAACGCGGCGTAAGTCGAGCACAGTTGAGAGGACAGGCTCTTCCTTACACAAGAAAACAGTATAGCGAACCCCGGCCGGTTTGTCGAATCTGAAGGCATGATGGATCTTGTTGATTCCAAAGAGATTTATTGTATGCCGCGCAAAACACATTTGTCACAGATTTCCACAGATAAAAAAGGATAGGACACAGATGGCGTTTAGGATTTTCTGTTTGCTTTGAAAGCATCTGTGATAATCGGTTTGTTATCTGTGTAAATCTGTGGCAAAAAGGGGCTCACTGCAACCAACGCGCAATGGACGGCAACCACTATTCGTCCGATGACGAGGTTTGCGCCATTCGGATTGTCTCTGTTTCGATGACGCTCTCCATGGCTTCCTCGACATAGGGATAGGCTAACCAGACAGAGCCGACGCCAAAGATCATGCCGGTGATGGACCGCAGCACCCAGTTGCTCTCGCGTAACCCGACCATCTGGCTGAGGCCGTCGACGGCAATGGGGATCAGAAAGAGTGCATAGACTTTGAGGGAAAGCGGCCGCACGGTTCTTCGTTTGCGCACGACGCCATAGACCAGTCCAGCCAATCAGGACCGAGCCATAGATGGCGACATCACGTTGACAAAGGGCCACTTTGTACCCAAGCCATTCGTTGCCGACGAATCTGCGCATGACGAGCAGATTGAGTCCCTCAGCCATGCCGCCCTGCACCAAGACCAGTTCCAACGGCGCATGGTCATGGCCAAAGAGGAAAAAACTGTGATCAGGCAGTTGGTGGCAGAAGACCGAATAGACGCCGTAGATGGCGTTTGCAGGGGTTGTCAGACCCAGTTGCATCAATATTGGGGCCAGAAAAGGAATCCCCACGTACATGCCCCAAGCCAGGTTGAAGAGGAAGAGCCAATGGCGCGCCACCCAGAGGACCATGCCATTGGCCGCCTGATTGATCTTGGCGTCCGCGGTCGACACGTCTGATTGATTGTCGGAAGGGACGGGTTCAACGGCCGCTTCAGTATCCTGGGTCATGGGTTAAGCCATCATTATGTAGGTGAGTCAGTAGCGGCAGTGAGCGCCTGCCATGTGCCCTGCCAGCTGTGCGGAGGATAAAGGACCGGGCCGCCTTCGATGTCCAGCACCGGGATCAGGTATTGGTAGCGCTCAAAGTCAACCCCGTTATCCTCAATGTTGCACTCAACCAGCTTGAATCCAAACTCTTCCTGCAAGCCATCCAGATCAGTCTTCAACTCATCACACAGCGGACAGTCCGGTTTAGAATAGAGCGTGAGTTTCATCTGTTCGACCGATATCGAAAGTTGATCCACGAAGAATCACGAATTTTCACGAAGAAGTGTGATTCTTCTTGGATCATCATTTTTCCCGTGGAAACATCCTGAGAAGAATTACTCCCCACTCACCGCCGTGCCACTCAAGTAGCCGATGTAGGCCGGAATCAAGGGCAGTACACAGGGGCTGATGAAGCTGATCAGGCCGGCCATGAAAGCGATGGGAATGGCAGCTAACGTGCTGGCGCTAACAATATTGCCACCAACGCCGGAACTGCCGACCAACGCATCTTCCAGATTGAAGACAAATTCATTGAGGAAGGAGAATTGGGTCGTCAGCGTGGTGAGGCTGCCGGACCAGAGTAGAAAGGCGACATAGAGCAAGAAGACGCCACTTATGATGCTCACAATGTGGGCATGGCGATTGATCCTGCGCAACACCTTGGTGGCGCTGCTAAATGCGGCGCCCGTAATCAGGAACGGAATGCCCAGGCCCAAACTGTAGACCGCCAACAAGATCGCACCCTGAGCAACGGTCGCGCCGTCGCTGGCCAGGAAGAGAATACTGGCCAGAATCGGTCCGACACAGGGAACCCAGCCGGCGCTGAAGCTCACGCCTAGCAGAAAGCTGCTGGCATAGCCCCAATTGCGGCTGACCTGGTGCATGTCGGTGACACGCTTCTCGCTGTACATAAGCCCATTGAAGAAGTCGAGCACGCTCACCAGGGCCGCCGCGGCCGGATTTGCATCCAGATCGTAGCGCCCTCGGATTTTGTCGACGAGCCAGCGGAAAACGCCCAGGGTGGACAAGCCAAAAATGACCAACATGATGGCGCCGAACCGTTGCAGAGCCGGCAGATACTGGTTCAGGCTATTGCCTAGCAGACCTGCCGCCGAGCCCAATAGCGTAAAGACGGTCGTGAATCCTAGTACAAAAAAGACGGAATGCAGAAAGACGACCAGACGACGGCCACCGTCATCGTTTTTTGGAGTTACCGCCTGCGGGGTAGCCACTTGTTTCGTATCAGGTTCTTGTAGCATTTCTGCCATCTTACTGCTCCTCTGGATGAATGACCATTGCCTAGCGGTTCCGCCTCGGTACGTCCGCCTTCTGTATGTCCACTGTCGGGACATCAGCCATGGTGCACTCACTCTATCGGGGTAAGCCTTCATCTGCTGTAACAGGGCCTACGCAGGCTTATCGTTGACGACCTCTTCCAGAACTTCAATCTCATTTTGCAGCTTGCGCTGTCGCAACCCAATAAAGGTGACATACACGCCAACCAGCAACCAGACCGCGCCATAGGCGACTGCCAAAAAAGTCATGCTTCGATCTCCTCTCTCAACTCTTCAATTCGATCCTCGACCCGCAACTGCCGCCAGCGCAAAATCAGCAGCGAGGCAAAGAGCAGGCTGAAACTGATCGCGCCGATGGTCAAGGTATCACCCATGGTAGCGCCCATGGCAAAGTCACCCTGCGCCTCTGCGTTTTCGCCGTCAAAGACGATCGGATGAATGGAGCGGAACCAGCGTGCGCTGTAGTACGTGAGCGGAATGCTCAGGAAGGCGATCATGGCATAGATGCTGCCGAAGAGGGCCTTCGTTCGTCGATTGTCAATGCCGTTGCGGAAGAGAATGTAGGCCACGTAGATCAGCACCGTGATGGTCGATGCCGTCAGTCGCGGATCCCACGTCCAATAGGTGTTCCAGGTCGGCTTGGACCAGATGGCCCCGGTGATGATCGTACCCATGCCAATGACAGTGCCGACTTCCACGCTGGCCTGAGTTACGCGATCCCAGTCAAGATTTCGCGTGATCAGATAGAGTACGCTGCCGACCACAGATGTCAAGAACGCAGCCAGGGCGCCGATATTACAGGCCATGTGGATGTAGAAGATGCGCTGCGCCGCCTGCTCATCGCCGGCCAGATTGAGGGCCGGTTTTGCATGCACAAAGGCCGCCCACATTAGCGCCGATAGGCTCACAGTTGTGGCCAGGTTGAGCACAAGCTGGACAATATCCCAGCCGCCCATGCGGCTGCCCTTCTGCGCCGGTTTCTCTACTACCGTTACACTCGCCATCGATTTGCGTCCTCTTTCTTCCTATGCTGCGCTCTTTATAAGCAGCATGCTTCGCTATTCAGCATCTTCCCAAATCATACCAAAGACCATGTAGGCCACCGTGATAAAAATCAGATCATACCCCAGCAATATCCCTAACCAGTGCTTGAAATCCGCAAACTCGTGACCGTCAACCACAGACGCAGTCAGCGCAACGCCGGCAACGAAGATCGGCACCATCACCGGCAGCAACAGAACCGGCAACAGGGTCTCACGCGAGCGTGTGTTGGCCGTCAGCCCGGCGAAAAGCGTCCCAACGGCGACATAGCCAATGGTGCCCAGCAGCGCCCCAGTCAGAATCCAGGCGTGCATCAGGTTGACGTCGAACATGATCAGGATCACGGGCAGGATGATCAACTCAGTCAACAACATGAAAACCAGACTAGCCAGCATCTTGCCGAAATAGATGGCGCTCCGGTCAACCGGCGCCATCAACAAAGCCGCCATGCTGCCACGATCGACCTCTGCGCCGAACGAACGATTGAGTCCCATGACGCCGCTGAAGAGAATAATCACCCAGAATACGCCGGGCACCACCATGTCGGCTTCGGGCACACGCAGATCAAAAGCCATACCAAAGATGATTACGGCCAACACACTAAAGGCCATCATCGTGCCGATGATCTCCTTGGCCCGCCATTCAGAGCGCAGATCCTTGCGGGCAATGGCGAATGCCTTGCCCACATATGCCCCGAAGCCGCCACCGGTACGCATCTTGATCGACTGCACTTCGACCGATTGCGCTTTTTCGGATTGCGCTTTGATAGATTGTGACTCTAGTTGTATGGACTGTGTCATGATCTCGATTCGGATCAACTCGCCTGGCTCAATTCGGCGTAGCGACTGTGTAATGACTGGCCGGTCAACTGCGTCGAGTCTTCGCGAAAGGCAATTGTACCATCGACCAGAAAGCAGACAGAATCTCCCCAGGCCAGGGCACGATCCAGGTTGTGGGTCGAGAGCAATATCGCCCGCTTGGCTGCACCAAGCGAACGGATCAGGTTATGCAGCGTCTCAGCACTGTCCTGATCGAGGCCGGTGTCAGGCTCATCCAGGAGCAAAATCGGCGGATCATGCAGGATGGCACGGGCGATGGCCATGCGCTGGACCATGCCGCGACTGTAGGTGCGCACCGGATCGCGCCGCCGCGCCCAGAGATTGACGTCGTTCAACACGGTCTCGATACGTGCTTCCGGTTGTTGGATGTCATACATACGTGCGAAAAAGCTGAGGTTCTCGATAGCGCTCAGGTTGTCGTAGAGCAGCGGCTTGTGGCTGACCAGACCGATATAGCGACGCAGTTCATGGCCTGCGTTCTCAGCCGAGGCGCCGCCGAGCAGCACCTCGCCACGGTCCGGCTTGGAGAGACCGGCCACAATCCGCATGAGCGTGGTCTTGCCTGCACCATTCGAGCCCAGCAATGCCATCACCTGGCCCTCGCCGATGTCCAAGTCGACGCCACGCAGCACACGCTTGCGGCCATAGCGTTTGTAGACATTCCGGATTGCGATCAGCGATTCACCAGGCATAGACAGCTATGATCTCTCCTGGTTCATCTGGCCGGCAACCGCCAGCAATTCACGTTTCAGATCGGTACGTTGGTCTGTCCAATCATCCGTGTCGATCTCACCCCGTTCGTGCTGGTCGTCGAGCAAGGCAATCCGATTGACCAGTACATTTTTCTGGTCGGCCAGAGACCGTCCACTATCCTTTTCTGAAGCGGATCGAACTGACCAGACAAAGACGCCACCCAGGGCCACGGCCATCAAGCCACCCAGGGCCAGCGGGACGTACGGTTCCAACGGATCAGCCGTCTGGGACGAACCAACTTGTTCAGTACCTACGTCCTGTTGCGCCGGGGCAAATGCCCGCGGATCGACGTCATCTGTTGAGAGCGCACCGCTCACCGCCACGGCGATGCCTTCGCCCAGCGGCAGTTCAGCGCGACTCCAGATGCGGTAGTCCATCTCCTGGATCGTATCAACCTGATCGAACTCAAGCCCATCAACGGAAACTTCAAGCCCATCGAGATCCGCTACGAGCAGGTTGACCTCTCCCACAGGGTAGATATACTCCTGCATCATTGCGCCTTCATCACCGTCCAGCGGTAGCTGATAGCTGACGACGATCTGCCGTGTCGCTTCACCGGGAATCAACGACGCCGTATCATAGATGGTGTCACCAACCTGAAAGTAGTCCACGCCCAGCACGCCGTCTCGGAACTCAATGTTCTCCGCATCGGACGGCACTTTGAACGCCACCGTGACCGGCACATCGACCTCGGGGATAATCTTGCCGGTGAAGGAACTGTCCGAATCGTTGCCGAAGGTCATGATCTGACCGACGTTCATTGCACCCGGTGCGAAATCGATGACCCAGTTGGTGCGTGCGATACGAACCCCACTGTCGTCATCGGAGGTGTCGTAAACCGCGATCTCAACCTGCTGCAGATTGCTACCAGGGTCGATACGAATGAAATCGCTGCCATAACGCACGTCGTTGTACGCGGCCTCGACTGCGTAGACGACATTCTCGCCGGTCGCAAGCTCTTCGAACCGGAAGCCGCCTTCTTCGTCGGTAACGGCTTCAAAAGTGGCCACTTCAGTGAAATTCATGAAGGCCCGCAGCAGTACATCCACGCCGGCGACAGGGTCGCCCGATGCCGAGCCCAACACGATGGACCCTTCGATGACCCCTTCGGCGGCTCGAAACGGCGATTCCCAAGGCGGCACATACGTGAAGGTGCGCATGTAGTTGATGACATTGGTCCGTTCCTGATCGCTGATGTCAGCCCCGATCTCAGGATGCGCATCGCGCCAGGATTGACTCATCGCGGCCGGCGAGATCAACATCATGCGCGCACCGTCGCTGAGATCGAGCAACTCGCCTTCTGCATCCGGACCGTCGCCGGCGCCGGTGTCACCGTGACACGCGGCGCACTCCTGTGCATAGATTTCACCGCCTGCAAGAACCTCGGTCTGGTCGGTATGTAGCCCCCATGCATAGTAGACCGTGTCCCAGATCTGGTCATCGGTCATCTGATTGCGCCAGGGCGGCATCATATTTTGCATGCGACCGAACTTCGTCGTATGGAAGAACTCGGCCGGACTCTGGCCCCAGACAACGGCCGGATCCGCGAAAGCTGCCGGCGGAGCCGATAGATCCGGGGCTGTCGGACCATCGCCCGCGCCCGTATTTCCGTGACAAGGCGCACAATTCTCCATGTATAGTCCACCGCCGACGGCTGCAACGGGCATGGATACAGGCGGCGGGATAGTTTCAGGATCGTAGGGAGGCGGGGTAGGCTGGGCATAGACCAAATTGCCTGCGCCGAAAAATAGCGCAGCAACCATTACAACAGAGGCGAAGAGCGTTCGCCTAAACATTGGGCCATCCATAGTTACGAATAATTTCCTAGTTTCGTTTCTCAAGACAAAACCGGCTGCCCAAATACGGCGCAACCGGTTCGATAAGAGAATTTCCTCTACGCACCGTGATAGAAGCAGCAGTGGTAGAATCGATAATATCGCAAAATCAGCGAAGACACCGGATTAGTTGGTTGACTCAACAAAGATCTCTTCCGGCTCTTCTTCGTACCGACTCGGGCACTTCAATAGCAATGTCTCTGCCTCAAATGTGCCATTGGGCAGTAGCTCGCCCTCAACGATTGCCGACGCCGCACGCTGGAAATTGTCCGGCCGGGGACCATAGAAGACGATCGGCAGCTGATCCCCGCCCTCATCCATGATGGAGAATTTGAGCGTCATGTCTCTCGGCACCCAATCTTCGGTCCCTTCGACCACATTACCGTTGACCCGGACACGTTCTCCGTAGATGCCTGGTGCCTGTCCCTGGAGTTCATTGACAGTCATATAGTAGGCGCCGGTCGTGGTTGTCGCCTGAACCATCTGAAAGCCTAGAAATCCGACAAAGACAAGCAACAACATGCCCCCGGCCACAAAACGCCAATTGATGGCGCTTTTCTTTGTTTCACTTAAATAGGTTGGAATCGTGGGGGTGTTCTGCAGTTCTTGAGTCATAGGTTCCCTACGCTTTACTGGTCTGATTCGACCTGGTCGGTGGGATCGGCGACTTCGTCTGTCGACTCTTCAATCGCACTCTCATCCCACTCAATCTCAGTGTTGAGAATCTCAATCGCCCGATCTGCCAGAGGAGCAGGAACGAGCACATCCGTCTCAGCAAGGCCACCGCTTGTGAAGCCGTAAATGGAACCCACCGCTTCACCGCGCATGATGGCTGGTATGTCTTCGCTCTTCAAACGGCCAACAACGATCTGTGCTTCCATCAGATTGGCAGCTTCCCAAACGACGACGGGCTCCTGTTCATGTGTTCCGCCTGTAGTCGTAGAGCCGGAAGTCGAAGACTCATCGTCGGATTTCTTGCGGCCAAACCATCCGGATAGGGAGTTGGTAAATGTACTCATATTTTCCTTGAATTCCCGTCAAACGCAAAATCCCGCTTCTCGTTGGATCTTCATTCATCAAATGCGACAGCATTCTGACCAACGAACGGGTTGTGGACTCTCTCGGTTCCAATATTGGTGGCCCCACCATGGCCGGGATAGATCACATACTCATCCGGCAGACTGAGCAATTGTTCCTGAATGCTGGCCAATAACGTCGGGCCATCAGCGCCGGGCAGGTCGAAGCGTCCGATGCTGCCCTGAAAGAGGGTGTCTCCGGCGAAGACGATGCGGCTCGGGTGATGGATGAAGACCACGTGTCCGGGGGCATGGCCGGGCGTGAAGCGCACTTCCAGCTGTTGATTGCCGACGTCGATGATCTGCCCATGGGTCAAGAATTCATCCGGATCATCGATGGGTTCAACTTCAGAGTCCAGCCAGAGCAATGCACGCTCCGGCACTTCGTGTAAGGTCTGAAGGTCGGCCTCGTGCAAATAGAAGTGCGCACCTGTAGCCAACTTGACATCATTGACGGCCATCACGTGATCGAGATGTGCGTGGGTATTCAGGATCTTATCGATGGCCAGGCCGGCCTGATCGACCAGACGCAAAATGGCCCCGGCGTTGTCGCCGGGGTCAATCACAACGCCGGCACCTGTTTCGGCACACCCAAAAACATAGCAATTTTCCTGCAACAGGCCGACAGTAATTCCTTTGAGGACGATTCCTGATTGGGGATTCGCTGACATATTAAACGATTCCTTGTGAGCGATCCTAAGCCGGTTCGCGCATGAGTCTTACGACGGGCTCACGGGTCTGCCTATCGACCTGATCGTCGATGCCGCAGAGCCATCGATAGCTCCACGCTTTGATGGCTGCAATGATCGGTCCAAGGGAATCGCCCTTTGCGGTGAGGCTGTATTCAACATGAGGCGGAACGGTACTGCGTTGGATACGCACTACAAGCCCCTCTTCTTCCAGCATCTTGAGCCTGCTGCTCAATGTGCTGGGATTGACGCCGCCCAAGGCTTCCTGCAGTTCGCAGAAACGCATGGTGCCACCCTGCATCAAATTGTTGACGATCTGTAGCGTCCACTTCTGGCCAATGATACGCGCCGCCAGTTCGACAGGGCACTGTTCCTTGATGGCAGCTATCTCTGAATCCAGCATTCCTTACCTCGTGAAATCGATTTGAGCGCTACGTAATGCTATATCAAACGTAGTGCCCTGTCAAGAACGTCGAAAATGCCTGATTTCTATCGAGGCAGAGCGACCATTTGAACGGTCTCTTCGTCAATCGATAGCGTCGGTCGGCGGGCGCCGCCATTATAGGCGAACTCAACGATTGTACGGACCAGTTCTCCTGTGCGCCAGGAAGCAGTGGGATAGGCGTCGGCCAGCGGAAAGCGAACGACCTGGTCGCCAAGTGTTATCTCAGCAGACAGTTCACCAGGCCAATTCGCGGGCAGCGGGTCGGGCGCCTGCCAGTAGAGAACTGATTCGACGATGTCGCCGGGGACCACCGGCGTCTCAGGTGCATGGGCATAGCCCCGGCGATGCAGGTCGTAGCCCACCAATGTGACCGGGCCCACCTGTTTTTCGATACGATGCTGGATGGGCACGATCTCAGTCGGCACAACTCCGCCTGCGGAAGCGATCTGAATGGCGCCCAGCGTCAGGGCATCTACTTCGTTCATCGCCAATCTCTCACCCGTGGCTGCGTCGTAGACAGCCAGCGAAAGACGGTACGAACCGGGTGGCGTGCCAAAGGGAACCCAAAGCCCGTGATTGTCATCGACAAGATCCCCTGTCTTCCAGGTCGATGTCGGTGACGAACCACCGCTCGGTTCGCTGTCCCGCTGTGCGATCACCTGATCACGCCCGTTGAGCAGTTGCAGACTCACTTTGTAGTTGTCTGGGCTGTCTGCAAGCGCTCGCCAACGCAGGCCGACAAGCAATGTTTCGCCGGCAGTCAGAGTCCCTTGATCGCTGGAGCGACAAACATGTTCAACGGCAAAGAGCGCCCCATCTTCGTTGCCAAATGTTGTCGGTTCATCCAGCGTCTTGCATGACAGATCGTTTGCCATGCCGTATGTCACAAAGCGCATGTTGCCCTGCCAGCTTTCGATGCCCTTGAAACTGTTGCGATCCAGCCAAGTCTCGACAATGCGATCCGGATCAGCCTCATCGGTCGCCCAGAAGAGGGCATAGATCTCGTCTACTGAAGCGGTTGCGTCTACCAACGCTTCGATGGTCAAATCCGGATCGGCAGGCCGCTGGACAGGCAGCGCCAACGTCGGAATGCCCGGATCATAATAGCGCCAAACCTCCTGCTGACCCGGGGCATCGAGCAACACGATAGCGCTTGTCGGATCGGCTACGGCCGCGACATAACGGGCGACACCGGCATAGTTGTCCCGCGCATTTGCATCGGCGTAGTAGGCAGGAAGGGTGACTGCTGCGAAAAGCAAAGCGCCCGCTGCCAAAACGATCTGTAGCACCACCCGAACTGATCTGTTCTTCGCTTCGGAGACCTGGGGCATGCCCGCAGCCAACAGGCACCAAGCCGGTGATGCCACGAGCAGAAACTTGAGGAAAGCATCGCTGTAGAGACCGAGAGCGAACATAAGACCAATAGGGGCAAGCAGCCAGAGAATCAGGGCGATGACGGCTCGACGCCCTCGCAGGGCGATGATGCCGACGAGCGGAAGCAGTGCCGCAGCGATCAGCCAAAGCCACAGCGGATCGGTCAGATGGTCAAGCGGGCCAAACAGCAAGGTTCGCAGCGTGAGCACGAGACCATCGGCAGAGGAGACCGCCAGTCCGCCCTTGGGCCAATTGAGTATGCTGTCGATGGCCGTCGGCAACCAGGGCAGGAAGCTCAGCAGGATCAAACCGTTCAGCACTACGAACTGAAACAAAGAGGCCCACTGCAACTCGTTCTTTCTCGAATCGAGAAGCCAGACGAGCAGATAGGCCAGCCCGGCAGCAGTCAATACGATGGGAAAGCTGTAGTGGGTCCACAGGCCCGCGGCCCCAAACAGAATATAGGCCAGCATTGACGCATCAATCCAACTGCTGCGCACGCCCAGCAAAGCAGCCTCTCGCTGGTGTCGCTGAAGCATCAGCAGCGCCCAGAACAGCCCGGCACTCTCCAACGCCAACAAAGCATACATGCGCGCTTCCTGGCTGTAGTAAATTTGGAAGGGGTTGAGCGCAGCGATCCAGGCAGCCAGGAGCGCGAAAAAGGGGAGGGCGCCCTGCGCTCTGCGGGAGCCGGCTGATGGCTCAGCGCTGATCGCGTTGCCGATAGCGTAGATCACAAATACGAGGAGCAGACCGGCCAGCGCCGACAGGCTGCGCACGGCGTAGGCGCTGATACCGAAGACCGATGTCCAGCCTTTCAACAGCCAGTAATAACCCGGCGGATGGATGTCGGCGGCGGCATTGCGCGCAATCTCGGCGTAGCTGCGCTGAACCAGCGCCCAGGTGTTGCCTTCATCATGCCAGAGGCTGGAGCCATCCAGATGATAGAAGCGCACGAGCGCAGCCACAATCAAGATGAAGATCAATGGGATCGTGCCGCTCCGGAAATGACGTTTCATGGAGTCCGTCGATCAGTCTGAGTCAAGGATTGACCACAATTCACTCACGGATTTCGATGTTTCGTGCGAACTAAATAAACGATGGGCTGCGGGCAAATCACGGAATTGTTCGATCACCAGTCCCAGCCGAGTCGCTTAACTCTGACGTGAAGCGCTTCATCGATTCGTATACCGGCTGGGGCGTGAAGTCGGGCGCCAACAGACGGAAGTAGGCTTCGGGCTGCTGATTCTGCTCCCATGCATCCGTTGCTCGCTTCAAGTACCAAGTGTTGGCGACGCCGGCCCATGGCCACTCCTCGCTCACACGCGCGTAGGCCAGGGGGAGATAGCGCGCCTGCTGTTCCAGCGATACCTGCCCGAAGCGCTTGTCCGGGTTATCGCCGGGGACCGCGTTCCAGTTCATCTCGCTGATCCAGATTGGTTTGTCGGCGTCGCCGTTGCGCACCATCACATCACGCACAAACTGGGGGCGTCCGAAATTCATCACGCGTGGGTGCATGCGATGATCGGTCGGTCCGGACCAGAGCCCATAGCCCTGCATGGCCATGATATCAAAGTAGGGAGCAGCACCCGCGTCATACATACGTTGCAGAAAGTGCAGATCATTGAAATTGCGTCCAGCATTGAGCGTGCCGTCGAGGTCTATGGTGGAGGCCAGCGCACCGGCAATGATGATTGCGTCCGGATCGGCGGCACGTGCAGCGTTAGCACCGGCTTTGAGCAGCTCGACGTAGGCTTCGGGATCGATTGTACGGTTGCCCCATTCCGGATAGATATTGGGCTCGTTCCAGAGCTGATAGTAGCGCACTCGACCACGATAACGGCTGACGACCGCATCGACGAAGTCGGCGTAATCCTGAAAGTCGTCCGGCGGTGCATACGTGCCGACCTCATCGCCGCCGACACGCGTCCAGGAGGGCGGATTGCTGATACGAACGATCAGATCCAGACCATACTGGTCAGCCAGGTCAACAATATGGTCATACTTCTCCCAGGCGGAACGATAGGGCTCGTGGCGGCGATCTTCGAAGTCGCCTTTGCCGTGGATCTCGATGTCCTCCCACGGAAATTCCTGGCGAAGCCATCGGTAGCCCGCATCGGCGGCCATGGCCACAGCAAGCTCACGCTTGGCCGGATCGGCTTCCTGCTCAAGGAAGACATTGACACCGAACGGGCTCAGGTCGGTTTCATGGCCGTTGCCGTACTCTACAGACACGTCCGCAGCCAATTTCAGACGCGGTCGAAGCAGATCCGAGGCCAGATCGGTCAAGCCTTTGACCTGGCCGCCAAACGCCTCCTCGCCGGTCAGCGACCACATCCATGTTCGCGCCGGGGATGTTTGCAGTACAAAAAAAGTCAGCCCACCCAACAGGAGTAGGCTGACCCAAAGTACGATTGTCTCACGAATTGCTTGTGCTAGAGTCTGTTTTTGATTCATGGCTCGTGCCATGGGCGTATTGAAGCCGTTTCGGGACGCTGTTGCTGGGCGCTATCTCTGGACGAATGTGATCTCGGCACACTGCTCACTCTCGCCGATCGTGCGCGTCCACTTTCGTGATTGAGGCGTCAAGTCGCTGAACCCGCTCTGTTCGGTTTCACCACCCTTGGGC
Source organism: uncultured Chloroflexia bacterium (assembly GCA_963848115.1). Classification (GTDB taxonomy): domain Bacteria; phylum Chloroflexota; class Anaerolineae; order Caldilineales; family Caldilineaceae; genus JAWKOK01. The sequence continues at coordinate 183,250 of CAWKCP010000041.1, read as the reverse complement.
ATAACGCCGCTCGGCGGGCATCCCACCACAAAGATCTCAACCGGTGTTCCCGGAGGCGCGGGTCCGCCAAAGGGTGAGAAACCCCAGTTGCCGTCGCCGACGCCGTCACATCCCGAACACTTGGTGTTGCGCGGGCCATAGAAACCGATATGAACACAGACCGCGTTCTTGGGTGAATTGTCGCGATTGCGCACATATCCCTTGAAGTAGGTATTGCCTGCATTGGGATCACATTTCACAAAGTCATCGACAAGCAGGAACGGGAAATTGTCGACCGGCTCAGGCGCAGGGGCGGGCTCTGCAGGCTCCGGCGGCGGCGCAGGCACAGGTGTCGGAGGAGGCGCAGGTGCAGGCACGGCGGTCGGCGGCGGGGCCGGGATGTTCTGAGCGACCTGAACGGACTCAACGCCGGTTGTCGCAACAAGGTCGCCAAAGACCCAACCCGCCTGACTATTATAATCAATTTGCCACCAGGTTCCATCGTTGCTCTTGCCGGTCACAGTATACCGTTCGCCCTGGTTGGCGCCGCCAACGATGTTATAGTTGGTGCCCGGGCCGCCACGCACATTCATGGCGCTGTTGATCAGCGCTTCAGCGGGTGCTGCGGGAGGTTCTTCGACAACAACTACCTCGACCACTTCCTCGCCGGCCGACTCATCCACCGGCACAGGCTGCGACGCCTCATCGCCGGCCACTGCCTCCCCTTCCGACGCCGCAGGATCCTGAACTGGGGCCTCTACGACAATGGGGACGGCCTGAGCTGTGGCTACAGTCGCGGGATCAACGGGCACTGCGTTCTCTTCCACGGCCGGCGTAAAGGTAGGCTGAGTTGTGCGGGTCGGTTCAGGCGGCAGCGCTTCCGGGCCACACGCGGCCAGAATCAGAATCGCCGCCAAAATAACCGCAGGCAGTACAAGTATCTGCGCTGCGTTTCTGTTCACTAGTTGCATCAACGTTCTACCTCATGGTTAATATTCATTCGTTTCGAGTATAGCATACCAAAAATAGGACGCCCAAAACTGTCACCAAGTTCCCTATGAACCGTCAACAGCGCCGCCTAACGGCGTGTTCGGCTTTGGCGGGTCGCCTTCTGCTGGCTCCCGCTGCCCCGGTAGCCAGGCACAATCAGACCTTCAAATTGACAGCGCTCCCGATCAAACATCCTTGTGGCAAGCCATGGATCTATCTGGTCAGGCATCGTCGTTGTGGTAATGACCGTGGGCAGCCGGGCCTGATAACGATAGTTAAGCAACTGGAACAGCTTCTCTCTGGCCCAAGGTGAGGCACTCTCGGTTCCCAGATCATCCAGAATCAACATGGGTACAGTCTTGATGTCTTCGAATCGGCGGTCAAAGGAAACGGTCGACTGCGGACTATAGGTGGCGCGCAGATGGTCCAACAGATCGGGCGTAACGATCAGCATGACATCATAGCCTGCGTTTTCCAGCTGATAGTTGGCAATGGCTGCGGCCAAATGAGTCTTGCCACAACCGAAGGTGCCTGCCAGTATCAGCCATCCACGCGGCATCTTCGCGAAGTCACGACAGACCTGCACGACTTCCTGCAGATTACTCCGTTCTTCGGCATCCAGATCCGATCGGCGCACGTTAAACGTTTCAAAACGCTGGTCGCCATGCAGGTGCAGTGTACTCAGCTCGCTCTGGGCTGGATTCCGACCGGCACGAAAATCGGGCGCATAGATAGGCCAGTGCATCACAAAATTGATATCGAGCAAACGACTACGCAGACGTGGATCCAGATCCTCCATGCGCTGGTTTGATGTAATCACCGTGGGCAGTTGGGCGTTATGGCGGTGATTGAGCAGTTGGAAGAGCTTCTCCTGCGCCCATGCCGTGCTACTCTGGGTCCCCAGATCATCCAGAATTAACAACGGTGTCGTGCGCACCTGGTCAAACAGGTTATCGAAGCTGATATCGCTATTGGGGCTGTAAGTTGTGCGAAGATAGTCGAGCAGATCGGGCACGACCATGAAGAGCACCGATCCTCCTGCTTGCAGGCGGGCATTGGCGATGGCTGCAGCCAAATGGGTCTTGCCACAGCCATAGGTACCAGTAAACAGAAGCCACCCCTCGGGCTCACGCGCGTAGTCGACAGCAATTTCGCTCGCCCGTCGAAGGTTGTGTTGTTTTTCCGGCGAGAGATGGGTCAGATCGGCGCTGAAGTTGTCAAAGGTCATGCGCTCCAGCGTGTCCAGGGTGCCAAACCGCTGCATACGCAGCATACGCCGTTCCTGCCGCTCCCGTTCACGGCATTGACAGGGGATGGCCTTGCCAAACTCGGGATGTCCAACCGGTACATCCTTGACGACATAGCCGACGCCTCCACAGATGGGGCAGACGCTGCCGTCCGTCCAACCTGTCCCGGCCGGTCCGTCGGGGCCGCGTGGGTTCGAGTTCCGCCGGCTCGCGGACATGGTGCGCTTGCTACCCTTAGTTGGTACCGGAATAGTCGTCCGGTCGATAGGCGCGTCTTCGCCGTTCTTGAGCAGACCGTCCAGTCTCTTCATGGGACACCTCGTCCTTGCCTTCCGTCTCCCATCGTTTCAAAATGGCCTGAATATAGCGCAGCGCACGCTTGTTACGACTAACCGCAATCTCGAACGCTTCTTCAGCCCAGTCCGGTGGATAGGATTTTTCCATATCGCGCAGCTGTTCGGCAATCATCGGCGTCATCATGCCGATATTTTGCTCATACATGACGAAGATATTTGGCCGATCCACACGCAGACGCGCTTCACTGGGAATGGCCGCCTCCAACTCACTCAGTCTTCCCTGTCGAATCATGGCGATGGTCTGGCGACCCTTAACGGTATTCATGAAATACCAGTCTTCGACAACAAGATCGACCTGTTCACCGTCGTTGATCTCAGTCACGAGTTCAGTCTCGATCTCCAAGCGCAGCAGTGTATTCCGCGCCACAGCGCGTTCCAATGCATCTTCAAGAGAGGCAACCGGCGTTCGCAGATCGCTGTCCAGGTTTAGGCCATCCAAAAGTGTCGTATCCGCCCGCAAATCGGCCCCATTCACATAGCGCAGATCGCCTTCTTGCCCGTTCAGTAGCCAGAAGCAATGAAGCGTCAGCTTGAGTTCAGCCAGATCGTCGATCTGCGGCAGCAGATCCGTGAAGAAGAGATCGGGCAACACAATCGGTTGCATCTTTGTGTCGGGGAAACCGATGAATCCGGTCTGTTTCATCAGTACTCCAACTCTGTTCGCACCGTCTCAAGGTCGGTGAACTGGGTCAATTCCTTCTTGAAAAAGAGGCTGACCGTGCCGGTCTCTCCATGCCGATGCTTGGCCACGATGATATCAGCAATGTTCTGCCGATCAGTGTCCTCAATGTAGTAGTCCTCCCGATAGATAAAGAGTACCACATCCGCGTCCTGTTCAATACTGCCGCTCTCGCGTAGATCGGAGAGCATGGGACGCTTGTCCGCACGACCTTCTACGGCGCGACTAAGCTGGCTCAAAGCAATGACGGGCACATTCAACTCGCGGGCCAATCCCTTGAGCGAACGGCTGATGTAGCTGATCTCTTGCTGCCGATTCTCGGAACGGCCGCTGCTGCCGGCCTGCCCGCTCATCAACTGCATGTAGTCGATGATGATCATGTCCAGTCCGTGCTCTGCATAGAGGCGTCGCGCTTTGGTGCGGATCTCGGTCACGCTGGCGGCGGGCGTATCGTCGATGAAGATGTTGGTGCTGGAGAGCATGTTGGCGGCCTCCAGCAGAATGGGCCATTCATCCTCCGCAACATGGCCCATGCGCAGCGAGTGGCTGTCGATACCGGTGACCATGGCCAACAGTCGCTGGACGAGTTGCTCATTGCTCATTTCCAGGCTAAAGATCGCTACGCGGGCTTCATAGCGGGCAGCGGCTGTCTGGGCCACTGAAATGGCCAGACTGGTTTTACCCATGCCGGGCCGTGCAGCCAAAATGACGAGATCGCTCTTTTGAAAACCGCCCAACATTTTGTCCATCTGGGCGAAGCCGGTCGGCACACCCATCAGCGCATCACTATTCTGGGCCAGAAAATCGATGCGATCCACGACATTGTCCATGATAGCCCGTACCGGCACTAGATCTCGATGGATACGGCTCTCACTGACACCAAAGACCAGCTGCTCGGCCTTATCGACCACCTCGTCAACGTCCATGCCTTCGTCGTAGGCCAGCTCAGCAATATGGCCGGCCGTCGAGATCAGTCGCCGCAACAAGGCCGTTCGCTCCACGATACGGGCGTAGTGATCGACGTAGAGCGCCGAGGGCGTGCTGTTGATCAGTTCGGTCACATAGGCGGGACCGCCCACATCCTCGAGTTGATTGCGACGCTCCAGGTCATCGATCAGCGTCACATAATCCAACGGTTCTCGGCGCTCGTTGAGCGACAACATGGCCTCATAAAGCCAGGCATGACGTTCGCGGAAGAAATCCTCCGGCCGCAAGAAGTTGCCCACCTTGATGACTGCATCGGGGTCGATCAGCAATGAGCCAAGCACAGCGCGCTCCGCTTCCAGGTTTGCCGGTATGGACTTGATTGGGGTATCGGCTGAATCTGTCATATCACCCTTGTGTTTCCCGATGCGTTCAAGAATAAACCTGTGTAGAAGCTGTGAAGATGCTGTGGAAAAGGGCCCAAGGCGCAAAAACGGCGAAGCCGCCCAAAGTCAGCCTCGCCGCAACCACGTATGAACCGTCTATCCGATGGAGAGATCGTTCCCCAGAGGGAGTTAATTCCCCAATAGGTTGTCCAGATCCAACCCTTCCACAAAATCTTCAAATGCGCCAAGATCGTCATCGTTTGGCATGTCACTGGGTCCACCTTCGCCACCCTCACCACCCTCGGCCAGACTGACCTCATCCTCAGGATGCAGACCTGCCTGATCCATGACTTCGTCAGCCACAAATATCGGTGAACTGACTCGCACAGCCAACGCAATGGCGTCGCTGGGGCGACTATCAACTTCCAGGGTGTCGCCGTCCATATCAATCACGATTTGGGCGAAATAGGTGTTCTTCTCAAGACCGCTAATGAGAATATGGACGACATCGCCGCCCAATGCTTCAAGCACGGATTTGAGCAGATCATGGGTCAAGGGGCGCGGCGCTTCCATGCCTTGCAGGCGCAGCGTAATGGCATCGGCCTCAAAGGGACCGATCCAGATGGGCAAGAATCGCTCGCCGTCCTTTTCCTTAAGCACAACGATACGATGCTGCGACATCAAGCTGACACGGATGCTATCGATTGTTACTTCGACCATACTGTTACCCCACTGCAATCCCAGTCCAAGCCACACCGCCAATCAAGGTGGACGGCCGATATGACCTCGGCCATTATCCAGACGAGCCGTCGATCCGGTACCAATCATCGATTTCGAGTTGGACCCAGGAAATATCGATTCCTCAAGCGGTCTGGATTATAGCATATTTGATCGGTGGCGCAAAGTGACTTTTATCCATTCAGGATCATTCTTTGCCAAATTCAAACACGATTATCTTGGCCTGAAATTTGGCGGTTGGCGTCATGTCAGCTATACTCATTATTGGTTTCGGGGAGTGGCGCAGCTTGGAAGCGCGCGTCGTTCGGGTCGACGAGGCCGGAGGTTCAAATCCTCTCTCCCCGACTCAAAAAAAGGTCAGCCGTTGGGCTGACCTTTTTTGATTGGTCTTCTGTTTCTCAATCTGTTGTCTGAGAAATCCTCACCGTTCGATGAAGCCCAATGGCACGAACAAGTGCTCTCCGTCCATCCCTGTAGGCGAGATCAGTTCGCCGCCGTATGGCTGCAGTCCGACCTCGACAAGGTACTCTCCTGGGCCCGCCCAGTCCGGCCACCGAATCGAATAGGCATCCTGCACCAACGTTCCTTGCGGCCAGTGGTCAGTACTCCACCGACCCGCGCCAGGCGACCGATGCCATTCCCAAACCAATGTCCCGTCCGCCGCGACCACTCGAAGCACAGTTCGCCAATCCTCTTGGGTTGCCGCGTCCGCACGCCAAACAAGAACCGGCTCGCCGCTAAGCGACCAGGCGACAAGAGACAGATCTCCATAATCGTATGGCTGCCGTGTGGCTTCGATATCCGAGGCATCTGATTGACTATGAATTGCCTGATCTTCAATCGCTGCCGGTGGCATAAATGCCGGCTGCAATACGCCAAACAACGCGAAGATGCCCAGGAAGGCAGAGAGACAGACGATCACGATGCCGACCGGACCTTGCCGTCGATCTGGAACCCAAGCCAGCAGACCGCCAATGAAGAGAATCGCAATCGCTCCCAAGGCCGGATAGAGCAGACGCCCTTGGTCGGTGCCCAATGCGATGAGGGAATATCGCCACATGGCGAGCGCTACACCGCCCACGGCAAGCAGCAGGATCAACAACGGCGCCATTGCCATTCGACGCCGACGAGGGAGGAAGTTGAAGACCAGCCCCACCAGGCTTGCCAGGCTGACCACTTCCAATAGGGTATAAACAAAGGTCGGCATAGGGATGTGTCCTGCGCCGCCAAACTTGCCCCAAAATGAAACAAACCAACCCGACAACAGCCACTGTGTATCAGACCAGGTCCAGGGCGACGTGCGCATGTCGATGGTCTGCCTGGCCAACGACATGCCCAGTGGATCGCCGTAGAGCCGCCAATTGCGTACAAACCAAGGCGCAGCGATCAGCAACCCCAGACCAAAGACCCACAGACCCGTTAAGAGCCAACGTCGCCAACTACCCGCACAGGCATGGATCCACCTGCGCACTGAGTCCGGCCCATCCATCTCAGCTGCGGCCCCCAACAGAATCGCCAAACCGACAGCAGGCCACACACCGACGGTGCTCGTCTTGGAGAGCAGCCCCGCACCCAGTGCCAGCGGCGTCCACCAGCCGTGGCGCAGACGCCCGCCGTCGCGGTAGATGAGCATGCCACCCAGGAGCGCCAGCGTGCCAAAGAGCGCAGCGGCATTGTCGTTGTTGGCCGATCCGCCGATGAACGCGACCTCGGGCAAGAAGGCCAGAAAACCGGCTGCGGTCAGCGCCAGCAACGGCTCCTTCGGGAAAGCAACGCGTGCCAGCCCATAGGTTGCTGCCACAGCCAATGTGCTCAACAGCGCAGACCAGAGACGAACAAGATGGAATGCCTTTGCGCCGTCCTGCCACGGCCAAGACTCCAACGTCGTATGAATGAAGAAGTTGGGTGACCAGTCGGGTGACGGCTCCAATGTGACATCCGGATTGGCACGCAGGAAGTCATTGACCGGCTCTGAGAGCGATGCAACCAGAGCCGCGCTCGCATGGTAGAGCGGCGGATGCTTCCCCTGGGTCATAGTGGGGCCAATGGGCAACCGCTGTTCCGTGGCCAAGTGGACAATGTAGGCCCAATGATCGGCTTCATCCGGGGCCTCACCCAACGGGTTGATGGCGCTGAAGGCAACCGCCAGCGCCAGATGGCAGACAAGCAATCCAGTCAATAGCCAATTCTGCCTGCTCATGGGCGAACCTCCAAACGGCCGACATCCAGGCGGGGATCGTCCTGACCGTTTGGCGTCAACGGCGCATCGGCATGCCCGGATTCATAGATGCCGGCCTTGAGCAGATAATTGCCCGGCGGCAGATCCGCGGACAACGAAATTTCATGACGATGCTGGAGTAGCAGCCCAGGTGTCCAACGCTGCCAGGGCGTATAGTCTCCAGCCAGGGGCGCGTCGTTCTGGGCTACGACAGCGCCTGCATCATCAACCACATGCACGAAAGCATTCAGCGGCGGTGATGGTTCAAGCACAAGCCAATGCAATTGAACTGTCGCGGTCCCACCTGCCGTAGCGGAATCAACCAGCACGGACTCAAGACGAACGGCGCCGTAGTCTCCGCCAACCGGTTCGGGCACAACCTGTCTTGCCGGCCAGAGGCCTATGGCGAGTGCGACCCCTCCGGCCAACACCCAGCTGATGACCCAGCCGCGCCGGGCACGGCCATACCAGAGCAAGGCCAGCAGGAGCAGCCAACCGATCAGGGTAAGAAGGCGACCGGCGTGCACGGCAGGCGTCGCCGACCACACAAGCTGGACCTCATGTTGCCCGGGCGGGATGCGAACCGATAGCAGTCCCAGATCACCGCTGGGGGTCGTCTCCACCGCGTCTCCATCAACCGTGATCTGCCAGGATGGGAAGTAGAACCGATGCCAGATGAGCGTGGCCGCTTCCGCCGCCTCGACCCGGTATCTGGACCCAGTGTAGCCCAGCTGCTGCGGCGTAACGGACAGATCCACACCCGGCAATCCCGCCGGCGAAGAGCCGTCAGACGGTTCACGGCCGATGGCCCAGCGCTGTTCGCTCACCCAACGGGGCAAGAACTCACCGGTCCATGTCATGCCGACCTGGCCGAACTCGGCGTCGAAGGCCCACATCTGTTGGCGAGTGACATCCTCATCCGCGAACGAACTCTGTGGGTAGTCAAGACCTGCCATGCTGTAGACTGCCACGTAGCAGACAGCCAGAGAGACAATTGCCCATCGAGCAACACGTCGTCGCATGTCATGACCATCAAGGGCGCGCAAGATCAGTTCCACGATCACAGCCGCAATCAAGCCGGCGCCCAATGCAATGATGGTCTGCCAACGCCAGGGAAACTGAAGTTTCCCCAGGACCGGGGCAGTCGCTTGCCAGAGAAAAGCGCTCGATTCGGTGGTCAGCCAGACGGCGACCGCAATCATGGTGAGCGCGAAGACCAGCGGCTGCAACAAAGCCGTTCGATAGACAATCGGCAGAATGAACAGCCCTGCGACAACCAGCACCAGCAGATAGGCCGGCAGCGGCACGGTCGGCTCGGCGACCGAGACGTAGGTGTAGGTCGGCGACCAGTCAAAAAGCTGTCGCCAGCCAACGAAGTGATTGGTGAAGCCGGTCGATACAGGATCGGCCCCGATGCCCACCCAGGCCGATTCCAGAAACGCCGGTGCGATGTACCAGGCCGCAAGCAGCACGCCCAGGAAAAGAGGCAGAAACCCCCAAATCATGGACTGCCAGCCAGCCCGTTGCGATGAAGGGCCAAATCGGTCCACGAGATAGGCGACGACCAGCAACCCCGCCAGTGTCAACGCCGCCATCATGGCTGTGAGGTTGTGGGTCAATACCAACATCATCCAGATCACCGCACCGGCCAGGAGACTGACGACATTGCGGGACAATCCGGTTCGGAGCGAATCGAGGCCATCACGTGGTCGCCGAAGATCGCGTCCAATGGCAGCAGCGATCAGCAACACAAGTGGCAGCCACAAGAATGCAGCAAACTCCGGTAGCGCACCCCGGATAAAGAGATCGTACAGACGATAGGGAAAAGCCAGGAAGAAGAGAGTGCCCACCAGGGCGGCAGACACGCTTACCCAGGTACGCAGGAGCGCGTACATGGCCACGCCGGACAGACCGAAAAGCAGTGCCAACGTGAACCGCACAGCGTCGATGAGACCCAGGCCGGTCAGGTGCAGCAGAGCAGGCGGGTAGTAGAAGCCCGGTGCATAGTAGTTGAGAATGGGGTGCCCATATTCAAAGGCGAAGTCCGGGAACCATCGCGGGAAGAGCACGCCGGCAGCCAGCGCCTCGCTCAAGCTGCGAACTCGCTGCAGATGGAAGAGTCCATCGGGTGTTTGCGGCCACCGAGCCATGGCGACGAAGAGGGCGAGAGCGGCGACGGCAAATAGCGCGAGGGCGACGATCCAATCACGGGTTTCGCCCCCAATCATAAAGGCACGGCGCACCGGGAGACCGGACCCATCGGTTCTGTGTGCCATGCCTGATCGATTCTTCAACGTGTTCACCGACCGTGTACGAAGATGGTCTCATCTATGATGTCTACTCTGAACCCTCGTCCGCTTCTTCGGCCAGATCGTCACCGCTGCCAGACTCGGTTGCCTGTGAGCGCAGGTGGGGGAAGAGCAGCACCTCGCGAATGGTGTCCTTGTCTGTGAAAAGCATCGTCAGACGGTCGACACCCATGCCAAAACCGCCTGTCGGCGGCATGCCGTAAGAAAGCGCCTCAATATAGTCGACGTCGACCGGATGGGCTTCCTCGTCGCCATGGCTGGCCCGATAGCCTTCATCGACAAAACGCTGCAACTGATCGATAGGATCGTTGATCTCAGAGAACGCGTTGCAGATCTCCATACCGCCGGCAAAGCCCTCGAAACGCTCCACCAAACGTGGGTCATCGGGCGTCCCCTTTGCCAAGGGACTGACATCACGCGGATAGTCGATCAGGAAGGTCGGCTGAATCAGGTTCGGCTCGACATGCTTGGCCATCAGGCTATCAACCAGCTTGCCCCAATTGCTTTTGGGGTCCGGATCATGGCCCTTATCACGCATCGCCTGGGCCAGCGACCCAGCATCCGGGAACGCCTCATAGTCGATACCGGTGGCGTCGAGAATGGCCTCGCGCAGCGGAATACGCTTCCATGGCGGGGCCAGTTCGATCTCATGCCCCTGCCACGTCACCATTGTGCTGCCCGTCACTCGCTCGGCGACGTAGGCCACCATCTCTTCAGTCCGTCGCATGACATCTTGATAGTCGACATAGGCTTCGTAGAATTCAAGCTGGGTGAATTCAGGGTTGTGCTTGAAACTCACACCCTCGTTGCGGAAGTCGCGGCCGATCTCGTAGACCTTGTCGAATCCGCCCACAATCAAACGCTTCAGATAGAGCTCGAAGCTAATGCGCAGATAGAGATCTTGGTGAAGTTGGTTGTGGTGGGTGACGAACGGTTCGGCATTGGCCCCACCGTAGACCGGCTGAAAGATCGGTGTTTCGACCTCCAGAAAACCCTCGCCATCCAAGTAATCGCGCAGTCCGCGTACAATGGCGGCACGCGCCCGAAAGAGGTTGCGCACGTCAGGATTTGCGATCAGATCGACATAGCGGCGCCGGTAGCGGGTTTCCTGATCGCGCACACCGTGCCACTTATCCGGCATCGGCTTGAGCGCTTTGCTCAGGTATTGAATCTCGTTGGCCTGAACACTCAACTCGCCGGTCTTAGTGACGATGAACGGTCCCGTCACACCGACAAAGTCCCCCAGATCGACCAGCTTTTTCCAGACAGCATTGTACCAGCCCTCGGGCAGGTCATCACGCCGGACAGCAATCTGAATCTGACCGGTCCCATCTTCCAGGTCCGCGAAGCTCATCTTGCCCATGACACGAATCCGCTTCAATCTACCGGTGATCGATACCTCAAGTCCATCAGCATCGCCTGCCTCATAAAGTGCACGGGCATCGGCAATGGTGTGTGTGCGCTTGACCCGCGCCGGATAGGGCTCAATGCCGACATCCTGCAATGCTGCCAGGTTGCGATGGCGGGAAAGCTCTTGATCGGACAGATTTTCGGGCGAAAACATGGAATGGGATGATTCGGTCACGAAACGTTCCTTCGTCGGTGATTGATCGGGGTAGGGCTAGCTGATGCTGACAATTTCAAAGGCGATTTCGCCGCCGGGCGATTCCACCAGGACCTCGTCGCCAATCTGTTTGGAGAGCAGCGCCTTGCCCATGGGGCTGGCATTGCTGATGCGGCCATTGACCGGATCGGCTTCCATGGATCCCACGATGGTATATTCTTCATCTGCCGTCGTACCGACCTCACGGATCACGACCGTACGACCAATGTCGACTACGTTGGCAGGGCCCTCGTTCTCTTCAATGATCACGGAATGCTTGAGAACGTTTTCCAAATCACGGATCTTGCCTTCCAGGAATCCTTGAGCGGTCTTGGCCTCATCGTATCCTGCGTTCTCGCTGATGTCGCCCTCAGCCTTAGCCTCAGCGATCATCTGTGCCACCTCTTGGCGCCTGACGGTCGTCAGATAGGCCAGTTCTTCTTTAATATTCTTCAACCCTTCAGGGGTCAGATAGAATTCTTTGGTCTTATCGTTATTTGCCATTGATTCACTTACTCTTTCTATTTCTCAAAACACTGGTTCAAACGGGTGTCGTTTTGACTAGTTCATCGGTCTAAATCTAATCCTATGCACCGATTCGCCCAGTTGAACAAAAACACTTAACAATCTTCGCAGTGGCATCGCCCATTTAGATCAATCTCATGCCTGTGCCGCGGCAAGATGCTTTGGGCAATTGACGACAGGAACGCTATACAGATTTCTTTCCGGGATTCGGCGATTGAACAACCAACAATAACTATCTAGCAGGCTGTCAAAGTGGCACAAAACGGGACACGGAAACGACGAATAGACACTAATTTCTCTCGAAAATATCCGTGAAAATCGGCCAAATCAGCGTCATCCGTGTCTTATCTGCATTCTCTTCAACAAGCTGCTAAGCCATTATGTTTGCGTGCAACGGATGCCGTTCGGCGGTTAGTCCTTGCCTGCAAAACGTCTTTTCTGTCGTTTCGGTTTCATACGATCAGCGACTAATCACCAACTCTAGCCAGACTTAAATCCTACGCAAGGGCCTACTTCAACCGGACACTCTTCAAGTAAGTGAATCCCAGCGGAAATCCGTATACAGCTCTCCTACCAGTGGTAGAGATGCTAGATTTCTGTCGTAGTATTCACGTCCAACTGAAGCAATGACGACCCGCGGAGCCATGAAAAAGCACCGCCATTCAATTGGGCGGCGCAAGTCATCCGACGAACTAGCTCCGACTGCACAAAGCAATGGCCGACCTGTACACAGGTCGGCTACAGCAGAACTATTTGTTTATAGTAGCTCATTTGGTCTGATTTGTAAAATCCACACTGGGGAAGTATGATCGCGTCATGAATCCTTTCGCACACAACCCCAACGAAGAACGGCCTAAAGATGTCATCGATCCCGCTGCCGAGAACGCGGATCAGCCATTTGAGGCCTTTGCCCGCTTCTATGATCATGATTACCGCAATTACGATGATGATGTGGACATGATTCTGGAACTGGCAGATGAGCAGGCCGGCCCCGTGCTGGAGCTTGGCTGCGGCACCGGCCGTCTGCTGCTGCCGTTGGCTGCGGCTGGGTTCCAAGTTGTCGGCGTAGACATCAGCCCTGCACTGCTGGAGATTGCGCGCACCAAACTGGAGCAGCATCAATTATCAGGCCAAGTCGACCTACTACAAGCGGACTTTCGTGAGTTCCAACTCGACGGACGGCTCGACGACCAGCGCTTTGCCTTCGCCTTCTGCACCAGTAATACGCTCATGCATCTGACTACACCGACGGACCAGCTGGCTGTCCTTCACAACGCCTATCGCCATCTGGATCAGAATGGCCTGCTGCTCATCGATCTCTTCAATCCGGATGTTCAAGGCCTGATTCAGGTTCAGGGTATCCAGGAACTGGCCGACCACTGGATCGATGAAGAGACCGGGGCGCGGGTCCTCAAATGGTGTGTGCGCACAGTCGATTGGGCCGATCAATTACAGGATACGCTCTTCATCTACGAGGAGATCTTCAAAGACGGTCGTGTGCGCCGCACGCCTTGCCCCTTCACCCTACGCTTCCTCTGGTACGCTGAAGCCAAACTGATGCTGCATGGGGCCGGTTTCGAGTTGGAGGCTGTTTTGGGCGATTTTGACGGGACGCCCTACACGGATGGCTCTGAACGATTGATTCTGTTGGCAAGACGAATGTAGGGACAGAACTGAGACCTGTCCAAGTCCCTGCCATCGATTGACGATTACGCATTTTCGAACCAGCCGCAAAGAAGACAGAATCGGATCCGCCATGACTCACATAGCAATGTTTGACAACACCCAATTGGAGATCGAAACCTCGCGCACTTTGAGCCGATTGATGCCCAGAATTGAGGCTCAATTCGCCGATCAGTTCGGTGACGCTGATTGGGAAATCTTCGTTGATCGGCTCAACGCTCACTTCCCCAGACTCTTTCGCCTGCTGGTCGAACTGCACGGCAGTTGCTATGATTTCTTCTATCACCTTGAGCAAGTGCTGATGTTGGCGGCGGAGTCCTGGCTGCAACGCCCTGCAGAGCTGAAGCAACTCGATAGCGAACGCGAGACCGATCCGCGTTGGTTCCAGTCCGAGCAGATGATTGGCGGCGTCTGCTACGTCGATCTCTTTGCCGGCGATCTGGCCGGCCTGCGTGAAAAGATCCCCTACTTTCAGGAACTCGGGCTGACCTATCTGCACCTGATGCCCCTCTTCGATGCGCCCGAGGGGGAGAGCGACGGCGGCTATGCCATCAGCGACTACCGCCGGGTCGAACCGAGCCTGGGATCGATGGCCGAGTTACAGGACCTGGCGACCGATCTGCGCCAGGCCGGCATCAGCCTGGTGCTTGACTTTGTTTTCAACCACACATCGGATGAGCATCGTTGGGCCCAGTCGGCCAAAGCTGCCGAACCTAAATATGTGGACTACTATTTTCTCTTCCCCGACCGGGAGGTTCCTGACGCCTATGATCGCACGCTGCGCGAGATCTTTCCAGATAAACACCGTGGCGGCTTCAGCTACCATGCAGAGATCGACCGTTGGGTCTGGACGACCTTCAACACCTTCCAGTGGGATCTGAACTACGCCAACCCCGCAGTCTTCCACGACATGGCGGCAGAGATGCTCTTCCTGGCCAACGCCGGGACCGAGATACTGCGGTTGGATGCGCTGGCCTTCACATGGAAGCAGATGGGTACTGACTGCGAAAACTTGCCTCAGGCTCATCTATTGGTGCAGGCGTTCAACGCCCTCCTACGCATTGCAGCGCCGGCGTTGCTCTTCAAGTCTGAAGCCATCGTCCATCCTGATGAGGTGGCCAAATACATCGATCCCGACGAGTGCCAGCTATCCTACAACCCACTGTTGATGGCCCTGCTCTGGAACAGCCTGGCCACCCGCGAGGTCCGTCTGTTGCGTCGGTCCATGGGCCATCGCTTTGCGATATCGCCCGACTGTAGCTGGGTCAACTACGTGCGCTGCCATGATGACATCGGCTGGACCTTCGACGATGTCGACGCCGGTGCGCTGGGCATCAACGGCTATGACCATCGGCGCTTCCTCAATGAGTTTTACACGGGACGTTTCTCCGGTAGCTTCGCCCGCGGGCTGCCATTCCAGGAAAACCCCCAGACTGGCGACGCCCGCATCTCGGGTACGCTGGCCTCGCTGGCCGGTCTGGAGAAGGCGCTGCACGAAGAGAATGCTGCTGAGATCGAACTTGCCGTCCGCCGCATCCTGCTACTCCACGCCGTGATCCTGAGCATTGGCGGCATCCCGCTCATCTACTTGGGCGACGAGATCGGGATGCTCAATGATTATGGCTACAAGCACGATCCAGCCAAAGCGAACGATAGCCGCTGGGCACACCGTCCGACGACGGATTGGGAACAAGTCGACCGGCGGCATGATCCATCAACGGTCGAAGGTCGAATTTACCGTGGTTTGCGCCACCTGATCGGTCTTCGCAAGACACATGCGGTCTTTGCCGGCAACCAGATGGAGATCGTCGACGTGGGCAACGATCATCTATTTGGATTCGTGCGGACGAGCATCGACGGCACTGGCCACCCACGCTTGTTGCTGCTGGCCAATTTCACCGAGAGCGTGCAACCGGTCCAGACGAACGAACTGCGGCTCTATGGCCTCAGTTTTGAGTTCAAAGATCTGATCAGCGGCGAGAGGATCACGCTGTCAGGCCAGGAATGGCACCTGGATCCCTATCAGGTCATGTGGTTGGCGGCTCAGGACTGATTTCGTGGTTCGACACTCGATAACCCTCCAGTGAGCCGACGGCTTCCTGGAGGATCGCAAACCGTCTTTTCCCTTTGGGTCTGTTCAGTATAGCTTGAAGCATTCGGATAGCCGTAGCCTGAGCCTGTCGAAGGCGTAGGCGGGTCGACCCGGCTTGGATAGGCTCAGCCTGCACGTCATCTCAGCCTCGCAGTTCTATGTCGCTACAAAAAGGAGAGCCACATGAAATTCGGTCTACAGATTGCCCAGTTCAACTGGCCCGGCAGCCCCGAGAATACAGGCGCAAAATTGATCGAGATCGCGCAGGCCGCAGACGATGCCGGTTTCGCCTCAATCTGGGTCATGGACCATTTCTTCCAAATGGACATGCCCCAAATGGGTCTCAAGCCGGAGGAGCCGATGTTCGACGGCTATACGACGTTGGCCTACATGGCAGCAGTCACGCGAAACGTACGCCTGGGGACGATGGTCACAGGCGTCAATTATCGCCATCCCGGCCATCTGATCAAGATCGTGACAGGGCTGGATGTGCTCTCGAGCGGGCGGGCAACTCTGGGTATCGGCGCGGGCTGGTATGAACGCGAGGCGCTGGGGTTGGGCTTCCCCTACCCGCCGCTTGCCGAACGTTTCGAGCGCCTGGAGGAGACCCTGAAATTGGCCCAACAGATGTGGGCCGACGACATGTCTCCTTTCAACGGCAAACACTACCAACTGGCCGAGCCGATGAACCACCCGCAGCCGCTCTCAAAACCCCACCCGCCCATCCTGATCGGCGGCGGCGGTGAGAAGAAGACGCTGCGTCTGGTGGCCCAATATGCAGACGCCTGCAACCTTTTCGCATTCATGGGTATGGACGAACTGATACGCAAGCTCGACGTGCTCAAGGGCCATTGCGATGATGTGGGGCGGGACTATGACACTGTCGAACGAACGGTTCTGTCAACCGTCAATCTGGGAGGCGGCGATGCTGCGCTGTCGGAATTCATCGAGCAGTGCCGGGCGTGGGCCGAGATTGGTATTCAGCATGTCATCTTCAATGGACCCAACACCGGCGAAACCAACAACATCGAGCGGTTCGGCAGGCTCGTGATTCGGGAACTGGCCGACCTATGAGCGTAACAGGGATCCGGGCTGTTGACAACGGCCCGGATCGATTTCCTCACGATCTCCTCGCACAATCGCTTAGCCATCCAATCAAGGGTCAAACCGATCCGGCTCGACCGCACCGGCAACGCACAACGCCACCGTCCCATCCTGGGCGACGACGTAGGCCTGGGAAAGAGTGAGTGCGTATAGGCGGAGGTCAATTCTTGATGCCCCCACAAGCACGGTAACACCGATAGGACTTCCCCAATTTCGTCTTGACAACGGAGAGAAGTCATCTATAATAATGCATATATCTTTTATAAAATATTTTGTAAAAGTTTTTGAACAATGGTTTCCACTCAGCCCATTTCTCTCAAATCAATGATTGTGCGTCTGTTGAGCGACGAAAGTCGATCGTTGGCCGATTTGCAGGCAATGACTCAAGTCAGTATGCCTACGTTGCGTCAAGCATTGCAGGAGCTAGAGAGCGCCGACTGGGTTTGCCCCGTGGGACGCAAGTCATCGACGGGCGGGCGACGGGCGACGCTGTTTGGCCTCAACGACCAGACTCATCTGATTACTGGTGTGCACCTTGAGTTGCCCGCGATCAACATGGTGGCCGCGGATCTGAATGGCGGGATTGTCGACCGCGTGCATTATGACCACCAGGCGCAGGTCTTTCCTGATGAGGCTGTTCGTATCATCGTTGAGTACATGCACCAAATCCAGCTTGCTCATCCAGAGCGACGCATTTTGGGCATCGGCGTGGGTATGCCTGGCTTCATTGACCCACTCAGTGGGCAGGTGCTTTCCGTGCGCGCCCCCCAGTGGCGGAATTATCCACTCAAGGCCCGGTTGGAAGCTGAACTGGATCTACCTGTGGTCATTGAAAACGATGTCGATTGCATGGCCGTTGCTGAGCTTGCAAATATTGAAACATCCAACACAGATGACCTTTTCTATCTCGGCTTTTCCGAAGGTGCGAAAGTGAGCATGATACTGGGCGGCAGACTTTACAGGGGACCTTTTGGCAACACGGGTGTTATCGGAGAGATCATTGTTGCGCCCGACAGCCATCCCGATGCCGGCGTTGTTTTTCAGGAGGAAAGTTCGGTAAGTTCGGTTTGCCACACATTTGATCAGCGGGTAGCTGGACTGACATCTCCGAGCAACACTCTACAAGCGATCAGATCACTCTCTGACCGCAGCGAGAAATTCAGAGCGATATTGAACGCCGCTGCAACCGAGGCATGCTGCGAAGAGATCATGACCGAAGTTCTCGACCGGCTGGCGGGAGATGTGGCCAAACTGATTCAGGTACTACAGCCGGCGATACTCATTATTGGCGGCGCCTTAAGTCACATGCCCACTGAATTACGATCCTACATGGAGCGCAGCATTCGCATTAGATTGCCCTCTTTGATAAGCAATCACCTGCTCATCAAGTACGCGACCCAGACGGGCGCACGTGTGGCGGCAATCGGCGCCGTCCACCGGTTTTTGCAGCGGTATGATGTGAACGCAGCGTAATTACAGGGGCGCAATTGAGCTTGGCAGATGCGGAAGGAGGGGATAGAAGCCAATAACGGGCATATTCTGGATCGTACCGAATGGAACGTAATCGAAGAGTGCTGAACCGAATATCGACCAGAGACCTCAAATAGACCACGAGGAGTGAAAGGGACAATCTGATGAAACGTATCAATTTCGTTGTGGCATTTATGTTGGTTACGCTGCTGGCGCTAGCGGGTTGTGTCGCGCCGGTTGCCGCGCCGGACGGAGCTGCGAGTGAAGCGGCCGCTGGCGGCGAGAGTAACGACGAGCCGGTCGAGCTCGAGATCTTCCATTTCAAGGTTGATCTAGAAGAAGAGTGGAACGAATTCACAGACGCCTATACAGCAGAGAACCCGGACGTCACCATCAACACCGAGATCATCGGTGGGGGCACGCAGTGGCTGCCGGTGCTCAAGGCAAAGTTCGCCGCCGATGAAGGACCCGACATCTTCATCGTTGAAGGGCCGGCCCAAGCGGAGGTCTTCAGTGATTACCTCTCTGATCTCAGTGGTGAGCCGTGGGTTAGCCGGGCAGTGCCTGCAGCCCTTGAGGGTCTGACGATCGACGGCAAAGTGATGGGGATGCCCGTCAATTTGGAAGGCTATGGATATATTTACAACAAGGATATTTTCGAAGAGGCCGGCGTGACCGAGCGGCCGCGCACCATTGATGAACTGCGCGCTGCCGCTGAGAAGATTGCCGCGGCAGGCTATACGCCTTTTGGCACCGGCTATGGCATCTGGTGGGTCAACGGCCTGCACCTTATGAACATTCCCTTTGCCCTCCAAGAGGACCCGCAGGCCTTTGTCGAAGCAGTCTACGCCGGTGAGGAGGACGTGGCTGGCAATCCCCAATTTTTAGCACTTCAGGAACTGGTTGATCTTACGTTGGAGTACGGCGAGCAGAACCCGTTGACAACCGAAAAGGACAAGCAGACGGAGCTATTTGTCAGCAGCCAGGCGGCTATGATTCAGCAAGGCAACTGGCGAGAGAAGGAAGTAATTGAAGCCAATCCTGATATGGGTGTTGGTCTCCTGCCGATCCCGCTGAGCAATGACCCTGAGGTCAGCGACAGATTACCCGTGGGCGTACCTTTCTACTTCGTGGTTAACAGTGATTCTCCGGAAGCCGAACAGACTGCAGCACGTGAGTTTCTAGATGCCTTGGTCAGTTCTGACCTCGGCAAGGAGACCTTGGTCGAGAAATTCGGGTTTATTCCAGCCTATGCTGATATCCCACCTGTCGGTCTTGGCGGCGTCAGCGCTGACATTCTCGACTACGCCAGCCAGGATAAGGCGATCCCGTGGATGTTTGGTCAGTTCCCCGATGGTTCCCCGCGTGAGATGTCTGATGCGTTGCAACGCTACATGGCCGGACAGGCCGATTGGGATACAACTCTGCAAGCCATTGACGACACTTGGGATCGGTTGAGCGAATAATCCGGTGTTGAGTCTGAATCTTTGACTGGATATCGAGATTGAGGGATCGGGAGATCGTTTCACCTAGACGCGATCTCCCAATCTCTGTTCACACGCTGAATCTTCGGAGCGCCACCATGAACGCTCAACGCCGGCGAAACATCCGGGACGATATCATCTTTATCGGCCCGGCACTCTTCATCTTTTTGTTGATTGTGCTCTCATCCTTTGCCCTCGGCATCTACTATTCGTTTACTGAATGGAATGGGGTCAGCAAGGACACAATTTGGGTTGGACTGGAGAATTATCGTTATCTCTTTCGGGATGACCCCAATGTGGCGCGGTCGGCGTGGTTTACACTCCGCTTCACCATCACCACAACGATCATTTCAAACCTATTGGGGCTTGGCTTTGCTCTCTTGGTGACCCAGCCGATCCGGGGTGCAAGGGTCTATCGGGCAGTGTTTTTCTTGCCCAACGTGATCGGCGGCATTATTCTGGGTTTCATCTGGCGTTTTATTTTTGGCACTGCATTCAGCTCGCTGGCGGCGATGACCGGCATTGGTTTCTTTTCACTCCCTTGGCTTGGGACGCCGGCAACCGGTTTCTGGGCGACGGTCATCGTTTTTGTCTGGAAGACATCCGGCTATCTAATGGTGATCTATATCGCTGCCATCATGACCATTGATGAAAATCTGATTGAAGCCGCCAAGATCGACGGTGCTTCCTGGCGACAAAGTCTGAGTCGCATTACGCTTCCGCTGATTACGCCTGCATTCACAATCTGCTTGTTCCTTATGCTCTCGTGGTCATCCAAACTGTTTGATGTCATCTTTGCGCTGACCCAGGGTGGCCCCTTTGGCAGCACGGAAGCCTTTGCGCTGAACATCTACAAAGAAGCCTTTGAATACAATAACTACGGACTTGCCTCTGCCAAAGCTGTGATCTTCTTCATTGTCGTCAGTTTCATCACACTTCTTCAGGTCAACGCCACAAAACGGATGGAAATCGAACGATGATGACGAACCGCGGCCGTTCTCAGCTAATCTTGATTGGACTCAGCCTGGCAACTGCCCTGCTTGCCCTGCTCTTCATGACTCCGTTCTATCTGGTGTTTGTCAATTCATTGAAATCATTTGGCGACGTACTCAGGAACGCGGCCGGCCTGCCACAGCCGGTCGTATTCGAAAATTACCAGCTTGCGTGGGCGGCCGTACAGTTTCCGCGAGCGTTGTTCAATTCGCTTGTCATCACCATTTTGAGCATATTTCTGCTTGTGCTATTCGGGGCGATGGCGGCGTGGCGACTGGCTCGTTCATCTCATCGTCTGAATCGGATCCTTTTCATCATCTTCGTCGCGGCCATGGTCATTCCCTTTCAGTCGGTGATGATCCCGATGATGAAGGTCACCAGCACGCTCAACCTGCTCAACAGCCGGCTCGGACTGGTGACTATCTACCTCAGTTTTGGCATGCCCTTCACCATCTTCCTCTTTCATGGATTTGTGCGCACGTCAGTTCCAAAAGAGATTGAAGAAGCCGCCGTCCTTGATGGATGCAGCTCGCTTCAGACCTTCTTTCGCGTGGTGCTACCGATTCTGAGCCCGATGGTCGCCACCGTGACGATCCTGCATGCATTCTGGATTTGGAATGATTTTCTGTTGCCCTTGTTGGTCATTTTTGACCCGGAAAAGCGCACCATTCCGCTGGCCATCTTCAGCTTTTTTGGCCGCTATAGCAGTGAATGGAACCTTGCCTTGGCAACGCTAACGATGGGCATGGTCCCAATCGTCATCTTCTTTCTAGTGCTCCAGAAATATATCATCAGTGGCATCGCCGCAGGTTCATTGAAGGGATGACCAATCCTATGCCCCACCCTGTGAGCAAGGATCAAATTACGGAAAATCCACCACCAATCGGCGTTGGCATCATCGGCCTTGGCGTACGCGGGCTACATAGCATAGCGCGCAACATGGCTCAACACTATCCCGAGACCGGCTTTGTGGTGACAGCGCTCTGTGATCGGAATCCGTTGCGCATGCAAGAAGCGCTGGCTGCATTGGCGCCGGACTACGCCCGGCATGGAGTCAATATCTCACCGACGTTGTACGAAGATGGATTGAAACTGATCGAGGATCCAAACGTAGAATTCATCGTCATCACCTCCATTACCGACACCCATCGGAAATTCGCGATTCCAGCTTTGCGTTCCGGCAAAAAGGTCTATTGTGACAAACCATTGGCACAGAATACCGAAGACGCGTTCGCAATCATGCAGGCGGAGATCGAGAGCCGGAACCCGCTGATCATGGGCTTCACCCGTCGTTATGAATCGGCATGGCTCAAGGCCTATGAAGTGCTGCAAGAGGGCGTCATCGGCGATCTGATCATGCTGCAAGTGCGCAACATCATCCCCTATCATCGCTATCTCAGCGCCTGGTGGCGGCGGCGTGAATGGTCGGGCGGGGCGCTCAATGACAAAGGCAGTCATCTCTTTGACGCCTTCAACTGGTTTACCGGCAGTCAGGCGATCAAAGTGCATGGGTTCGGCGGCCGAAACGTGCTCCGTCCGGATCCTGACGCACCACGCCGCTGCCAGGAATGTGAGCGTGAGTGTCCCTATCGCCGGCGCACGGCAGGCAGTGCAGTGCCCATCGCCGATGACATGCTGACCCATGCGACGCCTTCATGGCAGCAAGAAACTGAGGAGCGGTATATGGACGATATCTGCGTCTATGCGCCGGACTCCGACCTCTATCACAACGGCAGCATCCATTTCTCCTACGCCAATGGCGTCATCGCCTCCTATTTCTACACCATCTTCGGTCCTCCCGCTGAGGATGAAGAGACGCTGGAACTGGTTGGGACAAAGGGGCGGTTGATCCTGACGCGCCATACAGGGCAACTTGATATTGTTACCGACTATGGGGCCGTCCATCAAGTACTCGACTGCCGGGATGAGAACTTCAGCGACACCCATTTTGGCGCAGATATTGCCTTGGTCAAAGAGTTGCGCCGATTCTACGATGGCGCGCCCCCACCGTTTCCGCTCTTGCGGGAATGGAAGCGACGCGTATGGTAATGGCATCACTCCAATCCATGGATGAGGGTGGGGTTACGGTGGACCTGACCCCAAAAGGAGTGAATGATGGTCGCATATGAAAAACTGAACGCCTATTTTGGCGATATCCATAACCACTGTGCGGTTGGCTATGGGCACGGCAGCCTGGACAACGCCTTCCGCAATGCGCGCATGCAACTGGACTTCGCCGCCGTTACTGTCCATGCCCATTGGCCCGACATCCCCGTCGATGACGCACGCTTGGCCGACGTCGTGGACTACCATCAGCAAGGCTTCCGCATTACGGACGCGGCCTGGGCCCAGGTACAGGAGACCGTTGCCGAGAATTATCAGCCCGGTGAGTTTGTCACGTTTCTCGCCTTCGAGTGGCATTCTCGCGAGTACGGCGACCACTGCGTCTACTACAATGGCTCCGAAGGCGAGATCCTGCCGCGCCGTTGATCTGGCAGATATGCGCCGGCGGTTGCGGCAACTGCAAAACGAAGGGATAGAAGCGCTGGTTATCCCCCACCACATCGGCTACAAACAGGGCTATCGGGGTATCAACTGGGCCGCATTCAGCCCGGAGTTCAGCCCGGTGGCCGAGATCATGTCCATGCACGGCGCATCCGAAAGCGCCGACGCACCCTATCCCTATCTGCACACCATGGGACCCCGTGACTGGTGGAGCACCCTCCAATATGGATTGGCGGCGGGCAATATCGTTGGCGTTGTGGGCTCCACCGATCACCACAGCGCCCATCCCGGCAGCTATGGTCATGGTCGTATGGGCGTCTGGGCCGAGGAACTGAGCAGAGACGCGCTCTGGGCTGCGATCAAGGCGCGTCGCACGTATGCGCTCACCGGCGACAACATCGAATTAGCCTTTTCCGTCAACGGGGAAGCGATGGGTGCAATTGCCAATCCGGCGTCAGAGCGGCAGATCGAGGTTGCGGTCAATGGCGGCAGCGCCCTCGACTATGTTGAGATTTTACACAACAACCGCATCATACATCGCGCCAACGGCTTTGAAGCGCTCACATACGAGCAGTCGGATCCCTTTGTCGCCCCGTTCAAAATTCATATGGAGGTTGGCTGGGGCGAGACCGGTGAAAATGTAGATTGGCAGGTTGAGCTTGAGGTCGTCAACGGCCAGCTGCTTGATATCGAGCCCCGCTTTCGCGGCCACAGCATCGTCGCACCTCAAGCCGGCGAAGAGGAATCGTATGCCTTCAGTAGTTGGGAGCGAAGCGGTACACAGGGCGTCCGTTTCGCCACCCGCACGTGGGGCAATCCCACCACTACCACGGCTAATACCCAGGGGATGAATTTGGAAGTTATCGGTGATGCCGGCACGTTGATCCGGGGGCGAGTGAATGGCGAAATGGTCGAGGTCACATTGACCGATCTGATTGTGGGGCCGCGTGCCGGCTATCTGGGCGGTTTCCTCACGCCGGCCTATACCTTCCACCGCGCCATTCCCCAGCGTGAATTTGAGAACAGAATTGATTTTACCCACAGTGTGAACGCCACGGCCCGCGATTGGTACTATGCGCGGTTGCGGCAGGTCAATGGGCAATGGGCGTGGAGTAGCCCGATTTGGGTTGAAGCGTGAGGAAGTGCAAACGGATTTAGAAACGTGAACGACTGAAATTGTACTATGCGGCTTCAAGTGCGATGCCGCCATAAAAAAGTCGGGCTTCTTGATGAAGCCCGACTTTTGCGTTCAATGCTTGCCCATCGTCATTTATCAGATGATGTCGCAACTGCCGCCCATGCAGGCCAATTCCTGGGCTGCGGTGGTGTAATCTTCCTTCTCGTAGCGATAGAGCTTGGAGAAGTCGATGTTGGGGAAGTGGGCCACCCGCTTGAGGTACTCCTCCTTGCCGATCTCCTCGTATGGCATCTGATCGTACTGGGCATCGAAGGCGGGCAGGAAAGTCATACCGCCGATCTTGTCCTGGTTTTCCCAAACCCACTTGATGATGTCCAATACCTCGTCCGCCCGATAGGTGATGGTCACGCTGGGGTTGTGTTCGGTCCAGTGGGTCTTGGATTGCATCCAATACTCACACTGTTCGATGGCGGTCCGATCGTTGCGCGTGATGGCGCCTTCCGGGGCCTTGACCGGGAAATGGATCACCCACGTGTTAGCCGTATCCGGCGTCTGGCCGTTTTCCGGATCCATGGGCACGCCGGCGTCACGCAGCACCTTGTAGACCGGCGTGTGCGATCCGACACGTACGTTGCGCACATAGTAAGGAGCCCATCGAGGGTGCACGCCAGGCGAGCAGTTGAGCAACTGCGACGAGTTGCCCGACGGCTTCACACAGGTAACCGACGCCGACGGATTGATGTCGAGCTGAGCGGCGATCTCACGGTTTGTGGCGACGGCGACCTCGCGTAACTTGATCTGGACTTCAGGATCACGGGCGATGGCGCTATCCATTTGGCCATTGATGTCGACGCCCAGCAGACGCTCGGCCTCGCAATTCTCTTTCCACTGGGGTCGCAGCCCTGGGAACTCGGTCGCCATCGACTGGAGCGTGCCGATGATGGCCGCCACTTCGACCTTGTCCTTGAGCGACTCGTAGTCGTCATCTGGCCGAGCGACGGCCACGGAGAGGTTGCAGAACTGCATGGGGCGAAGTACGATCTCCCCGCAAGGGTTTGTGCCGAAATCGGCCGGCTCGCGGCGCTCCGGCAGCGTGTTGATGGCGGCACGCCGGCTGAAGATACCCGGTTCGCCCGCGCCGGATTCAACCATCTCCAGCAGATAGCGGGTGATCTCGGCCTGAGTCATGTCTCGATCCGGCCAGACCGCCGAGTTATTGGCATTCCAGCGCTGCTCGTTACCGGTCAAATTGTTGCCGGACTTGCAGTGACGCATCTCGTTGTCATCGATGTCAAAGAGAGAGATCATCGCCGTTCTCCGCACGCCGCCCGAGACAGCAGCATTGCCCACCGCACACATGATGTCATGGGCATCCAAAGAGCGAATGAAGCTCCCCTGGCGGGCCAGGATGCGATCGCGCACGAAGTTGAGCATCTTGCGCAGCGGCTCTGGACCGGACGCTCGTCCGCCCTTGGTCAGCAACGGGGCACCGGCAGGTCGGATCTCCGAATAATCAAACTGGACGTCGCCACCCTCGAACCAGGTCTCCAACCCCAAGCGCAGGGCCTGGGCCCAACCATCCGCCGAATCGGGCACAACATAGTTGAGGGGCTCTTCACCACGCTGACGACGGATGCGTGGGAACTGCTCGACATAGTGGCGTTCGACTGAATAGCCGACGCCGCATCCGCTCATGGAAATGATAAGTGCTTCAACAAATGAGTCAATACTGTCTGCGGGCATGTATGAACAATTATAGATCGTGATGTTGCTGCGACGAGCTGCCGGACCCGCCATTGCCAACATGCGCATGGAAGGCATGGCTCGCATGTTGAGGATGCCGTCGTGAACACGCAGATAGGTCTCTTCAGAGAGTTTGTTGTCGGACAACTCGCGCAGGAAGTTCATCGTTCGCTCGACCGTCTCCACCCAGGTCTCGCGTCGCATGTTGCGGTAGCTGAAACGAGCATATTTGTCGTAGAACTGGAACTTCTGCAGTTGGGTCGGGAAATATTCGTCGGACTCGGCGAACTTGGCGCGTACCTCCTCAGGCACAGGGCTTGCCTCGCGCAGCTTGGCCCGCTCGGCCCGATAGAGAATATAGTGCTTGGCAGCCTCATATTCACCTGCGGCCAGCAGGACCGTTTCCACGATATCCTGCACCTGTTCGACGCTGGGCGTCTCATGCTTGGCAGCGACAATGTTCACGGCGCGCTGCACCAACTCGGGCAGCGGCGTGCCGGCCTCTTTGCCCAGGCTATTGAAGCAACGTAAAAGGGCGATCTCGATACGACCGGCGTCAAAACTGACCACACGACCATCCCGTTTCACGATTGTCTCTGGAATCGTAATTTCAATCGTACCGTTCCTACCGTTGCCGTTCCTATAGCCGTTGCCGTTCTGGTAACCATTTTCGGCGGGCGAGACTTCTGTCCGAACGGGGCTGCTGCTGCTCATTGGGGTGTCCTTTCCCTGCAATGTGATGCTTTTGTGCGATGGCCTAAGGCATACGCGAAATACAGCCTGACGACAGGCATCATTGCCTTGTCAAGCGACTAGCGCTTTTATGGATCGACTAGTTTGGCTTGGTAGCGAGTTGTGGTTCTTCCCGGTTCATGAGACGTTCGATTTCACCACGGATCTCGGTCAGGTCACCGAAGTCTAAATAGACGCTGGCAAATCGGATATACGCGACCTGGTCGACGTCCGCCAGATGATCGAGCACCATGGAACCGATGGCCTCGCTGGGGATCTCGGCGCGCCCCTGACTGTGCAGAGATTCCTCGACTTTGACAACCACATTCTCTATCGCCTCGCGGCTGATTGGACGTTTCACAGCTGCAATCTGAATCCCAGAGAGCAATTTCTGGCGATCAAACGGCTCGCGTCGACCATCGCTCTTCACCACGAGAAGATCGGCGGCAATGTGTTCATAGGTCGTAAAGCGCAGTCCACAGGTCTCGCAACGCCGACGACGCCGAATGGCATCACCAGCAGCACGAGTGTCAAGCACCTTATGTTCATCTGACTCACAGTGTGGACAACGCATCGTCTACAAACCCAATCACACGGAAGAAACACAGCACATGTTGTTATCGAAGAAATAGCACATACTACATATAGGGGTGCGGGCATGAAGTATAGCATACATCTATCGCGCCCGCAAGTGGGGAAACAAGCGTTCTACCACTGGTCGGATGGATCTGCCGGGCATCATTTTCTGATTGGTTTGTAATTTTAAGGTTTGATTTTGTAAGGTAATGTTGGGGCGTAACGATCGAGCGGCAATAAGGGCCAACAAGCCCCTACTGCCGCTCGACTGCTATTCGGATGTTTCTACCCAAAAACCTATCGACCGTTTGACTGCTGTCGTCGCAGGAAGGCAGGAATATCCAGATCGTCCTTTTCAAAAGTCCGTGTGCTCGGATCGTATGATGACGAACCCCGATCCAGATCGGAGATGCGAGTCTGGCCGTCAAACGCACGCCGCGTGAAGCTCAGTTCGTCAGGGGCCTCGACCTTGTCGAAACCGGTAGCGATGACCGTCAGGTGCACCTCATCGGTCATTTCCGGATCGATCACTGCGCCAAAGATGATATTGGCTTCAGGATGCGAATTGGCACGCACGATCTCCGCCGCTTCGTTGACCTCGAACAGGCTCAGTTCTTCACCGCCCTTGATGTTGAACAGAATCGAGCGAGCGCCGTCGATAGACACATCGAGCAATGCGCTGTGAATCGCCTGCTCGGCAGCTTCCGTGGCGCCCGTCTCACCACTGCCGCGGCCGATGGCCATCAATGCAGACCCACCTTCAATCATCACCGACCGTACATCGGCAAAGTCCAAGTTGATGAGTCCCGGAACGGTAATCAATTCACTGATGCCCTGGATACCTTGACGCAACACATCATCCGCCATGCGGAAGGCCTGGTTGATGCCGGCCTTGCGATCCACAATTTGGAGAAGCCGATCGTTGGGAATGGCGATCAGGGTATCAACATTGCTCTTGAGCATATCCAGCGCGCTCTCGGCGACTCGACGACGCTGAGCGCCCTCAAAGGTGAACGGGCGCGTCACAACGCCAATCGTCAATGCACCGGATTCGCGTGCGCAGTCGGCGACGACCGCCGCAGCGCCCGAACCCGTACCGCCGCCCATGCCGGCGGTCACGAAGACCATGTCCGACCCGGAGACCATCTCCATGATATCTTCTTTGCTCTCTTCAGCTGCGCGTTGGCCGATCTCCGGATTGCCGCCGGAGCCGAGTCCTTTCGTTAGCTTTTCGCCAATTCGAATGCGTTGTGGTGCGTTGGAAAGCATCAACGCCTGGGCATCCGTATTGACGGCAATAAATTCAACGCCTTGGATACCTTCCTCGATCATACGATTGACGGCATTCTGTCCGCCTCCACCTACGCCGACCACTTTGATGCGGGCGTAGTTTTCAACGTATTGCGGCTGCGTGTTCTTGCGGGTCATGTGCGGCTCCTTTTGGTACTGAGGGGTGCGTCAAACAACGATAGATATGACATATATTTGAATGCAGTTGATAGCGTTTTTTAGCCTGGCAGCAGGTTGCGCAGCCAGCGTGCCGCCTGCTTTGTCCAGTCAGGTCCGGCTTCTCCGGTCTGTTCGGCGTCAAATCGTATGTGAACGGCTCTGGCATCTTCGTGAAGCCCCCAAATCATCAGCCCGACGCTGGTTGCGTAGGCGGGCGATTCCAATTTGCGGCTGAGGCCAGTAACCGGTATTAGATCGCTGGAAGGGCGCCCAACCCGAGCTGGCATTGACATCGTGCCACGTCCAAGTTCGACCAGGCCGACCAGCTGGCTCGATCCACCGGTCATCACAACGCCTGCGGGCAGACGATCCAGATAGTCATTGGTCGACAACGTGTCGCCGATGATTTCGAACATATCAATGGCCCGCGCTTCCAACACTTCACTGATGAAACGACGACTGAAGTTGCGCTCCGCCTTTTGGCCGAAGACCGTGGCCCACACCTTCTCGTCTTCGGCCACTCGGCTCGGTACGACCTGCCCGTAGCGCAGCTTGAGATCCTCGGCAGTCTCAAACGGGGCACGCAGGCCAACCGCCAGATCATGCGTGAAGTGATTGCCGCCCATGTCGAGAATCTCGGTGAAGGCCAAGCGGCCATCAATGAAAACGGCGATATCGGTGGTACCGCCGCCCATGTCGACAACGGCAACACCCATCCGTCGCTCTTCCGGCTTCAAGACCGCCTCGTTACTGGCCAGCGGTTCCAGCACCAACTCGTCAATGTCGATGCCGTGAGAAACCACACATTGGACCAGATTCCCGACGGCAGTCGTGCTGCCGGTGATGATGTGAGCGTCAACTTCCAGACGGACACCGGTCATGCCGACCGGGTTTTGAACATCGCCGTGCTCATCCACACTCCAGGTCCGGGCAATCGTATGGATAACTTCCTGGTTTTCGGGCAATGCAACCGCACGGGCCGCATCGAGCGCCCGCTGCATATCGGCGTTGGTCACGCCAACCGCCCGATCAATCGGACTGACGCCACGGCTGTTGAACGTCTGGATATGGCTGCCGGCTATGCCGACATAGGCGCTGAGCACCTCATGGCCGGTATCGCGCTCACATTGCTCCACAGCCTCGCCCACCGCCGCAGTCACCTCCGGCACATTGACGACAACACCGCGTCTGATACCACGGCTTGGCGCTTGTCCTTCACCAAGAATATTGAGTGCAAGATTGCCCAGCCGATCATGGATGACTTCGGCAGTCAGTACACAGATTTTGGTAGTGCCAATATCAATGGCTGAGATGACCTCTCGCACAAGAAACCTCGTCTTGTTGAAATTGTCTTGAGAAACGACCCTATCGAACAATGGGATGCCCACGAAATCGAACGTCCACAATCTGGCCAGAGAGCTCACCGGAATCCAGCAGTTGGCCTGTGAGTGTCAAATTTTCCAATTTGCTTTCCAGGTCCTGCCCATCACCCCAGTAGATCCAGTAATCTGTATCGGGCAGCGCAAAATTCAAGCCGATGCCCTTGTTGTACCGAACACGTTCCAATTCAGGCATCTCTTCCATCAATACCAGCGCACTCTCGAGCACATCACGATCCATCGCCAAATGCTTGGATCGTACTGAGACTGCCGCCATCTGAGTGTCGACAATGGTCGGCAGCAGACGCCCGTCCTCATCCAGTAACTGCGCTTCAATCGGCTGGCCAGGCTCTGTACGGATCTCCAACGCAGAACCGTCTGACAACACCCACATGGGACCGGCGCCGGTCATCCAGACCGCGGCTGGCTGCTCTTCGTCAACATCAATGGTGATCCGATCGGGCAGACGAACTCGGATGCCCACATTGGCCACGTAGGGATGAGCCAAGAGATATTCACTCACTTGCTCAGGCAATACCCAGAATATGCTCAAGCCCTCCAACTCGGTGGCTGTATAGAGTTCTTCAGCCGTGAGGTAGGAGAGATTCTCAAATTCAACAGTATCCGCATAGACAAACCAACGATAGTCCATGTTTATCCAAAGCACACCTGCCAGGACCAGCGCCATCAGCATCATGCTGACAAACTTGCTCCAGTGTCGACCACTCCACGTGAGCCACGTCAGCTTTGGCATCTCCAGGCGGGGCATTTTCAGCTTGCCCAGTTCCTCGGTCATCAGTTGGGGCAAGTTTGACTGAAAGCCGCGACGTCGCCGCAGAGACCGCCTCTGATGAGGGGCCTTTCTGTACGGGCCGGCTTTGCGTTGCGCAGTGCGCTTGGAGCTCGTCTTGCTTGCCATGGACTAAGTGTCTGTTTTCTACCCAGCGGACGTGCTGTTGCGCTGGCGATCCTGGTGACGCTCCAGCGCGAGGCGGAGCAGGCGATCGACAAGTTGCGGATAGCTAAGGCCGCTGGCCTCCCAAAGCTTGGGATACATGCTAATACGTGTGAAACCGGGCATTGTATTGATCTCGTTGAGGTACAACTCACCGCCCAAGTCATCAAGCAGGAAATCGACACGGGCCAGACCTTCTCCATCGATGGCTTGAAATGCCCGAATTGCCATTGACTGGATATCGACCAACTGTTCATCCGAGAGCGGAGCCGGAATCAACAACCGGCTGTTATCGTCCAGATATTTGGCGGCATAGTCGTAAAACTCATTGCCCGGCACGATCTCGCCAGGCATACTGGCCACAGGCTCATCATTGCCTAATACGCTCACTTCGATCTCGCGAGCGTTGGGAACCGCCGCTTCGATCACAATCTTTCGATCATAGCGACAGGCTAGTCCGACGGCTTCAACCAACTCGTCGCAGGTTTCGGCCTTACTGATGCCCACGCTGCTGCCCATGTTGGCCGGCTTGACAAAGACCGGGTAGTCAAGTGACGATTCAATGTCGGCGACAACCGATTCCGGATCGGCCTGCCATCGTTGCCGTTTCGCCACCATGTAGGCTGCCTGGCGCAGGCCAAGCTGCTCGAAAATCACCTTGGAGACTGCTTTGTCCATCCCCAGAGCGCTGGCGAGTACGCCACAGCCGACATAGGGCAGATTCGCCATCTCCAACATGCCCTGGATAGTGCCGTCTTCGCCGTACGGTCCATGCAGCACCGGGAAAATGACATCGATTGCGGACAAGGGTTCGAGCTCGTCCACGTGAGGCAAGAGGCCCCATCTATCATCGGCCTGCGGCTGCCCCAGATCGGCCTCACCGTTGAGAGGCTGTGATACCGGACGATCGGTATCGCCGGAAGCCAACAGGGCAATCGGGTCACCGTGGGTCAGCCACCGGCCCTGGGTGCTCACACCAATCGGTATCACGTGATGCCCGGCCTGACGCAATGCCTCCATCACATTCCCTGCGCTATTGAGCGAGACTTCATGCTCGCCGCTACGGCCGCCAAAGACGACGCCGACCCGAAGGGTCTCGGTCTGGCTCATATCTCACTTTGTACCTATGACAATACACCTATGACATTTCAATGACTATTTCAGATTGGCGGGTGCTTTTCGTCCCCGTTACGATTGTTTTTATGCGCTTGTTTTTTGCGTTCGAGTCAGCCCGATTTCGCCTACCATTCACCAGCCAATTGAACCTCAGGCTGAAGACGCACCCCAAACCGTCCTTCAACCGCATCCTGCACATATGCGATCAGCGCCACCATGTCTGCCGCAGTCGCAGTGCCAACGCCGCCGGGATTGATGAAGAAGTTGGCATGGGTACGACTTACTTCAACGCCGCCGATTCTCTTGCCCTTCAAACCTGCCGCCTCGATCAGCCGTCCGGCATGATCGCCGGGCGGATTCTTAAAGGTGCTTCCGAGGCTTGGCTCGACCGGCTGTGTGCTTCGCCGATGGGCAAGATATTGGTCGGCTCGCTGCTTCAGCATGATCGGGTCATCGAATGTCAGAGCAAATGTGGCGGACACCACGATCGGAAATGTGGCGGCCTTCAGCGGTCGGTTCTGTTTCAGAACGCTGTTGCGATAGGCATATCCCAGTTCTGCGGCAGATCGTTCCACAAGCCGCCCATCTGTCTCCAATATCCGGACAACAACCAGATTATCCTTGATCTCACCCCCGTGAGCACCTGCGTTGCCGACCACGGCTCCACCAATTGTGCCCGGCACACTCACCGCCCACTCCAGTCCGGCCATCTCTGCACGAACACACATCCGTGCAACACCGGCCATTGCCGCACCGCTTTCGGCGTAGACGGTCGGCCGCTCTTCAGTATCCTCTTCTCCAATCAAGTGCTCATGCGTATCGAACTCTAGCGTATCGGGCTCGTCGACGCCCGGCCGGCCACCACCAATCTTGATTAGCCGTACAGTACGGCTGCGATTGTAGATGACCAGACCCTCTATCCCGCTATCGCTGATCAACATGTTGCTGCCGCCGCCAAGGACAAAATAGGGAACCCGAGACGCTTGCGCCCAACGTCCTATGGTGATCAGTTGCTCGCTCTCGGCGGCGACGGCAAAATATTCTGCATCACCGCCGATCTTCATCGTTGTCAGCGGCGCCAGCGAGACGCCCTGGCGAAGCTCAATCCCAAGAGCCGACAGTTCAGTGAAGTCGGCCACAGTCATTCGTCATCCAGTTGCTCAAGCAGCATTTCGCCAATCTTGTACCCATCGCCTGCGCCCAATGTAATGACTACATCGCCATCGCTCACGCGTTCCGCAAGATAGTCGCTCGCAGCTTCCAGGCCGGACACATGGCAGATCGCTGGATGGTCACTGGCCGCCACAAGTTCATTGGCGCTGACACTGCCGTCATCGATCTCGCGGGCAGCAAAAATGTCGGTCACGATTACCCGATCGGCATCTTGGAAGCTATCACCCATCCGATAGAGCATACGCTGGGTGCGGCTGAACGTATGCGGCTGAAAGACAGCCCAGATGCGTGCGTCAGGATAGGATCCTCGGGCGGCGGACAGCGTCGCCTCAACCTCAGTCGGATGATGGGCATAGTCATCAATGACGGTGACACCACGACGCCGGCCCTTGGTATTCGAAACGCCGGGCTGTGCCCTGAAATGTCGCCAGACTCTGGCGAGCCTCATCCATGGACACATCGCACCATCCGGCCACGAGCAGGGCCGCCATGGCATTTTGAATGTTGTGCAAACCGGGCGCCTGCAACTCAAGGCGTCCCAGGGGGGCGTTCCACCAGATCAGGTTGGCACAGACGCCGCCGTCGGCACGCACAGTCACCGCATCGGCCCGCAGATCAGCGATCTTCTCTGCACCATAGGTGATCCATTTCGCACCGCGGGTGGCATGATATGTCCGTACCTGTTCGGCGCCGGCATCATCAGCACAAGAGACGATCATTCCCTGTCGATCAACGAGATCAGCAAATTGCATGAACGCCCGTCGGAAGCTGGCAGGCGTCGGATAGCAGTCCGGATGATCCCATTCAACATTCGTGAGTACCGCCACCTTGGGTCGCAGCCCCAAGAACATGTGGTCATATTCGTCGGCTTCAATGACGAAGTAGGGCGCAGTTCCGGCTGCTGCGTTGCCGAACCCCGGTAGGCGTGTGCCGATGATATACCCTGCATCGATTCCGGCGTCACGCAAGATCTTGACAATCATTGCGGTAGTTGTGCTCTTGCCGTGTGTGCCTGCAACAGCCAACAGCTCTCGTTCGGCCAGCAATACGGGCAAGAACTCGCTGCGTTTGACCACAGGCAGCCCCATCAACTCAGCAGCTTGCCATTCCTCATTCTCAGCATCAATGGCACTACTAAGTAGCACAACATCCGGCGTTGAACCGTTTTCGGCGGTTAGGTTCTGGGCGACTTGCTGGAGATGGATCGTCGCTCCTGCCTCGGCCAGATGATCGGTACTGGCATTGGCTTGTCGGTCGCTGCCGCTCACGGAAATACCCATTTCCAACAGGACCGTGGCAATTGCGCTCAGCCCGGCCCCACCAATGCCTACCAGGTGAACACGCAGGTCGGCATCGCCCTTGGTCAGCCGGTCTTGCCAACTACTGCTGTTCTTTTTGTTGAGATCTCTTCCCTGTGACATCACCTAGCCACGCACTTTCAAAATGATCATGATTGCCAACGGAATAGCCCAGAAGATCGCACTCGGAAACAGGACGGGCGGCCACATCAGCGCCTGACCGCTGGCAATAAACTCTTGAACACAGGCGGTCGATGCAGCCAGATTATTGGCCGCCAATGCCACCTCCTGACATTCGGGCATCCGCGGGATGAACCATTCGAAGATCAACCGCGTCGGATAGTTAAAGATCGCCTGCAAGAACCAAAGCGTGCCTGCGACCAGGTAGCCGTTGACGGAAGCGACGGCCAGAGTAATGAGAAAACCACCGGGCGCAGGGGCGGGCTTGCCCTGAAAATCAAGCGTTCGTCCCGAGTAGCTGGCAAAGACAATGGACACGAAGATGATCGAGAGTGTAGCGCTCAGGAAAATATCCAGACTCTCATCGGACAGGATGACCCCGGCGACCGACACCATCTGTTCCCATGCCACTTCGTACAATGCGGCGAAGATAAGCACAGCCCCGATGAAGACCAGGGTGTTGCCCAGCTCCTTTTTATAGCCACGACCCAATCCGATCAGCAGAACAATGCCGGCTATTGTAAGATAGAACCCTTCAACTGGACCCATACTCTACCGTCTCGTCCATTTGTGGCCTGCTCAGGATGTGCCTGCCGATAGAATTCGTTGTCTACCCTGATTCATTGCCCTTGGTGCGAAGCGTGCTTGCCGCACCGACAACCAACACGATCAGGAACAACAGCAGTACATAGGGCTGTAGCGATCCCATCGCATCCCAAATGTTGCCGATCACCCCGGTGATGGACGTCCACGCCGTGCGCACCAGTCCGAAGAACGCTTCAAGGATGATCGGCTCATCAAGGTTCACCGCATCCGGGTTGATCAGTGCAAGCAGCCGGGGTAGGACGACCGATGCATAGAGAAAACCGTTGGCGATACCGATCAATACAGCCCAACCATTTGATGGACTATTTTTAACATAAATCGTGCCAAATAGATAGGCGAGGATTACGAAAGATACCCAGAACAGAAAAAGATAGCCAGGCGCATTGCATGTCGTCACTGTGTCGCTGCATTGCGTAATCAATTCGGTGGTCGAACTATCCGTCGCATCACCGCCACCAGTCAGCCCGCCGGACAGGATCATGTTGAACAGGCTCCAGGCAAGGTTTCCGATCGCGACCAACGTATCGCCCCGCATCCGTACAATGATCAATGTTACAAGGGAGGTGCCGAAAACGAGCAGCTCGCGGTTCATCCCGCGGCGCCAGCCGATCCAGCCAAAGACAAATAGGTAGAGAAGAAAGGCGATGGCTACCTGCAATTGATCAACGTTGATGGTCTGTTCCATGTTAGGCGACTTCTTTTCGCTGTTGCCTTCGACTTCTTGGCGATTGTTCGATCTCTGGGGCCCATCCACTTTCCATCTGTGGGAATCTGTGAGTCCAGTACAAAAAGCCTTTTTCGCTATCTGTGGCAAATTTCCATTTTTGCAGCGGACTCAGCTACTTCTGCAAATCGACCATTGCCTGAGCAATTTCCAATGCGGCATCCGGGTTGGCCAAGGCCGCGGCCGCCTCTTGCATTTGCAGTCTTCTGGCGTCGTCTGCCAATAGCGCCAGTAATTGTGGCGCCAACTCTTCGGACAGATCCTCATCCTCTATCACAATGGCGGCGCCGTGTCCAGCCAAAAGATCTGCATTTGCCTGCTGACCCACGCCGGCAAAGGGCAACGGCACAAGAATCGACGGTAGATGGGCCACCGGAAACTCCCCTAGGCTGCTTGCTCCGGCACGCGCCACAGTGATATCTGCTGCCGCCAGCGCCAGCGGCATGGCCTCATGCAAATAGGCCACCGGGTGATACCGTTCTGCATACGCATGAATCGGGTTTGCTTTCGCCTCTTCTCCATAGAGCGGCCAATCTCGTTCGCCCACCACATGCACGATATGGGCATGGGGCAGAAGCGCAGGCAACGACTTCCACACAGACTCGTTGATGGTACGAGATCCCTGGCTGCCTCCCCAGATCAACACCAGTTTTGGCTCATCCTTTGATGCATCCCCACCGTCGTTCCGGTCCCCCGGTCCGCTATCCAGCGATCGTCCCAATCGTTGGGCCAGGCGTCGGCGGCTGGCGACCCGATCTCGTGCAGCCTCCACCAGTTCTTGACGAACAGGATATCCCGTCACCACGGCCTTGCCTTCAGGCGCCTCGCCGCCGAAAAAGACCGCTACCTCCGGAAAGCTGACGGCTACACGTTCGGCCAACCGACTCAGCGACCGAATGCTGGCGCCGGGCGACATGTCCGGCAGGTAGATCATCACCGGAACGCCGCGCATACGACAGGCCAGCGCCACCGGTGCACAGACATAACCGCCGGTCACGAGGCAGACATCCGGTGCGAAAGAACGCAGGATACTGAGGCTCTCCTGAACGCCTTTGGCCATCCGCCCGACATTGGTGAGCGCCTTCAGCGGGTTGATCCCACGGATCTGTCCGGTGCGAATGCCCTGGTAGGCAATTCCTGCCTGGGCCACCAGCGCTTGCTCCATGCCGCCGACGCTTCCAACCCAGAGCACTTCCACCTCGGGCCGGCCGGCTTCGGTTGAATCATGTTCGGCCCGAGCCGCCCCGGCGTGTGCCTGTCCGTCGCTGACGGCCGGCCGGCTTTCGCCTTGTGCCTGAGACTGGTTTGCGCCGGCTCGTCGAGTTTGTTCCAACTGATCCCCTGCTTGATTTTCCCGGAGTTGATTTACCTCGAGTTGCCTTGCTCCCGCTTGATTTAGTTTTGCCGCGACGGCCAGCGCGGGATACACGTGCCCCCCCGTCCCGCCACCCGAAATTAAAACGCGCATAGGCCATGCTTCCTGATCCACCGCCAACGCCGGCGGTCTGGTTGCTATACCGACTGATGCTGAGCAGAATACCGACCGCCCCAAGCACAGTGACCAGCGAACTGCCGCCATAGCTGATGAAGGGCAGCGTCACGCCGGTAGCAGGCGCCACGGCGACAACAACCGCCGTGTTCAGTAGCGCCTGCAACACCACCAGCGAGGTGATGCCCGTGGCGAGCAATGTGCCAAAACTATCCCGCGACATCAGAGCAATCCGCAAGCCACGATAGGCGAACAGCGCAAAGAGCAGAATGACCAGCAATGCACCCAGCAGTCCCAGTTCCTCACCAATGATGGCGAAAATGTTGTCGCTCCAACTGACCGGCAGATATCCGGGCAGCTTGGCCACACTGTTGCCCGGTCCAACGCCAAAAGGGCCTCCGTTGATGATGGCTTGCACACTCTGGACAGCCTGCCACTCGGCGCTCTCCAGTGGATTCTGTAGTCCATCCCAGTATCTGGCGACCCTGGCACTCGCATAGCTGCTGTAGTGAATCACAAGGGCAAACGTGGCGGCAATCCCAATGCCAATGATCAGTAGCTGCCTTAGCTTGGCCCCGGCAATGAAGAACATGATCGAGGCTGTAGACACGATCAGGATCGCCGTGCTGATATCCGGCTGAGTGACAATCAACACGGTGACGATGCCCATCAGCACGCTGAAGGGAACCAGCCCGACACGGACATTTTGGATCAAGGATCCCTTACTGGCAAGCCAGGCGCTGACATAGATGATAATCACGATTTTGGCGGGTTCACTGGGTTGAACACTGCCGCTGAAATAGCTGCGATTGGCGCCGAAAGTCTCGCTGCCAATCGGGATAACGGCCAACAACATGATCAGCGCCAATCCCATCAAGGGTATGCTGAATTGTTCCCAGAGCGAATAGTTGATTCGGGCCGCCAGGATCAACGCCACCAACCCCACAACCGTCCACTTTACCTGGGCCTCAATATAGTAGAATGGATCGTCATAACCGGCCAGTCCACGGGCATAGCTTGAACTGAAAACCATGATCAGCCCAAAGGACAACAATACCATGACGACGGCAAGCAGGCCCCAGTCGTAGCTGCCATTGCGCCGCGTATTCGTGCCGGCCTTGGATGCCTGATTCTTTGTTGTTTTGGATTTCGACCCGGATGGCTGTGTCGTTGTCTTGGTCGCTGCCATTTTCTCTTACCAGCTGCTTTCGGGAAATAACGACGACTGTGGCCGGCGACCGCTCAGCTTAGCGTCAGGCTTACGCCTTGACGGCGTGCCCTTTGCCACGCTGTTGTCCGCAGTGCGATTGTTTCGTTCGCGTACAAGCTGCCGAAAGTGTTCACCCCGTTCTTCAAAATCTCGGTACGCATCATAGCTGGTGCCGCCCGGCGAAAGCAGAACAATGCTGTTTGGTTGGGCAACCCGCGCCGCCAGATCCACTGCCTCATCCAGATCGCTGAACGAGGCCGCAACTTGGGGCCTTGCGATTGGTAGCCTCGGCTCGCTCCTGTACGGCATTGACGATCATTGGGCCGGCATCGCCGAAGCCGACCAACATGGTAACCCGTGCGATGGTCTCGTCTGCAAAGGTCGTCCAGGGCA
This sequence comes from uncultured Chloroflexia bacterium, assembly GCA_963848115.1. Classification (GTDB taxonomy): domain Bacteria; phylum Chloroflexota; class Anaerolineae; order Caldilineales; family Caldilineaceae; genus JAWKOK01. The sequence goes on along the minus strand of CAWKCP010000041.1, from coordinate 143,804 downwards.
GATCCTTGTCCTTGCCGCCTGCAAGCAAGATGAGGGTTGACAACTCAGAATCAAAGCTCCGCAGGGCGGCAACCGCGCGCTCAGGCGAGGTTGCGATACTATCATTGACCCACGTGACGCCTCCGGAAATGCCCACGACTTCCAGGCGGTGCGACACGCCGGAAAAGCTAGTCGCTACACTGCGTATCCCTTCCATCGAAGCGCCGGCGGCCCGACTGATGGCCGCAGCAGCGAGCAGGTTGCTCACATTGTGATCGCCTCTAAGCTTGACATCGCCCCGGGAACAGATCTCATCACGCTCACTGACCAGTTTGTCGTCTTGGCAGCACGCGCCGGCGGGCTGATCGACCCGGCAGGAAAAAGGCACAACTTTTGCGTTGCGGGCCGTCAATTCTTGTCTGACCTCCGACAACAACTCGCTCAAGCCCCACTGTTCCGGCAACGCGCTATTTGCAGCAACCGCTTCATCCACCCGCTGAGACGATTGTGCACTGCTCGAGGCCTCGAGCAGTTCAGCGGTCACGGCGTCGTCAGCATTCAGCACGACGGCTGCTTCAGGCGGCAGGTTGAGCAGAAGATTTAACTTGGCAGCCCCGTAGACGGCCATGGTCCCATGGCGATCCAGATGGTTGGGCGTGATGTTGAGTATTGCGGCGATGTCGGGTCCGATGCCATCAAAAGGCCCATAAGCAATCTCAGGATCGAACAGTTCCAGTTGGAAGCTGCTCAGTTCGAGTACTATCGGTTCTTCAGCCCCAATCGTGCGTAGTCTGTCGATCAGCGGAATTCCGATGTTTCCGCCGACATGCACGCGTTTTCCCGCCGGCAGCCAGCATTTCGCCGACAAGCATGGTCGTTGTCGTCTTGCCGCTGCTGCCTGTGACAGCAATGATCGGACCCAACCCGTGTAGCCGGCAAAGCTGCATCGTCAGTAGGCTGTCATTGCTCAGTCGGATGCCTCGGGCAATAGCCGTCTGAACGATCTCCAGTTGAGGCGGCACACCACCGCTAAGGCAGAGCAGGTCAGCCTCATCCAACAACGACAGTGGATGGCCGCCCAGAACCAGTTTGACCGGCAGATCCTTTAGCGCCTCGATCTCCGGCTGTAACTGTTCCGCCGACGCGGCGTCGCTAACAACAACGTCGGCGCCGTTTCGTGCGAAGTAGCGCGCCAAGGCCAGCCCTTGGCGGGCTAACCCCAATATCACGACCTGTTTACCTGCGAAGTCAAACCAGTTCACCGGGTCACTCCTTGGCAGAGCCAATTCTCAAACTACAACAGCGCCAATGCCACACCCAACATGCCGCTCAACACGCTGATCAACCAGAAGCGTTCCTTCACCTGCATCTCGCTCCAGCCCATCAGTTCAAAATGATGATGAAGCGGCGTCATTCGAAAGACTCGCCGCCCCTCGCCATATAGGCGCCGGGTCATCTTGAAATAGCTGACCTGGATCATGACGCTCAAGGCTTCGGCAACGAAGACGAAGCCCACGATCGGCAGCAAGAGCCACTGCCCTGTCATGATGGCTACAAGGCCGAGCGTTGCTCCCAGCGCCAGGCTGCCTGTATCGCCCATAAATAGCTGAGCGGGATGGGCGTTATACCAGAGAAAGGCCAGCAATGCGCCCACCAGCGTGTAGCAAAAGGCCGCCAGGTAGATCTGATTCTGAAGAAAGGCAATCAAACCATAGCAGGCAAACGCAATGCTGCTGACGCTGCCGGCCAAGCTGTCGACTCCATCGGTCAGATTGACCGCATTGCTAACGCCCACCAGAATAAAGATCGTAACCGGAATGATCAGCGGACCGATGCGAAAGAAGTCGGCGACGCCGGGTACGCCGACGTAGTCCCAGTTCGGAGGCCCGAAGTAGAGAACAAGTCCGATCAATGTGGCGAAGATCACTTGAAAAGTGCTCTTCATGCGAGCACTCATGCCCTCGCCTCTACCTCGGACACCTTTGATTCCCTGCCAGTCATCGATTGCCCCGAGGAGCGCATACGATGCCAGGCAGAAGAATAGAATCAACGTACTCTGCCCGATAGCGTTGAGACCCCACAGATCAGCGACGTTCAACACTCCGGTGATCAGCAGAACCGGAACAACAATCAGCACGCCGCCCATGGTCGGCGTGCCCGTCTTGACCTGATGCCGATCAGGTTGCTCAATCCGAATCTGCTTGCCGATTCCATACCGCTTCAACAGAGCGATCAGTGGCTTGCCCCAGATGACGGCGATAAAAAAACTGACAGTGCCCAACGTCAGCGCGTATGGCATGAAACAGGTGTCCTCACCTTAGTGATGCACGCAGAACCGATTGCGTGTAAGAATGCGCTATTGTTGTTGGCCTGATGAAGACTCAATCTGGTCATTGACGGCAAGTGCAGCCACAATCCGCTCCATACCGACAGCCCTGCTGCCTTTGACCAATACCATGTCATCCGGCTGTAGCTCGACGCTCAGCAAGGCAATCGCATCCTCGGCATTGGACATCACTTCGAGCTTCTCGTGACTGAGACCGGCCACCATCGCCTCATCGGCAATGGAGCGCCCCAACTCGCCGACAGTTACCAACAGGTCGACCACGCCGGCGGCCCGACGCCCAACCATTTTGTGACCATCATCCGTCATATCACCCAGTTCCCGCATGTCACCCAGGACGGCCACACTGCGCCCGGCGCTGCCGGGCGCAAGATCGGCCAGCAGGTTCAGCGCAGCGATGGTGCTCGTCGGGCTGGCATTGTAGGTGTCGTCGATGATCGTGCACTCGTTGATGCCGGGAATCACCACCAGACGCAGTTGGCTGGGTACATCCTGGAGACCGGCGACGATCTCCTCCCAGCTCAAGCCCTCTACCAATCCGACACTAGCGGCGCGCAACGCCGTGTGTACGCTATGTCGCCCCAGAAGGGGCACTCGCACATGCAGCGTTTCGACCTGCGCACCGCTCTGTGGCTGATAATGAAAACGAAAGTGGATGCCATCCATGCCCGCGCTTTCAATCTGATCCGCCCATAGATCGGCCTCTGACGTCAGGCCGTAACGAAAGATGCGTGCCTCAGTCCAGTTCGCCATCTCTCGGACCAGCGGGTCGTCCCAGTTGAGAACGGCCGTGCCGCCCGCTTCAGCCGAGGGCAATGCCCTGACAAGCTCCGCCTTCGCTTCTTGAATGCGCTCAATCGTACCGAGCCGACTCAGATGCACCGGCGCCACATTGGTGATGACACCGACCTGTGGGCGGGCCAATTGGCTCAGCCGATGGATCTCGCCCAGATAGGTCATCCCCATTTCCAGGACCGTACATTCATGCTCATGTCCGAGGCCCATTAGCGCCAGAGGCAATCCCTGATCGCTGTTGAGGTTTCCAGGCGAATGGTAGACATCATACCGTTGACGGAGCACCGAAGCCGCAACCTCCTTGGTAGTGGTTTTGCCGACGCTACCGGTAATGCCGACGACATGTAAATCCGGTCGACATCGATGGATCCGCTGAAAGCCGCCGATTCGCTGAAGGCCATCGATCGTATCATCTACGATGTAGACCAGCGGCTTGGATTGCGCGGCACTAACAGGAAATACCGGCTGATGCTCCCAACGGCCTGCGCGACAGTCAACTATTGCTGCGCCTTGCGCAACTGCAATCTCCAGGCCACGTTCCTCGCAAATGATGGCCCGGGCGCCTGAAGCCAGTACGCTTTCGAGATAGTTGTGCCCATCCGTATTCTCACCGACCAAGGCTGTAAACAGATCGCCGGGCAACACATCTCGGCTGTCTAGCGTGGCCCGCCGGATCGGCAGGGGCGGCAATGCCAAAGGCGGCAACTCACCGGTGAGCGCCTGCCACAACGTATGCTGGGTGACCCTTATCGGAACGACGACGCCCACCGGTCACTCCATCTCTGCATTCACGTCCGCGCCTGCGCTGGCCAGACGAAGCTGGTCAGACGGCACATTCATATGATCAAGCAGCCGTGCCGCAGTCTGGGCAAAGGCCGGCGCAGCCGTGTACGAAGCCCATTGGCTAATATTCGGATCGGGGCGGTCAAGTTTGATCAACATGACAAATTGCGGATCGTCAGCAGGAGCAAAACCAACAAAGCTGACGATGGTCTCATCTTCCGTGTATCCTTCCTTGGTTGGAATCTGAGCAGTGCCCGTTTTGCCTGCAATTCGATAGCCCTCAACCCGGGCGGCCGGCGCACCCGTCTCCACTACATTGACCATCATTTCGGTCAGATCCCGTGCAGCCGATTCTGATATGGTCCGATGCACAACCGTCGGCTCGGTGTAGAGCAGATCGTCGTCCCGCGTGCGGGCCTGCACAACATAGGGGCGCATCAACTTGCCGCCGTTGGCGATTGAGGCCGCCGCACTGACCATCTGCAAAGGCGTCACCGCCAAGCCCTGACCGAAGCTATTTGCCCCAAGATCCGACAGACTCCAGTCGAGCGTATTCGGCCATTTGACCGCACCGGACACTTCGCCCGAGAGATCAACCTCCGTCGGATCTCCGAAACCGAAGCGGCGAATGTAGCGATAGAATGTCTCCTCGCCCAACTCTGCTGCAATCTGCACCGTAACGACATTCAGCGAGCGCGCAAGCGCTTCAGATGCCGACACCCGTCCATAGGCCCTACGATCGCTGTTGAAAAAGCCCCGTTCACCCAACGAGATTAGCCCTGTATCCGTGAAGATCGTCGTCGGCTCAATCAGTCCTGAGTCAAGCGCCGCACCCATGGTAATGATCTTGTAGATCGAACCCGGCTCATACTGAGCACTCACAGCCGGATTCGTGAAATAACTGGCATCCTCGGCGTAGTTGTTCGGATTGAAGCCCGGGGCATTGGCCAACGCCAAGATGGCGCCGGTGTCGGGTTCCATGATGATGATCGTTCCGCTCTCTGCTTTGTATTTGGCGAGCGCCTTCTTCAGCTCATCTTCGGCAATCCACTGAATCGTACGATCGATTGTGAGGACAATGTCACTGCCGGCCAATGACGGCAGAAAACGCTCGACCGCTGGAGAAAGATCGGCTACCGACTCAAACGACCGCCCGGGCAAATCGGCGCCATCGCGCCAGAGAAAGCTATTGTAGTAGCCTTCCGTCCCGTAATACCCTTTGCGTTTGGCTTCATCCAGATTATCGATGCCGACTATACCGATCACATGACAGGCCAGATCGCCCTGTGGATAGTAGCGGTGTGGAACATAGTGGACATGAACGCTGTGGATCGGACCGATCTTCTCCGCCGCCTCGAGCGCCTCTTTGAGTTCTTCGATCTGTCGTCCAACCTCCAGATCCAATCCCTTTGCCAACAATGCATACTGTCCGTCAGCCGCCGCAGCTAACTCCGCCTGCACGGCTATCGGATCGAGGCCGGCGATCGCTGCCAAATCATTGGCGACTTCAACCCGCCCCTCTGCATCCAACTGCGATGGTGTTGCGGAGATATCGACAAGGAAGCGGTCAATGGCAAGGAGTTCTCCGTCCCGATCAACGATGGTTCCGCGTGGCACGTTTACATCCGGCAGGGAATCTACCCAGACACTATCTGCTTGGCCGACAAGTTGGTAGCTCGCCAGGCGAGAGAGTACAAGCAGCGCCAATAGCGTAAATGCTGCGGCAATAAGCACGAAGCGCCAAAACTCAATCTTCAGAGTTTTGGCCTGGTTTGGTTCCGGCTGCACTTCAGGTGGCGCCTTGCGTGGAAGTTCGTTTGGCTCAGTTGTCATCGGCGCCCGCCACAACCCAATCCCGGACGTTCGTCACATTCTGAACGAGTGTTCTCTTGGTGCGCTCCACCCACCCTCCACTCGAAGCGATGGAAACCTGAACCGCCGACTGCGGCAACTGCGCGTAGAATGGCTGCGGCGCCATCGCAGTCGATGCATCAAGTGCCTCGGCCGACCTCTCTACATAGGTCGGCTCAGCGATTGGCGCAAAGCCTGCGGAACGGGCGCGACCGGCAATGCTGTCCAACTGGCTCACCATTGCGATCTCATATGCGACCTCGGCGTTCTGCTGGTCAATCGTATCCAACGTGGCCTGCAGCTCAGCCACGCGCATCTCCGCTGTCAGAATCTGTGCGGCAAGCAACACCTGCATAAATGTGGCGGCTACAATTAGCAGCAGCACCGAAAAGAAGAGGCCAAATCCCCGTGCCGTGGTCGGCAATGCTAGGGATTGCTTGGCTGCATCATACCAGCCCGTTGCGGATGGTGAATGCCAAGATTCCACTACCTCGGCGGCGGCCAGGACCGATGGGTTAGACAGCGTTGATGCGGGCGCTGATGTGGCGGTATCTCGTCGAAACATGCTAACCTCTGATTCCTTCCTTGCCATCAAACCCGTTCGGCGATGCGCAATTTGGCCGAACGGCTCCTCGGGTTGGAGATAATTTCTTCCGGTGTTGCGGTCAACGGTTTACGCGTGATCAATCGCAGCGTCGGCGTCCGATCATAACCGCCGAAGGGATGCATCGGCTCACGCACAAAATCACTCGCCTCGCCCAACATCCACCGCTTAACAATCCTATCTTCCAAGCTATGAAAACTAATGACGGCTAATCGGCCGCCCGGCTGCAAGAGGTCCAGACACTGAGGCAAAGCCGATTCCAGTTGCGCCAACTCAGCATTGACCGCAATGCGCAGGGCCTGGAAAGTGCGTGTCGCCGGATGAATTCGGCTCCCTTTGCGACCTCCCATTGCCCGCTCGACCACGTGGGCCAAATGATCCGTCGAAGTAATCGGCCGATGATGGACAATCGCCTTGGCAATCCGACGACTTTGACGCTCCTCACCATAGCGATAGATCACGTCGGCGATCTCCGCTTCCTCCCACTCATTCACGATTTCGGCTGCGCTTTCGCCTTGCTGCGGGTCGAAACGCATGTCGAGCGGCCCCGCTTGCATCAGGGAAAAGCCACGCTCCGACGTCTCAAGCTGGAAACTGCTGACGCCCAAATCAAACAGAATGGAATCCACTTGCTGGAACTTGTTCTCGCCGGCAACCCTGGCAATATCCCGGAAGAACGATTGAACCACCACCAAGCGACCGTCCTGGATAGCCGGGCCAAGTCGCAGGCCGACACGACGCAACGCCGCTGGGTCGGCGTCAAGCCCGAGTACACGCCCGTCGGGGGCCGATGCGTCCAGCATATGGGCCGTGTGCCCACCGCCGCCAAGCGTACAATCGATCGACACGGAGCCGGGCCGAATCCGCAGGCCGCCGATCACTTCTTCAACCAACACAGGCACATGTCCTGCCTGGTCAGGATCCTGAGGAACCTCGTGCGCTGTCACCGACTGTTGCCATCCCACATTGCCACCAGACTAGGATGGCCTAGATACCAAGCGCCCCGAACAACTCGTCATCCAGATCGCCGTTTTCCATTTGCTTCATCACTTGGTCATCCCACTGGCCCGGATCCCACAGTTCAAGATAGTTATCCATACCAATCACCATCACTTCGGCGTCCATATGGGCATACTGTCGCAGACGGGGACTCACAAGAATTCGCCCCTGCTTATCAGGCTTCAGATCCTCCGCAGCGCTAAAGAGAATTCTACGCAACTGCGCAGACTGCCGATTCGCCAAAGGCAACGCTTTCATACGCTCAGAAAGCGCCACCCACTCCGGCATCGGCATCAAGAGCAGACACTGATCGAGCGGATTGCGAGTCACCACAAGACCGGCCGCTAACTGATCCCGAAATTTAGCCGGAATCGTCAGACGCCCTTTGTTATCTAGTGTATGGGTGTACTCGCCCAGAAACATTGCCGACACCGGCCCCAATTGATCAGTATGGATAGAGCAACTTTAACTGCGATTGACACTGCTGATTGATACTGCGTCCAGCGGAGGAGGGGAAGGATGAATCAGATTATCCCAAATTAGAACATATGTTCCAAACATCCCACCTTTGACTCAAATTTTGGCAAAAATAGGGTATTTACCCCACTTCGCGCCACAATTTCCCACATTATAGTCCATAGATATTCGTTTGTCTAGCCCCAAATATCATGTGGTTTTGGGATAATTGGGAAAATACGTCTGCAAGCTTACGGAAATCAGAACGCCTTACAGCTATCATTACGAAATACCGTGTAGTCACATCAGCGTGAGAAAAGTCTTCATCAAACACTCATCTCTGAATATTGACACCGTGTGAAATGTCTGATAGAATTGCAGGTTGCGTGTTCAGTCATTTTGATTGGCACGCAATTGATTAGATTGAAAATGATAAAATGAGGGAATCGGTAGACGCCAATGTGAATTGCACGGATATATTCAGTGCCACTGTAGCGACAAACCGATTTCTTTTTTTGGGGCAAAAGAAATAGTCACTCAAATACAAATCTAATTGTCATTACTCAATCACGGGACACCGAAAGTAGATGGACAGCCGTCGGCATAATCCGCCGAACCGTATCTATCTGCCTAGGTGTCTTATTGCCGTTTTACGGTAGGTTGCGACTTATTTTCAGGTCCAAGGAGTAAACATTACATGAGTCTTTCCTTGAACGGTACCAACTCCACCAGCGAGAGCGTAAAACCCGCCCGAAAATCGTACGCTCGTACCCCCACTGTTCTCGAACTGCCGCGACTGACGGAAGTACAGTTGCGCAGCTTCGAGTGGTTCAAGACCGATGGTCTGAGCGAACTGTTCAGTGAAATTTCGCCGATCGTGAGCTTCAACAAGAATCTGGAGTTGCATTTAGGCGACTTCTATTTCGGCGAGCCGAAATACCCGGTCGACGAATGTCGAGAGCGCGACATCACCTATTCAGCGCCATTGTGGGTACAGGTGAAGTTGATCAACAAAGACACGGGCGAAATCAGCGAGCAAGAAGTCTTTATGGGCGACTTCCCGTTGATGACTGACTCTGCGACTTTCGTTATCAATGGTAGTGAACGTGTCGTCGTCAGCCAGCTAATTCGTTCGCCTGGCGTCTACTTCACGGTGGAGGAAGACCGAAGCACAGGCCGCGAGCTTGCCGGCGCAAAGCTGATTCCCAGCCGCGGCGCCTGGCTGGAATTTGAAACCAGCAAGCGTGACATCATCAGCGTCAAGGTCGACAGAAAACGCAAGTTGCCGGCATCAATTCTATTGCGCGCCGTGGGCTTCGGCACCGACGATGAGATTCGCGACCTGTTCGCAGACATCGACACCGATCTTGATCATCCGTTCATCGAGTCTACACTCGAACGCGACCCGACGGCGAACCCGACTGACGACAGCGCAAAGGGTGTGGACGACGCCTTGCTCGAATTCTATAAGCGTTTGCGCCCTGGCGACCCGCCGACACTGGACAATGCCAAGAGCTTTGTACAGAACCTCTTCTTCACGCCAAGACGATATGATCTCGGCCGGGTGGGACGCTACAAGCTGAACCGACGGTTGTCGCTGGATACGCCGTTGACGACGCGCGTGCTCAACAACGAGGACTTGGTCGCCGTCATCCGCCGCATCATCAACATCAACATCGGCCCTGCACGCCCTGACGACATTGATCACCTGGGCAACCGGCGTATCAAGACAGTCGGTGAGCTGATTCAGAATCAGATTCGAATTGGCCTGCTGCGCATGGAACGTGTGGTACGCGAACGAATGTCGATTCGCGATCCCGAACAAGTTACGCCGCTGAGCCTGATCAACATCCGGCCGGTAGTGGCTGCAACCCGTGAGTTCTTCGGTGGCAGTCAGCTCAGCCAGTTCATGGATCAGACCGATCCGTTGGCCGAGCTGACCCATAAGCGCCGACTGAGCGCTCTGGGCCCAGGCGGTTTGCGCCGTGAGCGAGCCGGCTTTGATGTGCGTGACGTTCACTTCAGCCACTACGGTCGCATCTGTCCGATTGAGACACCTGAAGGCCCCAACATCGGCCTGATCGGCTCGATGGCCAGCTTTGGACGGGTCAACGACTTTGGTTTTATCGAGACGCCCTATCGCAAGGTCTACATCGCCGTCGATCCCGTGGCTAGTGAGCTGCTCGGACGTGAGCTGCGACAGGACGTAATCGATCCTGAAAGCGAGGACGTAATTGCCGAAAGCAACACGGTCGTCACTCAGGAGTTAGCAGAGAAAATCGTCGCCCTCTACGCCAACGGGTCCGGCAATGGTGCTGTCGATTCCCAGATTCGGGTCAAGCCGTTTGCGGGACGAGAGGTAGTTTACCTGACAGCAGACGAAGACGAAGATTCCGCCATTGCCCAGGCGTCCTCGGAGCTTAACGCCCTGGGTGAGTTTCAGAACCCGCGTCCTTCTGCCCGTCGAGCGGAGTCTTTCCTCTTCGCCCTGCCGGAGCAGATCAAGTTCATGGACGTGTCGCCTAAGCAGATCGTAGGCGTATCGGCCGCGCTGATTCCGTTCCTGGAACATGACGACGCCAACCGTGCGCTGATGGGTTCCAACATGCAGCGTCAAGCTGTTCCGTTGGTACGGCCCGAATCGCCGATTGTCGGCACCGGTATGGAATGGCAAGCAGCCATCGACTCGGGCCAGGTCGTGACCGCGAAGAGTCCGGGCGAAGTTGTCAGCGTTGCCGGGGCCGAGATTGTCGTCCAGGAAGAGGACGGCTTCCGCCGAGTCTACCACCTGCGCAAATACAATCGCAGCAACCAGAGCACCTGCATCGATCAGCGAGCCGTCGTCTTCAAAGGCGACCGTGTTGAGGTCGGCACCGTACTGGCCGACAGTTCCAGTACAGAGAACGGCGAGTTGGCGCTGGGCCAAAACGTGGTCGTCGCCTACATGAGCTGGGAAGGCGGAAACTACGAGGATGCAATCCTGGTCAGCGAACGGCTGATTCAGGAAGACAAGTACACATCCATCCACGTTGAGAAGCACGAAGTTGATGCCCGTGAAACCAAGTTGGGACCGGAAGAGATCACCCGCGACATTCCCAACGTCGGCGAGGACGCGCTGAAGGACCTGGATGAAGAGGGCATCATCCGCATCGGCGCTGAAGTATCGCCCGGCGACATTCTCGTCGGCAAGATCACGCCCAAGGGTGAGACCGAACTGACGCCTGAAGAGAAGCTGCTGCGGGCGATCTTCGGTGAGAAGGCGCGTGAAGTGAAAGACTCTTCGCTGCGGCTGCCCCATGGTGAGCGCGGCAAAGTTGTGGACGTCAAAGTCTTCGACCGTGACGAACACCGCGACATGTCTGCCGGTGTTGAGAAGATTGTCCGCGTGGGCGTTGCTCAGCGGCGTCGTCTGACCGAAGGCGATAAGATGGCCGGTCGCCATGGCAACAAGGGTGTGATTTCGAAAGTGGTGCCGGTCGAGGATATGCCGTTTCTCGATGATGGCACGCCGGTTGACATCATCTTGAACCCGCTGGGTGTGCCGGGCCGTATGAACATTGGACAGATATCTGGAAGCTCACCTTGGTTGGGCCGCGGGACGTCTCGGATTCAAGGCCGAGACGCCAGTTTTTGACGGGGCCAAAGAGGAAGAGATTGAAGCTGAACTTTCCAGGGCATGGCTGGTTGACCGAGCATGGAATGACGTGGGCAACCGAGCGTGGGATCTGGTCCATGAAGCCGAAATTCCAGAAGAAGAGATCGTCGACGACAACGATGCCCGTAACATCTATCTGCTGGAGTGGCTTGAACCATTGGGCTACGATGCAGAGCGCATCTTTGCAGATGAGACCTATGCTCGCCACTCATGCTTGAGCGAGTGGCTGAAGGAACGGGGCTACACACCTGAAGCCATATGGCCGTCAGGCTATATGGGCCATCGAACGACCGAAGAGGCCAACAACCTGGCCCGTGAAGTGGCGATCCGCGAGTGGATGCTCTTCTACGATGAGGATCCTGGAGACCTGACCGGCAGGGCGTTGGAAGAGGTTGCCGAGCAGATCAGCCGCCAGATCGGCTGGCCGCTGCCGACGACGGGCAAGCAACGTCTTTTCGACGGCAAGACAGGCGATGCCTATGACATGCCGGTCACCATCGGCATTGTGCAGATGCTGAAGCTGCATCACCTGGTCGAAGACAAGGTTCATGCACGCAGCACTGGACCGTACAGCTTGGTCACACAGCAGCCGCTGGGTGGTAAGGCTCAGTTCGGCGGTCAGCGCTTCGGCGAGATGGAAGTTTGGGCCTTGGAAGCATATGGGGCCGCTAATATTCTGCAGGAAATGCTGACAGTCAAGTCCGACGATGTCAGTGGCCGTGTCAAGACCTACGAATCGATCGTCAAGGGTGAGAAGATCCAGAGCCCAGGCGTTCCGGAAAGCTTCCGTGTGCTTGTCAAGGAGCTGCAGAGTCTGGCATTGGCCGTTGAGGTCATTGACGAGAAGAATGAAGTCATTCAGTTTGGCAAGGAAGATACTGAAGATCGACTGCCGAAACTGGGTTTCAGCCTGAACATTCCTGGACCGATGAGCCGAAGTTCTGAATGATAGAGATTGAGAGATTCTGAGATTATGTAATTAGGGATTGCGCTCACTGCCGATGCCCTAATCTCCTAATCTCCAATCTCTAGTCTCCTCCGATATGGGAAACGGGAGATAGAATACCATTATGGAAGTCAAAAATTTCGATGCCATCCGCATTGCGCTAGCATCCCCAGAGCAGATCCGGGAATGGAGCTACGGCGAGGTCACCAAGCCGGAAACGATTAACTATCGCACGCTTCGCCCCGAAAGAGACGGGCTTTTCTGTGAACGCATCTTTGGCCCGACGAAGGACTGGGAATGCGCTTGCGGTAAATACAAACGCGTTCGATATAAAGGGATTGTCTGTGACAAGTGCGGCGTCGAGGTAGCGCCCAGCCGTGTCCGCCGCGAACGAATGGGGCACATTGAGCTGGCCTCGCCAGTCAGCCACATTTGGTACGTAAAGGGCGTCCCCAGTCGACTGGGGCTGCTCCTCAACATTAGCCCGCGGCATCTGGAGCGAGTTCTCTACTTCGCCCAATACATCGTCACCAATGTCAATGAAGATGCTCGCAGCAGGGCGATTCAGCGCCACGAGCGCGAGTTGACGCTACGTGCCAACCGTCTGGAAGGTGACTCCCAGGGCAAGGTCGATGAGTTGGAAACCCAACTCGAAACGATGCTGGCCGAGTTGGATACGGAAGAAGAGAAAGAGATTGCCAGTCTGGATGAGCGCATTAACGCTGACTCTTCCAGCGTCATTGCCCAGGCGCAGAACATGCAGACCTGGATTCATAACCGGGTCGGCAAGAAGGCCGACGAGGATCAGCAGTTTGAGTGGAGCGAACTCGCGGTCATTCAGGCCGGCGAGACCATCTCAGCCGATCATGAGACCCTGATCAATGATCTGGTGCAGGACAAGCTGAACAGTTTGCAGACTGAGTCGGATGAAGAGAAGGCCGACATTCGCCTGCTGATCAGCGCCAAGCGCGAACACATTCGCGCCGAACTGGGCGCCCAGATCGAAGAGTTGAATGAGGGAATCGAAGAACGCAAGGAACGTCTGCGCACGCAGATGGAATCCGAGCTGGAAGATCTGAAATCCCTGGAAGAGAAGCAGCTGTTGAGCGAGACCCGCTTCCGCGACCTGGCAGACCGGTGGGGGAACGTGTTCACCGGTAGCATGGGCGCCGAGGCGATTCGAGACATCGTTGCAAAGGAAGATCTCGATAAGCTCGCAAAAGAACTGCGCCATGAGATCCGCACGACCCGCAGCAAGCAGCGGCGCAAGAAGGCGGCCAAACGCCTGCGTGTCGTCGAGAACTTCCGCAAGAGCGGCAATCGTCCTGAATGGATGGTCCTGACCGCTCTGCCGGTCATTCCGCCGGACCTGCGCCCAATGGTGCAGTTGGATGGCGGTCGTTTCGCCACCAGCGATCTAAACGATCTCTATCGTCGCGTGATCAATCGGAACAACCGTCTGCACCGACTCATGGAGTTGGGGGCGCCGGATGTGATCGTGCGTAACGAGAAGCGCATGTTGCAGGAAGCCGTCGACAGTCTGATCGACAATGGCCGTCGCGGACGAGCAGTCAGCCGCAGCGGCAAGCGCAAGCTCAAGAGCCTGAGCGATATGTTGAAGGGCAAGCAAGGCCGATTCCGCCGCAACTTGCTTGGTAAGCGTGTTGACTACTCCGGCCGCTCCGTGATCGTGATTGGCCCGACGCTGAAGCTCCACCAGTGTGGTCTGCCCAAGAAGATGGCGCTGGAGTTATTCAAGCCTTTCGCCATGCGCAGCCTGGTTGAATTCAACTATGCACACAATATCAAGAGTGCCAAGCGCATGGTCGATCGTGCAGCGCCGGAAGTCTGGGACGTGCTCGAAGAGATCTGCAAAGAACGTCCGGTCCTTCTGAACCGGGCGCCGACCCTGCATCGTCTCGGCATCCAGGCCTTTGAGGTCACATTGGTCGAGGGCAGCGCCATCCAGTTGCATCCGCTCACCTGTGCGGCGTTCAACGCTGACTTTGACGGCGACCAGATGGCTGTTCACGTGCCGTTGAGTGAGGCTGCCGTCAAGGAAGCGCGCGAGTTGATGCTCTCCAGCCGCAACCTGCTCATGCCGAGCAGTGGTGCGCCAATCGTCGGTCCATCCAAGGATATGGTCATGGGTGTTTACTACCTGACCGTGATGGAAGAGGCCAAAGATGCGGAGCACATTCCTGCCTTCAGCGACATGGACGACGCCCAGTATGCCTTCGACATGGAAGCAATTTCGTTGCGCCAACCCATCAAGATTCGATTCACATCGATTTTCGACACCATGTCGATTGAGGAACTGCTGGAAGTCGAAGGGGACGGCAACGGCACAGAGCCGCGCGTCGGCGTCAGCGAGCGAGTCTTCGAGACGTTGACCGATCACGGCGTGGAGACCATCGGTCAGTTGATGGACCTCTATGCCCACGGCGAGCGTAAGATGGTCCAGGATATCGCCGGATTCGGCGCAGCCGCCATGACTGAAACACGTGAGGCGTTGCGTCGTATGGGTATGCTTGGCGCTGTTTGGCCCGAAGAACGGTTCATGACGACGACTGTCGGTCGAATCATCTTCAACCGGGCACTGCCCACGCAGCTATGGTTCGTCAACGAATTGCTTGACAAGAAGGGCGTTAACGACATCGTTGAGCTCTGCTACAAGCACCTTGGCCGTGAAGTGACGGCTGAAGTTGTCGACAGCATCAAGGATCTGGGCTTCAAGTACGCGACCAAGTCCGGCATCACCATTGCTGTCTCCGACATCCGCGTTCCTGAGCAGAAGCAGGCCATTGTCGACCAAACAACAGAAGAAGTCGAACGGACCGATCAACAGTATCGCCGTGGCCTGATCACTGCGGAAGAGCAGTACAACAAGGTTGTCGAGCTCTGGACCCGCGCCACGGATGAAGTGACGACCGCAGTCAAGGATTTGCTGAACCCGATCGACGGGTTGGGCGCCATGGCTCAATCCGGAGCGACCAAGGGCGGTATCAACCCGATTCGCCAGTTGGCCGGCATGCGTGGCCTGATGGCCGACCCCAACGGTCGCATCATCCCGTTGCCCATTCGCTCCAACTTCCGTGAAGGTCTGACAGCGCTCGAATATTTCCTGAGCACCCATGGCGCACGCAAAGGTCTTGCCGACACGGCGTTACGCACAGCCGATGCCGGCTATCTAACCCGACGTCTCGTCGACGTGGCCCAGGACGTCATCATCACGCTTGATGACTGCGAGACACGGTCCGGCATCTGGATCACGGAAGCGGAATCCGTCGCGATGGGCGAGCCGATGCTGGAACGTACGGCCGGTCGTTTCCTATCGGGCCCGATCTCTGACCCGGAGACCGGCGAGGAATTGCTGCCGCGTGACACCTTCATGGATGAAGCGGCACAGGCGACGCTGGCTCGTAGCGGCGTGAAGGAAGTCTTTGTACGCAACCCGCTGACCTGCGAATCCCGCTTCGGCATCTGCAAAAAGTGCTACGGCCAGGATCTGGCCCGCGGCGGCCTCATCGGCATGGGCGAGGCGGTGGGCATCATTGCAGCCCAATCCATCGGTGAGCCGGGCACCCAGTTGACGTTGCGCACCTTCCATACCGGCGGCGTGGCCGGCGGTGATGACATCACCCAGGGTCTGCCCCGTATTGAGGAACTCTTTGAGGCACGCAACCCCAAGGGTGAGGCGGTCATCAGCGAGATCGACGGCAAGATCGATATCTACTGGGAAGGCGAAGTTCGCATGTTGAAGGTCAGCCGCACCGATCTGAAACGACGCGAGATCGAAATCCCGGCAGGACATGAACTGCTTGTGGACAGCGAGGACCGCGTGCAAGAAGACATGGTCATCGCACATGTGACTGTCGAAGAAGGTGAAGACGTGCCGGAAGACGGCGTCATCGTTTCCGGCATGGCCGGTGAGGTATTCGTCGAAACAGACGGCGACGGCTATCGGATCTCCATCCGCCGCGAGGATACGGAGGTATGGGAAATCGATATTCCTGCCAACGCTCGCCTGCGCGTCGACAAGGGAGATGACGTACACGCCGGACAGCAGTTGACTGAGGGCGCTAAGAACCCGAAAGAAATTCTGCGTATCCAGGGACGTGAGGCTTGCCAGCTCTACCTGCTGGGTGAAGTGCAGAAGGTCTATCGCAGCCAGGGCGTCGGCATTCACGATAAGCACATCGAAGTTGTTCTGCGACAGTTGCTGCGTCGGATTATGGTCCGTGCTACCGGCGACACCGAACTGCTGCCGGGCGAGTTGGTGGACCGCTTCCGCTTTGAAGACATCAACAACGCGGCTGTTGAAAAGGGCGGCAAGCCGGCCCGCGGCGAGCCAGATCGTGCTGGGTCTGACCAAGGCAGCCTTAAACACCGAGAGCTTCCTGGCAGCCGCCTCCTTCCAGGAGACGACGCGTGTCTTGACCGAGGCGGCGATTCGTGGCCAGACAGACGATCTGCGTGGTCTCAAGGAGAACGTGATCATCGGTAAACTGATTCCAGTCGGTACCGGGTTCCATACGCGATCCAAGTTCCCCAGCATGCAACCTGTTGAGGACGAACTCGATCTCGGTCTGGAAGACGAGTTTGAGGATATGGATGAAGAGTTGGAGATGGACGATCTAGATTTGGGCGATATCGACATGGGCGACCTGTCCGGCGTGGCGGAACTGGGCATGGAACCGCTGGGTAGCGTCAGCATGGTCGATGAAGATGATGAAGACGATAAGACCATTGACATCAGCACCTTCAATTCCGATGACAGCGACGACAACGACGACAATCTAGGCTAATGCCAGATTAGATTGATGAAGTATCTGTAGAAGGGAGCATCCGGAACCGGATGCTCCCTTTTTTCATCATGTTCGACATAAACGAACGGAGGGAGAACCAAAATGCACCCACTAGTCAGACAACTCCATTTTGCACGCGGCGAGTTTGTACGCGGCCTGGAAGGCATTTCAGATGAGGATGCGCGCAAGCGTCTGGAACCACTGAACGCTATCACCTGGAACATCGGCCATTTAGCGGTTCAAGAGCAGGCCTACTGGGTCATTCTGGCACAGGGCGAGAATCTTTATCCAGATCTATATAAGCTGGTCGGCAGCGGGAGCCCATCCAGCAGGCCGCCGCTGGATGAGATGTGGCAAGCCTGGACTGAGATCACCGAAACGGCGGACACCTATCTCTCGACCGTGACCACAGAGACGCTTCAGACCTTTTTCGAATGGAAGGGAAAGCCGCGAGAAGAGAGCGTGGGCACAATGCTCCTGCGCAACATCTACCACTACTGGTATCACTGCGGCGAGTCGGCTGCCATTCGCCAGTCGCTCGGCCATACGGATCTGCCGCAATTTGTCGGCAATATGTCCACAGCGGTCTACCTGCCGGAGTAGGCGTTCATCAAGACTGAATTAGCAGAGAAGACGCAATCAACACAAGAGAGATCTATCGACGGCGCCAGGCGGCAGCGATGTCCTTGCGGTAGCGAGCATTGTTGAAGTGGATTCGATTCACGCCGCCGTAAGCCGCATGGGCTGCGGCATTCAGATCGCGGCCCAGTCCGGTCACAGCCAACACCCTGCCGCCATCTGTGAGCAGACGACCTTCCTTGTACTTGGTCCCTGCGTGAAAAACCAGCGCCCCGCCGTCGACCGCCTCATCGATCTTCGTGATCTCGACACCGGTCGTATAGTCGCCCGGATAGCCATCGGAGGCCAACACGACCGTGACAGCGGATTTGCCATTCCAAATTATGTCAACATCCGCCAATGTGCCATCAATGCAGGCAGTGATGATCTCGACAAGATCGCTGTTGAGCAACGGTAGAATGACCTGCGTCTCGGGATCCCCAAAACGACAGTTAAATTCCAGGACCTTGATGCCGTCTTCAGTCAGCATGATCCCGGCATAGAGAACACCGACATACGGCATGCCTTCGGCAGCCATTCCGGCCAGCGCTGGTTCAAGCACCTTGCTGCGTACCTCTGCCAGCAGTTCGTCGGTGGCCAGCGGCGACGGAGCAAACGCACCCATACCGCCGGTGTTGGGGCCATAGTCATTCTCGAGCAAGCGTTTGTGATCCTGTGCGGCTGGCATGACCGCCAGATTGGTCCCATCACAGAAGGCGAGCACGGACACCTCTGGCCCCTCCATGCGCTCTTCGAGGAGCACCGTCGTCCCTGCATCCCCAAAACTATCCTCTTCCAACATGCGCCGGATAACGATGGCCGCTTCCGCCATGGTCACCGGCAAGATGACCCCTTTTCCAGCCGCCAAGCCACTCGCTTTCACGACCGGTACATCATCTAGCTGGCGCAGATGGCGAGCCGCCTCATCGAAATCGGTGAAGATGACCGCACTACCAGTGGGGATATCATACTTTTCCATAAACTCCTTGGAAAAGGCCTTTGATCCCTCAAGCTGGGCTGCCGTCTGCGTCGGACCAAAGATACGCAGCCCCGCTGCCCGAAAGAGATCGACCACGCCCAAGGTCAAGGGAGCCTCCGGCCCAACAACTGTGAGATCAATCTGGTTCTCCAGCGCAAAATCGCGTAGACCGGTCACATCGCTGTCGGCCAACGGGACATTCTGCGTCTTGGGCAGGTCGGCCGTTCCACCGTTCCCCGGCGCCACGTACAACTGGTCGACCTCATCTGATTGCACCAGCTTCCAAGCAATGGCATGTTCGCGTCCGCCACCGCCGATCAGTAGAACTTGCATGATTTTTCCTCACTTCACGGTTGGAATCGATCTCGCGAAAGTAGCACTGCGTATCTGCAGTGAGAGTTGTCGTGGGGAGCATAGTGGGTCGGAGTTCATTCGTCAAACTTCTAGGAATCATGCACCATCAATCTACTTCACTCGGCTATCTCTGTGATCGTTGCTGTAGGCAGTTCAGCTGCGTATTGATGCGCGATCTGCGATCCTAGCAGCCCCATATTCACTCTCTCCATATCGACCTCGACGATGGCCTTGGCAATACGTTTCGCGAAATAGTAGATACGTCGATAGTTCTCGATGATATCGGATTCGATCCGATAGGCATTGAGTCGATTGGGTTCGTCAGCGACCAAACGTACGGCCAGATGGCTGTCGATGTCATCGGATAGACGATTGATATCCCCCTTAGCATCGATCACATCCTTTGCGACCGCCTTATCACCGTCCCGTACGGATATGAACGCCTGCTCCACAGTCCAGCAGACCTTCCTATGCAGCTCACCGATGGCCGCCTGCGTTTCCGCACTGACGGATACACCTGATTTCAGCCGTTCTCGACCGGCCTCAACCAAATTTGTCTCAACCATATCGCCAATGTTCTCCATGTACGTGGCGACCGCCATGTAATCATAGAGCAGTTCAGTCTGCCGCGTGCAGAAGGTTTTCCTGAGACATTCGTCCCAGATAGGCGACAATGGCGCCTTGGAGCGAATCAACATCAGAATCCATCTCGGTCAGATCGCCAAGGTCTTCCTCGCTACCGCTCATGACTGTCGAAAATGATTGCCAAACCATCTGTAGGGCGCAACTGCCCAATCGCCCCAGCTCCAATCGAACACGATCCAGCGCCAACACAGGAGTCGACAGCAGATTATCGTCCAAGTATTTTGGTTGGATAACTTTCTCAGCGAGGAGAGGTCGATATGGAATCAGAAATTGAACGAAACGGGCAACCTGCGTGGTAAAAGGAAGAAACAAGACCGTATTCGTGACATTAAAAATCGTATGTGCGTTTGCAATCTGGCGAGAGACCTCTATGCTGGCGCCGGCCATCACATTTGGGGAAAGGCTTCGAACAAAATCTGCAAAGGGGTCAATAAACGGGAACCAGAGAAGTACGCCGATCACGTTGAACAACACGTGAACCATTGCAGCCTGCACTGCTTCAGTCGGCTTGCCGATCGAGGCCAGTAGCGCAGTGACGCAGGTGCCGATATTGGCCCCGAAGACAATGGCAATGCCGGTCTCAAGCGTGATCAGACCCTGGGATGCCAACACGATGACGAGTCCTGTTGTTGCAGCTGAGCTCTGAATGAGCGCGGTGAAGCCTGCACCCACGAGAACTGCGGCGATTGAGGCGTCAAGACTACTCATGGAATTCACGAATGCCGGGTAGCTGCGCAGCGGCTCGGTTGCCTGGCTCATCAACTGCATGCCGAAAAAGATCAGGCCCACACCCATGATCGCAGTACCGATCTGCTTAGTTCGCTGTCGTTTGGCCGTGAACAATATGGCGAAACCGACTGTCACAAGCAGCAGAGCGATTCTTGTAACCTTGAAGGCGATGAGTTGTGCAGTGATTGTCGAGCCGATATTGGCCCCGATAATCACGCCCACCGACTGACTCAAGGTCATCAGACCGGCCGTTATGAAACCGACAACGAGAACAGTGGTTACGGAGGATGACTGGATGACCGCAGTGATGAATGCGCCCGCGGATGCGGCCTTGAAGCGATTGGTCGTCAATTGGGACAGCACATTCTTCATGCGCTGACCGGCAATGATCTTCAGCGCGTCGGACATCTGCTCCATGCCGAACAGAAAGAGGGCCAGGCCGCCCATCAGTCCCATGATAATCGTGGCGATCTCCATCGCACTACCGGTGGTTGTGTCCATGTGAATCTCTCCTCACTGCCGTCAAGCCCACTTCGCCGTTTCCACCTCTCTCGGCCAATACGATCCGGAGCGACAGCCGATCCACAAACTGCAGACTACCGGGAGCAAGTGGTTGGGGCGTCAAGTAGTGCATGGGGGAGGCGGAAGCGAACTATTAACGAATGTTTAACAGTCGGTTAAGAAATGATACTGTATACGCTCGATTCCGTCTAGTACACTTGCACGTAGACCTGTCCAAAAGGCTTCAATTCGGATCTCACATACAGATTTTCATGCGGTTTCGGTGTAGATTGAAATCCTTATGATTGATGAGTCCACTGCGAAAACCCTTTTCTTGACACGAATGGTCACGAATTTTCACGAATTGTGTTGTCATCCCGGAGAGAAGATTCGTGTGAATTCGTGTCCGGATCCATTTTTCAGTGGACTCATCAATCATCAGCAGGTGATCGTCAAGACAACATGATGATGAGGTAGCGTTAAGATGCACTGTCTACAGTCGATTGACAAACGGAGTCAGAAAACTCGATGGTTGCTGCGCGGACTGCTGATAGCAATGCTCCCTCTACTGGTCAGTTGCACAGGCCAGCCATCGGCGCAGTTTGCCGGCGCCAACGTGGTCGAGGCGCTGAGCAGCAGCGATACCGAAGGCTTCGAACGAGCGTATGAGCCCATTGACTTCGTCTTTCCTCACGATCACGGCGCGCACCCTACCTTCCAGACCGAATGGTGGTATTACACCGGCAACCTGAGCGATGATTCCGGCGACCGCTACGGCTACCAGTTGACCTTCTTTCGCAGCGCAGCCAATGCCGAAAGCTCGGAGCGACAGTCCAATCTGGCCGCCAACCAGATCTACATGGCCCACTTCGCGGTCACAGATGGACGTGCGAACAAACATTACAGCTTTGAACGCTATAGCCGTGGCGCCGGAGAGTTGGCAGGGGCCATCGGCGAACCTACTTTTGAGGTATGGTTGGAAGATTGGAGCGTACAGGAGATCGAGCCGGGCCGTCTGGAAATGAAGGCTGCGGCGACTACTGACGAAGGACCTGTCGCCATTGACTTTGTCCTCACCGAGACAGAGCCGGTTCTCCTTCATGGAGAAGCGGGACTCAGTCAGAAGAGCGCCGAGCCAGGCAACGCAAGCTACTACTACAGCCTGGTCGGTCTTGAGACAAGCGGAACCGTCACAACACCGGATGGAAGCGTCGAAGCCGCCGGTCTGAGTTGGATGGACCATGAATTTGGCACGAGTTCGCTGAGTGAAGACTCGGTGGGATGGGACTGGTTCAGCGTCCAGTTGGACAACGGGGCGAAGCTAATGTTCGCACAGATTCGCACAGTCGACGGCGGCGTCATCGATGATTTTAAGGGAACGCTCGTCATGCCCGATGGCTCACAGGCATCGCTCACCTCTTCCGATGTCAACCTGGACGTTCTCGACCAGTGGACTAGTTCCTACAGCGGCGCGACCTATCCATCGGGGTGGGTGGTCTCTATCCCCGAATATGAACTCGAGCTTACCGTTGACCCCTTGATAGCAGATCAGGAGATGAAGGTAAGTTATGTCTACTGGGAAGGGGCAGTCGATGCCACGGGCAGAATGATGGGCGAGGATGTCAACGGTAGCGGCTACGTGGAATTGACCGGATACGGCAGCGAGCAACTGGATGAATACCAGCGTTGATCACTCGTCTGCGTCGGGTCTATCGGTTGAGAACGCTTCGGGATCCAAGTCGTCACTGACGACAGGATCGGCAGCCACACCGTTGTTGTTCAACTCGGAAGCCGCCTGGGCAGTGACTCGTCGTTCGCCGGGGAAGGTGAGCACCTCAAGCGCTTCCTGAATCGGGTACCAGGAAGCATCATCCACTTCATGGCTGGCATCGCTGATGACGCCGTCCACAACCTCAAGCAGCCAGAAGTCCACCTGCTTGTGAACAAGTTCCGGCACCTCTTTTCGGTAGGTGTCCCAGTACCAAAAATCGATCATCTGTAGAAACTTGACCGGCTTGGTCTGCAAACCGACCTCTTCCTCTACCTCGCGTAGGGCGGTCTGGATCGACGTCTCGCCTGTCTCGCAGGAGCCTTTGGGCAGCTGCCATCGTTGACCGCCGCGTGTGGCAATCAGGGCAATTTCGACGACACCGGACGACGAACTCCGAAATGCGACGCCACCGGAAGAGGAATCAAGTCGTGAGCGACGCCAGGTGCGTTTGATCTCGTCCGTTATGGGCGGGAGTGACTCCCGGTCGTTGTTCACGGCGTTGGTACCCTTTCCCGATTATCGAAACTCAGTGACTCTCCTGCAAAAAGCCTTTTCTTGACACGAATGGTCACGAATTTACACGAATTATGTGGTCACCCCAGAGAGAACATTCGTGATAATTCGTGTAAATTCGTGTCAAGATCCCTTCTTGCAGTGGACTCCTCAGTTATTCACGACTTCAAGCAAAACAAGACTCTTCGCTGGATGTTTTCCGGAGCGAAGGGGGTTCATAGACCCGCAACGCTCCCTACAGCCATCGACGCCGGCGAAAGAAGAAGAGCATAGTGACTGCGATAGCGATGAAGCCGAACCAGACCATCGGGTAACCCCACACGCTATGCAGTTCGGGCATGAAGTCGAAATTCATGCCATAGACACCGGCAAGGAAGGTCAATGGAATGAAGATGGCAGCGAAGACAGTCAGGACTTTCATGACCTCGTTCATGCGATTGTTGACCAGCGCAAGATGGGTCTCGATGGTGCTGGTCGCCAGATCTCGCATACTGTCGGCCAGATCTGCCAGCCGCACCAAGTGATCATGGACATCGCGAAAGTAAATGCGATGCTCCGCAGGGATCACCGCATAGTCCTGACGCATCAGACGAGCTAGAACCTCACGTTGGGGCACCAACACGCGTCGCAGTCGCAGTGCACTGCTCTTGGCCGTCAGCAGATCGTTGAGGATTGCGCTGCTATTGGCGCCGGCGTTATCAAAGATCTGATCGCCTAGTACATCCAGCCGCTCTTCGAATCGGCTGAAAAGCTCGACACTGGCGTCGAGTTGAAGGTCGATGAGTTGGTAGAGCAAATAGGACGGGCCACGCGCTAACCCGTTCTTCTCGTGCTTGTCGGGTTCCTGCATGTGGTCAAAGACAAGGTTTTGGCTCTCATGGATCGTCACGAGGTAGTTGCGACCCAAGAACACATCGACCTCATCCGTGTGAATGTCCATGCGTTCATCACCCGGACTAATCGCATGGAACACAATATACATGGAATCGCCATAGTCGTCTATCTTGGGGCCATGCACATCGTGAACCGTATCCTCAATGGCCAGCTTATGAAAATTGAACAGCTTGTGCAGAATCTTATCGAAGTCATCAGGCGTTGGATCCTGCATATCGACCCAGAGCATGCCCCGGCTGTCGCTGACCGCGTCAGCCAGCTGCTCGTCAGTCAAGTCCCTCAAAATAGCCCCTGAACGGTGCCGAAAAGTTGTGCGGATCATTTCAGAATTGTCCGTTTGCGTTTGGACTGCAAATGGTTCAGTCAACCTCATGCAATCCGGAAGAGCCTTCGTTGTTCCAGATTGGTGACTGCGCGGCAAGTCGTTTTCTTCGTCACAGCTTTACACAGATGAGTCCAATGCAAAAAGGGATCTTGACACGAATTTACACGAATCTTCTCTCTGGGGCGACGACACAATTCGTGTAAATTCGTGACCATTCGTGTCAAGAAAAGGCTTTTTGCAGTAGAGTCATCTGTAGTTTATTTTTCTCTTTGCAGTCGCATCATCGGTAGGTACAGTTGCGTTGGAGCAGCATGCCCTGAGGCCAGATCGACAATCTGATAGATCGTGCCTGTGATGTCGATCACATAGAGTTCACCGTCTTGATCTTCCGCGAAACTCACAATTGCGGAGGTCAAGCCGCTATCCAAGAACAGTTGGCTCTGCCAGACATCATCGTCCAACCATGCCCCCCATATTTTTCCCACTTCATAGTCAGCATATAGATAGATGCCATTGAGTTCCGGGTATTTGCTTCCTCGATAGACATAGCCCCCCGTAATGGAATCGCCCATGGAGTGATCATACTCGAGAATTGGCAACACATACCCGTCGGTAGAACAAGGTGCGATATAACATTGTCTTCCTTCCAACACGTTCCACCCGTAGTTCTCGCCGCCGGCACTGGCAGCCGGCTGGAAATTCACTTCTTCGTAGCGGCTCTGGCCCACATCGGCAACGAAGAGAGCGCCCGTCTGCCGATCGAACGAGTAGCGCCATGGGTTGCGTAGCCCAATGGCCCAGATCTCATCTCGATACGCCGGCGAATCTGCCGACCGTCCCTGACTACCTGCATGGGCAGACGAGACAAAGGGGTTGGTATTAGGTATACGGTACGGCCCGCTTGCCTCAACCTCGACACGCAACATCTTGCCCAGCAAGCTGGCCCCATTCTGCGCCAGATTGTGCGGGTCCCCGCCACTGCCACCGTCGCCTAAAGCGATATACAGGTAGCCATCGGGACCAAAAGTAATCTGCCCGGCATTGTGGTTGTTATAGGGCTGATTGACCAGCAATAGACGATCTTCAGACGAAGGAACGGCCTGATCGGGGTTGTCGCCCACGCTGAAACGCGCCACCACCGAGTCACAGCCGCCATTGGGCTCGCCATCAACAGCAGGGGGAACGAGATCACCCAACTCCGACGTGTCGTAGCTGTAATAGACGTAGAAGACACGACTGGTCGAATAGTCGGCGGGAAAGGCCATGCTCAGCAGACCGCACTCTCCGTAGGTGGCGACACGATCACGAATATCCAGAAAGGGCTCGTCCAAGAGCCGGCCATCCTGAACGATGCGGATGCGGCCGCTTCGTTCAACGAGGAAGAGTCGATGATCGGTCGACGCTCCATCACCGCCGCCGTCACTGCTATCAGGTGCGAACGCCATGAAGATGGGGCCGTCAAGGTCCTGAAGGAAGGGAGAGAGCAGCAGTCTTGGCTCTTCTTGGATGACAGATTCAGAATTGCCGGAGGCGGCCACTGGGACCGGCTGCGTGATAAGTATGAGCGACGCAAGAAAGATCCAAACGATTCCTGTCCACCGCTGGTCGATTCGACCGCGTTGCCTGTCCTCAAGCCGACTATGCACAATTCCCTCCCATTGTCTGTCTATTTGTCTCAGCTACCGTCGCGTATGATACCACAGCCACAATCGGGAACACCATGTCGGCATTCGGGCGTCCGATGAACCCAGCAAGGTACCCCTGCACAGTTTCTGATCAGCGTCTACGGTCTCCTCGTGCTTTCAGTTTAGGACCTGCGTTTGACACGTATTACCGGCTGCGGTACAGTTTGATAGTTGATTCAAACACGCAGCAATATCGACCGAAGATGGTTCAAGGGTATCCAATGTCAGGCCAGAAAACCAACGAGATCAACCCCACGCTTATCTATACCCATCGCGGTCTGATCAGCCTGGTCAAAGAACTCAGCCAACACTCACTCATTGCCGTCGACACCGAAAGTGACAGCCTTTACAGCTATTACCCCAAGGTCTGTCTGATTCAGCTGACCGTCTTCGCCGACCCAAAGAACCCCAACCCCGGCGAAGTGGTTGACTATCTGGTCGATCCGCTGCGTCTCGATTCGATTGAAGCCCTGGGTTCACTGCTTGCGTCTCCCCAGATACAGATCGTCATGCATGCGGCAGAGAACGATATTCTGACCATGCAGCGTGATTTCCAATTCCAGTTTACCAACATCTTCGATACACAGTTGGCGGCACGGATTCTCGGCTGGAAAGGGATTGGGCTGGCCGCGATTTTGGAACGCGAGTTTGGCGTCCACAGCAACAAGCGCATGCAACGCACCAACTGGGGCACGCGCCCGTTAACGCCGCAACAGATCGCCTATGCGCAGATGGACACCCACTATCTGCCCAAGCTGCGGGCGATTCAAATGGCGGAATTGATGGAAAAGGGCCGCATCGAGGAAGCCGCCGAGGCTTTCCAGTTACTGGCCGAACTGGACTACGCCGATCGTCCGGTCAATGAACGATCGGTCTGGCAGATGAAGATCGTGCGCAAGGTGCAGCGTCGGGATCTCGGTGTATTGGAGACGCTCTGGCAATGGCGCGAGGCAGAGGCGCAACGTCGCAACTGTCCTCCCTTTCGTGTCGCCAATGACGCCGTGCTGGGCCGCCTGGCCTCGACACGCCCGACGGACAGAGAGGGACTACTGGCCGTCAACGGACTGAGCGTCAACCAGGTCAAGCGCTATGGCGATCCCTTGCTCGCCGCCATCGACGAAGGTTCGCAGCGTCCGATTCCCACAATGCCCGAGTCCAATCATCGACGCCAGCCCCAATTGCAGGGCATCGCCCAGGCCCGCTATGAGGCTTTGCGCCGCTGGCGTTCGCACACCGCCAAGAATCGGGGCGTCAACGACGACATCGTTTTCAGCAACAGCGTCCTCATGACCATCGCCCAGAACACGCCCCAATCCATCGAGGAATTGGAGGGGATCCCCGGCATTGGCCCGTGGAAGGCCAAGACCTACGCCCCCGACATCCTGCCCCTGATGAACGGTCGGATCGACTCTGGTCGTACCTGATCTGACTGACGGCAATTCAGAGATCTGGAGATTAGGAGACTGGCGATCAGCCCACAATCTCCTGGTCTCGGGCCAATGGCCCCAATCTCTCGACCGCGGAATCCATGCTCACATCGAGCAATCAGCTTGGAATTTCCATCGACAATCTCCACGGATCAAGGAAAACAACCCGCCATGAACGCTCTCCCGTTTGACAAGCCCGGCCGCTTCTGGAAAGGCAACATCCATACCCATTCGACCCTGTCCGATGGCGCCTTGACGCCCCAACAGGTCATCGAACGCTACCGGGAGGGCGGCTACGACTTCATCGCGCTCACCGACCATTTCTTACCCAGTTACGGTTTTCCGGTGGCAGATACCCGTCCGTTCCGATCCGACGATTTCACGACGATCTTGGGCGCGGAGCTGCATGCGGGGACGCTGGAAAACGGGGAGATGTGGCATATTCTGGCCGCAGGGCTGCCGCTTGACTTTGCCCGGCCGGCGGACGATGAATCGGGACCGTCCATCGCTCGCCGGGCCGTCGAAGCCGGCGCGTTTGTAGCCATTGCCCATCCCAATTGGTATACGCTGACTGAAGCCGATGCCCATTCACTTGGAGCGGTGCATGCAGTCGAGATCTTCAACGGAATCGCCGTAGATGCCAATGACAAACAGGATAGCTGGCATCTGATGGACATTCTATCCGACCGAGGACGGCACTACCATGCCTACGCAGCTGATGATGCTCATTTCGGAGAACAATTTGATGATTTTCAGCGCGGTTGGATCCATGTAAAGAGCGAAACGCTTGAGCCAGAGGCGCTAGTCTCGGCCCTGAAAGCAGGCCATTTCTACTCAAGCACCGGGCCTCAGATTCATGATGTCCAATTCGGGACGGGCGGGACTCTGACCATCCGCTGCTCACCGGCCGATCGGATCTTTGTTTCCGGCAAGGGCAGCAAGGCTCAACGTGTTTGGGGTAACGGTATCAGCGAGGCAACGTTCGATCTCGCGACCTTCGACAGCCCGTGGTGTCGAATCACTGTACGTGACAGAGCAGGCGGGCGGGCATGGACGAGTCCGATCTGGCTGGAGTAAGGCCATTCCAGAGAGATTCATAACCGTCAATATCGCATTTCCCCCCTTTGATGGCGCACGCAATCTTGGCGTTTGGCTCCATCGTGGCCGGCCTCACCAGCGCTGTCCATTTCGTGGCGCTTACTGCGGGACGTCAAACGGATTTTGCGACGCTGGAATGGCCATCGACCTTGTACGCCGTGGAACTGCTTGCTTGGGATGTCTTCCTCGGTTTGTCGCTCCTATTTGCGGCTCTTGTCTTTACAGGCTCACGGCGCCAAGCTTCAGCGCGTTGGTCCCTGAGGATCACGGGGATTCTATGCCTGATCGGCACGGTTGGACCAGTGATTGGAAATATGGCTGTCCAACGAATCGGTATCCTAGGCTATGGCCTTGGGCTGCCAATGAGTGCCGTCTTCTTGGCCTTGATCTTTCGCCAGGATGGCTAGACCCTTGATGACGCGAAGGCTGATGGGCGAGGCGGTTAGGGTGTCTGTGGAAGACTGGGGCCGAGTACACTGGAACCTGTTTTCCAGATTGGCACATCCTAACAAGTCACTCGACCCGATCCGACCGGCCCGGGGCCAGCGGGTCAGTTCAACCGTTCGGCGGCAGAGCGTAGAATTCTGCTGGATGACCATCTATTCGGTCGCAGACTGGATGCAATTGTCGAGTAGCTTCCACCTTCAACGATTCCTCCATCGCCAAAAAAACCGCATGGGCAGGGATACATGGCTGCGATTCAATTCATCGCCTACAGTCTGCTCGGTGTTTCGTCACTCCAATAGGCTACTGCCCTACCCGTCCAACGCCGCGGCCAGTGCCTGGACCAGATGCACCGGCTTCCGTTCCGAGAAGTCTCTGATCTGGTGGCGGCAGCTTGTGCCTGAGGCGACGATGGTCGTGTCCGCAGAGGCGGCGCGCACCGCGGGCATCAGCCGATCCTCGGCGATGGTGCGGCTGACTTCGTAGTGGTCTTTCTCGTAGCCGAAATCGCCCGCCATGCCACAACAGCCGCTGGGGATGACCTCGACGTCGTAGCCCGCAGCCTTCAGCACATCCACCGTCACCTCGTTGCCGACCAGCGCCTTGTGATGGCAATGGCCGTGGAGCAGGGCCTTGCCGGCATCTGCTCGCCAGGGCGCATCAAACTGATCCGTCTCAAGTGCATGGGCCACAAACTCCTCGAAGGTGAAGGCCTGCGCGGCCACGATCCTGGCATCATCCACATCGGCGGCCAGCGCCAGATATTCGTCACGCATGGTCAGGATACAGCTCGGCTCGATGCCGATGATGGGTACGCCCTGCTTGGCATAGGGCGCAAGCAGAGCGATGTTGTGATCGGCCCAGGGCTTGGCCTTGTCGGCCTGGCCGCCGGTGATGAGCGGACGTCCGCAACATTTGCGCTCGTAGGGGAGAAAGACCTGGTAGCCGGCCGCGCCCAGCACGCGCACGGCATCCCGGCCAAGCTCGGTTTCGTTGTAGTTGGTCCACGTGTCGTGGAAGAGAATGACCGGCCCGTTGGGATACTCGTCGGGACGCAGCTTTGAGGCATCGCCGCCCGGCTGCTTTGCGAACCACTGGGCAAAGCTCTCAGGCGCGTAGCTGGGCATGCTGCGAGCAGGATGCACGCCGATCTGCGTGAAGATCGCTCTGGCGATCGGCGTTTTCATGCCCCAATTGACCAACGGAATGAAGGGCTTGCCAAGCCGGTAGAGGAGCATGTTGATCACCGGCAACAGCCCCATCATGCGGTTGAGTAGCGGCAGGCCGTGGCGACGATAGTAGTGCACGTAGAATTCGGACTTGATCTTGTTCAGGTCCACCGCCGACGGGCACTCGCTCTTGCACGCCTTGCAGCCCAGACAGAGCGACATCACCTCGGCCATCTCGTCAGAGAAGAGTTCATCCTCAGGGATACGCCCGGCCAGGGCATTGCGCAGGGCGTTGGCGCGGCCACGAGTCGTGTCCTGCTCGTCTCTGGTTGCCATGTAGCTGGGGCACATCGTGCCGGACTCGACCTTGCGGCAGACCCCCGCGCCGTTGCACATCTCGATGGCCCCGGCGTAGCCGAAATCGGCCGACCAATCGAAGACGGTCTCCAGTTCAATTGTCTGGTAGTCCGGCCCAAAACGCAGGTGCTCAGTCAGCGGCGGCGCGTCGACGATCTTGCCCGGGTTCAAGAGTCCATCCGGGTCGAAAGTGCGCTTGACGTCCTGCAAGGCCCCATACAGCTCAGGACCAAAGAGCATGGGATTGAGCGCGCTGCGGGCATAGCCGTCGCCATGCTCGCCGCTCATGGTGCCGCCCAGGCTGAGGGCAAGGCCGCAGGCGTACTCGCCCAACGTCTGCATCAGTTCGAGGCCGCGTGCCGGTCTTGGTGTTGATCAGCGGTCGCACATGCAGACAGCCGGCCGAGGCGTGGGCATAGACGGCTACGCCGGGGATATCGCCTTGGGCGTCGGCAAAATCGAGCAGCTTCTCCATGTAGGCGGCCAGCGACTCCGCGGGCACGCTCACATCCTCGATGCCGGGAATCGGCTTGTAGGGGCCGCGGCGGCTGTTGAGGATATTGAGACCGGCCTTGCGCACGTCCCACACCTCCTGCTGGCGAGACCGATCGGTGACCGGCACAATGGCCCCAAGATAGCCACGAGCGCGCATTCGTTCGGCAAAGCGCTCCAGTTTGGCTGCAACCTCCTGCTCGCTGTCGCCATAGAACTCGACGATCAACACCGCTTCCGGATTCCCCTCGACGAAATGGAGGCGCTTGGCCCACTCAGGCTGGGCACGCGCCAGATCCATCAACTGCTTGTCGAGCAGTTCGCAGGCGCTGGGTTCGGTCTCCAGCACATCGGGTGTGGCCGCACAGGCGTCAATCAGGTTGTCGAAATGGACGATGGACAGCCCGGTCAGTTTGGGCTTGCTCACCAGCGGGATGGTGGCCGCGGTCATGATGGCCAGTGTACCTTCGCTGCCGGTGATCAATTGGGCAAGGTTGAAGTGGTCGATCCGTCTGGGGTCGCAGATCTCCGGTCGAAAGCGGCTGTCGAAGGTCAACTTTCTACGCTGATCCGGCGGCATCAACCCGGCGGCCAACCGATCCAGGTTGTAGCCGGAGGCCCGCCGCCAATGTTTGGGAAAACGCTCCAAAATGTCGTCCAGAACGCCGTTGACGATGGCAGGAACCTGTCGATAGATCTGCCCTTCCAATGTATCAGCCCGTCCCAGGGCGGGCAGGTCGGCAGGCGAAACCGGTCCAAAGCGGGCACTGGACCCATCGGCCAGCACGACATCGGTCGAGATGACGTTGTCGGCCATCATCCCGTAGAGGATGCTGTGGCTGCCGGTGGCGTTGTTGGCGATGCTGCCGCCGATGGTGGCGCGGTTCGCGCTGGCCGGGTCCGGCCCGATCATGAGGCCCTGACGCCCCACATGTTTGTTGAGCGCCGTGAAGTTGATGCCCGGCTCCACGGTGACCGTCCGCGCTTCGACGTCAAAGTCGAGCACGCGCTCCATGTACTTGCTGAAGTCGATGACGATGGCCGCACCCACTGCTTGACCCGCCAACGAGCTACCGCCGCCACGCGGCAGCACCGGCACACGGTGGCGCGCGGCGATCTCCATGACGGCGTGCACATCCTCCACCGTCTTTGGAATGACCACGCCGACCGGCTGGATCTGGTAGAGGCTGGCGTCGGTACTGTAGAGCATGCGACTGTAGGCGTCGAAACGGACCTCGCCGCTGACTTGCTGATCCAATTCAGCAACCAGGTCCGGTCCGCCGCCCAGGCTTTTCATCTCGGCGCGCGAGAGGCTGGATGAAGGTTTTTCTAGTGTGATGGTCATGAGAAGGCCTTTCGGTAGGTGCCGGTCGTCAATCAGCGATTAGCGTGCGCAGGTAGACAACACTCTGCTGCGCCCAAAGCGACTCGCGTGTTACGGTGGCCTCAATGGAGGCTGCCGGACGCGGCCAGAGTTCCAGAATGGCGCTCATGTCGCGGCCATGGTCGGCAATCGAATCGAGCAGCCACGGCACATTGAGCATGCCCTCGCCGGCCGGCGCACCGTCGACCGCGAAGCCCATCTGGTGATCGGCGCGGCGCACGACGAAATCTTTGATATGCAGGTTCACTGTCCACGGTCCGAGCGCGTCCACAACTGCCTGTGGACCTTCGCAGGCGCCAAATGAGTTTACAGTATCGAGACAGATGCCGAGGTTCGGGCTATCCAGCGTTGTGAGAATGCGCACAAAATCGATGACAGAGAACCGATCATGGTTTTCAATGGCGAGCACAATGCCTGCGTCCTCGAAGGCGGAAAGCCGGCCGCGCAGCAGTTCGATCACCTCATCGACGGCCGGTTTGTGGTCGACGCTGTCGATGACGACGCGAAGGATGGGTGACTCAAAGTACTGTGCGATATGCAGATAGCGCTCAAGATGGGAAGGCAGGATCCCCCGGGCGCCGACTTCGATCTGGATTGCCCGTTCGTCCGCAGTCTGCTTGAGCCGGGTCGTTGCCTCAGCCGGCATCTGGTCCAAGGGCAGATTGTCGGCGATTTGCAGCACGTTGACGCCAAACGCTGAGGCTTTTTCCAACAGATCAAAGGCATTCAATCGGGT
Organism: uncultured Chloroflexia bacterium; assembly: GCA_963848115.1. Classification (GTDB taxonomy): domain Bacteria; phylum Chloroflexota; class Anaerolineae; order Caldilineales; family Caldilineaceae; genus JAWKOK01. Next base: position 110,463 of record CAWKCP010000041.1, on the reverse strand, counting down.
TGGCGTCGGATGGCCCGGCACGCCGATAGCCCATGCAAAAGTATACGAACTGATACCGAGTCGAAACATGTTCATTGCGCCATTCTTGTGCCGTCCGGCAGATATATCGCTTTGTCTCATTGTCTCTCGCAATTGAGCGGATGGCAAACAGCACGCTACGATGGTAATTTGGCATTTCGAACTGCTTGATGTAGGACCGCAAGTTTTATGGTACAATACGCCCAGTTTATCAAGGTTGCATTCACGAAGGAGACCGCTGTGTTTCATCGACCCCGCCATTTCGTCGCGATCTCATGCTTGACGATCATCCTGTTCGCCGTCATTGTGAGTTTGGCTCCCCGATCATCGGCGTTGGCCGCGCCGATGGCCCAGGAAGAGCCGGCCATCCTTGTCGGCGCGGGTGACATTTCCGAGTGTTACAATGACAATGACACCTACACCGCCTATCTGATGGACAGCATCGAGGGGACAGTGGTTGCCCTGGGCGACACTGTCTATGAAGTCGGATCGCTCAAGGAGTATTACGAGTGCTACGACCCGACGTGGGGACGCCACAAAGATCGGACGCGCCCCGTGCCCGGCAACCACGAGTACGGCACCCAGGGTGCGGAGGGCTATTTCACTTACTTTGGCGACGCGGCCACGCCCTTGGAGCCGGGTTGTACGCGTGATTGCAAGGGATACTACTCATACGACCTCGGGGAGTGGCACATCGTTGCCTTGAACAGCGAGTTTCCGAACCAGGCCGGTTCGGAACAGGAACAATGGCTGCGCGCCGACCTGGACGCTAATCGGACTGCCTGTACGCTGGCCTACTACCACCGGCCGACCTTCAGTTCGGGCCGCCACAAGAGCGGCGCCGCCATCGATCTGTATCAGGCGCTCTATGACTACGGTGCGGATGTCGTTCTCGTCGGCCACGACCACAACTATGAGCGCTTCGCGCCGCAAAGCCCAAGCGGCGAATATCAGCCCGACAGGGGCATCCGCCAGTTTGTGGTGGGGACCGGCGGCACCACAACGCGTGATTTCGGATTCATCCAGCCCAACAGTGAGGTGCGCGACCACGAAACATGGGGCGTCATCAAGATGACCCTGCACCCGGATTCCTACGATTGGGAATTTTTGCCCATGCCCGGGCAGACCTTCACCGATTCCGGCAGCTCACCCTGTGTCTCGAATCCGGACCTGCCGCCGCCACCGGACCCGATTGTGACCGAGACCGTGGCTGCTCCCGCCACCAATGCAGTGGTGCAAGTCACGAATGTCGTCAATACTACACCGGCGACGACGTCTGCCACGCCAACATCTGCCACGACGACAGCAGGCACATCCGCACCCGTTTCCGGCAGCAAGTATATCCTGCAACCGGGTGACACGCTCTTTGCCGTCGCCCTCCGGTATGGCGTGGATTGGACGGAGCTGGCCACGGCAAACAACCTCACTGAGAATTCGATCCTTCAGATCGGACAGGTGCTTGTCATACCAGGGGCCGGGGAAGAGCCCACGTCAGCCAACGCGACGACAACCACGGCGACGTCAACCACCGCGACGGCTTCGACCGCCAGTTCATCGGCTGCCGGCTCATCAACAACGAGCACATCGACTGCAAGCACGTCAACCGCAAGCACAAATCGCCAGTCTAGCGGCGACACTGTCACCGTTGCAAGCGGCGACACGATCATCTCCATCGCCCTGGCCAATGACGTAAACTGGCAAGAATTGCTCGAAGTCAATGGACTGGAGGAGGATACGATCATCCAGATCGGCCAAGAGCTTGCATTGCCATAGATATTGGCGGCCAAAGGATCTTGGCAGATACCGCAGAAGGCAGACTTTGTTCAGAAGTCTGCCTTCTTTTGTAGTTGGCCCATCTCTCTGCATCCACGGAAGAACCAAACCAGATCATAGGACCGGATATCGATGCCCCACAGCCCCACGACCCCACAACCCAACCGGCCCACCTGGATCGAAATCGATCGGTCCGCTCTGATCAACAACATCGAACGTATTCGCGCCATCATCGGCCCCAAACCTTTGCTCACCGCGGTCGTGAAGGCCAATGCCTATGGCCATGGTGTCCGCATTGTCGGCCCCATTGCCCAGGCTGCCGGCGTGGATCGATTTGCCGTCGCCTCGCTGTCTGAAGGAGTCGAACTGCGCCGTTGCGGGGTGACTCGTCCGATCCTGGTGCTCGGCTACACGCCGCCCAGGTTGGTGACTCAGGCGATCCGCCACGATATCCAATTGACAATCTATGATCGCGATGCAGCGTTGGCGTTTGATGCTGTCGCCAGTGACATGGACCACCCGGCGACCGTCCACGTCAAGGTGAACACCGGCATGAACCGGCTGGGCGTCACCGTGAACGCGGACACTGGGGAGGCACTTGCCCTCTTTCGAGCCCTCGCCGATCTGGAATATCTTGACGTCGAAGGTGTTTTCACCCATTTTGCCTCGTCGGATCTGGCGGACAAGCGAGCGGCGGAAGCGCAATTTGCTCGTTTCCAGCAACTCTTGCTTGAGTTGGAAGCGAATGGCCTGCGTCCGCCGGTGGCTCATGCCGCCAACTCGGCGGCCGTCCTCACCATGCCGCAGACACATCTGGACATGGTTCGCACCGGCATCGCCATCTATGGCCTGGCGCCGGACGTGGATGAGACGCCCCTGCCGGACGGATTTCAGCCTGCATTGACCTGGAAGGCCGAAATTGCCCAGGTACGCAGGCTCAAAGCGGGCGAGGGCGTCAGCTACGGACACGAGTATGTGGCGGAAAGCCCAAAAGTCATTGCCGTCATTCCGGTGGGCTATGCGGATGGATTCCCCCGCCGGCCACTCACGTGGGAGAGCGTGCTGGTGCGTGGAAGATTCGCACCGATACGGGGGCGTGTCTGCATGGATCAAACGATCATCGATATAACTGACATTGTAGCTGCCACAGGCGAAGTAAGAGCGGGCGAAGAAGCGGTGCTCATCGGCAGCCAAGTCGAGGCCACGCTCAGCGCAGCCGAAGCCGGTCGCCGTACCGGCACGATCAACTACGACGTGGTGAGTCGGATTTTGGCGCGGGTGCCGCGGGTGGAGGTGATTGGGGATTAGGAATTGGGGAATAGGGATCGGTGATCAGGGATTGGGAGATTCGGGATTCGCTGAGGCATCCGCAATCCCCTAACCCATCCCTGATCACCGATCCCTATTCCCCAATCACCAATCCCGATCACCTACCCCTCAAATCATCGATCATTTCACGAGTCGTCCACGGATTCGGCGGGCCATACTGGTCGATTGCTCCGGGATCCGGATCGTCCGGGTGGTTGACAATCGCGCCTTCCGGGGCCGGAACCACTCCGAAGAGCAATGGATCATCCGTGTCCATCATCCAGCGGTTGAGCGTTGCCTGCATCTCAGCAAGCACACCGCTATGCGCAGGATCTGCAGCCAAATTGTTGGATTCATTGGGGTCGAAGATCAGGTCGTAGAGTTGCTCGCGATCGATCTTGCGTTCAGCCAGGCCGTTGGCCATCAGTAGCGACTTGCTCGGTCCACCATCAATGTTGGGCAACGCCGTCTTCAGACGCTCGCCGTAGTGACGGATATACTTCCAGCGCGATGTGCGTACAGCCCGCTGCGGCTGATAGGCGGCATGGTAGTTGACCTCTCCAAAGATTGCCTCGTTGATCTCCGCTGAGCCTTCATCATTGTCCTGAACCAGCGGCACCATGGATTTTCCTTGCAGCCACTCCGGCGCGTCGATGCCGGCCAGTTCGCAGACCGTCGGGTAGAGATCGATCTGCGAGACCATGGCGTCGATGACCTTGCCGCCGCTGAAACCGCCCGGTCCGCGCAGGATCAGCAAAACGCCCATGCCATGATCGGTGAGCGTGCATTTCATGCCTGGGAAGGCCAGCCCGTGATCGGTGGTACAGATGACCAGCGTATTCTCGGCCAAGCCGTTCTCGTCCAATGCATCCAGCACGCGCCCGATGTTCTCGTCCAGAATGCGTGCACTGGCCTGAAATGCGGCCATATCCTCGCGTGTTTCAGGGGTGTCGGGCAACGGTGCGGGAGGTCGTGTGTAGCGGGCGTCTTCCTGCCATCCCGGCTCGGGAAAGACACGATGGGTCTCGAAGTAGCCGACTGTCATAAAAAAGGGCTGATCCGGTCGACTGGCAAGGAAGTCAACCGCATCTTGGGTGCGCGCGGCGCCATCGTAACCATCACCCTGGCTGTTGGTCTCGACGATGAGATCATAGCCAAGCAGGCGAGCGTCGCTGTGCAGATGTTGAATGCCGAACAGGGCCGATCTGTATCCCTGCTGCTTCAACGTCTGGACAATATGCTTATCCGTGTCGCGCAGGTTGAAGCCGCGGTTGGCCAGACCCAATTGGCCGCAACTGTGAGCCGTCTGGCCAGTGAGCAGGCAGGCACGGCTGGGCGAACAGGTCGGCGCGGCACAGAATGCCTGTCGAAAGAGCACGCCCTCTTCCGCCAGCCGTTGAATGTTGGGTGTGGGGATGTCGTATCCGTAGGGCTGGACGTAACGCCCGGTGTCGTGTGAATGGACGTAGACCACATTCATCGGTCTGTTTCTCATGTCGTCACCTTTTCATCTGGGTGTGATCAAAACGGGTTGAATTGTTTTGCCGTTCGCGGGGCGGCCACAAGGGCACGCCCCTGCTGATATTGTATGGGCTTCGAGGGTTACCATTCATGTCGTACCTCTCATGTCTGCTTATACTGTAAGCGCATCGACAACAAATGGTCAAGGCGACGTCTGAAATCCGGGATGCAGCTCAGATTTGGGGGCAGAAAGTGCCGGGTTGCCCCCACACCGACACAGTTGTAGACTACAGAACCATCGATAGCAACATCCGCACGCCATCCAACCCCAACAGGAGCAACCGATGTCACAGGCGACCGACCTTGAAATGCTGGAAGAACTCAAAAACTTCGACACCCCGTCCATCACCAACGTAGTGGCCACCTATCCCACCAGTGACACCTGTCTGGGGCTCTACAATCCCTGGACCGAAAACTGGTACACCGACCAATCCATTCGCTGCATGTACCCCGAGTTGGGCCGGCTGGTCGGCTATGCCGTGACCTGCGTCTACGGCCTGCCCGATCCCAACTTCTCGCAGCTGACGTTCATGGACGTGGTCGACGCTCTGGACGCTTCGCCCAAGCCGACGGTCCTCATCCTCCAGCAAAAGTTCCCGCCCGAGATCGCGGGCAAGGTTGGCCTGGCCGGCGGCAACATGGTCTCGGCCATGAAAGCGCTGGGCTGCGTCGGCCTGATCTCAAACGGCCCCTCTCGCGACCTGGACGAGATCCGCCCCATGGGTTTCCAGTACATGCTCAGCGGCGTCACCGCCGGCCACGGCGCCATGGCCGTTCAGGCAGTCAACGTGCCCGTATCGGTGGGCGGCATGGATGTCGCGCCCGGCGAGCTCATTCACATGGATGAGAACGGTGCAGTCAAGTTCCCTGCAGACAAGCTGGAAGCCGTGCTGGAGAACGTACGCAAGTTGCAGGTGGAAGAGGAAGCGCGCATGAGCGCACTACAAAAGGCGAGATCGGCGGCCGAGGTGCGGGCCATCTACGCCGGCCAATCCTACGCGGCGGAGAGCAAGAGTTGAGACCTCAACCGATTAGGCTCTCCAGTTCAACCACCGTCTGCTCATTCCGACGACGACGCCCACTCCCGCATCTCCGGCTCAATGGCGGCCGGCAGATCGTCGTGTAGAAGCGGCGGCTCGTATGAAGCGGCGACAGCGCCCGGCAACACGTTTCGGAAAAGTCTGTCCGCTCAGCGCGCCCCAGGCCAGCGTCCATGCCCGCGGCACGACCGTGCCATCATAGCCACCGCCTCCCACAGCCAACAGGTGGGGGCACAGCGCGGCAATGCGCTCGAAAAGAGACTCCAAGCCATGGGTCGTCAAAGAAAGATGCGTGAGCGGGTCGCGCCAGTGGGCGTCTACGCCGAACTGGGCGATGACCACATCGGGGGAAAATCGCTCGATGGCTGCGGGCACGATCTGATCGAAGGCCCAGCGGGCGCCGTCGTCATCGGTGTAGGCCGCCAACGGAATGTTGATGCAAAAGCCTTGCCCATCCCCCTGACCCGATTCATGAATGTGGCCCGTGCCGGGGAAGAGCGTTTCTCCGGACTCGTGCATGGAAATGGTCAACACGTCGGACGTGTCGTAGAACGCTTCCTGCACGCCGTCGCCGTGGTGGGCATCGATGTCGATGATGGCGACGCGCAGTCCGTGGTCCAACAGATGATTGGCGGCAATGACTGCGTCGCCGAATAGGCAGAAGCCGGCAGCCTGCCCTGCATGGGCATGGTGCAGTCCGCCGGCGAAACTGAAGACGCGGTCTGCCCGGCCTTTGGCAATCATCTGCGCGCCGACCAGCGATGCGCCGACCTTGAGACTCTCGCTCTCGAACATCCCCTCAAAAATGGGATTGTCGCCGCTGCCAAAGCCGTAGCGGCTTGCATGGCGATGGGGATCCCCGCGGCTCAGCGTGCGAACGACCTCGACATACGCACGCGTGTGAAAGGTCAGTAGATCGTCGTCCGTCGGGTAGCGCGGCGCAACGATGCGAACATGGGGCGCGGCAAAGGCATCGTAGGCGTGCAGCATCTCCCATGTATCACGCAGCCGCTCCGGTCGCATGGGATGTCCATCCGGATGGCCGCGCTTCCACAACGATTCACTGCCGATGAATAGGACCTGGTTCATCCGAAGCCTCGTCGACTGATACCTTCTTGTATCGATTTCTCTGCCCCTGTTCCATCATCCGTATCCTTTCAATCTGTGACTTTCTGCTCGTCATCTGTGTCAATCTGTGAATCTACTGCAAAAAGGTCTGATTCACCACGGAGGCACAGAGAAGGGCACAGAGACCACAGAGGAAAGACGGAGAAAAATGCTCTTCATCTGCGTTTATCTGTGTCCATCTGTGGCTAATTTTCTGTTCTTGCAGTAGAGTCATCTATGGCTGATTTTCGTTCTATCGAACCACGAGCAGTGACCGGTCGAGGCGGGTGACAAGCTGATGCGCGAGATCATCCAGCAGTAGCGCCGGCCAACCGCCACCCCGGTGGCCGCCGATGAGAATCAGATCATAGTCGCCGCCCGATGCTTCAGCGACGATCTCGTCGACCACCAACCCGTGTCGGATTTTGGCGCCGGCCGATAGGCCATGATCTTTCAGCATTGCGATATCGCGTGCCAAGAGCGCACCCTCCGGCGACTGAACCTTGATCAGTTCATCGGCCCCTGAGCGCAGATCGCGGCCACGGATGCCGGGGGCTGTGCTGATCTGGGACATCACATGCAGGACAGTCAGCGTAGAGGCTGAGGCCAAGAGAGAGAACAGGCCATGCTTGGCCAGGCCTTCAACAAGGGTCGGCGTGTCGGCGCCGCTGTCGCAAAGCAGCACGCGGTCATAGGGAACCGCAGCGTCCTTGGCGATCAAGACCGGACATGGAGCCGAGTCAGTCAGGCGCGAGACCAATCGAGCCGCGTAGACGAGTCCAGAATCGATGGGGAGAGCGCTCGCCGATCACCAGTAGGTCGGCCGGATTCTCCCACAGTTCATAGTTGAGCTCGGTCAATGGTCGGCCGACGCGTACTTTTCGACGCACACGCCTCTCATCATCGCCCCAGCGTTTGCAGAGATCGTCCAGCATTCGACGAGCTGTCGGTCGCTGATCGTCGTGTTTCACCACGTACAACAACGTTACGTCAGCGCCGACGAGATGAGCCAGTCTCAACCCCACGCATGCCGCAACGTCTGAATGACGGGAGCCGCCCGTTGCCACCAACAGATGCATGAAGAGCCGTCCTCCTTCCTGGTCAAAAATCTATGCACTGTAGATCCAACACCCTTTTCCGACATAGGGGTGTAGGTAAGCCCAGACCAGCGCAGGCTGGGAGGAAATCGGTGATCAATCTAGACAATAAGCAACAGAAAAGGTATGCCGATCAGCGAGCAGACGAAGAGTAGCAGATTGCGATCATTTTGCGTACACCAGCCCACGAAGGCGAGCGTCCAGCGCGCATATGCACGATAGAAGAAGGCCAAAATAATGGCAGAGACGATCACGATACTCAACATCTCGGCAAGTACGACCGTGGAGGCCGCCGGATTGTCCATCAACATGGAGGCCAGCAGGGTATCAATGAATGTCGTCACGTTGGCGCCCATGATGTAGGGTATCACATTTTCTCGGCGGATAAAGCCGCGGTTGCTGAGCGGTACGAGAATGGCCAACGAGACGCTTACGGACATGGAGAGCAGAGTGATCGCCCCACCCAGCGTCAACATGATCCAGGGACTGTAGACCAGGCGGGAGACGCGCCCCACCTGACTCTCTTTGAGCGTCATCTCTGGAAGACACCGATCAAATAGGCTGAAGCTGAAAATGATCAATCCTAATCCGGCTGCGAAGAGCGCCCACGGAGGCAAAGATCGGGCGAGTGACGCCACAATGGGATCAACTACGACAGTGAATGCAGCTTGGATCCGCATCCCGGAACCAATCGGCGCCCGATCCAGCAGCCCCGACGCAAGCAGCGCAAGGCCGATGAATAGACCAGCTGCATGCGTGGATGCGGTGATGGAAAAGGAAAGGAATCCCATGCCCAGACTTGTGGCCCGATCGTGGCCGCGCCAGACGTAAATCAGGCCAAAAAGGATGATCACAAAATTGGCCCCGAGTCGACTGCCGGTGATCATGGTGAACGTCGATAACGGTGTCAGTGCGCCGGCGTCGAGAAAGGCCAACGCAACAGCGGCCACTGGTGAGCCGCTCATCACGAGGTAGGCAAAGAGCCAGCCGAAGCCGAGACTGCGCACCGGGCTCGTGGCACGAAATGTGTCTCTGATCAGCGGTGTCAGGCTATGAGCGCCCTCCTTCATCAGCGTGATGGCTAGAATGAAAAGAAAGAGACTGAAGGCAAAAAGAGCTACCTTGCCGGCGCGTCTAGACGCATGGTGAATCCATTTTTGCTCTGATGGATCATGTATGCCGGCCTTCATATCTTTGCCCATGAACTGGGATAGAAAACAGCCAGGTTCCACTGCAACTGGTTTTCACCACAGAGATTGTACCTTCTCAATAAGTAGGGGCCGGGCTTGCCCCGGCCCCTGCGGGCGACTGCCAGGATCGCCCCTACCACCATATGTTGAGAAGATACCGGAGATTCAGAGAAACAACGAAGAAAACCAGATTTCTTCTTCGTTCATTTGCGTTCATCTGCGGCTTTTGCAGAGGAGTCAAACTGTGCTAGTACACGATGGCGTAAGTAGACCCATGAACCGTAGGTCACGCTATCAGCGTGACAAGCCTCGCCAATCAGACTGTTCCAAAGGTACCAGGAGTCGTCCGGCTGATAGCCGGACCTACGAACCGTGGGCTCATTTCCGCCGCGTTGTGCTAGCCGATCTCCGGCTCTGCGTAACCGCGCCCTGTGACGAGGGCGATAACTTCGTCCGCCGAGGTTTCGATGGGCTTCTCGGTCGTGTTCACAACCGGAATGCCTTCCCGATGGAAATGGTGATTTGCCGCCCGCAGTTCCTCGACCAGCGGGTCTCTGGCCGTGTAGTCCCCCACGGGAATGCCCGTATGCTTCTGGCGCCAGCGCCGGCGGGCGAGCAATTGCCGAGCTTCGATCATCAAGCCAACCGAGCGTCCGGGCTTGACTTTCGCCAGTTCCGTTGGCAGCGGGATGCCAAAAACAAATGGGACATTGGCCACCTTCCATCCCAGAACCGAAAGGTACATGCTGATGGGCGTCTTCCCGGCACGTGAGACGCCGATCAGGACGATCTCAGCCTCAGACAGTTCCTCGACCCGTTTGCCGTCATCGTGGGCGACTGCGAACTCAATGGCGTCGATGCGGTCGAAATAGGCGCTGTGCAGGCGACGGTAGAGGCCCGGCTGGCCTTGCGGTTCTTGACCGAGTTCGGCAGCCAGATGGTCGAGCAAAGGAGCCACAAGGTCAACGGAATAGATGCCCTTGCGTGCGGCCAGATCGACCAGGTGTCTTCGGCATGCCTCATTGACCATCGAGTGAACGATGGTGCCGTTGGCATCCGATATTTCGTCCAGAACCTCTTCGACCTGCTGGAGCGTCAGGATATGCGGTTTGATAATTAGGGGCACATGCACGTGTCGAAACTGAGCCAGAACCGTACGCGCCAAGAGCTCGCCGGACGCGCCCGTACCCCCCGTCACAATGTAGACCGGCGGGCCTTTTGTCAGTTTTTTGAGACGTGATTCATCCATGCTTTTCACTCCAGACAGGGTGAGAGGGTGAGGCGGGTAACACGGTGAACGGCAATTTTGGGACTGGGCGAGTCAACTTCACAACCCTGCTACTCGTCATGTCACCCGTTCACCCCCTCACCATTGTTCACGCAAGCGCGACCACCATCTCACGCTCCACCTCAATGATATCGGCGGTTGTACGTAGGATGGTATCTGGAATCAGGCTGATCGAATCGATGCCCTGCTCGACCAAGAAAGCGGCAAACTCCGGATAGTCGGATGGCGCCTGCCCACAGATGCCGACCTTGCGCCCATGGGCATGGGCAGTCTCGATGAGCATAGAGCAGGAGCGACGTACCGCTTCGATGCGTTCGTCAAAGAGATCGGCGATCTGTGACGAGTCCCGATCCACGCCCAACGTCAACTGGGTCAGATCATTGGAGCCAATGGAGAAGCCGTCGAACAGCTCGGCAAACTCATCGGCCATCAGGATGTTGGATGGAATTTCGGCCATCACATAGACCTCGAGTCCATCCTTGCCCCGTGGCAGGCCCTCCTCGGCCATTACGTCGAGTACCTTCTGCCCCTCTGCCGGCGTACGACAGAACGGCACCATGACCAATAGATTGTTCAGGCCAAATTGCTCGCGCACGCGCCGGATGGCCTTGATCTCAAGCACAAAGCCTTCACGGTAGTCAGGGTGGTAGTAGCGACTGGCCCCGCGCCACCCGATCATTGGGTTGGCCTCTTCGGGTTCGAAGAGATAACCACCTACCAGGTGCGCATATTCGTTGGTCTTGAAGTCGGAAAGGCGCAGGATGACCGGTTTCGGATAGAAGGCTGCGGCAATGGTGCTGATGCCCTGGGCCAGTTTGTCCACGAAAAACTCAACCTTGTCATTGTAGCCGACCGTGATCTCATCCACCCGGACACGTACATCTTCCGGCAGCGTATCATACCGGGTAAGAGCCAGTGGATGGACCTGCACCCAGTTGGCAAAGATGAACTCCATACGCGCCAGTCCCACACCGTCATTGGGGATGGCCGATTGCTTGAAAGCCATCTCGGGGCTGCCGATGTTCATCATGATTTGGGTACGCGGACGGGACATTTCGCTGACGTCAACGGTCTGAACATCAAAGGCCATCTCGCCTGCATAGACCTTTCCTGCCTCGCCCTCTGCGCAACTAACGGTCGCCATCTGGCCTGTTTCAAGCACCTTCGTTGCGACGTTGCTGCCGACGATCGCAGGGATACCCAACTCACGCGAAACGATGGCGGCATGACTGGTGCGCCCGCCACGGTTGGTGACAATGGCGGCAGCGTTCTTCATGATTGGTTCCCAGTCCGGGTCAGTGATATCCGTCACCAGAATCTCGCCGGGCTTGAAGTCTCGAATGTGGGCCACATTGGGAATCACGCGTACCGTGCCGGTGGCAATTTTGTCGCCAACGGCCAGTCCGGTCAACAGGACTTCTCCCTCCTCCAGCAAGCGATAGGTCTCGATCTTGGTGATCTGGCGTTGGCTGTGGACAGTCTCCGGACGGGCCTGCACAATGAAGAGTTCACCGGTGAAGCCGTCCTTGGCCCACTCAATATCCATCGGCGTATCGGCCCCTCGCTTCTCCGTGTAGTAGTCCTCAATCACCATCGCCCATTCAGCCAGTTTGAGTACATCTTCGTCCGAAATCGAAAACCGGTCGCGTTCTTCAATTGAGACATCGATGTTCTTGACCAGCTTGCTGCCGGACTCGTCGTAGACCATGCGCAGTTCTTTGGTACCCAGCCGTTTTCCGATCAAAGGGCGATAGCCATCACGCAGGGTCGGCTTGAAGACGTAGAACTCATCCGGTGCGACCCGACCCTGGACCACGTTCTCGCCGAGACCGTAGGCTGACGTAATCAAGACAACGTCGCGGAAACCGGTCTCCGTGTCCAGCGTGAAGATGACGCCGCTCGAATCTCGATCGGCGCGTACCATTTTCTGCACGCCGACTGAAAGCCCAACGTCAAAGTGGCCAAAACCCATATCTTCTCGATAGCTGGTGGCCCTCGGCGTGAAGAGACTGGCAAAACATTTCTTGACCGATTCCAACACAACGGCCGTGCCGTTGACGTTTAGGAAGGTCTCTTGCTGGCCGGCAAAGCTGGCTGTGGGCAGATCCTCGGCCGTGGCAGATGAACGCACAGCCACATCAGTGGTGCGTTCATCGTACATCCGGCTCAGCTCTCGATAGCTGGTAACGATCTCCTCGCGCATGTCCGGGGGGAAATCGCCGTATAGGATCATGCGCCGCACCTGCCCTGTCCGATCCAAGAGTTCGTTGACGTCATGGATGTCAAAGTCGCTGAGGACGTTCTGGATGCGCGCATCCAATTCGTTGAACTGGAGAAAGGCGTGGTAGGCTTGCGCCGTCACGGCAAAGCCGTTTGGAATACTGATGCCCTTGGGCGTCAGCTCACGAATCATCTCGCCCAGGCTGGCGTTCTTGCCCCCGACCAGGGGCACATCATCGATGGTCAGATCTTGAAACCAACGTATCCACTGCATCATGAACCTCCTTCTCATGAAAACTGCCGCCAAGTTGTCGGTAAGAACGACACGGAAGTATGAGAGCATGCAGAGAAAAGATCAGCGAAAACGCTACGAACGCGACCTTCGATTCGAGCTGGAACCAAAGAACAAAAAAGCCTGGCCACGAGTGCTGCCAGGCTCACCAGACATCATTGAATGGTCAAAGTATTACATTGGCCCGATGCCGGACAACCCCAGCGAACAGGATAGGTTCGCTTCCCGGAGACGTCACCTTCTTTGACCCCGGACAAGCATACCTTCATTCTACCATATATTTGGGTGTCAGAGACTGCCCAAATGTCCAGTTGTGTCGAGATTGACCCGAAAACAAGTACGTCGTTTGGTCACCGGTCCCTAGCGAAAGATCATCCCCGCCACAGTCACAGCTGACGTATCCGCGTCATCTGCCGGACAGGACGCGTAGCCAAACTGCCGGCCGACGAGGCCGCCGTTCGGACGATCTTGTTCAACCATGCGCATGGTCAGGTAGATGGGCGAAACGCCACAGACGTTGTTGCGATTGTCGACGCGGCCGATGGCACCGCGGAACCCTTCGGTGTCGCCATTTTCCATCGTGGCGATCAATTCATCATCAGCCTGACGCACCTGTTGGCGTGCCGTCTGATCAAGCGGTGCCCCGCCAAACGCCGGGCCGACATGGGCCAGATCGCCAGAGGCTATGACCAACACACGCCGATCCGCTGCCGACTCGTCAAGCTTGGCTAACACAGCTTCCGTAGTCTGATCGGAGATCAATCCATCACCGTTCTGACTCGTCTGACGCAACGAGCCGGTCAGGATCGGCACAACCTCGACCGGCTTTCCATCGCGCATGTGATGTAACCAGACCGTTACCAGCTCAAGCGAGTGCTCGTCCCGGTGGCGCAGCTCGCCGGCGAAGGCCGCTTCCTCGCCGAGAACCTGCGCCAACTCGTCAACAATAGGCAGGGCTGTGGGCAAGACGCCGTATGGGGTGGCGTAGTTCTGACGCGTCAAGGTGAACGGATCGTCACCATAATGATCCGTGCCGAAGATGACGACCAAATCCGCCTCTTTGGCGGCTTCCGCCGCCGACTTCCACACCTCGGCATAGACAGATCCGCCGCGCGGATAGTCGATGTGCGGGCTGAGGAGGCCTGCCCGCCGGGGCCAGGTGTCGGCAGGCAGCGGCGTCGCTGATGCTCGCTCCAGGTAGTCCTGGAGCAGGCCATGCAGTTCAGCCGGATCGGCCGGATAGCCGCGCCCGGCAAGCTGGGGCGGGCGGAACGGTGCGGAGCGATATTCCTCAACCAGCTTGGCAATCGCCGCCTGAGAACGGACATTGTCCAACAGATAGGCGCTGTCCAGCGCTTGAATCAACTCTCTTACGACCTCGACATCGATCGAGGTCTGGAAATAGTCGGTGAAGGCTGCAGCCATCCCGTCAATGTCATGGGCACCGTCGCAGAAAGCCAGAACAGAGGCCAGTGGCTGAGGGACGGCGATGGTCTGTTCGCTCAATTCAAGCGGGTCGCGCAGCACGATATAGGAATGGCCTTGCTCATGATGACGACGGATATCAAGTGGACGCAGAGCAGGGAGAGCAGAATTGCCGAAGCCGGCGAGATAGCCGTTGGAATTGCCGGGGGTATTGCTGTTTTTCTGTTGGGTCATAATCATAGTGCCTAGAAGTTCACATGGATGCCATCGAGTTTGTCGCGATCGTGTCGCGCATCATACCTGACGGTTCATTTTTTGAAAAATTGCCGGCAAACTGCGTTCAAAATGAGTGCGACAGTTTGCGATCTACCAGGGATCTGGCAGCTTCCTGGTGGATCCCCGATCGCCCAATAGCGAAACCGTAGGCATCAGTCTGTATCCAGGTTGGAGCCGCTGGCACGTTGTCGTCTTTTGAATAAGCCGATTCGCTTCAACCCCACCCAGGCCAACTTTGCACCCCGTTTTCGATTTCCGTACAATGCGTACGCAACCTTGGCGGCGTCGAGCCTGCCAATAACCAACGAACTCATTTGAAGCCCGCCATCGATTGGCGAACCGAAGCTGTCATGTCCCATATGTCACCAGACAACCCGACTGACCCCACCCACCGCGATGATACGGCACCTCCCATCGCCGCCTGGCGGATCGCCGCTATGGTCGGCGGATTGTTGTTGACGATTGTGGCATTCTATATCTTCTATCTTCAACCATGGTTTGGCGCTTCGCTGCCGATCGACAACTGGCTGGCCGGACAAGCCTGCCTGCTCGACAGCCTCTGCGATGACGCCACGCCTCTTCCTCATCACCTGGGCCTGCTGACGGGAATCGGTGCACTCCTACTCTATGTGCTTGCACTATGGACCATTGGCGGAAAAGTGTCTGAAGTCACGAAGGAAGCGGAAAACGTCACCCCTTGGCGGTTCGTCTGGATCACGCTTCTGACACTCCTGGGATTGACGTGCATCAGCATCCAGGCGTATCAGGTTCTGTCGGGCGCAAAGACGCCGAGTCCCGTGCTCTGGCTGACCGGCATCGGCGCGCTGGCGGCTGTGGCGCTGATTTGGGATGCACAGAGGTCTTCCCTGCTCGGCCAGACGCTTGCCGGGCTGCTGCTGGCGACCGGCATGGCCCTGCTGCTGATCGGCGCCGGTGTCGCCATTGCTCAACCTGTCAACGCGCTCCCACTCATGCTGATCGGCCTGCTGCTCTCAATCGGCGGTGCAGTATGGATGGCCCGAACGGATAGCGGCCTGGAGGTGACAGACTACGGATTGATGCTTGGACTGGGCATCCTTGCGCTGTTGTTGGGCATCGGCCGAATCTGGTCCTGGCGCTATGCGTTCGTGGGCGATGAGTGGGGATTTTTCGACCTGGCGACTACGATCATCCATCGGCCGGAGCTGCATACCCTCTTCTCCGTGGTCGATGCCAACGCCTATCACACGCTTTTTTCATCGTCGCTCCAGGCGTGGATCATGCGCCTGGCCGGCGAAAACGTCTACGGGTGGCGGCTCTCATCACTGCTGCCCGTGGTGCTTTCGGTTCCCGCCGTCTATCTCTTCGCACGCTGGCTTGCAGGACGCACGGCAGCCATTGTCGCAGCGGGGCTGCTGGCGGCTTCGCATCTGCTGCTTAGCTTCACCATGGCTGCCTACAACAACACGCAGGCGCTGCTGCCGCTGACCGTCGGGTTGGCCTTGTTCGCCTTTGCCCAGAAACGTGAGAGCGCAGTGCGCTACTATGCGTTGGGCGCGGCCCTAGGCAGCGCGTTCTTGCTCTTCGGCCTGGCTCGGTTGGTCTTTCTGCCCATCGGCATTCTGGTGCTCCTACTCTCCTGGGCCACATGGAAACGAGCGATTACGAGTACGCTGGCAATCTGTGCGGGGGTCCTGGCGGTTGCAACGCCCTTGCTCTTCAACCTCGACAACTGGCGGGGGTTGTTGAAGGCTACGCCCGTGCAGAGCGAGGTCTCGGAACAGAGCGCCCAACTGATCCGCAATCTAATCGGCGGCGGACAAGCGTTTCTCGCTAGCAGCCACAACACCCATTTCGTGGTCGGTCCCCACGCCGATCCGCTCACAGCCGCCCTGCTGCTTGTGGGGCTGGCCGCTGCCATCGCCGGTTGGCGTCGACGCGCCATGCTCGCTTGGCTTCTCGCCGGCCTCACTTTCTGGGTTGCGGTCAGCGCCATTCAGCAGTACGAATGGGTATCGACCACACGCATGTTCGTGCTGGTCCCGATCTACGTCATTTTTGCCGGGGTAGGCGCAGGAGTTCTCGGACAGTTCCTCTTTGCAGACGGCCGGCGCTCAAGACTAACGAATCCCGGCGGAACTCCCGAGACAGTTCCTGTCAGTGGTGGAGGTACTGGATTTCTGTCCTGGTATTCACGTGCGCATGAACTAGCCTGGGCAGGGGGTATCGTTGCAGTCGCAGTGTTGATCAACCAGTTCCATATTTCAGCCATTGCCAATCCACAACTGCGCGTGCCCGTCCAGACGTTGCTGGTCCGTGAATTTCAAGAGAGCGCGGCCTCCGACAGGAGCGGGATCCCGATCTATGTGGTCTGGAACGAGTCCGACACCGCACGCGAAAACATGATTCTGCGCGCCTACGGTATCACGCCTGATCGCATCCGTTTCCTGACGGCCGATGAAGCGCTGTCCATCGCGACACTCTGTGACGATCTGCGGCCACAGATGCTGCTGATCCATGCACATACACCCGAGTTCAACGCCATTCGAGATCGGATCGAGGCCTGTTGGCCCATCCGTGAAGAAATGGCGCTACGCTCCGAGAATGGTGAAGTCCTGCTCTATCGATTCACGACCCAATCAGGCGTCCAAGACATCACACACCATAGCCGCCCGCCGGCCTATCGACAGGCGGACGACAACCTACACGTCTCCGACCCCGGTGATGTCGTCGTCGACGGGGCAGGCCACGTCTTTGTCCTCAGCAGACAGTCTGCCACCGTCGTGCACTTTGACGAGACGGGAAAACCGATAGGCAGCTTCAATCTGAGCCAGAGGCGTCCGGCGGCCATGGCCCTGACACCCGATGGCCACTTGATCGTGAGCCATGACGGGCCTGACGCTGCGCTGATCTGGTACGACGGCGCAGGAAACCCCATCACGCGATTACCTACTCGCAGTCTGCTTGCAGCGCCTGCCGGCATGGCCGTGACCGAGGATGGCGACATCCTGATCGCCGACGCCGCGCTTCGCCAGGTCCTACGCCTGACACCCGACGGACAGTTGAGGATGGCCCATACCGGCAACGGACAGTTGCAGCAGCCGGTGGCGGTGACTGCCGCCGCTGACGGATCTTTCTGGGTTCTTGAGGGCGTCAGCGGCCAGTGGCTGAAGATTTCGAAGGACGATGAAGTCCTGGCCACATTGCAGACGGATCGAGCGTCTCCGGCGTCATCGCCTCGCCTGTTGGTAGCAGACGACGGCAGCGTACTGTTTACAGAACCGGACCGCCAACGCGTTGTGCATGTAGGTGCGGACGGTCAATTGCTGGATCTCTGGAGCGGTTTTCAGCGCCCATCCGGCATCGCTGTCGATGGAGAGGGAAGAATCCTGGTTGTGGACGATCAGTTGGACCGTATGACGCCGATAGAACAGACGAGCATCAACGTTGAAAACGATCGAGGACCCGTGATCCAAGATTCCGTGGGTGCCGGCGTGCAGTCACGGCCTGAAAACGATGCATACGCAGATCTAGACAATAGCCCCTTTGTGTCGCCAATTTCTCCGCTCGTTCCTGGGACCATGAAACCGTTGGAGATGCGTCAACGCTATCTAACATTGACGGATGTCACCGGCCTGACGAGTCCCCGTGCCGTCGGCGTCGGCATCGGCCCAGGCAGCGTCGAGCCACGGCTTTTCGTGGGCGATTCTGCCGGCGCAGGGATGGTGGTCCTCGCCGACTCAGGACAGCTCATTGGCGGGCCCGACCCCGGCAGCCCGTCGTTGGAAGAGATCTCTGACATCGCTGTCGATCCCAATGGAGACGTCTATGCCCTTGACTCGCGTCGAGGACAGCTACACCGATTCAGCCGGGACGGTGTCTATCTCTCGTCAGTACCGGGCGGCCAAAACCGATACGGCGATGCACGTGGCCTCTTTGTCGATTCCGACAACACTATCTGGATTGCCCGTACTCGCCAGGGCAATCTGCTGCAATTGGACGTCGATGGCAACGAGCTGGCTGCGATCCCGGTCCTGGAAGGCGAAGGCAGCCAGCCTGTCGATGTGGTGGTTGATGAAAATGGCGCTCTGACCGTAACAGATGCGCGCACGGCCCGTCTGCTACAGTTGTCATCGTCAGGGGAGTTGCTGCGGGCGTGGGCCTTGGCGCCGTTCAACTCGGTGGACGGTGCGCATCTGGCACTGGATCGGGAGGGCAGGGTCTATGTCACTCTGCCTGAGCAGGGCACAGTCATTCGCATTTCGGCTGACGGCACCCAGCGTCAGTCCTGGCTACTGAAAACGCCTGACAATTCACGCGCCAAGCCGGTCGGCATTGATGTTGATGTTGAGGGCAATATCTGGACGGTCGACGTGGATGGCAACGCGGTCGTCATGATCGAGGCGGGGGAATAGTGTCTCGGGCCATACGCCCAGTTCAGTTCTTGGAAGGGCATTACTCATAATCCGACGGCAGACACAGACCGCGAGTCAACTCCGGCTCGTGGAGCGGCTGTTTGTTGATGACGTGACCACCTTCCAGGCACAGCCAGGTGTCGAACCGGTGTTCCCCGGCGTGGAGCCGCACCATCCGGGCGCCGCGGGCGAAGCCATCCAGCCCATATCCGCCGTAGCCGGTGGCGCGTCCAAAGGCCAGGCGAATGTCGAACAGCTCGCCGATGAAGTCGTTGAGGTGATCGTGGCCGCAGAAGACGCCCATCACATCGCCGGCCTCATGCATGGCGGCAAAGAGCCCCGTGTTGATCAACGGACAGCAGATCGTCTCCCCCTTGGCCCCATAACAGGTGTAGAAATCCCACACGTCGTTGAACTCGGGCAGCGGAATATGAAAAAAGGCAAGCGCTGGCAGAACTTGCCCACCGTTCTGACTGCGCAGCCTTCCAGCCGTCTCCCGAAACCAGTCCACCTGATCATGTTTGATCCAGTCGTAGCCGCCGGTTGCAGCCTGTGCATAGGAGTGGGAGTCAAGCAGGTAGAGGTTTGCCGCCGTGCGTTCCGGTTCAGGCCCAACGATCGACAACGTGTAGTTGCCGACGCCGGATGTATCCACTGGGCCCGCTTCCGACAGGCATCCCGGCAGTGTTCGCTGCAACTCCATCAGCGCAGCGCGATCGAGTGACCCTTCGTCATCATGGTTGCCGAAAACTGCCGCCCACGGCAGTCCACGCTCCAGGATCGGCTGCATGGCATCGAGCCAGGACTTGGCAGGATCCACGCAATCCCCTCCGTGGATCAGGTCGCCGTTGATGACCACCAGATCGGGCTGTTCGGCGTCCAAAATTGCAGCCATCAACGTAGCGGAGCGCTGATCGTCTGCTTCGCCGTTGTGCCAGTGGACATCTTCAATCACTGCAATGGTAAAGGTGCCGTCAGTTCGAATACGCAGTGGGATGGACATCGAACGCTCCTGGTGAATTCCAACAAAACTACAGATCAATCGGGGGCGTAGCCCTGCGACGCAAACCAACTGGGTTGGCGAGCGTGGCAGTGACAAAGCATTCCCCATAGACGCGTGGCCGCCAAAAAACGCTTCATCTTTCAAGATTGTGCCGGCTCACCCAAATCTATCTAGGAATGCCTTGTCCGAGCCCTTCTGTGCATGCCGGTCTATTCCTCACCCGCCGCCTCCAAAGGGCCGTCAATTCGCTCCAATATGTGACGCAGAACCAATTCTTCCTCTGCTGTGATCTGCTCCAACGGATCATCATCCGGGTCCATGATCGCCTGGCCCAGCCGGCTGTTGGCCAACGTGCGCAGATCCTCTTCCATGGGATCGAGCAGCCGGTTGTCAGCCACGATGCGGCCATCGCGCATGCGCAACACGCGCTGGGTCGACTGGGCAACGCGCCGGTCATGGGTCACGATGGCGATGGTCGTGCCCTGTGTGTTGTTGAGGTCGGCCAGCAGCGCCAGGATCTCTTCGCCACTCTGGCTGTCCAGCGACCCAGTCGGTTCGTCAGCCAGAATCAACGCCGGATCATTGGACAACGCACGGGCTACGGCGATGCGCTGGCGCTGGCCACCGGAGAGTTGGCTGGGTAGATGGCTTGACCGTTCTTTCAGACCCACCAGGGAGAGCAGATGGTCAGCCCGCTCGCGCCGCTGCTTGGCACTCAACGATTGTCCATACATTGGCACTTCCACATTCTCGCGCGCCGTCAGCGTAGGCAACAGGTTGTGTAGCTGAAAGACAAAACCGACCGTCTGCGCCCGGAAGACGTCGACATTTTTAAGCTTTCGTAGATTTTCACCATCCACCCAGACTTCGCCTTCGGTCGGCTGATCCAGTGCGCCGAGCATGTTGAGCAGCGTGCTCTTGCCGCAGCCGCTCGGCCCCATGATGGCCAGAAGCTCGCCAGGCTGTACAGTGAAGTTGACATCGATCAGCGCGTGAACGGCTGTCTCTCCTTCGCCATAGGTTTTGGTGAGATGGCTGGCACGAATCAGTGGTTCAGTCATATTGAGCCTATTGTTGGTGGTGTTCCCTACGGAAGCGCTTTCTGCCACAGATGGACACAGATGTAGAAAAGAATACCTGTGAAAATCAGCTATTTGTCTGTAGCTATCTGTGGCAAATCTTGCCCCGTCACATCATCGATCGATCTGGATATTGACAAACGCCGTCATCCCCCACCGCAGTCGCTCATCGAGATCGTCGACCTGGATGCGGATGGTGTAGTTGGTACTGCCCTTGTCCGTGTTGCTCACCGGGGCGATCTGAGTGATGGTTCCGTCAAAGATGATATCGGGCAAGGCATCAAAAGTGACCTCGACCGGCATGCCGATGTCGACATTGACCACGTCAGTCTCACGCAGATCGGTCGTGCGCACTTCCATCTGGCTTGGATCGCCGAAAAGCAGCGCCGTGGTCTCGGCCGAGGTCAGCTCGCCTGGGCGGACATTGATCTCGCCGACCTGACCGTCGAAGGGAGCGACGATCTGTGACTGGCGCAGCGCTGCTTGAGCGCTGTGCAACGACGCCTCGGCCGCAGCCACGTGGGCCTCCGCCATGGCGATATCCTCAGCCGACGCCCCTTGCAGCAGCTTGTCCAGCGCGGCCTGCGCGCTGTCTCGCATGGCGATAGCGGCCTGGACGTTGGCCTCTGCGCCCGGTCCGCGGCTCTCGGCAGCACTGACCTGGGCCTCTGCCACCGTGATGGCGCTGGCGGCCACGCCAAGTTGTTGCGGCGTTGCGCCCTGTTCTGTCAATGCCAGACCGGCACGGGCGACCTCGGCAGCCGCCGTTGCTTCGTTGAGCGCCCGGGATTGAGGCAAGGCGCCGATCTGCGGATCGCCTCTGACCAGATTGAAAGCCGCCTGCGCCTGCTTGATGCCGGCGTCTGCCACCGCAACCTCGGCCCTGGCAACCTGACGTTCGGCGTCGGTGGGATGGCTGGCCAACTCGCTGTACTGGCGTTTGGCGCTCTCGACCTGGGCATCGGCAGTGTCGATGGAGGCCTGCGTCTCCAGCATCTGGCCAGCAGCCTGGGCAATGCCTGCCTGGGCCGAGGCGACAGCCGCATCGGCAGCCGCGATCTCGGCGTCTGTGGCGCCGACCAGCAGCTTGTCCAAAGCGGCGTTTGCCTCGGCCAGCGTGGCCTCAGCGACCTCGACCTGACTCTGGAGAATGCCGGTGTCCAGTTCAATCAGCACATCGCCCGCCTGCACCCAGTCACCTTCGTCCACAAGGATGGCCGTCACCTGTCCCTGATTGACCGGCTTGAGCTCGGCCCAGGTCAACGGCTCCAGCTTACCCGATGCCCAGATCACATTTTCGAGTTCATCGATCGCCTCGGCATCCTGGGCCGCGACAAGCTCGGCCTCCTGCTCGGCCGTATACTGACCATAGCCCCACCAGGCCACTGCCCCGACAACCGCCAAACCGACAATTGCAATGATCCATTTTTTCATGATTGGTCGACTCGATCTATTTGTGAATTATTGATGGCTGGTTGCGTACTGCGTAATTCCTTCTGCAGTGAGTGCTGCTTCGTAACAAAAATCGGTTCCCGCGGAGACGGTGCTAATGTCGTAAATCCCATGTCAACGAGACCTTACGCGGTACGCAATTACGCAGGAATCCTCTTCGCGCAGCATTCTCTTATTCGTATCTTAACGCCTCCACCGGCTGCAAGCGGCTGGCGCGCCATGCCGGCCACAGGCCGCCGAGCAGGCCGAGCACAACGGCGACGCCGATGGCAACGGCGAATGTGCCGACCGACCAGGAGGGCGCGATAAACTGGTTTGCACCGGGAATGAACGCGATCAGCGAAAGCACGACCACGCCGAAGATCGAACCCAAAATACCGGCAAAGAGGCAGAGATAGACACTCTCCTGGATGATCTGATTGAGGATTCGGTGCTGTCGCCAGCCGACGGCCCGCAACGTGCCGATCTCCCGTGTGCGCTCATAGATGGACATGATCATGGTGTTGGCCACAACGATCCCGCCGACTACCAATGCCAGAAGGCGAATGGCGTTGGTCATGGCCTCAGTCGACTGAATGTCGTTGGTATTCTCGGCAAATTCACTACTCAAACTGGCACGTGCCTCCGGGAAACGCTTGTCGATGGCAGCGACAACAGCCGGCGCCTGCGACGGATCTTCCACATCGAGGAAGATGAAGGTCACCGATCGCTGGCGTCCCAGCAGATTCTGGGACTCCTGTAGGGCCAGAATCCCGCCGCCGTCCTCAAACGCAGATCCTGTCTCGTAAATGCCCACAATCTTGTAATGGTTGTTGTAGAGCTTCATGGTGTCGCCGACGCCCAGCTTGTAGGTCTCGGCTGCGATCTTGCCCAGGATCACTTCGTTGGGGCGGCGTACATAGGTGCCCTCATTGAGCTTGAAGTGATCCATGGCATCACTGTTGGGATCGAGCCCATAGATGATGAACATGGGCAGATCCGGCGTGCTCAGAAAGCCGAGCACAATGGGGCTGACCGACTTGACCTGGGGCATGGCCTGGATCTGGCGTACGACGCGCTCGTCCAGGCTACTCAGGCTCATGTCGGCCACATCCCGTTGCATGACGGTGATGTTGCCTGCTCCGCCGCCGCCGGCCATGCCGTTGAGTTGGCCGATCATGCCGTCGATCATGCCGCCCAACATGACCAATGTCCCCACGCCGATGCCAATGCCCGTGGCCGAGATCAGCGTTCGCGTTTTCCGCCGCCACAGGTTGCGAAAACTCTGGTTGCCGATGCGCGAAAGCACACCCTTGGATTCCGACCCGCCGCCGCCTTCATAGCGCAACGCTTCAACCGGCTGCAAATTGGCCGCGGTCCAGGCCGGATAGATGCCGCCAATCAGGCCCAGAACCAGGGCGGTGAACATGCCCTGAAAGAGTATCTTGGGTGAAAGACTGCCCGCCAGAAAGGCGCCGACGCCGGGAATCTGTCCTGCTCCCCAGGCCAAGACAACCCCGAAAAGGACGCCGATGACGCCGCCGACCAGGCTGAGCAGCACAGCCTCGCCCATGATCATACGGACGACGCGCCCGCGGCTCCAGCCCACGGCGCGCAGCGTGCCGATCTCGCGCGTGCGTTCGAGCACGCTCATGACCATGGCGCTCATCATGCCCAGCCCGCCGACCAGAATGGCGATAGCGGCAATGCCCCAGGCAAAGCCCTGCAGGCTGGCCGTCCACTGCTGGCTGGTCTCGTACTCACTGGCCCGACTGACGGTCAGTTCGCTATCCAAGTTTTCGATGCGGGCAATGATCGTGTCAATATCGGCGCGGGGATGAACGCCAACCTGGAAGAGGCTGACTTGACGCTGCTTCTGGGCGATGCTCTGGCTGTCGGCCAGGGTCACCACGCCGCCCGACTCTTCCATGCCCTCGCCGGTCTCATAGATGCCTACAATTCGATAGGGGACGCCGTAGACACGCAGCGTATCGTCAACATTCTGTTTGAGTGCATCCGAGGCGCGACGTCCGATGATGATTTGCTTGGGGCCTGTGATCGGTTTGCCCTCGACCACCTTGTAGTGGCTCATGGCTACGCTGCCCGGCTCATAGCCGTAGATCAGGAAATAGGGCAGGTCTCCGACCGCGATCCAGCCGAAGACGCCGGGATCAACATTGGTGACGTCAGGGATGGACTCAATGCGATCACCCAAGGTCTCGTCCAAATTGCTGAAGACCACATCATAGGAGTTGGCCTGGGTCACCAGCAGGTCGTTGGAAACGCCGAGCGCATTGCCGTAGTTCTTGACGATGCCGTCGGCCATCGCGCCCAGCGCGACCACGGCGGCCACGCCAACGGCGATGCCGAGCACGGTCAGAATGCTGCGTGTTGCGCGACGCAATAAATTCTTCAGAACCATGAGACAATCTTCCTACAGATGACGCCACTGCAAAAAGGGTCTATTCAACACAGAGGCACGGAGGAAGCACAGAGATCACAGAGGAAAAGCTGCAAGAAATGCTTTTCACTTGCGTATATGTGCGTCCATCTGCGGCTAACTTCCTGTTCTTGCAGCAAAGTCACAGATCCCCAGTCAACGAATCCTCGGCCCTTTGGACGCACAGGCCATCGATCAGAGTGTCCAGCGTAGCAGAAATCGAGGGCCAATCCACGGAATCGGTGTCAACGAGCGCCTGGACCATCAGTCCCTCGGGAATGGAAATCAGAATGTTTGCCATGCTCAAAGCATCCACATGGCGCAGGTTGCCCTGGTTTATGCCGGTCTCGATCAGGTGGGCCAAAGGAGCACGAAACTGGGCATACGAATCTCGTGCGGATTGTTTGACCTCAGCGTCGTTTAGATGTTGCACCCACATCTCCAAGATGAGCGGACTTATCTCTTGAAAGCGCGGCGATGAAATGGATTCAACCACGGTTCGCATCAACGCTTTGAGTTGGCCTGCGACGGTGCCGTCAGGCGACGGCATCCGATCCAAATCGAATGCGAACTCTTCGATTGTCCAGGTGAGCAACGATTGAAAAAGCGCCTTCTTGGAATCGAAATGAACGTAGACGCCACCCTTGCTCAGACCGGCCTCTGCGACAATATCGTCCATGGTTGTCCGGTGATAACCACTACGCGCAAAACAGATCAGTGCAGCATTTAGGATATCCTGTTTGCGTTCCGCCACTGTTTCCGGCTTGAGTTTTGGCATGGGTAACCACCAACGATGGATAACCAAAAAGACTGTTCGGTCTTTTTATTATACTCTGGTTGCGGTTGGTGTCAAGACCCTTTGAGTCGGGGAGTCGGGGAGTTGGGGAGCATTGCAGATTTGGGGCAGAAAGTGCCGGGATCGGTCCGGCAGTCAGGTATCAAGCCAAGGATTCCTGGACGGTTCCCGGCACTTTGACGACGCTCCCCCAAAGCAAAACCCACCCTATTCGCGCTGAAACTCGCACTATGGCGTTGCGGACCGGCTTCAAGAGGGGATCTCACGGTAGGGTGGGTACACTACAGCGCAAGAAATCCTATGGATTGTAGGTACGGCTACCAGCCCATGCGCATCAAGCTAAGGATTATGTTGAACCCGCCACCGGTTTGAACCGGCAAGCAGCAACGGCTGAAGCCGGCTGCTAACAGTGAAAAGCCGCCTCAGCGGCTGAGATCCAGCGCCTGAAGGCGCTTTTCGATGTTAGCGGCGGGATTCTATCCCTGCCGAAATCGACGGCCACGCTAGGCATAACGCTTAGCTTGATGCCTATAGGCTACCAGCCGGACGACTTCGTGAACCTTTGGATCAGTCTGATTAGCAAGGCTTGTCACGCTGGTAGCGTGACCTACGGACCATGGGCAAATTTCCGCTGCGCTGTACTATCTTCTCACCGGAATTACCAGATCATAGGACACGTCGGTCAAGTTGATCAGGTCGCCGGTTTCGGTAAAGGCGACCGAATCCTCAATGCGCATGCCGAAGCCGCGATCCGGGTAGTAGATGCCAGGCTCAACGCTGAAGACATGGCCTGGCTGCAGGACCGTATCGTTGCCGGCAGCGTGGCTGAGACTCGGCCCTTCGTGAATATCTAGCCCGATGCCGTGACCCAGACCGTGCACATATCCCTCGTGGCTGCCCGGTCTGCTCATGGGTGTGGGGTGCCCTTTGCTCTCGTAATACTCACACGTCATGATCTGAAGATCACGGCACGGCACGCCAATGGCCAGCGAACCCATCACCTTGTCGAAGATCTCTTTGGTCTGATCCCACGCTTCCTGCACTTCATCCGTGGCGTAGCCAAGACTCCATGTACGCGTTAGGTCGTGGAAGTAGTTGCTCTCCACCTGAGGGAAAATGTCGAAGATGATGCTCTGGCCTAGACGCATGGGCATGGTGACGTCACCCGCGTTGTGGGGAACGCCGGCATCTCGCCCCTGGCTGAAGATGTGCCCGTGATCCTCATGCATGCCGTAGGCGTAAATGCGTGAGCGGATAAACGACTTGACGTCGCCGATGGTCAGCACCTCGCCATCGCCGCGGACCAACATCTCCTTGCGCGCTTGATGACCGGCAAGGAAATCCCGAGTCTCGTTCACGACCAAAGAGGTCAGTCGGCCCGCCTCCACCAATTCGGCAATCTCCCGGTCATCCTTTGTCTCCCTGGCAATCGAGAAGAGGGATGTGCCGTACTCACCCACCAACTCAGTATCGACTAGTCGACCCCCGAGATGATTAAATAGCGTGTAGGCCGCGCCTGCATCCTGAACGCCGTAAATGCCGACACGCCCCGCCAACCCCTCCCGTTCGAAGACCTGAAGCAGGTAGTCGACTTGCATGGCAAGCTGATCGCCCTTGTGTTTCTTGAGCAGTTCATAGATATTGTAAATCTGGTCCCGGTCGACCAATCGCAGCCCGGTACCGGCAGCGTTGTCCCGCTCCATCGAGCCATGGATCAACGTCATCGGGCCATCGGCCTTCTTCACCACCAATCGCGCGCTCCAGGTGAGCGCCGCCGGTCAGATAGTTCAACACCTTGTTGCCGCTGGCATCGCCAATGACCAGCATGCCATCTAGATTGCGCTCACTCATTATTCGATCAAGATCCGCTCTCATTGTCAAACCTCTCCATGAAAATGCTTCGATTACCTCTATGTTGAGTCTGTGTCCTATCGCTTCACCATCCATGTGACTCTACGGCAAAAAAGCCAGTCTCCGCCCTAGCCCTCACCGCGTCAAGGGACGCCGCGCCACAATGGCATCAGTCGGTCGCTCCACGTCCGGACCACTGGAATAGCTTTGAAGAACCTGCCAACCCCATCCGGACGCCACCTCAAGCAGTTCACCCTCTTCGAGCAAAAACGCTGGGCTGGCCTGCGGGCGCCGGACCAACCAGTGACGATTGAACGTCTCCATGATCAGCAGGCCACCCGGTTTGATCGACTCACGCAATGCCTGCATCAGCGCTCGATCCAGGAAGAAGAAACAGGTCACGAGGTCGTACCGGCAGGTCTCAGGACGCCAACTGTCCAGATCCGCCGCAATCAGCGTGCATCGATCTTCCAGGCCTGCGGCAGAGATCGCCTCAGCGGCCAGCCGTAGGGCCTCTGCACTTGCATCGACGCCCGATACCTGCCAGCCTCGATGTGCCAGCCACAACACTGTGCCTCCCGCACCGCAGGCCACATCGAGTGCGCACGGTCGATTCGTCGTATCCACATTTTGGACGGCAGAGCGCTCTGCCGCCATTGTGTCGACATAGTCCGAGAATGCGTCTAGACGATTGTCTGCACGTCGCCCCTTCGGCCCATCACCCGACCGATATCGATTGTCCCAATGGTCAATATCTCGCTGTGCCATTGAAGAAGCGTAACAAGGGCGTCCGCTTTCGTCAATGCGTGGACAGACGAGTCCGTCCATGATTGTCACTTGGCCGACAGACTTATTGGCGGACTGCCGATATCCTCAATCAGGGTTTGTGCGTATTTTCCCAATCGTTCGCTGCGGATGTTCCGATAGAGTGGAAGGTAGACGATGTTGACCGAACCGACAGTTGTGCCCGCGCAAGGGCCGATTTTGGACGAGCCTGAGCCACGGGACGATGTTGAGCCACATGCGGTAGTCCCTGATAGGCCCGTCATCATCCGCCTGGAGCAGTTGAGCAAGGACTATATCGAAGCGGGGAAACGGCACAACGTCCTCAACGAGTTGAATCGCCAGTTCTACGAGGGCGACTTTGTCTGTCTTCTGGGCAAATCGGGCAGCGGCAAGAGCACCCTCCTCAACCTGATTTCTGGCATCGACAAGCCGACGGGAGGCGAGGTCTTCATTCGCGAGGCCGGCAACGGAAAAACTGGCGCCGGAGAGACGCGAGAGGTCGCCATTGCGGCAATGAGCGATCAGCAGCGCACTCTCTTTCGCAGGCGCAACATCGGCATCATCTTCCAGTTCTTCAATCTGATCCCGACGTTGACAGTGCTCGAAAATGTGACGTTGCCCATTGAACTGGCCGGCGGAAAGAGCGATGCCAATGCCCACGCCCTCGATCTGTTGGACCGTGTTGGCCTGGCCGATAGAATCGACACCTACCCCGACAAGCTGAGCGGCGGCGAACAGCAACGCGTAGCTATCGCACGCGCCCTTGCCCACGATCCGCTGCTGATTTTGGCCGATGAGCCGACGGGAAATCTGGATGAGGACACCGGTGAATCGGTGCTTTCGCTGTTGCTCGAACTGACGCGCGACGCGGGCAAGACACTCTTCATGGCGACCCACGCCCCGGACGTCGCCCGTCAGGCGGACCGCGTGTTGCATCTGGAACACGGCAAGCTGGTCAGCGACCGCACACAGCAAGCATGACCGTGATCGATATTGAGGAAATCTGATGCAGTAAGCCGCGGGGCGCAGATATCTGCGCCCCGCGGCTTACTGCATCAGATAACACTAGCTCTTACGCTTGCCATGCCGAAGATTATCGGCAACCACCGGCTTGTCTTTGGTGATGCGAAAGTGGTCGAAGTCATCGACCACGACCGTGTTGGGAAAAATGGACTGGGCTTCGGCCAAGACGTCTCTGGGGTGATAGCGGCGGCTGACATGGTGAAGCAGTAGCTGCTTGACGCCGGACTTCCGGGCCAGGCGGGCCGCGGCCAGGGCGGTGAGATGGCCGTGATTCCTGGCCAGATCCTTGTCGGCATCGACGTAGGTGGCCTCAATGGCCAATACGTCGGCATCGGCCACGATCGTGTGCAACGGACCAGTGTGGCTAACATCGCCCACGAAGCAGAGCTTAGCACCCCGCTGCGGCTCGCCAAGAACTTCATCAGGCTGAATCACCCGTCCGTCCGCCAACGTCACAGCCTGACCCATGGCAAGGTCGCGACGGACCGGGCCGTTGGGCACACCCAGGTCCTCGGCCTTCTGAGGATTGAAGGGACGGCGTGTCTTCTCCTCAAAGGTGAAGCCGAAACAGCCGTCGCCTCGGTGGCGAACAGGGAAAGCCGAGAGAGTAAAATGTTTATCCTCAAAAAGCAGCCCCGGTTCCAGCAAGTTGAGCGCCACGCCCGAACTAGGCAGACGATCCTGGCCGAAGACGACCGCCATCAGTGCTCCCACACGTGCAACCGCTGGTGCGCCGCCATAGATGTTTAGTTCCTCCAGCGTCTCCCAGCGACCCAATGTGCTGGCCAACCCGCCGAGGCCCAGGATGTGGTCCAGATGACCATGGGTGAGCAGAATTTTATCGAGACGGCGAAAGCCGAGGCCGCTGCGCAGAAGCTGACGCTGCGTGCCCTCGCCACAGTCGATCATGAAACGATGTTCGTTGATCATCACGATGGCCGACGAGAGCCCCCGTCGCACCGATGGGGCAGACGCTGACGTGCCCAGAAAGACTAGTTCAAACAACGCTCACCTCTTCCAAATAGTCCACAATCAACTGTTCCACGTAGCGAAACTGGCGATCATCGCGCGCAGAGAGATCGTTCAATAAGTCGATGACAGTCACCGTGCCCAACGTGTCATGGGTGCCGGTGTAGTGCAACTCCTCATCCGATAATGACACAACAAAGTCAAGCAAGTGGCTGCGTAACATGGCCCATTCGGCAAGAGACGTCACCAGATCGGCCCCCTCCTGATCGAGATAGGTCGACACGAAGGGCGCAAAGTGGGGATGGTCGCCTGCAACGACTTGTGTGATCCGAGCCAGATGACAATCCCGTTCGATGGTCGCCAGATGGGCGGCTGTCAGCCGAAACGACCACTCAGCCGGCTCTCGTTGCCAATCCTGGATATCGGCGGTCAGTTCCAGCAGTCTTGCCACAATCTGTTGCGAATGACGGAGCGATACGATCAGCTCATCACGGGTCTTCTCGGCCATCACCCGATTATACGTCCATCACGCGGGGGTACAAAATGGGGCCGGGTTGGCGGGGGAAAGTGATTCTGGAGATCACGACGTGTGCGTGCGAACTAACCAGTGGATTGAGCGATTTCCACGATTTCAGCAACCGTCGCTTCGAGCAGCGGCAGCCCGCCGAAGGCCAGGCCAAGCTCAGCAATGCGACGGCAAGCCAGCGGGTTGGCCGGCGGCACAGGCGGAGCATCAGGAAGCGGACCAGGCCGCTCGGAAAAACGGCGCGCCAATTCGACCACCTGGCGGTGAGTCACATACAGATCGCTCAGGTGGATCACCGGCATGTCCAATTGTGGTCGCTCCAACAGCGCCCAGATGACACGAGCCACATCATGGCCATGGACCTCAGTCCCGCCGCCGCTGGTAAATTCCTCCTCGCCGTTGAGCACCGCCGTGATCAGATTCCACCATTTGGTACGTTCAATGGGATGGGTGAGACCATAGACGCCAGTGGCGCGCACAGAGGTTGTCGCCATGCCGTGCAGATGTGCGTAGCTCTGCAAGAACGCCTCGACCGCCGCCTTGTAGGCGCCGTAGTGTGTGTCGGGCGAGATGGGGTGGGTCTCGTCAAGCACGCGTCCAGGATCGGTCCGCGAGAAGACAGCACGGCTGGAGAGAAAGACAAACTGCGGGACGCCGGCCTCTTGCGAAGCCTGCAACAACCGGAGCGTGCCGGTGAGATTGCTCTCCAGCCAGCCAGCCAGATCCTCGCCCTCGCCGCCTCGATAGTGACCGGGGATGTGCTCAAAGGCGAGATGGACTACCGCGTCTACGCCTTCCAGAAATGTCGAAAACAGATCAGTTGAGCGAAGGTCGCCGGTCACCCAATCGACGGGGGCCGCGAACCCGCCACGATCAGAGCCTGACCTGGCCAAGCCGCGCACAGTCACGCCCTGGCGGTGCAGTTCAGCAACAACGAAGCGCCCTACATAGCCGGTGGCCCCAGTGACGGCGACGGTACGAATGCCACTCATGCAGAGGCCCCTCCAAACAAGTCGACTTGGCTCAATGCATCGACGACCTCATGCGCGCCGGCCGCCCGCAAAGCTTGGGCATCAAAGGAAGTCGTCAGCCCGATAACCCGGCCGATGCCCGCAGCGCATGCGTCGGCCACGCCCGAGGCGCTATCTTCGATTACGACGCAGCGTGCCGGGTCGATGCCGAAGACCTTGGCCGCCCGGTCATGGGTCTTACGGTCGCTCACCGGATCAACCACATCTTCGCTGCCCATCAGCAGATCGAAGGTCGATGAAACGCCTGCCACTTCCAGCGTACGCAACAAGCGTAATCGGCGAGCACGCGAGGCAACGGCCACGTACCAGCCCTGAACCTGGGCCGTTCGTACCAGATCGACCACGCCGGGCATTGGCACGAGCAGGGTCTCGCCCAGTTCGAAGAAGAAGGCAGTCTTGCGCTCCAGCAACCGTTCCTGAAACTCGGGTGTCACATCATCCGGCGAGAGGTGGCCACGATCGATCCAGAGATCAAACAGCTGCTCTAGCCCCAGGCCGACAATCTGCATATGGTCGCTGCCGATATCAATGTCCAGCAGATCGGCGAACGCTGCGCGCCAGCCGGCAAAGTGCACCCGCTCTGTGTCAACGACGACACCGTCGAAGTCTAGGATCAGGGCGCGGCGGTGATCGGGTGATTGGTTTTCTGTGGTCATGCTAAGGCTCGTGTCTCTTTGTACCACGACATAAATGTGGTGGTACAGGCAATCGTAGGTGCGGTTTGTAACCGCACGATTCCCGAATCACTCAGAGATTCCGCAGTTCGTGCGGTTACAAACCGCACCTACATTACTGGTGTCGGGTTACGCTTGAGATAGCGGCGGCGGCAATTCCGCAGGCAACGTTCCATGCTCCAACACATGCCACCAGGCATCAATGACAGGTCCCAACAGATCGCGCTTGGGGTTGTTCTCCTCCCACGGCTTCTCGTACTGGTAGTGGATCAGGTAGATGCGTTGCCAGTCCCAGAGTTGCGCCAGGTTGAACCAGACATACTGAAGCGTGTTGTAGATATAGGGGAGTCCGTGCCATTCGGGAAAGTAGGATTCGAGAAACGTCTGATCTGTACGTCGCCAAAACGCACCTGGCTCTTCCAGGCGCTTCAGCATGGTCTCGTAGGTGCGCAGCGAGGGCCGGGCCACAAAGACGCCGCTGTTGAGCCGGTCGAAATCGGACAGCGTTTCGTAGAGATTGGGTGCAGCCACGAACTCAGGATAGCCGAAAAGTCGATCCATGTTGCGAATCGCCAATGTATCGGCATCGAGAAAGACGACCTTGTCGAACTGTTCCAATTCCCAGAGCCGCAGTTTGACGAAGTTGTCGAGCGGGTTGTGGAAAACGGGCTTATTTCCCTTGGTAAAGGGGGCGAGGGAATGTTGGGACTTGCGTGAGTGACGCAGTCTGAAGTCTTCGGAGAAAGGCAGCGGATCGACCCGAAGCACCCGGCAGCCCAGGGCTTCAAGATCGTCGAGGCCGTGGAGATCACGCACGGCCAACACGGTCAACGGACACGCTGCCTCAACCATTGTCAGCGATCGGGCAAGGGCACGCGCGCCGAGCACATAGTCTTCGTTGGACACAAGCGTTACATAGCTATTCACACCGTTGCTCCCGAGGTGGGTTTCATGTTTGCGGTATGAAGGCAAATCTACCTTAAATCCGAGTGTGAGGCAATGCTGCGGTGTACGGCAAATCTCCGGATCAATCCGTGGCAAAACAGCATCACGAAAGCAGCGGCTGGTCCAGCAGTTGCTGCTGCAGATGCGCCAGCGTGGCAAGGCCATGGTTGATTGCCGTCGGCTGTCGCTGCTCGTCGATGACGACGGTGCTGGGCACGGTCATGACGCCGAAAAAGTCTGCGATCTCGGGTCGACTGGCGGCATCGATGGCCAGCACGTGTACGCCCAGGCTCTGTTTCAGTTGATCAAGAATGGGCTTCTGCCGAAAGCGGCACTGGCTGCATTCGGGCGTCGTGAAATACAAAACAGTTGGGCCAAGGGAGACCAGCTCCTGTGCAACGGCTGCCGGCAGGGCTTGGCGTGCCGCACGGCGAAATCGAACTGCTGCGAACCAACGCCATGCATAGAACGCTGACAACGAAAGCAAAATCAAGACAGAGAGAATCAGGATTCGTTCGATCATTATTGGTGAGTCTCCACAGACACTTCGGCCGGCTGCCAGCGAGCAAGTTGAGGACGATAGCCACGCCGTGCCAGTTGGTAGTAGAAAAAACAGCCGAGACAGAACCCCGCGAAGAGGTTGACCCCGGCCAGCGCCACCACGATCAACGACAATGCCCATCCAAGAACAGACAGGCCCGCCACAAACGCTGCAACCGCGACGAGCAAGACAATGGCCCCAACGCCCTGTGCAAAGAGGTGGGGCTGTGGTTCATCAACCTGAACATTCGGTTTGAGCAGGCCGCTTGGTTTCAGGAATTTTGTGTAGAGCAGCTTGAAGAGACCTGCCGTCGGCCAGACCGTACCAATCAGCATGACGGCGGCCACGAAAAGGACAATCCAAGGCTGATCCAGCAGAAACGCGAGCAACAACAATGCGATGATCGCGGTCTGGTTCACCTTCAACGCTGTGTGATCGACTCGTGTGGGCATATCGTTCTCCAATGCAGGACGGATAATTTAGCGGACAGCCCGAACTGTAGCTCGATATTCATGTCGAGCTGCAATCTAATCAAAGATCCCAAGGCTCACGTACTTACTGCCGTCATCCGGCAGGACAGTCACGACCACGCCGTCGGTCAGGTCTGCGGCGACATTGATGGCGCTAGCCACAGCAGCGCCGGCGCTGAGGCCGACGAAAAGACCTGCTTCCTGAGCCAGCCGGCGCGTCATCACCCAGGTCGATTCGGCGTCAATCGTGATCTGCTGATCCGGCACGCCGGAGTCGTAGATGCCAGGCACGATCGCGGTCTCAAGATGCTTGAGTCCTTCGATGACCTCAAGTTCGTCCTGGGGCTGGATGGCCAGAATCTGGATGTCGGGATTGCGTTCTTTGAGGTAACGCCCGATCCCGATCAACGTGCCCGACGTGCCCAGCCCGGTCACGAAATGGGTCACCTGGCCGCCGGTCTGTTGCCAGATCTCCGGTCCCGTGGTCAGATAATGGGCCCGCCAGTTGGCCGGATTGTTGTACTGATCGGCGTAGAAGTAACGCTCGGGGTCAGCTGCGACACGCTCGCGCACACGCAGGATGGCCCCATCGCTGCCGCTCATCGGATCGGTCTCGATCAGCTTGGCTCCGTAGGCCCGCACCAGTGCCTTACGTTCAGCACTGACATTGGCCGGCATGACCAGCTCCACTGGATAACCCTTCACCGCACCGATCAGCGCCAGGGCAATGCCGGTGTTGCCGGAGCTGCTGTCGATGATGGTCTTGCCTGGCCTCAGTTCACCATTCTGCTCGCCCTCACGCACGATCTGCAACGCGGCCCGTGTCTTGACCGAACCGCCGGGATTGAACCATTCGGCCTTGCCAAGGACCTTGACGCGCTCGGCAACACCATTGCGATGGGCAAACTGACTCAGATCGATCAACGGCGTATTACCGATCTGATTGAGCACACTTCTGGCGTACCCATCATTGTCGGCAGACCACATGACTGCGGTTGACGCATCGAACGGTTTTTTGATCATTGTGTCTGGGTAGATCATGGTATAACCCTTGTCCTTGAACGCACTATGCGTAGAACGTACTACGTAATTCGTACTGCGTAAGGCTTCTGAGTAGAGCCGCTTTGCGCTACCCGAATGTTTCCACTACGTAACGGATTCCAATGCCGGAATCTCATTCTTAGCATCAGCCTTGCGCAGTACGAATTACGCAGTACGCAGCACGTTTTACCCTCCTCTACGCCAAGACCATCTCTGCTTCCGCCTCGCTCACCACCCCATTGGCCGGCGGCAAGCCACAGAACTGCTGATAGTCGATCAGCTCTGTGACGGTGGGGTGTTCGCCACAGACCGGACATTCGGGGTTGCGCTCCACGTTGAGCGTGCGGAAGCTCTGATCCAGCGTGTCGATCATCAGCAGCCGGCCAATGAGCGGCTCGCCGAAGCCGACGATGAGCTTGATGGCCTCGATGGCCTGCAGCGAACCGACGATGCCCGGCAACACGCCCAGCACACCGGCCTCAGAGCAGCTTGGCACCTCACCCGGTGGCGGCGGGTCGGGATAGAGGCAGCGATAACAAGGGCCGCCATCGATGCCCTGTTCCACAATCTCAGGCTGGTAGACAGTCACCTGGCCCTCGAACATGAAGATGCTGGCATCGACCAGCGGCTTGTTCAAGAACTGACAGGCATCGTTGACGAGATAGCGGGTCGGGAAGTTATCGGAGCCATTGAGAACGACATCGAAGTCCTTGATGATCTCCAGGGCGTTGTGGCTGGAGATCGGCTCCGGAATCGCGATCATGTTCAGGTCCGGGTTGATATCGAGCAGTCGATCGCGGGCCGAGTCCACTTTGAGCCTGCCCACATCCTTGGTGCCGTGAAGCAGCTGGCGCTGCAAATTGGAGACATCAACGACATCAAAATCTACGATGCCGATGGTGCCCACGCCGGCTGCGGCTAGGTACATGGCCGCCGGGCTGCCGAGGCCGCCTGCACCGATCAACAGCACCTTGCTGTCGAGGAGCTTGAGCTGGCCCACTTCGCCGATCTCGCTGAGCAGCGTGTGGCGACTGTAGCGAATGCGCTGTTCGTCGTTGAGCACAGTCGGAATTTTGAAATCAAAGCCGGCGTTCTTCCAGCCGTTGAAGCCACCGATCAACGAGATCGGCTCTTCGTAGCCCATCTCCAACAGATTGCGGGCGGCCAGAACAGAACGCACACCACCAGCGCAGTAGATAACAAGTGGTTTGTCCCGATCGGGCTGCACCTGCTCGATCTGTAGTTCCAGGAATCCGCGTGGCACAAAGACGGCGCCGGGCAGATGGCCTTGGACGAATTCATCACGCTCACGCACGTCGATGACGGTCAGTTCTTCGCCGGCATCGAGGCGCTGCTTCAGCTGCTGCACCGAGATCTCATTGATCTCGTCCTTTGCCTTGCGAAGTAGTTGGTCACGGTTGAGCCTACTCATAGTTCGGTTCTTCCTCTCTTTTGATCGTTCATTCCGGTGGGTTCAACTGGGTCCACTGACCGTCTTATCGGCCGCCTGCCATGGCCGGAACAATGGAGACACGATCCTTCTCACCGACCGCTGTTGCCAAACCGTCCAGCGTGCGAATCTCATCGTCATTCACAAAGACGTTGATGAAGCGCTTGACATTGCCGTCACCGTCCAGAAGCTTGTCGGTCACGCCCGGGTACTGCTCGTTCACAGCGTTGATCACGCTGATTACATCGCTCCCCTCGACCGTGACCTTGGATTGGCCGCCGGTGGCTCGTCGCATTGCTGTGGGGACATAAACTGTTGCCATGGGTATGGTTCTCCTTAGTGATTGTTGAATATCGGGTGATTGTCGAATATCAAAAAACGCCGAACTCATCGAACGATGAACTCGGCGCTATCGCGTACGTCATGGCGATTGTTACGCCAACCGTACAGAGAGAATACTTGATTAATTGTGGTTGAGGGTTATCAAAGCGGGGTAAGCCTCAAGTTGTGCAGCACCGTTCATCGCTTGCGTCATGAACCAGCGGGGGTTGCCAGCGCCTTGCTGACGACACCCGCTATAGACACAAGCAAGTTTTGGTTTTGTATGCTAGACACAACTTGATCAACATCAATCCAACTCTTTGTCTGTCTGTTTTCTGACTATCTACTCATTGTCTATCTACAGCGAAACAGGCAACTCTATCTCAGACTGAGGGCGAAGTATAAGTGCATCCTCCGTCGATTGTCAAGCACAATTATCGGCTGAACTATCGGTCGATGCGGTGAGCAGAATTACATTGGCGTAGGAAGCGTACTTCTGTCCAAAGAGTGTTCAAGACACATGAATCGGATGCTCGACAATCGACACAACTCGGGGATCAGCATCGTCGAAGCCGGTATCGGCCTGCCCGGCATAGACGATATAGAATGGCGGGGACACCTGTTCACTCACGACAGAAAGCGCCGCAGCCGTGATATTTGAATCCTGCTGGAAATACCCGAAAAGGCCAGGACGAACTTCCTCGAACGGAAGCTCATCAGTCAGCGCTTCCAGGTCCAGATCCAGAAAATGGGGCAGCATGCTGAAACCACGGATTACCGGTTGGTCATCAAACTCCAGCGAGCAGATGAAGTAGACGCTGTCGGGATAGTGTGCATTCCAGGCGTCAGTCGCCGATGGGTAGGCCACCGAGATTGGGTGGGAGTGGTAGATGCCCATCATCTCGTCGCCGGCGTCCTCGAATTCGAATTGCAGCAAGAGGGTTTTGGCGTCAACCATGTAGTTATCGATCTTATCGTCAGCCTCGTTGATGCCGCGCACAAGCTCGAACGCCTCGTTGCCTCGCCCCCGCAGAATGCCGCAGATCTCCTCCGGCTTGCCCTCGCGAGCGTGGGCAATGATGGCACCTGCAATTGTCTGCGGCAACAATACCGGCATTCGGTCGTGTGCACTCATGGTTTTGGTCTCCTGATGTTGGTTCTATTGGCCCATCGCTTCTCACAGCGGGGCATTCTAGCAACTAGCGTAGAAATCGACGAATCCTGGTTGCGCCGAACTTGAAGACTCGTCGTTAGTTTGTTTGAAGGAGGATAGAGATGGCACCACCGGCGAACATTGTTTACATGGTTCTACGTCTCGGTTAGCAAACTAGCTCTTTGGGATCTCAGGAGGTTGGGTTGGTTGAAGCCCGACACGTGGATACGCCCGGCCTGTCCCGGGGGCTGATCTGCAGGGCTGCGGCGCCGGGGCTCCTTGACCGCATCACAGAGACGCGGAGTGCGTTGAACACGATGCGGATCCTTGTTCCCGATTTTGAGAGCCGCAAGCAGAAAATGCTCCGTCGTCAGGTCTTTTCTGAGGAGAATGTTGAAATGCGGCCGGACGAATTGGCCAAGATCAACGTATCTGACGGCGACCAGGTCAGCCAAACGGAATCGCCGATGGACACCGGCTGGGCCTGAAGGCCGCTCTGCTCAAAGACGATGGCTACCGTGCCATCTTCCAGACGAACGTGGTAGTTCTGGCTGGTGCCCACGTAGGCGATGTGCTGGATCACGCCGACCAAGACGATCTCCGCGTCAGACCTTGAGCGTTCAAGTCGCACCTTCTCCGGGCGCACGGCCGCAGCAACCGTTTCGCCGACCGAAACCGGGCTTGTCGTCCGTGCAGCAATGCGATGCCCACCGGACGCCTCAACCACGATCATTTGCCCATCGCCGTTCCTCGCATCATCGCCCACCGCATCTCCCACCGCAACAACCACGCCCTCAAAGAGATTGGTCTCGCCCACAAAATTGCACACGAAGAGGCTCCGGGGGTGCTCGTAGACCTGGCGCGGCGGCCCAACCTGGACAATGCGCCCGCGGTCCATCACAGCGATGCGATCAGCCAGAGTCATGGCCTCTTCTTGATCGTGGGTGACGAAGATGGTGGTGATGCCCAGGCGCTGCTGGAGCTCGCGCAGTTCGACCTGCATCTGCGTGCGCAGCTTCTTGTCCAGTGCGGCCAACGGTTCATCGAGCAGCAAAACACTCGGTTCAGTGACGATGGCGCGCGCCAGGGCCACGCGCTGCTGCTGTCCGCCGGAGAGTTCACGCGGTCGACGCGAGGCCATCGTGCCCAACTCAACCAGATCGAGAACCTCCGCTACCCGGCGGTCGATTTCGCTCTTTGCCAATTTCTGATTTTCCAGACCAAAAGCCACATTCTTGGCCACGCTCATGTGGGGAAAGAGGGCGTAGTTCTGGAAGACAAAGCCGATGTTACGTCGATAGATGGGCACGTTGACCAGCGAGCGATCACCGACCATCACGCTGCCCTCCTGCGGCTGCAGGAAGCCGGCGATGAGTCGCAATAAGGTCGTCTTGCCGCTGCCGCTCGGCCCCAGCAGAGCAAAGAACTCACCCTCGTTGACGGTCAGCTCGACGTGGTCGACCGCGGTGACGGAGTCGTAGGCGAAGGTGATGGATTGGAGGTGGACGTTGTTCATAAAATCACTTTGCTGCGTGCTGCTTGCTGCGTGAAAATGCTTGCGGAGTTCGATAGATTTCTCTGATCAGAGTGTTTCTTGTCACTTTCACCTGTTCCAACCCGGAATCCTCACGCAGCAAGCAGTAAGCAGCAGCCTTCCTAAAAGCGCAACTCGCGCCCAACAATCAAAATACTCGTTGCCGAAACAAAAAAGACAATCGTCGAAATGGCGTTGATCTCGGGCGTGAAGCCTTTGCGAATGGCTGAGTAGATCTCGACAGGCAATGTCGATACGCCCGGCGGAGCCAGGAAGTAAGAGATGACAAAGTTGTCGAACGAGACTGTGAACGCGAAAAGCATGGCCGCCAGGATACCCGGCAAGGCCAACGGAAAGGTCACACGCCAAAAAGTGCGCCAGGGTCCCGCGCCCAGGCTGGCCGCGGCATCCTCCAGGCCGGGATCGCTACCGGCCAAGCGCGCGCTGATCACGAGAATAGTGTAGGGCAGTTGGATGGTCACGTGGCCGAGGTAGAGCGTAAGCAGGCTACGCTGGATGCCCAGCCAGAAGAAGAGCAGCAGCATAGCCACCGCCAGGATCAGCCAGGGGATGGTGATGGGCGGCACCAGCATGGCCTGCATCAGATGACGTCCCCGGAAGGTGTAGCGAGTCAGGCCGATGGCCGCCAGTGTGCCCAATGCGGTGGCGGTGAGTGCGGTCAAAACGGCCAGGATCAGGCTGTTGACCGTCGCGGCAATAAGCCGTTCGTTGCCGGCCAGCCGTTGGAACCAGATCAGGTCAAAGGTGAAGGGCAACTCATTCAGCTGTGAGCGGTTGAATGCCATCAACATCATGACAAAGAGCGGTGCATAGAGGAAGACCAGTGCAGCCAGAATGTAGAGGTGGGCGATACGGCGTCCGCCTTGGTTTGATGACAAGCCGGCACTCATGATGATTCCTCCCGCGGCATCAACAACCGAGCCGACAGCAACATGATGAGCACCACGATCAGCAGCAAGATGAAGGAGAGCGCTGCGCCCAGCGGCCAGTTGAAGACCTGCACGAACTGATCTTCGATGACCGTGCCCAGCATGGTCCCGGCCTTGCCGCCCGATCAGGCGCGGCTCCACAAACGAGCCGATGGCCGGGATGAAGACCAGGATGACGCCGGAGAGCACGCCGGGCAGGCTCAGCGGAAAGATGACGCGACGAAAGGTAGTCAGCGGCGGCGCGCCCAGGCTGGCCGACGCTTCGATCAGGTGGTTATCGAGCCGATCCAGGGCGATGTAGATGGTCAGCACCATGTAGGGCAGATAGGCGTGCACCAGGCCGATGATGATGGCCGGATAGGTGAAGAGGATGCCGTCTCCCGACGGCAGGCCCAGCCAGTCAAGGCCGTAGTAGATGATGCCGCCTCTGCCAAGCACAACGATCCAGGAATAGAGCCGGATCAACGAGTTGCTCCAGAAGGGGACGATGATGAGCAGGAAGAGCGCTGTCTGCCAGCGGCCCTCGACATAGCGGGCCAGGGCAAAGGCCAGTGGATAGCCCAGCAACAGGCACCCCGCCGTGGTGTAGAAGCCCATCATCAACGAGTCCAGGGTCAGCTTGGCGTAGAAACCACGCGAGAAATAGCGGGCGTAGTTCTCAAACGTGAGATAGATCTCTCGCGTCCCCAGCGGCACGTCGTTGAGGAAACTGAAGTAGAGCATGATGGCAAGCGGCACAAAGCCAAAGAGCACCAACCAGAGGTAGGCTGGCGCCAGAAGTGCGCTGAGTCGGAGTCGGCTGGTTGGTTTGGTGGGCATGGTTGGCTAGGGATTGGGGAATGGGGATTGGTGATTAGGGGATCGGGAGATTCGACGCAGTGCCTCAATCCCGTCCGATCACCTAATCCCCAATCCCTAATCCCCGATCACCGATCTACTGCGCCTTCACTTCCTGCCACAGCTCGACCCATTGTTCGCGGACGTCGGCCGGGGTGTCGGTGATGAAGGCCAGCCTGGCCGAGACATCCGGATCGCCGAAGACAGTCCGCGTGAACGAATCCTCGGGCATCTGTTCGAGCACGGCGGGATTGGCGGGCACGGGCGCGCCGGCCACGCTATCCCACTCGACGTAGAACTCGGGGCTGCTCATGTAGTCGATCCACTTGAGCGCCATCTCCTCGTTGGGCGCGTCAACCGGGATGGCCCAGGCGTCGGTCCAACCAATGGCCCCTTCCTCTGGAATGACAAAGGCGATAGGCAGGTCAAACTCGGTCTGCGAGCGAGAGGTCGAGCCGCTCCAGTAGACGCCCAGGTCGATCTCGCCGTTGGTGAAGAGACGGTTGAACTCATCCTCGGACTGCCAGAAGGCGCGCACGTTGGGCATCAGTTCATCGAGCTTGGCTTTGACAGCATCCAGATCCTCGGGCTGATTTGGGTTTTCGAGGCCCAACGCCAGTGCGGCGAAGATCACAGCGTCCTCGTAGTTGTCCTCAAAGCCGACCTGTCCGGCATAGGCCGGATCCCAGAGGATGTTGAGCGAATCAACGCCATCCGGGAAGGTCTCGGTGTTGTAGACCAGCGAGGTAGCGCCCCACGCCCACGGCACGCCGTAGACGACGCCATCACTCACCGTTTCCGGCAGGGTCTGGAAGGCCTCGGGCAGGTTGGACCAGACCTCTAGCGAGTCAACATCGATGGGCTGCAAGAGGCCATCGGCCAAGGCCGGCGGCACATAGGCGATGTTGGGCAGCACCACGTCATAGGTTCCGGGGCTTGTGCGCAGCTTGGTCAGTAGCTCATCCTCCGAGTTGAAATAGTCGTGGACGACCTTGACGTCATACATCTCTTCGAACTGCTCAATGGCCCATGGCTCGTCCGAGCCATAACCTTGCCAGTTGAGTACATGCAACTCTTTAACCGCTTCCCCGTCCTGGGATCCATCAGACGCTGCCTGCTGTGCAGGCATAGCGGTACAACCGGCCAACGCTAGCGCCATTGTCAATAGCACAGCGAACCACATTTGCGACACCATACGAGACATTGTGATCTCCTTGGAATGAAGGGCCTTTGCGCCTTTACGTGAAATCGAACGGCCAGACACTGGCCGCCCCGCCGGACCAATCATAACATGGAATCTATGAACCTGAAAACCATAGTGTCATAAACACACTTATAGGCGCTCTGGGTATAGTCAGGATGGCGTGTATGGATCGCGAGGAAATCAGCGCTGTCGCTGCGAATTTGTCCCGACCTTCACTCTCGGGTGCATCTTAATCTAGAAGCACCCGCATTCCCGGAATGGGACAGGCCATTTGCGCATATCGAAAATCCTGCAGCTCATTCCGGGATTACACTCTTCACCTAGGATTGCCCCGGATCTGAGATAAGCCCCCAATCTCAACGTTGATTGCGAATGATGGAGAATCTAGGGTAAGATTGTGACGTAAATTTCGTGGCAGAATGCAATAGCTGCCTCTTCTTTCTCAAT
This sequence comes from uncultured Chloroflexia bacterium, assembly GCA_963848115.1. GTDB lineage: Bacteria > Chloroflexota > Anaerolineae > Caldilineales > Caldilineaceae > JAWKOK01. Next base: position 67,012 of record CAWKCP010000041.1, on the reverse strand, counting down.
GGCAGCTTAAAGAACATCAGTAGAAATCCGCTCTACAACCGTGCCTATCTGTGGCAAATTCTTATCCCGTAACGAACTCATCTACAGCGTGGAGGATATTCGCATGACAGAACGATCCATGGGCAAACCGAGCGGGCTCTTTTTCGAAGAGTTTGAGATCGGCGACCAGGTGGAGAGTGTGGGGCGCACGATTACAGAGACCGATGTCGTCAACTTCGCCGCCCTTTCCGGCGACTGGAACTTGATCCACACCGATGCCGAGTACAGCAGCGAGCAGATGTTCGGCCAGCGCGTGGCCCATGGCATGTTGATTCTGAGTATCGCCACCGGTCAAGCCATGCGCCTGGGCTTCATGGAAGACACAGTCATGGCCTTCCGCGGGCTTGATTGGCGTTTCGCCAAGCCCGTCTTCTTGGGCGACACCGTGCACCTGCGCGTCACGGTCAAGGAGAAGAAGGCCATGCGCCGGCTGGGCGGCGGCAACGTCACCTTCAAAATTGAGGTGATCAAGCAGGACGGCGAGGTCTGCCAGCGCGGCAACTGGGATATCGTCTGCAAGTCCAAGGATGCGTGAATGCGCCGGGCAAAAGCTCAACCACAGATGAACGCAATAAGCACGGATGGGACACAGATAGTTCTATAATCTTTTCAGGCCGTGCAGATCCCAGCCAAAACACCCCATTGAATTACCTGATCAATTTCTTAACCTCTATAAGCCCGCTCGACGACCCAACCGGCTTGAGCCGGTTTCCCTTGGCAGGCGTCGGTTTCAACCGATGCCTGCCAGGCCAAGCCTTCTTGACCAACGCAAAGTGCGCCGAGAGGAGTTCCTCTTGGCGCACTTTGCGTCCTAGCGGTCTATTGAGCGTTACAGCTAACGACTGACCAGCGGCAGGTAGATCTCCTGCTTGGCATCGCCTGGGGCGTTCACGGTCACCGTCACAGTGGCCATGGCGCTGCCGCCCTTGCCGTCCTGCACCGCGTAGGTCAGGCTGTCGCTGCCGGTGAAGCCGGCGTTGGGCGTGTAGACAATCTGCCCGTTGCTCACGGTTGCCGTGCCATTGGCGGGCTGGGCCGTGATGGCAATGGTCAGCGTGTCGCCGTCCGCATCGCCGTCATTGCCCGTCACGTTGATGGTCACGGCGCTTCCCGACGTCGTGGACGCCTGATCGTCCACCGCGGTCGGTGCCTGATTTTGCGGGGTATCGTCGGCGATCACATCCATGGCCACCTTTGCCGCGGCGCTGCCGCCCTGACCATCGCGGACGCCGTAGATGATGCTGTCACTGCCCACGAAGTCCAGGGTCGGCGTGTAGACGATTGTGCCGTCGCTGGCCATTGCCGTGCCGTTGGCCGGCTGGCTGAACCCGGTGATGGAGAGTGCATCGCCGTCGGGATCGCCGTCATTGGCCAGAACGTCGATGATGTTGCCGGTGCTGCCGGCCGTCACCTGGATGCTGTCGTCAACCGGCAGCGGCGCCTGGTTGATGTCAGCGTTCGGATCAGCGGCCACGTTGACCGTGACGGTGGCCGTCTGTGTGCCGCCGCGGCCGTCGCCGATGGCGTAGGTGAAGCTGTCCGGCCCGCTGTAGCCCGGATCGGGTGCGTAGCGGGCAACGGCGCCAAAGATGTAGGCGACGCCGTGGGCGGCCGCACCGACATCGGTCAACACCAGCGGATCGCCGTCGGGATCGCTGTCATTGGCCAGCACGTCGATGTTATTTTTCTGGCTGCCGTAGTCGACATCGGCGCCATCGGCGGCGGCACTTGGGGCCCGGTTGTCCGGCCCATCCAGGATGGTCACTGTGACCGTTGCCGTTGCCGTGAAGCGTTCATTGGTATCGACTTCACCAACGGTGTAGGTGAAGATATCGGTGCCGCTCACGCCCGGCTCCGGCCAGTAGAGAACCTCGCCGTCGCTGTAGGCTGTGGTGCCCTTGGCCGGCTGCGAGACGGCGACGATGGCAAGCGGATCGTCATTGGGATCGCTGTCGTTGGCCAGCACATCGATGCCATTCTGAAGGCTGCCGAAATCGACGGTCGCACTGTCATCGACTGTGGCGGGCGCATAGTTGGTCTCAAACAGCACAAAACCGGTGATTTCGAGCGTGAAGCGCTGGGTGCTCGATCCTCCGGCGTTGTCCTCAACCTTGAGGACTATCTCATGCTTGCCGACATCACTGTTGCCTGCGGTACCCTGCAATTTTGCCGTGCCGTTGCCTGCATCGGTCAGGGTGAGCCAGTTAGGCACGGTCAATGCAGTGATGGTTCGTGTATCGGCGGGGTTGGCGTCAGCCGTTTCGATCGAATAAGTATAGATTTGCTGGAAGTTGAAATACGTCTCCGGCAGACTGGTAAAAACAGGATCCGCGTTGTCGCCCGACCCGTTGACGATGGTAAAGTCGACGGATCTGCGCGTCACATTGCCCGCTTTGTCCGTGACCGCCAAGGAGGCCGTGTGGTTGCCCAGGGCCAGGCCGGCGGCCGAGACGGTCTGGCCGTTGGTCATCGGCGTGGCATCGAGCAAGGCCACTTCGGATAGCATGCCGGATAGTTCGTCAGCGGCCGTCCAGTTGAAGCTGAGGACGGTGTTATTGCCGTAGTTTCTGGCCTGCGGGCTGGCAAGCGCGGCGGTCGGCGCCTCCAGGTCAATGCGGATGGGCGGCGTTGTGGCGGAGGCGCTGTGGCCGGCCTTGTCGCGCGCAGTGCCGCCCATCGAGAAGGAGGTCCAGCCGTAGGTGTCGAAGTAACTGCCGTCGTAGGTGGCGTCGGGTGAACAGTAGGCGACGCCGGAGGTGGCATCGCTGCACTCGAATTGTACCGTCACAGCGGTGTTGTTCCAGCCATGAATATTCGGCGGCGGCAGCAGTTTTGAACTGATGAAGGGTGCAGTTTTGTCGACGCGAACGCTGGCGCTCTTGTACGAACTGCCGCCGGCACTGGTGGCCAGACAGTAGTAGAGATAGCCAGTTGTGTCCCGCGACTGGACTGCCGGCTCGCAGCCAACCTTGGTGGCCTCGCTTTCCGGATCGTCTACTGTCCAGGTGACATTGACGTTGCTGACGTACCACGGATTCTGGCCCAAGGTCCCGACAACCGTCGGGGTAATGACCGGCGGCGTCGAATCGTTGATGTACGGCCAAATGCTCTTCTCGGCTGGCCCGGTCGGTCCGTTGCCGATTTCAGCGTAGAGGTAGGTGTAGGTGCCGAAGTGGTAGTTATACGATATCGCTTTGGCAAGACGTTCGAACTGTCCCCAACGATATTTAAAGTGTAGCCAATCCGGCGCAACGGCGACGACGGTGGGCCACTCAGAGGAGACAATCTGATATTCTTCGGGTTCGAAGAGGTCGAGTGTACGAGCGCTGGTCGCGGTCAGGTCTTTGAGATCGACTATCACAGATCCATCGTTCACGCGTTCGTAGTACTGCTCACCGACTGTTGCATAGTGGGCGTGTGAATCGCGGGCCGAATAGATGATGGGATGTTTGCCGTCGTACATCTCCAACTGTGGATTGGTTGTGGTATAGATGAACTCGTCGCCATGTCTGGACACGACGACCTGGGCCAATTTTAAACCGTCATCGCCAAAGGCATCCTTCGCAAAGCGGACACGCACCGATTCCCAGTCACCATAGTGACGCCCCACGGGATCTAAACCAAGGTGTTCGGTCTGAACGTTGGGGATATCAAGGCGTATCTTGCCGGGACCGTTGAAGGGGTAATAGATCCAGAATTGCACCTCCAAAAAGATCTGGTCGCCCGGCTTCACACGCACAAAGGCTTTGGCTCTGTCCAGATTGCCGAACTTGGTGCGGCTATCCGTCGAAAGCCATATCCTGAACTTCGGGTCACCCAAATAGGTCGTGTTCTCAAGCGCAGCCGTATCGGCAAGCAGCGTGGCGGCGCTGGTTTCAAAACAGATTTGGTGGTCAAAACCATAGGCTCGCAAGTCTTCAAGCGAACTGTAGTCATCCTGCTCGCCGCTGACCAGGCCGCTACAGACCTCGGAAAACTTGTCCAAAATTGCGCTCGGGTCATCGGGCAGATAGGGTTCATCCGGATGCAGGACCAGCCGTGGCCCATGCTCGCTGATCAGCGGTTCGAGCACGCCCGCGGCAAGATTCAACTTGGGCACAGCGCTGGCCTTGATCGTGTAGAGCGAGCGGTCATTGGGATCGAGTTCGCCGTAATAGGGGACGCCCACAAAGGCATTGAGACCAATGCCGCCCAGTTCTTCCTTAGGCATCACGTGCCAGAGCGTCACTTCGGTGTTGGCGCCGGTGCTGACATCGTTCCAGATATAGCCCTCGGTCTGGCCGGCCACGGTCAGATCGGCGCGCAGACAGTAGACGGTGTCGAGCGCCGGTTTTGAATAGCCGGCCTGCACTACATCGCTCAGACAGACATAGCCGTCCGGCGGCACCGGTCGCCAGAACGAGCCGTCGGCGTCGGAGCCGGAGCCGGCATCCGTCCAGATCTGGGTGAAGTCGGTCGGCTTCGCCAGCGCGCCGGGCGTGAGCGCCTTGGCCACCAGGCTGTAGGCGGGCGGCGCGTCATTGCTGCCAGCGCCGTAGTGGGCCAGCGGCAGATAGCCGGCTGGCACGACGGGCTTGTAAAAAGTGGCGCTGTGTGTGCCGCCGCTGCCCGCATCGGTCCAGACGGCGATGAATTGATCCGTGTAGCGCAGTTGGAGTTCGGGGGCAGCGTCCGGGGCGGCGGCATGGACACGCGGCAATCCCGCGGTCCAACTCGCCAACCCAAGTAGTATGCCGATCGCGACTAAGAGGAATCCATATGTTGGCGTTCTGGTCATGCGGTTTCTCCGTATATAAAGTGGTGTGGGTGCGTTCAAAATGAGCTGATCGTGTTTGAAAGCAGTGGGTTTGCCAGTCTGGTTGAGCACCTTGGCGAAAAGCCTGGATTATCCAAGTTAGGCGCAGCCAAAAACTTAAGTGTCCGTAGACGGATAATATACTCATATCCCAAACGGAAAGGGAGATGGAAATCAAGTAAGAATTGTAACTTCGTCGTTCCATGACCCGTGAGGCTGGGATGCCACGCCGGCGCAGAAGGACCAACGGGAGCCGCCGTAGTTGTCACCATCGAAAAAGTGAACGTAGTTCGGGTCAAGCCCCGCCGGCTGATTGAGTCCGATCCCCTGTACCTGATAGATAGGGCATGCCGAAACTGACCGTCGTCATGAGTTTCAGGACTTGCCAAATCCCAACATGGGCCGGGCTATCGCCTCATCAATGATAGGCTTAATGGGCACCCGCACTCGTACCGTACGGGCATCGGTCACAAAACCAACCGAGCCTGTTACAGTGTCTATTTCCATTTGACAGTCAATGTCGTGAAATGCACATCGAACTGTCCTCTGTAGAAGGAGACGAACGAACTGCAATTATGCGAGGCTTGGAATGAGCAGAGAAAAACAGAACGAGGACATACTTACCGTATCGACTTGCCCCACTTCTTCATTAGTGACATTGACAGCGTATAGTTGTATTTCCCAATGTCAATATCGGGAATAATTTCACATACTCGGGCATGAGGTAGAATCAGCGACGATGACGTTCGTCGGTCATTTCTTCATAATCGGCCTGACAATCAATTGCTCAACCAGCGTCTGCAACTGTCTTCACCAACAGAAGGAGAAGGGGAGTCCCCATGAATCACCGGCAACGCATCATGAATGCCATCGAACAGAAACCTGTAGACCGCATTCCCACCGACATTTGGGCGACGCCCGAAGTGGAATCGAAGCTCAAAGAGCACTTCGGCTGCGCCGCCTTTCTGGAGACATGGGACTACCTGCACATTGACGGGATCATCGGCATCGCGCCCGAGTACGTGGGTCCTGCGCTGCCGGATGTGGGCGAAGATCGCACCATCGATGAGTGGGGCTTTGTGAAACGCTGGCAGGCCCACCCCAGCGGCGGCTATTGGGAGCAGGAAGTCTATCCGCTGGCCGATGCCCAGACCATCGCCGACATCGACGCCTTCAACTGGCCCCAGCCTTCGTGGTACGACTACTCAGTGCTGCGCGACAAAGCCGCCACCCATCCCGAACGGGCCATCATGTACGGCTACATCGCCATCTTCTACTTCCACAACCTGTTGCGCGGCCTGGAGCAATCGCTGATGGACTTGGCGCTGCGCCCCGACTTCTCGACCCACCTGATCCGCCGCATCGCCGAGACGTTTTTCGACCTACACCAGGCCGGGTTCGAAGCCGCCGGCGACGTCGTCGACATCTGCCAGGTAACCGATGACTACGGCAGCCAGACCGGTCTGCTCATCAGTCCGCGCATGGTTGAGACCTACTACCGCCCCTGGATCTCGCAGGCCATCGACCTGATCAAACCCCACGACATCAAGGTCTTCCACCACGACGACGGCGCCATCCGCCCCCTGATCCCCGACTTCATCGACCTGGGCATCGACGTGCTCAACCCGATCCAGTGGCGCTGCCCCGGCATGGAGCAGGCGGGGCTGGCCCAGGATTTTGGTGGGCAAGTCTGTTTCCACGGCGGCGTGGACAACCAACAGACGCTGCCCTTCGGCTCAGTTGAGGATGTCCGGGCCGAGGTGGCCTACAACTTGAGTACACTGGGCAGAAGCGGAACCGGCTATATCTTGGCTCCTTGTCACAACATCCAGGCCAACACACCGGTAGAGAACGTCGTGGCCATGTATGAGGCCGCGCATGCGATAGGGCAGAACACCGAAAACAATACAGAGAATCGATAGTCGTTGACACGCCTGCCATAATCAACTACAATTCATCTTACCGAGCAAGAAAAAGTAAGACGTCGCAGGTCGTGTAAGGAGAATAACTATGGTCGTAACGCTATCATCCAAAGGACAATTGGTCATCCCCAAAACGATTCGAGATAGCTTGCAGTTGGAACCGGGAACCGAATTCGAAGTTCAAGCAAATGATCAGCGCCAGATCGTACTTACGCCGGTCAATTCTGAGGAAAAGATTCAAGCTACTCTAGAAGAGCTACGTAAGCTACTTGTCGGCACTGACTTGATCGCAGATCTCGAAGCAGAACATAAATGGGAAATTGAACGTGATGAAGCTCGCATCCAATCGCTTGGTTCTCGATAGCTGGGCCTTGCTGTCAACGTTTTACGTAGAACAGCCGGCCTGTGAGACCGTCGAGCAGATGCTGCTCGATGCAAGCAAGGGCAAGGTCTTGCTCTGGCTCAGCAGCATCAACCTGGGTGAAATCTACTACAGCGTAGGCCGCAGACGAAGCCTTCAAGCTGCAAACGACACGATCTCAAGGCTGCGACAGATGCCGATCACCATCGATCCGGTTGACGAGGAAATCGTGTTACAAGCAGCAAGCTACAAGATGCGCTACCCAATCTCATATGCCGATGCCTTCGCAGTGACCACGGCAGTTCAACACGATGCTCGATTGGTGACCGGCGATCCCGAATTGATCGCGCTCAGTGACATTGTATCGATAGAGCCATTGCAACGGCATCCTTGAACTGTGACCGAAACTATGAAGATTTTTCTTGCCACAGATTTACACAGGTAAAGAAGGATCGGTCACAGATAAATACCGGGGTAACTCTTGCCGCAGACATTGTTCTGTTACAAACTTGTGCCCCGTATGCGCCTATCCGTGTGAATCTGTGGCAGATCCCTTCTTCCCCCTCATCCCCAGTCGATTTCATTGACAAGCATCGGCTCTGCAAGTAGACTGCCCTCAAACAGAATTCAACTGAACGTACATTTCCAAAAGCAAAGGACTGGCCATGAATGTCTGGCGAGTGAACACTCGAACGCAAACCCTCACAATCGAACCGACGCCTGAATCCTGGGAACGCTTCGGCGGACGCGCCCTCTTGGCGCGTATCCTGCTCGACGAAGGCGTTGCCACCTGTGAACCACTGGGGATCGGCAACAAACTGATCTTTGCGCCCGGTCTGCTGGTCGGCCACCGGCTCTCGAGCTGTGACCGCATCTCGGTCGGCGGCAAGAGCCCGCTGACCGGCGGCATCAAAGAAGCCAACGCGGGGGGGCGCACCGGCTACCACATGACCTTTATGGGCATGAAGGCGCTGATCCTGGAGGACCGGCCTGAAGGCGACGAGTGGTGGACCCTGGTGCTGACGATGGATGGAGCACGCTTCGAATCGGCTGATGACATCGCCGGCATGGGCGTCTACGAGGCCGCCCCCAAGCTGGTCGAACGCTACGGCGACAAGGTGGCCATCTCGCTGATCGGCCCCGGCGGCGAAATGCTGATGGCCTCGGCCGGCATCCAGAACATCGACAAGGACAAGGTACCCTCACGTATCGCCGCTCGCGGCGGACTGGGTGCGGTCATGGGATCCAAGCGCATCAAGGCCATCGTCTTCGACGAGAGCGGCGGCGAACGCCCGCCCATTGCCGATCCCGACGCCTTCCGAGCAGCCACGCGTGAGTTCACCAAAGCGCTGGGGGCCCATCCCGTCGTCAAATCCTTTGAAGAATACGGCACCGCGGGCATGGTGCGCATGTGCGACGGCTTTGGGGCCATTCCCACGCGCAACTTCTCGGCCGGCAAGTTTGTAGGCGCGGAAAAGATCAGTGGTGAGCATCTTCGTGACCTCCTGACCAGCCGACCGAACGCCGATCCCAGCCATGCCTGCATGGCCGGCTGTATCATCCGCTGCTCCAACGTCTACACCGATGAGGTAGGCGATGAGGTCGTCTCGCCGGTCGAGTACGAGACCATCGGCCTCATGGGGTCCAACCTGGACATCGACTCGCTGGATGACATCGCACGCCTCAACTACCATGTCAACGACCTGGGGCTGGACTCTATCGAGATCGGTGCGGCCTTGGGCGTCTGTTGCGAGGCCGGCCTCATGGAGTTCGGCGATGCTGCACGCGGTGTGGAGCTGATCGATGAGATCCGGCAGGGCACTGCGCTGGGCCGTGTCATCGGCAACGGCGCCGGCATGGTGGGCAAGGTCTACGGCGTCGAGCGTGTGCCGGTGGTCAAGAACCAGGCCATCAGCGCCTATGACCCGCGAGCCATCAAAGGCACCGGCGTCACCTATGCCACGTCGCCCCAGGGCGCGGACCACACCGCCGGTTTGACCATCCGCCTGCCCATGGACCACACAGCCATCGAAGGCCAGGTTGAGGCATCGCGCAACGGCCAGCGAGCCATGGCCGGTCTCGACTCGCTGGGCGTCTGCATCTTCACCGGCGGCGGCTGGGCCACCTCCGGCAGCGCCATGAGCGATCTGCTCAACGCCCGCTACGGCTGGGATGTGGACAACAGCATCCAGCTCGAACTGGGCATGGCCGCCGTCGACATGGAGCGCGAGTTCAACCGCCAGGCCGGCTTCACAAAGGCCGACGACCGTCTGCCCGAATGGATGACCCGCGAACAACTGCCGCCGCTCAACGTCGTCTTCGACGTGCCAGACGAGGAAATGGACAAGGTCTTTGATTGGTAGGGCGAGGGGCGGGTTGCGAGGGACGAAGAAAAGTCCCGCCAGCCAATCGACTCATTGACAATTCACAATTGAAAGTTCACCATTCACCATTGATCACCGTCCATCTACACACCATTCTCCAGATCGAAACGCCCGCCGGGATGGTACGTCGGCTTGAAACCGACCTGCCTCCCGGCGGCAGCATTGGCGATCTCGTGGAGATGTTGAATCTCAAGTTACCGCCTGATTCCATGATCTTTCTCGTCAATGGGCGGACGCAGCGCGAGGAGTACATGCTGGCGGATGGAGATGAGGTGAATTTGATTCCGGCATTGTATGGCGGGGCGTAGATGCAAATGGTCGATTGTCAATTGTTGACGTTCAATAACCACTGTGACTGTGCGGACCCGTCACCCCCTCACCTTGCCATTCTTTCCTCTACCGATTCCGTCCATACTTCTCGTGGCTTGACACCCAGTCCGACGACGAGATGGCCGCAGCCAGTGAGATCTCGCCTGCCAATACGACCCCGGCGACGATCTCAGCGAACTTTCTAACTTTTCCCTTGCCGTAACAATCGATCAGTTCCAAACATTCACGTTGCGTGGCCAGGGCTGTGCCGCCGCCGTAGGTGGCCACGATCAGCGAGGGAATCGTCATCGAGATGTAGAGATCATCCTCCGGCGTCAACTCCGTGTAGATGATGCCGGCCGAGGACTCGGCCACATTGGCCACGTCCTGACCGGTGGCGATGAACATGGCCGTGATGCCGTTGGCCGAATGCAGTCCATTGTTGTTGGCGCCGGAGAGAATGGTGCCGACGCTGGCGACGATGGAGTGGTAGAAGAGGCTCTCGGTCTCCACGCGCATGTGTTGCAACAGAACTTCGCGCTTGATGGTCGCCTCGGCGATGACACGCTTGCCCCGCGTCTTCATGATGTTGACCTGGGAAGCCTTCTTATCAGTGGCCAGATTGGATTCCAAGTAGAAGTTGCGCACGCCCTCGTACTGGTCGAGAATCCAACTGCATGCGGCAAAGGTGGCGCGGCCGACCATATTCTGGCCTGCGGCATCGCCTGTGCTGAAGTTGAAGCGCAGATAGGCGAACTTGGAGGCCAGGTAGGGATCAATGTATTGAAGCTTGGCCACGCTTGACGTGGCCTCGGCCTGCTCGGCAATGGCATCGGTATTCGCTTCCACCCATTTGACAAAGTCCCGCGCCTCGCGCGGCATTGCTGAAGACGAAGACCGGCGCACGCTGCATGCTGTCGCCGACGACGCTGCACGTCACACCGCCCGAAAGATTGATGATCTTCATGCCGCGGTTGTAGGAGGCCACCAGCGTGCCCTCGGCCGTGGCCATGGGCACGATCACCTCGCCGTCGACATGTTCGCCATGGATGGTCAACGGGCCGGCAAAGCCGATGGGCACCTGAGCCACGCCAGCGAAGTTCTCGATATTGCCGGCCGCGATGTGCGGATCGAATGAGTAGTGATTGATGTGCTCCAGTTTGCGGCCACTGTACTCTTCGATGAAGCGCTGACGCTCCTGAATGATCTCATCGGCGTAGTCGTCTGTATTGTTGCGCGGGATCTTGATCGGCTGCTCTGCCAATTCGCTGACAATGGACCCGTCGACCTTGAGCTTGAGTTTGCCGAACGGTTTGGTCGTGAAATGCACCTCAATGGCATGTTTGCCATCGGGTAGCGGATCAATGTCGCAGACGATATCGACAATGCTGCGCAGCGGGAAATCGACTGGGTTTTGAACAATATCTTGGGGCTGCAGAATCGTGCCTTCGCCCAGTTCAATGGTGATGGACTCAATCGGTACACGCCTGTCGTCGAATGAAACACCGCTCAACTTGGTGATGGTGGCATCGCTGAGTCGATTCTTGAGCGAAAAGCGCACGCCTTGGTCGCCGTTCTTAAGGCTGCCGAAGGTGTACAATTGTTTCAGCAGCAGGCTGGGAATGGGCATAGCCATGGGCGGTCCTCCTTGTGCAGGCATGAGAGTAAAGCCTCATGCAAGGTGTCTAGTGGGTATGATCGGGCAGGTTGGGTATAGTACGTCGGATGAATACAACGTGCCAGAGTGATACCAGCAGATTGATCGATTGTCAAGTCGGATCGGAAAGGCGCAGCCAGTCTGAATAGGGCGTTGCGAGCCGTCTTCAGCCGAATCTTGTTTCGGTGAGCAGGTTCGTTACTCGCCAGGCGCTGCTTGGCTTGGCAAAGCTCGGGGAGTCAGTATACCCGCCCTACGAAATCGACATCATCAAGGAGGAGATGTCGCTATGTCTTTATTCAGCAACATGACCAACAATCCATCGACGACCCCAATCACCTATCGCGTCCTGATCAGCACCGACCTGGGCGGCGACCCGGATGACATCCAGTCGTTGATCCACCTGCTCCACTACTCAGACATTCTCAAGCTTGAGGGGATCCTCTCGACCGCGGGACCCGGCAGCACGCCGCGTGCAGAGAACATCCGCCAGTGGATCCAGCGTGTCGATCTGGACCACCTGCGCGCCAACGGCCATGCCGAACTGATGACTGAGACGGAGGTACTCGATGTCGTCCGCCAGGGCGCGCTGCTGGCCCGTGCGCCGGGCCCCAACGCTTCCACTGCTGCCTCCCGTCTACTCATCGAGCGCGCCCACGCGCCCGATCCGCTAGGGCTGGAGCGGCCGCTTTGGGTGTTGGCCTGGGGTTCATTGACCGACGTGGCCCAGGCGCTGCACGATGATCCGTCGATTGCGCCCAAGATCCGCATCAATTCCATCGGCTCGACCAACACGACCAACGACCCTGCCTCCCGCGACTTCGTCTTCGACGGCCTGGCCGAGGCGCTGGCCGGCGCTCTGGTGGATCGAAGACGGGCTGCTGCCGCGCTTCAGCCGCGACACCTTCCGCGGCTACTACGCCGGCGGCGACCAGAGCGGCGAATGGGGCAACGTCGCCTTCATCGAGCAGAACATCCGTGGCCGTGGAACCACCCACGACGGTCTCTTCGACCAGGTGCTCGGCGACGCCTTCCCGGTGGCCGGCTGGCCCGAAGGCACGCTCAAGGAAGGCGACACGCCGACCTTCCTCTATCTGCTCTCGCCGGTAGTCGGCGGCGTGGGCAACGTGGACGACCCGACCCAACCCAGTTGGGGTGGTCAGTTCCAGCGCCCCTTCCCGGAGCGCTTCCCCAACTACTACACCGATCTGGAGGCCGACGCCGAGGTCTGCCAGGCGACGATCAGCCGGTGGCGGGTGGATTATTTGCGCGAATGGAAGGGGCGGTGGGCGTGGTACGGGGAGAGTATTGCGTAAGGCGTAAACTGCTGCGTACTGCTTGCTGCGTGAACAAAGAAAGAACGATCCACGAAGGGTCACGAATTTACACGAAGGACGGCTTTCTTCGTGTAAATTCGTGACCCTTCGTGGATCAATGTTTTTCCGCACTGACTTATCAAGACCAACGGCCGAGTTCAGTGGTCCTCACTCGCCCTTCGCAACAGCATCCTCCACAAACCCACCCAGATCCTGCTTGAGCTGGGCCAGCGAGGGCTGGTGCACGTACATCATGTGCCCGGCGTCGTAGTAGCCCATGCTGATGTTGGCCTGCAGACCGGCGTCGATGCCCAGGTGGTTGAAGGTGTAGCGGGTGGCGAAGTAGGGCGTGGCCAGATCGTAGTAGCCATTGGCCACGAAGATCTTGAGGAACGGGTTCTTGGACATGGCCTCGCGCAGCGTCTCGGCCACGTCGAGGAACTGGTTCTGATGCTTGCTGTAGTCCCAATTCTCGTAGAGGTCCGAGATGATCTCGTAGGGCATGTCGTTCTCGAACTTCAGTTCCCGGCGCACGTAGTCGTTGAAAGCGCCGGTGTAGGCCCCGGAGATGGCTGAGTGGCTGGGATCGTGCTCGGTCTCCTGCCCGGTCCCATCGCGGTCGATGCCCTTGAAGCGGCTGTCCAGCCGGCCGACGGTGCGACCCTGATCGCGCAGCAGTTCCTTGACGAAACGGTGGATGTTGATGCGCAGGTTGGACTGTTCCACGAACGCCTGGTGACAGCCCCGTGAGCCGGGCCAGTTTCCCGACGATGGCAGCGCGTTCTTCGTCGCTCAGCGAAGCGCCCTTGGCCAGGGCCAGATTGTATTCGTTGAGTGCAAATTCCTCGGCTTCCTGGATCGCCCCGTCCCGATCCGCCTGCAATGCCGCATCCAGCTTACCGTGATACCAGGCTGTGGCCGTGTAGGTGGGCAGGAAGAGCATAGGCGGCAGATCGTTGCCGGTGGTGAAACGGGCCGTCTGGAAGGTCAGGATCGACGAGATCAGCATGAGGCCGTTGAGGGTGAGGCCGTAGCGGTCCTGCAGGTAGCCGGATAGGCCGGCAGCCCGCGTCGTGCCGTAGGACTCGCCGATGATGAACTTGGGTGACAACCAGCGGTTGTGGCGCGTGGTGAAGAGGCGGATGAAGTCGCCCACCGATTCGATGTCCTGTTCGTAGCCGTGGAACTGTTTGGCTTCCTCGCCGGGCGCCGGCCGGCTATAGCCCGTGCTCACCGGGTCGATGAAGACCAGATCCGAGCGATCCAGCAGGCTGAACTCGTTGTCGACCAGCCCGTAGGGCGGTGGCACAAGCTCGTCCACATCGCCCGAATGCACACGGCGCGGCCCCAGCAGGCCCATGTGCATCCAGACCGACGACGAGCCCGGGCCGCCGTTGAAGGAGAAAGTGAGCGGCTGCTTGCCCGGTTCGTCAACGCCCTGGCGCAGGTAGGCGACATAGAAGATCGACGCCCGGTCCTTGCCTTTGTCGTCCTTGAGCACCATGGTCCCGGCGATGGTCTTGTAGGCGATTGTCTCGCCGTCGATGGAGACGGTCTGTTCGGTTTCGCTGGTCTCTTCGGTCAGTGGGGTTTCGGGTTGTAGTTTTTCCGGGTCTTTGGGTTTCTGTTCTTCGTTTGTCATGTTGGTTCCTGTCGTTGAACTGGTGGTTTTGGCCGGGCACATGAACCGGCGGGTGGACGGGTCTTCCTATCGGATCGGCCTTGCCGCCGGTTCACATGCCCCTACGAGTTTGTTCTTCTGATACCTATTGCGCACGCGCCGGCGCTGCATTGAAGATCCGCGCCAAAATCCCGGCTCGTTCCTGTTCATCGGCCCAGCGTGGCTGGGCGTAGTTCTCCAACACGGCGGTCAGGATCTCGGTGTTGATCAACTGACCATTGTAGAGGGTGTGGCGCGCCATCAGTTCGGTGCGGGTTTCCCAACTCCACATCTGGTCGAAGAAGAGGTTGCCCAGACCGTAAGCGATCATGCCCGGCCCGCCCTCGTCGTCGACGCCGTAGACCTCCATAGCCTGAGGCACATGGCTCTGCACGCCGGTGACGATATCTGCGCCGGCCTCGCGTAGCTCACGGAATTCCCGGACCTGCTGTCCGGTTGGGTAGGGCTCGTAGGTTTCCAGATATTGTAGCTCAACAGCCACAATGTCAACCTGACGGGCCAGATCGCTGACCAGCTCCAGTATGTCATCCTTGCGATCATAGAAATAGCAGGCGCCGGGTGCGTCATCGGTCACCCAGGCCGTGGAGGGACCAAATGCCAGCGCGGCCACGAAGGCAAAGGTGTTGCCGTTGTGGGTCCAGAAAAGGGGCGCACAGGCTTCCTCTGGGGTGAATCCGCTGCCGTAAATCGGGATCTCATTTTCCTTATACCAGGTCAGCGAGCGCCTTGCACCTTCGCGGCCAAAGTCATTGACATGGTTGCCGCTCAGGCCGACGATGTCCGTGCCGACCGCCTCGAGCGCGGCCCAATAATCAGTGTGGCTGCAGAGCTTGAGATTGTCGACGGTGTTGTTGGTCACACAATCATCCAGGAAGGGAACTTCGTTGCTGATGTGGGTGATATCGGCGGCCGCCAGTGTGTCTGAGATGATCATCGCCGGATAGAGCGGCCCTTCCCGGTCCATGCGTGCAGCGGTACCGCGCGACATGGCCGTGACGCCGGTCATGATCAGCGAGGTCAGCCGATCTGCATTTCGGTTGGTCAACTGCGATTCGACGGTCAGAATCGTCGGTGCGAGCGCCTCAGCGATCAGCGGAGCGCCCTTGCCCTGCAACGTTAGGGCTATGCCGAGCGGGTAAGCCTTGGGATCGAACTGTTCATTGAGCAGGCTCTCTCCGGCCACGGTCAGCACCTTCATGCGTGGATCGAGCTGATCGAAGGGTACGATGGCCAGAGCGCCCGGCGTCGATTCGAGTTCGCCGATCAAGGCGTCGCGCTCCACAATGGGCGCGCTGACCTTGCCCAGGATCGGTGACAGCATCTCGGGCGCATCGCCGGCAACATAGAGCGGCGCATCGCCCAGGCCCCGCCAGCGAAACTGGACCTCGCTCCAGGAGATGTCGTCACCCAGCGTCTCAAAAGGCGCAACCACAGCATAGTACCGTTCCACCAGCGGATATTGAGCATCGATCATCTGGGTGACGGCCAGCAATGTTGTTGCCTCGGTCGGGTTTTCGGTCAAGGACAAAGGCTGCGGTCCATTGCTTGCCTGAAGCAGATCGACAGCCGCGAGGGCGCTGACGATTGGCTGTGCGAACCGCTCTGGAACGCCCTTGGTCGTGATCAGCGCAACCGGACCGTCCAAAGCAATGGGCGTCGACGAAGGAGCAGGCGTCGGCGTGACTGTCGGCAGTTTTGGCAGGGGCGCAGGCGTCGCCGTGGCAAAATAGTCTGCCGGCGGAATCGGGTTTGAAGGCGGGCTGCCAAGCGGCTGACAACCGGAAAGGGCAAGAACAGGGATGAAAATCAATAAGAATAGAAGCTGTTTTGGCATGCAGACAAATCTTCCCGAGTGTGCAGAAATATCGCTGGGTAATCAAGAAACCGAAGCGGCGCTTGATGTTCAAACGAGTATAGCAAAGGCGGGTGTCGGCAGCAAAGCAAATGGCCGCCATTCACGCTTCAGTCTTGTCGTCTATCATCCCTCACGCTACAATCACAATGATTGACTGACACGACGATCAGCTGGCGTTGGAACGCGACGATTGGTTCGCCGCTATGGCGAGCGCCCTCTGCGCAAAACAGGGATGGGAGAGGACATGTACTTTCGCTACCACCAAGACATTCTCGACACGTTTCCAGACGTCTGTGGGGGCGTCATTCTGGCAAACGGTGTACAGAACAACCCCACACCGCCGGCGTTGCTGGATCAGTACATGGCAGAGCAGGTCGCTACGCTGGCTAGGATAGACAGGCCGCTGGCCGAGTTGCCGTCTCTCTCGGCGTGGCGCGGGGCCTTCCGGCGTTTTGGCGTCAACCCCACCAAGTATCGGTCGGCGACTGAGGCTCTACTACGACGCCTGACCAAAAAGGGCGATATCCCCAGCATCAACACGTTGGTCGACATCGGCAACCTGGTCAGCATTCGCTACGCGCTGCCGGTGGCCATGTTCGACCTGCGCGATGTGACCGACGGCATCACAGTCCGCCTTGCCGACGGCCACGAACGCTTCACCGAACTCGGCAACGATACGGTCATTCATCCCGCGCTCGGAGAGGTCGTCTTCACCGACACCACCGACATGGTCGTAGCCCGCCGCTGGTGTTGGCGCCAGAGCGCCGAATCCGCGTCACGGTCTGACACGACCGACCTGATCGTCACGGTGGAGTCTCAACACCCGGGCGGGCGCGCCGATATCGAGGCAGCCGTGGCCGATCTGGAGATGCTGCTCAGCACATACACCGGTGGGACCTGTCGTAGCGTCGTTCTCGACCAAGAACAGCACTCAACCATGTAACCCTGAGGCCAAGGAAAAACGATGATCCACCAAGTTCTTGCCGTCCTTTGCGGTTCTCCGTGATTCTTCGTGCTCCTTCGTGGATCATTCTTTTTCCTTGGCCCAATCAGATCAGATTGAAGGGACCCAATGAAGATTTCTGTACTCGGCGCCGGCCTCATCGGCAGCGCCATCGCGGTTGATCTGGCCCAAGACGCGGATCTGGACGTTTTCTCCATCGACCTCAGCCAGGAAAGGCTCGACAAAGTGGCGGCCAAAGCGCCGGTCACCAAGCCTGTCACCACAATGTTGGCCGATCTGCGTGCGCTGGATGACTATTCGTCGTTGCTGGCCGACTCGGATCAGGTTGTGCTGGCCGTGCCGGGCTTTATGGGCTTTGAGTCGCTGAAGAAGGTCATTGAGGCGGGAAAGAATGTTGTCGACATCTCCTTCTTTCCCGAAGATCCGTTCGCACTGGACGAACTGGCCAAGGAAAAAGGCGTCACGGCTGTGGTCGACTGCGGCGTTGCGCCCGGACTGAGCAACATCATTGCCGGCTACGTCGAAACCCAGGTTGATCGCGTGGAGAGCTACATCTGCTACGTCGGCGGCCTGCCGCTGGTGCGCGAGTGGCCCTATGAATACAAGGCCGTCTTCTCGCCCATCGATGTGTTGGAGGAGTACACACGCCCGGCCCGCTACGTGGAGTACAGTCGCGAGGTTGTGCGTCCGGCCCTCACCGACATCGAACTGCTCGATTTCCCCGGCGTCGGCACGCTGGAGGCGTTCAACACAGATGGGCTGCGTTCACTGGCCAAGACGCTGGACGCGCCCTTCATGAAGGAGAAGACGCTGCGCTATCCCGGCCACGCCAACCTGATGCGCGTCTTCCGCGACAGCGGCTTCTTCGGCCAAGAAGCTATCGAAGTAGGCGGCGAATCGGTCACGCCAATCAGTCTCACCTCGAAGCTACTCTTTGACCAGTGGAGGTTGGGCGAGGGCGAATCCGATATCACGGTCTTTGAAGTCACGATGACGGGCGAGGCCGACGGTGTTTCCAAGCAATTCAGCTACACCATGCTCGACACCTATGATCCGGCCACCGACACGACTTCCATGGCGCGCACCACCGGCTACACCTGTTCAATCGTAACCCGTCAAGTGGCCGAGGGGCTGTTCAACCAAAAGGGCATCTGTCCACCCGAATACGTGGGCCGCACGCCCGGCTGCTGGGCGCATCTGCTGGCCGGTTATGCCGAGCGTAACATCGAACTGGTCGAGATTGTCTCCGAAAATGGATAGAACGCGGATCGGGCGGATTTGCGGCGGATTCTTCTTGGAGATATCCGTGAGGATCCACCCGATCCGCATTATCCGCGTTCTAAATGTCATCCAATGGCAAAATCGGCCGGCGCACATGCTTGTATGGAAAACGATCCAGATTGGCTGAGCAGAGGCCGGCCGTGTCCATCTCGATGACCCCGGCGGCGATGGGCAGGTAGGCGGCACGATAGGCCACGGCCGACTTGACCGCGATCATCTTCTGCTCCTCGGGGATGACGCCGACGCTTCGCAACTGCGCCAGGTCGAAGGGCGGCGTCTTGCGTTCGGTGAGCACGATGTTGATTCCGCCCGCTCTCAGCCAGACCGTGCGCCCCATGCGAATGGTGTTGCCGAAGAACGAGGCAAAGTGATTGTTGGCCAGTTCGGCGGTGAAGGTGCCTTCCGAGAGTCGTTGGACCACGCCACTGACTGCAACAGGCGCGCCGTGCCACTCATCGTATTTCCCCCCGACCACAAGCTCAACCGTTGCGCCCTCGCCCGCATCCCAACAGATGGCCACCGCCTCTGGATCCGCAATGACGACTGTCCCGTCTACCACGCCGGCGTCGAGCATGGCACGCAAGGCATCTGTGCCGTCGCCGGGCGTACCGCCGCCGATGTTGTCGGCCGAGTCGACCAGGACGATGGGCCGGCCCGGCATGGCCAGCGCCTGCTGCACGGCCGCATCCGGCGGCAGAAATTCAGGCAACGCCGCGTCCCGGTTGGCCATGAGGATGCCGGCCAGCTCATCGGCATAGCGCTGCGCCAGTTCCGCATCATTGTTCGTCGTGACGATCAGGCTGGCCCCGGCGTCGGGCGTGTCGCTGTAGGCGAAACCACCAAAGACTGAGACGCAGATCACGGCATCCTCAGCTTCCATCTCGGCGGCGCGCTCGTGGACTGCAAGCAGCGGAAGATCCGCCGTGCCGGTGGCCTGGGGCGACAGGAGCAATGGCGGATGGGCATATCCGGCGCGTGGGCTTGACCTCTCCGTTCAGCAACCGCTCCATCACATCGGCGGCTTCCCGGCCACGATCGTAGGGATCGATATGCGGGTTCTCGTCGAAAGCGATGAGCACATCCACGAGGTCGACCGTTCGTGGCGAAATGTTGCCGTGCATGTCCAACGTGATCACGATGGGCGTGTCGTTGCCGACCACATCGCGTACGGCCTGCAGAATGGCGCTCTCCGCGTCCAGTTCGTCCTCTGTGACCATGGCTCCATGCAGGGCCAAGAGCACGCCGTCGAGCGGCATCGCCTCTGCCAGCCGGGCCGTCACCTCGCCGACAATGGTTTCAAAGGCCTCAGTCGTGACGACGCCGCCGGGCATGGCCCCTGCATAGGTCGTCGTCAACAATTGCCAGTTGTCGCGTGCGTTGTCGATCATGCCTGCGGTAGCCGACTTCCCGCCGGCCAACTGCGTCAGAATATCGCCGCCAAAGAAGAGGGCCTGCTTGCGAAAGTCATCCAGACCGGTGGGACGGCTGGCGAAGCTATGGGTCTCGTGGGCAATGCCGCCTACGGCAATGCGATAAGTCTTTGTGCTCATCTGTCTTCCTCCAGAGAAGGCGATAGAATGGGAGTGAAGGTCCTCGGCACGGCCGGGGAGCGAGTCCACTGAACGAACACCTTGCCGGTCGTACCGGGGACGCGTGCGCTCAAATGCTCGACACGCGCACGCCCGCATCACTACGCTCAAACAACTCCGGCAGCCACGACGCGCCGATGCCCGGCGCCTGCGGCGGCAACGCCTGACCATCGACCACGGGGATCGACTCGCGGATGAGTTGCGGATAAAGGATGCGGATGTGGGCGCGCAATGTCTCCTGCCAGGCCACGTTGGAAGCGGCGATGCCCACCTGAATGCCGGACAGCAGCGTGAACGGACCAGTGCAGTCGTGCATGACCACCGGTACGTTGTAGAACTGGGCCAACTCAGCCACGCGCCTGCTCTGCGAAATACCGCCCACCCAGGTCGGATCGATCATGACATAGTCGGCGGCCCGTTTCTCAAGCACGAGACGGTAGTCCTCATAGCCGATCAGCATCTCACTCACGGCCAGCGGGACATCGGTCTGGCGGCGCAGATCGGCGATCGTGTCGATGCCGTCTGGACGGATGATGTCCTCGAGCCAGAGCATGTCCAGATCCCGCACCTTGCGGGCGATGCGCATGGCCGCGGCCAGTTGAAAGAAGCCATGTCCGTCGAGCGCCAGCTCGATGTCACTGCCCAGCGCCTCGCGGATGGCGCGGCAGCGGGCGCAACCCTTCGTCAAGATCACGGTGACTGATATGCAGCGGTCCCCCCGGCTTGTGGGCGGCGAAATCGAGCGTCCAGACCTTGAGGCCGCCGATGCCTTCGTCCAGCAGTTCCTTGGCATAGTCGACCGGCCGGTTGACCACCGACCAGTAGTCATTGAGCGGCCCTTCGTTGCCGATGACGCCGTGGCCGGGCCAGCCGTAGTCGCCCGTTTTGCGCTCGCCCCGTCCGCCGTAGGCCGGGCCGCCACTGCTGTTGTAGACGGGGATAGACTGGCGCGTCTGCCCGCCCAGCAACTGCCAGACCGGCTGCTCCGTTGCCTGGCCGAAGATGTCCCACAGCGCCAGGTCCAGCGCCGAGATGGCGCGCAGTTCGGTGCCGCGTGCGCCGAAGTTGGCGGCCCGTTCGTAGAGAAAACGGAAGTGGCCCTCGATGGCCAGCGGATCCGCGCCCAGCAGCCGCCTCGCCATCCAGTCATGGATCATGGAGGCCACGGCATGGGGCACGTAGAAGGTCTCGCCGCAGCCGATGAATCCGGCGTCGGTGTGGATGCGCAGCGCCAACAACCCCGGCATGACATGCTGGGGCATGGCTGTCTCGATCTTGGTGATTTTGATGTCGGACATGGGGTTCTTTCCTTGATTGGCGGATGGAAAACCTTCACCACAGTGGCACGGAGAGCGGCACGGAGATCACATAGGATATTGCGAAATCAGTTTTCAGTAGTTCACGAATTCAAGCAACACAAGATTCTTCGCTGGTTATTTTCCAGAGCGAAGGGGTTCTGTAAACCCGCTCAGAATGACCAATCGTGAAGTACTAATTTTCTATTTCGCGTCCATCTGCGTAGCTCTGCATCGATTCTCGAGCCGGCAAACAGGAATTGCCATCACTATAGCGGTTTCCGGCGGCTTGTCAATGGCCGGTCATGGGGCACGATTGGCAAAGCGCAGCGGGTGGAATATGATGGGTTCATCGGTAATGATATTGGTACGTCCAAATATGGAATGGACCTGTCTAGAACAAATCGAACAGTAGGGGCGTGCCCTTGTGGCCCCCCGGCTTGTGGCCGCCCACCACCACCGGTCTACCATTTCAACAAGTTCTGAAAACACCGTTACAAAATCGCAGCAACAAGGAGAAGAAGATGCGCGTGCTGACACGAAGTGACGTAGAATCACTCCTAACCATCAATGACGCCATCGATGCGGTCGAGGAGGGCTTTCGGCAGCTGGCGTTGGGCAATGTTCAGATGCCGCAGCGTCTGGCGACGACGATCCCGCCCCACAATGGACTGCACCTCTCCATGCCTGCGTTTGTTGATCGTGAGCCGGGCATCCTGACCACCAAGATCATCACGGTCTACCCCGACAACCCGGCCAAGCACATCATGCCCATGATCCAGGGCGTGTTGATGCTCTACGATGCCGAAAATGGAGAATTGTTGGCACTCATGGACGCGGAACATCTGACCGCCATGCGCACCGGCGCGGCCAGCGGCGTGGCAACCAAGGCCCTTGCCCGGTCGGATGCTTCATTCGTTACGCTCTTCGGCGCAGGCGCTCAGGCAGGGGCGCAACTGGCGGCGATCTGTGCCGTGCGACCGGTCGAACACGCATTCGTTGTCACCAGGACGGGCTGGCATGATGTCGCCTTCTGCCTGCAGATGGAGGCCAAACTGGGCATCGAGGTGACGCCCGCCGAAGATCCTCGGGCGGCTGTCGAGTCCTCCGACATCATTTGTACGGCGACTAACTCTTTCATGCCGGTGGTCAATGGCAACTGGGTCCAGGATGGTACCCATATCAACGCCGTCGGGGCCTATACATCATCGATGCGCGAGTTGGATACTTCAACCATCCAGTTTGCCCGCGTTTTTGTCGATGATCACGCAGCGGCCAAGACCGAAGCAGGCGACATTCTCATCCCCATCGAGGCCGGCGAGATTCACTACGATCACGTCGTCGGTGAACTGGGTGATGTCCTGCTGGACCGTCTGCCCGGCCGCCGGCACGAGACCGACATCACGATCTTCAAGTCGGTTGGCCTGGCCATGCAGGATGCAGTGACCGCACAAAAGGTCTTCGCACGGGCGGTTGACGAGGGGATTGGGCAGGATGTGGAGTTGTAGAATGGTGAATGGTGAATTGACGATGGTAAATTTCTGATCGCCTCTCGTGGAGGGCACTGACAAGATTTGGGCGATGCTATGACATTTCATATCTTTCGATCGTATAGCTTCAGACAATGAGGAGATTCGACACCGTGGGCAACAAAATGAAGGCGTTGGTCTTTCCGGACACCTGGGAAGTTGAGCTGGTCGAAGCCGACATCCCCAAACCCAGCCCTGACGAAGTATTGGCCGAAATCCGCTGTGTCGGAATTTGCGGAACCGATGTCGGCATCTACGACGGCTCCCACTGGATCGTGGCCCGTGGGCCGGGCGGGCATGGCCACGAGACAGGAGCGATTGCCGTCGAAGTTGGGAAGAACGTGATCGGCATTGAGCCGGGGGATCGCCTGGCCAGGATGGGCGCTGGTTTTGCCCAGTACAGCACCGAAGTCAATGTGCTTGGCCAGGGCGACGATGAGAAATATGGTGCGCCGCCCATCGTGCGCAACGATCTCACTGTGGAAGAGCTTTCCTTCGCCGATCCTGTTGCCTGCGCCATCAATTGCGCCGAACGCGCGGAACTGGGACGAATTCAGGGACGCGCACCCAAGGCCGTGGTTCTCGGCCTTGGACCGATCGGGCTGATCCTTACGCAGATTCTGCTGGATCGCGGCGTCGAAGTGGCCGCGTCCGAGCCGTATGAGCACAAGCGGGCGTTGGCCGAGTCGTATGGCGCGACAACCTTCAATCCTGCCGGATATAAACGCTCGATCCACGGAAAACGCACCTACGTTGATCAGATCCGAGAAGAGTTTGGCGAGGCCGACGTCGTATTCGAGATGGTGGGTCGAAACGAGGTCTTGGTCGATGCTATCGACTTGGTGCGGCCCGGCTATCGTATCCTTGTCTTCGGCGCGCAACGCACCCAGATCATTCCCTATGAGAAATGCCGCCGCAAAGGCGTAGAGATTGTCTATCCCCAGGCGACTATGAACTCCAAAGATGATCAGAATTACTGGCACGTGGCGCTGGACCTAATCGCCGAGAGACGACTCAAACTGTTGGAGTTGATCACCCATCGTGTATCGCTGGCCGAGGCGGTTGAGGTCTTCGAATACTACAAGCGTGATGAATACATCAAGGTTCTGATCGAGCCGTTTCGAGACTGAGTAGCGACGAGAAATTTTGCGCCTCAGCATGTCGTTGGCCAATAGAGAAAAAGGCCGGAACTGGAATATACATGAAAGCATCTATGGAGAAAACCCGATGACAATGATCGGCTCATATGGCCCCTGGATGGCTGAGCTAGCTGACGATCCACCGAAGCTCTCCTTTCGCAAGGATGAATGGACTGATCTTGATTCATGGCGCGGCGTAGCTCGTCAACGGACGCTGGACTGCCTGGCGATGCCTGATAGTGGTGGCACGCCTCAGGTCACTGTCCATGATCAATATGAATACGATGGCCTGCACATTGAGGAGCTTTCGTGGCAGTTGCCCTATGGTCCTCAGTCAGAAGCGTTCCTGCTCAAGCCGGCCGGCAGCAGTCAGCCTCTCCCTGGGATCTTGGCTTTGCACGACCATAACGGCAATAAGTATGTCGGCAAACGCAAGATCGCGCGTACCTCTGATGATTGGCATCCAGGCCTCCTTGAAGCCCGTGACGCCCTCTACTGTGGCGTATCCTGGGCCAACGAAATCGCCAAACGCGGCTACGCCGTCCTCGTGCCCGATGCCTTCACCTTCGGCAGCCGGCGCGTGCGGCTGAGCGATGTGCCCGAACATCTGCGCCGGGGAGTCGTCGACACGGGCGCGGATGATGAGCCTGACAACGGAGAGGCGATCGAGGCCTACAATCAGTGGGCGGCCGAACATGAGTCGGTCATGGCC
Source organism: uncultured Chloroflexia bacterium (assembly GCA_963848115.1). GTDB lineage: Bacteria > Chloroflexota > Anaerolineae > Caldilineales > Caldilineaceae > JAWKOK01. Next base: position 42,184 of record CAWKCP010000041.1, on the reverse strand, counting down.
AAGTCGCTCTTTTCGGCGGGCACGACCTGGCCTGGCGTCTTTCTGGGCGAGGATCAACGTGCCCTTGACGTCCTCTGTTCACGAGAGGACGTCGATGATTCGCGCATCGGTTGCGGCGGCCTCTCCGGCGGTGGGCTGCGCACTGTCTATCTTGGCGGTCTTGATCCGCGCATCGACTGTGCCGTCTGTGTCGGCATGATGACCACATGGCGCGATTATCTACTCAACGTCAGTTGGACCCACACGTGGATGGTCTATGTCCCAGGGTTGCCGCTCGATCTAGACTATCCGGAAGTGCTTGCGCTGCGCGCCCCCTTGCCGACCATGGTCTTGAGCAACACCGAAGATCCGCTCTTCACGCTGTCTGAGATGGCACGCGCTGACGACATCTTGCGACAGGTCTACGACAAAGCCGGTGCTTCCGATCGGTATCAAAGCTCGTTCCACCCCGGCGGCCATAAGTTTGACCTTGCCATGCAGGCCGAGGCCTTTGACTGGTTCGACAAGTGGTTGAAATCGCCATAGCGTAGCCGTACTATGAATTGCCTCTAACCAGACGCTCTCGCTTCCCTTCCACGAGACAGATTCGCCTCGATCAGGTATAATCATCGTCAACATTGAGCCGGATTTCCTGGCGAACTCCACGCCAAAGAACACGATACATCACTCAAAGAGGCGAGAACAGCATGGCGAATCTAAACGAATATCTTGCCCCGACTTCCACCGCCGATGCGGTCCGGCTATTGACCTCAACGACCGGTAACTATGCCGCGCTGGCAGGTGGGACTCGTCTGGTCGGCGAGTTGGAAACAGGACAGGCCACCGATCTAGATGGCGTCGTCGATCTGAGTGGTCTGGGCCTGGAGACCATCATCGTTGATGAGGGCACGATTACCATCGGGGCGATGGTCTCGTTGACTGACATCGTCGAGTATGACGTGGCCGGCGGTTTGGCGGGCGGCATCTTGCGTCGAGCGGCCAGGGGCGAGGGACCGCTCAATCTGCGCAATGCCGCCACCATTGGCGGCGTGGTCGCCACAGCCGAGACAGACAGCGAGTTCTACGCCGCGCTGCTGGCTTTGAACGCAACGGTGACCATCTTGGACGAGACTGGCCGGTCCTCCACGCCGTTGGCTGACTTGACCGAAGTGCACGGCCTGATAGAGTCCGTGACGCTGCCGATGAGCAACGCACGCTCCGGCCTGGCCCGCGTGGCGCGCACGCCATCGGATCGGCCCATTGTGGCGGCGGTGGCCGTCGTCGATGAGTCTGGCGAAACCATAACCCTGTGCGGCGTGGCCGACCGACCGATCCTGCGAGGCAAAGCGATGAATTCGCCTGATGATTTCAAGGGCAGCGCCGATTATCGCCGCGCGCTGGTCCCCATTTTGATTAAACGAGCATTGCGGGAAGCACAGGGATAAGCGCATGGAAATTTCTCTGATCGTCAACGGAAACGAACATCAGATCGATGTCTTTCCTGGTGAACTGCTGCGCACAACACTGCGCCGTCTTCGCTACTTCAGCGTCAAACATGGCGACGAGACCGGCGAGAGCGGAGCCGATGCGCTGCTGCTGACCCGGCAACCGGACGCGCCCAATAGCTATCGCCTGGTCAACAGCGGCATGATGCTGGCAGCCCAGGCCGATGGAGCGTCGATTGTCACTGTTGAGGGAATGAGCGGCCCGCGCAACGAAGAACTGCATCCGCTCCAGGAGGAGTTTGTGGCCTGCGGGGCCATCCAGTGCGGCTACTGTACTCCTGCTCAACTTCTGGCGGCCAAGAACCTGCTGGATACGAACCCGGACCCCAGCGAAGCGCAGGTGCGCGAGGCCATCGCCGGCGTGCTCTGCCGCTGCACCGGCTACACGAAGCCGGTCGAGGCCGTGCTGCGCGCCGCCGCCAAGATGCAGGGCAATGAACCGCTGCCGCTGACTCTCAAGGTTGTGGATGTCCCAGAGGCGGGCGAATGGCCCACTGTGGACGACGATAACCAAAGGCCCGACGGAATCGAACCCGGCGGTACAGATACGCAGACGCGCACGCGAACAGTGCCTGCCACCCTGGCCCCGCCCGAGACCGCGGTGGTCAACAAATCTGAGCCGAAAGTCGACGCCATCAAACTGGCCAAAGGGCGCGCCGTCTTCGCCGACGACATGGAGATGCCCGGCATGCTCCATGGCGGCCTGCTCACCAGCCCCCATGCCCATGCACGCATCCTCAATATCGACAGCAGCAGGGCGCTGGCACTCCCCGGCGTGCACGCCGTCCTCACCCACGAGGACGTGGAGCGGGTCATCTATGCCAGCGGTGGCCAGAGCTATCCCCAGCCGCCGCCCTATGACCAGGTCAGCCTGGACAACAAGGTACGCCACGTGGGCGACCGCGTGGCGATTGTCGCGGCCGAGTCCCCGGAGCTAGTGCAACAGGCGCTGGACCTGATCGAGGTCGAGTATGAAGTGCTGCCGGCCGTCTTCGACCCACAGGCAGCCATGGAGCCGGGCGCGCCGGTCATCCACGACGAGCCGGACGCCGAAGGCGTGCATGATGCCGAGCACAACGTGGCCGTCCATCTCTTCGTCGACCACGGCGACGTGGACGCTGCCCTGGCTGGCGCCGCCTTTGTCTACGAAAGCGAATACCGAGTCCAGCAGGTGCAGCAGGCCCACATCGAGCCGCATATTGCACTCTCCTGGTGGGACGAAGACGACCGCCTGGTCATCCGCACCAGCACCCAGGTACCCTTCCACGTGCGCCGCATGATCGCTCCGCTGATCGGACTGCCGGTGCGTCGCATCCGCGTGGTCAAGCCGCGTATCGGCGGCGGCTTCGGCGGCAAACAGGAGATGCTGGTCGAGGATCTCGTGGCCCATCTAACCATTGCCACCGGACGACCGGTCAAGTTTGAATACAGCCGTGCCCAGGAGTTCACCAGCGCACGCTCGCGCCATCCGCAGACGCTGCGCTATCGCAGCGGCGTGGACGCAAACGGCAAGCTGGTTGGCATGGACCTGCGTGTCATCGCCGACGCCGGCGCCTACGGCACCCACGGGTTGACCGTGCAGATGGTCACCGGTTTCCGCGGTCTCAGCACCTACTGGCTGCCCAATGCCCGCTTCGACTGCCATGTGGCCTACACCAACAAGCCGGTCCCCGGCGCCTTCCGCGGCTACGGCGCGCCCCAGGCCCTCTTTGGCCTGGAGCAGCACATGGAAGAGATGGCGCTGGCCCTCGGCTGCGATCCGGTCGAGTTCAAGCGGCTCAACTGGATCAAGGAGGGCGAGGCGCTGCCGATGGCTGTTGCCATGGGCGAGGGCCGCGACGGCTTCCCCAGACCGTGCGCAGCAGCGGCTTGGCCGAATGTGTCGAGGAAGGCGCAGCGGCCATCGACTGGCGGCGACGCGGCGATTCGGCCTGGAAACAGGACACGGCGCGCCCCCACATCCGCCGTGGCATTGGGCTGGCCATCTGCATGCACGGCACGGGCATCGCCGGTTTGGACATGGGCGCGGCCTCCATCAAGCTCAACGACGACGGCTCGGTCAACCTACTCATCGGAGCGACCGATCTGGGCACCGGCTCGGACACGGTCCTGGCCCAGATCGCGGCCGAGACGCTGGGGCTGCCGCTGGAGCAGGTCATCGTCTACTCCAGCGACACCGACTTCACGCCCTTCGACACCGGCGCCTACGCCAGCAGCACCACCTACATCAGCGGCGGCGCCGTGCTCAAGGCGGCGGAAGAGGTTCGACAGCAGATTGTCGATCATACAGCCAAGCACCTCATTACCGGAATGGACCCAGACCGTCTCTGGCTGGAGGATGGCAAGGTACGTTCGCCGGACGGCCAGGCGGTCTCGCTAGAGAAGGTAGCGCTGCACAGCACCCACCAGGAGGAGCAGCACCAGATCATGGCCACGGCCTCCAACATGAGCTACGTCAGTCCGCCGCCGTTCGCCGCCCAATACGCAGCGGTTGAGGTGGACATTGAGACCGGCCAGGTCATAGTGGAAAAGCTGGTCATGGCCGTCGATTGCGGCGTTGCCATCAACCCGTTGACCGCCATCGGCCAGGTCGAGGGCGGCATGGCCCAGGCGCTGGGCTATGCTGTCTGCGAAGAGATGGTCTATGACGAGGAGGGGCGCCTGCTCAACCCACGCCTGGGCGACTATCGCATCTTCGCCGCCGATGAGATGCCCGAGTTGGAGGCCATCCTTGTGCAGACCTATGAACCCAGCGGGCCCTACGGGGCAAAGGCCGTGGCCGAGATCCCCATGGACGGTGTGGCTCCGGCCGTGGCCAGTGCCATCTTCGACGCGACCGGCGTGCGCATCCGAGAGCTGCCCTTCACGCCGGAGCGGGTTTGGCGTGCGTTGCGGGCATAGTCTGTATGCAAAAATATTGGCGTGCGCGGAGAAGCCGGACTTCTGACAGAAGTCCGGCTTCTTGTCGACAGCCCAATTGCCGTCTAGTTTGCACGCCCACGCGCGAACGGGTTATCGTAGTCCCCGCCGCCTTTGCGAACAGCGAAGGACTGCCCGCCGTTGAGACGATTGGCAGCACGACAGCAGAGAATCGAACAAAAGAAGAAAGCGAGTTCAACTATGACGAAATACCTGGTGACCGGCGCTGCCGGCTTTGTGGGATCGCATCTAAGCGAACGTCTGATCGCGGACGGCCACCAAGTGGTCGGGTTGGACGCCTTCATCCCCTACTATCCTCGCAATCTCAAAGTGAAAAACCTGGCCGAGCTGTCAGCATCGCCGGCTTTTTCACTCTATGAACTCGACCTGCGCGAAGACAATCTGGCGCCTGCCTTGGAAGGCATCGAGGTGGTCTACCATCTGGCTGCCCAGGCCGGTTTGATGCGCAGCTGGGAGGAGTTCGAGTCGTACATGACCTGCAATGTGCTGGCCACCCAACGCCTGCTGGAAGCCGCTGTTGCTGCCAATGTGCAACACTTCATCCACATCTCGACCTCGTCGGTCTACGGTCGTTTCGCCACCGGCGACGAGACATCGCCCCTGGCGCCCATCTCGCCCTACGGCATCACCAAGCTGTCGGCCGAAAATCTGGCCCTGGCCTACGCCACCAAGGACGGGCTGCCGGTGACCATCTGCCGTCTCTTCTCGGTCTATGGCCCGCGCCAGCGCCCTGACATGGGCTACAACATCTTCATCCGCAAGATCCTCGACGGCGAGACCATCGTCATCGACGGCGACGGCACCGACAGCCGCAGCAACACCTTCGTGCTCGACTGCGTGGACGGCCTGATACGCGTCTCTGAACAGCGAGCCAAGAGCGTGGGCGAGATCTTCAACATCGGCGGGGGCCAAGAGGTCAATGTGCTCCAGGTGCTCGACATCCTCAACGGGCTGATCGGCAAAGAGGTTATCACGACGCACGGGCCCAAGCGGCCAGGCGATCAAAAACGGACGGTTGCTGACATCGGCAAGGCGCGGGCGCTGCTCGGCTATGCACCGGAGACGACGATTGCCGAGGGGCTGGCCGCGCAGTTGGCGTGGCAGATGAGGGAGTGACAGGTTGAGTGCGGGATACGCGGTTTCGGTTACGCGTTGGGGCATGTGTGTTGGCGGCGCATGCAATTAGGCGCAACGGCAATATCTTCTGCGCCGCCAATTCACGTGCCCGTCGCCAACCAAACGGGATCCTGATGGCGGGCACGTGATCAGACGGAAGGATGTGATTGCCAAGTCGCGTGGTGGTTTCCCGTCCGAACACATGCCCCAACTGTTCGGCACGCACCAGGGCGTCCGTTACACACCCCTCACGCAGCAAGCAGCACGCAGCAGACCAAATTTACGCAGTACTCATACCAGAGCACTTTTCGGAGACCACCAGCATGCACCTCACCAACATGATCACCGCGGTCGACGCCCATGCAGGCGGCGAACCGGGCCGTGTCATCACCGGGGGCGTGCTCGATGTGCCCGGCAGCACCATGTTCGAGAAGATGAAGTATCTGGAGCAGCACGGCGATGACCTGCGCAAGCGCATGCTACGCGAGCCGCGCGGCTATCCGGCGCTCTGCTGCAACGTTTTGCTGCCGCCCACCCATCCCGACGCCGACGCCGGCTTTGTGATCATGGAGCAGGTCGAGTATCCGCCCATGTCCGGCACCAACACCATCTGCGTGGTCACCGTGCTGCTGGAGACCGGCATGTTGCCCATGCAGGAGCCGGTCACCGAGCTGACGCTGGAGGCCCCGGCCGGGCTGATCCGCATCGTAGCCGATGTGGTCAACGGCAAGGTCACTGGCGTGACCTTCGAGAATGTGCCCGCCTTTGCCGTACATCTGGACGCGCCGGTGGAGGTACCCCATCTGGGCACGGTCACGGTGGACGTGGCCTGGGGCGGCATGTTCTACGTCATCGCCGACGCGCCGTCGCTGGGGCTCAAGCTGACGCCGGACGAGGGCCGTGACATCGCCCGCATCTCCGAGATGATCAAGGCGGCGGCGCGCGAACAGTTGCCTGTTGTCCATCCTGACAACCCGGAGATCGTGGATGTCACCATCGCCCAGCTTTCGGGACCACCCTCCCATCCCGATGCCCACCGCAAGAACGCGGTCACCGTCTCCACCGGCGAACTGGACTGGGATCGACCGGCCACCTGGACCGGCGTCCTCGATCGCTCGCCCTGCGGCACCGGCACCTGCGCCAAGATGGCCGTGATGCACGCCAAGGGCCAGTTGGGCCTGCACCAGGACTTCCACCACGAGGGCGTGCTGGGCACCATCTTCACCGGGCGGCTGATCAAGGAGACGCAGGTCGGTCCCTATCCCGCAGTCGTGCCCACGCTCCGCGGCCAGGCCTGGATCACGGGCATCGCCAACTACATGGTCGACCCCAGCGATCCCTTCCCCAATGGCTTCACCGTGGGGGATCTCTGGGGGTAGAAAGAGCAACCACATAGAGCTATGCCGAGCAGTGAGAGAGTCAACGCATGCTGTTGACAGCGGCAACCATTCGTAATATATTATAGATGTATTTCGATGGATACCGTTTAGCACAGCTTGGCCGGCATAGGTCGGCGGGTAAGGAAGCCCGCCCTACCGCTTGGATCGCTATTGAGCCGGCGAGTATCTCATTGATCTTCCTCCGTGCTCTCTGTGCGTTCTCCGTGCCTCCGTGGTGAGGTTTTTTCGTATCATGATGACATTAACGTCGGCCCCCAAAGAAAGCCTATCCGACCAGGCCTATGAGATTGTCGAAGAGATGATCGTGACCCTGCAACTGCCGCCAGGCGCATCCTGACCGAGACCGCGCTGAGTGAGCGCATCGGCATCGGGCGCACGCCGCTGCGTGAGGCGCTGAAGCGGCTGGAGATGGGACGCCTGATCCGGTCGATTCCCCGGCGCGGCATCATGGCGACCGAGCTGAATATCGCAAACCAGTTCCTGATTTTGGAGACGCGTCGCGAGTTGGACCGACTGATCGCTGTGCGCGCGGCCCGACGGGCCGACGAGGCGCAACGCCGGCAGTTTGCCTCGTACGCTGAAGCAATTGTGGAAACAGCAAGGGCCGAACGCCTGGCCGACTATCTGCATGCCGATTACGAGTTCGATGAACTGCTCTGCTTTTGCGCACGCAATCCTTTTGCAGCCGAGGCTGTGCAGCCGTTGCATGTGCACAGCCGGCGCTTCTGGTATGCCCATCGTGAACAGAGCGATTGGCCGGGCATTGCCGGGTTGCATGCGGATCTGATCGCGTGTGTGATCAACGGTGATGAGGTCGCTACGGCAGTGGCTTCGGATCAACTGCTCGACTATTTGCGGGGCTTTGCCCGAGCTGTTTTGGATGCGGTGTAGAATGAGCTGGCAGATGAAGATGCAGAAAAATGATGATCCACGAAAGGTCACGAAGAGTCACAAAGAGTCACGAAGCCGCATAGATCCTGACGATTGTTTTCTTCGTGAACATTCGTGTCCTTCGTGGATCGCTCTTTCCTTCGAAATCCAGAAACGAGGACCAAAATGAGCATGACCCCACGCGTTGCCCGCCTCAGGCAACAGAGCCTTGATGCCGTGCCGACGCTCTCTCCTGAGCGGGCCAAGTTGATGACCGATTTCTATCGCCAGAACCTGGGCTTGGTCTCTGTGCCCGTACGGCGAGCGCTCTCTTTCCAATATCTGATGGAGCACAAGGCCGTCTACATCGGCGAGGGCGAGCTGATCGTCGGCGAGAAGGGCCCAGCGCCCAAGGCGACGCCGACCTTTCCCGAACTATGCTGTCACACGCTCGACGACCTGGACATTCTGGACACGCGTGAGAAGATTCCCTTTGCCGTGGACGACGAGGCCAAGGACGCTGCACGAAGAGGAGCTGATCCCCTTCTGGGAAGGCAAGTCCATGCGCGATCTGATCCTGCGTGAGATGACAGACGAGTGGCATGCAGCCTATGAAGCGGGCATCTTCACGGAGTTTATGGAGCAGCGTTCGCCCGGCCACACCGTGCTTGATGACAAGATCTACAGCAAGGGCCTTGCTCGACTTCAAGGCCGATATCCAACGCAGCCTGGACAGCCTGGACTTTGTCAACGATGCGCGCGCCTACGACAAGCAAGAAGAGCTCAAGGCCATGGCCATCACGGCTGATGCGCTGATTCGATACGCTGAGCGGCATGCGGAGAAGGCCGATGAATTGGCCGAGTTCGAATCCGACCCACAGCGCAAGGCCGAGCTAGAGCAGATCGCCGACATCTGTCGCCACGTGCCCGCCAACGCGCCGCGCACCTTTCAAGAGGCGCTCCAATACTATTGGTTCGTCCATCTAGGCGTCACCACCGAATTGAATCCTTGGGATGCGTTCAATCCGGGGCGATTGGACCAGCACCTCAATCCTTTCTACCAGTCGGGCCTGGCGGATGGAACACTCTCGCGCGATCAAGCTGAGGAACTGCTTCACTGCTTCTGGATCAAGTTCAACAACCAGCCGGCCCCGCCCAAGGTCGGCGTCACCGCGGCCGAGAGCGGCACCTATACCGATTTCGCCCAGATCAACACCGGCGGCGTCAAATCAGACGGCTCTGACGCGGTCAACGACGTCACCTATCTGCTGCTCGACGTGATCGAGGAGATGCGACTGCTCCAGCCCAGCTCGTCGGTCCAGCTGAGCAAGAAGAACCCGGATCGCTTCATCAAGCGGGCCGCCAAGATCATCCGCACCGGCTTCGGCCAGCCCTCCATCTTCAACACCGATGTGGTGGTGCAAGAGATGATCCGTGTCGGCAAGAGTGTTGAGGATGCGCGCAACGGCGGCACCAGCGGCTGCGTGGAGACCGGAGCGTTCGGCAAGGAGAACTACAGCCTGACCGGCTACTTCAACATGCCCAAGGTGCTGGAGGTGACGCTCAACAACGGCGTCGACCCGCGTACCGGTCGACGCATCGGACTTGAGACCGGGGACGCCGAGGAGTTTGAGTCATTCGACGAATTCTTCGCCGCCTATCGAGCCCAGCTCAACCACTTTGTTGATATCAAAATCCGCGGCAACCAGGTCATTGAACGACTCTACGCGACCCAGTTGCCGGTGCCCTTCCTTTCACTGCTGATCGATGACTGCATCGGCAAAGGGCTGGACTATCACGACGGCGGCGCCCGCTACAACACCAGCTACATCCAGGGCGTCGGCCTGGGCACGATGACCGACGCCATGAGCGCCATCAAGACCCATGTCTACGAAAACAAGACGCTCTGCATGGCGCAACTGAAGGCGGCGCTGGCCGAGGATTTCGCAGGCAGCGAACGCACACGCCAGTTGCTGTTGAACAGAACACCCCGCTTCGGCAACGACGACGACTATGCCGATTCCATCATGGTCGACCTCTTCGAGGCCTACTTCGACGCCATCGATGGCCGTCCCAACACCAAGGGCGGCACCTATCGCATCAACCTGCTGCCGACCACCGTACATGTCTACTTCGGGTCGGTCATCGGCGCGCTGCCGGACGGGCGTCACGCCGGCAAGCCGCTCTCCGAAGGCATTTCGCCTGTCCAAGGTGCGGATCGCAAGGGGCCGACCGCGGTCATCAAGTCGGCGTCCAAGATGGACCATACGCGCACCGGCGGCACGTTGCTCAACCAGAAATTCACGCCCCAGGCTGCTGGCCGACGACGACGGCCTCACCAAACTCTCCCAGTTGGTGCGCACCTACTTCAAGCTGGACGGCCACCATATCCAGTTCAACGTGGTGGACGCAGCCACTCTGCGTGCGGCCCAGGCCAATCCGGAAGAGCATCGCAATCTGATCGTACGCGTGGCCGGCTACTCAGACTACTTCTGCGACCTCAGTGAGGCCCTACAGGAAGAGATAATTGAGCGTACGGAATACGAGACGTTCTAGGTCTAAAGATGGTTTAGATCTCTGGATGCCATTTTTTTGTCACAGATGGACACAGATGAAAGAGGATGGGACACGGATAGGACTGGGAATCGTCCTAACATCTGAGAAACATCTGTGAAAATCTGTTATCTATCTGTGTCAATCTGTGGCAAGTTTTTTTTACCGGACAGGAGACACAATCATGTCCAACGCGTTTTTCAACGTTCCGCAGCCGGTCAATGAGCCGGTTCTGTCCTATGCGCCGGGAAGTCCTGAGCGCAAGACGATTCAGGATCAACTGGCCGTGATGCAGGCACAGGAGATCGAGGTGCCACTCTACATTGGCGGCCAGGCCATCAAGACCGGCGATGTGGCCGAGATATGCGCACCCCATGATCACAGCATCAAGCTCGGCATCTATCACAAAGCCGGGGCGCGTGAGGTCAAACTGGCCATCGAGGCCGCGCTGGACGCGCGCTCGGCCTGGGCGGCCATGCCCTGGGAGCATCGGCTGTCGATCTTCCTCAAGGCGGCTGAGCTACTGGCCGGTGAGTGGCGGCCGATCCTGAACGGGGCTACCATGCTGGGTCAGTCTAAAACGGTCTTCCAGGCCGAAATCGACTCGGCCTGCGAGATCATCGACTTCTGGCGCTTCAACGCCCACTACATGACCCAGATCATGGCCGACCAACCGATTTCGGGGCCGGGCATCTGGAACCGCGTCGAATACCGACCGCTGGAGGGCTTTGTCTTCGCGGTCACGCCCTTCAACTTCACTTCGATTGCCGCCAATCTGCCAACGGCCCCGGCCATGGTCGGCAACGTGGTACTCTGGAAACCGGCATCGAGTGCGGTCTACTCGGCCTATTATGTGATGGAACTACTGCGTGAGGCTGGGCTGCCCGATGGCGTCATCAACTTCGTGCCGGGATCGGGTCGGCAGGTCGGCGATCCTGCGTTGGCCAGCCCGGAGCTGGCCGGCATCCACTTCACCGGATCGACGCCGGTCTTCCAGGGCATGTGGAAGACCGTGGGCGAGACCATGCCGGCACGCAAGTACTATCCGCGCATCGTCGGCGAGACCGGCGGCAAGGATTTCATCTTCGCCCACAGTTCGGCCAAGGTCGATGCATTGGTCACGGCAGCGTTGCGTGGGGCGTTCGAGTACCAGGGTCAGAAGTGTTCGGCTGCGTCGCGGCTCTATGTACCGCGTTCGATCTGGCCTGAGTTCCGCGAGAAGTTTGTTGACGAAGTCGACCAGATCAAGATGGGTGATCCGGCTGATTTGAGCAACTTCATGTGCGCCGTCATCGATCGCGCGGCCTACGCCGACATCAAGGCCTACATCGACCAGGCCGCGGCCGATGACGAGTGCGAGATCATCACCGGCGGCGGCTGTGATGACAGCGTCGGCTTCTTCATCGAACCGACGACCATCGTGACCACCAACCCGCGCTTCACCACCATGTGCGAGGAGATCTTCGGCCCGGTGCTCACCAGTCTACGTCTACGAAGATGACGAGCTGGACGAGACACTTGCACTCTGTAACACGACCTCGCCCTATGCGCTCACCGGGGCCATTTTCGGACAGGACAGGTTTGCGCTGGTCAAGATGGCCGATGCGCTGCGCGACGCGGCGGGCAATTTCTACATCAACGACAAGCCCACCGGCGCAGTGGTCGGCCAGCAGCCTTTCGGCGGCGGACGGGCCTCGGGCACCAACGACAAGGCGGGCAGCGCCGTCAACATGATGCGTTGGATGAGCGTGCGCACCATCAAGGAGACGTTGACACCGCCGGAGGACTGGCGCTATCCGTTCATGGGGTAGGGGAATGGGTGCTCAGGTTGACAGGCTCTGACGGAACAGCATTTTGTCGACCCGAATCGTTTCGCCAGTGCCTGTCACCTTGGCCTACGAGGAACCACTACGGTTCACCCGGATTCCTATGTGGTCGGCGTCGGATTCGACCGATGCCGACCACATGGAATCCGGAAGGCCACCACTATCGCAGCCTATCAAAGCCGCTGCGCGCTTCTCGCAGCCTTTCCTCATCCAGCCAGATCTCGGGCAGCTCCAAGGTCTGGCTTTCCCGCAGAATGTGGTCGTGGCTGACATAGGTATAGTTCATCTTCTTGGCGGGCGTTAAGTACTCGCTGCGTAGAAGCTTGAGCATCCTCTCAAGTTGCTCGGCAATATACCTGGCATTGGCCGGTCGGTGAATGTAGCCATTGGCTTCACAAGCGTCGCCCTTTTCGCACTCGCACTGCACGCTAATGCCCTCCCGCGTAAGCAGGATGCTGCGCACGGCCCAGGTTCGATTGGCCGATCGCATCACATGCGCGACGATCTGCGGCCGCTCCTCGAACAAATTGACCTCAATGCGGACCGCCTTGACCAAACGTTGTTTGTTGGCTGTGGTCGGCTTCTGTTTTTGTTTCGGTGGCTTGTTGCGACGACTCGGCTTGTCCGCTTGCGTTTTTTCAGGTGCGGGCGGTTTTGGCGTGGGCGGCTGTTCAGGTTCCGCGGCCAGTGTCGCTAGATCGACCGGCGCGCCGTCAGCGGCATGGCACAGGGTTTGGTGCTCTCGACAGGTGCCGCGGCCACAAGTCGGGCAGGTGATCAGGCTCCGTTGGCAGACAGGCTTGTGGCAGACCGCACATTCCCCGATCTGATCCTCGCATAGCCGGCAGTAGACACGTGAACAATCAATGCATTGCTCTGCCAGGCAGTGGTCGTGGGCCAGGTGTCCGCCCGTGCAAAGGTGAAGATCCTGGCCGGGTTGGCCGCAGACATCACAGACCAGCGGTTCCAGCCGATGGACCAGCGGATCCCAGACGACCGTGCGCGTGATGTTGACCGACCGATTGCCGATGTTCACGGGCAGCCTGATCTTTGGTTGGACCAGCAACAGCAGATTGATCAGTTCCAACTCGACCCGTATCTGGTAGCGCTCGGCCAAATGGTCTAGCTTCGTCTCTCGTTCAGCGTGGAGGGCAGACAACTTTTCGTCGGCAGCGGATACACGATCGCGACGCCGCTTCAGGTCGTTCTCGAGATCATCGTAGTAACCTTCGATGCGCGCTCGATCCAGTTGCAGATGGCGATCGGCGCGTGTTTGCAACGCGGTCAAGGTAGCCGCCATCTCTTCAAGAACTGCCGCCTTGGCCCGCGGCAGTAGCGCATCATATGTCTCGGGATCAAGCGGATCTCCGTCATCTCGCCAGTGCGCCGTGGCGACGGGAAGACCGTCATAGGCCGGCTTCGATTCATAGAATTCCAGCCGTTCCAATAGCTCGACATCGCGCACAGCGTAGCCGCCCTGTACATCCATCACCGCTGAGACCAGAAACTCTTGCTTCTCGTCGCTGACCAGTGCGACCTTGAAGTTGAAGCGCAGGTAGTGGTGCAGGGCGCGACCTTGGGTCGCATTGGCTTTGGGCGAAAGACGAGCATTGGGGAAGGCGTAGCCATTCCGCGCAAGGTCAAGCACGCCTTGCTTGTCCGTACGCACGTGATTGATGTAGACGCAAGCATTGGCAGGCTGCTGTTGCAGACGTTCAGCAATCTCTTCAACGATAGGATGGCCGTAGCTCAGGTCCAGCGTCTCTTCGCCCTCGACGGCCGTAAAGGTCAGGCGTTGGTAGGGATCCAGTCGAAGGTCGTCGGCCAGTTTGTCGGGCAGCAATGCCTCGTAAACGCCATAGGCCGGCGGCGTGACGATGCCCTCCTGCTGCTCCAAAAATCCCACCACAAAGCGGGCAAGATCAAATCGTCGGCGATCGTTTTCGTTCATTCTGTACTGAAGTCCTCTCCAAAGAGCGTTTCATCGAATTCGCTGACTTTCTGGTAGGCGCTGCGTGCCTGTACGAGGGCATCGCCAAGCTCGGCCATCCCCTCGGCCAGCGCTTCATCCGTCTCGGCCTGGGACCAAACATCGAGCACGATCTCCTCGAAATCCCGCTCGTCGGCCAACTGTCCCAGAATCATGTCGACTTCGCCGATGACCAGTTCGAACATATTGAGCTTGCGGTCCAAAATGTCAAGCACATACTCTTCGATGGTGCCCTTGGCCGCCAGGTTGAAGATGTCGACCGGTCCCGTCTTGGCCCACCCGATGGATGCGCCCCACCCGCTGTTCGATGCGCATGGGGTTCCAGGGCAGATCGAAGTTGACCATGGCCCGGCAGAACTGCAGATTGCGCCCTTCACCGGCCGCCTCGGTCGACAACAGCACAGGCTTGCCCGACTGAAAATCCTCGATGGCAGCGTTCTTCTGCACCATGGTGAGGCCGCCGTGGTAGAGAGCGAAGTCAATCCCCCATTCAGTCAAACAGTCGGCCAGCATCTCCAGGGTGGCGCGAAACTGGGTAAAGACGATGACCTTGCCGTCATGTTCGGTCCCGCTGCCCTCTCCCTGGGTCTGTGCTTGCAGAAGCTTCTCCAGGGCGGCAGCTTTGGCTGAATCTTGAACGGTCGCCGCCTGTTCGGCGAGATCCAGCAATTGGCTGCGATAGGCGACGAGATCCGGTCCATCGGCCAGCGAGAGCAGGGTGGAACGGGTGGCGGCGGCGCTGCTGCCGGCCTCGCGCAGCAGCATGCGCAGCCCCAATCTGTGTGTGCCGCCAAAGTTTTCATCGGCCATCATCCGGCGTGAGAATTCGCTGATCTGCTGGTAGAGCGCCGCCTCGTCAGGGTGCAGATCCAGTTGCACCGTGTGGGCGCGTCGGGGCGGCAGTTTGATACTGATCTGACCGCGTGAATGGCGTACCATCACGTCGGCCAGTAGTTCACGCAGTACACCGCGATTTTTAGGCAGACGCGGATCGCCGCGCACGACAAACTGACGGTTGAACTCCTTGGGACTGCTCAGTTGGCCGGGTTTGAGCACGGTGATCAGATTGTAGAGTTCGCTCAATCGGTTCTGAACGGGCGTGGCAGTCAACAGCAGGATGTACTTTCTTCTGCAGATCGTTGACCAATTTCCAGGAGACCGAAGAGCGATTCTTCAGATGGTGGGCCTCGTCAACGATGACCAGATCGTAGGGCTGGGCGGTGATGACCTTACGATGCTGCGCGCGTCGCGCCGTCGCCAACGAAGCCACGACCAGGGGGAACTCCTGCCAGGCTTGGGGCCCCAACGCCCGAAATGCATCGTCCGTGTTGGCGACAAAGCCGGTGAGGCCAAATTTCGAGGCCAGTTCCTCGCGCCATTGTTCCACCAGACCGGGCGGCGTCAAGATGAGCACGCGTTCGACCATTTGACGCACAAGGTATTCCTTCAAGACCAAACTGGCCTCGATCGTCTTGCCCAGGCCGACCTCATCGCCCAGCAGACCCCGACCGCGGAAGCGGCGCAACACCGTGCGTGCGGCGCGGATTTGGTAGTCAAACGGCTCGAAGTCAAGCGAATCCAGACAGACAAGATCGTCGAAGCCGGCCACCAATTGCAACTGATAGGCCATCAGTTGCAGTTGGTAGGCAGTAAGTGCATCGGCATCGCCAACAGGCATCGTAGCGAGAACGCGTTCGCTGCCCGGCAGAATCTGAATGTCTGGCGTGATGTTCATTGTGGTCATGTGTCCAATCCGCTCACCGGTACATCGAACTATCGATGACATCGAAATTGATGCCACGGCTCACTAATCATAGCAGGAGGAGGCGCGGATCCTCAAGCCTTGACAGATACTTGAGTGTATCTCAGAGCTGGGTTAGAAAGCATCGGGGACGATCCAGACGTTCTTGGCTCGAAAATTGACTGCCGGATCGTACCCGGCACTTTGACGACGCTCCACCCTAGATTGAGATGTGACTCTGGATACTCTGCCATTGACAAACAGAATGATCACCGACATGATATGGGCGTGAACGGACCGATTTTCGCCGCCAAGGAGGACCAATGCCACAGGAAATCTTCCCATCCTCGTACGTCTGCGATTGCGGTCTGCAGAGCGATCACTTCGAAAACACAATCCGGGATCTCAAAGAGTTGAGTATGAAACGTCCCCAGACGTTGATTGCCGAAGACGATGCCCACGAAATCATCTTTGGAAAAGGTGAATTCATCGCCATGTGGTGTCCGCTGGAAGAACGTGAATTGGCCGCAGACCCTAGCGGCAGCAGCGCGTGACAAAGTAGATGTAGAGGCAAGGAGCCTGAAAGATGGACAACCTGAAGTTCGGATGGCACATGCCGTCATTTCCTGTCGATGGAGCCGATGGTTCGGCCTTTGTCGAACAGATCGACCGTACCTTGGATCGCATTCACCCTCACTTCGACTCGGTCTGGGTCGACGACCATGTGATGCCGTGGGCGCAATGGCAGTCGAATGACACGCCATACCTTGAGTGTATGACCACGATCACCCACTTTGCGGCCCGCTACCCGTCGCTGAACTTCGGCGCAAGCGTACTCTGCCAGGCCTATCGCAACCCGGCACTGCTGGCCAAGATGGCGGCCAACCTGCAGTTACTGACGGGAGGACGCTTCATCTTCGGCATCGGCGCCGGCTGGATGGAGGATGAGTTCAGCGCCTACAATTTCGACTATCCCAAGGCGTCGGTGCGCATTGCCCAGATGGAGGAGGCTGTTCAGATTGTCAAGGCGCTCTGGACCGAGTCGCCGGCGAGTTTCGAGGGCAAGCACTATCGCATCGAAAACGCCTATCTGTGAGCCACGTCCGGACCCGATCCCGCCCATCCTAATCGGCGGCGGCGGTGAGCAATTGACGCTTGCGCGTCGTCGCCAAACATGCAGATTGGTGGAATATTCCCGGCGGCACGCTGGAGAACTACGCACGCAAACTGGGTGTACTACGTGGCCATTGCCATGTCGTGGGCCGGGATTACGATGAGATCGTCAAGACGTGGTCTGCCGAGGCGGTGGTCGTAGCGGCTACACATAAGGAGGCTGAGCAGAATCGCCGCGGCCTCACCCTACAACAACAATCCGATCCTCGGCACGCCGGCGGAGGTCGCAGCGCAGCTTCAGCCCTTCATCGATCTGGGCGTGCGCTGCCTCATCGTTCGTCTTCTCGACTTTCCGGAAACCCAGGGCATTGAGCTGTTTGCGAATGAAGTCATGCCGCTGCTGACTGTCGATTGAGGAAACCGTGCCGCTCACTCACCATCCGACCCGGTCACACAGCACCGACCACTCGTCCAGGGTCAAGCCCGCCTGACCGGGCATGATGCCCGGTTTGGTCGTACCGTGATAGTCGCTGCCGCCTGTTTTTAGCAGGCCGCAGGCATCGGCCAGTGCCTCGAAGTGGGCAGATGACTTCGGTCACCGCTGCGTCGCTTGCGCCGCGGTGACCACGATTCTGGGCATAGGTGTAGCAGACCTCGATGCCGTCCAGCCCCATGTCGACCATCAGCCGCACCGCCGCATCAATGTCCTGCACCCGCGTGTAGCTGCCGGGGTGGGCCAGCACGGCAATGCCGCCGGCCTGGTGTGTCAACTCGATGGCATCGTCGACGGTCAGTGAAAAGGTGCGTTCGACGTAGGTCGAGTTGGGCGCGTCAGTGGCCAGGTAGCCGGCGAAGACATCGTTGATCGAAGAGAATCTGTCAGGGTTGCGTTGCAGTGCCACACGCGCAATATGGACGCGGCCGGGCACGCCGCCTGCGCCGGCAAGCACTTCATCCACCGGCACGTCGATGCCATAGGACTGGAGCCGCTCGATCTGGCGAATCTTCTGCTCTATACGGCTGTCGATGACGCGGTCCAAGGTGGCGAGCAATGCAGGATCTTCGTGTCGTATCCCGTAGGCAAGAATGTTTATGTCGAGCAGATCGCGCTGTCGTTGGTTTGTCGTGCTGAACTCCAACGCCGGTACGACCCGAATGCCTTTGCCGTCGGCAGCAGCCATCGCCCTGCTGACGCCAAGCACGCTGTCGTGATCGGTCAGCGCCAACACCTGGATACCGAGAGCAATGGCCATGTCGATCAACGCTGCCGGTGAGTCGGTCCCGTCAGAGTAGGTGCTGTGCAATTGCAGGTCGACGGGGTACGTCATGATCAGTATGCTCCATGAGAACAATCTAGCGGATTTTTGTGAACTGGCCATCGCTGAAGCGCCAGCGCCCCTCGCCATGATCGCCCCACGCCATCAATTTGACCGGCGTCACCTCTAGGATCAGTTCATAGTCGGCGTCGGTGCTGATGTCCCATCCGTACTTGGCCAGGAAAAGAGGCTGGAGCGTCGCCTCCAATTGTGGATGCGGGGCGTGCCTTGCCTTCAAGGATCAGGGCGTTCATGGGATCCGGCAGCGAGAGACTGACGCTCTCATTGGCGGCGAGGTTGTGGGCACGGACGGAAGAGGACCGTGTGACCAGATAGACACGCTCGTTGTGAACGACGTGCCAGATCGGTGCAAGGTGAGCGCGTCCATTGGGACGCACGGATGCACACCAACAGGCCGGAGCGTCTTGAAATGTATGAAGCAGGCGAAGCAAGATCTCGTCAGATTTTCCGCTAGACATGGTTTCACCTTCGGCAAGAATGTCGTGCAATTGTCAACATGGACAAAATCGGCAAATGTAGAGACAATATAATTGCGAACCCAACCCGGCGCAAATGGACCAAAAATCCCGGAGGATAGGCAATGCGCAGAATTGCGGTGGCGCTCTCTAAGGGCGGTGTCGGCAAAACGACGACAGCTGTCAACCTTGCCGCAGGCTTGGCAGACGCGGGCAAGCAGGTGCTCATCATCGATCTGGATAGCCAGGGTCAGGCGAGCAAGATGCTCGGCGTCGAGCCGGACACCGGGCTTGCCGATGTCATCAACGGCGAAGTCGACCTGGACGACGCCATCTTTGCAGCACGCCCAAACCTGGGCATCTTGGCCGGGGGCATTGGCCTCGCCGGACTGAAGCGACTGATCGCACGCAAGGATTTCGGCGGTGAACGCACCGTTGCCGAGGCGCTGGCGCCGATGGACGGCAAGTTCGACTTTGTCGTCTTGGATACCGCTCCGGGCTGGGATACCTTGACGGTCAACGCCCTCTTCTATGCCCGGGAAGTACTGGCCCCGGTGGCGCTCGAAGTGATGGC
Source organism: uncultured Chloroflexia bacterium (assembly GCA_963848115.1). Taxonomy (GTDB): domain Bacteria; phylum Chloroflexota; class Anaerolineae; order Caldilineales; family Caldilineaceae; genus JAWKOK01. Next base: position 22,785 of record CAWKCP010000041.1, on the reverse strand, counting down.
GCTTCAAGGTCTGCTCGATTTCAACCGCAACCTGGCATCGATCCAGCGCTACCAGGACAATCTGACCTTTCGCTACATCGTGCCCACCTTTATGGACCGACGCGTGCGCAAGTCGGAGGAGATCCTCGGCCAACTGAGAACCTACTACGACGGCCAACTCTGCGATCCGATCCGCTACAATGTCCGCCTTTCCGAAGCGCCCGGCTATGGCCAGACCATCTACGAATATGCGCCGCGTTCCTACGGCGCCCACGATTATGGCGCATTGACCGAAAGGATCATCGCTGATGAGTAGTCGCAAAGAGACGCCGGATGTGCTCGGGGAGATCTTGAACAGTCCGGCCAAACCGTCCCAGTCGGCGCCGTCGGCAGTCAACCCAAGCCTGACGCCAAAGCCGACACAGACGACATCAGCACGCCAAGGCGAGCAGCAAATCAAAGCGACCGGTAGCGACAGGTCGGACGGCGTCACCACGCTGGGAATATATGGAGATCACCTTTCGAGAATTCCGGGGCTGGCGACCTCGCTATGTCAACGGCGAAGAATTGACGAGTGGAAGGAAGAGCCGGAGATCGTTGACTATCTCAACAGCCTGGGGCAAGAGGGCTGGGAGATGATCGGCATCGTCAACGGCCGCCGCAATACGCGTGACGCCTACTTCAGGCGTGTGGACGACCTCACTGCATCATGATTCTGAGTCGCTGTGAGCATTTCCAAGGAGGCCATGTACCATGCTGAAAGAGACCGACCTGACGTTTTCTCTCTCCAAACAGGCCTACAAACAGGTGATGCACTATCAGATTCAACGGATGTACGAGTTGGAGCATTTGGCCTATACGACAGATGTGCCGGTCATCATCCTCTTCGAAGGCTGGGATGCCGCCGGCAAAGGCACGGCCATCTGCAGGCTCACCGAGCGCTTGGATCCGCGTGGATTCAAGGTCTTGCCGACCCAGGCGCCGCGCACCCACGAGATGCAGAAGCCATGGCTCTGGCGATTTTGGATGCAGATTCCCCGCCGGGGCCAGATGGCAATCTTCGACCGCAGCTGGTATGGACGTGTGCTCGTGGAGCGAGTTCAGAGTCTGACACCGATTCCGGACTGGATCCGGGCCTACGAAGAGATCAACGAATTCGAGCGGACGTTGGCCGATGACGGTATCGTCATGGTCAAGTTCTGGCTTCACATCAGCCAGAGAAGAGCAGTTACGCCGTTTTATCGCCTTGACCCAGGATCCGGACACGGCATGGCAAGTCACAGCCGAGGACTGGGCGAATCATCAGGAGTACGCGGAATACGAGGCCGCCGTCGAGGATATGATTGCCAACACGAGTACCGAGGTTGCACCATGGACCGTGGTGCCCGCCAACGACATGAACTATAAGACGCTATCTGGTTTTCAAAACCATCATTGATCGACTGGAGGATGCGCTCGACGTCGAGCGGACCGAATGGAAATCCCTGGAGACGCTTGAGACCGAAGCAGCGAAGAACCACAAGTCCAAAAAGAAAAAGAAGGCAGATAAGAAGAAAAAAAAGATCGAGAAGCTGAATGCCCAACAGGCAAACAGCCGGAAAGCAGATGAAGGGAGCGAGGAAGATGCCGGTGAAGAATCTGTGAACGGGCACACCGAATCAATTCTCGTCGAGATCGAAGCCGGCCCTGTCATACTGGAAGAAGGCGCGACCCAGGTCGGTAATATCATCCAGGGAAACGCAGAAGTCATGGAAGAGACGATCGAGGAGGACACCGACAATGCTTGAGATCATCGATCTGGACCAGAAGCTCGACAAGAAGGAATACAACCGTCTGCTCAATGAATACCAGACAGCCATTCGCATCCTCGGGTACCATCTTCACATGCAGAAACGGCCTGTGGTCATGGCCTTTGAAGGATGGGATGCAGGCGGAAAGGGCGGGGCCATCGGCCGGCTCGTGGAGCGCATGGACCCACGTGGCTATGTCGTCCATCCAATCGCAGCGCCCAAAGGCGATGACGCCGACAAGCACTATCTTTGGCGCTTCTGGCGTCGCTTGCCGGCCCGTGGCGAGATTGCTCTCTTTGACCGAAGTTGGTATGGCCGTGTCATGGTAGAACGCGTCGAAGGCTTCTGCACAGAGGCGGAATGGAAGCGGGCCTATCGAGAGATCCGCGAGTTTGAGCAGCAACTCGTCGGTTTCGGGACCATCATGTTCAAGTTTTGGATGCACATTAGCAAGGAAGAACAACTCAATCGCTTCGAGGCGCGGACGTGATCGTCCGCACAAGGCGTGGAAGCTGACTGACGAAGATTGGCGCAATCGCGAGAAATGGGACATCTACGAGGCTGCCGTCGAGGAGATGCTGATCAAGACGACGACGGCGCAATCGCCCTGGACCATCGTGGCCGGGAACGATAAACGCTCAGCCCGCATCCAAGTGCTGAAGACCGTCGTTGATCGACTGAGCGAAGAACTACATGTTGACGCCTCGCCTGAGGCCATGGCCGCGCTGCCACCCATTGCTGCACCCACACCCATCCCTGACTGGGCGAAGGCGGAAGCCGGCTTCGTTTGGCATGAAAGTCCCGGCCTGATTCGGCTTCGGCAACATCTGTTCAGCCTTCGCTGTCATATTCACGCCTGACTCCACTGCTGGAAGTGTTTTCTTGACACGAATGGTTACGAATTTGCACAAAGTGTGTCTTCGGCCCAGATAGAAAATTCGTGAAAATTTGTGTGAATTCGTGTCCGGATCCCTTCTTGCAGTAGAATCACACCGAATTGCAGTAGCTATCTGAGTTCTCAACGATCGTTTGAAAGGAAAGACAGGACATGACTCAACTGTTCAAGAAATCGCACGCCAGCCATTGACGATGACACATCCCTTATGACAGCGGCCCGGATCTACGGACCGCGCGATTTGCGCATCGATAGCGTGCCCCATCCGGGTCAACCCGGTCCCGAGCAGGTGCTGCTGCGCATCACGGCCGTGGGCATTTGCGGCAGCGATCTGCACACGTTCATAGACGGTCGCATCGGTGATACGTCCGTGCAGGAGCCGTTGATCATGGGCCATGAGTTTGGCGCGGTGGTCGAGGCCGTCGGAGAGAATTGCCTGGACGGCAATCACGAGCCTCTGGCTGGCAGGGACGCGGGTGGCAGTCGATCCTGCACAGCCATGCGGGCGCTGCGAGATGTGCGAGAAGGGTCACCCCAATCTCTGTCACCGGCTGCACTTCTGCGGACTCTATCCCGATCCGGCAGCCTCTGCGAGTACATGATCATGCCGGCCCACACCTGCTTCCCGGTGCCGGATGAGATCGATGACGCCGGCGCAGCCATGCTGGAGCCGCTGGGCGTGGCCATCCACGCCATCGATCTGGCCAAGATCCGCGTGGCTGACAGCGTTGCGATTATCGGCGCAGGGCCGATTGGCCAGTACATTCTGCAGCTGGCCAAGCTATCAGGCGCGGATCCGATCTTTGTCAGCGACAAGCTCGAATGGCGACTGAAGCTGGCGGAAGAATTCGGCGCCATTCCCATCAATTTCGATGAAGTGAATCCGACCGAGTTTCGTCAACGAAGCGACCGGCGGACGGGGCGTGGATGTGGCCATTGAGGCGGCCTGGGCCGACCATTCGGTGCAGACAGCGGCGGAGATGGCCCGTCTCGGTGGTCGCCTGGTCCTGGTCGGCATTCCAGGTCCGGATGATTTCGAGATGAAGCATTCGACAGCCCGGCGCAAGGGACTGACCATCCGCATGTCACGACGCATGCAGCATGTCTACCCGCGTGCCATCCATCTGGCCGAGATCGGCGCAGTCGACTTGAACGGGATCATCACGCATCATTTCCCGCTGGAGCGCACGCCTGAGGCCTATGCCATGAACGTGGACTATCAGGATGAAGTGGTAAAGGTGATTGTTGACGTTTCGGAGTCGTAGAACCCAGAAGCCAGGCTTTTGAAAAAGCCTGGCTTCTTCGTCTATCCACCGGCGACTTTGGCCCTGTAGCCCAGATCATTGAGCAGGACGACGATCTTTTCCCTCTGTTCGCCCTGAATTTCAATGTTGCCATCCTTTATCGCCCCGCCTGTGCCCAGCTTGCTCTTGAGGTATTTGAGCAACGCTTTCTTCCCTTCAGTCGGGCTCTTCACCCCTTTGATCACCGAGACTGTCTTTCCCCGTCGGCCTGAGCGGTCCCGAAAGACGCGCACCGGCTCGTTCTTCTGCAGGCCCGGTATGGCCGCTGCAGGATTGGCGGGCAGCTTGACAGGCTTGTCCTCCGGCTCCGGTTCCGGATCGGTGGAGTAGGCGAGCTTTCGATTCTTCTTGGCCATGGATTCACTTTCTCTGTTTCACTCTCTCTGTTTCACACAGTCCGTATGTTTGCGCGCAAACCGTCCAATGTTGGCAACAGCCTGCTGCGCTGCCGGCTCGATGGCATACATGAACTGCCAGACATGGATCATGTTCTCCCACGACTTCAAACTCGACGTCGACGCCATCGGCTGAGGCCCGCTTGGCCAGCCGGGCCGCGTCATCATACAACATCTCAGCCGTCCCTGCCTGGATCAACAACGGCGGCAATCCGCTCAGATCGGCGTAGATGGGCGAGAGCAACGGCTCATGCGGGTCTACATCTCCCACGATCTCCGGGATCACCCGGCGTAGGCCGACCATATTCAGATAATCGGCATCGCTATTCGGGATCAATGTGCGACCTGTCAATGCCAGATCGGTCCAGGGAGAGAGGCATATGCAGGCAGCAGGCAGAGGCAGGCCGGCGTCCCGCAGCATCAGCATGTAGCGCCAGACTGAGGCCGCCGCCTGCCGAGTCACCGGCAAGCACAATCTTTTTGGGGTCGAAACCGGATGCCAGCAGCCGCCAATAGACTGACCAAACGTCAATCAGCGCCGCGGGAAACGGATTCTCAGGGGCAAGGCTGTAGTCAGGAACAAGGGCACGAAGCCGCGTCTGTTTGGCCAGTTCGGCGATCAATGCACGATGGGTCGCCGGCGAGCCGGCCACATAGCCGCCGCCGTGGAGGTAGAGTAACACCCCATCCGCTCGACACTCAGGCACGTTCACCCATTCGCAGTCGATGCCGCCCACTTCTGTGGCAGCACGCTGCGTGTCCAGTGGCAACGGCGCCTTGCCGAGTTGCTCCATATCATGGCGCATCTGCTCGACGGGCGTCGTCTCATCTTCCGGAATGCCCGCCGCCATGATGGCCACCACCAATTCATAGAGCAGGGACCAATCCGGGCGCATCGGGCCATGGAGCAGGCGATGGAGGAGTGTGCGCCAGCTACACGACCGAAAAAGAAATTGAGGACCAGAAACCTTCTGACGCTGCTCGCATAGCGATCCGTCTGGGCAACCATGGTGTCGATCAACTCCTTTGAGCCATAGCTCAGCTCCTGAAACGATCTCCACTGACAAGAAACGGCTCACTCATAGAGACCGCAGAGAAAACTGCAGAGACTAAAGAGAAATTCGGAAAGGAATCAGTCCGCTGCTTCATTCTAGTCAATCAAGGTCAGTTGATCAAGGTGCTGGCGGGTGGTCGATGGAGGTGCGCAGACCAGAAGTCAGGCTTATTTGCAGACGCCTGACTTCTTCGCGCTTGCCCGACGTCGCCGTCGCACCACCCTGGCATCCCGTTCGACTCGGGCGCACTCGGCGCACTCACACGATGGCCAATACCACGGTCAAGGTGAACGCGCTGGCCAGTGTTGAGAAGAGCACGGTGGTGGTCACAAAATCGGGCAACAGATCGTGCTCCAGCGCGATGAGCGACGCCAACACGGCCACCGGCATGCTGGCCTGGATGACACCGGCGCCTCGCTCAATGCCGCTGAGACCGAAGAACGCTGCAAGCGCCAAGGCCAGAATCGGGCCGACAACCAGGCGCAGCGAGCCACCGATGACCACATCACGGTTGAACGAGGGACGTCCCATGTTCGCCAACTGAACGCCCAACGTCACCAGCATCACTGGAATGAGGGCGGCAGCCAACAGGCCAACAGCGCGCCCGGCAAAGAGCGGGAGTTCGATGTTCAGCCCATTGACCAGAAATGCCGGGAAAGACCGCCAAGATGCCGGGCGTCTTGAAAGCGGAGACGACTGCATTCCAGCGGCTGCCCTGGTGCCAGGTTGCGGCCATGACGCCGATGATGAAGCCGGCGATGTTGCCGACCAGAAAATAGACTGATGCTGCAACCAGGGCCGCTTCGTCTCCAACTTGAACTGGATGATAGGGCAGCCCAAAATTGCCCACGTTGCCAAAGGCCGCGACCAACACAAACGCACCCGTCATTTTGGCTGAGCGCTTTGTCAATTTGGCCACGACAAGAGCCACCGCCACAGTACCTAGTGTCACGGAGAGCATGAACATGGCCATGCGTGCGGCCAGGTCAGCTGCAATACTCGGCATCGCTGAAGACATTGAAGACAAATGCAGGAACAAGAACGTAATAGGCAAACTTGGTCAGCGTACGTGCATCCAGGGCGAGACGCGGACCGGCCAGATATCCGACGACCACCAGGCTGAAGACCGGCACAAGGACGTTGACGAAAATGGCAAACAGTTGTGACACGATTGGGGGCTCCAGGCGGGCGGTTGAGTGGTGAGTGGAAGGAGGTGTTGACAGATGGGGGGAGTAGGGGAGCTGGGGAAGTGGGGCAAAGGGTGATTAGACAGCTGTACCGAGCGCAAATGTTCGATTCGGCTCCCAACTGCCCGATTCCCCTACTCCCCCACTCCCAAAACAATTGCCCAGACTTGCAAGCCTACCGAGAAGACTTCGACCAGCTTCCTGCTACCACTGCTCGTAGCAGACCAATTCCTCCAGCGATTTCCGTTCCTTTGGCTCAGCTTCGATGGCGGGATAGCCCAGCGGCGTCATCGCGACGATGCGCACACGATCGGGAATTCCCAAGATGGCTCGAACCGCCGCTTCGTCGTACGAACCGACCCAGCAAGCGCCAAGACCTTCGTTGGCCGCACCCAGAATCAGATGGTCCATGGCAATGGCCACGTCGACATCAATATAGGATTTGCCGTCGTCGCGATACCAGGCCTCGTCGGTCAGGCCACAGGCAAAGATAACGATGGGCGCTTCCAAAAACCATTCACGGTTGTAGATATGCTGCATTTCGTCACGGCGACCCGCAGTGTGCACCACAAGAAAACGATAGGGTTGTCGATTGGCTGCGGAGGGAGCCAGTCTGGCGGCTTCCAATACTCGAGTTAGCTTCTCGTCCTCAACCGGATCCGGTTTGTAGCTGCGAACGCTGAAGCGCTGTTCGAGCAGTTCCTGAAATTCCACAGTGTGCCTCCTGTTGGGTACTGGAATTAAGTAGGTGAGTGAACAGCAGAGCCGGTCACACAAATTGCAGATGCCCGGGTGAAAATGGCATACCTAAACTGTTTGATTGATGGCGTTTGCTGTCCACCCATTATCGCGCAGATTGGCGAGAGGGCCAACATGGAATTCGGTTTCGTACCTGATGCCTGATAAGCCCATGGATGACGAACTACCCGAACCGGACGCAGGGTCAGAGACAGGGCCGGTAGTGCTTTCTCAAGGTCAATTCAGCGACGCTGATGATTGCCATCGAGGCTCAGGTCAGGCCACTGTCTACGCTTTGGCACTGGGATCTCCAGTGCGATGCACTTCGTTCAGCCGGCGAAAGTGCCCGACGACCTGCTCCTTAACGCCGTCGACCTGGACCGATTGGACGGCGTCAAACATGTCGTCCAGGGAACCGGCTGTTCGCGGGCGATTGCCTGAAATCCAACGACCACGATAGAATAACCAGTAGCGTCATCCGTAACGCCTCAATCAGAGTCCAATCGTCCAGCACGATTGGCGATCGATCCAGCAAAAGGAACGTACCGATGGATTTCCGAGTGAGTGGTCTCATCCCCGCGGTCTTCACGCCCATGCGCCCAGACGGCGATGTCGATCTGAAGCAGATACTGGCCGTAACCGATCAATTGATCAGCGAGGGAGTTGGCGGGCTTTACGTCTGCGGCAGCACAGGCGAGGGGCCGTCGCTGACGCGTGAAGAGCGTATGGCAGTGGCTGAGGCATACGTCAGAGCTGCTGCCGGTCGTGTCCCCGTATTGGTCCAGGTGGGCCACAATAGCATTCGTGAGGCCCAGTTGCTGGCCGAGCATGCCCAGACCATTGGCGCCGACGCCATCTCAGCAGTGCCGCCCTCCTACTTCAGCGTAGCCTCTCTGGACAACCTGTTGGACATCCTGGCCGAGCTGCTCACGGCCGCGCCCGATCTGCCCTTCTACTACTACAACATCCCGCATCTGACCCACGCCCATATTGATGTTGTGAAACTGCTTGAAGAGAGCGCTGAACGATTGCCGTCGCTGGTAGGCGTCAAATACAGCGCTCCCACGGTCTACGAGTTACAGGCGTGCGCAGGAGTGGCAGGCGGTCGCTACAATTTGCTCTTCGGATCGGACGAGATGCTGTTGAGCGGATTGGTGGCCGGCGCACACGGCGCGGTGGGCAGCACCTACAACTTCGCCATGCCGCTCTACCGGCGTATCATTGCCGCATTTGCCGTAGACAACATCGCTGAAGCCCAGCGCTGCCAGGCACTTTCTGCACAGATGGTGCGCCATGTTGTCCGCTTTGGCAATCCTGGCCTGAAGACCATGATGAAGCTGATTGGAATCGATTGCGGCCCGGCCCGGTTGCCGCAGACATCCCTTCTCCCCGGGCAAGAAGCGATGCTCAGGCAGACGATGGAGCAGATCGGCTTCTTTGACTGGGGACGCGGGTCTGTAGAATAGTTACTCGACAGCCCTACCTCGTGGGGACAAGGCATTCCCCGTGGGCAGATTGCCAATCAAATGATTCCAGCCCAGTGGCATCGACGGCAGCGCACACAGATTTGCGGGAATACTCTGTCCGGGGATGGTCGGGCGGGCGGACAAGGCATTTCAATGCACCCAATCGGATTCATTTTTGTGACCATCTAGAACGCATCATTGGTTTTTGCCGCCACACCTTTTCGCGTATTTTTCCTACCTCTACACTGAGAGATTCATTTGCATCAAATTAGGAGAACCGACCATGCCATTGCTCTTTGATATGCCGTTGGAAGAACTCGAAACCTACCAAGGGACCAATCCCAAGCCCGGCGACTTTGACGCCTATTGGGATGCAGCGCTGGCCGAAATGCGGGCATTGGACCCACAGTTGGAGCTTGTGCCGGCCGACTTCCAATCAGGCGTTGCCGACTGCTTCGACCTCTGGTTCACCGGCGTCGGCGGCGCTCGCGTGCACGCCAAGTTTCTGCGCCCTAAGGAGGCGAATGAGCCGCACCCGGCATTGTTGATGTTCCACGGCTACTCCGGCAGCGCTGGATCATGGTCGGACAAATTGAGCTACGTGGCCCAGGGATATACGGTGGCCGCGTTGGATTGTCGCGGCCAAGGTGGCCTCTCAGAAGACGTGGGCGGCGTCAAAGGCTGGACGCTGCGTGGCCACATCGTCCGTGGTCTGGATGACGCGCCCGAGAAGCTGCTCTTCCGCCAGATCTTCCTGGACACGGCCCAGCTTGCCAGGATCGTCATGGAGATGCCCGATGTGGACGCCGATCGAGTCGGGGCCACCGGCGGCAGCCAGGGTGGCGGCCTGACACTGGCCTGTGCTGCGCTGGCACCGCGCGTCAAGCTGGCCGCGCCGGTCTTTCCCTTCCTCAGCGACTACAAACGTACGTGGGACCTGGATCTGGACGAGAACGCCTATGCTGAGCTACGCGAGTGGTTCCGCCGTTTTGACCCGCGTCATTATCGAGAAGAAGAGGTCTTCACCCAACTCGGCTACGTCGACGTCCAGCACCTGGCCCCGCGCATCCGGGCCGAGGTCTTCATGGGCGTGGGCCTGATGGACAAGATCTGCCCTCCGTCGACCCAGTTCGCGGCCTATAACAAGATCACGTCGTCCAAGTCGACGGCCATCTATCCGGATTTTGGGCATGAGGGCAACATGGGTGGATTACATGATGATGCGGTCTTTGCGTTCTTGGCAAGGTTGTAATGTTCCAGTTCAAGACAGATTGCAGCCACAGTTGGATAGACCGCGGATTCGGCGAATCAAACCATATTTAGTCCAAATCCAGGGATTTGATACTTCCAACCATCCTGGATGCTGGCGGCTTCTAGGATTGTCATCCGCGGCGTCTGTTTTTTTGGAACGCTTTTATCCAGATTCCGTCGGACGGAATCCGCCGAGTCTGCAAAATCAGCGGCCCATATGGAGTTTCAGTGGAAATCGAACTAACGACATCGCCTTCAGCTGAGGATGCAAAGACAATCAGCCAGGGTCTCGTGAACTTCAATCATGAGATGATCCCGGATCTTGAGCCGATGGAGGCCGCAATCACTTTCTCCGTCTTCGCGCGTGATGACGATCGGACTGTGACCGGAGGGCTTCGAGCGACTTGCTTCTGGAACACCTTACACATTGAATTGGTCTGGATCTTGAAAGAAGCCAGAGGCAAGGGGATTGGGAGGCTCTTGGTTGAAGAAGCGGAACGGTTTGCCATCGAACATGGCTTTGAACTGGCCCTACTGGAATCTACCACTTGGCAGGCCACGCCCTTCTACAAAAAGTTGGGCTACGAGCTAATTGCAACCATCCCAGACTATCCCAAAGGCCACGCTTGTCATTTCCTAACCAAGCGGTTGGTACCACAACAGCGATGACAACCACCGCAAAAAGCCTTTTCGTTCTTGCATCAAACCAACGGATATAGGTTCGTACACGCTATGGAGCAATGCTGGTTTATGAAGATCACTGAAATCGAACTGTCAATCTTTGAGGTCCCGGGCAATACTCCCCGCTTCGACTTGATCGAGCAGAACACCCCGGCCAAACAACGCTGGATTGCATCTCGGACGCTGATGCAACGCTCCGGCGATTCTTCCGGCGAGGAAATCCACGTTCTCCATGTGCGCACCGATGAAGGCATTGAAGGCGTGTGCACTGTTGGTGATGCTCGCTACACAACCATGCGGGTGGATGAACTGGAGCAATTGCGCATTCTGACCATCGGCGAAAATCCCTACGATCGGGAGCGGCTCTATGCCAAACTGCATGCCGCGACGCGCAGTATGTTCACACGGCCAGGCTGGTTTGGGGCTTTCGACAATTGCCTGTGGGACATCGCCGGCAAAGCCGCGGGGCTGCCGGTCTATGCCCTGCTGGGTCGGGCGCGGGAGCGCTGCCCTGCCTACTACAACACCGGCGGGAAGCACCATAGCAGGCGGTTGTCGAAGATTCGCTCAAGGCCGTCGAGATGGGCTTCCCGGCGGTCAAGGATCACCTGACCAACGACGGCCGACGAAAACATCGAATGGTTCGCCGCCATCCGTGAGGCCGTCGGGCCGGAGATCACACTGCTTCACGACGCGGTGCTCAGCCACTACACCTATGACGAGGCGCTGCGCGTGGGGCGGGCGCTGGAGGAGCTGCGCTTTCTCTGGCTGGAGGAGCCGCTGCAAGATCGGGACCAGCAGGGCCTGCAACGGCTCTGCGCTGCGCTCGACATCCCGGTTCTCGCCCCAGAAACGCTCATGCACGATGTCGATCTGAGCGCGCAGTGGCTGATCAGCGGGACAACCGATTGGCTGCGTGCCAACGCCCGGGTGGGCGTCACCGGTATCCTCAAGCTGGCCCATCTGGCCGAACTGCACGGAGCCAAGATTGAACTCAACGGTCCCGGCGGACTCTTTGGCCTTGTCCACGCGCACATGGTCTGTTCACTACAGAACACCAGCTACTACGAGTACTTCCCCGGCGGCACGCGGGATGAGCTGGGACGAGAGATCGGCCTGCTCAACCCGCCGCTCCCCAAGAATGGAATGATTGCGCCGCCGGATGGCCCTGGATGGGGCACGGAGTGGGATTGGGGCTACTTCAGAAAGAAAAGAGTGGCTACACTCTAAACTGAGATCAGCTTGAAACTTGCGGTTCGGCGATGCGATCTTTGGATCGAGAAGTTACTCTGTCATTCCGTTCACGAAGTGGACGCCACCGATCTCAAGATTCCTCACTGCGTTAGCACTTTGCGCCCACCTCGTGAACGGATGACATGCATTGTTGCTTCTACGAAACCAGCTCTTAAACTTTAGTTTCAGTACTTCACGATTTGTCATTCTGAGCGGGTTTACAGAACCCCTTCACTCTGGGAAACTACCAGCGAAGAATCTTGGTTTGCTTGAATTCGTGACCTACTAAGTTTTCAATCTGACATGAGTATAACAGCGAGAAGCGGCCTCAGGCGCTGAGATCTCAGCGCCTGAGGCCGCTTTTCATTTGGGTGTGTTCAAAATGGGTTGAGCACCCCGGTGGCCGCAGCCTGAGCCTGTCGAAGGCGTAGGCGGGCCGACCCGGCTTCGACAAGCTCAGCCTGCGCGCTCCTCTCAACTCGTTTTGAACACACCCTTTTCATTTTTGGCAGCCGAATTCTGTCCCTTGTGAACAATTTGGACGCAGTTACTGTGGCCCTTCAAGAAGAAAAGGCCCTTCGCTCGCTACGTTCTCGCTACGTTTGTCCAATACCCTGGAAGTACGGATAGAATCGGCAGCTGATTCTGTCCTGTGCCAACCGATAGCCTGTCCCGAGAACTGACCATGGGCGATCCACATTGCCCGCGACGAACCCGCGACGGCTATCGCAGACAATCCAACTGCCGAGTGACCGCACCTGTTGCACCGCTTTTTCCAAATTATCCACTCGGCTCAGAAAAAGGACAACAGCATATGAGCCATATTCCTGCTCCTACCCGTTCAGTTGCACATCGCCACAGAGCAAAGAAGTTAGTCGGTCCATCCCTGATCCCCTTCCTCCTACTCTGTATCGGCCTGCTCTTGTGGCCACGCGGCAATGCACAGGCCGCACCCCTTGCCGAGGCCGAACAAGTCAACGGGACCCTATTCCCCGTTGCGATTTTCGACTTTGTCACCACCAACGAAGATACGTCGGTTCTGATCGATGTATTGGCGAACGATCGGATGGATGAACGACCGAGTGATAGCTCGCCGCCCTCCCGATCATTGCTGCTGTTGACGGGCGGAAGCGACAACCTCAGCGGATCGAGCGCCGAGGTCGAGCACGACAAGATTCGCAAAGTACCCAGATCCAATTTCACGGGGCTGGACATCTTTCGCTACGTTGTCGTGGCCAACGACAACAACTTCTTCAATCGATCGATCGGCTTCATCGTCGTGCGCGTCGTTCCGGTTGCCGATGGGCCGACCGATATCGGCATCAGCACAACGACCATCCCGGAAGGTACAAGGGGATTGGCAACTCAGGCATGACGACGATCTTTGAAGGCATTCCAGGTGCAGAATTCGAGATTACCGATGTCAACGAACTGGGCGGTCAACTCGTGACGAAGAGTGTTGACCTGAGTGAGCTAGCATCAGGGACATGGCACCTTTGGATACGCGCCGACGACGGCGTCAACCCGAGCGTGAGCGTCTACGGCAGCAATGCAGTTCGCTTGGCCAAAGATGACTTTGATCTCGATGCGCTGTTGGCCGACGCCACGCCATTGGTCATCGATCGGACGGGCGACTTCCCAACCGAGTGGACGGCAGAGATCAGTCCGAGCTTCGATCCCGCCACAAACTCAATCTATGTCGAGTGGCGCATTAGCAGCCATCCGGACGCCGACAACTATCGGTTGCTCTGGGGTGACACGCCGCTCAGCCCGACGCAGGCGATCACTGCCGGCGGCAGCATCTCCGAGTTCGATGAGAACGGTGTGGCGACGGGCGTAGAGATCGGATTCGCCACGCTGCATGATATTCGTCCTGACGTACCGTACTTCATCTCTGTGGAGGCAGTCGACAGCGAGACAGGCAACAGCGTGCGCTCACAGGAGGTGGAGTTCCAGGCGGCGGCGCCTGCCTTTGCGCTGACAACCAGCCTGCCGAATGTGAGTGTGAAGGCGGGCGCTTCAGTGAGGGTCCCTGTGACGCTTAGTGCGGAAGAGGCGCTCTTCTTCAACAACGTCTGGCTTTCCACGGATCTCGGCGGCACGCCCCCCGGCGTAACGGCTCAGTATGTGGACGACACCGACGGTTTCAACGAGCTTAACGCCGAGACGCCGACGCTCCAGCTCGAGATCAGCGTCGACGCCAGCGTGCCCGAAGGGACCTTTCCCGTCAACATCGCCGGCTACAATGGCGACAAGAAAGAGGAGATGACCTTCAATCTTGTGGTCGGCGAGTCAGGACAGTCGGCTGGAACACAGATCTTCTTGCCGCAGGTCATGAAGTAGCGTTCGGTGTCCAGTCCGGCAGCGCAGCCAGGCTGGACACCCAGAACCAGGCCGCCCCATAACGACGTCAAAGCGCACCTGTACTGCTGACCGAATGGCAATACAGGTGCGCTTTTTGTTGTCTCGAACAAGGGTACATCTCGATTGCCAATTTCACCGGATTTCGCCACCGATCTAAGGAGGTGTCACGCAAAATGGAAGCAGTTCCAGCCAGGTGATCACTGGTGTATACTTAACTGAACTTCCGCCATAACTCTGGAGATTCGGGACAACGAGAGCGCTGATGAGATCAATAATCACATTCGATTATGGCCTGCTGGAGATTCTCGGGCTCAATTGCGGACAGAGGCGGAAATTGCACAACGTACGCGCGACCAGACCATGCTTCGTACTATGGGCGTCAGATGTCTATTAGCCTCCGACCCGCTTTGCCCAAGGACAGACAGCAGGTTCTTGAGGTCGAGATAAAAGCCACGCCCGGCCTCACCTATCTTCCCCATGTCTTTGACCAGTTTGTGGCGGATGAAGCCGGTGAATTTATCGTTGCCGAATCGGGCGATCAGCTTGTCGGCTGCGGGAAATTCACGCTTTTGCCGGATGGTTCCGCGTGGCTGGAAACGCTGCGGGTTATTCCCGAAAAACAGGGGCAAGGGATCGGCAAGCTGTTCTACCGACGCTTCCTTGAGATTGCCCATGCCAAGAGCGTCTCAACATTGCGCATGTACACCGGGGTCAATAATCGAGCCAGCAAGGGACTAGCAGAACGGTCCGGCTTTTCCACTGTCGGAACCTACCTCGGTCAAAAACGCCCGTGCGGGCAGAGTCTTTCCAGATCTGTTCCATCTGCCTTTCAAGTTGTCACCGATCCCTGGCGTGCTATAGAACTGTTGCTACCTTACTGTGAGCAATGGAAGGGCTTCCTGGTGATCAATCGTACGTTCTATTCCATCACGCCGCCCCTTGCCGCCCATCTGGCAGGCCAAGGACAGATCTATCATGATCCAAACACACAGAGCACTGTGACGCTAGGCGCTCGCTTCCTCCCGCATCAGGCACTCCATATTGGCATTCTGGGTGGAGACTTGTCCGCCGGCCTGCTGTTCGCCATCCAGAAAGGCGTAGAGGCTGGAGTCGAAAATCTGAGCTGCTATACGCCCGCCGGGACCGTCGAGATTCAAGACGAGCTTTCGTACTACGATTTTCAATCTGAACCATCAGACTTGATTGTCATGGAGAAGCGTCTTGCACCGTCATTCTGCCCGGGTGAAGGGATACAGGAGTAACAAGGCAAATGAGAATTCCACAGTTCGTAGAAAGGGTAGAAAATGGTTACTGACCAAGAGAATCCACTCATCACGGCTCGAAGAGATCGAACACGCTGGTTTTTGTCGGACCGTTTTGGCATGTTCATTCACTGGGGATTGTATGCCATCCCGGCCAGAGGTGAATGGATCAAGAGCATTGAGCAGATCAGCGACGAAGCGTATCAAGAGTATTTCGACGGGTTCAACCCGACAAACTTCCAGCCCAAGGCTTGGGCCAAGATTGCCAAGCAGGCCGGCATGAAATATGCCGTCCTCACGGCCAAACACCACGATGGCTTCTGCCTCTTCGACAGCCAGTTGACCGACTATAAATCGACGAATACTCGGGCCGGACGGGACTTGGTCCGGGAATATGTAGAGGCGTTCCGTGCCGAGGGGCTGAAAGTGGGTCTCTACTATTCGCTCATCGATTGGCATCACCCCGGCTACCCGGCCTACGGCGACAGAATCCACCCCATGCGCAACAACGAAGCATACAAAGACCAGCCCCGGGATTTCCCAGGATATCTGGACTATATGCATGGCCAGGTGACCGAACTGCTCAGCAACTACGGCAAGATCGACATTGTCTGGTTTGACTTCTCCTATGATGATCTGATGGGCGAGGCCTGGCGCGCCACAGAATTGGTGGAGAAGATGCGCACATTGCAACCCGACATCATCATGGACAATCGCCTGGGCGCCAGCGGAGAGGGCAATGACCGGTTCACAACCAAGAACCCTGAGATCTTCGCCGGTGATTTTGCCTGCCCGGAACAGATCATCCCGCCGGCGGGCTTGGTAGACGAAGACCAGCAATCAGTCCCCTGGGAAGCTTGCATCACGCTGAACAAGCACTGGGGCTATTGCGCTGCTGATCGGGATTACAAATCACCCCAGCAGGTGGTGCGCGCCTTGGTCGAGTGTGTCAGCAAGAATGGGAATATGCTGCTCAACGTGGGGCCAAATGCCAAGGGCGAGATCCCCCTGGAGAGCGAGCAGATTCTGGCGGAGGTCGGTGCGTGGATGCAACAGAACGGTGAGAGCATCTACGGCTGCGGGTTGGCGGATCTGCCCAAGCCGGAATGGGGACGATATACGCAGAAGGGAAACCGGATCTACGCGCATGTCTATGAGCGGGGGATTGGACCGATCAACTTCAGGGGATTGAGCGGCAAGATCAAGCGGGCGCGCCTGTTGGCCGACGGTTCGGAATTGAAGTTGGACAAGTCGTGGGTGACGACCGACTATCCTGACGATGCCTTTATTGATTTCGAGAGTTCCAGGCTGCCGGATGAACTCGACACGGTGATTGAATTGGAGTTGAACTGAATCGTGTTGGGAATGATTGATCCACGAAGAGCACGAACGGGCACGAAGAATCTTGTTTCATGACGCAAGTCCCCGGCACTGCCCAACGAAAGCCTGGCTAGACGATCCCGCTTGTGGGCAGTGCCGGGGACTTTGGGAACTCACTACCTTGAGTTGATATAAATTCAGTAGTTCATAAACCGGTGAAAGCGAGATTCTTCGCTGGCCCATTGCCAGAGTGATCTGCTCGAAAATACTCGCTCAGAATGACAAATCGTGAACTACTGAATATGCGCTGTCTACCCTATGTGCTGCGCCGGGCGTTCCACTCGTCCATGTTCCAGGCTCGGCCCGGTTCGTCGTGGCTGCGAACGAATGCTTCGCCAATGACGTCGTCACCATAGTCACTGTCGGCTGCCAAGTGTTCGCAGAGATCATCAAACAGGCCACACAACGCCTGAACACGCTGCATGTAGCCTGCATGGTCAAGCGAAGACGCATTGGCCGCGTTGAAGACCCGGGCGGCGAAATCCTTGGGCAGCCAGGGCAAGGCCAGCAGCGCCGGCATCTCTCGATTGCGCCAGGGCTGCCAACAACGGTTGACCGCGAACAACGCCTGGACCAGATAGACATATGCCGCCTGTAAGCGGTCATGCGCGACAAGTGGGTTGAGACTCTCCCACCGCTGCTGTGGACCGTCTCCGCTCAGATGTCCGTCCAGCCAGACAAGTGCCTCGTCCAGCCTGGTCAAACGCGTCTGCGCATCGTAGGTTGTGCGCTCAGCAATTAGCTTCGCTATCCGATCATCCCGATCGTAGGCCAACCAGCCGTTGGCCATTTCACCACACCGCCCCTCCGGCCACTCGAAGGCGGGATCCGACCATTGTGCAAGGTCAAGCCGTTGCAGATCGACCTGAATCCCCGCTACGTCGCTGAAGATGCTGTGGAACGTATTGTCTGTCGGACGCCAGGTCGCCTCGGCGGGCGCAATGTAGAGATCCAGCGGATCGAGGAAGACGATGGCGTCGATGTCGGAGTCCGGCCGCGCCAGGCCATTGGCAATGCTGCCGATGCCGACCACGCCTTGTACCGACGGTGCAGGCGCCAGTACGGCATCGATGAACTGCCGTAGTTCCGCCCCTTTCTGCCGCGTCAATTCGCTGATCATGATCTCTTCCCTTTACAGCAGTGGAATAGCGCGCGGGTGACACGGATTTTCTTGATTCTGGCATTGCCTTTGGCTTGGGTGCAATGCGCTGCACTACAACGGATTAAGTCGGCATCGGATATGGTCTTGTCAACGAGAGTGAATCCGCTTCACTCCTAATCCGTTGTAGTCTTTATTCAACTCAACCAACGAAAATGCCAGGACCAGGGACTTTTTCTTGCCTCCATCCGCGGAAATCCGCACGATCCGCGTCATCCGCGTCCTATCATTCCTTCCGCACTGTCCTGCGGAACAAAGCCGACAACCTGGCGCGCATGGTCCAGGTCGACCCACCGATGCTGGTTGTCCGACGTGACGTATAAGATGTCGTAAGTTCGTTCTTCGGTCGCGTTCAATGCAAGTTCGCTCATGGTGACAATATCTCTATGGCTGCACCAGACCGAATTAAGACTGGGCTGCTCGCAGTAGTTTTGACTGTTCACATAGCCAATGCGCAGGCAGATGGTCGAAATGTCATGGGCGTCAAAATAGGTGCGACAGTAGGATTCAGCCCAGACCTTGCTGGTCGAGTAGGGCTCGGTCGGACGGACTGGGTCTAGGTGAGTTATATTCTGGATCTCCGGCGGCAGGTCGTCCAGACGTCCTTCCTTGATCGACCGATAGGGTTCCTGGTAGGTGAAGTAGCCCCAGTTCACCATGACCGAACTGGCGTAGACCAGCCGTCGCACGCCCGCCCTGCGGCAAGCCTCCAAGACGTTGTGCGTGCCCACAATGTTGCTGCTGAGCACGTCATCGAACGACGCGCCGGGATCGGGCACGGCCGCGATATGGAGGACAGCATCCATCCCGTCAATGGCCGAGGCCATGGCTTCGGCATCACTCAGGTCGGCGATTTTGAAGTGATCGTCGGGCAGGCGGGCGATGGATTCGGCGTCGGCCCGCTCCGAACTCATGGTTCGTCGTCCGCTGCCATATACGTCGTAGCGGTTCGGCTGCTCGCTGAGGTGACGGTAGACCAGGTTCCCGATCAGGCCGTAGACGCCGGTAATGTGAACTTTCAGTGGGGCTGTCTGAGTCATAGGATTCTCCACGGGTTAGAGTGCTACTGGGTTGTGTCTCTCAAACGCAGAATCGCCGGCAAGCTGATCCAGATGCGGCGTGCGCACCTGAGGAGCGCCGCTGAAGCCGGCGCAGTCCCAGCGAAACTGGTTCATTCTTGCTATCGCAGCCGCGACTCAGTTCGCCACATGTCCGGGTTCGTCCCCAACAACTGCTTGACCTCATCAGTCGCAGCATCCAGGCAGGCGATGGCCTCGGCACTCAAATCAATCTCGGTGGCGTGGGCGATCTGTTCGATCTGGGCCACGTTGCGCGCCCCGGCGATGACCGCGCCGACGCCTGGCCGTGCCATCAGCCAGGCCAGGGCCACTTCGATCATGGGTTGACCCAGGTTCGCGGAGATCTGACGGATGGCCTCGACCGCCGCGAAGGTCTCAGTTTCGCAACCTGGCGAGTCATGCACGGTCATGGGGCGCTCGCTGGAGAAGTGGCGAGTGCGCGCTCGTTCGTCGGGCACCTCGTCGGCGTTCTGGAACTTACCCGTCAAGATGGCATGCAGCAGCGGGCTGTAGCAGAGGATGCTCATCTCCTGCTCCACGCAGATGGGCTGAATCTCGTATTCAATGGCCCGCGCCAACAGGCTGTAAGCCAGTTGATTGCTCTCGGCCCGTCCCAGCGAGAAGAGTTCGGCCATGTCCAAGGGACCGAAATTGGAGACGCCAATCGCCCGGATCTTGCCCTGCTTCTGCAGGTTCTGCAACGTGTCCAGGCTCTCGGCCATGGGCACGAACCGGCTGGGCCAGTGGATCTGGTAGAGATCGATGTAGTCGGTGCCCATGCGAGTCAGGCTGCGCTCGCAGGCTGCGATGAGATCGTCTGGGGCCAGGTTGGCGTCGCTGACCTTGGACGCAATCACCGCATCTTGACGACGTCCTTTGAGCGCCTTGCCCACGACTTCCTCAGAGGCCCCGACTCCATACCCCTCGGCCGTATCCAGAAAATTCACGCCCAGATCCAAGGCGGCGTGAATGGTGTTGATCGAGTCCTGCTCCGCCTGATCATGCCACATGAAGTCATTGGAGAATCCCCAACATCCCAGGCAGATGGCGGAAATGTCGATATCGGTGCGTCCAAGTTTGTTCGTTTTCATTGTCACTACTCCTCAAAATGTTTTGTTCAGATCATAACAATTCACGCGGATTTCGCGGATATAACGGATGCACGCGGACTTCTCCTAGAAGAAAATCCGTGGATATCCGATTCATCCGCAAAATCCGCTTCGAATGTTTCTATCTACTCATAGCTCTTCAACCCCGTGCGATGCGCCTCGATGAAGTCCCAGTCCAGCGTGATGCCCAGGCCGGGGCCGTCGGGCACCGGCACATGGCCGTTGGCGTCAATGGCGTCAAGCGTATCGGGATAGTCGCTGCATGGGGGCGAGGAGGCCGGGGCATTGGGGTGGACCAGGCCCAGCTCATAGTAGTTGGTGTTGCGGATCGAGGCCATGCAGTGGCGCTGGGCCGGGCCGCCGCCGTGCAGTTCCACGTCCAGGCCAAAGCCCTCGGCCGCATGCGCGACCTTCATGGCCCCGGTAATGCCCATATCATAGGTGGGGTTGACGCGCATGTAGTCAGTCGCCCCACCCACCACCATGTCGACCTTGGGTTCCAGCGTGCGCACGTGCTCGCCCATCAGAATCGGCGTCTTGATCAGCTGGCGCAGAGCGCCGCTGGGCGAAGACCGAGATGCCGCCGTCGTGATAGGGGTCTTCGTACCAGAAGAAGTTGGCCTCGTCGCAGGCCCGGCCGACGTGGAGGGCATCGCCGAAGGTTTCGTACTCGCAGGCGGGATCGAGCATGAGCGCCATCTCATCGCCGACGCGCTTGCGCACTTCCAGCACATTGGCCGCCTCTCGTTCGATGGGCGCATTGCCCCAGCCATGGATCTTGAAGGCTGTATAGCCCATCTCCTGGCACTCCACCGCAAAATCAGCAAAGGCTTCTGGTGAATCGAGGCCGCCATTCTCGTCGCCGTGATAGGTGGAGGCATAAGCAGGCAATGTCTTTCGATAGCCGCCCAGCAACTCCCAGACCGGTGCATTGTAGAGCTTGCCCGCGATGTCCCAGAGTGCGATGTCGACCAGCCCCATGCTCATGCGGTCATATTTGCGCAGCGCGCGTTTGACCTCGTTGTAGAACTGCTCGCGCTTGAGCGGATTGCGCCCCAGCAGATAGTGGGTGTACATCTCCATCTGTGCAAACTCGCCTGCGCCGCCGGCCAGATATTCGCCGGTAATGCCCGCGTCGGTGTGGATCTGCAACACGTGCCCAGTGCGCGTGATCTTCGAGCCTTTCTCATAGACCAGGTTGAACTGGTTGTAGTCGTAGCCGAGATTCTCCGACACCCACTGGAATTCGTGGACGTCGATGCCGGTGATTTTGAGATTATGCATGGTATTTTTCCTCAAGTGGTGGAATGGTTCTTGCTGCTTGCTACGTGAGTGGAGTGTGTACTGCGTAATTCCGTACTGCGTAAGGTCTGTATGACACGTTCCTGATGCTCAAGCCCATATTACGCAGTACGCATTAGCTCTCCTACATCGGCCCGATCCGCCTCGACCCCACATCCAGCGCAAGCATCGATGCATCGAAACTGCGTGTCATGAGATCGAGTTTGAGCGTCTGATACGCCGGATCGTCCCACAGATTTTCGAACTCGCCCGGGTCCTGATCGAGATCGTACAACTCACCCAGGTTGTGGCCGTGATAGACACTCAGCTTGTAGCGGCCGTCAAAGTACATGGTGCCGAAGGTGCCGTCCGGCTCATCGAGTGCATCGTAGTATTCGCAACGTACGAAGTCTCGATGGTGGTCGGGCGGGGCATCGCCGCGGAGAATCGGCAACAGCGAGCGGCCTTGCATGCCCTCGGGGATTGGCCGGCCGGCCAACTCCAGGAGCGTCGGCGCAATGTCAGTGAGTTCGACCAACGCGTTGCTGGCCAACCCACTTGCGAAATGCCCCGGCCACGAGAATATCAGCGGCACGTGCACCAGTCCTTCGTAGAAGCGGCAGCCTTTCTGGATCAATCCATGGTCGCCCAGCGTCTCGCCGTGGTCGCTCATGAAGATGACGATCGTGTTCTCTCGCTGACCGCTCTCCACAAGCGCGTCGAGGATACGACCGACCTGGTCGTCGATGAGCTTGATCATGGCGTAGTAGGCGGCCTGCAATGTCTTGGCGTCACGGGCGCCGCCGATCGACTCGCCCTCGACCAGACCGGCGCTAGGAGCCATGGGAATGACCGGATTCTTGATGTCGAGTTCGTCCGGATTGCGGCCCTTCGACTGAAAATCGAAGCGGCGCAAGCTTGGCCTGCTGGGCCAGATCGCTCTCTCGGAAGAGCGGCCCGGGGATGTCGGCGGCGTCAAACATGGCACGATACTCGGCCGGCGGGTTGAAGGGCGGATGCGGGTCATAGATGTTGACGCTGGCCCACCAGGGACCGTCCCGTTTCTCGCTGAAGAACTCGATGGTCTTCTCTGCGCACCAGGTGGTCTGGTGCAGCTCGGCAGGGATGCCGTCGGGATCGAGATTGAGTTCACCCAGGTCACAGCCCTGCGCCTTGA
>CAWKCP010000040.1:0-10147 GCA_963848115.1 uncultured Chloroflexia bacterium | reverse complement strand
GCGAGGTGTTAGCGTACGAGTAAGGATAGAACGCGGATTTTGCGGATCGGGCGGATAATCGCGGATTCCTTTTTCAGTAGTTCACGATTTGTCATTCCGATGACTGAAGGGAGGAGGAATCTCAGGTTCGCACAGGAGAGATTCCTTCCTTCGGCAGGCTCAGGACAGGCAGTCGCTTCGCTCCATCGGAATGACAATGGCACTGAACGATAAGTGGGATGCGTGGGTGGTTACAACCACCCACGCATCCCACTTATTTTTGTTTCAAAAACCTCTCGATCCTCAATTGCGATCTTGGCTACATAACAAAATCTGAACAGCGCATACAATACATGTACAAATCATGAACAAAACAATGATTTTTGTTTCACGAAAGATTCGGCTGGAGAATATACCATGATGATATTTCTAGTAATTGCCTTCTGCTCAGTCGCATTGGTTGGATCATACCTACCGGTGCCGGAAGAAGAAAGTCAATCACCTTGGGCCGAGTACCAGACCGATTCTATGTAGATTGTGTGAGCAGACTCATAAATGATATGTGAGTAAACTCATGGTCAAAAATCGCCGCACACACTAAGAATCAAACCTGTTTCGGGATAAACTTGATTCAAATACCTGACTGCTCAGAGCAAAGTGAACTAGGGCTCTGACAGGAAAGCCTGAACGGACAGAAAAAGAAGGAGCACGGCAAAATGAAGAAGTTACTATATGGGTTAGCAGTCGGCGCAATCGCCATCGGGACCATCGTCTATGTCGGCAAGGACAGTTACGCCCAGCCCATCTTCAATCGTGGAAACACCGACCAGGAAGCAACCATTGAACTGGAAGACACGATGCTTCCGGCCATCACTGCCAACAGCGATGTCATCGTTGAAGCCATGGTCATACCCAATCGCGAAGCCAACTTAAGTGTTGCGACCAGCGGCATCGTCAACGATGTACTGGTTCGCGAAGGTGAAGCTGTCGCTGCCGGAACGCCTTTACTTCAGCTTGAGAACGCACGTCAGCAGGCAGCGGTAGCCCAGGCAGAGGCAAATCTGCTCAATGCAGAGCTGATGCTGGCCGAGTTGGTTTCTGACCCTCGCCCAGAGGAAGTTGCTCGCTATCAGGCCTCAATTACATCGGCCCAGGCTTCGTTACAGAAGGTCTATGATGGTCCTAGCGATGCATCCATCACGGTAGCGCGTTCAGACTTGGCAAAGGCCCAAGCAGCGCTGCGACAAGCCCAGTCTGACTATGATCAGGTGGCATGGAGCAATGACATCAGCATGATGCCCCAGGCCACCGCCTTGGAAAAGGCAACCAATGACTATGTTGCTGCCCAGGCTCGTTACGATGACCTGTTTGTAGCGCCCAACGCCAGCGATATTGCCGCTGCTCAGGCTCAGGTCACGTCAGCCCAGGCCGAATTGGATAACTTCCTGGCCGGAACGAAGGACGAGACCATTGCTGCAGCCGAAGCTTCGGTCGCCGCTGCCCAGGCAGTGTTGCAGGATGCCGTTGCATCGTTGAACCAGACCATTCTCACGGCCCCCTTCGACGGGACGATCGCAGCCATCAATGTTGAGATGGGTGAGCAAGTTGCACCCGGTGAGAACGCAGTGACTCTGGCAGACTTCGGCTCCTGGCGCATCGAGACCGATGACCTGACCGAACTAAGCGTGGTCAATGTTCAGCCCGGCGACAGCGTCGAGATCAGTTTCGACGCCCTGCCTGAGACCCAGCTGACCGGCCGTGTGGCCAACATCAAGCCCATCGGCGAGAACAAGCAAGGCGACATCACCTACACGGTGTTAGTTGATCTGGATGAGCAGGACGAGCAGTTACGCTGGAACATGACTGCCGAAGCCACCATCATCCGGGACGAGGTTGGACGTGCAGCCGCTCGACCGGCGCAAAATGCCCCGGTGAAGGTGCAGGCCGCTCCGGTTCCGTTGGACGACCAGATTTCCAGTGGAGTGATGGAAGCGGAGGAAATGATTGTAGAGAGTGAAGGTGCTGTATCTTCCTCAATCTTGAAGGCCATTGTCGAAACCGGAAACGCCAACCTCAACGTGCGCTCCGGCCCCGGCTCACAGTATGACATCATTGGCAGCACACCGTCCGGTACCGTTCTGGCAGTGGTGGGTGAGAGCGACGGCGGCCAGTGGACGCTGATTCAGACCGGAAACGGTCAACTTGGCTGGGTGGCCAGTGACTTCCTCCGGCTCGATGACTCGGATGGCGCGGAGAGCAATGGTGTTGCCGTAAGAGGCAACATCATTGCGGAGGGGTGGCAGCCGGTGAACGAGGGGCCGGCTGCCCCTTTTTTCGTTAATGAGGATGTGACCTTTGCCAACACGGTGGCGAGCAGTATTGAGTCGGACCGACCGTTGGTCTTCAAGACCAGCACCAGCGGCATGATCTACGCCTACGACTTCGCCAGTGGAGACTACTGGCCGCTGACCAACGGCTTGGACCCGGCCATTAGCCCGGATGGTCAGAGCGTTGCCTTTGTGCGCGCCGGCGGTGAACATGGACTTTATGTGATTGGCATTGATGGCAGCAACGAGCGCCTGATCTTCAACGGCGGCGAAAACCTGAGAGGACCAAGCTGGAGCCCGGACGGTCAGTTCATCGTCTTCAGCCGCTACACCGGCGACTTCGAATGTCGCCAGGTCGGGTCGAGCATCTGCCTGCCCGACAACAAGTTTCTCAAGGACTTCCCCATTACCGGAAAAGAGGAGAATCAGTTGAGTCGAGTTGACATAAATGGCGAAAATTTCCGTGACATCCCCAGCCTCACTACTGCAGTCTCGCCTGAGTGGACTGAGGGCGGCATCGTCTACGCCAGCAGCACCGGCATTCAGATGACGGCCGACACGCCTGATGCACAGGATCGACCAGTGATTGCCAAGTTCTCGTACGAAGATCCGGACTGGCAGGACAACGGCGGGCGCATCGTTTTCCAGAGTCAAGAGGGCAATCATCGTGAGATCTTCTCGGTCAACCCGGACGGCAGCGACCTCCAGGCATTGACTCGCCCGCTCGATCTGCTGGCCGCCGAGTACCCCCAGAACGTGGCTCCGGCCTGGAGCCCGGACGGTGAGCAGATCGCCTTTCTGAGCAACCGTGGCGAGGACAACTCGGCCGGCGACTGGGCCATCTGGGTCATGGATGCAGACGGCAGCAACCAGCGTCCGCTGCCCATCGCCCTTGAATTCGACTACGCCTTCGTCGGCGAGCAGATGTTGAGTTGGTAGGGGAAAGGGGGATTGGGGACTGGGGATCAGGGACTGGGGATTGGGCGATGATGTGACCCAGTCCCCAATCCCTAATCCCCTCTCCCCAATCCCCTCAGAACGTTAACTCCTCACGCGTTTCAATCTTCACCTCATCCAATTCCATGCCCAGACCGGGCGTTGTCGGCAGTGTGACCACGCCGTTGATAGGCTTGAGCGGTGTCGCCAGGAAGAACTGGTGGATCTCGTTCCACTTGACCAGATATTCCAGCAGCGGACAGGTAGTCTCGGGCCAGGCCGCAATGAAGTGGGCCGACGCCGGCGTTGAGTGGCCGTGGGGAATGATGGGCACGTCGTAAGCCGAGGCCAGCGCCGTGATCTTCATCATCTCCGAAATGCCGCCGGCCCAGTAGATGTCGGGCTGATAGACGTCGCAGGCGCCGGCGTCGAAGAGCATCTTCATGCCCCAACGTGTGTACTCATGTTCGCCGCCCGAGATGGGCACACGCACATTGCGACGAATCTCGGCATACTGATCGATCTTGTCCGGCAACACCGGCTCCTCGATCCAACGGGGCATGTACTCTTCCAGCCGCGCCGCCATCTGCACAGTGTAGGCCACATCCCAGCTCATCCAGGCATCGAGCATGATATCCACGTCCGGTCCAACTGCGTCCCGGAGAGAGCGTACCAGGCGCAAGTTGCGCTGTATGCCTGCGATACCGTCGGTCGGCCCATCTCGAAAAAACCATTTGGTGGCCCTGAAGCCATCTTCGACAAACTGCTGGGCGCGTTCCTGCACCAGTTCCGGGTCCAGTGAATAGCCCAGGGCGCTGGCGTATGCGGGGATCTCGGTGCGTGTCGGTCCGCCCAGCAACTGGTAGACCGGGACGTCGAACCACTTGCCCTTAAGATCCCAGAGCGCGCAATCGACCGCGCTCAGCGCCATCATAGGCGTGCCCTTGCGGCCATGGACTTGGAAGCGGTACATTCTGTCCCAGAGCCGCTCGATGGCCAGCGGATCATGGCCGATGAGCAGGGGAGCCAATTGCTTGCCGATAATGTAGGCCAACTCCTCCGGGATGGGACCGCCAATGCCGCTCACGCCCTGATCGGTCTCGATTTCGACAAAGTGGGCCACGTTGCGATAGGCGCCGGGACCAATCGGCTCCAGCCATGTCGCCCCCTCGACCTTGTGTTCGGGATAGATGTCGACCGGCCGGACCAGCCGTTCTTCCCAAAACTCGCCTTCATGCTCAAGCGTGCCGGACACGCGATAAAGCCGTACCTGAGTAATCTGCATGATAACCTCTCTGATGGTATGGATCGCACATGACGATTTGTCTATTGTATGGTAAAAATGAGGCGCTGTCAGGTCGCTTGGATCGGCAGCCACGCAATGAAGGCGAAATCTGGAATCGTGGATACCCCCACCTATGTCACAGCTAATCATCAATGTGCTCGGCCAGCCCAAAATCGAACTCAACGGCGAGCGAATCACCTTTTCACGGCGCAAGAGCTTGGCGTTGTTAGTCTATCTGGCCATGACTGGCGAGGACCAACAGCGTGATACGCTGGCGACGCTGCTCTGGCCCGAGGCCACCCAGTCCAATGCACGCGGCGCCCTGCGACGAGAGTTGTTCAGCTTGCGCAAGGTGCTGGGTAAGGCATGGCTGCAAACGCTCGGTGATGAGGTCAGTTTAGGGTTAGTCGGGTCTGTTCGACTGGACGTCCATGACTTTCTTCGCGCTGTCAAAGCGCAAAGTCTGGATCAATGGGTGGAAGCGGTTGACCTATATCGCGGTGACTTTCTCTCCGGCTTCACCCTGCCCGACAGCCCCGAATTCGATGACTGGCAGTTTTTTGAGGCCGAAGAATTGCGCCAACAGTACGGAGCCCTGCTGCAGAAAATCATCGCTGCCTATGGAGCGGCAGCGGCCGAAGCCGCCTTGCCTTTTGCCCGGCGCTGGCAAGCTCTTGATCCGCTCCATGAACCGGCCCATCAAAAGTTGATGACCCTCTACGCGCAGGCCGGCCAACAGGCGGCTGCGCTCCGCCAATATCAGATCTGTGTGGATCTGTTGGAAGAGGAGCTTGGCGTTCCGCCGTCCGACGAGACAATTGCCCTTCACGAGCGCATCCGCAGCGGTGAGATTGAAGTGGACGCGCCAAAACCGTCGGACCTCACGGCTACGACCATTGATCCCCACAGCATCGACTGGGGAGAAGCGCCCGATGTCAGCTTCTTCTACGGCCGTGATGTCGAGCAAACCATGTTAAGCCATTGGCTGGTTGAAGATCGATGTCGCCTGGTCACGGTCCTGGGCATGGGTGGCCTGGGTAAAACCGCCCTAGTTACCCATGTAGCGGGTCGGCTACAGGATTCATTCGACTACCTGATCTGGCGTTCGCTGCGCAATGCCCCGCCGCTCGACCAGCTTCTCGCCGATTGGATTCTGGCCTTGTCCAATCAACGACGCTATGAACTGCCCGAAGAAATCGGTCAACAGATCACACTATTGATAGAACTGCTCGCCGAGAAACAGTGCCTGCTAATCCTGGACAACGCAGAGTCTATTCACGAACCGGGCGGACAGGTTGGCGAGTTCCGTCCCGGCTATGAACCGTACGGCAGACTTTTGCAACGCGTTGGCGAGGGACGTCACGAGAGCAGCCTGGTGTTGACCAGCCGGGAGAAACCCCTAGCCGTCTCGGCCATGGAGGGCAAAAGCGGGCCTGTGCGCACGCTGCAACTGCCCAGCCTGAGCCCGGAAGCCGGGCGTGTCATGTTACATGACAAAGGATTGGTTGGGTCTGATTCGGCGTGGGGGGATCTTTGCCAACGCTATTCCGGCAATGCTCTGGCGCTGAAGTTAGTGGCCCAGACGATTCGAGAACTCTTTAATGGCGAGATCGATGAATTTTTGGGCGAGGACGCGCTCATCTTCGGGGGTATTCAGGCGCTATTGGCTGAGCAGGTTGATCGGCTGACCCCGCTTGAGAAAGAGATTATGGCCTGGCTGGCCATCGAGCGTGAACCCATCGGTGCAGAAGCGTTGTCCCAGCGTTTCGTCCATTCGCCCACGCGTCGCCATTTACTGGAGGCGCTTCGCTCACTCTATCGTCGCTCGCTGATTGAGCGCGGCGAGGCCGGCTTCACTCAGCAGAGTGTGGTCATGGAGTACGTCACCGACCGGTTGGTTGATGCTCTCAGCCTTGAAGTTGCTGATGGTGTATTAGGGCCAAATGCTGACCTCAACCGCTATGCACTCATGCTGGCCCAGACCAAGGAGTATGTCCGAGAAAGCCAGCGCCGGCTGTTGTTGCAACCCGTTGCAGAACGCATGTGGCGTGATTTAGGTCGGGCTGGGCTGAGGGGTCATCTGACCAAGCGATTGAATGATCTACGCCAAGTGGCCGGTAGCGAACCTGGTTATGCCGGCGGGAATCTACTCAACTTGGCTCTGGAAATGGTTGATGACCTGAACGGCCTTGACTTCTCGAACTTGGCCGTCTGGCAAGCATGCGTACAGGGACTCGATTTACAGGATGTTTGCCTCGCAAACGCGGACCTGAGCGGCAGCATCTTTACTGACACCATTGGTAATGTCATGTCGGTGGATATCAGCCCCGACGGCAAGTTCCTGGCAGCAGGCGAGAGCACGGGCAATGTGCGAATCTGGCGCGTTGCCGATGCACAGCCGCTGATTATTTGCGGAGGCCACACATCGTGGGTTCTATGCGTCTGTTTCAGCCCAGACGGCCGACACGTGGCAAGCTCGAGCGATGACCACACGGTTCGCCTGTGGGATGTCGATACAGGCTATGGGATTGGGGTATTCGAGGGGCACACGAGAAACATCTGGTCCCTCAAGTTCAGCCCCGACGGGCGAATGCTAGCCAGTGGTGATGATGACGGCGGACTCAATCTCTGGGACGTCGACGACGTAGACGATTTTGGAGAAGCGGCCGAAGGATATGGGCATACGTTGAATCCACCCACACGACAGCCGCGAAAGCGGTTGGTATCGGGTGAAGTCAACGTGCGAGCAATCGATTTTAGTCCTGATGGGGCCACCCTGGCGGCCGGCGGCGACGGCGGACGGATACGGATATGGGACATCGATACCGTGCGGAAGGAGGTCGCAGAGGCGCCGCGTACCATATTGCAGGCACACAACGGATCCATATGGACCCTTGCCTTTAGCCGAGACGGCGAGATCCTTGCCAGCGGCGCTGAAGACGATCTCGTTCACTTGTGGGATGTGTCAAGACTTGGCGAGGCTGCATTGCAGCCGTTGCGAAGGCTGAAGGGCCACAAGTCCTGGATCAGATCATGCCGCTTCACACCTGATGGCCAGATGTTAGCAACAGCCGCCGAAGATAAAACCGTGAGACTTTGGGCAGTTGAAGACGCAAGAAACGGTAATCTGGGCGATATTGTGGTCGAGGATAGTCCGTTGGCCGTCCTGCTTGGGCACAACAACAAGGTCACCTCATTGGCCTTCGATTCCTCGGGGCATATATTGGCGAGTGGAAGTGACGATCAGACCATTCGCCTGTGGGAAGTAGGGGAGCCATCCACTAACGACACTGTTGCGGTGACAAAGAATGTTCGATTCTGGCGCAGCATACAGGGATACAGCAATCGTATCTGGTCTGTCTCGTTCAACCCTGATGGAAGCAGGCTGGCCAGCGGCCATGCAAACGGCGCTGTACATGTGTGGGATGTTGAGCCTGGCTTGCAAAACGTCGGCCCAAGATTCTCCCTGCGAGACAACGACAGCGAAGTGCTGTCGGTCTGTTACAGCCCCGACGGAGCGCTGCTGGCCGGCGGCAGTTGGGACCAGACCGTATGCCTGTGGGATGCCAAGACTGGTCGATTGAACAAGAGGCTCCACGGCCACAGCGGCGATGTTTGGGATATTGGTTTCAGTCCTGACGGCAAGACTTTGGCCAGCGTCGGCAGCGATCATCTCGTCTATCTGTGGGATGTAGATAGTGGCCTATGCCGCAACAAATTGGCAGGACACAAGGGCGAAATCAACTCTGTTAACTTTAGCCCGGCCGGTAGTATTTTGGCCACTGTCGACTGGCAACGAGCGTTGCACGTATGGAATTGGGCAACTGGTGAAGAGTTGCAAATAATTGCAATGGATGACGGAGCAAGACCATATCTGTCTTTTGCCCCAGACGGGAAATATCTTGCTGTTGCCGATAAAGAGTTAAGGATAGCGCTCTGGGACATTGATACCGGTCGAGTGCACCTTGTCATGGACGGCCACGAAGGCTCGATCTGGAGCATAAGCTTCAGCAACGGCGGGACGCTGTTGGCTAGCGGGGCAACGGACAGCCTCGTGCATCTGTGGAATTCCGAGACGGGCGAACGAGTGGCCACGCTTGAGGGACATACCAGTGTGGTCCAGAGCGTTAGCTTCAGCCCGGACGACCGGTTTCTCGCCAGCGCCGGTGACGACGAGACCATCAGACTGTGGGATGTCGAGGCAGCGTTGGCCGGCAGTACTGAAGCCTGCATCAAAATACTCCGCGTCGACCGCCCGTATGAGCGTACAGACATCACCGGAATCACGGGTATCACTGAGGCTCAGAAAACTGCGCTGCGTACGTTGGGCGCGGTTTCGCGGGATGGCTAACATGCGATTCATAGGGAGCACAGCAGATGCATGGTACAACCTACGATACCATCGTGATCGGCGGCGGGATCGTCGGCGCTTCGGCCGCCTACCACCTGGTCAAGGATGGCGCCAAGACGCTGCTCATCGACCGCTACGATGTCGGCCGTGCCACGAACGCGGGGGCCGGCATCCTGGCCCCGGAGATGAACAAGCGTGATCCGGACGACTGGTTCTATTTCGCGGTCGAGGCCGTCGACTACTACCCGGAGTTGGTGGCCCAGTTACAGGCGCTGGACGCCGGTGAAACCAGCTACGACCGCTGCGGTATGTTGCTGGTTGCTGCCACCGAGGACGAACTCGAAGATTACCGCCAGGCCGAGCAGTACATTCTGGAACGGCAAGCGACCCGCGGCGTGCCCACGAGCGATGATCTGCACACAGTCTCGCTCGATGAGGCCAAGGCACTCTTTCCAGCGTTGACCGATGTCCACGCAGCCATCTATTATCGTAATGCAGCACGTGTGGATGGCAGGAGAATGGCCGAAGCGCTGCACGCGGGGGCAACCAAGCTGGGTCTGACAACGCTGAATGGCGATGTGAAACGGTTGACCCGAGAGGGAGATCGTATCACCGGCCTTGAGGTCGAGATTGACCATGGCGGGTCGGCAAGCAGCGAGACAGTGCGAGCGGACGCTGTCGTCCTGGCCGGCGGCGCCTGGTCGCAGGCGTTTGGCGACCAACTGGGTGTCACCATTCCGGTTGAGCCTCAGCGCGGCCAGATCATCCACTGGGATCTGTCGCCGGTAGAGACCGGCGCCTGGCCGATCGTCGGTGCATTTCGTGGCCACTATATTGTCTGCTGGCCCGGCGGTCGCGTGGTGACGGGCGCGACACGGGAGACCGGATCCGGCTATGCGCCGACCACGTCAGCCGTCGGCATCCGCGAGGTCATCGACGAGGGGCTGCGCGTGGCGCCTGGACTGGCCGACGCCCAGTTGCTGGAGGTGCGGGTCGGATTGCGACCCTATCCGGCAGACGGCCTGCCGGTGCTTGGCCTCGTGCCTGGCCTGGCGGGCATTGTGCTTGCCACTGGACATGGTCCAACCGGCCTCCAACTAGGACCCTACAGCGGAAAGCTGGCGGCTGAGCTTGCCATGGGCAAGGCGCTGGACACGGACATCCGTGCGTTCAGGTTTGATCGATTTTGCTGACGATTCGGGGTGTAACCGTAGAGACGCAAGATCTTGCGTCTCTACATCAGGATCAGAATGCCCGGCGTCATTCCAC
>CAWKCP010000039.1:0-8666 GCA_963848115.1 uncultured Chloroflexia bacterium | reverse complement strand
AGGCTGATCCGTTGTGCTAATAGCTTCTCTATCGTTTTCGGCAGCAGCCATGACAGCAAGAAGATCAAAGCCACCGTCAGTAGTTGACGTTGAACAGCTGGTCGCTCCAGCATGGGTAGAATCGTATCCAAGAAGCCGGGTAAATCTATCGTGAGTAATTCGTCCCCCATATTCGTATCCCTTCGATGCTTGTGCTCTATCTGGGTTGTACAATGCCTTCGTCATCGTACCATGATCCAATTCCTTTTATGATAAAGTAGTTCCGCGGAGGAGAGCGTGGTAGACCTTCCAGTACGGTTGACTCTCCTGCAAGAACGAAAATTCGCCACAGATGGCCACAGATAAACAACTGATTTTCACAGATGATATTTGAGCTGCTCCTTTGCTATTCAGACCTTATCTGTGGTTATCTGAAGCCATCAGTGTTCATCTGTGGCTGATCTCTTGTTCTTGCAGTAGAGTCATCTGTGCCACAAGACGAGTGTGGGGCTAGGGCAATGAGGCTATGACAGCGAAACCATCTTCGCTTCGGATCGGCCTATTGGGTACGGCGCGCATTGCGCCGCGTGCTATTCTCGCGCCGGCGCTAGACAACCCAAACGTCGAAGTTGTTGCTGTCGCTGCGCGAGATGTCGACCGGGCTGCCCGATTCGCACGCAAGTACGCCATTCCCCGCGTCCATCGTTCCTACGACGCCTTACTCACCGATCCTGAGATCGACGCCATCTACAATCCGCTGCCCAATAGCCTGCACGCCGAGTGGTCAATCAAGGCGCTGCGCGCCGGCAAGCATGTGCTCTGCGAGAAGCCGATGGCTGCCAATGCTGAGGAGGCGGCAGAGATGGCCCATGTCGCTGGTGAGACTGGACTAGTGCTCTTCGAAGCCTTCCACTATCGCTATCATCCGCTGGCCAAACGAACCAAGGAGATCCTGGACAGCGGTGAGATCGGCGCAGTGCGTCATATCGATGCCCAGTTTTGCACGTTGATGATGCGGCCCGACGATATCCGACTCCGCTATGAGCTTGGCGGCGGCGCCCTCATGGACTTGGGCTGTTACACAATCCATATGATCCGCCACTTCAGCGGCGTAGAGCCGAGCGTCATCCGCGCAGATGCAACGCTTTCGTCCCCTCAGGTCGATCGATCGATGGACGTCAGTTTTGACTTGGGCAACGGCGCGACGGCGCATACATTCTGTTCCTTTCGCTCGCGTGCCCTCTTCCGCATTGATCTGCGCATTGTCGGCGAGCGGGGCAGCCTGCGCGTGGGTAATATTATCCTGCCTCATCTTGTCTACCACAAGCTGACTGTGGATGTACCAGAGGAGAAACGCTCGGAGCGATTTTCCAAGCGATCGAGCTATGCCTATCAACTCGATGCCTTTGTTGCAGCTGTGGACGGAGCGGATTATCCGACCGATGCGGCTGATGGCGTGAGCAATATGCGCGTGATTGACGCCGCGTACGAGGCAGCAGGCATGAAACGGCGGGGTGAAATTGACAACGAGAATGGTTAGAGCCTATTTAGCCTCATTTGAAGCATTCCGGGATTAGGCCATTGCCTTTCCAGTTCACCCCAAATTGTTCTGGCCTAATCCCGGAATGCTGGTTCAACCCGTTCAAGACACACCCAAACGGTTAACGCTGAATTGATAATGCTCAACGATTATTGATTTCGTTGACCTGAGACGTTCGCAATCGAGACCTTACGCAGTACGAAGTACGCAGCAGCATCCACGCAGCAAGCAGCACCTGAAAGGAACCACCATGCCACCCACAATCAAACTAATTCTATGCGACGACCAGGCCATCGTAACCGAAGGGTTGCAGGTCATCTTGGGCACGGTCCCGGACTTCGAGGTAGTGGCGGTGGCCCATGACGGTGCAGAGGCTGTGGATCTGGTCGAGGAGCATGGACCGGATCTGGTGCTCATGGATCTGCGCATGCCCATTATGAACGGCATCCAGGCGACGGGGCGCATCCGTGAGCGCTTTCCGGAGACACGCGTGCTGGTCCTGACCACCTATGACGACGATGGCTGGGTCTTCGATGCCATCCGCGCCGGGGCCGACGGCTATCTGCTCAAGGACACGCCGCGTGAAGAGTCTGATCGCAGCGATTCGTGGTACGGTCGCGGGTGGATCCTACGTGGATCCCAGTGTGGCGGGCAAGCTGCTCAAACAGTTGGCTCAGCCGGGGGCCGGCCCGCAGACCGGCAGCACCATCGGCGCCGACCTCAGTGAGCGGGAGTTGGAAGTGCTTGGTCTGCTGGCCAATGGCCTCAACAACGCCGAGATCGCCGGACGTCTGCATCTGACCAAGGGGACGGTGCAGAACTACATCAGCGCCATCTTCGTCAAGCTGGACGTGACGGATCGGACGCAGGCGGCGGTGCTGGCGTTGCGGCATGGATTGGTGAGTTGAGCCGGATCTTCTGTTCACACCGCTCGACATACCTCAAGCGCCAGAGCCACAGCGCTGTCCAGCGACAATGTTGCGCCCTCCTCCCAGGCTTGGCCGGCTATTCGGTCGCAAAGCTGGCCGCGTGCGACGTCTATCGCTTCGTTCAACTCGGCCTCTTGGATGGGTGCAATCAACAAGGTATGAACTTCACGATACTTAGTCGTGGCGGCGGCCAAACGCAACGCATTCTGAGATCGTCCTATGCAGGCGGCCAGTTTCACGGTCGTTTCAAGCGTTTCAGTCAGATAGAAGCTGTTGCCCTGCCGATACCGTGATGCTATGGCGTCTGTGAGCAGTGTCGCGGCTCGCGTGTAGTCCGCCCGCCGCAATGCGAGAAGCCCTAGGTGATTCTTGGCTTTAGCCGCAAGACCTTCCTGTTCGCTCTTCTGGGCAAGTGCAAGGCCCTCTCCCAGTACGCGTTCTGCGGCTGAATACCGGCCACGTAAGAGACAGAGATATCCCTGATCAATCAGCGCTTTGCCAATACCGAAGGTCTGGCCGGTACTCCGCAATCGTAGCAACGCCTGTTCGATCAGTTTCGCTGCCTCGTCAAATCGGCCGCATAGGGTCAACTTGTGGCCGAGATCTGTCTCATTCATGGCGAGTGAGAAGAGATCGCCCGTCTCCTTGACGACCTCGATCCCCTGCTGCATCTGCGATATGCACTCCTCATACCGACCTCGATAGAATAGACATGAAGCTGAAACACCATGGGCCATTGAGACGAAAAGTGGCCCCATCTTCTCCTCCAACATTTCGTTCATCCGCAGGCCCTGAGACAATCTTGTTTGCGCCTCGTCATAGTTGCCTCTGATGGCCGAGAAGTAGCCTGCCGACACAAGTACGCTGGCATACAAGGCCGATGGCCGACTACCCTCAGCGAGCCTCAGGGTAGACTGTAACACTCGATTGACTTCGGTCGACGCGTTATCCCAAAACATCTGCAACGCCGTACAGAGCCTCAGGCAGGTCTCCAGATCGCGCTGATCGAGCGCCCAGTCCAGCACCGTCTGAATGTTGGGGAACTCCTGCCGCACGACCTCGTTGACGATGGCGAAGTGGTGGCCGAGTGATTTGGCCCCAAACTCTTCGACCGCGTCCACGTAGTATGTAGCCAACCGAGTGCGCACAACGTGCTCTTCATTCGCCTGCCTGAGCTTCTCAACTCCAAACTCGCGCAGGGTCTCCAGCATAGAATACCTTGGCCCATCCAAATTGTCTTCCAATCGCAAAATGAGATGCTTATCCAGCAGGCCAGATATCCCTTCCCGGATGCCGAGTGTAATGCCTTCCGTGCAGGCGGTTTCGGCCGCTTCAGCCGACCAGCCTCCTACGAAGACAGCCAGACGCCGAAAGAGCGCCCGCTCCTCGCCGCGACAGCAGATCGTAGCTCCAGCCAATGGCCCGTCGCAGAGAGCGATGCCGCGCCGGCACATCGCGCCTCGTTCCGGTTAGGAGATCCAGGGCCGAAGCATGTTCGTGGAATGAGTCATCGTAGCCGTTCAACTGGGTAGCCAGCGTGGGCAGGTCAAGGTGACCTGTACGTGCCGCGGCCAGTTCGATGGCCAACGGTAGGCCGTCCAGGCGACGACAGATATGGGCTGCGAGCGGAGCTGAATCCTCGTCGAGAATGAAACGCTGATCGGCCTGCTTTGCGCGCTGGGCAAAGAGTTGAACCGCCTCTCCAGCAACTAGGATTTCATGCGCGACGGAGTTGTCGTCTGGAGGCACGGCCAGTGGCGGGACGATATAGACGTATTCGCCCGTCACATTCAGCACCTCCCGGCTGGTCGCTAGAATCTGCAAGTTGGGGCAGGCCTGAAGGAGGTCAGTGACCAGAGTAGCGGCAGATAGCAGGTGCTCGAAATTATCCAGTACCAGCAGCATTTGACGTTCGCCGATGGCAATCGCCAGCGTGTCGGCCACCGGGCGTTCCGGGGAAACATGGATGCCGATGGCCTTTGCGATGGTCAGCGGAATCAGGTCTTGGCTCCGAAGCGCAGCCAGTGCCACAAAGTAGACGCCGCCGCTGTATTGTGGCAATGCATCTTTGGCGATGGCCACGCTCAGCCGCGTCTTGCCCACGCCGCCCGGTCCGGTCAGCGTGACCAGGCGAACTACGGGGTCGGCCAACAACGTATGGATCTCGTCCAACTCCGACCGACGGCCCAGAAAGGGCGTCAATGGAGCAGGCAGGTTGTGCGGCGGAAGATCGGCGACCCTGTCTTGTTGTTTTGCTGGGCGATGCCCTGCCCGAGCGTCAGGCCTGAGAACCTGTGGAATCCGTGTCGACTCTTCCTGAGAAAAATGATGTCGCTTGATGGCCTCGAAAAGCTCGCGCGTCTCCTTCGCCGGCTTTACATCCAGTTCCGCTGCCAGTGTCTTTTTACAGATTTCGTACTGGTGCAGGGCAAGCGCCTGTTGACCGCTCCGTGCGTAGAGTTCCATGAGATGGCAATGGGCCGGCTCGTGATACTCATCCAAGGCCAGCCTGCGTCGGGCGTAGGCTATGGCCGTCTCGAAGCTGTTCGCCTGTCCATGGAATCCGGCCAGTGCATCAAGAGCTGCTGCCGCATCGGTGCGTTGACGTTCGCGTTGGAAGTAGGACCATTCGTCAAAGGGCGGGCTGTCGCGCAGCGTGAAGCCGGCCAGGAAGTCGGCGTGGGCCAATTCTACCGCCTGAGAAAGTCCCTCGACGCAGAGTGAGCAAAGGTCGTTGCCTCGATGATCGTGTGACTTGGACGCGGCCAACAGGCGTCCAAACTCGGCGACATCAACCCAGGTGTTGTCGGTGTCTCTACAGGCGACAACGTGGCGGTCGATGTGGATCCAACGATGGTGGTTCTTGCCCAGTGCGCGGCGGATGATAGAAAGGTTGTTGCGCAGGTAGCTACGGGCATTGGGGTAGTCCGGCCAAAGGAAGGTCGCCAGCGACTCGCGTTCGTAGGGGACGCCTGTGACCAGCAGATAGGCCAATAGCGCCAACGGTTTGCGATGTTTCAGATCGAGCGCTGTTCCATCCAGTTCGATCCGTGGAGAACCGAACAGGTGGGCGGTCAAGGCGGACATGGAGATTGATCCCTTCTCCAGAGCCTGCTCTGCTCTCATTATATCAAGGTCGGACCACGATGTAAACGGGTTTCAAAACGCTTTTCAAAACGATCAGCGTGCGAGCCATGGTTACAATGGGAGAAGACGAGCCCATCCTGTTTTGCCATAGCCAAGAAGGAGAAATGTCATGACCCGTTATTTGCTACTTGCAGCTCTTCTACTGATAGCGGCGCTTGTTACCGGATGCCAAAGTGTCGTGGCGCCGGCTCCTATCAACGCGACCTATGACTATGCCGGACCGCCGACTCTGGGCGAGGCCGTCAATTTCGAAGATACCTGTCTGTTACCGATCGAAATTGGCTATGCGTTCTCGGGGGACATTGAGGGGGTGGCAACGTCCCAGGCTCAGATTTTGCACGATGGCCTCTGCGAGCCGGATACGCAGTACTGTGACTACAATGAGAAATGGGTCGCTGAGGGCGTCTACGAGGGCGAAGTCAAGGGCCAGGCAGGAACGTTTGACTACTTCCTCACCGCCACAGTCAACGATTGCCACTTCGACGCACAGATGGCCATTGAACCCGGCACCGGCACGGGCGACCTTGCCGGAATCAACGGGATCATCATCTTCGATGAGGAGCCAGGCGACGAGCCCCCATGGCCGGTGACTGGATACGTTTACTATGAGCCGACGCAAGAGGCGTCTGTGGCAGAAGCGGCCGCGCAAATCCCGGAGGCGCCGACCTATGCCCAGCGTGGGCCCTATGCAGTCGGCGCACGCGAAATGGTCATCGAAGATGGTGATGTGCAGGTTCCGATAACCTTGTGGTATCCGGCGCTGAACCCGGACAATCGCAGCGAGGAGATCGTCTATACGATCAATGCAGAGCACGTCGACTTCCCAGGCCAAGAGATTACCGGACAGGCCTTGCAGGATGCGCCTGCCAATGTGGAGGACGGTCCCTATCCACTGGTGATTTTTTCCCCCGGAGTCGTTGGATGGAGTCAGATGAATGCGTACCTTGGCGAACACCTGGCGTCCCACGGCTTCGCCGTCGCGTCCCACGTTCCCCGAGAGTCATGGGATGTTCTCTGGCCGGCTGCCGTTGCTCGCCCACTGGATGCCAAACGTATCATCGCCTATTTCGACGACTTGGCTAACGAAGAAGGCGAATTGGCGAGCTTGGTTGACGCCGAACGTGTGGCGGTCATGGGTCATTCGGTAGGTGCAGTTTCCACGCTGCAGAGTGGTGGTGCTCAGCTCGACTTTAGCCGGTGCGCAGCCGATCCTGACAGTGTTCCCGAAGATGGTAGTTGCCTGGAATATCAGGCGCACCAGGAGGAAATCGCCGCAGAGTGGGGTCTGCCGTCTGTGCCGTCAGGCATGTGGCCGCAGATAGACGATCCACGAGTCGACGCAGTCGTGGCATTCGCCCCTGACTCTGACGTATGGGGCGCAGAGTATGAGGGTGTGGCGAGCGTCGAGATACCTGCGTTGGTCATGGTCGGTTCGAGTGACTCGCTTTACCACTACAAGATGTCAATTTAATCTATGAACATCTGGGCAGCGCCGAGAAGGCATTGGTCGTTTTTGAGGAGGCCGACCACACGATCTTCATGAATGCGTGTGACGTTACGCCCTGGTTTGCCGAGTTCGTCGCCCCCTGGGTCTGTTCCGATGCTGTGTGGGATATGCAACACGCCCACGACATGATCAACCACTTCACCACGGCGTTCTTGCTCTCCAAACTGAAAGACGACGTCGAGGCGGACGCCGCTCTGTCGCCAGAGGGGATAGATTTCCCAGGCGTAGACTACCAGGCGGAAGGGCTATAAGTAGCGGCATTTCTCGCCGGTTATGAAGATGAGAAGCTGTACCAGGTTCTATGGGTTGAATCGCATGTGAAAGGCGTGTGCTTCGAAAGGCTGGCCGGCCAGCCGATCTACGGCCATGTCGGCCTTGATTTAGGCGCCAACTCACTCACGGCGCTGATGCCGAGCGAGTGAATGACTCTATTCATCTCGGCGAATCGCGGAAACCTGGATCCCTTTGATGTCCCGGCGTTTATGGTGAGAGTGCCGATCCTTGACCTCCTTTTGGATAGTGAGAAATAAGCCTGTCCGATAGGAGATGGTGCATATATCTGTCGCCCCTAATGCAGAGGAGGGCTTCCGATCAGTTCGGAAGCCCTCCTCTGTCTATAGGGTCATGCTACTTCAATTCATGCGAGCGGACGGCCCACCGCACCGAAATCTACTCAAACACCTGTGCGGCTCCGTCGATCATCTCCTGCGGTAGCTCCAGCCCTTGCTCAGCAGCCGCGGCCAGATTGACGGCCAGGCTGCCGGCGTCCTGCTCTTCGATGATGGTCGAAGCAATGTCCAACTCGCCATTCAGAATGCCTAAGACCAGGGCACCTGATTCAAGGCCGTCGACGTAGTAGTCGAGGCCGAGGGCGACTGCGGCGCCGCGTTCGGCGCTGGACGGATCGTTGGCAAAGAGCGGAATGTCGTTGTCATTGGCCACCTTGACCAACGCTTCCAGCCCGGAGACAACCGTGCTGTCGGTGCTGACGAAGAAGGCCTCTACACCGCGGGCGACCAACGCCTCCGCGGCGGTCTGCACTTCACTGCTGTTGCTGACCGTGGCGATCTCCAGCGTAATGCCCATCTCCTCGGCAGCAGGCTCGACGATGCCCGTGTTGACCACCGAGTTAGCCTCGGCCGGATTGTAGAGGTAGCCGACGGTCTGGATCCCCGGTATCGCCTCGGGAATCAAGCCCATGGCGTCGGCGATCGGTCCCAATGCCTGATACCGATGACCCACGCCGGGTGATCGTCGGGCGCCACGGCGATGCCTGCAGCGTACGGGCTGGTCACGGCGTTGAAGACAATGGGCGGTCCCCCCAGATCCTTGGTGGCGTTGAAGGCGGCCTGGAGTGCAGGTGTGCTCGTGGCCACAATCACGTCTACGCCGTCATCCACATATTTCTGGGCAATGGTCGACAACGTGGCCATGTCGCCTTCGGCGTTGGCTTCCAGTATGGTGATGGTTTCACCATCGATGTAACCGGCTTCGGCCAGCGCATCTTTGACGCCCTGCTGTTCAGCATCGAGCGCCGGATGGCTGACGATCTTCATCATGCCGA
>CAWKCP010000038.1:0-37015 GCA_963848115.1 uncultured Chloroflexia bacterium | reverse complement strand
TACACTTTTGATCGCTATCTCAACATCCGTAGCGCCCTCAGCCCGACCTTTTCGCCCGACGGCACACGAGTTGCGTTTCTCACCGATATTTCCGGCAATTTCCAGGTATGGAGTACTGGCACGGACACGAGAGCCGGAAGAGATAGGCAACAAGATGCTGGTTTGGACGCGCTTGGCAGTCATCTGTGGCCCCTACAACTCACCTATTTCTCCGACAAGGTCTGGGAGATCCACGGTACGCCGGCGGCGTCTCATTTCATTGCAGTCAGCGATGTGGCCGGCAATGAACGGCAGCAACTCTATCTGATCAGCAACTATGGCGTCGCAGACAATGCCCAGTCGGAGGCTGCCATGCATCATGACATCCGCCGCTTGACACTCGACGACGATGCCATCCACCGCTTTGGTGCGTGGAGCGCTGACGGCGACGCAATCATCTATACCTCCAATGCCCGCAACGGCGTCGATTTTGACCTCTACCGGATGGACGTGCTGAGGGGTGAGGCCCGGTTGATCGCCGAGACCTCGGGGAATCGGTCGGTGCTCGCCTGGTCGCCCGATGGGTCGGCTGCGCTCATGCTTGCCGCGTTGGCAGCCGAACAACATGAACTCTATCTTGTCGATCTGGCCAATGGCGAGGAACGCCATCTCACCGCGGGGCAGCCGTGGGCCCGCTATGCTGCCGTCAAATGGACAAAGAGCGGGTTGTTCACACTGTGCGATCGTGAACATGATCGTTTTGCGCTCTGCCGGTTAGATACGAATGACGCTTCCTTGACTACGCTGGTCACTGCCGATGAACTGCTGGCCGGACATCATGAGGCTGCGGGGCGCGGTGAATTGGAGTTGCTGGCAACCGCACCAGATGGACAGAGCGCAGTCTGTTCTCTCAATGTCGAAGGCTACAGCCGGCTCTATGTCGTGTCACTCGAGCAAGATCGCCAATGGGATGGCCGATGGAAAGCACTGACCAGCATCCCGGACGGGCTGATCTTGTCGATTCGCTTCAGTCCCGATGGAAAACGACTCGTCTTTGATTTCCAAAGCCCAGTCCACAATCCTGA
Organism: uncultured Chloroflexia bacterium; assembly: GCA_963848115.1. Lineage (GTDB taxonomy): Bacteria > Chloroflexota > Anaerolineae > Caldilineales > Caldilineaceae > JAWKOK01. The sequence goes on along the minus strand of CAWKCP010000038.1, from coordinate 35,951 downwards.
CATCTGGACACTGGATCTTGCTGACGGGACCGTGCGCCGGCTGACCTTCAGCAACCGCTCGGGAATCGATGCTTCCACGTTTGTTGCACCTGAGTTGATCCATTTCGAGAGCTTTGATGGGTTGGACATTCCCGGATTCTTCTATCGGCCTCAAGGCGTCGTACCCGACGGCGGCTATCCGTGTATTCTCTATGTCCATGGCGGGCCTGCATCCCAACAACGTCCGGACTTTGACGTGCGCTTCCAATATTTTCTTGGCCAGGGGTATGCCATACTGGCCACCAACGTGCGTGGCAGCACCGGCTACGGACGTCTTTCCATGATGCTCGATGATGTTGAAAAACGCATGGACAGCGTTGTCGATCTGAAGCATGCTGTCAACTGGCTGCATTCTCAGTCCGATGTCGCCAATAACAAGATTGCCATTTATGGCCGCAGCTATGGCGGCTTCATGGTCCTGGCCGCGTTGACCGAGTATCCAGAGCTGTTCGCAGCCGGCATCGACGTGGTCGGCATCGCAGACTGGGTCACCTTCCTGGAGCGCACCAGCAGTTGGCGACGCGCCCACCGTGAGCGTGAGTACGGCAGTCTGGCCAACCACCGGGAACTGCTGGCCGGTATCTCGCCGATCCACAAGGCTGAGCGCATCCAGATGCCGCTGATGGTGCTGGCGGGCGACAATGATCCTCGCGTTCCCCTCAACGAGTCCGAACAAATCGTGACCCGCGTGATTGAGGCAGGCGGCACAGTCGAATTCGTGCACTATGCAGACGAAGGCCACCGGTTCAGCAAGCTTTCTAACCGAATCGACAGTTTTATGCGAATGGCCGCTTTCTTGGAGACTCATTTGAGGGAATAACTGGCCCAAAATGGGCTGATGTCTCCATGATTATGTCACCATTTTCGTTTGCGCCCGCGAAATGTGCATGTTACACTATAGTGACATTGCAGCCATCAAACCGTCATCGAATTGTTACCACCGATTGGGCGCTTCGCCGACATGCAGGAAGTCACCTGTCCACAGTGCGCAAATATCGTACATATCACTCCGGACTCGCCGCTGTGTAACATTTGCGGTACAGATCTGGATGAATTGGTCAGCCCGGAATTTGCTGCAGGCTACTTCTACAAGCGCGCTTCAGACATGGCGACGGCAGGGCGAAAGCAGCAGGCCCTCACCGAAGTCAATCGTGGACTGACCTACAACGACACCTCTGATTTGCGGCTGCTCGGCGCGATTTTGGCCAACCAATTGGGTGACTTTGGCCAGATGCGCAACCATGTGGCCGCCATTCCTGTTGATGACGCTCTGCGTGAAGAGGGCGAATGGATGTTGCGCTCTCACCAGGCAAAGCGACGCGCACAGCGGACATCGTCCAAAAATGGACAGCGTACCTCTCAGGAGACCGTGCTGCCATTTCCAATCAACGGCGATGATGGGCAGCTGTCAGAGGGACAGCGCAAACAGCGCAATCCCTGGCCGATTCTGCTTGCGCTGGGCATTGTCATGATGTTGGCGATGATCTGGTTTGTCGGCGTGCCTGGCACACGCCCGGAGAGCGATGCGACTACGCAGTCAAATGAAGCGACAAGCGAGCCGGATCAGACCGATCTCGTCGCCGCATCGGTGGGCAACGGCGTACAGGCGAGCGATGGGCAGCCGATTGACTCAAACGAGAATGCGACAGAAGAGCTTTCGGAACAAGAGCTTTCGGAACAAGAGTCGGAGGGTGTTGCCGCCGATGTTGCTGATGCCAATGACGCTGGTGATTTACCGGCAGAGGAAGAGGGTGTAGCTACAGGCGCAGATGGACCGGTCGATGATATCGAAGCTGGCGAGGGCGTGGCTGAAGGCGAAGTGGAATTGCCCACTCCGACTGTTGAACCGACGCCGGTGGAGGTCTCGACCGATGGTCCCGTCGATGTGATTGCCTTCCTGGCTGAAAACGGCTATGCCGGCATGACCGACTCGGCGATCGAAGGCGAGTTGATTGATGGCGTGCTCGTGTTGACCGGCGAAGTGCCCATGATGGAAGACCTTGACGTCTTGTTCAGCGCTCTGAGCAGCGTGCCGAATGCAGAGTCGGTCGATGTCGACAACGTCGAACTCGTACCGCCGGAGACCTACACGATCCGGCCCGGCGACAACCTGTGGATCATTAGCGTTCGAGTCTACGGTGACACCGAGCATATGAATGATATCTTTCGGGAGAATCGGGATATTTTGCTGTCACCCGAAATCCTGAACGTCGGGACTGAGATCAGGTTGCCTCCCTACAACCCAGACGGAATTATTGGCGATTGAAGGATAGTGCGACAAACCATGTTTGTTGCACTACTGGAGGCGCAAGAAGATCTGTTTTTCGTCGGTGGTGCCTTGCAGCATACAGAAAAAAGACCCGCCCTTTGACAGATCAAAGGGCGGGTCTCTGTTTGTCTCCCTGGAGTGAATCCTGCCTCAATTTAGCGCGGTGGATGCATGGGCATCACGACGTGCAGGAATTCCTCCTCGCCCATGCCGACAGGTCGCATGGCGCCGGGTCGAGTCGATTGGGTTGTCTCGAGAACAAGCTGGGGCTGATCGACCTGACTGAGTACGTCGATCAGGAAGCGGGCATCGAAAGCGATTTCCATCTCTTCGCCCTCAACCATGGCATCAATCTCGTTGACGCTGTCGCCCATTTCATTGCTTGCCGCAGTCAGTCGCATCTGGCCTTGCGCATCGCCGTTGCCCGGCACAATGGCCACGCGGATGATGTTGGCGTTGTCTCGGGCAAAGAGGAATGCCACGCGGACGGCCTTCAAAAAGGATGCCGTGCTGACAACGGTACGCGTGCTGTGTGATTTGGGAATAATGGCCGTGTAGTCCGGGAAGCGTGCATCGATCAACTGACTCACCATTTCAACACGGTAGAAGCCGCCCTTGGTTTCATTGCCTTTGCCCATCAATCGGAACAGAATCTGGTTGCGTGCTTGGGTCACCAACACGCCGACAGGCTGATCGTCATCGGCATCGGCACTGATGCGGGAGAGTTCGCCCAAGCTCTTGGCCGGCACGATCACAGTCAGATCTTCATCGCTCACCGGCGCATCCAACAGGACGCTGCGCATGCTGAGACGATAGCCGTCTGTGGCTGCCATGAGCAGACGGTCGCCCTTGAAGCTGACCTCAACGCCGGTCAGCGTCGGCCGGCTCTCATCCTTGGACGCCGCAAAGATGACCTGATCGATCATCTTGCGCAGACCCTCTGAATTCAGCTCCATGCTCGTGCCCTCAACGGCGTCGTTTCCGTCGTCATCCACAGTTGTGATGATGGGGAAGTCGGCAGCGTCGATGCCTTTCATGGTGGCGTTGTAGCGTGCACAGCGCAATGCCAGCGTCTGAGTACGCACCGACAGCTCCATGTCGATCTGTTCAGGCGGCAAACTGTTGACGAATTCGCTGAGTAGACGGGCCGGCACGGTGATTGATCCTTCATCCTCAATCCGCGCGCCGATCCAACAACTGATGCTAATCTCGAAGTTGGTTGCGGCCAAACGTAGCTGATTGTCGCGTGCTTCGAGCAAGATGTTGCCGAGGACAGGCAGCGTGCTGCGTGAAGATACCGCACGACCTACGATTGAGAGGCCTTTAGCCAAGTTTTCTTGAAGACAACTGACGCGCACGGTGTCCTCCTGCATGAAGTGGAACTGATTGAATTCTGGAGAATCGTCTCGAATTTTCCGACCGTAGATGGCTGCAAAAAGTATAGCATAGCTTGGGCGGTTTGTGGAATCGACGGCGATTCTCGGCAGCGAAATAGCCGGCCCAATTCTGCCCACCTTGCCTCGCAGTCGTAGCCCGGCTATAATGAACATAGTGCCAGATGTTTAACATGAATGACTCTTCTGCAAAGCGTACATTGACCACAGATGGAAAGCCGATTTTTTCAGATTTCTTAGGTGCCCAAAGCATTCCCCGCATCATCTGTGTCCTATCCTTTTCACATCTGTGTGAATCTGTGGCGAAAAGGGCTTTTTGCAGTGTGCTCACGACTCAGTGCGAAACAGGGAGAGAGGCGACATTGGTCTTCAAGTCGCGAAGTGAGACCCGGCAACAGGGCGAACAGGCGCTGGATACCGCGCAATCAGATGCGGTTCACGCCGATCAGAACCTATCCATCGAAATCAGCGAAACCGTAGCCCATTCTGTCGAGATCAGTGCGGAATCAGCGCTGATTGTGCAAGCGCGTCAGGATCCGGCGGCTTTCGGCATACTCTATGAACGCTACGTCGACCGCGTCTATGCCTACATCTATCATCGTGTCGGCAATGCACAGGATGCCGAAGATTTGACGGCGCGTACTTTCTACCGTGCCTTAGGCAAATTCGACACCTACGAGGACCGGGGTCTGCCCTTTTCCGCATGGCTCTTTCGCATCGCCCATAACCTGGTTGCCAACTGGCATCGAGATCATAGTCGCCGTCGATTTTTGTCGATCGATCGGCTCTGGGCCCATGGCAGCAACAGACGTGCCCCGGAGGCGTTGATCGAGCGGCCGGAAGATCTGGTGGAGCAGGAAGAGAAACATGAGGCGCTCTGGGCAGCCATCAATCGGCTGCCGGAAGATCGCCGGGATCTGCTGATCCACAAGTTCAGCAGTAGGCTTTCCAATGTCGAGATCGGCGAGTTGATGAACAAGAGCGAAAGCGCCGTGAAGTCACTCTATTTCCGTACGCTCAGCTCGCTTCGAGATGATCTGGAAGCCCGTGGTTGGGGCAAGCAGGCGCCTGAAGAGGAAAGTTCGGATCGGGATGTAGATAGAGCCAGACGACAGGGAAGTGAGTAGAGCATGCTCCGGGCAATCCGTTGGCCAACCCGACAACCGAGCGCTCCACCAAAGATCGATTTTGGCGGAGGATTTCTTGTTCCTGCCGAAGATGTCCTTGACGGACATCTCAAACGTCTCCTCCGCAACGGCTCGCAGAACGTACAAGTTCAGACGGGTCACTCGCTGCAATCGACCATTGAGGTCTCGTTGCCAGAGTTGGCCCCGCTCACCGGTCTTGCCGAAGATCTGGCCGAGGTTGTTCCTGATGTGTCGCCGGAGCCAAATTTTCGAGAGGAACTGCATCGGGCATTGGAGCGCACACACCGCCAGCATGCCGCCCAACGAACACTGGGCACGCGCCCGATTCCTGTCGACGAGAAGCGACGAACCTTTTCGTCCTACCTGATCATGCTCAATCTGCTCCTGTTGGCGATGTTGACCTTGTTGGCTTTCAGACGATTTTCACGTCGTCTATCGGCATGACGGCTGGTCATTGAGCGGTTTTCCATTCTGATCCCAATGAACGAGAGAGCAGCGGCGTCTCCGCACGGAGACGCCGCTGCTCTCTCGTTCATTGGACTGACCTGAAGGTCTGCCGGATAAGAAGTCTGGCTACTGCCAAAGGCCAGACTTCTGGGCCCTCGGCGATACATGGCTGTCCCACTACTCAGTCATGTGCGTGACCCCTACATCGACGTACGGTTGTGCAACACATCGATGTAGTTGTCGGTCGGAGAACTGCCTTCCCTACTTTCGCTATCGGAATCCCCGCTGTCCGGACCGCTGCCCATGTCAATCCGGGTCGGCCCGATGCCGGGCACATCAATCATTGACTGTGCTTCGCTCTCGGCCAGCTTGAGCACGCCTTCAGCCAATGCAGCGCCGGCCTGCTCACGTTGTTTGGTGGCATTGTTGGCCAGGTAATCGCTGAAGTGGGTCAATATGCCCATGATCTCATGGACAGGCTTTGTGCTCGCGCCGATGAGCAGCCCGGTCACGAGCACATCCCACGTGTCAGATACGCCGGCAAGCAGGGCCGGGGCCAAGGGCTCAAGCTGGGCAAAAAGGCGCATTGATGTTGTGTTTGCGATCAGAATGCCCAGCACCGCTGCGACCAGCAGACTTGTGCCGCTCTTGAACTGGCCAAACTGCGGAGAGCGAAGTCGTGCAGGCGTCCATCCGGCAAAGTTGAGCAACGCCCATTCCAGATAGTTCCAGACGATTTCGACACCTCGCTCAAGGACGAACGAGGCTGCCACGATCGCAAGAATTGTCGGCCAGATTGGGCTCGGTTGGCCGGTCGGATCTTGAAGAAGCGGCGCGGCCAACAGCATATCAGCGCGGCCGATCAAGAGTAGCCCGGCCCCAAGCATACCTACGGCTGCGGTGCGCAGCAGGCCACGTCGGGACAATCGGTCTTCATGGAATGGTTCGATGTGTGAATGCATAGACCTGACTCTCCTTGTTAGAATGCCTTGGCCAGTTCGACCAGCAGTCGTACGCCGTAGCCTGTAGCGCCCTTGGGCGTGAATGCATTTGCTTCGCGGTCCGTCCAGGACATGTAGGCGATGTCGAGATGCGCCCAGGGATATCCCTCTGTGAAGTGCTCTAGGAACTTAGCGCTTGTGGCGACACCGCCGGTGCGGCCGCCACTGTTCTTGACCTCGGCCATCTCGCTCTTGATGGCGTCTTTATACTCGTCGTAGAGCGGCAACGGCCAAAGTCGTTCACCGCTACGGTCGGCTGCAGCCACCAAATGATCGCACAAGCTGTCTTCGTTCGTAAAGAGTCCGGCTGCCTGTGGCCCCAGCGCGACGCCCACTGCCCCCGTCAACGTTGCCAGATCGACGACCGCTTTGGGGTTGAAGCGGGCCACGTATCCGAGCGTGTCGGCCAAGATCAGGCGGCCTTCGGCGTCGGTGCTGATGATCTCTGTCGTCTTGCCGGTGATGCCGGTGAGAATGTCGCCCGGTCGATAGGCCTTGCCGTCCGGCATGTTCTCGACGCAGGCCGCCACGCCGATGACCCGTCGCGGCAGTTTTAGGCGGCCGATGGCTTCCATGGCTGCAATCACAACGCCGGCCCCGCTCATGTCATCCTTCATGTACCACATGTCGGCTGACGGTTTCAGGCTGATGCCGCCTGTGTCAAAGGTGACGCCTTTGCCGACCAACACCAACGGTGCGTCGTCCGCTGTGCCCTCAGGCGCATGCTCCAGCACGATGAGTTGGGCCTCGCGTTCGCTGCCCAGGCTCACCGCCAGATAGATGTTCATGCCGAGTTCGCGCAAGTCATCTTCGCCCAGGATCGTGCATGACAGACCCGTCTGGTCGGCCATCTGCCTGGCACGCTGGGCAAAGGCCTCGGGATAGAGCACGTTGGCAGGTTCACTAGAGTAATCACGGGCATGACAGACCGCTTCGGCGATGACCACGCCGGCATCCAATCCGGCCTGCACAGGTTCCAACTTGGCATCGTCGAACTCAACAACCGTGCACGAGGTCAAACTGATGGATTCAGATTTGCGGCGGTACTGAGGCGGTTTGTAGATCGAGAGCAGGGTCCCTTCAACCAGCGCCTGTGACGCGCCGGCAACGTCAAGGCCGCCGATGCCGGCGCCATGGACAATGGTTGCAACGGACGAGACACCCTTGAGCTTTGCCGCTCTCTTCGCTGCCGTGGCCGAGGCTTTGCGCACGCCGTGAAAATCGAACGTCGTTACTTCGCCCAAGCCGACGATCAGGACACGTCCGGCGGGCAAGCGACCATTCGTGTAGAGCAGCGCGGACGTGCCTGCCTTACCTTCAAAGTCACCGCCGGCGATCAACTGGGAGATGGCTCCGTCCAGTGCACGGTCGACGGCCCCGGTTGCGCCGCTTGGGGTGGTGACGCCCTCAAAGAGGTTGACGATAATGCAATCTACGGATTGCTCAACAATGTTTCCCTGCTCTACTTGAAAGCGCATGTCTGATCAGCGCTCCTTTCTTCTGTTTTGGTAATTTTGAGACGCAAAGTCTTACATCTCTACTGTCTGTTCTTGGTACTTTGGCCCAGCGCTGCTTCGAGGCGCCGCGCTCCTTCATCAAGGAGATCATCGCTCTTACAGAAGGTGAAGCGGGCTAACTGGTCTGTGAGGTGCTGATGGGGTGGGCTGTAGAATGGACTGGGCGGAATGGCGGCCACACCTACTTCTGTGGTTAGCCACCGACAGATGGCGACGTCGCGTCGTTCCCCCTCCGGGATGGGAACGTCCAGTTCGCTGGTGTCGAAGAGAATGAAGTAGGAACCGTCGGGTGCAGTGGCACGGAGACCAACGGTGCCCAGCGCACTGAGTAACTTATCGCGCTTGCCGCGATAGGTTGAGCTCAGCCAGTTGAAATAATTTCGCGCTTCAACTTGCTCAAGTCCGATGGCGATGGCTTCCTGGAGCGGCGTCGCCACCGTGAACGGAATCCACTGGTGGGCCATGAGGATGGCATGGGCGATGGGCTCCGGCGTGATAGCCCATCCGATCTTCCAGCCTGTGACGGAAAAGGTCTTGCCTGCGCTGCCCAGCGTCACCGTTCGTTCCCACATGCCCGGCAGCGTCGCAATGCGGACATGCTTAACTGGATTAACCGCGTCGCCATAGGTCATCCACTCGTAGACTTCGTCACTCAGCACCAGCGTGTCATGTTTCCGGACCAGTGCAGCAATCTGCTCCAACTCGGTGCGCGAGAAGATCTTGCCGACCGGGTTCTGCGGGGTATTGATGATCAGCAGGCGCGTCCTGGCGCTGAAAGCGGCCGCCAACTCATCAAAGTCCAGTTGCCATTGCTCGGCCCGGGTCGCATCGGCGGCCGGCCGCAACGGCACATAGACCGGCGTCCCGCCGGCCATGATGACCGAAGCCGGATAGCTGTCGTAGAATGGCTCGATCAGGATGACCTCGTCGCCCGGATCGACCAGGGCCTGGATGGTGGCGTAGATGCCTTCCGTAGCACCCACGGTCACGACGATCTCCTGGAGCGGATCCAGTTGACGGCCAAAGAGCGGGCTATAGACTTCGGCAATGGCATTGACCAGCCGTGGGTGCCCAGCGGCTCGTGCATATTGATTCAGGTCACGCGCGATAGCTTCCTGGGCCGCCTCTTTGATGAAATCCGGGGCGGCAAAGTTCGGGAATCCCTGTCCCAGATTTACCGCGCTGTGTTCGATGGCCAGGGCGGTGAATTCGGCGAAAACCGTCTGTCCGAAACTCTGGACGCGCTGCGCTGGGACGAAGGCACTACGATCAGATCGGTCGAGAGAAGATGGCATCGTGTCGCCTAAAATCTGTTGGTCCTGAAGTGAAAAATGCTGTTCCTTAGACTGCGACGAAGTATAGCATGGGGGCCGAAGTCTGACCAGAAGAAAACAGGGGCGCCTGGGTGATCAGGCGACCCTGTTTGCAAGGTGGAAAGCTGAGGCAATAATTGCTGCTTCCACAGTCTGTTCTATTGTGGTAGCGCTCGAGCCGACCAACGACATGGTATGCCGGGAAAGAAGTCTGGCTTCTCCACAAGCCAGACTTCTATGGCACTGCTAGCGTCTGTGTCCAACCAAACGTGCGGCCGATCCAGGATGGGCCCCTTTGCGAAGGCCGCCCATCCGACCGGCGATGTCGCTGCCGGCGGCAAAGAGCAGGGCCAACGCAGCCAGTCCGGCAACGAGCCAAGCGGCAAGACCGCTGTCCATCCAGGCCGGCGCCGCCTGCGCCTGCGCTTCGGCAATGGCGTCGGCATTGGCAGCGACGGTGGCTGCTGCGCCGCCCAAGGCAACTGGCGTCCGGCTGTTGGCCATGATGGCGAATGCGCTACCGGTCTCGCCCACCACTGGCAGCAACTCGGCGACGGCGACCTCTGTGCGCTCACTCAACTGGGTCCAGCTTGCTGCGCCGTCTTTGCTCACGGAAATGCCCGCCGGCGACTGATGAACCGTTGTCGATCCGAAAAGATAGCTGGCGGCGACATAGAGCACCTCAGGCTGGGCAGGGTCAACGGCCAGGGCGTCAATGCTCAGGCGCGTGCCCGGATTGAGACCAAGGCCCTCATTGGCCAGTTCCCAGGTCAGACCATCGGTGCTGCGCAGCAGACCTCGATCTGCGGTACCGACGTAGACGGTGGCCGGCGTTGTGTCTGCGACGGCCACGGCTGTTGGAGCGCTCAGTAGATTTTCGACCTGGATCCAGCGCAGACCGAAATCTTCTGCCCGATAGAGTTTGGAATCGGTGCGCACGAAGGCCAGGCCGGATCCGTTGCTGTCGGCTGCTACCTCGACAACCGGTTCGTCGAGACGAAGCTGGCCGGTTAGGTTGACGCCGGAGCCCACATCGCGCAAGCGAAAGAGACCTGCATTGTCGGTACCTACGTAGAGCAACCGCTGAACACCGTCGATGGCGATGTCGGTCACGCCGCCAACCTGATTGCCGGGCAGACCATCAGTCAACGGAATTCGTAGCCAGGTGCGGCCGGCATTCTCGGTGCGGTAGACTGTCAGTTCATTGGCAGCGCCGATGTAGATCGAGTCGGTGCGGTGTGGGTCGATCGCCACTGCATTGACAATCACATTGTTTGGCGCACTGATCTCAGCCCAGTTGCCGGGCGTGCCGACGAATAGGTCGCCGCCATCAACGGCGTAGTTGACATCCTCTGTGCTGAGGGCCGGCGTATAGGCCCGGACGTTCTCCAGAGAAACCTTGGTATCGCCGGCATTCTGCGGGCTGAGAGCGCTGACGATCCCCACAAAGAGAGCGCCAACCAATATCAAGCTGATTGTAGCAATCAAGATGGGCCGAGCCGTCTGATAAAGTTTCATGGTCAAGCCTCCGCTTTTCTCTGGTCGAGGATGGGGTTTTGCCATCCGGCACACCGAGTCCATCACTCGCCAATTCGTCCTTGCGTCCTAAGTGTATATGAATTGATTCAGCTCTGTTGGACCGATGGTTCCCTGGATTCAGACCGTTTCCCCACGTCTAGGGCCGATTCTAGATTCAAACGTGACCTCAATCCTGAACTCTTTACGAGTATGCACCAGCGATTGTCGATGAGCAGTGATCCAGGCTGGTGACCGGGTGTGAAGCGGATCACAGAGCCGTCACATGCAATCCCTACAACTGTCTGGAGCGGAATTGACATCTTGGAGAGAAGAAGATGCCTTCATTGAATCGCCGATGCAGCTTGGCCCCATGGCTGGTGAGCGGACCTGGAAGCGCGAGGATCTCTATGACCGGTAGTCTGTTCATCGACACCAGTGTTTTGGTCTTCGCATATGATCGGTCTGAGCCGGAGAAGCAGGGATATGCGCGCCAAACACTAGGTCAATCACAGTCGATTTTGATCTGGAAAAATGGATATGGGCTTGAATCTCCTCAGGAGATCCCGTTGGGCCAAAGGGGATTGGTTAAGAATAGAGAAAGGGCGTGGCAAGCATCAGTGCTTGCCACGCCCTTTGTTTTGAACCACACTATTCTATGGAACAGCGCAGTAGTCTGTCTTGATTCGTCAGCGTGGCCTAAATATCCAGAGGCTATTTGCACTCGTACATGTACGCTGGTGTAACTGTCTGGTTATTTGGGCCGGCCCATACTAGTCGGTCTAAGGTTCGAGTATCTCCCCATCCGACTTGCGCACGAGCACCGTAATTGTCTCGCTGTCGTCGGAAAGCTCGACGACCCAGACTTCCTCTCCGCCGACCGTGCCGGGAGCGCTCACCTTCTCAATGATCTCTCCGTCGAGCAAGCCTTCCTCTGTGGCATGCTCAACTGCAATCGAAATCGCCGCTCTCGCATTGATGTCGCTGCTGCGCTCACTGGTTCGAATGAGCCGTGCCTGCCCAGGTCGCTCGCCGAGCACAACATCGATTGCCTGCTCAATGCCGTCCCGGATGACGGTGAGGGTCACGGTCTGGTCGACTTCGGCTCGGGTGACGAGGAAACTGACCAGGTCGTCAAAGCTGCGAACCGCCATATCGTCAATTGCCACAACAATGTCGCCGCCGACACTGAAATTACCGGTGCTGGTCTGAACCGTCCGATTTCCACCGATGATTCCGGCGGCGGCAGACGGACCGCCCTCAACGACACCGGAGACGTAGACGCCCAGGCGATTGCCGGGGATGTCAAGCTGACGGGCGACATCGGGTGTAATCGAGGTGCCGCTTAGGCCAAGGTAGGCGTACTCAAAGGCGCCGTCTTTGATCAGCTCTGGAACTACGCGTTGAACAATCGAGACCGGAATGGCGAATCCAACGCCTGAATTGCTGCGTACCGGCGAGTTGATGGCGAAGTTTACGCCGACGACACGACCGTTCAGATCCAGCAGCGGACCTCCGGAGTTGCCGGGGTTGATGGCGGCATCGGTTTGGATGACATCCGGCAATGTGTAGCGAACATTCGCCATGTCGTCGCCGACCGGCATGCCGCGCCCCACGGCGCTAACAATCCCACGTGTCATGGTTCCCGCCAACCCAAATGGATTGCCGATGGCAATGACCATGTGACCCACGCGTACGTCTTCAGGACTGGCAAGCGGCAGTGGGCGCCAGTCGAAGCCTTCAGGCGGCGTCACCTTCAACACGGCCAAATCGGCCTGTGGGTCCGTGGCTACGACAGCGGCATCAGCCCAGTAGCCATTGTGGAAAACCACAGTGATCTCGATCGAGTCTTCGACCACATGGTTGTTGGTAACAATATGACCTTCATTGTCATAAATGAATCCAGATCCCTGACCCTGCTGTCGTGGTGTCTCGCTCTCAGGCGACGAGAATGGGAAGATGCCGGACCTGTCAACCTCAGCCACTACCTGAATGTTGACCACAGATGGACTGACTGACTCATAGAGATCAGCCAGCGTTTCTTGATCGGCGAAAAGGCTGGCGCCACTGTTCTGTAAAGGAAGGGGCGCGGCAGCGGAAACGCCGCCAGTCGCCGGCACCATGCTTGATGTGGCAATTGCCGGGCTGCTGTCCAGCAATTGCGGTCCATAGGCCGCCGCCAATATCAGTAGTAGCGTGGCAACCGTCGCCGCTGTCACTTTCTGCCAGAGCGACGTTTTTAGACTCTGTGGCTCGGCCGACCTCGAACCGCGAGGCAATAGCTGATAGTCTTTTGTGTCCATATTCGATTACTCCTCGATCATGTCTATTCGGGTCAGGCAGCACGTTAGCTGCTCGACATACACCCGGTCCGATAGCCAAGCACCTGTCCCGAGATGCATCAACAGGCTACCGAATTCCGGGTTACGATAGTATGATCATATTTTCTTAGTTGCACGTAAAACAGGCATAAGAATCTGATAAGAATCGATGGTCTTAGTTGCCGGTCTCTGTAGCCGGTTCCGCTTGCTCGTCAGTTACCCCAGATTCAGGCGCCGTCTCTTCAACGATCACTTCGGCATCACTTGCTGCATCACTGGCTTCTGCATCGATCTCAAGTATCTCTGTTTCCGCTGACTCAATCTCTGATGTGTCACCCACTGGTGGCTCTGCCTCTGGCGCCTCAATCTCAATGCCGCTGATGCGCATGAGTTGCTCAAGGGTCACCTGCAGGGCATCCATTTGCAGGCCGTATGCAGCCCATTCGCTGTTACGCAGGTGCTCTTGGGCGCTGACGTACTGGCTGTTGGCCAGCAGAATCAACTCTTCAACCGATGCGGCTGCCAGATCTGCATCGTCTGTTCCCGCGACTCCGGTCGTTTCGCTTCCCTCCAGCACGGCCTCGACAGCTTCCCGCCCGGCTGCGATGGCCAGGTCAGCGAGGCTGGCATCTTCAAGAATCTGATCACCGAATAGCTCAACCAGGGCAAGCCCCAGATTTTCGGCCATCACGACACGATCGGACGTTGCCAAGATCACGCGTTTCAATTCGGGAATTTTGCCTGTGGCGGCCTGCAGGTAGAGCGGCTCAACATAGAGCAGGCTTTCGGCGACAGGAATGACCAGCAGGTTGCCGCGGATTACATTGCTCCCCTGTTGGTTCCAGAGGCTCAACTGGGCGCTGATGACGGGATCCTGATCGATACGCGCTTCGATCTGCTGCGGACCGAAGAAGAGCGAATCCTTGCCGAACTCGTAGACGACCATCTCTCCGTACTTGTCCGGATCGTTCTGGGCCGCCAACCAAGCAATCATGTTTTCGCGGTTGGCTGGTGTAAAGGGCAGAATCTGAATGAAGTCAAGGCCGTCCGTCTCCGGCAATTCCATCAAGACGTAATAGGGCTCAATCAGCCTTGGCTGGCTGTCGAAGATCTCTTGAGGCCACGCCCAGACGTCTTCCTTGTTGTAGAACTCATTGGCGTCGATCATGTGATAGGTGCGATAGACGTCAGCCTGAACCGAGAAGAAGTCATTCGGGTAGCGAATATTGGCCTTCAAATCGTCCGGCATTTCGGCAAACGACTTAAAGAGTGAAGGGAAGATCTGTCGATAGGCGGCTGCAATCGGTTCGGACTCATCGACGACATAGAACGTCATCGTCCCGTCATAGGCGTTCAAAACCACCTTAATCGGGTTGCGCATGTAGTTGATGTTGCCGTAGGGTTCGCTATAGGGGAAGCGATTGCTGATCGTGTAGGCGTCCAGATACCAGTACAGCTCACCGCTTTCCGTGACGACGATGTAAGGATCGTCATCGTAGCGCAGGAATGGGGCGACCTCGCTGATGCGTTCGGCGATGTTACGCCGCCAGAGCAACTGGCTCTCTTCGTCAATATCCTGGTTGAGCAGAATGTTGATGTCGGCAAATCGAAGGGCAAACAGAAGCCGATTCATGAATGTCATGCTGACGCCGGTGCCGGCGTCAAAACGGGTCGTCACATTGCCGTCACCGTCCGGATAGTCGAATTCCGGCTCCTGTGTGTCGGCGATCACATAGTTGTTGGTCCGCTCGCCAAAGTAGATCTGCGGACGTGTTATTTCCAGAACGCCTTGGGTCGGCAGATCCTTGAGCAGGAATTCGGGGAGGCCGTCCCGCGTCACCTGGGCGACGGGCGAGGCGGCAACGCCATAGCCATGTGTGTAGACCAGCCGTCGATTCACCCAGGTCTGAGCCGTTTCAGCCAGGCGTTCCGGTACAAGCTCGCGTGCGGCGAGCATGATCTGGCGGCGCTCGCCGTCAATCGTGTATCGGTCGATGTCGATGTCGTTGAATTCATAATACTGGCGCAATGCCTGAACCTGATTGTAGGTCTGAAGCAACGGACGATAATCCCAAAGCCGCGTGTTGCTGACTGTCGGGGCCTCAGAGAGCACTCCTTCGGCTGTGAGTGTCTGAGAGGCGTCATAGTCCCGTACATCGATCTCATCCAGGCCAAAGGCGATGCGCGTATATTCAATGTTGTTTTCAATGAAAGGCCGTTCCAAATTGAGCTCGTTGGGGCTGACCTGGAAACGCTGCACGAGACCTGGATAGATGTTTCCAGCCACGATGGCCGCAACCAACCAGACGGCTAGAACGACCACGATAGCCCGCCATGCTTGGCGCATAAGAGCTGTCACCACCAGCAGTACGGCGGCGATCAGCGTGATCACGATGAGAATGTTGTAGGCAGGCAGTTGGGCGCGAACGTCGGTGTAGCCTGCGCCGAAGACTGCGCCACGCGCGCTGTAGACCAACTGAAGGGCATCCAGTCGGTATTGCCATGCAAAGAGCGCCAGAATCAGCGCTCCTAGGATGGCCAGGTGGACCAATACGGCTTTGCGGATCTGCCAGCCCCGCCAGCCGATTCCGCTCACCAGCGCCGTGCCGATCAGCGTCAGAATCACGGTCGACATTATCCAGGTGCGCGCCAGTTGCCAGACCGGCAATGTGAATAGAAAGAAACTCACATCGCGATTGAATAGAGGATCGGTCAGGCCAAAGTCGGACTGGTTGAGGAAGAGCAGGATCTCCTCCCAGGCGGCAGCGGCGGTCAAACCCATGAAGGCCGCGAGCACTGCGCCGATTGAGAGCATTACCGGCATGATGCGAACGCCAAAGGCTGACGCTACTTGCTCTACCGGCGTGTCGATCAAACCATCCGGTTCAATCCGCCTCATTATCCACAGGTTGACGGCGAAAAAGAGCCAGAAGATCAGCGCGCCGGCCAGGAAGAGCAGAAGGGAGGCCCAGATACGCGTCGTGAACACAGTCGAAAAACCGAGGCTGTCATACCAGATGAAATCAGTATAGAAGCCCAGGATGCGATTGAAAAACATGAAAAGGAGAATCGGAATCAGCACCCAGAGCCAGCGTCGAGGGTTGCCTTGAGGTCGTTGATAGCTGCCGTTCGGGGCATCGGAATCGGGCGGCTCCTGACCGGAGCGTTTCAGGTCTTCTTCCAGCGAGCGAATTAAATCCGAAAACGGATCAGAGTTTTTCATGGGTCCTCGTTTCACATTTGATAGTTCTCGTACGGCTTAACGCCTATTGTACCACTCTCCACCCTATTTGATGTGTGATGATCGTGCCCATTTTCACAACGTCAGGCTTTCGCTTCCGGAATTGGCTTTCTCCAGGAAACCTCTCAGCGGTACGCTATGCTATAATTGCGCGCATGTCTGCATCAACGAGTGGCCGCGTATGGCCGGACCCGCTTTTCGTACCCGATCCCGATGACGTCAACCAGATGCTGGTCTCATTCTGGCATCAGCTTCGTCATCTCTCTGACCTGTTGAGCGATGAGCGCCGGCAGAATACGCCTACGGCTCCCGCAACGAACAATGATGAAAATCTGCTGGCCATCGAGTGTCTGGCCGGGCTGCGGGCCATCGTCATCGATATGATGCTAGCCCTCAACGGCATCGCTCGCCCGGCCCGGACAATCCATCTCAACACCTATTTGAGTAAGAACCAGCGGGCGGCGCTCGAACGAACATTGCTTGCGCCGCAGATCAGCGGCGAAACCTGGATCGGACAGGCCGTATCCCTGGTGGTCATCTACCGTTGGTATGCGCCTCAGTTGGTAGAGCGATACCGTCTGCTCTATCCGGCTGATCTCGAACATGAGGTCTGGTCGACACTGCGCCAACGCGTCTACGATTGGCCGGCAGATATTTCTACGGATTAGTGCTTCGATGAACATCGTCTATGTCGCCCCATTCGGTCTGGGCCAGAAGACGACGGTTTGGGCGCGCACCCTGCCAATGGCAGAGCAGATTGTCAGCGCAGGGCACCGTGCCACCATCGTCGTGCCGCCATGGGACACGCCTGAGGATGGAAACACGCGCTCTGAACATGCCGGGGTGCAGATCGTTCAGGTGGATACCGCGGGCGGCTTGCCTCTGATTTGGCGGCGTTTGCTGCGCGAAATCAACCAGATGCAGCCCGATATTATCCACATTGTCAAACCGCGGGCCTATGCCGGATTGGTCCAGTGGTGGCACTGGCAGAGGCGTCGAACAAGGCAGGGCAATTTCCCGGCGCTTCTGCTTGACATTGACGATCTGGGAGCAGGCCTGGGAATCGATCAACGGTTATTCGGCGGTCACTTCAAAATTCTTGAATTGGCAGGAGGAGTGGGGCATTCGTCACGCAGACGGCATCACTGCTGCCAGCCGCTGGCTGGTTGAGCGAGCCCAGGACTACGTACCGGAGACGCCCGTTCTCTATCTGCCCAATGGTGTGGAACCGCCGACAGCACCTGCCGGCACGATGAGGAGCGCACAGAACGGCAGGATGGAAAGCAGTGTCGAAATCGGCGTGTTGGACAACGAAGAAAAAGAGCATCTGATACTCTTCTTCACACGCTTCGTGGAAATCTCGCCTGAGTGGCTGGCCCGATTCTGGCGCGCCTTATCGATGCTTGCGCCGCAGTGCAGACTGGCCGTCGCAGGCAATGCCCTGCAATCTGGCCGGGAGTCGGCCTACCAGCAAGCTCTAACTGCCGTCAGCCAGGACAAGGAGGCGCGGGTGTCCTGGCTTGGCCACGTGGATCGGGCAACGATTGATCAGCTTTATCGAGAGAGCGATTGCGCTATTTTCCCGGCCCAGGAAGAGCCGCTGCAGCAAGCCAAATGTAGCGTGCGCCTGGCCACCACGCTGCTCAACGGTGTTCCTGTCGTTGCCAGCGCAGTCGGCGAACAGGTCGCCTATGGCGCCAACGGATCCGCTCAACTCATTGACGCCGGGGCCTCTCCCGAGGAGTTTGCGGAGGCCGCATATGCCCTGCTGGGTGACCGACTCCGACAGGAGGCGATGGTCCAATCTGCACGCCAACACCTGACCAGCCAGTACGATTGGGCCAAGCTGGGGCGAAATCTGGTGCGTTTTTATGAAGGGTTCGCAGAAAATAATGTCTAAAGATAGGGGAAAAAAGGAGCGGACTGAACAAGCGCCGCCTCTGGTTGCGCACACAATCGGGTTGAATATTCAGGCGTTGATCAACAATTGGTCGCCGGCTGTGGCGCTCATGGCCATGATCTTTCTGTTCAGTAGCGAACCCGATTTTGGCGGACCTGCGTGGGTCTCTGCCTTTGTCCGTGATCTGTTGGGCGAAGGGCTGCTGCTCGATCGCATCGAGTGGCTTCTGCCCTATGCAGATGCCTATGCCTCGTGGGTTGCACATTTCGTTGAGTACGGGGCGTTGGCTGTGGCATTTTATTGGGGGATCCGCCGACAATGGCCGTCGATGCGGCGGGCGGCCCTGCCGGCGTGGGGCGCAACGATTGTTTACGCCGTCAGCGACGAATTGCACCAGGGCTTCGTACCGGGCAGGCATCCGGACCTTCGGGATATCGCTACCGATGCAGCCGGCGCCGCAGTGGCCCTCTTGGTGATTGTATCGGCGGAGCGTTTTTTGAGAAGAAAATGGCGCGGCAGCAGGGTGCCGCCGGAGCGTGAACAGGTCTGAGCCTTGTCCCTACGCGGTGATCTCAGGTCTTATGGCAACGGCATTGGCGGGTATTTACGGCCGGTTACCGCGTTCTCCTCGGCCTGAATTCGTTCGCGTTCGGCCATCTCCGCCTGGGCATTCAGGCGTGCCCGATAGCGCCTTCTCTCCTTGGTTTGCCAGCGGTCGGGGTCGAGTCGATCGGCAATCGAGCGGGCAAAGACTAGATATCCCGTGTGGGCCACCATTTCATCCTCAGGGCGCAGACGCTCCGGTACCGGCTTGTAGCGGCGCAACAGCAGCTCCTCGACGCCGATATCCGCAAACGCATCGGCTTCCAACGCTTCCAACAACTGAGAAACCTGATTCGTGGTCGGCACGAGACTGGCAAAAAAGCCCCCGCTGTGCAGTGCCTTCTGGACTTGAGGCAGGAAGTCCCAGGGATGGCGGACATCCAGAAAGAGGGCGTCAGCGTCCGTCTCCTCAAAGCCGTCACGGATCGAGCGCTGGTACATGGTCACATGGGAGAGCAGGTCAACCCGTTCGAGGTTACGGCGAGCTTGCTGGTAGTTTTCCTGGCGGGCTTCATAGGTGTAGACGCGACCTGTTGGCGCAACGGCCCAGGCCAGCGCGATGGTCAATCCACCGCTGCCGGTTCCTGCCTCCACCACACGGCTGCCCGCACGCAGGTTCATGCGATGAACCAGATAGGCGGCATCTTTTGGATAGATAATTTGGGTGGCGCGCTTGATATGCTTGATCAGATCGCCCAAAGACGGTTCCATGATCAGCGACTCTTGGCCCTGGTGGCTCTTGACAATGCTGCCCAGCGGTAGATCAATCAGGTCGGCGTGATGATAGATACCCTGGTGCGTGTGCAGGCTATTGGGCGGGGAGAGCGTGATCAGGTAGCGCTTCTGATCCGACGTCAGTAGCAGTACACGATCGCCATGGACCGTGCGGGCACGTCCTCCCTCGAACCAGCGAGAGTCACCACTTTCATTCATGCAATCACCAGAGCTTTCGTAGGCCATCATCAGATTGTCACTGAACCACAACACTTCCTGTCAGAGGAGCCGTTGGATTATACAGCACGAGAGAAGATAGCCAAGAAACCGGGGCCCAACAGTATCCCATGTGGTAGGGCGGGTCTGGAAATGTGACATTTTGGCCTTCGGCCTCATATTGGGAGATTCCTGACTAGTCCACAATCTCTCAATCGCCAAATCTCGGCGGCCAGAACCCTATTGATCTCGTAGAAATGTCAGTTTAGCAAGGGCAATAAGGAGTCTTAGATTCTGCTAGACAGCATCTCCACACAAATGTATAATAGACATCGAATCCTCTGGCATACTTGATCGGCGACCACAATGTACTTGCACCTATCTTGCTTGCACCTATCTTGTAGTGCAGTTGCCGTTCAATCAGGATTGCTCGAAATCTCTCGAACCCGGCTTCTTACCACGAAGATTCGCTGGCGAGAAGAGTCAGATCGGCATCGTACGCTTGCGGGACATCCACAACATATTCACTAACGATTCAGGAGAAAACTAGATGCGCAATACACGATATACCTGGTTGTTGACGCTGTTTATTGTTCTTTCGATGGCATTGCTCGCAGGCTGTGCGCCACGCGCCGGTTCGGGAGAAGTACTGGCTGGCGCAGGTGAGGCGGAAATGGTTGTCGATCTGCCGGCCATAATTATCGACTATGACGCTGCGGGTGAGCCGGCCATTGGCGGTATTCCCCTGAGCCAGTTCAGCGGCATCGTTCCGCCTGAAGTTGCAGACCAATTGGTACTGGGGCCGGATATTGTGAGCCAGCTCCAGTCCTTTGGTGTTCAGAACATCCAGGTCAATAATCGTTCCGACGGCCTCGACATTCTCGTCAACGGCCTTGAGATGCCCTCTTTGTCCTGGAATGATGAGAGCCTATCATCATTGATGGGCGTGGCAGGCGCAGTGAGCCCCGAGGCGGCCGAGTTGGAACAGCTGCTGCCGATGCTGACTAACCTCGGTTTCGCCGCGGTCCTGCGTCTTCCGGCGGCCGAAGGTGTGGAGATTGCTCCCCTCTATGCCGAGTCTACAGCCGCCGCTGATACCCAGGCTGCTCAGGATGAATTCTTGAGCGCCGTTGAAGCGCCGCCGCTGATCAATATTCCCATTTCCTATGCAGCCGACGGCACGTGGAGTCTGGCCGGCTTGAGCCAGGACGAGTGGCAGGCGCTGACCGGGCAACCAATGGATGCTCTAGAACTGCCGCCGACCTTGCTTGAAGGCCTTGCCGCAGCGGGCATCGCCGAGGCAACGATTGCCACCGGACCCGATGGTGTGACGATCATGGTCAATGATAGCGCCCTTCCGTCACTCAGTTGGAGTGACGGCAAGATCAACAATCTGCTCGACCTGCTGGTGCAGTCAGGCAACCTCGGGGGCGAGGGTGACACAGAGGCACTCATGGACCTCGTCAATCAACTACTGCCGATTATTCAGACCACCGATCTGAATATCCATGCTTTCTTCCCACAATAGGCGTCAATAGTTTGGGCCAGCAAACAGGGGGATGGGCATTTGCCCATCCCCCTGTTTGCTTTGAGCGACCGCTGCAATACGCCGCTCAATCTATCCGTGCGGCGCGGCCCAGGCTGCGAACCAACGCGATGAGGACCGGTGTCTGCGCCGGGTCAAGACGGGCCGTGCTGAGCGTCACAGTGACGTGGGGCTCAGCGACGCCGGCGAGAAGCTCAGACTGGGTCGTCTCCGTATAGGCAACATCGGCACGTACTACAATGTGAACCAGGAAGGGGCCGAAGCGGTTCTGAAGTTCGCTAAACGCATGCTGGACGGCATTGGTGGCATCGCCTCTGGTCGAGTACTCAGCATCAACAGTGTCCAGGCGATGACGCGTCCAAAGGTCGCGGCTGGGGTGAAGGCCGAGGGCTGTAGGAGGCAGTTGACCGCGTATCCAGACAAGCTCGGAGCCGGGAGGAGACGGCAGCATCGCCCGGATTTCAAGCTGCTCGGGCGATGGAGCGATTAGTTGCAGTAACCAGGCCAGTGGATTGAACTTGGCGCGGGTTCGATAGCGAACGAAGCAGAAGTCAAAGGGCTCGGGCGCTGGGCGCAGTGTGGTTTCGAACCCGCCGGAAGAGAGGGGTTTCGCGATCTCGGCATCGGCAGCAGTGCTATCGTCCAGATATGTGAGAAAGCGTTCGCTACGTCTTCGCAGCTGCGCTCTGCCGGCAACCCAGCTTGCTAACAGAAGAAGGCCGATGCAAACGAATACCCCCAGAACAAGATCTGCAGGTCGAGGATTCAGTGTGCGGAAATATGTCGCAACCTGGTCAATCCACTGAGTCAGATCCATGGAGAAATACTCACATGTCCGCCAATAACACGCAGTTCAAAAACAATGTGACGCGTTTGCTGGACAGCAAGGGCGTTGCCTACACGACCCACGTGTACGACTACGACGCCGGCGTCCACTCGGCCGTCGAAGTCGCACAGGCCATCGGCTTGCCGCCCGATCAGGTCTTCAAGACGCTGGTCGCCGTGACCGATCAACCGCGCAGCAAACCTCTTCTTGTGGTCGTGCCGGGGCCGGCGACGCTCAATCTTAAGGCGCTTGCCAAGGCCGTGGGCGCAAAGAAGATCAAGATGGCTGAGCACACACAGGCGGAGCAGCTGACAAAGTTGCAGACCGGCGGCATCAGCCCGTTGGCACTGATCAACAAAGGCTTTGACATCTATGTTGACGAACGTGCACAGGGCTACGAAACGATTGCCGTCAGTGCCGGTGCGCGTGGAGCGAACATCGAACTGCCGGTCGTTGAGCTGATCAAGCTCACGCATGCCCGCTGGGTTGAGCTTGCATGACGATCGACTGAAAAGCGATCCACGAAGAGCACGAAGGCAGACGAAGATGGGAATATTCGTCTGCCCTTTTGGGCCATTCCACGGAGATAATGATCCACGAAGAGCACGAATAAACACGAAGTAATGGTTGTCGTTCGTGAATCTTCGTGGCCCTTTCTGTTCCTTCGTGGATAGCTATTTTTCTGCATTGGCCTTGGATCAATGACTTTTCTGAAAAACCAAATTGAGCCGCAGATGGGCGCAGATAGTGGCAGAAGACGAGCACCTTTTTCTGCTTTTCCTCCGTGGTCTCTGTGTCTCCTCCGTGCCTTGGTGAATTCTTTTCGACGGGGTCAGCAATTCCTGTTACCGGGTCTCCGTTACTTTTCGAAGCCCACGAGGATGGTCCGGATCGTAGTCTCTGGCATTGGCAAGATGCATTGCTAAGAGCTGGCCAGGCACAATCGATGTAAGGGGCGAAAGCCACTCTGCCGTTGAGGCTTTCAATGGCAGACGTTTCCGCGCCATTGCCAGCGTTGTTTCGTCGTCGCTGATAATGACGGGTTCGGCCTCGCGCTGTCGAAGCACTTCGATGAAGGCCTGCATCTCAGGCAACATGACGCCGCTTGGCGCAAAAACAATCGCCGGGAACCCATGCTCGATCAGTGCGAGCGGACCGTGCAGAAAATCGGCCGAACTGTAGGGCTCCGCAATTGTGTATGTCAGTTCCTTGAGCTTGAGCGCCAGTTCAAAGGCCGTAGCGTAGTTGTAGCCCCGTCCAATCACCACGCAGTCACGCATGTAGCGATAGCGTTCAGCCACGCGTGAGACTTCTTCATTGATCGACAGGATCTCACTCACCTTGCCTGGGATCAGCGCCAACTCTTCCCACATCTGTTCGTCGGCAGCCAGCGACGAACTCAACATTGAAATCGCCAGCAGAGAGCTGGTATAGGTCTTGGTCGCAGCCACTGAACGCTCGTTGCCGGCATGCAGGCGGATGATATAGTCAGCCTGTTGAGCCAAGTCTGATTCGGCATCGTTTGTGATGGCCGCGGTCAAAGCTCCTTGACGCCGTGCCTCGGCCACCACACCGACGATGTCCGGACTCTTGCCGCTCTGGCTGATGCCGAGCACGAGCGCATTGCGAAAGCGAGGAACCTGGTTGTAGATGGTGAAGAGGCTGGGCGTCGCCAGGGCGACCGGCAAGCGGTTGGCAGCGCCGAGCAAGTACTGAGCATAGCGTCCGGCATTGTCGCTTGTTCCTCTTGCGGCAATTACCACGTAGTCGATCTGCCGGCGCTGAATCTCAGCGCTCAGCGCAGCCACTGCATCCTTTTCCTGTGCAAGCATGCTTGCCAGCACCTGCGGTTGCTCGTGGATCTCCCGGTATAGAAACGATGATTCCAGCATTTTTTATCACTTTCCTGATGTATGATTTCGGGCAGTCAACATGGTGACAACAGTGCCAGAATAAGTCATCGCTTCAATATGGTCAAACCTCTAGCTATAATCTGCCGCCCTCTTGCGGGGAATCTGATCTCCATGTCGAGGCGGCGTTGAAGGTATTCAAGCAAAGGAAGCATGGTGAATGAAATGGACGACGTAAGTGGCGGCATCAACTTCGAACTGAGTGAAGATCACAAGATGTTGCAGAATCTAGCACGCGAGTTTGCTGCCAAAGAGATCCTGCCCAGAGCGGAGCACTATGACCAGAGTGGAGAGTGGCCACGGGATATATTTGACAAGGCTGCAGAGATTGGCATGGTCAACCTCAACATCCCCGAGGAGTATGGCGGATTGGGGGCCTCAGTCTTTGAGGAATGTATTGTCGGAGAGGAATTCGCCTACGCCTGCTCGGGTATTCAGACCGCGTTGATGCTCAATCAGCTGGCTGTTTTGCCCATTCTCTTGGCGGGAAGTGAAGACCAGATGGCTCGCTATTTCCCGCGCCTGACAGAGGACGGCAAGATCATGTCCTATTGTATGACCGAGCCGGATGCCGGATCGGACGTCTCCGGCATCAAGACAACCGCCGTCAAGAAGGGTGACAACTACATCCTCAACGGGGCAAAAACGTGGATCACCGATGGCCCTGTTGCGGACTATTTTACTGTCTTTGCCAAGACCGATCCGGAAGCTGGGCACAAAGGGATGAGTTGTTTCATCGTCGAGCGGGCCTTTGGCGGCGTTTCGACCAGCAAGCCGCTGGAGAAGATGGGGCAACATGCAGCTCAAACATCGATGGTCTTCTTCGAGGATGTCGAGGTTCCGGCAGAAAACATGCTCGGTCGCGAAGGAGACGGCTTCATGATTGGCATGGGCGTCTTCGACAAGAGCCGTCCCCCGGTGGCCGCTGCCGCAACCGGCGTGGCCCGGCGGGCGCTCGATGAGGCAGTCAAGTATGCGGGCGAACGTCATGCGTTCGGCCAACCTATTGCCAGATTTCAGGGCGTTGGTTTCATTCTAGCTGATATGAAGATCCGTTTTGAAGCCGCGCGACAGCTGGCATGGCGGTCGGCCTGGCTTGTCGACAACGGCAAGCGAAATACGATGGAAGCGGCAGTGGCCAAGGCCTTCTGCGCCGATGCGGCCATGCAGAACGCTACGGACGCTGTACAGGTCTTCGGCGGCAACGGCTATAGCCGAGAGTATCCGGTTGAGAAGCTGATGCGCGATGCAAAGATCTATCAGATCTATGAAGGCACGACTCAGATTCAGAAAATGATCATCATGCGAGAGTTGTATCGATAGAGTCGCAGGTAGGGCTTCGCAACTTACGGAGATCGAACGGGTAACTTGGTTCAAATAAAGACAGGGGCGTCAGGTCGAAATCACCTGACGCCCCTGTCTTTATATCGTCCATCACGCGGTACCTGAAAGAGCCGTTCATTCTTGTTCGGCTGGTTTTACAGCGCGAAGGTAGACGAGACGCTGGTCGAACAGGAGATCATCACCGTGTCGTCTGGCATTGATGCCGGCGGCATCGGTCTCGAGGCTGGCCTCGATCATTTCACGAACGACCGCCCCGTTGGCGGGTTCGGCTGCCAGCTCAGCCAGCCAGTCCTCTAGATTTCGGCTGAAAACGGCGATCTCTTCGGCTTCAGCGACGAAACCGGCCTTTTCGACCATCTCTCGATATTGGGAGACTGAGTGTGCGGCCACATGCGAGGGATTGCGCCGTTCCTCGATGGCGTTCTGCGTTGCACGTCGAACGGGATCATCGGTACTCAGCAGATCCGCGATGATTAGGACGCCGCCTGGTCGGAGCACGCGCCAAAGCTCTCGTAGCACTCGCTCCGGCTTGCGATTGAGGTGCAATGTCATGCGACAGACGGCTGCATCAAACTTCTGTCTCGCAAACGGCAATGCCTGGGCCGCTGCCAACCGGAAGTCGACGCGGCGGGCGATCTCCGCTGTACTGTTCAAGCGGAAGAACTCCGCCCGTTCCAGCATGGCCGGACTGATGTCAATGCCGACCACTGTTGCATCGCATGATTCAGCTAGTGCCAGCGCCAGCAACCCCGTGCCTGTACCGACATCCAGCACTCTGCTTCCCGGCTCAATATCAATGAATGCAATCAGATCGTCATAGCGCTTGAGCCGTACACTGTCATCCATGGCGATGAAGGCAGCCACGTCTTGATTGTAGATCTGGGACAACAACGAGAGGTCTTCGGGCGTTTCGGGCTTTTCTTCAACTTCGAGTTTCGGAGGTATGTCGTCGGGAACGCTTTCGGGCAGGTGTTCACGCCTGTTGATGTATACGACATACCACCGACCGTCCCTGAATCGCAACTCAGAGACGCTTGTGTGCATGAGCAACAGATGCAGCCCCTCGGCGCCAAATAGGCAATTCAGGACCGATGCGATGGTCTCACTCCCCATAAATATTGCGACCGTCTCTCCCCGATATTTTTCGATCAGAGGCTGAAGCACGTGCTGCAAGTGCATACAGGGTGTGATGCCGTTTCCGTCGTGTGCTTCCTCACGGTCCTGGCGGGGGGCCACATCGGAGGTGGGGTGCCGGGCAGCCGTATCCGTCAGTTCGGACAAGGTCGGCTGGACAGTGACGGGCAGCCCGATACTCTGTCCAACCCGTTGAGCCGTGAGTCGATTGCGGAGTTCCGGCGCGCTGATAAGCGCGTGGATTCGATAGTGGACGCGCAGCCATTCTGCCAGGATGTCGGTCTGCTGCCAGCCGACTGCGGTCAATCCGCTGTCTGAGCTAACGAGGTTCGTGTAACGAATCTGCATCTCTTCCGCATGGGATATCAGCAGCAGGCGGAACTCTGCCGCATCATTCTGGCTGGTTTTGGACTCAGGCTTTGGTGACGAGTTGTCGCTCAAGTTTAGCTGTCCGTGTCTATGATCGGTCTGGAAAGATCAGCGGGCCATCGGCGCGGCTGGAGACCGGCGGAAATCGAGCATACTTGCGCGTCGGGCGAACGCCGAACTCTATGCTTCTTCAGTGGACTGAGCATTGCCCAGGGTCAAGTCGCCCGATTCCTGCACTTCACGCCGTACAGCCTCATAAGCTGTTTGCCGTTGCTCATCAAGCGACTTCTCGACCCGCTTGATGCCGTGAACGGGCGGCGGATAGTGCTTGGTCTGTTTGTTGTTCCCCGGAGGAAGCTTGAGCCGCAATCGTTCTACCGGTTGGTCGTGACAGAGATGTCGGTCGAAGATTTCGTCAATATCCTCCGGCTGGACGCCTCCATACCAGACACCCTCAGGATAGACGACGATAACGGGGCCATGACCGCAGTGGTTGAGGCAGCCGGAACGGTTGATGCGAATGGTGTCTCGCAGACCTGCCTCAACGACGCGCCGTTTCAGGCGGCTAAACAGGCTATCCGTGTCGCCATCGAACCAACAGTAAGGACCATATGTGCAGACAAAGACATGTTTTTCATACTGTGACATGGGCGCATCATACCAAAGATGTCGACTGCGTGACAAAATCGTGTACGACTACCAGAGGAGCTGAAACCGGGACTAGTCATGTTATACCCAATTCGGTCGAGTAGGATATAATTGAGGTCCAAAACACCGAACCATAGATAGTCATCTCTAGCCACTTTCGCGGTAGGCATTGAATTTATCGTAACTATCACTCTGACTTAGGGGGAAGCATGGCAAAATTCGGTACTGATCAAATCCACAACGTGGCTGTATTGGGCCACGGCGGCTCGGGCAAGACGACGATTGCGGAGGCGTTGGTCTTTCGTGCGGGCGCCAGCAACCGCATGGGTCGTGTTGAAGACGGCTCAACCATCTCAGATTGGGATGCGGAAGAGCAGCGCCGTGGCATATCAATCAACCTTTCCGTTGTACCGTTCGAAACTGATTCTGCACGGATCAACCTGATCGATACACCAGGATACGTCGATTTCATCGGCG
This sequence comes from uncultured Chloroflexia bacterium, assembly GCA_963848115.1. GTDB lineage: Bacteria > Chloroflexota > Anaerolineae > Caldilineales > Caldilineaceae > JAWKOK01. The sequence continues at coordinate 8,059 of CAWKCP010000038.1, read as the reverse complement.
AGGTCAATAGCGCATTGCACGTCGCTGAAGCCGGCCTGGTGCTGGTAGATGCGGTGGCCGGTGTCGAGGTCGGTACCGAATTGGCCTGGGATCGCCTGCGAGATCTGGATAAGCCGACGATCTTCTTCGTCAATCGCATGGGACGCGAGAATGCTGATTTCGGCAAAGCTGTTGAAAGCCTGACCGAGACCTTCTTGGACGGCAACATCGTTCCCTTCCAGATGCCGATCGGCCAAGGCGAAGAGTTCAAGGGCGTCATCAGTCTGGTGAGTATGAAGGCTTTCATCGGCCCAGAAGGCAAGGAAGCGCCGATCCCCGCCGATATGGTCGAAGCGGTCGAAAACGCCCGCCTGGCCTTGATCGAAGCTGCAGCCGAAGCAGATGACGAACTCATTATGAAGTACTTTGAGGGCGAAGAATTGACGCCCGAAGAAGTGCGTCGCGGCCTACATCGCGGTGTGCGTAGCCGAGCAATCATCCCCGTCTACTGTGGAACAGCCCTCGGCGACATCGGTCTTGATCGCCTTGAGAAGGCCATGATGCGTTATGTGCCTAACCCTTCGGAACGTTCCATCGGCGCGACCCAAAACGGCGAACCGATTGAACTGACCTCTGATCCTGCCGGTCCGGTGGCAGCGGTTGTTTTCAAGACCATCATCGACCGATTTGTGGGTCGCATGAACTATGTCCGTGTCTTCTCAGGCACGATCAAGCGAGATTCGCAGCTGGCCAATCCACGCACCGGCGAGAGTTTTCGAATTGCTAATCTCTTCCACGTCCTCGGTAAGGAGTTGCAACCGGTCGATGAACTGGTGGCCGGGGACATCGGCGTCGTTACCAAACTGGACGATGTGAAGACCGGTGATACCCTGACGACCGCCGGGAGCGGCATTGTTGTGGCGCCGCCGTTCTTCCCTCGGCCGCTCTTTTCGGTTGCGGTTTCTCCGGCAACCAAGGCAGACAGCGCCAAAATGGGCCAGGCATTGCATTCGCTGACCGAAGAAGATCCGACCATTCAGGTTCAGACCATCTCCGCCACCAAACAGACCGTTCTGCAAGGCATGGGTGATGTGCATGTCGATGTCAACATTCGTAGGATGGAAAGTAAGTATGGGGTAAATGTTGATGTGAAGGTGCCCAAGGTCCCCTATCAGGAGACGATCACCAGAGAAGGCAAAGCTCAGTACCGTCACAAAAAACAGACGGGCGGCGCGGGCCAGTTTGCTGAAGTTCACATGCGTGTCGTGCCGACCGAGCGTGGCTCCGGATTCGAGTATGCAAGTGAGATTTTCGGCGGTTCCATTAGCCAGGTCTTCCTTCCTTCCATCGAGAAGGGCATTCGGCAGGTTCTGGAAACCGGCGTGATTGCCGGCTTCCCTGTGGTTGACGTCAGGGCGGCTGTCTATGACGGCAAGGAGCACCCGGTCGATTCCAAGGATATCGCCTTCCAGACTGCCGGACGAGAGTCCTTCAAGGCTGCCATGCAGCAAGCGGGTCCGGTTCTGCTTGAACCGATCTACGTGATTGAGGTGACCATCCCGGACGAGTACATGGGCGACATCATGGGTGATTTTAATACCCGTCGTGGCCGCGTGTTGGGCATGGAACAGCGCAACAATCGTACCGTCATCAAGGCGATGGTGCCCTTAGCGGAGATTCTGCGCTACGGGACCGATCTGCGCTCCATGACCCAGGGCCGTGGCATCTACACGATTGAGTTTGACCACTACGATCCACTGCCGAGCCATCTCATGGACGAGGTTGTGGCTCAGATGCAGCGCGAAGAGGAAGAAGAGTAGAATCGGGTGATCAGCAGATGGTGAGAGGATGGCAGATGCCGACAATTTGGTCGGACCTGCCGGACATTCACCGTCTATCGATTGTCTTTGAACTTACCGGAAAAACTGGCTGACGGCTCGTACGTCAGCCAGTTTTTATTGACTAGTGAATCCCGGTGGGAATTCCCCATACAGCGTATCATTCCTGCCAGTGGTAGAGGTGCTGGGTTTCTGTCGTGGTATTCACGCTCCCACGAACTAGCGGGCGGACCGACGAACAGATCGGATGAACCATAATGTATTCAATCGCTGCCATAGCGCTGCAATTTATCTACGCTGTCGGGGTTCTCGGGCTGGCCTTTTACGGCCTGCATGCACTCTGGTTGACTGTCAGCGTGAGGCGTCTGTTGAGGGCGAAGCCAAGAGGAATGCCACGGCCCGGCCCTCTTGCATCTGATGACGACTTGCCAGGCGTTACCATTCAACTGCCTATCTACAACGAGAAATATGTCATCGAACGACTGATCGATGCCTGCGTGAATCAGGACTATCCCAAGCAACGGCTTCAGATACAGGTCCTGGACGATTCGACTGACGAGACGTTGCTGTTGGTCCAACAGCGCGTCGCCCATTGGCAGCAGTTGGATGTCAACATCCAGGTCGTCCACCGCACCGATCGGGCCGGCTATAAGGCAGGCGCACTTGACCATGCCCTCCCGGCTGTTCAACACCCGTATGTGGCCATCTTTGATGCAGATTTTCTGCCTCCACCCGACTTCCTACGCCAGGCAGTCCCTTATTTCCTGGGCGAGGACAACCGACAGGTGGGCTTTGTGCAAGGTCGATGGGATCATCTCAACCGCGATTATTCCCTCTTGACAGCCAGCCAAGCACTTGCGCTGGATGGACACTTTGCGATTGAACAGGAAGGGCGTCAAGCAAATGGTTTCTACTTTGGCTTCAATGGATCGGCTGGTATCTGGCGACGCGATTGCATTACAGACCCCATGGTAGGCGGTTGGCAGGCGGATACACTTTGCGAAGATTTGGATCTGAGCTATCGAGCGCAGATGGTGGGCTGGAAGCCGACGTATGTCAACGGCATCACTGCGCCGGCCGAGATTCCACCTCAGTTATCGGCGTTCAAGCGGCAGCAATTTCGGTGGGCAAAAGGCAGCATTCAGACCCTGGCCAAGCTGGGTAAGCGTGTCTGGCATAGCGACCGTCCGCTGCTGACTCGATGCTTCGGGCTCTTTCACCTGGGCAGCTATCTTCTGCATCCACTACTGTTAATGCTCCTTCTCATTGCCGGGCCGCTGATGCTGCTGGGTATCGATCCGGCGGCCCCGTTGACGGCGCTGAGTCTGGCGACCATTGGCCCGCCGATTCTCTTTGCCTCGGCTCAATTGCGGTTGCACCGGGATCGTTGGTGGCGGAACTTTCTCTATCTGCCGATCCTCATGTTGCTTGGTACCGGCATCTGTCTCAACAATACGCGTGCTGTCTGGCAGGGCTTGCGCACCCAGGGTGGCGAGTTCTTGCGCACGCCTAAGTTTGACGTTGCGCAGACTGGTGATCAATGGAAGCTCACTCGCTATCGTCTGCCGCTGGATCCCATGCTGCTAGGCGAATTGGCGCTAATGGCCTATGCGATCAGTCTCGCCGCTTACGCCATCAGCCTGGGCAAGTGGTGGTCTGTACCCTTCATGCTACTCTATGCCAGTGGCTTCGCGCTGGTCATCACTGTCGAGCTGTGGCAGAGCCGCGGTGATCGCAGGCAGCCGCGACAGGTTCCGTCTGGCGACTACGGTGAGGGGCGTGCGATGGAATATAATAAGGATGGCGTTGGCGCGTCCTAGGTGCGAAGCAGCGCGAAGCCAGGAATCTCTCTTCGCGCAGGGGATTGATTGCTCTCTGTCAACCTCCTGGAATCCTGGAGAACCAAAAAACTGACCACCCCTCACATAGGCACAATTCATCGTGGACGCTTTCATGCGCTTCGTCCATGGTCGGTTCATCGGATCTGATGCCTAACCCCTTCCGGTACTTCTGGCTGATACCTATCAGATTCCAACTCAACATCGTAGCCACCCGAAAACCAAAGGGAGATATCCACTTACGGCATCTGCAACTCTGTCCTATGATGGGACATTACGGATGTATCGCATGATCCCCACATCTGATATCTTGCACCATTACAGCATCGAGACAAGGAAAATGGCATATGGCAAAGCGACCTGCTCGGATGGGTATATGGATTATACTTGCACTGATTGCACTATCTCTGACCCCACTTGAGCGGGCATCCGCTCACTTCTCGGAGCCTCAAGCCCCGTCGGCGACACCTGATATCGTGATCGATGAGTCACTCATGGACTGGACGATCGGTGGTTCGATGCTCTATTGGGGCGACTATTGCCCTCCCGGACCGGATATCATTGCGGCCAACGCCCAGGCAGCCGACGCGACCTATTTGTTGCGCCGGAAACCGTTGAACGGCGGCGCAACGCGCACACTGGACACGACCACGGATCCGGGCTGCAGCGACTACAAATATATGGCGGCTGACGATACGGCCATCTATTACTACAATGCTGACGGCGAACGAATTGAAAAAATCTCTGTCGCCGACCCTGCATCAGGCCCGGTAATCCTGGCGTCTGTCGGAAGCCATGGCCCCTCCACAGATTTGATGATCAGAGATGGCGATCTCTATTACGGGACCAGTTTTCGCGAGATCATGCGCCTGTCCACAGACGGCGGCGTCCCTCAGTTAGTCGTCATGACTTCGCATATTCCCAACGATATTGAATTTCTGGGTAGCCGAATGTACTGGGTCGACAACGTCGGCGTTTGGAGTGTTGTGTTGCCGTGCAACGGCTGTACGCGTACACAGTACTCAGAGAAGGGCGGTACTTACCTGTTGACTCTGTCCGGAAACGTTGCAGCCGGCAGCAATGTCTATTGGGTGGTTCCAGGTGAAGGGATCTACAGACAGGTGCCCGTGATCAATGGCGTGGCCGATGAGCTCGTCCATCGCGCCCCGCTTGGCTATGGCATGGGTGACCCGATTTCAGTCAAGGCTGGTTTCCTGCCGGGCCAGACGAGAATGTATTGGACCGAAACCAGCGCGTCGGGAGATGACGCCGTGCGCCGGGATGGAGATATTATCGGTACCGTTGGCGGCCGGCTGAACCATCGCATTCACGTGGTCAACAGCGATGTCTACTTTGCCCGAATCGATGAGGGCAGTCAGTCAATTCTGCGCATTCCCAGCGATGCTGAGGCTCTCAAACGGGACATGATGATCGATGCGATTGAGGTGACGCAGGCAGTTCAGAATCTGGAAAATGGCGTGCCGCTGGTCGCTGACAAGGATACGTATGTCCGTGTCTATGGCCGCCAGCTTAGCGGTGACCTGAGCGGCGCAGCCGAGGCCTGGCTCGAAGGGTATCGCGACGGCCAACCGCTGCCTGGTTCACCGCTTCAGTCCATCAACGGCGTCCAGCCATTGACCACAGGTGAACCGATCGATCGGGGACCCGAACGCGATGCCACTGGCGACTGGCTCTTCCGCATCCCCGATTCGTGGGACAACGAGGGTCTGCTGGAACTGCGCGCAATTGTTGATCCGCGTGGGGCCTATGAAGATAATGATGCGTCCAACAACACGAAGACGACGACAATCCCCTTCACCGCAGAACCGGATCCTTGTCTTGTCGTCTACCCCATAGAGACGCATGCGCCACTGCCGCAACACACTGATCCGATTCTCTGGGAAACGATAGACCGGCTTGTTTCGCTCTGGCCGGTCAACGGAGCGACCGTGCTGTGGATGGGCGACCCCATTCGCGAGCTGGAGCTGTGTTGGGACTGGGATGGGCATTGCTGGGGGCCATATGAACTGGACCAGGGATGGGAAGTCACCAATTTCCCGCCCGACTCAGACCGGGTGATTGCCAAGCTGATGTTGCGTCAGGCAATCTCTCAGATTCAGTCCCTCATATATTGCGACGAATCTAGTACCGTTCACACAGTTGGCATGGTTCATGAGGACAGCGATACCGGCGGCACTGGCGGCTATGCCAATTTCCTGATCAACGCTTCCTGGGTGAAGTTCGCCAACACCGAATCCAACAACAATCGAAAGTGGAACCAGCCAACGGCAGGCATGACACTGGCTCAAGAGTTGACCCACAACTTCTGGCGCTATCATATCGGCTGCGAAGAAGGCGAAGACTCGATCTTCGGTCTGGGTGACTGGCCATATGACGATCGTTGCAAGATTGACGATCGATCCCTCACTGCTGCCACCACTCACTACGGATTCGATCCGATTTCGCTTCAGATCGTCCGGCCTGATCAGGCGGGCGACTTCATGACCTATCGCAGCAGGCGCTGGGTCAGTGACTTCACCTTGAAAGATGTCAAGTTGATCTTGAGGGGGATCCAAGGCGCCCGCTTGACCGCTGGTGTCGTGGCGGCCGAGCAATCGACCCCGCTGGAGGGTGACTCACTATTGCTGAGCGGCGTCTATGAATCCGACTCCAAACTGGGGCGCTTTTTCTACAGCTACGTGCTGCCCGACGAGATGATCACCGATGTCGCCACCGGCGGGCCGCCGGCAGAGATCGATGCTGCCCACGTCCACCACGGCCCGCTGGAGACGCCGGACGCCCATGTCCGCATCTTGGGGCGTGCCGGCGAACTGCTGGTCGAGCACCAACTTGACCTGATCGCACCGGACAACCACGATGCCGACTACGCCGCTTATTATTTCCTAAATCAGGTTCCCAAACCAGATGAGGCGATCGGCGAGATTCAACTGCTTGTAGAAGGCAGGCTGATCCACTCGGTCACACCCAGCAACAATGCGCCGGTCGTTGATATTCTCAGCCCAGCGGCGAATGAGTCGCTGGGTGACGAGGTTACCATTCGTTGGCGGGCGACGGATGCTGACAAGGACGTGATGCTCTTCTCCGTCAACTACAGTCGGGATGGCGGTACGAGTTGGCTGCCGTTGGTCACCGAATATCCGGGCGACGTCGTGGATGGCGTCGAGCAGGCAGTCACCTCGCTGACGCTGGAAAGCCCGGAGACGCTGCCGGGCAGTGACGGCAATGTCGCCCTCCTGCGGGTGATCGCCAGCGATGGCTTCAACACTACCGTGGCCGAAGCCGGTCCTTTCACGGTCGAGGATCGTGTACCGAGCGCGATCATTCAGGCGCCGGGTGAGGACGAGTGGTTTGAGCCGACCCAGGCGATCCAGCTGCGCGGCCTGGGCTATGACGCCGAAGGGGGCTTGATGGGCGACGAGGTCATCGAGTGGTCTGTTGACGGCGAAGTCCTCGGCAGTGGACGCCAGCGAAGCATACTGGGCCTCGCGCCCGGCGTCCATTCCGTGAAACTCGAGGTGACTGACAGCGCCAATCAGACGGCAACAGTGGATGGCGTGATCAACATCTTGCCCCTTTCCGTCGACACAGCATCTTCATTGCGCCTGGACGGGCGATGCAACGATAGCGCTTATATGAACACAGCTGCATTACCGGTAGCTCCTTACAAATCCGGCGGCAACGCATCCGCCTACTTCGTACGTCGCGGCGATGACCTGTGGGCCTGTCTGTCAGGGCTGGCTCGTGAGGATGGCGTCATTTCGGAAGCCTGGCTGCACATCGATGCAGACGGTAGCCGCGATGCCGTGGCCCAGGCGGATGACTATATCTTCCGCCTCGGCGAGGACGGATCGCCACAGGTCTTCGCCGGCAACGGATCGGGAGCGATCAACTCGGCTGCTGCCATTGAATTCAATGGACAGGTCGCTGCAACGCCCACCGTCTGGAGTGCCGAGTTCCGCATTCCGGCGACCTCGCTCATGTTGTGGGATGGACCCTTTGGCGTGGCCGTGAGCCATCGAGCAGGCACTGATGATCGTCACTGGCCCTATGCCGCCGAAGATGCGACGCCGAGCAGTTGGGCAACGGTTGCCCCTGACACAGTGCCCTACGTCGACGCCATCGAGCCCGGCAGCGTGACGGCTGGGGATCAAGGTGTGGTTTTGGCGGTCGAAGGTGTGCGCTTTGGTGACCAGGCGGCCTTGCGCTGGAACGGTATTGCCCAGACGACAGTGATATCGGATTCGACACATCTGTCTGTGGCGCTTGACAATGCCTTGCTGCAAAGCGCAGGCATCATTGAACTGACCGTCGTCAATTCGGCCTCCTCGACCAATGCCTCGAATCCGGTGAAGCTGGTCATTCACAACAGGGCGCCGTCGATCT
>CAWKCP010000037.1:0-61256 GCA_963848115.1 uncultured Chloroflexia bacterium | reverse complement strand
TAAGACATGTTGAACGAAGCAACTTTGAACGAGGGAGACAGCGCCATGAACAAAATTTCAGCCTCAGAGATTACGCCTGAGAACATATACCTGAATCGTCGCAAGTTTATGATCGGCATCGGTTCGGCCGCTGCAGTGGCGACGTTGGCCGCCTGTGGACCCATCTCGACGCCGTCCGCAGAGAGTGACGCGGCCGCACCCGCAGCGGCTGCAGATTTAGCGCCGATCAGCGATCTGCCTGAAGCGCTGGCCTATCCTGAGCCCTACGCCAGCGCCGGCGTTGACGAGCTGGGCAATCCACTGAACACGTATGAAGAGATCAGCACCTACAACAACTACTACGAGTTCACAACCGACAAGCAGGGCGTCGCCAAGCTTTCCGAGGACTTCATCACCCATCCCTGGCAGGTTGAAGTAGGCGGCTTGGTCAACAACCCCAAGACGTTTGACTTTGAAGAGCTGCTCACAGACTTTACCCAGGAGGAACGCATCTACCGCCTGCGTTGCGTAGAGGCATGGTCAATGGTGATTCCCTGGGCCGGCTTTGAACTGGCCGGCCTTCTGGCGGCCGTCGATCCCAAACCGGAGGCGCAATTCGTCAAGTTCACGTCGGTGCTGCGTCCGGAACAGATGCCGGGCCAGAAGTCACGCTGGATCGACTGGCCCTATGTCGAAGGTCTGCGCCTGGATGAGGCCATGCACCCGCTGACCCTGATGGCCACAGGGTTGTACGGCAAGCCGTTACCCAAAGCAAACGGCGCCCCGCTTCGGCTGGTTGTGCCGTGGAAGTACGGGTTCAAGAGCATCAAGGGCATCGTCAATATCGAGTTGACCGATACCATGCCAACATCCACGTGGATGGACCAGGCGCCCAACGAGTATGGCTTCTATGCCAACGTCAATCCGGGAGTCGACCACCCCCGCTGGTCTCAGGCGACGGAACGGCGTATCGGCGAACGGGGCCGAATCGACACGCTGCCCTTTAATGGCTACGAAGAGGAAGTCGCCTCGTTGTATGAGGACATGGATCTGCGAGTAAATTTCTAATGGACAACCTGAAGACCTATCTCTCCAAAAACTGGTTCTGGTTAGCCGTCAACATAGCGGTCGCAATGCCCCTTCTATTGCTGGGCTGGGATGCTCTTTTCGACAACCTGAGTGTCAACCCGATCGACGACTTCACGGACCGAACGGGCAAAGCGGCCATCGTGATCCTACTGCTCTCGCTGGCCTGCACGCCCGCCAATACCGTCTTCGGTTTCCGCCGAGCGCTGACTGTACGCAAGTCTCTGGGACTGTGGGCCTTCGCCTACGCCGCACTGCATCTGCTCGTCTTCATCGGGCTGGACTATGGGTTCAGCTGGGAGTTGATCTTCCAGGATGCGCTGTTGGGCAAACAGTTCATCATCGCCGGCTTCATCGCCCTCCTGATCCTTTTGCCGCTGGCCATTACGTCCACACGGTACTGGATGCGACGGTTGGGCAAGAACTGGAAACGGCTGCACCAATTGGTCTATGCTGCCGGCGTGTTGGCCGTGATTCACTTCCTACTGTTGGTCAAGGCCGATCGGACTGAGCCGTTGATCTATGCGACCGTGCTGACTGTTCTGCTAGCTGCTACGAATTCCGCGAGTGCGCAAGTCAATCGTGAAGTGGCGAAAAGAGCTGACCAGCAGGCGCTCATCAAATCAGCCGCAAGCGCTTCACACCCAACCGGCAACGGTTCGGGCCCGGAATCGATAGACTTCTTTGAATCTAGAAAGACGATCAAAAAGGCCGGCATCTGTGCAGATGCCGGCCTTTTTGATCGTCTTTCTAGTTCTGGCATTTTCTATTCACGTACGCCCCCAACGCCTGGAACGCCAATGCCGGATCGTTGGGATCTTTCTCCGAGCGGCCTGTGTTGTAGGTCAGAATCAGCTCACGCTCGGCACGGGTGATGCCGACGTAGAGCAAACGCAGGCGCTCAGCCGCAATCTCCAGCCGTGATTCGGCGGTGGCCACGCCAGGCACAAAATCATCCAGTGATCCCATATTCAGCTGGCGAAGCTGCTCCTCAGCCTCTGCGACCAGATTCTGGCTCTCGCGCACATACCAGCGCTCACCTCGATATCTGTCGGAGTCGGCGCCGCCGGGAAAGCTGTAATTGTTCACCGCCATCAGATAGACTCGGTCCCATTCCAGACCTTTGGCTGAATGCATGGTGGCTACCGTGGCCACGCCCTTCTTGGATTCGTAGCCCAATCCCTCCTCGTTGAAACCAAGGATACGTCGTTTGTTCTGGGCGATGTTGTCCAGCTCGCCGGCCAACTCATTCAGCCGCCAGCCGGGATTCTCGCGGCCCAGCTTGACCAGAAGCAGCGCCAATCGGTGGGTCAAGGCGAGAAAGGCGGGCTCTGTGAAAATGTCGTTGCCCAAGGTCAACATCAGTTCATCAACCGGCAGAATCGTGGCTGCGGTCCAACGGCGCAGGTCGCTGCGAAAGGACTCGGCAACGGCTCGAAAGCCGTCGACCGAATCCAGCCAACTGAGCGTATCCAACCAGTCGCTTTGACCGGGGAAAAGGAACGATTCCGGCTCGCGGATCTTGCCCAGCGCACGGCCAAATGTCTCCACCGGCTCAGGTAATGTTTTGTCGCTATCGGCATGTGCAGTGCCGCTGTCGCTCTCCTCGTCCACATCGATCTGGGTGGCCTGTCGAGCGGCCCACCGAGCCCACCAGACATCTCGCCAGACTTTCTCCAACTGTGCAGCCCGTTGCGGCTGGGTGATGTAGCTGAAAACAGTGGCCAGGGCCATGGCTGCTGCGCGGGTCGCGCTGTCCGAACGCAAGAGCGAGTCGTCGTAGGGAATGCCCATCGCCTTGAGCATCTCGGCGATCTTATAGCCACGTTGGTTCTCCGGCGCCAATACGGCAACGGTCTTGTCCGGATTCTCGCCCAGCCAACGGCGTAGGCTGGCGACAATGACATCGGTCTCCTGATCGGGAGAGAGGGCGTGGTCGTAGACATAGATCGGGGGACTGCCCGGCTCCGGGTTTGGCTGTGGATCCCCGTCAGGCGTCGGCTCAATGAGCGGCGGCGTCAGTGCCAGATTCAGCGGCAAAGCCGGATGCTCCGAACGCGACCACTCGATGAGGTAGTTGGCCAATTCGATGATGGGCAGGGCGCTTCGCCCCGAGTTGGGCAACGGCTTCGACAGGCGCGGATACCGGTTGATGAAATTCTGCAGAAAGCTGGGATCAGCGCTGGTAAAGGTGGTGTTGATGGCCTGATTGGGATCGCCGACACGAACCCAGTTGCCGCTGCGGTTGCTCAGCATCCGCAACATTTTCTCCTGCAGCAAGCTTGAATCTTGGGCCTCGTCCTCGAGAATGTAGGGCCAACGATCCTGCAAGCGGTGTAGAAATCCATCATCGGCGGCCAGCGCCTGCAGCGCCAACACGATCAGGTCGTCAAAATCGACTGCGCCCCGCACATTGAGGCTGCGCTGATAGTCGCTGTACACATGCAGACCGAAATCGAGCAATGGCCAGGTTCCACTCTGGCGCTCCAGCTTAGCCCGTAGCTCATGGGGCTGTGTCTGTAACTCCTTGCCGATCCGGATCACCGTGTTGGCGATCTCCTCAGCGTCGGCGATGACGTAGCGTTCGATACGCCGAAAATTCTGCAGATAGTCCGGTTGAATGAAGGGTGTGAAGACTTCAGGGTGGATGCGTAGGTAGGACAGCACCGACTCACGCTTGATCTCGACTGCAGTCCGCTCATCGACAATATCAAATGTTTCGCTCAACCCGACCAGCCCGGGCCGCTCGCGCACAATGTCATGGGCGAGGCCATGGAGCGTGCGAACGCGGTAGCCGACGCCGGGCAACAGGCCCTGCTCTTCGCGCACAAAGTGGCCGATTCGATTGCGGAAGTTTTCGACGGCGCTGTTGGTGAAGGTAACGACCAACACCTCCCGTTCGTCGAGCCGTTCTCCCTTGCCGGCCAATCGCTCGACCAGGCGCGCGGCCAACAGGCTCAGCGTAAAGGTCTTGCCGCTGCCGGGCACGGCGCTGATCCCCATTGGGCCGTCGGTATATTCCAGGATTGCTTGCTGCGCAGGGCGCGGGACAAAGTTGTTTTCCACAGCGTGATTTTAGCACGTCATCAGAGTCTGGGGAAAGGGGATTGTCCCGGGACCAATACTTCACGATTTGTCATTCTGAGCGGGTGCACAGGATCCCTTTGCTCTGGAAAACAACCAGCGAAGAATCTTGTGTTGCTTGAATTCGTAGACTACTGATGACAGGTGAATCTCAGTTTGGGGCAAAATGTGCCCTCGGGCGCTGAGATCTGAGCCGCTGAGGCGGCTTCTCGCTGTTAGGGGCGGATTTTACCCTGCCGCAACAAGACCCAATTCTATAAATTCGACGCGGTTGCCCCGCGCCAGTGGGCGTTTTGTGTTGCGCGAAGGACGGGAGCAAAGTAAACTATTGGCTCATGCGACCTTTTCGAATGCTAGTCTTGACCGGCCTCGTCGAAGCCCTGCTCTTTCTGGCCGGTTGCCGATCAATGACAAACTACGATCAGCCCGACGGGCCGGTCTTCACGGGGTCGTTGGCGCCAATCGCTCCTGAGTACGACGGTTCCATCAAGATCGTCACTTGGAACATTAAGTATGGCGATGAGGTTGAAGCAGCCTTACGCGAGCTGAACGAAACGCCTGAGCTGGCAAACGCCGATGTCCTGCTTCTGCAGGAGATGCATGCCCCGGGCGTTGAGGCCATCGCAGAGGCGCTGGGCTACAACTACGTCTACTATCCAGCCTCGATCCACACGCGTCACGACAAGGACTTCGGCAATGCCGTATTGTCCAAGTGGCCGATCGTCTCGTCGGAAAAACTTGTGCTGCCAAACGCAAATCCCAGGACCGGGCAGCGTCGAATTGCCGTCCTGGGATCGTTGGATGTCGCCGGCAATCCGGTCGATGTCTACAGCGTTCACACCGAGACGATGTGGATGGGGCCAGGCGGGCGCTCAGAGCAGGTTGATAGCGTGGCAGATGCCTCGGAGAACGAACAGGATCCGCTGAAGATGGCTGTCGTGGGCGGTGACTTCAACACATTGACGCCTCAGGGGCGAAAGAATCTGACCCATCGTCTTGCGGAAGCAGGGTTTCAGCCCGCATTGTCTGAGGAGATGCCCACATTCTCTGTCGCCGGTGTCGGTGCTATGGCTGACCATATCTTCATCCGCGGGATGTATGTCGAAGATAGCGGCGTCTGGCCGGACACAGAGGCCAGTGACCACTATCCCGTGTGGACGATAGTTCGTCTGCCCTAGGAACTGATGCCAATTGTGTCTTCAACGTTCGTGTATCGTAAGGGCGGGGCTTGCCCCCGTCCGCTCACCACAGCGGGCGCCCTTGCGGTCGCCCCTACGATCGTTGACCGCACAATTGGTATTGGCAAACGTATTGCTAGTGAACGCGACCCTTTGTCCGCTTTATGCGTCTTCATGGGTAGAGGGCAAAACAGCGCTTTCCGTGGCTGCACAATGATTTTCCGTCTCTTCCAGACTTTGGCGGTTACGGGACATCTATCGGGTTGAACCCTGGCTGTCATCAGCAAGAAAGAAGAAACGAATTGGGGAGTTCTAGGGAGAAGACAATGTCGCACAGAATAGCTAGACCCCGTACTGGTATCTTGCGCAAATTCATTGCTGCAATAATAGGCATCTTGGCGGTCGCTGCAATAATACGCCTTGATGTCTCACCGGCGTCCGCCAATACGAGCGCAGCCTATACCGAAACCTATGTCGTCGTTGCCGGTGATCGCCTGGCCTCGATTGCACGTCGCTACTGCACCACTTGGCAGGAAGTCTACGACCTCAATCGCCAGACCCTCGGCTCCAACCCGAATTACTTGCCGGCGGGTACGACGATTACGGTGATCAACCGCTGTGCTTCAGGCGGCGGTATGGGTGATGGCGGTATGGGCGGAGATTGGGGAAGTGGAAATTCCGGCGGTGTCTATGATCGCGGCCGAACTACCCATGCTCAAGGGGTAGTCAACGGTAACACCTATTACGTCGTTCGCAATGACACCATCTTCTCGATTTCCAATCGCTTCGGTGTCAGCGAAAGCGAATTGATGCACGTCAACAACCTCTACAGTCCCTACAGACTACTGGCCGGACAAACTTTGACGATTCCAGGGCTCGGGCCGGGGCCGATGCAGCCTCTACCCTCGAGGCTGACGATTGCGAATCCAACTCCAGGCAGCAGTCTGCCAGCCACTTTCACCGTGAGCGGCAGCGGGAAGGGGCTCGTTGAGGGTAACGTCGTTGTTCAAGCGCGCGATACCTACGGCACTCTGCTGGCCGAGCGTGCAACCACACTCCAGGGCAGCAGCGTCGGGACCGGCGGCGAGGGCAGCTACAGTGTCCAGTTGACGGTCAATGTAGGGCCCAATGTACCAGGGAGCATTGTCGTCACCTCACCGGGCACGTCGGCCAGCGCCTCGGTGCCGGTAATCTTTGACGGCATTCGTGTAGAATCATGGGTAAGCATCGAGTCCCCGACATCGGGCAGCAATCTGCCCGCCACCTTCACCGTGAGCGGCCGCGGAGCCGGACTCTTTGAGGGCAATGTCGTTGTTCAAGCTCGGGATGTCTACGGCACTCTGCTGGCCGAGCGTGCGACCACACTCCAGGGCAGCAACGTCGGGACCGGCGGCGAGGGCAGCTACAGTGTCCAGTTGACGGTCAACGTCTGCCCGCAACACACCTGGAACGATTGTTGCGTCCTCGCCTGGCTCAGCGGCGCTCCCCGTGACAATGCCGGTGACTTTCAACAGTGATGTGCAGCAATCGTTCATCATCATCGAGTCTCCGACCTCAGGCAGCTATCTGCCCGCCACTTTCACCGTGAGTGGCCGTGGGGCCGGACTCTTCGAGGGCAATGTGGTTGTTCAGGCCAGGGATGGCTACGGCGTTCTGTTGGCTGAGCGCGCCACTACGCTCCAAGGCAGCAATGTCGGCACCGGTGGCGAGGGCAGCTACAGCGTTCAGTTGACGGCCATTGCCGAATTTCACAGTACGGGCACTATTGTTGTCTCGTCGCCTGGTTCGCTGGCGGCCCCCGTCTCGATTCGGTAACATTCAGCAGTGGGACGAACCCGCCTCCTTTGTCATCATCATTGAGTCTCCGACAGAAGGCGCCTATCTGCCGCCAACCTTCACGGTCAGCGGCCGTGGCGGCGGCTTACATGAAGGCAACGTCGTCGTGCAGGCACGCGATCTCAATGGACGGATTTTGCTTGAACAGGCAACCACTCTGCAAGGAAATAACGTGGGAACAGGCGGCGAAGGCACCTGGTCGCTTCAGATGACCATCAACCAAACCGTCGACGGCGAGATCGTAGCCTTTTCGCCCAACCCGGCCTACGTCGAGGACAGAGTGTCCGTGCGCTACAACAGCAACGGAACCAGCCCGGGTCAGACATGCCGACAAAGGACTTCGAGCCGGGCGAATGTCGGGTGACGCCACGCATCGGTGCGCCGGCATACGGCGCATCCCAATGGCATGCCGGTGGATCAGTTTTCGGGCGGTGAATACGAGGCGGATCGGGCTGTCTACACCACCGGCAACTACTGGTACTATGTGAACATAGCACCGGGAACCAGCAGTCGATTTGTGTATGTAAAGGAAAGCGATCTGCTCAGCGAACAAGGCAGTTGCACGTGGTAGATTGAGTCAAGCAGCCCGACTTTTTGGCCTAGGTCGGGCTGCTTGAAACCTGTTGCCAAATTTGACGCCTCAATTTGCCAGCGAGACACTGGATGGCTGAAATCTCTACATCAATCGGATAACGTGGCGTCTCTGTTCTGCACGCTCGTGATATTCGACTAGATCGCACCTCCTTGTTCCCTTCACTCTGTGTCTGGCCGCATGATCGGAACGAATGCTCGGAACGTGTAATTTGCAGAGCACCGGCGCCAGCACACAAGATCGGCCGAATCAGTACCCATGTCTACCACTTCCGCGTCTCCTGAGACGCACCCTTTCCTACGTGCACCCAACCGCACGATTCTCACACTCTCTCTGCCCGTCCTGATCTCTCTGATCGCCGAACCATTGACCGGCCTGGTCGACACTGCATTTGTCGCGCGCCTGGGGGCCGAGTCACTGGCGGCGCTGGGCGTCGGCACGGCCGCGCTGTCGAGCATCTTCTGGATCTTCAACTTCCTGGGCGTCGGCTCGCAGACGGAAGTCGCACAGGCGCTCGGCGCACAGCGACACGGTCGCGCCTCACGCGTGGCAGGCCTTGCCTTTCTGCTCGGCTCATCCTTCGGCCTGCTGCTCATCCTGTTCGGCTGGCCCAGCGCCTATGCCATTAGCGGTCTTCTGGGCGCCAGCGGCGAAGTGCAAGAGAGTGCGACCCAGTACATGCGCGTCCGTCTCTTTGGTGCGCCGGCCGTCGTTTCGCTGCTAGCCGCTTTCGGCGTCCTGCGCGGCCTGCAAGACATGAAGACGCCACTCTGGATTGCCCTTACTATCAATGTGATCAACATCGCACTGGATGCGATCTTCATCATGGGCTGGGGGCCGATTCCGGGCTTCGGCATTGCGGGTGCGGCTGCGGCCAGCGTCTTCGCCCAATGGATCGGCGCAGCCTGGGCCGTCAGCGTGGTAGTGCGCCGGCTGGGCTGGCCGGCCAGGCTGCGCATGAGCGAGGCAACCGGGTTGCTGCGTATCGGCGGCGATCTCTTCATCCGCACGGGCATGTTGACACTCTTCATCCTGCTCAGCACACGCGTGGCGACTCAGGCCGGCGCGCAAAGCGGTGCGGCCAATCAAGCCATCCGCCAGTTCTGGAGCTTTGCCGCTTTCGGTCTTGACGCTCTGGCCATCACCGCGCAGAGTTTGGTTGGCTTCTTCATCGGCTCGACGATGGTGGGGCAGGCAAAGCGTGTGGCTGCCGTCGGCAGTAGATGGGCATTGGGGCTGGGCGTTCTCCTTGCCCTGGGCATGTGGTTCGGGCGCGATTGGGTTTCCGCTCTGCTGGTACCGGCTACGGCCTTGACGCTCTTTTATCCAGCCTGGTTTCTGGCCGCAGCCAGCCAGCCGATCAACGCACTGGCCTTTGTGACAGACGGCATCCATTGGGGAACCGGCGACTTTCGCTACCTGCGCAATGTGGTCACGCTGGCGACGCTGGTTGGGGCTGCCGGCCTCTTCATGATCGACACTTCATCACCCAATGCGCTGACCTGGGTCTGGGCGGTCACCATTGTTTGGATCGCCGTTCGGGCAGGCTTTGGCGTGGCTCGGGTTTGGCCGGGGATTGGCGATAGTCCATTTCGGCGTGGGGAAAACGAAGTGAAGATGAGCGCGAAAGAAGAGCTTGTTAGCTGATGAAATCTCTATCTGCCAAATAGATCGGCATGGCTACCGGTTCTCACCAATTGTAGCTCGTCATCGATCACGCGATATAGGAGAAGCCAGTCAGGGCGAATGTGACAATCCCGATTTTCCTGGAACTATCGCCATTGATGACAGGGATTGTATTCTCGATCATGCGCTGCTGACTTTGTGTAAATTCGTTTTCCTTCGTGGATTGATCTTTATCGCCTACCGTAGTTTTCCACGCGCCGCAATCGGCCAGACGGCCTCGACGACGTCATCGCGCAGCGCATAGATGTTGTCATGCAAGAAGACGGTCGTGTCCCCGTAGGCCGGGATGAAGTCGAAGCGGTCGCCGACCTCAATCGTCTCGTTCTCATGGTCCAGGGTGATGATGCCGTGCTCGGCCGACATGAACATATCCGCCACGCCGTCGAAGCCGATGGGCCGAGGCATGTGGCTGGAGCGGGGCAAGGCCTTGAAGCCTGCGTCGATGATGATCCGATTGGGCACGGGGTGGCTGGTCACCACGCTGTGGACAAAGAGGGCATGCTGCGTCGGCACGTTCCACGCAGCGTAGGTCATGTCGCGGAAGATGGCGCCGCCGGCCTGGATCTCGGTGATGCCGGACTCGTTGGCCGTGATCACGTAGGTGCCGCTGCCGCCGCAGGAGACGATCTCGATGGGGAAGCCTGCTTGCCGACAGCGGTCGGCGCTATCGGTCAACTGTCCGATGGCTTCCGCAATCGTTTGACGTTTGCTCGTCTCGTCCTCAATGCCGAGAGCGTGGGCTTCCCACGTCATCAACCCGCGCAGTTGCACGTTGGTGCGGGCCTGGATGGCGCGGGCCAATTCAACGACCGGTTCGCCCGGCTCAACACCGGCCCGGTTCATGCCGGTGTTGACCTCAATAACAACACCGATCGTAACGTCTCTGGCCTCGGCGGCGGCATTCAGATCGTCCAGAGTAACCGTACTATCGACCGCTATCTTCACGTCGGCGCTACGACAGAGGTCGGCCAATCTTGCGTACTTTCTCCGGCCCACAATCTGGTTGACAATCAGCATATCTTGCACACCCTCTGCGGCCATGACCTCGGCCTCGCCCAGCTTGGCGCAGGTCAACCCGATGGCGCCTGCATCCAACAACATGTGGGCGATTGCCGGCGTCTTGTTGCCCTTGATGTGTGGCCGCCAGTTGACGCCTGCGGCCCGAAAAAAGGTGGCCATCTGTGCGATGTTCTGCGCCAATGCATCCACGTCCACCCAGAGAAAGGGTGTATCCAACTCTAACTTGTGCAGACCGACCTCGTTCACAAAAGGCTCCCTTGTAGCTTGGTGACACCAAAATGGATATATTTGCGATGTGCGCTTCTGAGGTCCGATCTGGTCACTGATTGAGCCGGGGCCGCCCCTGGTCGAACGGAGTGCACTAGAAACCGGATGCACCGCCCCGAAAACGATAGAACCACAGGCTAGTATGCATGAGTGAACATGATGTGTCAACGGAAAAACTAAATACCTCTCCACGGGTGCATCACCATCAATTCAATGATACAATTGCGGGCATTATTCGCATCGATCGATAAAAGGACAGGCCTATGTTTTTAAATCTGAGAAAGCTGCTCGTTATATATCGTGGTTATCGCGGCAGGCTCATCATCTCGCAGCTGCTGCTGATGATCTCGGCGCTAGCCAGCATTGGCGTAGCTACGCTCATGCAACGGCTCATCAACCAGGGCATGTTGACCGGCGACGTTGAGGTCATCATCCAGACGGGCATATGGATGGCTGCGCTAGCCGTCATCGCCGGCGTAGCGATGGCAGGCACAGCCTACTTTGCCGTATTCTTTGCCCAAGGAACAGCATATGTAGTACGCGCCGAACTGTATGAGAGGATCCAGGACTATTCGTTCGAAAACTTCGATCGTTTTCGCACCGGCAACCTCATGGTGCGACTCAACGCCGATGTGCTCAACATTGCCAACGCCATTATGTACGGCGTGATCTTGATCCTCTACGCCCCGTTCATGATCATCGTGGCCATGATTATGGCCTATTTGCGGACACCCAGCCTGGCCTGGATCATGATCGTGGTAACGGTGGCGGTGTTGATCATCATGGCATTTCTGGTACCCAAGATCTTCAAGGCCTATGACGAACGTCAGAAGAAGCTGGACGATCTCAACAACACGTTGCAGGAGAACCTCTCCGGCGCCCGCGTGGTCAAAGCATTTGTGCGCGAGAATCTGGAGAACGAACGCTTCGAGAAGCGGGCATCCGCCATGCGCACGCCGGCCTACCAAGCCGCTTTCCACGTTGCGCTGCTCAACCCGCTGCTGGCCGCCATGGCCCAGGTCGCCATTGTCTTCACCATCTGGATCGGCGCCGACCAGATATTCAGCGGCGCCGGACTAAACTCCGGTGATTTGGTAACCTTCATGCAGTATCTATCGCTAGTGGTGGCGCCGCTGGCCGGATTGGCCATCGTCGTTCCCTTCCTGCTTCGCGGCGATGCCTCGGCAAGCCGTGTCTTCGAAGCCTACGACGCAATTCCGGCTATCGTGGATCGGCCCGGCGCCAAGCAACTGGAGCCGAGCGAGATTGAGGGCCGGGTGGTCTTCGACAACGTATCATTCGCCTTCCGCCGCCCCGACGGCGCGTTGGATCCGCCGGCCATCAAGGATATCAACCTGACCATTGAACCCGGTCAGCGTGTCGGCATCCTGGGGGCAACGGGTGCGGGCAAGAGCGCGTTGGTCAACCTGATTCCACGTTTCTACGATGTCACCGAGGGTCGCATCACCATCGACGGCATTGACGTGCGCGACATGCCCCAGAAGAATTTGCGTGAGGTCGTGGGCATCGCGCTTCAAGAGGCGGTGCTCTTTCAGGGAGACATGACCTTCAACCTAAAATTCGGCAATCCCGAGGCCGAAGATGAAGTGATGTATGGCGCCGCCGAGGCAGCCGATTCCTTTGGCTTTGTCTCCAATCTGCCCCAACAGTGGGAGGCGCCGGTCTCCCGCCGTGGCTACAACTTCTCAGGCGGGCAGCGCCAACGATTGGCCATCACGCGTACACTGGCGACAAAACCCCGGGTGCTCATTTTGGATGACAGCACCAGTGCATTGGATGTGGCCACAGAGAGCCGGGTGCAGGAAGCGATTCCCGGCTTTACGGACTATGTGACCACCATCTACATTGCGCAGCGTATCAGCGCCGTCATCGATCTGGACCGCATCTACCTGATGGAATTCGGCGAAATTGTTGCTGACGGTACACATGAGGAATTGTTGGCGAACAACGAATTGTATCAGCAGATCTACCAATCGCAATTGGGCGCCGGCATCAAGCCCGATAGCGCCCCCAATGGCGAACCCCAAAATGATAGCGCGGAGGAGGCAGTATGACCGTTTCAGCGACAGACCAGACGCCAACCCTGCGTAGCCGGCTGGAAAGCCGTCAACGGTTCGCCCCGCCGCAGGAGGAGAACGACACCATTGATGTGGTGCGCCGGCTCTTCAAATACATGGTCGGCGAAGAGAATCGTTCCAGGTTCATTGTCGCCATGCTCGTACGTGTGGCGGCATTGATGGCGTTGATCATCATTCCGGTGTTGACCGGCATCTCGCTCAACTTGATCACATCGGGCGAGGGCACCTTCAACCAGGTGAGCGCGCTCCTGCTTACGGCACTGCTGGCCGCCGCCATCTACATGGGAATGAGTTGGTATGCCGAGCGTGTCTTTTCGCAGCTGGCTACCACCGGACTCTACAAACTGCAACGCCATCTCTTTGAACACATCCAGACGCTCTCGCTCAACTTCTTCGACCGCCAGCCGCTGGGCGAGCTGATGAGCCGCGTCACCAACGACACCGAGGCCGTCTCGCTCTTCTACGAGAGCGCGGTGGCGCCGATGATCCGGTCCATCTTCCAGGTCGTGATGATCATTCTTATCATGCTGCTCATCAACTGGCAATTGACGCTGGTGGCCCTGCTGATTGTGCCCGTTCTGCTCCTTGCCACCGGCGTGGTACAGCGCATATCGACACCGGCCTTCACCAAACTCCAGGAGGAGTTGGGTGCGCTCAGCGGCTTTCAGGAAGAGACCATCTCCGGTCACAAGGTACTCATCAGCAACCGTCGCCGCGATTGGGCCGAAGACAAGAGCGACCTGCTGGCGGGCGGCGTCTACGATGTGGCAACCAAGGCCTTCTTCACCTCGATCGTTCAATACCCGATCACGATTGCCTCGACGCTGTTGACAACGGTCGTCGTACTGGTGGTGGGCTCGTTCATGTACATTGAGGGAGAGATCACCTTCGGCATTGTCATTGCCTTCATGAGCTACGTAGCGCTGCTGGCATCGCCGCTCTCCGACATCGCCAATCTGATGGCGACCACGCTTAACGCAGTCGCGGGCGGACGCCGCGTCTTCAGCATCATTGACGAAGAACCATCAGTCGTCGACGCACCGGATGCCGCCGATTTCGACTTCAAAGGCGGCAACGTTGAATTTGAAGATGTGGACTTCAGCTATGTGCCTGGCCGCAAGATCCTCAAGCACAACACCTTCGAAGCCGAGCCGGGGCAGATGATCGGCATCTGCGGGCCCACGGGTGCAGGCAAGTCAACCATCATCAACATTCTGACCCGCTACTATGACATTGACAGCGGTACGATCCTCATCGACGGTCAGGACATCAGTAAGCTGACTCAGAAGAGCCTGCGCCAGCAGATCGGCGTGGTCCTGCAAGAGGCCTTCCTCTTCTCGGACACGGTGATGAACAATCTGAAATATGCACGTGAGGGCGCCACCGACGAAGAGTGCATTGACGCGGCCAAACGGGCCAATGCCCACGAGTTCATCATGAAGCTGCCGCAGGGCTACGAGACCATGATGACCGAGCGCGGCTCCAATCTCAGCCAGGGCCAGCGCCAGATGATCACCATCGCCCGTGCCATGGTCGCCGATCCCAAGATGCTGATCCTGGACGAAGCCACCTCCAATGTTGACACGCGTACGGAGAAGCTGATCCAAGAGGGGTTGAATCGCCTCATGGAGGGACGCACCAGCTTCGTCATCGCTCATCGCCTGAGCACCATCCAGCCCGCGCACAAGATCCTGGTCGTCAACGCCGGTGAAGTCGTCGAGTTCGCCTCCCATGACGAACTGATGGCCGCCAAGGGCTTCTACTACTCGCTCTACATGAGCCAGTTCAAAGGCAAAGGTCCGGCCGGCGAGGTGGACGAGACAGTGGATTGGGGAAGCACGTAGGGGATGGGGACTGTAGGGGCGTGCCCTTGTGGCCGCCCCTCGCAAACAGCCAATCGTTTCACAGATTCAATTGATAAGAAACGTCAAGGCGTGACGCGGAGGATTTGAATGAGTAAGGTTATGGTGACCGGCGGGGCCGGCTATATCGGCAGCCATACGAGTCTGGAGTTACTGAAAGCAGGCTATGAGGTTATCGTCGTTGACAACCTGTCCAATTCCAATCAGGAATCTCTCCGGCGCGTGGAGAGACTGGCTGGAAGCACGCTGACTTTCTACCAGCTCGACCTGCTGGATCGGGAAGCATTGGACGAAGTCTTTCAGAAACATGACATCGATGCGGTGATCCACTTCGCTGCCCTGAAAGCAGTCGGCGAATCGGTGGCCAAACCGCTGGAGTACTATCAGAACAACCTCACCGGAACACTGAACCTCTGCTTCTGCATGCGCGATCATGGTGTACGCAGGCTGGTCTTCAGTTCGTCTGCAACTGTCTACGGCGAGCCCGAAACTACGCCTATCACCGAAGATTTTCCGCGCTCAGCCACCAACCCCTATGGCTGGACCAAATTCATGAACGAACAGATGTTGCGCGATCTTCATCGCTCTGATCCGACCTGGCGAATTGCGCTGCTGCGCTACTTCAACCCTGTAGGGGCTCATGCCAGTGGTGAGATCGGCGAAGACCCCAATGGGATCCCCAACAACCTCTTTCCATACATCACCCAGGTGGCGGTGGGACGACGCCCGTCTTTACAGGTCTTCGGTGACGACTATCCGACGCCCGACGGGACCGGCGTTCGCGACTATATCCATGTCGTCGACCTGGCTGTAGGCCACGTCAAGGCGATAGAGAAGCTTGCGCAAGGTCCTGGCGTCTACGCATACAACTTGGGTACCGGGCGCGGGTACAGCGTTCTCGAAGTGATTGCGGCCTTCGAAAAAGCGAGCGGTAAATCTATTCCCTACGAAGTGGTCGCCCGACGTCCCGGAGATGTGCACACGAGTTTCGCCGATCCATCCAAGGCCGCCGAGGAGCTAGGCTGGACGGTCGAAAAGGGGATCGAAGAGATGTGCCAGGACGCCTGGCGCTGGCAAGCGCAGAACCCGGAAGGGTATAACAAACCGTGAAAACCGACTCGAAATCGTACGATGTCGCCATCATCGGCACCGGCATCGCCGGCTCCGCCCTCGGTTCGATCCTGGCCAAGCAGGGCCAACGCGTCATTCTGTTCGAAGGCAAGTCCCACCCGCGGTTCGCCATCGGCGAATCGATGATTCTGGAGACATCGGAGATTCTGCGTGCGATGGCCGAACTCTATGATGTGCCTGAGTTGGCCTACTTTAGTTCGGAGAACTACTTTTCGTATATCGGCACATCGCATGGCGTCAAGCGTCATTTCAGCTATCTGCATCACATTGAAGGCACGAAGCACGACCTCGATTGCACGTTGCAGGCCGTGATTCCAAAACAGCCCCACGGCCATGAACTACACCTCTACCGCCAGGACAGCGACTACTTTCTGATGACGACGGCTATCGCCTATGGAGCGACCGTGCGCCAGGAGACTTTCATCCAGGATGTGGAGATCGATGAGAGTGGCGTGTGCATCAAAACGGCCAAGGGCGACACAGTTAAGGCCAAATATGTCGTGGACGCTGGTGGATTTCGCTCGATTCTGGCCGAAAAATACAAGCTACGCACGTTCGATCTGCACACCCACTCGCGCGCACTCTTCACCCACATGATCGACGTACCCGACTACCATAAAATTGGCGCCACCAGGGATGAGTATGGACTCCCCTTCGGCGTCTCCGAGGGCACGCTGCACCATGTCTTTGAAGGCGGGTGGCTCTGGGTCATTCCCTTCAACAACCACGAACGATCGACCAATCCACTATGCAGTGTGGGGCTGATGCTGGACCCGCGTATTCATCCGATGCATTCTGAACTGACGCCGGAAGAGGAATTCAACGACTTCATCCAGCGTTTCCCCAGCATCGCCGAACAATTCGCTGCCGCCAAGGCCGTTCGTCCGTGGACGCGAACTGGGCGAATCCAATATGGTTCATCGAGCGTAGTGGGTGATCGCTTTGCCCTGCTAGGCCATGCAGTCGGCTTTGTTGATCCGCTCTTCTCCAAGGGGCTCTACGCCTCGTTGATGGCCACGTCCGTGCTGGCCAATCTGCTGGTCGACGCAGCCGACAGCGGCGATTATTCGGCACAACGGTTCCAGCCACTTGAGGAAACGACCCAAGCCTTCATCCGCACTAATGATCGGTTGATCTCAAATGCCTACAAATCATTTGCCGACTATCGGCTCTGGTCGGTCTACACCGTCATGTGGCTGCTGGGTGCATACACGGAGTTGGTCAAGCTGAGTAGCTCACGTTTGCAGGCAACCGACCGTGCCGACTACTACGCGCAGATCGCCTGCCTCAAGCTAGCCGGCGGCGGCTTTCGGGAATACGACGCAATCGCCCATCTGGTCGATAGCATCGTCGAAGCGACGGAGATGCAGAATGAGAATTCGGTGGCGTGGGCCGTGGCCGAGATCGACGCAATCTTCCGCAAAGTCGACTGGATGCCCAAGCCGTTCACAGCCGTGCTCGACGGCGTGAATCATCTGCCGGCCAACAAACTGCGGCTAGGGCTGTTGAAGAAGGAAGGTGGCTTCATGGGCAGCGGAACATACAAACAGCACTTCTTTGGCGACAGGTCCATGCTGGATGTGACACGCGCCTTTGTCCATGAGAAGGTTCGCTACTCGGAGACGGGGATGGAGTTGAAACGGTGGCGCAACTAAACTGAAAGCTCAACGAGATCAGTGGTTGGGCCAGATTTGTCGGTCATCGGTTCTACGAACGCTCGAAACGATTTGGCGTCCGGTAGGTCATGCTACCAGCGTGACAAGCTCCAACAACCTGACAACTCCGAGGGATATCGATCACGTCCGGCTGGTAGCCGGACCTACCTGCCCCGATGGATCTATCAGCAACCCTTCCACACCGCGAATGGCCAGCTTCTGAAACATCGCATCGATCTCTTCCGGTGAATAGGGCCGATCCTCGTCGAGCCACCACATGAGCAGTGACAACATGGCCCCTGCCAAGAAATTCGTGATCACTGCTTTTGGGATGTCGGTATCCATTCCCTTGGGAAAGAGGGCCACGAGATGATTCTCGATATCCTCACTCAGATGCCGGCGGGCTGCTTCCATGATGACCTCTGCTCCGCCGCCTTCCCGCATTGCCTTATAAAGATCGTGATGCATGTCGGCGTGCTGAAAGAAGGTCAGGCTGTGCAACACATGACTTGGTTCCCTCCCATGCTCCTCTGACGTCTCGAGATGCGCACCCAAGCGATCTGAGAACCTGGCGACGCCCTTCACCAACAGATCGTCCTTGTCCAGGAAGTGGGCGTAGAAGGTCGATCGACCCACATCCGCCCGATCAATGATGTCCTGCACAGTGATCTTGTCATAGCGCTTTTCCAGGATGATCTCCGTCAATGCCTGGTGCAATGCTTGGCGCGTGCGTTGTACACGCCGGTCATTTCTATTGGCATCCATTCTTCGCTCTCCATTGCAGTCGCGACGACCAGACAATCTTCACAAAGTGTTCGGTTTCGGACAGCAACCAGAAATTGTCTGTTGACGCTCGCTGTCCCCCATCATACACTAAAATCAAACAAAATGTTCGCTAAGATACAAAATGTTTGAATTGAAAAGCGAATCGTGAACCACATCTCAAACAGTTCCCCTATGTGATAGGACGAAAGCTGCAAGCATGAGTACACAGACCTTTCACCACGACAGTTCAGGTGATCACGATCCCAGCCACAGTCATGGCAACCATCATGACCATGATCACGGACATACGCACGAGACGGGCGTGCGGGGCTTCTTTGCCGGAATTTTCCATCCGCACACCCATGATCATAGCGACCTGGCTGCCGACCGCGCCTTTGCCGACAACCAGGCAGGTATCCGCACGGTGTGGCTGGCGCTGGCCGCACTGACGATCACATCTGTGCTCCAGTTGGCAATCGTCTTCGCTAGCGGCAGCGTGGCGCTGCTGGCCGACACCGCCCATAACATCGGCGACGGGCTGAACTCGATCCCACTCCTGATCGCCTTCTATCTGGCTCGCAAGGTCGCCTCACGGCGCTACACCTATGGTTACGGACGCGCCGAGGACATCGCCGGGATTTTCATTGTGCTCTCGATCCTTGTCAGCGCCGGCATCATCTTCTGGGAATCGTTCCAACGCCTACTCGATCCGCAGCCGTTGCAGAATCTAGGCTGGGTGGCAGCCGCCGCCATCATCGGTTTCCTGGGCAATGAAGCTGTGGCCATCATGCAAATTCGAGTCGGCAACCGCATCGGCTCAGAGGCGTTGGTGGCCGACGGCCTGCACGCACGCACGGACGGCTTGACCTCGCTGGCTGTTCTAGTGGCTGCTATCGCTTCGTGGTTGGGGTTGCCGTTTGCAGATCCCATCATCGGGCTGGTGATCGGCGTGGCGATTCTTTTCATCACCTGGGATGCCACCAAACGGATCTGGCATCGGTTGATGGATGGGGTGGACCCGCAGATCGTCGACAATGTGGAGGCGGCTGTTATCAAGCATCCAGCCGTAAACTCGGTGGAGCGGCTGCGCCTGCGCTGGCTGGGCCATCAGCTACAGGGCGACATGGTGCTGACTTTGTTTTCCTCGGCCAATGGTCGAGTTGTCAAAGAGGAAATACGCCACACTATCGTCCATGTCACGCCGAAATTGTCCGACTTGACGATTGAGCTGACAGATCCAGTCCCTGATGACCGTACATAGGGCAAAGGGCCAAAGGTGAACGCAGATGAAGGTGGCTTCTATTGCATTTCTTCTGTACTGAACCACGCTATTTCGCCGGTCGGATTTCCCACAATTCGACGACCATGTCGGAGGGAGAGCCGGTGGGATCGAAGTCGTCGGTCTCGCTGGCTGCGTAGCCGATTGAACCGAAGAAATCCTCAATGATACGCGACGAGTGGTGCTGGGCTTCGCCCATGGTGTGGTAGAGATAGACGGCCGATGGCAGGATGGCCGGGTAGCCCATCTCATAGAGTGCGTAGCCGGTCTCGCCTGTGGTGATTCGTTGCAGGAAATCGGTGTCGGTCTGGTCAATCACTTGGCCGCCATGCTCTGCCTGCACGTCGAAGCGAAAGGCAAAGTGGTCGCGTAGATAGCCTTGCTGCCTCAGAAAGCCACCGATTGTGTCGATGGCTTGTCTAGTCTGCTCGAAATCGTTCGCCGTCCGCAATCCGTCCGGCAACTCGAAGCCGAGATGGATCTCCAGCGCGCCGTAGACACGCTTGCCCACACGCCGGCAGAACTCGTGCCGCTCGAAGTCGAGTTGCTCGTCGCTTAGGCCTCGCGTTGCCAGTAGCTCAAATGCCGAGCGGTAGAATCCATAGGAGAGTGCATCAAATTCGCCCGAGCGAATGGTCGCCAGCTCTGTCGCCTGCATAAAACTCTCGACCAAACTCGGTAGCGCTGCAGTTGCGTAGACAAGATCGATGTAATGCCCCACATACTCTTCAACATCCTCTTTGAGATCTTCGTCCACATCGTGGGCTGAATGGGCGCCGAGTTTTCGCCATTCCCCTACGATTGCGACCGACATGAAGGTCAGGAATTCCTGGCCCATAGGCCACCATTCGGCAAAGTCCGGATAGGGCCGTTGCCTGGAGATTTGTTCTAGCGACATTGGTGTCATGGATCCGTCACTCGCTTTCATCTTGCTGAATCTCAAAAGGACCTTCGCCTGTTCAATATATGCCTCAATTTGAGCGTAGTATAGCATCGCTATTTGGAATCCTCATCCACCACATCCCTCCAGGATCGACAGCATCGGAAAAGGCCACAGCTGAAACCGTTGTTGCCCAACGATACCGTCGGGAAAAGCTCTGACCGGTCATCTCGCGGACTCGTATCCGTCGCCGCTCGCACGCTTGGGCTACGCTGAAATTGCGCATGCATCGTGTGGGCGCAGCGTCGGCCCGGCGTGGTCGAGCCGAATGCAACGTATGAAACTGGTTCCTCGCTCAACTCGTCTTTTCGGAACCGGTCCACCGGAGGCTTTTTGTAGATGGGCCAAAATCGCCTGGACACCGGCACTCCCGGATACCAAATGTTGCGTGTCCTCAGAAAATGCGCCGCATGACAGAAAATGCCACCTCACCCTGCCATGGCGCCAAAGGCGCCATGGCGGTCCCTCTCCAAGCGTGGAGAAGGACGCGGCGCCTCCTGAACGGAGGCGCCGCAGGGTGAGGCGATGCCCGAATCGCCAACCCCCTGAGGTTCGATTGAACCGCTTTCGTCTACTCTTTTTCCGGTCTTCGACCGTCGGGGAAATGCTATTGCTTGGGAGGTGAACCGTGAAACGATTCTGGAATTGGACAGCCTTATGTTTTCTCCTAGTTCTGTTTGCCGGCTGCAATCGGTCTGAAGAACTACATCAGTTACAGGGTACATTGCTGATCTGGCATACGTGGCCGGCGCCTCATGGCGAGATGCTGACGACTTCACTGAACTCGTTTAGAGAGGTCAACCCGGGCGTTTCTATCGTCAGCGAATACGTTGCTGACGATGAATTGCTGGAGCGTTTCGTGGATCAGGCGGCAGCCGGCCTGGGGCCTGATTTGATCGTCGGTGTCACGCCGGCCATGGTGCGCGAACTGGCGGGCCGAAATCTCCTGGTCGATCTGGATCGCTACGAGCCAGATGCAGCAGATCTGCCCAACCGGGCGGTCGACGCACTGCGAGTACGAGAAGCGCTTTTCGGCCTTCCTATCGCCGCCTACACCCAGGTTCTTTTCTACAACAAAAGGAGCGCCGAGCGAGCTCCGCAGACCTTGCCGGAGGTTTTGGATGTCGCCAGATCTGGCCAGATTTTCGCATTTCCTGCCGGTTTTCGACATTCGTTCTGGGGAATCCGCGGCTTTGGCGGTGAGATGGACTTCAACGGTCGACAGGCCACGATCACTGAAGGACTGGGCCAATGGCTGCAATGGCTCCAGCGCGCCCAGAAGGAACCGAACATGATTCTGAGCGATGATCCCGATGAACTCTATGAGCTGTTTGCCAGCGGCCGAGCGACGTTTTATATAGGCAAGTCGATTCAGTTGCCGCGACTCAGAGAGCGTTTGGGCGATGATGTGGTCGGTGTCGCCTACCTGCCCGTGAATGCCGAACCAGAGCCAATTGAAGAGGAGGCCGAGTCGCCACCAGTCGAGGATCTTTACGGCGCTATCCAGCCGCCGGGTGCGTTTCTGGAACTGGAGGTCGCTGCCTTGAGTCGCATGTCATCCCGCAAAAAACTGGCTTTGCAACTCGTACTCTTTCTTGCCAACCCGGTCCATCAACGGCGCTTGGCCAGCAGTGATCTGGGCCATGTACCCATCAACCAACGGGTGCGCTTTGATCATCGACTGTCAGCTTCTGAAACGACAATCGTACGTCAAAGCTCAACCGCGATCATTGTTCCGCTGCAGGACATCACAGACTTGGAACAGTTGAGCGATATCGCCGACGGAGTCTACGCTCAGGTGCTGGAAGGCGTGCTGGAACCGGAGGAGGCCGTACTGCAAATTCAAGAGGAATTACGGCTTGAAAGTGAGGCAGAGACTGAGCAGCAATAGTGTCCATCTGTGACAGATCTTTTGACTTGGTGTTCGGATGAACAGGCTTTCTCGATGAAAAGTGAGGGACATGCAGATGATAGTTGCAGATGAAGCACTACAATTGCACGTGATTCTGGGCAAGATTCTAGTCTTTGTGGGCCGACCGGCCGTTCAGGTTCAGCTGATGATTATCATCGGTGTGATCATTCTGGCCTGGATTATTTCACGTCACGGTTGGCGGCAATTGGATCGGCGAGCCACTCACCGGCCAATGTTTGCTGCCGGCATGCAGGCCATGCCAATTCAGCGATTCCTCTTTGCGCTCTTTCGCATACTCACCTTTCCATTGGCCGCACTTTTTTTGCTTCAGGTCGTCCAACGTTCGCTGGACGCACAACAGATCACCTCGGGCCTCTTTGGCAAAGTTGCCTGGATCATCTGGAGTGTGGTGGCGCTGCAAGTGTTTGTCACCATACTTAATACGCTCTTTGAGCCAAGCCAGATCCGCGTCTACAACTATCGACTTTTCCTGCCTCTGGTCGTGATCATCGTCTCATTGAAGATTCTCGGCAATCTGACCGAACTTCAGGCATTGGGAAATACAGTGCTGACTGAGATCTTCAACAGCCCGGTGACTCTCGGAGCGTTCTTCATCGCCACTGTGGGGCTCTATTTCTGGACCGATGCGGCCCATGTTTTCCAGGATCTAACCTACCAACTTATCACCCGTCACACCCGCGCTGACCCTGGCGGTATCATGGCGACGCTGACACTTGTGCGCTATATCCTGATCTCGGTCGGTGTCCTCTTTGTGCTCAGCCAACTGCATCTTGGGCCGACCACGTTGGCTGCAATCACAGGTGGCCTTTCGGTCGGCGTCGGTTTTGGCCTGCGCGAGATTTTGAGTAACCTCATCAGTGGCATCCTGCTCCTCTTCGAGCAGTCGCTCCATCCCGGCGACGTAATCGAGGTCGACGACGACATCACCGTCGTCGAGGATGTGCGCATGCGCGCCACCATCGTCCGTACCCAAAACAATGACGAGTTGGTCATTCCCAATCAGATGTTCTTCACGTCCTCGTTCAAGACCTACACCGGTACCGACAAGACCGTGCGCGTCCCAATCGATTTTAGCACCGACTGTGCAACGCCGCCACGGGACGTGATCCGCGTGCTGATCCAGGCTGCGCTGGGCCATGCCCAGGTACTCAGGGATCCCTATCCATCGGCCTTTGTGTTGGGCTACGGCAACAACGAAGCCCGCTATCAGCTCAACATCTGGTTGGACAATCCCATGCTCAACGCAGAGGTGTCGAGTGAAATCAGGCTACTGGTGTGGGACGCCTTTGTCGCACACGATATCTCGCTGCCGTTCCCGGAGATGGAGTTGCACTTGCCGAACCATCTGACTCCCGGTTCAGACTGGCTGCTACATCAAGAGCCCGTCGGGCGGTTCTATCGGGAGCACGGCGGAACCCCGTAGGGACCGGCTGCGAGCGTCCCGAAAGGGTTAGAGGCTCCCATCGGTCATGGTCGAGCCCACGCGATAGCAGGTCAAGTTCAATACGTTACGATCTGTCATCCTTTCGGGGCAAAACGTGCCGGGGACAGTCCGATCCAACGTTGTCATACGAAGCACTCGTGGACCGTCCCCGGCACATGGATCCCTGCCCCCATAAGATACACCCCCAACAGCAAACGACTTTCCCCAACCTCTTGCCTGTGTCACAATATCCTCACTTCATCCAACCGACACACAGACAGCCACTTCTCATGCGACGTCGGGTTACCCTCATCCTGATTTTGTTCATTGCCATTTTGCTTTTGGTCGGATGCGCTGCGCGTCTTGAAACGATGCGAGACGGCGCAACAGCTTGGTATGCCGAAATCCGCAACGATCAGACCGGTTTCTACGAAGGCTTTGGTACGACAACCATCTTCTGGTTGCTTGGGATCGTCGGGGCAATGCTCGCCGCTCTCTACAAGGCTGTTGGTTGGTTTCGCCGCTGGCACAGACCAACCGATGAACAGGGCCGGCCCATTCCCTCTGAGCGGGAACAAGAACTTCGAGCCATCAATCGCAATGCCATGCTCACCTACTATGGCAAGGCTGGTAGGGTCGGCCTCGCTGCTACACCGGAAGTCCCATC
Organism: uncultured Chloroflexia bacterium; assembly: GCA_963848115.1. Lineage (GTDB taxonomy): Bacteria > Chloroflexota > Anaerolineae > Caldilineales > Caldilineaceae > JAWKOK01. The sequence continues at coordinate 36,774 of CAWKCP010000037.1, read as the reverse complement.
GGACAATGTACGCTCCGGCCTCTACGATCGCTACATTCGATCCATGTTTCAGCGCCCCCTGCGCGAACAGCGACAGCGTCGCTATGAACCCCGGGGTACCATTGTCTTGCTGCATAGTATGGCAACCAATATGGCTGGTCAACACTCTGGGGCAGTTTGTTTTTCTCGGCCTGACCCTCACATGGCTATTTTTCGTCTTGCTGCCCCTTCTGCAACACGTTGCGCTGCGTGTTTCGCTGGCGCTGCGCGGCTACACACCCTGGCGACTGGATCGCTTCCTCGAACATGCCCGTGAATTTGGTCTTCCTACGCCGTGCCGGCGGCAGCTATTCGTTTATTCACCGCGAATTGCAGGAACATTTCGCCGGGTTGACCCATGCAGATATTGAGCGACTGTCCGGCTGATCGATTGCGATTGCAGTCGTTTGTCTTTGAGACCGAGAGATCTAGCGACTGCGCCTCTGTCATTCCGAGCGGGATTGCGGAACTACCTCCCACTCGAAGACAAGCCAGAGAGGAATCTTGTCTCCGCCGGAGAACCCGTGTCATTTGAAGCGGCGTGGCGTCAACAGGTTGGCGGCTTCGGAATCCAATGGAGGGTCGCCGACCTGCTGGACAAGATCCTTCGCTGGACGCCTGTCGGTTCGGCGTTGAATGCGCGGACACGCTCAGGATGGCATGTGGACGGTTTGGCGCTTCGTGTTTCTCTGGCTTCGACGAAGCCTTTATCGATCCCACTATCTGACGCCCTCAAATTGGTGCCGCTTCTGAACCATGCTACAATTTTGTGTCTGCCCCAAAGTGGCAGACGGAAAGATTGTAACATGGTTCATTCGATCTGGGAGGGGATCCTCCCGTCACCAACCGAAGCGATTCGCCTGACTGTGGTGGTTCCGACCTACAACGAGGCCGACAACCTGCCGAGCATGGCCGCGGCGCTCTTTGCCTTACCGATTGATGGCCTGCAATTGCTGGTCGTTGATGACAACTCGCCCGATGGTACCGGCGATGTTGCCGATCAACTGGCCGCTGCGTACAACGGCAACCTTGGGACAGACAACCTCAACGGCGGCGATCCGGCCGGCCGGCGCACGCGCATGGTCGTGCTGCATCGCAAAGGCAAGGGCGGGCTAGGCACGGCCTACGTGACCGGCATGAGCCGGGCGCTGGAAGACGACGCAGATTTTGTCGTGCAGATGGATGCCGACTTCAGCCATTCTCCCGACTACATCCCGCGCATGCTCGGCGTGCTGCTCTCCACCGGGGCCGATGTGGTGGTCGGCAGCCGCTATGTGCCGGGCGGCTCACTGGACGAGGGCTGGGGCCTCTGGCGTCGCTTCGTGAGCTGGTGGGCCAATTTGTACAGTCGCATCATCCTCGGTCTGCGCATCCGCGACATGACAGCCGGCTTCAAGCTCTGGCAGCGCGACGCCCTGCTGGGCATCGGCCTTGAGAACGTGCGCAGCAACGGCTACAGTTTCCAGGTGGAGATGGCCTATCTCAGCGAGAAACTGGGCTATCGCATCATCGAGATTCCCATCCACTTTGCCGACCGCCGCATCGGCCAGAGCAAGCTGGACATGCCGGTCAAGCTCGAATCGGCCTGGCGCACCTGGCAGATCCGCTGGCGATATCGCGGACTTGCACGTGGCTCAGCGCCGGAAACACCTGCGATGCAGACCACTGTTCGCGTTGATGAAGGGCAGTCCCCCACTGTTGCACCGCCGAATGCAGCAGCACAGCCCCACTCATCCGTCATCGACCACTAGCGCCCATGTCTCGCCTAGGACGCGTCCGCCGCGATCTCTTCGCCATCCTCGCCCTCTTTGGGTTGGCGTTGCTCTGGTTTGCCCCGGTACTCTTTCCATCACTGCTGGGCAAAACGCTGCTCCCCTTCGACAATCTCTATGCGTTTGAACCCTGGCGCTCGTTGCAGCCCGGGCTGATTCCCCACAACGGACTACTCAGCGATCTGGTGTTGGAAAACGCAGTCTGGAAGCAGCATATCCGTCAAGCCTTTGCCGACGGCCAACTGCCGCTCTGGAATCCGCAGATCTTCACCGGGTTGCCCTTTCTGGCCGCGGGCCAGGCCAGCACCTTTTACCCGCTCAGTCTGCTCTTCTACATCCTGCCCATCGAGACCGCCTACGGCTGGTTCACGGCCCTGCAGATCGGTCTGGCCGGCGCGAACATGTACATCTTTGCCCGCATCCTGCGGATGCGCATTTCGGCCGCATTCTTCAGCGCCATCGCCTTCATGTTCAGCGGCTTCCTGATTGTCTCTGTGGTCTTCACCATGTTCATCGCCGCCGTGGTCTGGCTTCCCTTGCTCCTGGCCGTCATCGAGTGGATGATCCACAAACAGGAAGAGAAGGGGACCACCGGCTACAGCCCCATCCCCTACGTCGTGTTCGGTGCGCTGATCGTCGGCGTCATGATCCTGGCCGGCCACCCCGAGCTGATCTATTACACGCTGTTGGTTGCGGGTGCGTATAGTGGGGTGCGGTTGCTGGCGGCGTGGAGGATGATCGGACGATCGAAGATCGAAGATCGGGCAACCGACGATTTGTCTTCGTTGGAAACCGCTTCGGACCGCGGATCTTCGATCTTGAATCTGCGTTCCTCGTTCTCTGTGATTTTCCGTCTCGCCGTCTGGCTCCTCGTGATGGTTTTCCTCGGCGTGGCCTTAGGGGCCATCCAATTGATCCCGCTGCTGGAACTGGTGCCCATGAACTTCCGCGAGGGGTCGGCCAGTCTGGCGCAGGTGCGCGAGTGGGCCTGGCCTTCTCGACATGTACTCACCTTCCCGCTGCCCAACATCTTCGGCAGTCCTAGCCACCATGGCTGGTTCGACATCTGGACGCGCCAATGGAATCCAGCCACGGTCAACGCGCTGGGCGGACCCATCGACAACTTTTTTTGGGGCATCAAGAACTATGTTGAGGGTGGGAATTATTTGGGGGTGGTGACTTGGGTGTTGGCGGCGGTGGCGGTCTTTCGTGCTGCGTACTGCGTACTGCGTAAGATTGATCTGACGATCCGGTTCGGGATCCGGCGACCCTATTACGCAGCACAAAACAAAATTACGCAGTACGCAGTACGCAGTACGTCCCGTCCACACCTTCTTCTTCGCCGCCCTCACCCTTGTCTCCCTGCTCTTCGCCTTCGGCACGCCGCTCTACGCCATCCTCTTCTACGGCCTGCCCGGCTGGGATCAGCTGCACAGCCCCTTCCGCTGGGTCTTTCCCTTCACGGTGAGCATGGCGGTGTTGGGTGGGGTCGGGTTGAATGTTCTAATTACAGGGATCGGGAGATTAGGAGATCGGGGTAGTGAGCTCGCTGCAAGGATCGACAATCCCCTCAATCTCTCAATCTCTCAATCTCTCAGTCTTCTCACTGCGACGGTCGGTCTAGGAACGCTCTTGCTCCTCGGTACGCCAGTCGTCGTCAACCCCACTCCCTTCATCACCTTTGGGCAGCGGGTTGTTGACGGCAGCGATCTGGCGCAGATGGCCTTTGCCGATGGGCGCATGTTCTGGAGCTATCAAGCCGCCAATCTGCTCCACTTTGGCCTGATTGCCCTGCTCGGCGGCCTCCTGCTCTGGCAACTCTCACGCCGACGCTCGGTCACCTTGTCACCCCCTCACCTTGTCACCCTCTCACTGCTTGTGCTGCTTTTCCTCGACCTCTGGCTGGCCCACGGGCGCTTCAATCCGGCAGCGGATGTGGCGTTGTCGCCGCTGGCAGAAGGCGGTGTGCCGCCGGTGGTGCGCTTCATCAATGAGCGCGAAGGAGATGGGGCGGAAAATTGTCAATTGTCGATGGTCAATTGTCAATCGTCAATTGAGGAGCCTTGGCGGTTTACGACCTTCGACATGCCGGGCGACAAGACGTTCAACGCCAACGTGGGCATGTACTATGGGTGGCAGGATATTCGTGGGTATGACTCGATCATCCCACGGCAATATGCAGACTTCATGCAACGCGTGGCGCCGCAGGAGAATGAGCTGCTCTACAACCGCATCGCGCCGCTCTACAGCAATGTCACCGGCGACCCGTACGCGATTCTCAACAACCCGCTGCTCAACCTGCTCAACGTCAAGTATCTACTGACCGAGCATTACGTGCCCAATCCCAAATGGCAGGAGATCTATCGGGACGAGGCCATCGGCGTCTATGAAAATCAGGACGTGATGCCGCGCGTATTCCTTGTGCCCGAGGCGCGTGTGCTTGCGGTTGAAGAGCAGCCGCTGACCGAGACCGAATCTGCGCGACGTGGTCTTCATCGAGGAAGCGCCGGCCGATGCCAATGCGCTGGAACGGGCCAGTCCTCAGGTGGCCGATGCGCGCATCAGCCGCTATACCGCCAACGATGTCTTTGTCGATGTCAACCTGAGCGACCGCGGCTGGCTGGTCCTCACCGACGCCTATTTCCCCGGCTGGAAGGCCTTCATCCGCCCCTTTGGCTCTGACGAGAGCCAGGAGCAGGAACTGACCATCCAGCGGGCCGACAGCGCCTTCCGAGCGGTCTACCTGCCGGACGACGGCCAGTGGACCGTCCGCTTCGTCTACAGTCCCATGAGCTTCAAGCTGGGCATCTACGTCACGTTCCTGGCCATGATGATCGCTGGCGCTGCTGCTGCTCTACTGGCTGTGGGGCCGCTTCTATCGACCCGAGAGCACCGAGGGCGACGTGCGCACGGTCGCCAAGAACTCGGTGGTGCCGATGACGCTCAATCTGGCCAACAAGGCGATTGATTTCGCCTTTGCCATGCTCTACGTTCGCATCCTCGGGCCGGAAGGAACAGGCAAATACTATTTCGTGGTGGCGATCTATGGTTTCTTTGAGATCATCAGCCGCTACGGTCTGGGTACGCTGCTGACCCGGGATGTGGCCGCCGACAAGAACCAGTCCAGCCGCTATCTGACCAACGTGCTGGCACTGCGCACGCTGCTCTGGCTGGTGACCATGCCGGTGCTGGCGCTGGTCACCTGGTTCTATGCCAATCTCGGCAGCCTCGGCCTGTTTGACGTACAGAGCATCGGCAAACAGGAGGTCCAGGCCATCGCCATCCTCGGCGTGGCCATGCTCTTTGCCAACTGGGCCGACGCCCTGAGCAGTTCATTCCACGCCTTTGAGAAGATGGAATACCCGGCCGGCCTCTCCAGCGCCAGCGCCATCCTCAAGGTGACGTTGGGCGCAACCGTACTGCTTCTGGGTTGGAGTTTTGTGGGGTTGGCCGCGGTGGCTCTGGTGGTCAACATCATCCAGGTGATCTGGCTCTACCTGCTGCTGCGTGTGACGCTCTTCAAACCCCAGTGGCACTGGGACTGGCCGTTGCAAGGCTGGATGTTCAAGAACAGTGGCCCGTTGATGATCAACCATCTGTTGGCCACCATCTTCTGGCGTATCGATGTTTGGATCCTGCGACCGCTGTCCGGTGCGGCCTCGGTCGGTCTCTACAGCGTCGGTCTCAAATATCTGGACGGGCTCAACATCATCCCCAGCGTCTTCACCATGGCCGTCTTCCCGCTGATGAGCCGCTACGCCACGCGTGAGGATGACAATCTGCTGCGCTCGTATGTGATCAGCGTGCGCCTGTTGGTCATCGTCAGCCTGCCCATCGCCATGAGCGTGACCTTCCTGGCCGAGCCGCTGTCTGGCTGGTGGGTGGCGCACAGTATCTCAACGTGCCCGAGACCGTCACCATCTTTGGCCGTGCAATTCATCTTCCTGGGCGGCTCCGATCTGGCCTTGCAGGTGATCATCTGGAGCATTCCCATCGGCTTTGTCAACAGCGTGACCCAGTTCGTGCTCATCGCCGTCAACCAGCAGCACTTCCTGACCCGGGCCTTCATCTTTGGCGTCGTCTTCAACACGGTCGGTAACCTGCTGCTGATTCCCTATCTCGGCTACATCGGGGCCGCCTTCGTCACGATTCTGAGTGAATTTAGCCTGCTCTTCCCCTTCTACTACAGCGTCCGGCGCCATGTGGGCAGAGTGCCCTGGCTGCGTATCTTCGCCCCGCCGGCTGCCTCGGTCGCGGCCATGGGACTCGTCATCTATCTGCTGAGCCGCTACGGTCTCAATGTCTGGCTGGCTGTGGCATTAAGTTGGATGGTCTACATGGCCGCGTCTTTGTCACCGGTGCGTTCCGCGGCAAAGAGATGGCCTTGATCGGCGAGCATCTGCCGCTGGGGCCGTTACGCCGGTTGATGGTCACGGAAGCTGCACACAAAGAATAGTGCCCTTGTCGGCCAGGCGACAGAAGCACAACGGAAGCCACACAGCCTAGCGGCGGGGGGCTTCTGTTTGCCTGGAATAGCTCTCCGCGAACCAACTACACTAACCGACTACTGCTTGAACGGTGACCATGCTGGAGAGTCGCAAGTTGCGCCATCATCGGTGAGTCGAATCCGTCCACTGCCGTCGGCGTCCAGGACGAAAATCTCAGAGGAGCCGTAGCGATCGCTCCGAAAGGCGATATTGGTGAGCATCAATAGCACTTCTTTGTAGGCGACGGTGGCCATAAAATCTTCCGTACAGATCCAATCGACGAATTGATTGAGCGAGCGTGGGAGTTGATGAAAAGGAGACTACGTAACAGTGGCGGCGAACCAGGCAGCTACAACCTGACCGTCCGGATGCCACGCGTCACGATTCCGAACATTGACCCACAAACCCCCTCTTGGTACAATGAATTCCAAGTCGGCGATCAGTTCTCTGATTCGCCTACGCTTTCTGCCATTGTAGGTTATTTTGAGTGACGGGAGGTTATGTATGACAACGATTCCAGCGCAGATCAGCACCAAATATCAGGTTGTTATTCCCAAAGAGATTCGAGAATTGATGAATCTTCAGCCAAAGGACACACTTTTGTTCCTGATCGACGGTGACACTGTGATCTTGCGGTCAAAGCCGAAAAGCTTTACAAAAACCTTGCGGGGACTCCATCGTCAGATCTGGTCTGATTCCGAACAATGGCTTGAGGAAGAACGTTCGTCATGGGCGTAACTGAACTACACGAAAAATTGTCGCGCTATCGCGCTCTGTTCGTCGATACCATGCTCTTGATCTATCTTCTGGAAGAGCATCCGCGTTACGCTGACTTGGCTGATGTCGTTATGGAGTTCATTGAAAACGGCACGGGGAAGGGCATCACCAGCACACTCACCATCGCAGAACTATTGACCGCACCCGCGCAGGCCGGCGATGACAAAGCGCTTCGCGACTATGAACTCTATCTGACAAACTTCCCCAATTTATCGATCGTGCCTTTTACAGTTGATCTGACTAGACAGGCAGCGCGGCGTGCGGGCATCAACCGGGCTAAAAATGCCGGATTCCATCCAAATTGCCACGGCGTCGGCAGCCGGGGCTGATGTGATTGTGAGCAATGACAAGCGTTGGCGCAATCGAACCGAAGGTCTCCCGGTAATGCTTCTGGACGATTTCCTAGACGCTGAACCAACATAGAACAGCATTTCTGTCTCATCGAAATAACGATCCACGAAGAGCACAAAGAAACACGAAGAAAGTTGACCTTTGTGCAAATTCGTGACCCTTCGTGGATGAATATTTTCCTGCACTGGCCTTCGCCGCTGTTGGAAGGCATCGAGACTGCCGGCATAGAGACGGAGATCATCCACATCCGCAAACTGGAACTGAACGCCTGCATCGGTTGCCCACTGATGCCAATGAGAACTGTTGATCGATGCGCAGACTGACTCTGTTGACCGGTGCGTTTTTTCTAGCGCTGTGGGCTGCCCGGCTTCTGACCGGCGGTTTAGAGCCTGCATCCTACTTGCTGCGTGACGGTCTCCTCCTCGCCGTGGTCGCCGCCATCCTATTTGCCGGCCAATCCACGCCGCCCCGCCGACTGCTTCCCCGTGGCATCCTCTACGCCTGGCCGACCATCGGACGGGTGCTGTGGGGCGCGGGCATAACGTCCGCGCTGGCAAGCGCTGCCGTGACGACATTCCTCAACAGTAGCACCTTTTCTGAAAGTCTACGCCTTGGACTCTGGCTGGCCGGACTGCTGCTGATCGGCGTGGGCGCATTCTGGCGTGGCAGGGTCCTCAGCTATGCGACGCCGGCCTTCCGCTGGCGACGGGCAGACGGCAGTGATGAGCGTGCCGACGGCGCGACCCTGATACGGGTGCCCGTCAGTGACGGGACGCCTGCAACGCAGCCTCCCGCCAAACATCTGAGTGGATTGAGTCGTGGCTTCGGACTGTGGGTCGGCGTAGGGTCAATGCTGATGGTTGGCGCTTTTCTGCGCCTGTGGCAATTAGGTTCCTCGCCGCCGTCGTGCGTCGACAACGAGTGCCTTGATGCGCTTCGCTTGACTCAAGCTGACCAATCGACGTTCGGCGTAGCGATCCTTGACCCGTTCTTCGCGGTTGCTCGAATGCTGATGCCACTGACCGGCGATGCCGTGCTGAGCCTGCGCCTGGCCGCTGCGCTCTTCGGCATCACCTCACTGCTCCTCATCTTCTTGGCGCTGAAACAGTTGGTATCTGTCGAGAGTGCATTTCTCGGCGCGTGGCTGCTGGCGTTGAGCCCATGGCATATCGGCCTCGGCCGTATCTCATCGCCGGAGACGGCTGTCGTCTTTTTCATCACATTGAGCCTCGGGACGCTGTTGCATGCACTGGCCAGCCGTGATCGGCGCTGGTGGGTGGCGGCCGGGCTGGCGTTGAGCGCCGTGACCATTGCCGGGCCTGGCTTGGCCCCTGCCATCGCGCTATGGGCCGTCGGCGTCGGCGTGATCGCCTGCGTCCGACAGCGTCGGTTCTATGCATCCGCGCTCTTGCTTGCGGCCACAGCGATCGCCGTTTCGCTGACACCATTCTTCCAGCAGACAGATGGCAGCACTGACATATTTCACGCCCGATCCGCACGTCTGATCCTCGATACACTGCTTGAGCGCATGGGCAGGCTTGGCGATCTTTCCATGATCAATCGGCTGACCATGGCGCTGGCTCTGCTCGGCCTTGGCGCCATGGTTCGCTACGCAATGCGAGCGTCAATGGCTGTTTTGTTGGGTGGGCTTCTGCCGCTTGCGCTGCTGCTGACCATGCAAATTGACCCGCCTCAACAACCGATGGCCTCTTGGCTCTTGCCTCTGCTTCCCTTCGCAATTGTCGCGGCAACGCTTGCCGCCGACCAGATGCTTGCAGGCCTGGTCGAGATCTGGCGTCCACTGGTGCGCCCGGCCTACTTTGTGACAGCAGCCTTCCTGCTGGTCGCGCTAACAGGTGCTGCGGGTGTCGGCGCACTCTGGGCAGATCTCAACGGAGATATGGCGGCAGCGAACGATCCGCCCGACAGCGCTATGTTGACCTATCTAGAAACAGAAATGGACGATGGCGCCATCATCTACGTGCCACCGACGCTTTTCGACAGTCCGGCGCTACAGCTACAGGGGGCTGGATGGCTGGACGAGGGGCGTGTATTGCCGCTTTCGTCGATTGAAGATGCACTCTTTTCGCAGGGAGGAAGCGCCGGACAACGCTTTCTCATTCGGGGCGATGATCGCGCTTTGCTCGACCTACTGTTGGCCTACTTCCCGCGTTCAACAGCTAAGCCGCATTTTGATGAGGAAGCGGGCCGGCTTCTGTTCTATGTCTTGGTGCCAAATGCCGAGGATCGATTGTGGCCCGGCTTGATCGGTTCCTATTTTCGTGGCACGAATCTTGGTGACACTACCCAGACCGAACTACTCATGGACCGGCGAGATGGTCCGTTAACCTTTGACTGGTCAGGCTCTTTTTCGCCGCAACCACCCTTTGTGGTCGAATGGCAGGGATCGCTGCGCGTGCCGGCGTCCGGGAGATATCGTTTTGTTGTTGACGGTGTAGATGTAGGTGCAGGCACGCAAGAAACCCAGGAAGAATATGAAAGAATGGATAGCGCACTCTTTACCCTGCTGCTCGACAATCAGGTTGTGCTGGATAGCTCGCTCGGCGTGTTGGAGATGGATGAACTGCTCGCAGAGGGTGTTTACCAGATCAGCATGCGCTATGAGAGCGGCGACACACTGACTCCGCTCTCAATTCGCTGGCAACGGTCAGACGATATCAATGAAGTGATCCCCCAGAGTCTGCTGGTGACCCGAATATTGCCCGATCTTGGCTTGATAGGCAGCTACTACCAGGGCGGCGCCTTCCAACCGCCTGCACAGAGGCTGCGCAAAGATCTGCGTTTCGATCAGCCGCCCGATTTCCCCGATGGGTATAGCGTGCGCTGGACCGGCAAGCTGGCGGCCAACCGTGCAGGAGAATACCTGCTGGCGACATTGGCCGACGGCTACAGCCGGCTGTCGATCGATGGTCGGTTGTTGGTCGAGCATGTGCAGACCGGCGGTGCCGCAAGCGAGAGCAGCGAGAGCCCAACCGACTATGCTGAAGGATTGATCTACTTGGAAGAGGGCTGGCACACGATTCAGGTGGATTTTTCGCCGTCAACTGAGTCGTCCACTCTGCAACTGCTCTGGCAGTCGCCGGGCAGCTTCCCGGGCTTGCTCTCCAGCGTCTATCTCAGACCCGTGAGTGCCGACAGTGAACTTGCGGACTTAAGCATGCCGCCTGCCCCTGCGCTGACCGATTCCCGTCTCGGTACAGACGATTTTGCGCTGTCCCAGGGCATGGCTATGCGACAGCCGGCCGTGGTGCTGCCGCCACAGAACCTGCCGCCACTCGCTCTCGAGCAACTCTGGTCGGTTGGCGGCGGTTGCAGGGGCGATGCAGGCCAATTGAATGGGCCCCATGGCGTCGTCATCGACACGGATGGATCACGCATCTTTGTTGCCGACAGCGGCAACCAACGAATCGCTGTCTTCGGTCTGAACGGGGACGCGCTACCCCCGATCATCAGCGATCAATTTGAGGAGCCCCACGATGTGGACATTGAGCCTGGCGGCAAGTTGATCGTGCTCGATTCAGTGGCATCACCCCTCCACCGTGTCGATTTGGAGACTGCCGAAGTTGTCACACTATCGATTGACGCCAGTTTCTATCGGCCACGCGGGCTTTCCGTTTCGTCGACCGGCGAACTGTACGTCGCCGATACGGGCGGCGGACGCGTCGTGCTTCTGACGCCGGACGGCAAGACGCTGGCGAGCTATGGCGGGGCGGAAAGCGCCATGGGCAGCGGGCAGCCGGTCGACGCCATTGCCACCGATCGGGCGCTTTGGACGATCACAGCCGAAGATGGACGACTGTGGGATCTGAACACAGACGGCAGCATGGTTGCAGTCGAACGCACATCAACCCTGGATGGTCCGCAGCTTGCCGATCTCGAGGACGGCACTTTCTTCCTCAGTGATCCTGCCCGCCAGACGATCTTTTATCACAGAGCCGATGGACGTCCAATGGCACAGTTCGCCTATGCCGGTGTGCTGCAACGTCCCACGGGCATCGACGCAGTCGTCATTGATGAACAGATTCACTTGGTTGTCGTCGATACTGATCAATGTGAGGTGTCACTGTGGAAGGCATTGTTCTAGGCCGTGCAGGTGATTGATCCACGAAGATACACAAATTATCTGCAACTATTTCCCGCAATCCGACGTTGACTTGGTACTGGAAAACCACTGTGCTATAGTGGCCCGGCGTCTGTTGAGCCGGTGCCTATTGAGACAGAGAGAGAGAGAAAGAGAGAGATAATTGGAACGTCACATGAGCAAACGCACAATCGGACTTGCGGTCGCCTGTTCAATCTTGGGCCTATGGCTGCTGATGGCCTGTTCGAACCAGCCGGATCCGATTCGTGCCGAGCGGCCTGAGGCCACGTCAACGCCAGCGAAACCCGGCCAGGGCATCATGGCGGCGCCGGTGCCGCTCTCACCGCTCTCACTGATCACAGCGTCACCTGTGGCAGCATCGCCGACGCCGGCGGCCCATCCTGAAGGGGTACCGCTTACAACTGAGGAGCAACTTGCCACGGTCGTCGTGCCCACCCGCGATCTGCGCGATCTGGCCATGCGGCTCGATCCGACGGTCGGCGAAATCCCTGTCGTAGTCAGCGACACAGCCGCCGACTACCAGATCGGCGACGAGATCGCCTTTTGGGTACACGATCTGGACAACAACGATAACTTCGAGATCTCTGCCGAACTGATACACAAGACCGATGTTGCCTACATCTGGGTCGAATCCGGCCGCGACTACGATCGTGACAAGATCGTCGCTTCCACCAACCGCTTCAGCCAGCGTAGCTATCCGGACGAAGTCGCCTTCTTTGGCAATGCCTGGAATCCGGGCGTCGATAATGACCCGCGATTGCACATATTGCATGCCGCCGATCTGGGATCCGGCATCGCCGGATACTACAGCAGCGCCGACCAATACAGCAGGCTGGCCAATTCGTTCTCCAACGAAAAAGAGATGTTCTACATCAATTTGAGTTGGCTCAACTCGGCACGAAACTACGAATATTACGAGACCGTGCTCTCCCACGAGTTTCAGCACATGGTGCACTGGTACAAGGATCGCAATGAAGAGACCTGGCTCAACGAGGGCTTGAGTGAGTTTGCCCAAGAGGTTGCGGGCTACGAGCCGGACACCGAATTTGCTCGCACCTTTGCCTCTGTGCCGGATACGCAGCTCAACACCTGGGGTGATAGTACGGCCAGCAATGCCGAGCATTACGGCAGCGCCTACCTCTTCGTCGCCTATTTCGCCCAGCGTTTCGGCCCCGAAATGACCCGATCCTTGGTCGCCCATCCGGCCAACGGCGTGGCCAGCATTGATGCCGTACTGGCTGAGGCCGGCTATGAGCAGCGCTTTGCCGACGTCTTTGCCGATTGGGTAGTCGCCAACTACGTGGATGACCCCAATGCCCTGGGGGCTGATGGTATACACGGCTATCGCCTGTTTGAACAGGCCGCGCCCAAGGTCGACACGTTGATTGAGTCCTACCCGAGTGAGCCGTTCACGACCACGGTCTCCAACTATGGAACCGACTACATGCTGCTCAAGGGGAAGGGCGATGTGGAGGTGAAGTTCCGTGGTCAGACCGAGACTCGACTGGCAGGCACCGATGCCAACAGCGGAGAGTTTGCCTGGTGGGGCAACCGTGGCGAGGACAGTGACGCCCGGCTCACCCGTCAGTTCGACCTGCAGTCGGTCGAACCAGGTTCTCCGCTCTTCATGGAAGCCGCACTCTGGTGGGACATCGAACCCGACTACGACTACGGCTACGTGCTGGCCAGTCGTGACGGTGTGCAGTGGGATATCCTGCCGGGTCAACGCACATCCACCAACGATCCGACCGGCAACAGCTTTGGCCCCGCCTATTCGGGGCGGAGCACAGATGAGGAAGATGGCGAGCGTTCTGTCTGGGTGACGGAGCGCTATGACCTCAGTGACTATGCCGGGGATGAAGTGTTCATTCGCTTCGAATACGTGACCGACGATGCGGTCAATGCAAGCGGCTGGTTTGTGGACGATATTCGCATTCCGGCCATCGACTATGCATCCGATTTTGAGCAGGGCGCTGACGGCTGGATCAGTGAAGGCTGGCTGCTGACCGACAATTATCTTGATCAGCAGTGGCTGGTTCAAGTCATGGAACTAGACGATAGTCGCTTGCAGGCTATCCAGCGTTTCGCCGTCGATGCAGAGGGTATGGCCCGCTTCAATCTCGACGATCTGGGCGGCGACAGGACTGCCGTTCTCGCTATCAGTGCCATGGCGCCGGCTACGACTGAATTGGCCGAGTATTCTGTGACGGTGGACCTGGCAGAGTGAGTTCCATGGGGTAAAACCCTACGAAATCTCACAAGTTACGTGATTTCACAAGTAGCGTGACCTATCGTGAGATTGCTGCCGTAGACATCTACTCGTCCTCAAGGAAGAAGCCATCATCCGGGCTCAGCATCACTATCTCTGTTCCATCCTCCAGGCGCACGCGACGTCCCTGCGTTTGTTCAGATATCATGATCGATTCAGTGCTGTTCCCTTGCCGCGTCAACTCATCGAAATCTTCTATGGTGAACAGCGGTGACTCCGGCCCATCAGGCAGCGTGAACACATGGCGGACAAACTCATCCCGCAGGGCTGCAATATCTCGATGCAGGCGGATGCCTTCACGGCGATTGATTGCAAAGGTTTCCAGCACGCTCTTCTTGGCCTCGATCGGATCCAAGGATCGCAATTCAAGCCCCTGCGTACGCCAAAGGTCAAGGAAGCTTTCGGTGGCATTTCTGGGGGATCCTTGAGGAAGATCAAGTACATCTTTTGCAGCCCCCTCCCACGGTGGGTTGAAATCAATCAGCAGGCTGAGTCCCTTGATACGATCTCGTCGATAGGTACTGTACCAGAAGAGAGCCAGCAGCCCCTGGGAACCAAAGTCGTCCTCACCTGCAAAGGCGCGATAGAAGGTGCTCGATTCCGTTTCCATCTCCGAGGTATCGATACCCATTGCCTGCAACCAGCCAAGGGCCGTTTGGGCGTCCTCGGGCGCCAGGGCATGCCGCTCGAGTTCGATCTGCAGATCATCGACGAAACCCTGTATCTGCAACCAGTCGGGAAGTATGTGGTCCAGGCTTTTCTGAACAATGGCCGGCGCTGCTGAGTAGGCTCTTGCCAGAACCGGCAAGAAGTCAGAGGGTTCAATACCCTCGGTCAGCCCGGTCAGATCCGCCTGTTGTGTAGATTTCTCTTGATCCGCCCAATCGGGATTGCCCCAAAGGTCATCGAGCCTGGGGCGCAACATGGTCAACGGCGAGAGCTTGGGACGGCGCCGGCCTTTCTTCTTTCCCTTCTTGGATTTGCTCATTGTTGATCTCCTCTATACGTCGTCTCTCTGATGATCAAGAAGTCGGCGGCGTTCAATTAGATACGATTCTACGTTCGATGTGTTTGCGGTGTCAAAGATCTACAATATCGCTTCGCAGCGCTATCTCTTGCAGCCTCTATCCTTGTACGATACAATGCGATTGATCAATTGATCGATTGATAATGCTGGGTCAGGAGTATCCCATGATTGAATACAGTGTTACGGCCACAGAGGCACGCATCCATTTTGGGGAACTGATGCGTCGGGTGGTAGAACGCCGGCAGATTGTTATGGTAGAGAGGGGCGGGAAGCCGCATATTGTAATGCTTTCTGTTGAGGAGTACGAACGCCTGAAATCTGCTGAGACTGCAAGACCGGATTGGCGCACGCTAGTCGACGAAGCCCAAGCGCAGATTCAGGCTGAACTGGGTGGCCGTGAACTGGCGCCGCCGGAAGAGATCATTCGTCAGATGCGGGAGGAACGAAGTGCGCAACTCGCCGATCTGCGTTGATGCCAGTGTGATGGTTCGCCTTCTGGTTCCTTCTAGAGATTCATTGGCTCGTGACAAATGGGAACAGTGGTCTACAGACAGCCGTTCCTTGATCGCGCCAACACTGCTCTACTACGAAGTTGCTAATGCACTATATCAATACCAGCGGAGCGGACAATTGAGCGCTGAAGCGATTCGTGCTGCGTTACAGGCTGCACAGTCTTTGTCGGTAGAACTATTGGCCGAACCGGAAATTCATGAGTTGGCACTGAAGATAGCGGATCAGTTCGAGCTATCAGCCACCTATGATGCTCACTATTTGGCGTTGTCGGCAAGTTTTGGGGCTGAATTCTGGACGGCAGATCGCAGACTGTGTAGAAAAGTACAGCCTAATATGCCGTGGGTTCACTTGCTCGAATAGGCGATGGCGCACAACTGTGCCCATCCCGCGCTGGTTCATTTCCAGCAATGTGGATAAAAGGCAAGGACATCGCGCACTTGCCGCCAACACCGCCTCCGAAAATACCGTCCAAACGAGGGCTACTGCATGCAACACCAAACCATCGCCGTGCTCGACTACGGCAGTCAATACAGCCAACTGATCTGCCGTCGTGTACGCGAGAAGCAAGTCTACGCCGAGCTGATCTCCTGGGATCGCGCCGACGAGTTGCTGTTCGACCTGCAACCGGACGGCATCATCCTCTCCGGCGGTCCCAACAGCGTCTACGAAGCAGGCGCGCCGACGCTGCCTCAGAGCGTGCTCAACGCCGGCGTGCCCGTGCTGGGCATCTGCTACGGCCTGCAACTGCTGGCCCACACTTTGGGCGGCAAGGTCACACCCAGTGCCGAGCGCGAGTATGGCTCGGCCACCGTCAATGTCACCGGCCATGCCGGCCATCAGGTAGGCGCCGACAACGCGCTCTTTGCCGAATTGCCCAGCTCGCTGCAAGTCTGGATGAGTCATGGTGATCGTGTCGAACGTTTGCCCAACGGATTCCTGGCCATCGCCCACAGTCAGAATTCGCCGCTGGCCGCCATCGCCGACGAATCTCGCCACCTCTACGGTATTCAATTTCACCCTGAGGTCGTGCACACGCCCCAGGGCGGGCAGGTACTGGAGAACTTCGTCAAGCGCATCTGCGGCTGCGTGGGCGACTGGACGCCGGGCAATTTCATCCACGAGACCGTCGAGCGCATCCGCGCCCAGGTCGGCGAAGACGGCCACGTCATCTGTGGCCTGAGCGGCGGCGTGGACAGCTCGGTTGCCGCGGCCTTGGTCCATCGGGCGGTCGGCGATCGCCTGGCCTGTGTCTATGTGGATCATGGCCTGATGCGCAAGGGGGAATCAGAGCAGGTCATCGACACCTTTGAACGGCACCAGGGCATCCATCTGGTAGCCGTCGATGCCAAGGAAGATTTCCTAGCCGATCTGGCCGGAGTCTCGGATCCCGAGCGCAAGCGCAAGCTGATCGGCAACCGATTCATCCGTGTCTTCGAGGAGGAATCGGCCCGGCTAGCGCTGGAATGGGACGTCGACTCGCCTGCCTTCCTGGCTCAGGGCACGCTCTACCCAGACGTCATCGAGTCGGCCAGCAGTGACGACACTAGGAATGCACGCACGATCAAGACCCATCACAACGTGGGCGGTCTGCCTGAGGACATGACCTTCAAGCTCATCGAGCCGTTGCGGATGTTGTTCAAGGACGAAGTACGGGCTGTTGGCGAAGCATTGGGCCTGCCCGAGGAGATCGTCTGGCGCCATCCCTTCCCAGGACCGGGGCTTGGTATCCGCATCATCGGTGAGGTGACCTGGGAGCGGCTGGAGACGCTGCGTGAGGCCGACGCCATCTTCCTGGATGAGCTCTGGAACGCCGGCGAGTACCGCTCGACCAGCCAGGTCTTTGCTGTGCTGCTGCCGGTACGCAGCGTCGGCGTCATGGGCGACGGGCGAACCTATGGCAATGCACTGGCTCTGCGCGCCGTCACCACCGATGACTTCATGACCGCGGACTGGGCGCGTCTACCCTACGATCTGCTGGCTCGCGTCTCCAGCCGAATCGTCAATGAGGTGGACGGCGTGAACCGCGTCGTGTATGATATCAGCAGCAAGCCGCCGGCGACGATTGAGTGGGAGTAGGAAGTTCCTTGCGCAAATTCATCACCTTCGTTCTCTTTCTAATCACAATCCTCGCCATCTTCCCGATCTACACGCGCTTTAAAGTCTCGGCGGAACCGGTGGCCCCGGGCGTACATCTGGGCGGCCTCGACATGAGCGACGTCAAGGCGATCGACGAGATCCGTGCGCACCTGGAACGGGCCTACAGCGAGCCGATTGCCGTCTATTTCGACGATCAACGGCTGGTGCTTGAGCCGTCGACAGTCGACTTCTACATCGATGCCGAGCAGATGATCGCGGAGGCCGGCCAATATCTGGAAGGACCTGATTTCCTCGACATCGCGCTTCGTCATGCCGCCGGTCTAGAGCAGCAGCGTCGGGATGTGCCCGTTCGCTACATGCTGAACCATGACAAGCTACGGGCCTGGCTAGAGTCTGTGGCCCTTGAACAGAACCACTTGCCCCAACCCGCAAGGGTGTTGCCGCCGGGTGAAGTCTGGCAGGATGGCGTTGGCCCGGCTGTGGCCGATCTGCCGGCCGATTATGTAGGTTCTGCGACACGCGATTGGCAATGGAACGCGGGGTCTCCGGGCTACGAGCTGGACATTGATGCCAGCAGCCCCCTTGTCATTGAGGCGCTCGCCAGCGAAAGTGAGCGGACAGTCGAACTCGCACTCATTGAGATCCCGTCCGACCCACCCAACATGGATGACTTGGGCCGTGCACTGGACGACTATCTTGCTTCGTTCCCTGGATTTGCGGCTGTCTATGTTCGAGACATCACCTCCGGCGAGGAAGCCCATGTGGACGATGAGGTCGCCTTCTCCGGCATGTCGACGCTCAAGATCGGCATCGTCTCCGCCATCATGCAGCAGATCGACGGCATCACGCTTGAGGACCAGGCCAGCCGTGAGATCGGCCAGTGGATCGACTTTGCCTTGGGCGAGAGCAACAACTTCGCCGCCAATCTGCTCGTGAAACAACTGGGAAACGGCGATATTCCCACAGGCGCACAGCGATTCACCGCTTTCATGCGCCAACTCGGCTTCGAGAGCACCTTCATGCAGTCAGGCTACGATGTGCAGACTCAACTTGCTCAAATTCCAACGCCGGGCAACCAGCGCGATGACTGGACCACCAATCCTGACACAAATCTCCAATCCACGCCGCGGGACATGGGGCGGCTTCTGACGGCTGTCTACGAGTGCACCCAGGGCCATGGACTTTTCATCGAGACCTTTCCCGACGAGATCACGCCGGAAGAATGCGAGCACATTCTCTACTACATGAGCCACGACGAGTTCCAGGAACTGATCTGGTCCGGTCTGCCCAAGATTGAAGAGTCGTGGATCGTACACAAACATGGCTTTGCCTTTGAGTCACACAGTGATGTCGGCCTGATCTGGGGCCCGACCGGCCCCTACGTACTAAGCGTATTCCTCTTCCGCAGTGGCTGGATGGACTGGGAGACAAGCAATGAGGCTATGAAGAATGTCAGCCGCATCGTCTGGAATTTCTTCGAATTCCAGCAGCAGCTTCTCGATGAAGAGACGCCCACTCCGCTTGAACTGAGACCGCCTCCAGGTTATGTTCCGCTGGGCGAATTTGTCCCCGCTGACTGAAACCGAATCGACCGGGCGTCTGTTGTGTAATGCATCTTACGCTTGTTCCGAGCCAGATTGACAGTCTGCCAGGCAGTCCTATATACTGCGCAGTAGTTGTCTGTAGGTTATTTTTCGTGTTGGCTGGCCCGAAGCCGTTCTTTTTTCTGTTTTGGGGTTCCCCTGTTCGAACCGTCACGACGCGCATATCGCTTCAACTGAGGTCAAGCCAGAGCCTGCGGCTCTGATGACCCATGTCGATCATTCTTTCAATTCCGATCTGTAGGAGGCAAGACGTGAATAGATCTAGCAAGTGGTTCCTTATTGTTGCTGCACTGGCCGTGCTGGCCATCGCCTTTGCCGGCTGTGCACCCGCAGCCGCGCCAGAGGCCGCTCCGGCCGGGGAAGGCGCTGCCGCAGAAGCACCCGCCGAAGAGGGTGAGAAGACGATCATTGTCGGCTTTTATCAGGAACCTGAGATCCTGAATCCGCTGATCAGAACGCAGACGGTTGCCGAATGAGGCCGCCAACTTTGTCGAAGAGGGTCTGATCGACGCTGATTCCGAGGGCAACTACTACGCTGAGTTGGCCAACCAGGTTCCGAGCATCGAGAACGGCCAGGTTTCCGAGGACGGCTTAAGCGTGACCTACACGTTGCGCGAAGATGTGCTCTGGTCCGACGGTGAACCTTTCACCTGTGATGACGTGCTCTTCACATGGGAAATGGCCAACAACCCGGATTCCGGCGCAGTCAACACGACCAATCTGGCCGCCGTTGCTTCGGTGGAATGCCCTGACGACTACACCGTTGTGACGACCTATGACGAGTTTTATGCTCCCTTCCTGAGTACATTCCAGTACGTCATTCCGCGCCATGCCACCGGCGAACCGGCCGACATGGTCAATTGGGACTTCAACTGGGGTGGCTTCATAGGCACCGGCCCCTTTGTACTGCAAGACTGGGTTTCCGGCGACCAGATGGTCTTGGTTGCCAATGAGAACTACCGTGACTACCCTGACAAGCCGGGGGCCGACAAGATCGTTGCCCGCATCATCCCCAGTCGCGAAGTCGGCAAAGCACTGATTACCTCCGGTGAGATCGACGTGCTCTGGGACCTGACCGAGGCCGATGTGCCCGAATTTGAAGAGAACCCAGACGTTGTCGTCCACGGCAAGGCCGGCCTGGGCACGGAACGCCTGCTGCTCAATCTGGCCGATCCGGCGATAGATGCCACCGACGATCCGCTGAACAATCCCCATCCGCTGCTTGGCGACCTGCGTGTGCGCCAGGCCATTCAGGCCGGCCTCGATAAGCAGTTGCTGGTCGATGAACTGCTCTTCGGCCAGACCAAGGTCGGCGTTAGCGAACTGAGCCTGGGTTGGTCCAAGTGTGACATTGCTCCCGCTGAGTACAATCCCGAAGCTGCTATGGCATTGCTGGATGAGGCCGGTTTCACTGATGAAGACGGCGACGGTATTCGCGAATGCAACGGCTGCATGTACGCCGAAGAGGGCACGCCGTTGAGTCTCAAGTATCAGACCACCTCCGGTAATCAACTGCGCGAGGAATCGCAGCAGTTGGTGGTGGAGATGATGAACGAAATCGGTGTCGAGTTCAATATTGAGAATGTGCCCAGTTCCGAACTCTTCGGCAGTTGGTCCGCTGGCGCCTTCCGCAAGCATGGTGACTTCGATATCCTGATGTACACCACCAGCGACACTATCGACCCGCAGTCTCAGATGGACGGTTACTTCCACATGGACAAGATGCCGACCGAGGCCAACGGCGGCAATGGCTTCAACTACAGCCGTTGGGTCAACGAGGATGCCAGCGCTGCCATCGATGCAGCCGGCGCCACGCCGGACCAGGCTGAACGAGCGGCCAACTATCAGATCGCCTGCGAGTTGATTGACGCCGAATTGCCCCACATCTACCTTTATGATCGTGGCGAAATCCATCTGTCCCGCAGCAACGTCACGGGCTTTGATGTCAACGTCTTCCAGAACAGCATCACCTGGAACGTCGCTGATTGGAGTGTTGAATAGCGATTTGTTTTGTCATTCTTCCCTTGCCGCAGTCCAGCTTGTTTTTCAGAAGTTGGTGATTTCTAGCACGTCGCTTTGGCAAACGACCAGGGAAGAATGACAAATCGTAACTACTGGAATCGACTCTTACATTGTCCGGCAAGCCTTCGAAATCTGCCGGATAATGTAAGGTCGGTTCGTTGACGATTCTCCGTCCATCTGCCCGCCCGAGGCGGCAGGAGGTGTCCAAATTTCCGGATATATCATTCGCCGTCTGTTGCAGGCGATTCCCCTTCTGATTGTCATCAGTATGGTCGTGTTCGGGCTGATCTCATTGGCGCCAGGCGGTCCCACATCGGCTTTCGAGGAGAACCCCAATCTCACCTCGGAAGATATTGCTCGTCTCGAAGCCCAGCTTGGCTTGGACAAGCCCATTCATGAGCGCTATCTGGCCTGGGCAAGCCGTATCGTGGTGGGCGACTGGGGCTACAGCAATGCGACACGGCGCCCCGTGCTCGTCGAGATCGGCGAGCGGCTGCCCAATACGCTAAAGCTGATGTCGGTCTCCATCTTCGTGACCTTACTGATTGCGATCCCCATCGGCATTCTTTCTGCGCTCAGACAATACTCCCTATTCGATCATGTGGCTACATTCACGGCATTTGTTGGGCAGGCGATCCCGATTTTTTGGTTCGGCCTGATCCTGATCATCATTTTCAACGTCTGGCTCAATAACCCGGTCAGTCCGACGACAGGTTTCGCTTTCTCCAATTTCACTACCTGTGCTGATTGCGCGCCCCTGATGCCCGGCGGCGGCATGGCCCCCTATGGCGTCGATAATCCGACCCTCTGGCAACAGATCCAGCACATGATCTTGCCCGTGACCATGCTGGCGCTGTACGGGGCTGGAACCTACACGCGCTATATGCGTGGTCAGATGTTGGAAGTCATCCATCTCGACTATGTCCGCACAGCGCGTGCAAAGGGACTGGCCGAGCGACGTGTGATCTGGTATCACGCCATCAAGAACGCCATTACACCGGTGATCACGGTGATTGCGCTTGAGTTGCCGCTCCTTTTTGGCGGCGCGCTCTTCACGGAGACGATCTTTTCATGGCCTGGCATGGGGCGGCTCTTCTATCGCTCAGCCCAGCGCGTTGACTATCCCATGCTCATGGGTATTATCATGATCAATGCAGTACTAATTATTCTCTTTAACTTATTTGCAGATATCCTCTACGCGTATCTCGATCCGCGTGTCACCTATGACTAGTTCTTTTGTGCGTGAATACTTGGGCTACGCTCAGCACAAGTACCACGAAAGATATCCGGCACATCTACCACTGGCAGGAACTGTGCAGGGATTCCCGCCGGGATTCACTAGATGGTATTTGATTAGACGAAATCGGCAGGGGTGGTCATGACGGCAACAACAGGATCAGCTGAAATCGTCGGCAAGAAATACCAAGAACGCTCCATGCGCAGCATGATCTGGCGAAATTTCCGACGCCATCATATGGCGATGGTCGGCATGATCGTGCTCTCTTTGATGATATTTGGCGTAGTCTCAGTCTCCTGGTTGAGCCCATACGATCCAGAGAAGAGCAGTATGCGCGAGCGTCGCTTGCCGCCCAGTATTGAACACCCGATGGGCACGGATACGCTCGGTCGTGACATGTTGACGCGTATCCTCTACGGAGGCCGAATCTCCTTGAGCATCGGCCTGCTGGCAACGGCTCTCGGGGTTACCATCGGCACGCTGCTCGGTTCGCTCTCAGGCTACCACGGGGGTGTTGTCGACAATCTACTGATGCGCATCACAGATCTCTTTATTTCGCTGCCGCGCATTTTCATGCTCATTATTATGGCGCTGCTGATGCGCAGTCTACAGGTACCCATCTTTACCGCCTATGGTGGTGTCGGCGGCATCGTTTTGATTCTAGGCATCCTCTCGTGGACAGGTGTGGCCCGGCTGGTGCGCGGCCAATTTCTTGGCCTGAAGGAGACCGAATATGTGGATGCGGCGCGCACCCTCGGCATCGGCAACATGCGTATCGTCTTTCGACATGTGCTGCCCAACGCATCAACGCCCATTATCGTGGCCGCGACGCTGCTGGTGGCCGGCTCCATTATCTCCGAGTCGGGCCTCAGCTTTCTGGGCTTTGGCGTGCAGCCGCCCACACCGACTTGGGGCAATATGCTCAACGCCGCCCAGGATGAGATGCGCAAGGGCAACTGGTGGATGGCCTTTTTCCCCGGCCTTATGATCTTCTTGACGGTGATCTCCATCAACTACATCGGTGACGGACTACGCGACGCGTTGGATCCGCGCAAGATTCAGTGACCTCGATTCTCTCAAGATGATTCCACGAAAAATGATCCACGAAGGGACACGAATTCACACGAAGTTTTTTCGATTCTCTGAGATTTTGTGGGGTTTGACGCCACCGAATTCATTCGCTGCCGTACCCCACAATTGCTCAGAGAGCCGTTTTTTCCTCATGGAACAACATTTCCGACAGTGTCAGAACAAGGATCTAGGAGCAGACAGTGAGTACCCCAAGCGTGGCCGAACTGAAGGCGCAGGTGACGAGCTATGTTGATGAGCAT
This sequence comes from uncultured Chloroflexia bacterium, assembly GCA_963848115.1. GTDB lineage: Bacteria > Chloroflexota > Anaerolineae > Caldilineales > Caldilineaceae > JAWKOK01. The sequence goes on along the minus strand of CAWKCP010000037.1, from coordinate 13,146 downwards.
CGCGACGTTCTGATCGAGATGAGCATGACGTTGCATGCCAATCCTGAGTTCGCTTTCGAAGAGTATGAATCAATGGCCCTTTTATCTGGGGCGGCGGAGAATGCCGGCTATTCTGTTGAGCGAGGGGTAGCCGGATTGGAGACTGCGTTTGTCGCGGTCAGCTCAAGCGACAAGCCGGGACCGACCGTCGCATTCATCGCCGAATATGATGCATTGCCGGGTCTTGGCCACGCCTGTGGCCACAACATCATCGGCACGGCGGCGACCGGCGCAGCTTTGGCCGTGCAATCGATTCGAGAGCAACTGCCCGGCACTGTCATGCTGATCGGCACGCCGGCCGAAGAGAAGGGCGGCGGCAAAGTGATCATGGTTGAACGGGGCGTCTTTGATGGCGTTGACGCGGCCATGATGATCCACCCTGGCACAAAAGCGATGACGACTCGCGGCACTTTGGCATCCAATAAGATCGACTTCGAATTCTTCGGCAGGAGCGCCCATGCGGCGGCCACGCCTGACATGGGCATCAATGCGCTGGACGCCTGCATTCAGACCTTCAACAATATCAATGCCCTGCGCCAGCATCTGTCACCGGACGTGCGCATTCACGGCATCATCACCCATGGCGGCGACGCCCCCAACATCGTGCCCAAGTATGCTGCGGCTTCATTCAGCGTGCGTGCGGCCTCGTCGGAAACTTCGTTTGAAGTGCTGCAAAAGGTCATTCGCTGTGCCAAGGCCGGAGCCATGGGCGCAGGCGCCACCATGGAATACAAGCACCTCACCCACTATGCCAACCGTATCGCAAATCCGACCATGGCACGGCTCTTCGCCGAGAACATCATGCCCCTGGGCGAGGATGTGCAGGAGCCATTGCCCGGCGAGCGCATGGGGTCCAGCGACATGGGCAATGTGAGCCAAGTCGTGCCCTCTATCCATCCCTATATAGTCATCGCTGATCCGGGGACCAGCGGTCACACGCCGGAGTTTGCGGTGGCCGCAGCCAGCCAACGCGGGCATGAAGCTCTGATGCGTGCGACCAAGGCCATGGCATTGACCGCAGTCGATCTGTTGACACAGCCGGAGCTAATGGCGCAAGTCCGCAAGGAGTTCGCTGAGGGCGTGGATTTGGACGCAGAATGGCGCGGGCTGCGCTTCCACTCATAGATGGTTCGGCAAATTTTTCCAGGTTGCCAACGCAATTTATCCTGTGCTATACTTCAGAGGCGAATTGCCTCTCCATTATGGAAAGCAAAAAACCCTTGTATTTCTCTGACCCAAAGGAGCAAAACTAAATGGCTAGCGTAACATTTGATCATGTTTACAAGCGCTTTGGTGATGTGGTAGCAGTCAACGACCTGAACATTGAGGTCGAGGACAAGGAATTCTTGGTCTTTGTCGGCCCATCTGGGTGTGGCAAGACGACGAGCCTCCGCCTGCTTGCCGGCCTCGAAGAGATCAGCGAAGGCAACATCATGATTGGTGATCGTGTGGTAAACGACGTGCCGCCAAAAGATCGCGATATCGCCATGGTGTTCCAGAGCTATGCTCTCTACCCGCACATGAGTGTCTACGATAACATGGCCTTCGGCCTGAAGCTGCGCAAGACGCCCAAGGCTGACATCGACCGGCGTGTGAAGGAAGCGGCTGACATTCTTGATATCGGCCATCTCCTGGATCGCAAGCCGAAGCAGCTCTCCGGTGGACAGCGTCAGCGTGTGGCCGTGGGTCGTGCGATTGTGCGTGAGCCGGCCGTCTTCCTCTTCGACGAGCCGCTCTCCAACCTGGATGCCAAGCTTCGCGTTCAGACCCGTGCGCAGCTCACCCGCCTGCACCAGCGCTTGGCCACCACGTTCATCTACGTGACCCATGACCAGGTTGAGGCCATGACCATGGCCTCCCGTATTGCCGTTATGAAAGACGGCCTCTTGCAGCAGATCGACTCACCGCAGAGACTCTACGACCATCCGACCAACGTCTTTGTCGGCGGCTTCATCGGCAGCCCAAGCATGAACTTCTTCGATGCAACATTGGTCGAGAGCGACGGCAAACTTGAAGTCAACGCCGGTGGCTTCCGCATTGAGGTTCCGGAGCCCAAGGCCACCGCCTGGCGCGAACACAAAGGCAAGGAAGTCATCTTTGGTATTCGCCCGGAAGACATTCACTCCAAGGAATTCACCCCGCCCGGAATCCTGGAATCTGACATGTCCGCAGATGTTGATGTGACTGAGTTGATGGGCAACGAAATCTTCCTCTACCTGAACACCAAGGATGATAAGCAGTTCATTGCACGTGTCGATCCTCGTGTGCAGGTCACAACGGGCGACAACCTTGAGCTGGCCGTTAACATGGACAACGCCCATATCTTCGATCCGAAGACGGAGATCTCGCTTGCTGACTAGTTCATGTGGGCGTGAATGATTAGGCTGCGCTCAGCACAAGTACCACGACAGAAATCCAGCACCTCTACCACTGGGAGGAACTGCACAGGGATTTCGGACGGGATTCACGAGTTGAGGTTTGTGCACTTCCTAAAGAGTGATCTGGTTGTGCACAGATGCACCTGATGTATTCGCTTTTCGTGTGATTGCATCAGGCAGTTGCCAAATAGCAAAATGAACAGTCGGGTTCAGCTTATGCTGACCCGACTGTTTTTTTCGTCATTTGTTGACAGCTGAGTGAGTCTTGCGCCAAGTTCAACTGGGCGTGAATATCATGACAGGAATCTGGCGTCCGTATTATTGATAGGACCGAATCGCGATTTCTGTCGGGATTCACCAGTCCCAGTCAAGAGACGCTCAATTGCTGCGTGTTGCCTCAATAAGGCTCTCTCCGGTCATCTGACTCGGTTTGGGCACGCCCAACAGCTCGAGAACGGTAGGTGCGACGTCAGCAAGAATGCCGCGCGGGCGCATCTGGTAGTAATCCTTGCCGATGACGATGAACGAGACCGGGCTGGTTGTGTGATACGTGTGCGCTTCACCGGTAACCTCATCGACCATGCGCTCGGCGTTGCCGTGATCTGCCGTCACCAGTGCAACACCCCCCAGTTCGGTGATGGCCCTGACGACGCGTCCGGCGCATTCGTCAACGGTCTCGACAGCCTTGGTGGCTGCGGACAACGAACCGGTGTGGCCGACCATGTCGGGATTTGCGTAGTTGACCAACAGGAAGTCATCTTGGCGAGACGCAATTCGCTCCAGCAACGTCTCAGTCAACTCGTAGGCGCTCATCTCCGGCTGCAAATCGTAGGTTGCCACCTTGGGCGACGGCGCCATGCTGCGATCTTCACCCTCAAAGGGTGGCTCCCGACCTCCGTTGAAGAAGTAGGTCACATGTGGGTATTTTTCCGTCTCAGCCGTGTGGAACTGACGCAGGCCGGCCTGGCTGATGGCCTCTGCCAGCGGCGTATCAATCGAGTCCTTGTCAAAGAGTACCGAGACGGGAAAGACCGGGTTGTAGGGGGTGAAGGTCAGGACGTTCAGAGTCCCAGCTAGCTGTGGGCGTTCAAAGCCGTCGAAATCCTCCATCATCATGGCGGCGACGATCTGTTGCATGCGATCGGCGCGGTAATTGAAGAAGATCACAGCGTCGCCGGGCTCAATGGTGAGGCGTTGATCCGTGTCCGGGTTCAGGACGCGCGGCTTGACGAACTCGTCGGCAACATCCTCCGCATATGAGTCGGCTACGGCCTGAGAAGGGGACGCTGCCTTGATGCCCTTGTGTTCAATGATGGCGTCGTAGGCCAGCTTGGTGCGCTCCCAGCGCTTATCCCGATCCATAGCGTAGTAACGCCCGGAAACGGTGGCAATCGTGGCCGGATACTCCTTAGCGACATGTTCCAGATCTTTCACGTTATCGAGAGCGCTGTTGGGCGGTGTGTCGCGGCCGTCGGTTATCACATGGACTACGGGCGTCACGCCGTTCTCGGACGCAGCTTTCAATAGGGCGTAGAGGTGATTGGTGTGACTGTGCACACCGCCTGGCCCCAGCAGGCCGATGATGTGGAGCGAGTGCCCCCCTTCCTTCACTTTGTCAAACGTGTCAATCAGCGGCTTCATCTCGAAGAAGGAACCGTCTTCGATCGCGAGATTGATGCGCATGATGTCCTGATAGACGACGCGCCCGGCGCCCAGGTTGAGGTGTCCGACCTCGGAATTTCCCATCTGATTGGGTGGCAAACCGACGGCTTCACCGGATGCATCTAGGATGCTGCGTTCGTAATTCCGAAGCCAGGAGGCGTAGTTGGGGGTCTCCGCCTGAAACACAGCGTTGCCGTGTTCCATCTCTCGAATGCCCCACCCATCCAGAATCATCAAGATGACGGGGCGCGTTTCACTGTTGCCCATGCGATTAAGTCCTTTACTAAAAATGATTCTATTTCACTCAAATTGTAGTATACCTTAGTGAAAGTCTCCGGCTCAATTAGGTGCGCATCCACAGCTTTGCGGAGAAAATGTGCTGGCCCAGTTGCAGAAGAATCACATGTTGCCAAGAGGAATACGATGAAACAGAATGCTCGGCAGTTCCATCCGGACGGCATGCACAGCAACATCGGTCATCTTGCCGAGATCGCCGGGCTCTTGCTCGAAGCGGAGCGCGTTGTCTGTCTGACCGGCGCCGGTGTGAGTGCTGATTCGGGCGTGCCGACCTTTCGTGATGCGCTGACCGGCCTCTGGAGCCGTTTCGATCCTGAGCAACTAGCATCCCAGGCAGGCTTTGCGGCCGAGCCCGGCCTGGTCTGGCAGTGGTATATGTCGCGTCTTGACGGGGTTGAGTCTGCGCTACCCAACGCGGGGCATGAGGCGCTGGCAGCCCTTGAAATTCTGGTCCCTGATTTCTTGCTGGTGACCCAGAACGTTGACGATCTGCATGAGCGTGCCGGGAGTCGCGACGTCGTGCATCTGCATGGCAACCTCGCTCGCTATCGCTGCAATCGTTGTCGGGCGGAATACTCGTTGTCTGACGAGGACAGGACCGCCGAGTACCCGCCTATCTGCCAACAATGTGGCACCTTCGTGCGTCCGGATGTAGTTTGGTTTGGTGAATCGCTGCCTCACCGAGCCATTGAACGGGCTAGCCGTGCTGCTCTAGCCTGTGATGTCATGTTGGTTGTGGGCACGAGCGGCGTGGTCTATCCTGCTGCCCTGTTGCCCCGCCGGGCAAAGGAGTCAGGCGCATTCATCATCGACGTGAACCCGGTCGCCGGCGCCATCAGAGAGTTCGCAGATCGATTCCTCGAAGGGCCAAGTGCAGAGGTCTTGCCACTTCTGATCAAAGCGATCCAGACGAAGAAAACCCGCTAGTGTTGCTACTCCGGCGCCCATTCGAATCTGCCGCTTTCAACGAGCACTTCGGTCATGTTTCCATCTACATTCAGCTCGAGAGGCAGCGCTTCAGTCCCCGACTGGCGCTGAACGAGCAATTGGTATCCATCTCGTGTGATGGTCGATGGCAGTTCGTAGGTGAAAGAGACCGTCTGCTTCTCTCCCGGCGGCAGCACGAACCAGCCCGTGAAAACTTGCGTTCCACTCTCACCGCGGCGAGTCGCCACCGAGTCGAGCTCAAAGCCTTCCGCATCGAGCAATACGCTTCGGGCGGGTACATAGAGTCGCACATAGTCAAAGTAACAACGCTCGACCATGTCATCATAGCTCTCGCCGTAGCGCGGAGCCTGGTTGCAGACGTGGTCAGGACTCTCGACTGGATGCTGATAGTCGATGGTGGTCGTGGCGACTGCCGGCTCATCATCACTTGCAGGCCATGTGACGTCGTGCCTGACCGTCGGCTGGATAACCGAGTTGACCTTGTTGTATCCCAAATTTGTGTCGATCAAAGCCAGGAAATCGCTGCCGCCAGGCGAATATAGACTGCCATCCCAGCCCAACTCGGCAAACAGAGGCTGGGCCTCTGCATTTGTCAACCAGACCTGAATCGAGCGCTCGTCAAGACTAAGCAATGCAGCTTCAGCCAATGCCGGATAGTTGACGTTGCCTGATTCGAGTCTCTGCAGGGCAGCACCTGCTAGCGCCGGCATAAATTCTTTTCGCTGGGACCACCAGTCTCTATTCGCTCTGGTATCGACCTCCACCTCGCTTTCAAGCGGTCTTGCCCATACCTCCTTGATGAAATCGACAATGTTACTGCCGGTGACCTCTTGCTCTGCGCCGGCGACTCGTAGTGGCCCCAACGCATCCACCAACTTCTGGACCGAATGCATATCAATACTAACTACGCCGTCGACCTTGACACCTGTATCCTGAAGATAAAAAGAACGTGCCAGCTCGGCCGAAGTAGGAAAGTCTGGTGACCAGTTTGTGTCCCGAAATAGCATGACGGGAATGCCCATGTACTGTTGCATGGGCTGCGGAGCAGGCGGATATTCGCCGTCTGCTCGATAGATGTCGTAGCTGTCGACGAAGTCCATTTCAGCAACTTCACCGTTCTCGATTCGCACGCGACCGACAGCAGAAATGAACCCTCCTGTAGCGCGCAATTCATGGTTGTTGTGCACCAGTACCAGGTACGTATTCGGGCTATCGAAGCCCAGCAGTGATGAAGCCTGGGGGGCCAGGCTGAGACCCACTGGCAACAGACGACTGAGGGCCTGTACGTCGCTGAACCGCTCAGAGATAGCAGGATGAAGTCCGGCACTATCGACCGAGTTGAGAAGGAGACTGGCAGTGCCGGCATCCGGCGCTAACCGCGCCAGATCGTCGCCGCTAGCCGTTATGGCCCCAACAAGTTGGGCTAGACTTGGACTACCGGTGGATATTCGCACCATCGGCAAAAGCGTGATAAGCGCATCACTCCCGACCTTCGCCATCGTACTTCCTGCCGACAATAGTTCCGGCACAGCTGCGATGGTATTGCCGACAGATGTAAGTCCCTCCAACCGATTCAGCAGCGGTGAGATCGGCCGCATCTGTTGATCCACAGACGCCAATGTGACAGCGATCTGCTGAAACTCATCGCTGAGCAAAGACAGTTGCGCATCCGAAGGCTCGGATCGCGCAATGTCCACCATCCTCAGTCCGCTTTGCAGCATTGTCCAGCCTTGAAACGAAATCCGCACCAAAAAAGCGCCGACCAGCAAGAGGAGAGCAATCAATAGAATGGATAGGATGCGACCAGCAAGCTGTCGGTAAGGGGCTTTGTCGCCAATCAGTAATTTGTTGTCAGATGCAGAAGTCATGATCGAAAACTCATTGCTGTCGGTAACGCCAAAGCGGACCGGCCGGAATCAACTGATCTTCGGGGACGATGGACAGCTTTTCGCTAAGAAAGACGGGCCGTTCGTCCACATTCGCAGCCAACATGGCCTCAACCGACTGGTCAACGGCAGGAACTTGAGGATACAGTTCACCAAGGAGGCGACGATACCACTCAAATTGATATAGAGCGTAGTTTACCAATACCACATCCGATGCGCTTTCCTGCAATTCTCCGCTGCCCCAGTTGCTGTACCAGAGCGAAAATGTAGGCGCATCCTCTTGGGTAATCACGATACTGCCCGGCTCGATTGCCCTCTGGGCCCCAGCCAGGAATATCTCGGCCTCATTTGAAGTGTGGACCATGATCACGGGCGCACGAACAAACGCCAACGCGATTAGCCCGCTAATCGCTACGCCACCGACGAGGTACGCGATCCATGGGGTCGCGACCTTGATCACAAGCCACTCGGCAAGCGCAAAGACCCCCGTGGTGAAGAGAAGGGCGAGAAGCCAGACGACGGGCAAAAGATAGATTTCATTGTCACGTGTGTAGTACGCCAGCGAGTAGACACTGATCGGCAGTATCCACAGCAGCGCAAAGGTACGTCCCTTGGGCCAAGCTTCATCCCAGTAGGCCAAACCCCAGAGTGCAAACCCAAGACCGATGGGTGTCAACTGGATTGCCAGCGTGTTGGCCCAGGCTGCCAGACGGCTGACAATGCTTTGCAGGGAACCGTCAAAGAGATAGCCTCGATAGGCGCTGCCGCTGATCAGCCACAGAAAACCCCGCCAGTTGTCAGCATAGCCCCAATTGATCGGCGGCGGCTTTCCATCGCCCATGGCCAACAAGGGAATCCGCAAATAGAGGGACATGCCCAAGAGCAAACCCAATGCCATGGACAGAAGCACACGGCGAAACGATTTCGTACCTGTTCGCACCGCCCATTCATAATAGAGTGCAGCAGGGAGCAGCAAAACAAACGTCAGGTGGTTTGCCATACCCAGAGCAACAACAGGGATCAGGAGAATCGGTCTGCCTGGATGAACCAGAACCGCCCACGCCAACAAGGTCATTGCCAGCATGTGCAAGGCATAGACCTCGGTAATCACCGCCTGGCTCCAAGGGAGAAGACTGATGGCCCAGGCCAGACCAGCGAGCAAGGTCCAGATCCATACCGACGTTCGATTGCGAAAAAGGCGTGCTGCTACAATGACGGTGACGCCTACACTTAACGATGCCAACAGAGCGCTGAGTAGATTTCCCCGCCAGGCGAGGTCAGTGGCAGGCGCAACAACGCCCAGCAAACCTAGCCAGCCACGCAGCAACCATGTGTAGAGAGGATAACCGGGCGGATGCGGAACGCCGTTGGTGACTGCCGCAGCGATCAGTTCGCCTCCATCCGCTCCTTGATGCGCCCATGTCAATCCTTGTGCCAGTGAATAGGCATAGAGCACGAAAGCGGACCCCGTGGCGACAATAAAACTCATCATGTCGATCCACGGGGTCGCGGTTCCATCATCTTGACTTGGGCGGGGCGAGTCCGATGTCACGTGAGCTAATTTCTTGATACCGGCCTAGAAGTCGGGCAGGGCAATGGGCGCCATACCGATTGAGATGCCGTTTGTGACACTGGGAGCGTTGTCTGCATTGACCGCCGCCAAGTTGTCAACCACCGCACCGGCGGGCAGGTCACCGGCGATCGTCACTGAAACGATCGCACTGCCGGACTCTCCCACGTTTAGCTTTGGCCATATGACGCGTACGATCTGGCCGCTCTCACGGTTCAACTCACGGACCGTTCCATCACCATCAGCGGCGGCCGAGATGTACATTAGCTCGCCAGGAAGCTGATTGCGCAATAGAATATTGGCAACTTCGTGTTCGCCCACGTTGGTCACTGTGAAGCGGAGTTCAACAGTATCACTCTGTGAGGCGTAGGGCGGGAACTGCGCAATCTCGAGTTTCAGTTCGCCCGTTGCCTGCTCCACGATTGCGTCCGTTGCCGCTGCTTCCTCGGCCGGAACCTCTGGTTCGGAGGCAAGCAAAGCTGCAAGCTCGTCCAAATCTCGGATGACCGGCAATGCATTGCCTACTTCTGTACGAGAGCCGTCAGGCTTGATGAACTGGGCGCTAGCCCAGCCAGGCAGGCGTGCTTCGCCTACGCAGCAGATCACCCACCAGGAGCCTGCATCGTTACGCGCCATCAACTGCACACGTTCGCCATTGTTCATTGTGCCGACGATGTCAAAGTCGGTGCCAGGTCCTGAACGCACGTTCAGCCGCACAACCACAACTTCCCCGGCAAGTAGATTGTCTAGTGCAAATGCACCGGGATTGACAGCATCAAATTCGCTGCCCTCTTCGAGCGTCTCGGGTTCGGGCGTGCCTTCCGGATCCGGCAACGCTGCATCAGGATCACTGCTGTCACCGCTGTCACCGCTGTCAGCCGCGTGTCGCCATTGTCACTGCCGTTATCCCTATCCTCATCTTCGTCGTCATCGTCGTTGTACGGCGTTGCCGTCGGCACACTGGTCGGATCGGGCCTGGGTGTTGGGATGGGCACCGTCTGATTGTGTGGAGCCGGGACGGGCGCGGCCCAGGTCGGCATATACGAAATCAGGAGCAACGCAGCCAAAACAAGCGTCAATATTCCGATCCAATATCGACGCCTCAACAATCCGATCTTCGGGCGATTCATCAATTTGTATTCCTCCATGAGGGGATCTAATATGCACCGTTACCGCGGAAAATTGCGGGAATCGTTCGCAATATGATCTCGAAGTCGTGCAGCAAACTGTAGTTATCGATATAGTTGATCTCGAGCTTTAGGCGTTCGTGCAGGCTGAGATTGCCACGACCATTGATCTGCATTGGGCCGGTCAAGCCGGGTTTCACAGCCAGTCTCCTCCGCTGTTCATCTGTGTAGAGTCGAACGATGCGTTCTTCCTCCGGGCGGGGGCCGACTAGGCTCATGTCGCCGCGCAAGACATTGATCAGCTGTGGCGCCTCATCCAAGCTTGTCCGCCGTAGGATTCGGCCCACACGCGTGATGCGTGGATCATCAGCGATTTTATAGACCGGTTCCGGCAACGAATCTAGATCGATCAATGATTCCAACTGGAGGTCTGCATCCTGAACCATACTGCGCAACTTGATGATGCGAAACGGGCGTCCGTCTTCACCGATGCGAACCTGATGGTATATCGCCGGTCCAGGCGTGTCAAACTTAACGGCAATGGCCGCGATAGCAACAAGCGGAATCGAAATCAATAGCCCGACAAGTGCTCCGACAACGTCGACCAACCGCTTCACGATTCGCTTCCATCCGGGGATCACAGGTTGGTGTGCGCCCGGCAACGTGCCGGCGAAGTGAACCGTGCCCACTAGGAACCCAAGCCCCAATGCGATTGCGCGTGCGGCCAACATGAACAGGCCAAAGAGAGCCAAACGCCACGACTTGCGCGCCAATTTGTGCAGAAACGGCAAGGTCGTCATAACGAAAGCAAACGCAAAACCAACGAGCGGCACCCAGAGCCAGCGCAAGAGTGGCCAGAAAAGGCCCACTGTCATCAAAGCGCCAGTCGCCAACAGCATCGCCACCAACACAATTTGGAGCTTCAGCACCTGCGGCGTATGGCTATCTTGAACCATTCGCTCCGGATGCCACCGAGCCAGAAGCGCTTTCCAATACCCGATGTAGTACTTGCGACGCATGTACTCTCTTAAGTCGCTATCGTGAAGATGTGACACCTGGGCGTCCGGCTCAAAGACCAAACGGTAGCCCTTGCCGGCCAAGCGGAAGCTCAACTCCTGATCTTCAACACTAGCGGTCGTAAATATGGGATCAAAGCCTCCGTTTTCCAGGAATATATCGCGACGGTAGGCAGCCGAATAGGTATCAATAAAATCGATCTGCTCCTGGCCCGCCATACGATCATAACGATCTTCATACTCGGCCTGCACAAACCGTGGAGCAAAGGATTCCTGCTCCGTGACATACGTACCCTTTGCGCCGACAACCGTCTCGTCGTCAAAGGGACGGAGCAATGCAGCGATCCAACCGGGTAGCGGCGCGCAGTCTGCATCGGTGAAAAACAGTAGAGGTGCACTGGCTTCCCGTGCGCCAAAGTTGCGGGCAGCGGCCGGGCCGGCGTTTTCCTGATGCAATAGTCGAATCTCTATAGCTTCATGGCGGCGGCGCCAATCGTCGATGACGTTGCATGTATTGTCCTGAGAACCATCGTCGACAACAAGGATTTCGTATTCGGCCGGCTCCATCGTCTGTTCAGCCAGCGCATCGAGACAACGCTCAATCGTACTCTCGCCGTCGTAGACAGGGACGATGATGGCACAGCATAAGATGTTGGCAGATTTCATCAGTGTCATTTTGCTAGTCGATCATATCGACGAAGCGGCTCTTAACATCGTCGCCATCTCGCAGGCACACAACTTAGGCTTTTCCAAAATAGTAACTATACGGGCGTTGGCAAAGCCTCAAGCCATTCCAGGCAAAGATTTCCTTGCAACGGTTATTTATTTCTCTGGAATGGCCTTACTCGACGCCAAGTAGTTCGGCCCGAGCAAAAATACGATGTGTCGTCGTGAAGTCAGGCCACCCTGTGATCAACGTCAACACGCCTTCATTCGTCTGATTCAGATAGCTCATTGCCTGCTCCATCTCGTCTTCGGATGCTCCTGATGCCGGAATCGGCTCGGAGATATCGATGACCCGATAGACGAAGACAACGCCCTCTTCATCTTCGACCAGAACTTCCTGCCCGACGACGATATCTCCCAATGAGAGTGGCGCAAGAACGGCAGCGCCCCGAACTTGATGGCCGGAAAGAATTAGGTTGCCGCTTGCACCCGCACCAGCACTGTTGACGTGCCAGCCAATCGCATCTTCAGGCACAATCCACTTGGTTATGCGTTCGCCGTCAACCTCTTCGACGCTCCATCCCATAGGCTCGACAGTCGCCTCAAGCTGTATGTCAGGGATGCTAAGCCTCATCGGCGGCAACGCTTGGTCGGCCGACAACGGGTCAATCCCTTCGAACGACATCTCCGATTCCGATGTCGCCCTTCCATCGGCTGTTTCAGAAACGCGTGGATTTGATCCATCTAACGCCCCCTGGGGCGTAGGTCCGCAGCCGCTAACAATGAAAATCAACAGCGACGAGAGGACGGTCAGTAAAAGGCGATCAGGCACTTTTTCGATGATCGGTCTGCGTGAAGAAGAGGGCATAGTTTTATCCTAGAACTACCTGCGTCGTATCAAAATATACGCAGATCACTGGTGTTTTGACGTTGTATGCAGGCCCATTGAACAGCGCCTGCATTTGAAAGATTGTACTCTGCTTTTGCTCGATTTTGCAAGCGAAAGCGAAAACGGAGGCCATAAACTGAAAATCTTTAGTGCCACTGCCCGAGAACATATACGCTGGACGTGGGCATGCAGTTACGCACGTCGACTCGAAACAGTTTTTTACCCGAGCGTCTTCACGGATCGGACGATCAGGCAATCTTGCTTCCCGCTGGTCTTCTCTGTACAATATGCGTGGGGGGGGATGTGTCCCGGTGGGCGCCCTGGTCTTCAACACCAGTGGCAGGTGGCGCAGAGCCGGCTGCGGTGGGTTCGACTCCCACGCCTTCCCGCTAAGGCTTTTCCAAGATAGTAACTATACGGGAGTTGGCAAAGCCTCAAGCCATTCCAGGCAAAGATTTCCTTGCAACGGTTATTTATCTCTCTGGAATGGCCTAACACATCCGACACTGTTAAGTATCGACAACACCTTCAGTCTGGAAATGGTCGCAAGAGGTCGATAGACCGAAATCTCAGGGTCGAATGCATGGAAATCTCTCTATTTGAAGACGATGTTGAACTACAGTTTGAACGAATTGTGCTCTACCCGTACCCTGACATGAAGCGCATCT
>CAWKCP010000036.1:0-13591 GCA_963848115.1 uncultured Chloroflexia bacterium | reverse complement strand
TCTTCATAGGCCTCATTTGTCAGGTGCAGGCCATCCTCGATGTAGTACTGCACCACCGATTGACCACCCTGGACGAAGACATCGTTGCTCTCCACGTAGAGATCGTCCGCAGGCAAGGAATTGCGAATGCTGGTATTCAAGCGGTCGATGAGTTCCCATTTGCCCAGCTTTTGCGGCGCTTTGATGATGCTGAAAAAAGCAAAGGCTGTGTCGGGCGAGTATGCCGCAACAATCCGGCGACAGCGCGCCACGTTGGCGACGATCTCATCTTCAACAACGCCGCCATTGATGTCGTTGCTGCCGCAGTAGAACAAGACAACGTCAGGCGACTCGGCGCTCAGTATGCCGGTCAAGTATGACACCCAGTCTGCAGTGATGGTGCCGCCGATGGCGCGGTTGACCACCGGCATGTCGGGTGCAATCTCGGCCAGTTCGGTCCATTGCTCAAAGATCGAACTGCCGACAAGGAGTACTCTTTTCATCCGGCTCTTTCCCTGGTTTATACGGTGATGACATTTCTCGGCATGGTTCATACCACGGCGGCTCATTGTAGAACGCGAGGGTACTGTAGCTTATCAACAGGGAACCGTTCAACGGGACCGATCTGGTCGGAAGAAAGCAACAAAAATCGGAGCGCTCTCAGCGCCCCGATTTTTGTTCAACTTCGCTGCATCAGGGGTATTGATGGCAATGATCTAATCGGCGTCGTGTCGCCAGCGACTTGTGCACCTGATTTACTCGATGCGCAGATTCTCCATGATCTTCCAGCAGTGGCGATTTCTGCGGCTAGAGATTTAGGACAAAGAAAGATCTAGACAACGGCCAATGCCTGTCACCAGGATCGACCATATCCGTTCATGGGCTGTCGTCGCTTAGGGGAGGGTGACAACGGTGAGTGCGGATTGTTCAGCGTAATACTGAGCCATTGCTTCCCAGCGAAACGCTGAGATTTCGTCGTCACTCAATGTAGTCAGATCGGCAAGGGTGGGTTGCACGGCGTAATACTGAGCCGTCGCTTCCCAACGGTATGCTGATATGTCACCATCATTCAACGTGGTCAGGTCGAACAGCGCCGGCTGTCCTGCGTAGAAGGCAGCGGTTGCTTGCCAACGGTAGGTCAGAATTTCATCATCGCTCAGGGTGGCCAGGTTGGCGGGGGCGGCATCTTGGGCCAAAATCCGGGTGCTGTAGAACCCGGACCCTCCGGCAAGAATGACGCCAATCAAGATGGCGATTCGAACGGCGATTCGAACACAGTGGAGTCTGTCTCTGATCGTTTGCATGATTTTGAGTTTCCTCTGAATAGTGGCCATCCGCTGATCTGATTCAGCGGAAATGGGTAGACGCATGGGGACGCATATGCTGTCCAAGCGGCGACGCCAGATTCCAATGGTACGCCAATCGCTTAGGCAACAATAGACAAGAACATGTCTGCTTGAGAGGCAATTCCACTACAATAATTTGTAAGCTGCGTCCAATCAACCCATCATCGCCTACGCACTGACGGCATTCACGTCCTACTGAACGAGTTACGGGCCGGTCTCCATGAATTGCTTCAGCGCTACGCAATTATCCGCGAGTGCGCCGTGTAGCAGCAGCACGGCCTCGCTTTCGGGAATTCCATCGGGTTGGAATGTTGCCGACCATGTCAATTCAGCGACGTTCGGACCCAGGTCGCGTACTGCCATGGTGGTGAGGCAATTGCCGAAAGGTGTGTCGGTCAGTAAGGCATAGCTCAAGCGTTGAGTTGTTGCGTCCAACACTTCCAGACGTTCAGTGATCGTGCTGCCGTCGACGCTGGTCAACGTGCGCCGTGCGCCAATGCCTTCTCCCTCTGCCGTGCAGTCGACGACACCGGCGACGTACCGGTCGGCTGCGCTGAAGTCGACCAGTACCTGCCAGATGGCGTCCGCGGGGGCGTCGATCACGATCCTGCTGGATACCCGTGCCATATTTCCGCTTTCCATGGGGGCAGTGAGGATGTGTGAAGGGGAACTACGCCCCGTGGGTTACCACGACCGACCCACGGCCTACAAGCTACAGTGGATCAACACATGGCCATGTGCCACATGAACGTCCACATCATTGATGTGGACCGAAAACGTCGTATAGTTGTGAAGCATCTGACAGGCGGCGCCGGAGCGGCGAAGGTGGATATCGAAAAGAGAACGGTCATCATCGCAGCCATGGCGAGAGAAGCTACGAAAGTGCGCATGGCTGGATCTCCATTGAGAAATTTACTGGCCCGGCGGTCGATAGCTGGGCGACTTCTTCACCGCTGCATCGACCTCCTCAGCTGTCAGAAGCACGGTGACCTTGACGGTAGCGGTCCCGGCCGCGCTGGCCGTCAGTGAGACCGCCGCAGCGGTGACGTTATCCGGCATGTCGGCAATGACGAACAGATCGGTGTCACCAAACGCATAGTAATAGGCCTCTACCGTGCCTCCGAGGGATTCAGCCAGCTTTTCGACGGCCGCGCGCCGGCTGGAACCGCCCTCCTTGAGCAAACCCTTGATGCCTTCACCGACATAGTTGGCTTGAATGAGATACTTCGCCATACTTGATTCTCCTTCTGTTTTTGCGACCCTGGTTACAGGAAGCGTTGTGGGGTTATTTAGAGTCCTCATCGTACGCCAATCCGCCGCGCGACGATAGACACAAATTGACTTGCTTGCGCAGCGGTTCTACTACAATAATTTGTAATATGGGCCAGATAAGAAGGGGCAGGACTCGGAGAACGGGGGTGGAGGTTGGACTTACAACGGCGGCTCATCCAATGAGACCCAGCCTTGGCGCAGCGCATAGAGGGCGGCCTGGGTGCGATTGGTCACGTTTAGCTTTTGATAGATGGTGCGCAGCCGATTGGCCACGGTGTAGACGGAGTAGTTCAGGGTTTCGGCAATGCGCTGGTTGTCCACGCCTTGAGCCACCAGACGCAGGACAGCCATCTCTCCCTCAGTCAGCGGCTCAACTCGTGGCTGTCGCGGCATTGTCGAGTGAAGCTCGCTGAGTACACGCGCGGCAATGATGGGGTCGATGAGGTATTCGTCCCGATGCACAGCCTTGATGGCGGCAATCAACTCTTCGGCGTCCACAGTTTTGAGCAGATAGCCGCGAGCGCCTGCGCGTATGGCATCAAGCATGTACTGTTCGTTCCGATACATGGTCAAGGCGATGATACGCGCGGTGGGGGTCGCTTGCATGATCTGTCGAATGGCGGCCACACCGTCCAGATCGGGCATGACAATATCCATCAGAGTCACATCCGGGCGTACTGTGGACGACAACGTCACGGCCTCGGAGCCGGTTGCAGCTTCAGCCACAACCGTAAAACCGCCTACCCCCTCGCAGAGCTGACGCAACCCCTGGCGCACCAGTGTATGATCGTCGACGATGAGTAGTTTAATTGGTTCCATGGGTGATCCCCTGGTCGGGAGAGGGCAGGCTAATGACCAGCTCAGTCCCCTGGCCGGGCGCGCTGTGGATGTCCATCGTGCCGCCCCAAGAGACGATGCGCTCGCGCATCTGGCGCAGGCCGTAATGGCCGTCGCGGTCGGTTGGGCCGAGTTGGTGTGGCTCGAAGCCACAACCATTGTCACGCAGGGAGACCACCACGCCTCCGGCCGCGTCCACCGTCATACAGACCAGCACCGAACTGGCGGAGGCATGCGCACCGACATTGTTCAATCCTTCCTGGATGATGCGGAAGAGGGGCAGTTCGTAGGCGGCAGGCAGCATTTCCATCGGCCCACAAAGATCCAGACGAGCTGCCAACTGGTTCATGTCGCCGAAGTTCTTCACCAACTGGTTCAGCGCCGGCCCAAAACCCAACGTCTCAAGGTCGAGGGGACGCAGGGCAAAGATTGCGCGGCGCAGATCGACAATGGCGTCAGTGATCACGGCATGCAGTTCTTCCAGCGCTGCGCGCATGTCCGGGGGAGCAGCCGCGGCCAAGTGGGACCAGAACGCCGACTTAAAACGCAGACCGGCCAGGCTCTGCGCCACACCATCGTGAATCTCATGGGCGATGCGGCGGCGTTCGGCATCAATGGCCTGCGCCTCGTTGCGGCGTTGTATTTCGGCGCTGATGTCTTCGACCGTGACGATCATCTTGTCGTCATCCGTCGGATCGGGCGCTGCGATCACGCGTACTGCAAAGAGCGTACCGTCGCGATGCCGGCAGATTGTCTCAACCCGCTCAACGCGGCCCTGTTGAACCTGTTGGACAATGCTCAAGATGGTCGATTCAACCTCTGTCGGCGCCAGCTTGGCAGCAGGCATTCCCGCCAGTTCGGCAGTCGCATAGCCGAATATCAACTCTGCCTGCCGGTTGGCTTCCAGAATGATTGCCGGTGTTGTGCTCAGATCGATGACGAAGATGCAGATGGGCGCGTGGTCGAACAGATGGCGGTAGCGCCGGTTGCCGAGTTGGTCTGACATATCCGGGTTTTTCGTTGTCATGATCAGCCATTCTCTCTTCAGGACGATGCTTCAAAAAAGATCGGATTGGTCAACGCCAGCATGTTCTCGTCGCCATCGCGCATTTCCAGCGTGCACCAGTCGATCTGCTGCGTTGAGATCGTCCAGCCAAGTGTTCCGGCATCGTCGATTGTGAGCGACTCCAGCACCTCGCCGTCGGCAACGAGTCGTATTCGCCCTCCTGCCGGGGCATTGCTCCAAGTGGCTACCAGGTAGACGGAAGCGATTTGCCTGTCGAGTGTCAGCACATCTCCCATCATTGCCTGCGCTCCGCTCGTTCCTCTGGCTGTGAAGTCTAGGGTTGGGCCTGAACTGAGGTAGAGATGCCCTTGGGCCAGCGCACGCAGAATGCCCCGTTCCGATAGCTCCTCAGCGTAGACGACATTGAAGCCCGGCGAGTTGCCATAGCCGGCCGGGCGATGCACGTCACTACCCGCTGTGGCCACCATCCGCAATCCACGATTAAGCCATTCGTACCAGAGCGCCAGGCCACCAGGGTTTTTGCCGCTGTGCTCCTCGTCTTTGCCTGCCCAAGATTCGTTCCAGACCTCGATGAGACGCGCCGGGCCGGGCATCATGCCGGGATAGACCCAGCGGCAGCCGGTGCAATAGGGATCGCCCCGATCCTGGGGATGGGCGATGATGTAGATATGGTCGTTGTTGTTGAGCCGTTCCGCAATGGCGGCCATCTCGGGACCGTCACGCGTCACCCTCCAGTCTACCCATTCATGCACGCCTAGACAAACGGCGTGGCCCCAGAAGGTGGTCAGCTCTATCCCGCCCATGGTCAAGAATCCATCAGCAGCGTAGGACTGCATCTCCACCAGTCCGCTGACCGTGTTGTGATCGGTCAGCGTGACAAAGTCCAGCCCCTGGTCACGCGCCGCAGCCACCAAATCGGCTACGTCCCAGTCAGCATCGGAGTGGATGGTATGGGCATGGAGATCGCCTCGATACCAGCCGGGGTTGGGATTGGCGACATGGGTGAAGCCGGGCACGGCTGTGGCAAGTGTGCCCGGCAGATCTTGCTCAGACGAATCCGATGCCACTTCAGCGGAGATGTCCAACTGATAGTGACATGGCTCGCCTGGTAGGATCATGTGGGTGTCGATCTGGACCGTCCACGGACCTGCGGTCAACGGGCCAGGGGCATAGCCGGGCGCGGCATTGCCCGCGTCAATCTCTACCGTATGCTCGGTGCCGCCACGATGGCCGGCCCCGCGAAATCCGGTCGGGTCGAACAGTGTCAGTGTCAACAGATTGCGAATGTCGCCTACCATCGCCGGCTCAAAGGCCAGGCGGATGGTCAAGCGTGTACAGCCGGGCGGCAGGTCAAAGTGGTGCGGGATATGGCGCTTGACATCGGCTGATGTGAGGGTGTCGGAGAATATGATATTCATGATGCTGAATGAGTTCTTTCGTTGGGTGAAATTCTATCATTTTTACCTGGCGTCTCGGCCGCGTGCGACGCACTGGACAGGAGTGCTAGGTCCAACCAAATGGATGTGCCCAGTGCGTCGCACGCTAGCAATTGGATTGCCTGTGAACTCTGCGGTCAACTTGTACGCCCCCCCCCGAAGACATGTGGCAGCTTGGCCAGCTCCGCCCGCAGTTGCGTCTGCATATCGCACAGTACATCGGTGTAGGCCGGGTCCTGGGCTAGATCGTGCTGTTCGCACGGATCGGTTTCATGCTTCCTCACTCGCCCGTATCTGTTGCGCCGCCTCGACCATGGCCAGATAGCCCTCGACCGGGACGTAGTCGGGGATGGAATTGCCCGATCCCAGCGCGTAGCCGTTGGCGGTTGCCCTGAAGCGCTGTCCCTTTTCCACGACCTCGTCAACGATCTCCGATGGCGATTGCTGGCAGAGCGTATCGACATCGATGCCACCGAGCAGGCCGATGCGGTCGCCGTAGAGCGCAATCCATCTGTCGTAGGGTGCGATGACATCTTCGTTGGAATGCTTGGCATTGATACCCAATGCAATGACGTCGTCCATAATGGCGAAGATGCTACCGCAGGAGTGCCACAGGAACGGGTGACCCGACCCATGGACCAGATCGATGACCCGCTTGTACTGGGGCAAGATGTGCTCTCTGATGGTGGCAGGCGAGACGAGGGTACTGGTCTTGAAGCCAAGGTCGTCGCCGAAGCGACAGATGGCGAAGGTATCGCCGTAGCGCCGCAAGAACTCGGTCCATATCGTCGCCATCAGATCGCCGATCTTGCGGTAGAGATCGGCAAACAATTCGGGATCATCGACCATCATGTAGGCCAGATATTGAAAGCCGACCAGATCTTCGCTGATCTCCAGTACGCCGTTTCCCACGCCGCCCAGGGCCTTCATACCCTCTGGCATGGTGGCTCCCAATGCGCTGAACTGGTTATCGGCCAAGGCCCAGTAGCGGCCCGGCAACTCGTCCCAGGGATAACGATCAAAGTCGGCGCGGGTCTGAATGGGACCGGGCCTGCCGCCCATGATGGCCCCGCCGTCCGGCAAAATGGTGGTGATGCAGACCTCGGCTGAGACGGTGTCGTAGGTCATTTCCTGAAAGAAGCGGTTGTAGTGGGTGAAGAATTCCAACAGATCCGATTCGTTGCCGTTCTGCAACTCGGCGAATGGAACGCCCAGAATTCGCTCCATGATGATCGGGCTGATGATATGCTCATAGACCGGTAGACGGGCCGGCCGTTGGTTGTCCAGCACGGCCAGCATGTGGCGATAATCAGGTTGGAAGGGCATTGTCTATCTCCTGATGAGTGGTGACTTCAAACAGCGCCTACAGGCTGCGCACGGTCGATCTCAATCACGTCCCGATAGTCACTGTCGTCGAGACCAAACTGTGCCTCATGGAGACGGCTGTAAATGCCGTTAGCTGCTATCAGTTCGGCGTGGCGGCCCTGTTCAACGATACCGTCCTCGGTCACCACAACGATGCGGTCGGCATTTTTGATCGTGGCCAGTCGATGGGCGATGACCAACGTGGTGCGTCCCTTGGACAACTCGGCCAGCGCCTGTTGGATCTTGACTTCGGTGGCGGTGTCGAGGGCCGACGTGGCTTCATCCAGGATCAGGATGGGCGGGTTCTTCAGGAACATACGGGCAATGGCCAGGCGCTGCTTCTGGCCGCCGGATAGCTTGACGCCGCGTTCGCCGATGATTGTCTCCAAACCGTCTGCTTGGGCCAGGATGAAGTCTGCCAGTTGGGCGCGCAGCGCAGCCTCCCAGATCTCCTCCTCACTGGCATCCAGCTTGCCGTAGGCGATGTTCTCCGCAATCGTGCCCGCGAAGAGGAAGACATCCTGCTGCACGATGCCGATCTGCCGTCGCAGCGAGGTCTGTGTCATGGCACGAATGTCGATCCCGTCGATGCTAATCTCGCCCTCATCGACCTCGTAGAAGCGGGGAATCAGGCTGCAGAGCGTGGTCTTGCCTGCGCCGGACGGCCCGACGAAGGCGACCGTTTCGCCGTCATCGACGGCGAGATTGATGTCGCTCAGGACGACTTTGGCCTCCTCGTAACCGAAGCTCACATGGTCGAAGCGGATGTTGCCGTGAAGATGCGCAACAGCGACTGCATCCGGCGCGTCCTCGATGTCAGGCTTGGTCGCCAGGATCTCCTGATAGCGCCGGAAGCCGGCCACGCCCTTGGGGTAGCTCTCGATGACCGAGTTGATCTTTTCGATGGGTCGAAAGAAGACGTTTGTGAGTAACAGGAAGGCGATGAACTCGCCGTAGCTCAACTGATCCTGGATCACGAACCAGGTGCCGGCGACCATGACGAACATGAGCACAAAACGCATCAACATATAGCTCAGTGAGATGCTGCGCGCCATAATCTTGTAGGCGATCAGCTTGGTATCGCGATAGCTGGCGTTGTCGACGGCAAAAAGCTCGCGTTCGAATTCCTCGTTGGCAAAGGCCTTGACCACGCGGATGCCGCCGATGCTCTCTTCGATGCGGGCGTTGAATTGGGCAAGATCGCGGAAGAGCCGGCGATAGGTCCGGGTCATCTTGCGGCTGAAGTGCATGGCCACCCAGACGATGACGGGCACGACCAGGAAGGTCAGCACTGCCAGTTGCCAGTTGATGGCGAGCATCAAACCGAACGCTCCCAACAGTGTCAGTACGGCGATGAAGATATCTTCGGGGCCATGGTGGGCCAGTTCACCAATGTCCTGGAGATCGGTGGTGACGCGGGCGATCAGATGACCGGTCTTGTTGTTGTCGAAAAAGCGGAAGGAGAGTTTTTGTAGGTGATCGTAGAGCTTGGTGCGCATGTCGGTTTCGATATTGATACCGAGCATGTGGCCCCAATAGGTGACCACATATTGGAGCCCTGTGTTGAGGGCATAGATGAGCAGCAAGGCGATTGTGGCCAGGAAAATCAGAGTCCAATTTTCCTGGGGCAGCAGGTTGTCAATGAATTGGTTGACGGCCAGCGGGAAACTCAATTCCAGGATACCCACAATCACGGCACAGCCGAAGTCTAGATAAAAGAGTCCTCGATAAGGACGATAATAGACTGAAAACTGACGCAGCATTAGATGGCTTGTCCCTTGCTAAACTGAACAGATTTGACTTCATCTTACTCAAGCGTTCGTTCGAAGAAGCCGACCAGACGATCCTCGTACTCCTCGGGATAGACGGCCGGGCCGCGCACATGGTCAACTTCGTTGATGTACCATGATTCTAGTTTGACGAGCCCGCGCAGTGCCGCATTCGCCAATTGGTAGCTGTGATCGATGTCGATGCGCTTGTCGTCTATGCTATGCACGATGAAGACCGGCCGATCACCGATGACGGCCATGGCGTCCAGTGGTGTGCGTCCCAGCACATTCACCCCCGAGATGATCCTTCCCATCAACATGGCTGCAGGCACAAGGATGGTGGGGAAGCCGCTCTGGGCCAATTCGGACCGCAGCACCTGAGGCAGATTGGCATAGGGGGAGTTGAGAAATATGGCGGCGGCCTGAGGCTCTTCGGCAAAGGCGTAGAGACTGGTCGCCGCGCCCAGCGAGTTGGCCGCCATGCCGATCTCCTCGGCTGCAAATCCCTGGACTTCCCTGAGCCGATCCCATGCCCCCAGCACATCCAAGTACTCATCGCTGCCCAGCGTCGAGTGTCCATCGACGATCTGGGAATCGCCGGTTTCGTGGAGATCGATGAGCAGCACGTTGAAGCCGTTGCGCCAGAGCATGCCGGCGGGCACCAGCACAGCTTGAGCATGGCGACAGCCGCCGATGCCGTCTACAAGGATGACGGCCGGCTTATCAGGATCGCCGGCCACATACCAGCCGGCGATCTCATAGCCGGTCTCGCGGCTGGGAAAACGCACGTCCTCGTAGCCCGTCATGAAGTAGGGCGTCATGTCGAGCTCGGGCCAGTCGCTGATGTTGGTGAAGTGATCAGGCGTGTTGGGGAAATGGGGTTCACAACGGCCGGTCACCGCGGTCAACTGATCGTAGACCAGATAGCCGCCTGCCAAGTAGAGGCCCAGAGACAGGACAAGAATCAGAAGCGACGTTATCAACCACCAGCGCTTGTGTGTCGGCCACCCCGGCAGGCGGAGCCGGGCAAATCGGGCAGGCTGAGATGCTGTATGTAAATCGGGACGAACCGAGCCATCTCCAGCCGGTGGGGTGTCCATGTCAGCCAGCGCCGGGCTCCGAGGCGGCAGATCGAACACCGGGGACTCTTCACTTCGTGTCAGTTGGACATTGATCGGAAGGGAGAGAAACTGGGTCTCGTCCAACAACGCATACAGATGGTCCCAGACTTTTTCGACATTTAGGTTGTCGAAGGAGCCGGTCGAGCTGAACTTGTATTCCCGACCGTCGCGCAGCACCATCAACGTGTTGGTGCTGACATCGTGCCCGCCCCCATATCCGCCCCAGTCAAGTTCCGGTGGAGCATCGAGGCGATCCAGGGCTTCCAGCAGCTCTGCAACCTGATCATCTGTCAGTGCACAGATGTCGCCCTTGGCATCATGGAGATAGAGCTCCAGCCCCGTGTCTTGAGCGGATGATGCGCCGATCGAATCCAGATCGACTTCAATTTTGTTCGACCATGACATCGGCATGTGCCCATCTCCTGACCAACAACTGCAACTTTCCCATTGAGCCTATCGCCCGCCAGGTGAAAACAGACCCTGGAACCGACCGAGCAATTATACACGACCAGAGAGATCGAGGTGAAACAACTGTTGCGGAGGCCATGTTGGCGCTCGCGTTTGCGGTGATGCGTCGGGTCCGATGCATGCACCCCTCGCTTTTCGAGAACCCCAATCCCATCAAGCGCGCAAAAGCCGGGCTTTTGTCAAAAGCCCGGCTTCTGTTCCATCAACTGTACCCATCAACGTCTACTGTTCGTAGCCCTCGAACGCCTGCCCGGGTTCGATATTTGGATATTGGGCTGCGCCATACTTCGGAGTACCCTCGGTTTGGAACCACTACGGTTGGGACATTAGATCAGGACTCGGAAGGAGTGGACTCTCCGAGTCGCTGGAAAATCTTCACCATGATTGCTTTCGTGGCCATCATGGCGAGAATGAGCACCAGGACATCGATGAAGTGACCCAACTCGACATGTTCGCCGAAGACGATGTTGACGACTTCGAGGATGATGAACTTGGAGGTGAAGAGAATCAGAAATTTGGTGGCGATTCCAATGGCTTTGTAGAACGTCCCCCCAAGATTGTCGAAGAAGGCCCCGACCCGGTGCTCAAGGCGAATCACTACGTCTAGAAGCGCCTTGAGGAGGACCGCAGTCAGGATCGAGATCCAGAACGAATCGATGACGATGGCGTCGACAAATTCCACAAAGAGGTTGAGCACAACGATATAGACGAGCACGTCGGACGTCCACGACATGTATCGCTGCTGGTTTTCTGTGATCGTTACTTGCATCGTGCCTTCTGTACCCATGCTGTTCTCCAACACTCACTTGAGCGAAGCGACTCTATGCAGTTGCCTGATTGGCGAGCGTAGCAGAGTCAACGACGCACGTCTCAAACTGCGCCGTCAATGCCGCTGGATCAATAGTGCCTGCGGCTCCGATGGCGACAATTTGGGTGCGAGGCGTGCGGTCGCCCCATTCGTCCTCTAGCAAGATGTCCGTTCGGCGTCCCACGGCTTGCAGTATGACACGACGGCCCGGGTGCTCAGTTGTGTAGACAACCCCTTTGCAGCGGTAGATGTTGCCGGGCAACTGCTTTTTGACCATGTCGGCGAGCGCTTCGAGGGAGAGTGGCTGATCCGTTTCGAAACTCCAGGTACTGAAGGTATCTCCATGGTCGGTGTGGCCATCGCTGTGAAGGTCGTCATGCTGTTCATCGGACTCGGCCAATTGGGCGGGGTCAAAACGGCCCACGGCCAGCAGGATCTCCAGGGGCACATCGCAGTTGACGGCTTTCACGAAGCGTACTCGACGCAGCCGTTTCTCGATTGCCTCCTGCACCACCTGCACGGCAGCATCATCAACCAGATCCACCTTGTTCAAAATGACCATGTCCGAGAAGCCGATCTGGCGCATCTTCAGTTCCATGAGCTCGGGATACTCGGGGTGGGCGAAAAACTGTTCCACGTCGACCACGGAGATAATGCTATCCAGGCGGATGCGGTCTCGAAATTTGGGAATCGCAAAGGTCATTGCGATGCCGGCCGGATCGGCGACACCACTGGCTTCCAGCAGAATGTACGCCGGCTGCTCGAGGCGACCAACCACGTCCTCAATCGTCTCGATCAGGTCATCGTTTCCTGAACCTGCGAGGTGTTCTGCCCTGTCAGCTCTGCCACCAGGTCTGTGTGAAAACGATCAACAATTGAAGAAAACAGAAGAAATTGCCGAACGTCTTCAGGCTGATATTGAAGCACCTCGGCAATCAGGTAGTCGATGGCAAGGTCGCGGGCTCGGCTCGCGACACGCTCCGCTAGGGGGTTATCACTATTGTGGCTGTGTACGGCCAGCATCAGCAGGCGTAGCCCGGCGATCCATCCCTCTGTGTTGCGGGTGATCTCCTGCAAGATAGTAGAGTCGATGGTCTCGATGTCCGCGGTTTCGCCCATTGAACTGATGATGTACTCGGAAACCTCCTGCGTCGAGAACTGCAAATCCGCGACCCTGATCTCAATTATCTCGTCAGCAACGCGAAGTTTAGGCAGGGGTAGCAGCGGATCGCTACGTGTGGCGATGATCAGATGCAGATTAGCGGGTTGATCGGCAATCAGACGGATGAAGAACTCGTGGATCTCGCGATTGTTGATGGTATGGTAGTCGTCTATCGCAAGATGAACCGGCTGACCAAAGTCCAGAAGATCGGCAACAAATGATTGAACATAATGTTCAATCAACGGCATTGTCGAGTCATCAAGCAGGGTGGCCGTTGCGGCCATGGCTTTCGGGTCGATAGCGCGGAAGCCGGCCACAATGTAGGCGATCAGCCGCAGGAGTTCATTGTCCAGTTGATCCAGTGAGAGCCAAACGGTCTTCTGAGTCTGCCCCCGCAACCAGCAGGCAACCAGGGTCGTCTTCCCAAAACCGGCCGGTGCGGATACCAGGGTCAGCTTGCGAGATGCGCCGTGATCCATCTGCTCGATGAGTCGCGGACGTGGCACAAGATCTGGGCGAACGTTCGGGATGAAGAGCTTGGTTGATAGAGGCACAAAGGCCGATATTTGTTCCATTGGGAAAGCCGCTATCTGCGCGAAACAATCGGGACTCCGACGGCTATAGGGTATACTCGTTCCACCTGTCAGGCAGTAGCCTACACTGCTATTGACGCCAGGGCAAGCGTTAAGATTCTTGACCATTTCGCTTGGCTGTTTCTCGGTACGGGTTGACCATCAAGCAGATCAGGGCTAGTATCAAGACTGCTTTCGGGGAGCGGCTCATTTCGATACGCCTTCGCCGACGCCGGTCTATCTGAATCACTCAATAGCCGGCATGATTGACAGTAGGTTCTGACTATAGTAGGTTCGGATCAGGATAGATTCTGACCATAGACAAGTTGAAAGGATAGTTTGGTCGTGAGCAACAGCGACATGCAGGTCCAGGTGATCCTGGCCAAGTTCGAGAATGAGGAGTCGGCCAGCGTGGCATTGAAGAAGATC
>CAWKCP010000035.1:0-187348 GCA_963848115.1 uncultured Chloroflexia bacterium | reverse complement strand
GGTATGCTTTTCTCGATTGCTCCCTTTCCCCAGATACCCAGTCGTTTGGCCCATTCAACGATGCCAGGCTCAACAGACCGATCAGTTCGCTTGGCGTAGACGGAGAAAGTCCCCTTATGCATGCCCGTCGAACAAGAGACATTCTCAAACTGTTCTGCAGCTTTGATGTAATCGTCGACCTGTTCACTATCCTGCGAATAGAAATAGACGGAATGAGGATGGCAAAGACTGCCCTCTGCCAGCAAATGGCCCAATGCAATGACCTCATGGTCTGGCCATTCAGCACTTCCCTCAACGGGAATCTTCCTCGGCAGAGCAACTTGGTCGCCGACCTCCAGTTCGTCCAGTATACGCCAACCATCAAATGTGTAGAATGGATGGTTGGCCGTTGCTTCAATCGTGCGTCCCAGCGCTGTTGTCAGACGATAGACCGGTTTAACGCCGTTGTCCATCACCGCTGAGACGTCGCCGGCCTGCAGATGTAGCGATTCTGTGTCGCACGTGACCGTCTGCGACAATTGCGCCTTGCCGGAATGGAGATCTTCGATGCGAAACAGGCATCCCGTCTCAGCGTCGATCACCTCGACATCGCCCGGCAAACACTTGTTGAAGCCATAACGCGCAAAAAACTCGATATCTTCGTAGATCGCCTTGGCTACGCTTTTTGGAATCTCGTTCCTGGCGCAGCCCTCAATGAAGATCTGCTTGTGACGCTCGATCTCCGACGCCTTCTTCTTGCTGATGGCGCGGCGCACTAGATCGGCCTCGCCTGGCGTGTAGCCGGCCAATTGGCTCAAAACCTGGATGATCTGTTCTTGATAGACCAAAATTCCGTAGGTTTCGGACAGGATCGGTTCCAGGGTCGGATGCTTGTACTCAACCTCTTCTTTGCCGTGCATGCGCGCGATGAACTGAGGGATGTATTCGATGGGCCCCGGTCGATAAAGCGAGATCATGGCAATGATGTGTTCGAACATGCTGGGGTGCATCTCCGTGAGCACACGCCGCATGCCTTGGCTTTCCACCTGGAAGACGCCGCTCACTTCGCCGCTGGATAGCAGGGTAAACGCTTCTTCCGCACCGTCCTCGAAGGGAATGTTGCTCAGGTTATACTCAATGCCGTGACGTTCATTGATCAGCCGCCCGGCCTCGCGCATGACCGACAGCGTGCTCAGCCCCAAGAAATCGACCTTGAGCAGGCCGATGGACTCCAGAATTGGAAACTCAAACTGGGCGATGGTACTGGTGACGCTGGATTTGGAGCCACGCATCAGCGGCGTGTAGTGCTCCAACTCCCGGTCCGCCACGATGACCGCAGCCGCATGGATGCCTGAATGGCGGGCCACGCCCTCTAGCTGCATGGAGGTATCGAGCAGATCTCGAACCTGCTTATTCTTCTTGTACTCATCGTTCAACTCACCGTTGTAGGACTCGTTGCCCTCTGTCAGCACATCTTGGATCGTAACCGGCTTGCCGGGGATGGCCGGGATCATCTTGGCGATGCGATCCACTTCAGAGAGCGGAATGTCCTTGGCGCGGCCGACATCGCGGATGGCGGCACGCGCCTTCATGCGGCCAAATGTGACGATCTGGGCCACCTGGGAGTCACCATATTTCTCAACGGTGTAACGGATCATCTCCTCACGCTGATCGTCCGGATAGTCAAGATCAAAGTCGGGCATGGAGACCCGGCCCGGGTTGAGGAAGCGTTCGAAGATCAATGCATTTTTGAGCGGATCAAGGCCTGTGATGCCGATGCAGTAGGCGACCAGCGAGCCGGCGCCTGAGCCGCGCACATTCCACCAGATGTTGCGGCTGCGGGCAAAGTCGCAGAGATCGGCCACGATCAGGAAGTAGACGTCGAAGCCCATCTCGTGAATGATGCGCAACTCCCGTTCTTTGCGCTCCTGCACAGCATCGCTCTGGCCCCGCTCGCCGTAGAGCCGTTCAAGCCCCTCCTCGGTCAGATGGCGCAGATAGCTCTGATAGTTGAATCCATCGGGAATGGGCAGGTCAGGCAAGTGATACTGGTCATCTTCCAGATCGACATCGCACATCTCGGCGATCTTGAGCGTGTTGTCAAAGGCGCTACTGGGCAGATCGATCAACGGACGGAAGGTATCCTCCATCTGCGAGCGGCTCTTGAGGAAATAGCTGGCATCGCTCATGCGCATGCGCTTCTCATCATGGATGCGCGCGCTGGTCTGTACGCAGAGCAGCACGTCGTGGGGACTGCCATCCTCTTCGCGCACATAGTGGACGTCGTTTGTGGCCAGGAGTTGGACGCCAAACTTGTCTGCCCAGGGAACCAACACCTTGTTGACGTCGACCAGTTCCTGAATGCTGTGTTCCTGCAATTCAATGAAGAAATTCTCTTTGCCGAAGGTCTCCATGTACCAGCCCAGCCGCTGGTAGGCTTCCTCCTCCTTGCCCTGCATGATTAGCTGGGGCACCTCAGCGCCCAGGCAGCCTGTGGTGCTGACAAGTCCTTCGCAGTGTGCGGCGAGAAATTCATGGTCCACACGCGGGCGGTAGTAGTAGCCGTCCAACTGGCTGCGCGAGGCGATCTTGAGCAGGTTGCGATAGCCGGTCATGTTCTTGGCCAGTAGCAGCAGATGGTAGCTGCCGCGATCTTGCTGAGCGTCGCGCCCGCCCATGGGACGCCCCCAATGCGTCTCATACGCTTCTACGCCGATGATCGGCTTGATGCCGCCCGATTTGCAGGCACGGAAGAACTCGATGGCGCCATGCATCGTGCCGTGATCGGTCAGCGCCAGGGCCGGCTGTCCCAGTCGATTGGCCTCAGCGACCAGATTCTTGACCCGACCCAGGCCATCGAGCAGCGAGTATTCAGAGTGGGTGTGCAGGTGGACGAAATCGTCGGATGCAGTGGCGCTGGACTTGCTATCGATGGACATGGTTACCTATTACGTATCTCGTAATGCGTAAATTGGAAACATTCACGCTGATTGGATTTCAGTTTGCCGGAGCGGTTGACATAAGCAGAACCGATGTTCTGATGAGGTGAGGTTAGTATAACAGATCCACGGTAACAGATCCAACACTTTTCCCAACAGGATCAATGTTTTGGACGTGCCGTCCGCCTACTTCTGCAAGCAGCCGCGGCACCCGGTAATAGACAATGAAGCGTTGCGTGTGACCTAATGCTTCGTCGCCGGTGAGTTGATTCACGAACCATTGACCATCTAGGTCAAATTGGCCCGTTTGTATACTACGATACAGCACTTCGACAGCGAACCCTCTAAAGTAGATGTGTTACAGACAATTTCAAAAAATCATATAGTAGCTGTTGACGGAAATTACTTGTCTCATCAGATGACATTGGTTCTTTCAGTCGATCCACCTACACCAGAATGTACTAGAAAGGAAGAGCTACCCATGTTGAAGAATGCGCTTTCCAAATTGGCGACTACGCTCCCGGCCGAGTCCGTGAGTGCACACTGTGACGGCCCATGCGGCGTCTACGATCCGGCATCCGCTCGCATTGCTGCCGAGGCCGCCCTGTCCATGACCAAGAAGATCCTGGCGCTGGATCCACCGGCCGCCGGCGATTCCGCAGCCTGGGCCGCCTACCTGAACACGGTCTCCCGCTACGTTGCCATCAAGGAAGAACAGGCCCATCTCGCCAAGGAAGAGCTGTTGGTCCTCTGGACCGACTACTTCAAGCCGGTGCACCTGGACGACTATCCGGAACTGCACAACATCTTCTGGCAGGCTGCCAAGCTCTGCTCAGCAGTCAAGGTCGAAGTCAGTCTTGAGCACGCCGTCGAGTTGATGGAAGCCATTGAGGCCATCCACGACATCTTCTGGGCCACCAAGGGCCGAGAGGTTGTCTACTACGTCGCTTCCTAGTTTAGACAATCAAAAACAGAAAACCCGAGCCGTATCGGCTCGGGTTTTCTGTTTCCAGGGACTCAAAATACAATTGAGCGATGGCAAACCGTTCAGAATTCTCGAATCTTCCCTTGCCCGGCCCCTCATGGTCTGAGTGGATCCTCTGGTTGGCACGCGCTCGTCATCGGTTCTTCGTACGCGGCAATTCGATGTCGCCGCTACTGAGCGACGGCGACGTGGTCTTCGTTGATACCCGAGCCTATGCAACAGCCTTGCCACAGGTTGGTGAGGTAGTGGTCGCCTTCCATCCCTATCAGCGTGATCTGCAAATCATCAAGCGAGTCGCTGATGTGACCGATGATCGACGAGTGTTCTTACAAAGCGACAATCCATCTGAGGGAACGGATAGCCACTCATTCGGCGCCGTCCCCTACGATCGACTTATGGGCCGAGTCACCGCTCGCATCTCCACTTAGGCAAACGCAAAAAAGATCTTCATCCACGAAAGAGCACGAAATATCCAGAGTAATCCCAGTACTATCTGTGTGTCATCCGTTTTCCATCCGTGTAAATCTGTGGAGAAATAAAAATAGACCCTTGCTATGAACGGCGAATCTATTTCCTCGTCCGCGGATCCAGTGCATCTCGCAGGCCGTCACCAATAAAATTGATGCTCAGCACAGTCAATGAGATCAACATACCCGGCCAGAGAATGACCCAGGGCGTAAATGTCATATAATCTTTGCCGTCGAAGAGCAAGCGCCCCCACGTCGGCACGTCGGACGGAAAACCGAGCCCCAGGAAAGAGAGCGCTGATTCGGTAATAATGGCGGCAGCGATACCCAGTGTCGCCGACACAATGATCGGGCTTAGTACGTTGGGAAAGACGTGACGGCCGACGATTCGTTGCTCTTTGCTGCCCACGCTGACGGAGGCCTCGACAAATTCCTTTTCCTTGACGGAAAGGACCGACCCGCGCACAACGCGAGAGGTTGGCATCCAGCCCAGGATGCCAATGACCACCACAACCAGCAGAAAAATACCGAGTTCCGGTCCCAGCCACTTTCGCAGTGAATCGCGGAAGAGCATGATGATCACCAGCAACAACGGCAACTGGGGCAGCGCCAGCATCATATCGGTGAAGCGCATGAGCGGAGCATCAAGCCGGGAGAAGAAGCCCGCCAAAATACCAATCAACGTGCCGAAGGTCATGGCTACGAGCATGGCGACAACGCCCACCGAGAGCGAAATCCGACCACCGTACATGTTGCGCGCCAGCAGATCACGCCCGAGATCATCGGTGCCGAATGGATGATCAGGGTTGGGTGGCTGGCTGGCATCAACGATATTGATCAATTCGGGATCGACTGTGTAGATCATCGGACCGAAAGCCGAGCCCAAAATCAGAACCGTGAAGGTGACCAAGCCGAACATGGCCAGCTTATGCCGGCGGAATCGCTGCCATACGTCTCCCCACAGGGTGCGCTGCTTTCGCTCCGGCTTCGCCAGGCTCAATGCATCGGATACAGTTTCAGTTTGTACAGCCATGAATCATTTCCTGAAATAGGCGGTTCGCTGTCAACAGTAGAGTCCACTGCAAAAAGCCTTTTTCGTTTCCGCAATAGAGTCACAGTATGGCAAGAATCACTGATCGACTGAGCTGACCACGTGTCGTCAAGATTCGTCCAAACGCTCAGTCGTAGCGAATACGCGGATCGAGAAACCCGTAGGCCACATCGGCAATCAGATTAAAGGCCACAATGAGGACGGCAAACATAAAGGTAATCGTCTGAATCAATGGGATATCATTCACATAGATGGCATTGATGAGCAGCGCACCCAACCCGTTCACCCGAAAGATCTGCTCGGTAATGATGGCGCCGCCAAAGATGGCAGGGATGCCCAGAGCAATCAATGTCACGACCGGAATCAAGCTATTGCGCAACACATGCCTGACTACGACATAGCGTTCTCGGAAGCCTTTGGCACGCGCCGTGCGCACATAATCCTGGGGCAAATTGTCCAACATGGCAGAGCGGGTGAATCGGGCCAATGCCGCAGCCTGAAAGAAGCCAAGCACCATGACCGGCATGATCATCTGCTTCACCTGGGCCACGAGACTATTCCAATCCGTGACTTTGAGATTGGTGTCATAGATGGAGGGAAACCATCCCAGCTCAACGCTAAAGATGATGATGAAGAGAAGTCCGGTAAAAAACGTGGGAATGGAATAACCGACAAGCGAGATGAACGTGCCGACCTGGTCAAAGATGGAATATTGACGAACTGCCGATACCACGCCGACCGGGATGGCAATGATAATGGCAACAACGTAGGCAAGACCAACAACCCAGAGGGTCTGGGGAATGCGCTGCATAATCAGATCAATAACCGGCGCCCCACGGCTGCCCCAAGAGACCAGACGCACCGTTTTGTCGGGATCCAGAACCTCAATTCCGGTCGATTGTTGCAAATAGAAGAGTGGTTCCGTAATGAAAAATTGCCTCAGCCAAAGCGCGTACTTGACAGGCATCGGCTTGTCCAGACCCATTGCCTCACGGATCATCATACGGACCTCCGGCTTGATCGTCTCCGGCAGGGCGCCGGTCGGATCGCCGGGCGCCAGTTCGAGCACGGCAAAGATGACAAAACTAATGACGATCAGTGTCGGAATCGCCATTAGCACACGGCGGATGATGTATTGACCCATGGGTAAGTTCTCTCAACTGTCCGGAAAACAGGCGTTGTGCAACGGAAGACGCAGTTGGATCTGTTTGGGGAGGGCATTAGACCTTTCCAGAGGCTTGGAGCCTCCGGAAAGGTCTACTATCTTGAACCCGAGAGCCAAACAAGGGCACGGATTCACTTGCACTGCGGACTAACGTAGGTCAGCCTGCCCTACTCACGATACCATTCTTCAATGTTCCACATCTCGGATTCCCAGCCACCGTTCATGCGCACGCCCTGCAAGTCATTTAGCTTGGCTGAGACGCTGCCACGGTGGACCAGCGGAATCTGGAAGTATTCCTGAACGTTGATATCGTTCAGTTGCTTGACGATGGCGTCGCGCTCGGGACCGACCGGGGTCATGGTCAACTGAGCGAATAGCTCGTCGTATTCCGGGCTACAGCCGCGGAAGTTGTTGCCGGCTCCCCAAACATTGTCCTTGCCGGCAATGAATTCACACTGCCACAGGGCCAGATGTTCCTGTGGGTCCACTCTCGGTCCGGTGGTGTACATCTCAAGGTCGGCAAAGAACTTCAGATAGGTATCCGGGCTGTTGGGATCGCTGCCGAAAAAGACGCCGGCATCCACATTCTTCAACTCGGTGTCGATGCCGATCTCACCCCACCATTGCTTAATCAGCGCCTGGGTCTTCTGACGCACAGAGTTGGTCGAGGTCTGATAGAGCACCTTCAGCGGCACGCCGTTGTACTCACGGATGCCGTCGCCATCAGTATCGATTACACCAGCTTCATCTAGCAACGCATTGGCACCTTCGATGTCCTGAACCAGACAGTCGTCATTGGCCGTGGAGACGTAGTTGGGCGGGTTGGGAATGACGTTACAGGTGGCCACGCCGCCCTTGCCGTAAAGCTGTTCGGCGATCAGGTTACGGTCGATGGCCATGGACATAGCCTGCGGGATTGGCTTGTAGGTCAGGAAGGGGTGCGGGTTGTTGCCGTTGTCCCATTCGGAGCGCATGTCGCCCAGTTCCGGATCGGGATTGGCCTGGTTGACCAGGATCCGCTCGACGTTGGTGCTCAGGCTGACAATAATCTCGCCGTTGCCACCAGCTTCCATCTCGTTCAGGATCTGGGGCTCCACTTGCAGGTTCCAAGCGTAGTCGACCTCGCCGGTCTCCAGCACCGCACGTGCAGCCGAAGCTGCATCGCCGCCGCCCTTGAAGATCGACGCGGTCGAAGTAAACCGGTTCCTCACGCCAGTACGGATTGCGCACGTAGGTGGCCACATCGTTGACCTTGAACTCTTCGATCATGTAGGGGCCGGTACCCAGCGGGTTCAGGTTCTCTTCGCTGCATGTCTGCGCTGCAGCGCCGATGCAGTCCCCAAACTGGGCCTTCGAAAGGATGCCGCCACTGTAATTCGACACAAAGGACAGGTAGGGATAGGGCGTCGGGCCATCAAAGGTGATCTTTACCGTGAGTGGATCCACGGCTTCAACCATCTGTACACCATCAAATGCTGAGATATTGACACAACCGGTGGCGGGATCGGTGCAATACTCCCAGGTGAAGACCGCGTCGTCGGCCGTGAAATCCGAGCCGTCCGACCACTTGACGCCTTCCAGCAGCTTCCAGGTGATGGTCGTCAGATCTTCAGAGATACCGCCATTTTCAAGCGTGGGGATCTCTACGGCCAACTCGGGAATCAACTCGCCTTCAGGCGAGATGTTGGCCAGCGGCTCGTGTATGAGGGCCGAAGCATCCTGGTCCTTGGTGCCACCGGAAAGGTGGGGATTGGGAATCGATGGGGCCTGCCAGTAGAGGATGTTCAGGACCTCTTCACCGCCGTCATCAGCGGTGTCAGCAGCAGCCTCGTCAGAAGCCCCCTCTTCAGCAGCGGGCGCATCGGCAGGTGCGGCAGCCGGTGCGCCACAGGCGGCAAGCGCCAAAACGGCGACGATCAGCAGCGTCAAGAGATAGACACCTCTGAGCCTTCTAAATCCTTCCATTGTCGTACTCTCCTTTTTGATGAAACTCTGTATGGATGGAACGGGTGGGGTCGTAAAGATATAGAAACGAACACAAGAATGGCAAAGTTCGTTGGAAACTATGTCATTGGGCAAGCATGATGCGTGAAATAGTTCCTCGCGATTTCACTTAGAATCACAAGCAAAACAACGCATTGATTTCTAGTCTATCACTTTTCCGCTACCACTTCCTTCATGCGAATCGTACAGTCTGTACGTACGCCTTTCGTGCGAACCGCACGAAAGTAATTGACCTGCCTCTAGGATAGACCCGGACGCACTGTGCGCCGACGCCTGAGACGTGATTGGCAGTTCATTCTTAGCGAACGTCATCAGAAAAATCAGAAACAAGATTAAAGCGGGTCATTCACTCCTGAGCATAGAAGAACGATGAAAACATGCCATCCCAAACGACGCTATCCAAAGAGGTTGGACCAAGTCAGAATATCATGCGTAGCTCAAACGGGGGCTGTCCAACTGTACATCCATGTAATCTTCATCGCAGGAATGACGTGGTCAGACAATCTATTCAGCTATCGGCTTGTGTGGTACTTCGTTCACCATTGAACGGAATTCGACGGTGATACCCCTACGACCATTGCGGTGAATGATCGATCAATGAAGCGGCACCATAGTACAAAAATTTCTTCCCTGTGTCAATCGCGTGACGTGATTGACACAGGGAAGAACTGGATGGACAAGGGGGATCGCATGCAAATGAACAAATTTAGGCTTTCCCAAAATAGGTACTATACGGGAGTTGGCAAAGCCTCAAGCCATTCCAGGCAAAGATTTCCTTGCAACGGTTATTTATCTCTCTGCAATGGCCTTTGGCACAAGTTGGACGGATCAAGTACGTAATCGAGGATCAAGCACATCTCTCAGGCCATCACCCAGCAGATTAAAGGCCAATACAGTGAACATGATGGCGAATCCGGGAAAGATGACCAGATGCGGTGCGCTGAACAGCTGATTAAACTCCTGCCCCAACATGGCTCCCCATTCCGGCGTGGGCGGCTGGGCGCCAAGGCCCAGAAAGGAGAGAGCAGCGGCATCGATGATCACCGTGCCTACCCCCAGTGTGCCCAGCACAATCAGCGGAGAGAGCACATTGGGCATGATCTGCCGGCCAAGGATGCGGGTGTTGGAGGCGCCGACCGACCTCGATGCATCCACATAGTCCATCTCACGGGCAGAGAGCACTGTCGATCGAACCACGCGTGCGTAGGCGGGAATCGTGACGACTGAAATGGCCAACATAGCGTTGAGCAAGCCGGGAGAGAGCACAAAGGCGATGGCGATAGCCAACAACAAAGAGGGAAAGGCCAGCAACACATCCATGGAACGCATGATCAGGTTGTCGACCCAACCGCCGGCAAACCCGCCCAGCGCACCCAACACCATCCCGGTCGTCATAGCAACGAAGACGACCACAAAGCCGACAAAGAGCGAGATGCGTGCGCCATAGATTATGCGGCTGAAAACATCGCGCACATTGCCGTCCAGCCCCATAATGTGCTGCGGCTGATCTTCGGGACAGCCTAGTGCGTGGATACAGGGAGACTCACGCTTACGTACATCATCGTGGCCCTCTGTGCCAATGAGAACCTGGTTAGGCGGATAGGGTGCAATTAGCGGCGCAAAGATGGCCGCGGAAAAGACGATGCCAAGAATGATCATGCCGGTGATGGCTGACCGCTGGCGAAATAGACGACGGACGTTGGTACGCCAGGGCGACTTGGCGGTCACCTTCAGCATAATCTCTTCGCGCTCAGGCGGACGAACGGGCGGCTGACCGCCGGCAAGCGGCTTCTTGGCCGCGGGCACGGCAATAGAATCCACAGTTAGATCTGTTGACATTACTTATTCCAGTCCAGACTTATTCCAGTCGAATACGTGGGTCCAGGAAGGCGTATGAGACATCCACGATCAGGTTGACAAAGACGTAGACAAATGTGATGACAATCACAAAGCCCTGGATTACGGGGAAATCTCGCGATGTAATGGCTTCGAAAAGACTGCGTCCTACGCCGGAGAGACCAAAGATCGTCTCGGTCAACACCGCACCACCAAGGATTGCACCTGCCTGCAAGCCAATAATGGTGACAACAGGAAGCAGGGCGCTGCGCAAGGCATGGCGGCTGATGACGACCCTGCCCCGTAACCCTTTTGCATGTGCCGTGCGAACGTAGTCCTGGCCCAACGTTTCCAGCAAGCTGGAGCGAGTCATACGCGCGATGATGGAAAGCGGAATCGTGCAGAGCGCAAAGGCGGGCAAAATCATGTGCTTCAAGGCATCGCGCAGGACAACGAAGTTCAACGTAATGATCGAATTAAAAATGTATAGATTTGCGATGAAGCGCAGGGCGATAAATCCGGGTGTATCCTGTGTGACATTCCAGCCATAGACCTCATAGAAGGGCACGGAGGAAATGCCTGGAGACAGACGCCCCGAAGGGGGCAAAGCGAAGGGTGTGTCGCGTAACAGTACGGCAAAGAAATAGATCAACAGCAGACCCAGGACAAAAACAGGAATCGAGACACCTATGTTGGCCCCGATCATTGTTGCAACGTCAATGCCCGAATTGCGTCGAAGCGCTGAAAGCAGTCCGGCAGGGATACCGATCATGACGGCCAGAAACATAGCCGTTATCCCCAATTCGATCGTCACAGGCAGACGTTCCGAAAGCATGAGTGCGATTGGTCGTCCAAAGCGAATGGACTCGCCAAGATCGCCACGCAGAATGTTGCCCATGTAGACGGCAAGCTGGACAGGCAGCGGACGATCCAGACCGAAGCGCTGGTTGAAGCGGGCGCAAGATTCCTCGGTCGCCTTTTCGCCCAACATGGCCGTACAAGGATCCCCTGGGATCATACGTGCAAGTGCAAAGGTTACAATAAGAATTGCTAATAAGACCGGAATCGCGTACAAGGTGCGTCGAGCAATGTACCTAAACATTGATCACTTCATTCTCTTGGCAGAGGTCTGGCTTTGTCAAAGCCAGACCTCTGGATACCTGACAATATAGGGTTGTCGAACTACACGTCCGATCTATTCGCTAGATCTATTCGCTATCGGACTGGTTCATCAAGCCGTCCCACAGATAGGAGTAGTAGTCAAACCCACCCGTGTTGCCGGTGTGATACGGATTGGAAGCATCGATGCCGGCTCCCCAGGAAGCGAGCACATCGTTGGCATCCAGCATGGAACCATCGTGGAACTTGACGCCTTCGCGCAGCGTGCAGGTCCAGACAGTGGCATCCTCGTTGCCCTCACAGCCGGTGGCCAGCGCCGGGCGTGTATCGCCGGAGTCTAGCTCGTACTGCAGCAGAGGTTCGACCACTTGCTGGCACGGTCGCAGCGATTCGCCATCCGTTTCGTCAGCACAGTAAAGGCTGATCGGCTCATTGTTCTGCATGTAGACGACAATGTCTCGATCTGCAGGATCCAACAGCGCCATCAGCGTGGAGCCGAAAGGCGGTGTGTAGGCATTGCCCACGTCGGCACGGGCGGCATCAGCAGCAGCGCCATGGGCCAAAGGCACCATCGGGATCAACTCCTTGATGGCATTGTTGGCTTGCTCATAGAGCGGCGCAGCGACGGCTGAATCAGCAATCTGTGCAGCCTCTTCCAACGGCTCATAGATTTCGGGGAACGGATCGCCGAACTGCGGATTGGACACGCCGAAGTGGAAGTCCAAGAAGTTGGTCGCATGGGGATAGTCAGCACCCCAACCAAGCATGTAGAGACCGTCCAGGTTGCCATCAGTGGACTCGGCGATGAATTCGCCGGATTCCATGACGACCACATTGACGTCGATGCCGAGGTTCTCGGCCAACTGGGTCTGAAGCTCAACAGCAACAACCGAAGGTTCCGGCAGGTAGACGCGGAAGACATCACGATAGTAGAGGCTGGTCTCGAAACCATCGGGATAGCCGGCCTCTGCAAGCAGTGCACGACCTGCTTCAGGATCAAACTCGTACCACTCTTCGCCTTCACAGCCGGCAGGGATGGAACAGGGTGTGAAGTGTGAAGCAACTTCCGACCCCTCAGGGAAGAAATTGTCGACCAGTCGCTGACGGTCAATGCCCATGGCAATGGCTTGACGGACGACGGGATCGTTGAACGGTTCAAAGGTATTGGTCATGCCCAGATAGAGAATATTGGGATTGGCGCTGGGCAGCAGCTGCATGTTGGGATCCTCAGCGACAGTCTCGAAGTCGTCAGGGCTGACGTTGGTGATCATGTCGACGGTGCCGGCCTGAAGTTCGAGCAGACGGGCGGCGCCTTCCTGGTTCCAACGCAGCACGGCCGTCTCGGCAATGGCAGGTTCGCCCCAGTAGTCGTCAAAGCGCTTGTAGGTGATCTGGCTGCCACGGTCCCAAGAATCGACCTTATAGGCGCCTGTGCCGATGGGCTGCTCCAAAATCTCGCCGGTACCACCGGTAGCGGCAATGTACTCGGCCGGCTGGATGCCGAACGGGATGAAGGCGACCTTGGCCAGGAAGGCCGGGTCGGGCTTGCACAGGTTGAACTGGACGGTCATGTCGTCCGCTGCTACGATGGATTCGATCTTGCCGCCGTAGTCACAGTTTTCGGCTTGGACGACAGTCGGCTCGACGTCGACCGGCGCAGCAGCCTCTTCGGGTGCGGCTTCTTCAGCTGCACTATCGGCAGCTGAACTGCCGGCGTCTCCTGACGGTGCGGCTGCACAGCCGGCGACCAGCAGACTGATCAGCACGCTCATGCCGATCAGCAAGAGCAATTTGCGTAGATTCATCTGAAACGTTCTCCTTTAATGGTTTGATCAACAATGTGTTGATCAGTTGTGGGTTGATGAAGATGGATCAAATATGGAGCGATGTGTGAGTTCCAATACAGGTGATCGTACTGAAAATCGGGTTAAGTGTCAACCGAGGGCGGCACTGAACCGATACGATGGAATCGCTTCATCACAAATGACTCTATCCGCATAAGGTAGAATTCAACAAAGTGACGCCAATGGATTACATTCGGACCGCTTCAATCCACAATGCAGATATCCTGACCAACCATTTGTTAGGCGCTATCATTGGCAATCCTCGGTTATGCTAAACTAGACGCACAACGAGCGCATGAATTTCGCAGGTCAGGCTTGCAGCATGGTACCGTACAGACAAATGAATTCATTTTAGGAGACAGGACTATGTCACCCTCACAGATTCCAAGCAAGAAAACCAAAATCGTCTGTACCATCGGGCCGGCATCGGCATCTCCGGATGTACTGAAGCAGATGATCGTCAACGGAATGAATATCGCACGTATCAACTTCGCTCATGGAGACCATGACGGCCATCGGGCGGCAATCAAGACCATCCGCTCCGTCTCCGAAGAGACCGGTCTGCCCATCACTATCTTTGGCGATCTGCCCGGCCCCAAGATGCGCATCGGCCTGCTAGAAGAGGAGCCGATCGAGCTGGAGCAAGGCAAGCAATTCATCCTTCAGACGGACGAGGTTGTCGGCAACCATAAGCGCGTCTCCATGAGTTTCGACAAGCTGCCGGAAGTCGTCGAGCAAGGCGATGATATATTTCTCAACGATGGATTCATCCAGCTGCGCGTGGATAGCGTCGTTGGGAGCGAAGTCCGCTGTACCGTTATTGTCGGCGGAGAACTGCGCTCCCACAAAGGGGTCAACTTTCCCGGCATCGATCTGGGCATCAGCGCCTTCACGGAACAGGATCGCGCCCATCTTGCCTTTGCCGCTGACCAGGAACTGGACGGGGTAAGCGTAAGTTTCGTAGAGAGCGGCGCCGACATTGAGGCCGTGCGCGCTGCCGCTGCAGCACTGGACTATGCCCCTTTCATCATCGCCAAGATCGAACGGGCCGGCGCCTGCGAGCATCTGGATGAAATTCTCTCCCTGGCCGACGGCATCATGGTCGCACGTGGTGACTTGGGGGTCGAGATTCCGATTGAAGAGATTGCAGATGCACAGAAGAAGATTATCGCACGGGCGAATCGGCTGGCCGTCCCCGTGATCACCGCGACCCACATGCTGGAATCGATGATCACCAACAGCCGTCCCACCCGCGCCGAGGTCACCGATGTGGCCAATGCCATTCTCGACGGCACGGACTGCGTCATGCTCTCAGGCGAATCCGCTATCGGCAGATTTCCGGCCGACACCGTCGAAATGATGGCCCAGATTGCCAGAGTAACTGAGGAGAACGCGTCATCGATTGGCCTTGCCGAGGTGCTCCAATTGGAACAACGGAGCGGCGCCATCAAGGACAGCGATCTGATCTCCCTCAATATCTACATGACCCATCAGACGCTCAATCCGACAATTGTCTTCGTGCCCAGCCACAGTGGTCAAACCGCTCGGAGGGTGACACGCTTCCGCTTGCCGACCTGGATTGTCGCCTTTAGCCGAGATCGGGCGACCTGCCGGCAATTGCAGTTTTCGTATGGCGTCCACCCGATTTTTCTCTCCGGGCCGGTGGTCAACTGGATCCAGTTTGTCCGAGATTGGATGTGCGAACTGGATGCCGAGAGCGACCGCGTTCTACTCGCCCAAGGTGCAGGCACCCTGGGTATGGCAGACACCTCCCGCATCGACATCATCGGCATCGATTCGAGAGAATGAAACTGGAGAAAAAACGGGCGGTTCTGTTAGAGATTTGTTTTAATGTAGGCGCAATGGCACTCCCTGCGACCAAAGTCTGTTATACTAAGAGTCGTTCTCTTGGAATCATTCAACTCAATGATGAGGTGATCTGATTCGGGTGTGTTGGCCCTGGCGCCAACACACCCAATTGATTCATCGCCGGCCAACCACAGTTGACCAACAACGATGTTGGACAATTAGTAGGCACCTTGTTCCCGGCTCAATTCCATATCGACAAAGTCGCAAAGGAGGCCGCCTTGGCCATTTTGCAGGTCAATGTTCGACCCGCAGACCGTCTCCGTCATAAAGACCGCGCTCAACGAAGCGAGCGGACAGACGAACTCTCCATCAATGGGTCCTCAATCACTCAATCCACAGTTCCAGATGCTCTCCGACATACCAACGGAAGCTCGCAAGCACCGAATCATACCGAGGCCTCTGCATCGATCTGGCAAAAGATCGTTTGGAACCTAATGCCTTCAACCACCATCGGACGGGCGCTGAACTCGGCAACCGAACGCCTACGCGGAACCGGCACTAGCACAGCCAGTCTTGATGCTCAGGTGATTCTAGCATCAGTCCTAAGTGTCGATCGCAGTTGGCTTTTCGCCCACCACGACTATCATTTGGACGAAACTGAGACAGAGCGGTATGCCGATCTGATTGTGCGGCGCGTGCGCGGTGAACCGGTCGCCTATCTCATCGGTCGTAAGGAGTTTTATGGGCTGGATCTGGCAGTCGACCAGCGCGTTTTGATTCCACGCCCGGAGACAGAACTCCTGGTGGACGTTGTACTACGCTTCATCGGTCTCTACGGGCAACGAGCGATCCGTGTTGCCGATATCGGCACCGGTAGCGGGGCCATTGCGCTGGCGATTGCCGACAACTGTAGACATGCCGTGCTCTATGCAACTGATCTGAGCGACGCGGCACTCTCGGTGGCGCGTCGCAACATCGAGCAGCACGACAGGTTCAATCAGGTGCGATTGCTGCAGGGCGATCTACTGGAACCGCTCTACGAGCAGGTCGATATCATCGTCGCCAATCTGCCCTACATCAACCGTCGCGACTACACTGCGTTGGAGCCGACGGTGCGTGATTTTGAACCGAAACTGGCACTGGAAGCCGGTGATGATGGCCTCGATGCCATTCGACGTCTGCTCAAGAATGCACCAAACTATCTGCGTCCCAACGGCATGATCTTTCTGGAAATCGCCTACGATCAAGGCGCTGCCGTTCTGGAACTGATCGAGGACTTGATCCCGCTGGCGCAGGATGTGGATCTGCGCCAGGATTTCGCCGGCCTCGACCGCATTATCACGATTGTTATGTGAAAACGGGAGTGGTGATTAGGGATCGGGACGATGGTCGTCCCGATCCCTAATCACCACTCCCGTTTCCCCAGTCACTAATTACGAAGACAAGAGACATGCACAAGTCCAAACGCGCTTTTGATCTGGTCGTCCTCGACCTGGACGGCACAATTCTGGACCTATATCACCATAAAGAGATCAGCCCGGTCGTGAAAGCCGCGATAGACAAGGTGCAGGCCGCCGGCATACCGGTGACCATCGGTACAGGAAGGACGCTCGACTACGTGCGCGCTCACACGGGGCCGCTGGGAATCACGACGCCGGTGGTTACGACTCAGGGGGCGGTTATCGGCGATCCGGTGACCGGTGAAGTGCTTCACGAGACAGACATGCCATTGAGCGCAGCGCGCCAGGTTGCGGCCTGGATCGATGAAATCCAGCCCATCAGCGTCTTCTATTTCGGGGATGATCACGGGCACACACAGATCATCCAGAATCGCACCGGGCCAGATCCGGATTTCTATGACCATGTCTTCGGGGTGCCACGCACCATGGCGCCCAGCTTTTCTGACTTGCTTGCAGACGTGGGCGCGCCGTCGCCCATCAAGTTCATCTCCATCAACGATCCGGAGCG
Organism: uncultured Chloroflexia bacterium; assembly: GCA_963848115.1. Classification (GTDB taxonomy): domain Bacteria; phylum Chloroflexota; class Anaerolineae; order Caldilineales; family Caldilineaceae; genus JAWKOK01. The sequence continues at coordinate 170,182 of CAWKCP010000035.1, read as the reverse complement.
CCAAGTTGATATCGCGCCCGACTTAAAGACGCGCTTTGCGGGTCAATTGAGTATCACGCGCACCCATCCATGGTTGGTCGAAGGCACGGCCCTGGGCATCGACAAAGGGCGGGGCCTGCTGACGCTCTGCGACCTACTGGGCGTTGATCCGCAGCGCGTCCTCGCCATGGGCGACAACGACAACGACATCCCCATGTTGCAGGCTGCCGGTTTCGGCATCGCCATGGGCAATGCCAACGCCGGCATGAAAGCCATCGCCGACTGGATCGCGCCGTCGATCGAGGAAGACGGTGCGGCAGTGGCGCTGGAGAAGTGGGTGCTTGAACGGGGATAGGGGAATCTCAAAAGTGAGAGCTTTTGGGCACGCACTTGCCATGCAGCGTACGTATTTCATGCCAACGAACGCGACTATCTTTCCAGCCTTTTTTGTAGAATTTGCGTAACTAGAGTAGTTATCATAGAATAGCCACCAGCTAGCGAACATCCAGGAGACCACCGACAACCGGAGAAGCTAGACCCGAGCACACGGATAACACAATTTTACTTGGTTGATCCCAATTATCCATCCGGAGGGATCCTCAGTTAGATGATCCCCCAACACCCTCAGGAGGAGTCTTATCATGACTACACATCTCACTGTTTACAGTCGCCGCATTGCATTAGCGATCCTCATCGCTACAATTATGATGGTCACATCCGTCTACGGTATGGCCGTTCTGGACACTGCAACTGGCCTAGAATTTGGCATTCCAGCTCACGCTTCAGGTGGTGGTAACGCTCACTAAATTGAAGTACCCCTTGGATAAGTTCAATTATGTCATGACACACCCTGTGTTGGACGGGCATCTTCGTCCGCCCAACACAGGGTGTGATCTTGTCATGTCTTTGGTGTAAACAGCCCCAAGCTCAAGATCGAAAGATCCACGATGCAGCATTGGCATGGTTCATCAATGCGTTGAGAAAAACTACAGCATCGTTCTTATCCATGTCCTTGATAGGCTCGTTTTACAAGTAACAGATGCTCGGCCAGATCCGTCAGCGTGCTCTGAAGAAATCTTCGTTCTGCGTGTTTCTCACTCAAGGCCAGCGCCTCCTCGTAAACGGCGATGGCTCGCCCGAACTCCTCTCTTCCCATGTACGTCAAGCCCAGGCTATCCTGAGCATTGACGTATTCCTGTAGATTGTCCATCTGAAGGGCGAGTGCGCTGCTCGCCTTTAGCAATTGCTCGGCCTCCGCCCAGCGCCCAAGGTTGTTCATCTCCATACCCTGATTGTTTAGGTTTTTGGCCAAATGGATTCGGTCATCCAGGCGACGAAAGACCGGCTCGGCCTCTGAATACTGTTCAAGCGCATCGTATGGTCGCTCGCTGAGCGAGTAGGCGATCCCCAGATTCATGCGCACAGCTGCCAGGTTGAAAACATCATTGACCGTCTCCAACAAGCCGATAGCCTGCTGAAAATGCGCGATAGCGCCATCGTAATCCTCTTCCATGGTGCGAACGCGCCCCAGGTTCTGAATACAGACAGCGCTTCTGCTCAGATTCTCTGTCCGTTCATAGATGCGCAATGCCTTCTCGAAATACCGGTCGGCAAGGGACCAGTCCTGCTGATTGAAAGCGGAACGTCCTTTGATCAGGAATGCATGACCGCTCTCCTCCACATCAGTGTCAGGATCAAAACCAATGTCAGGATCAAAACCAATGTCGGGTTCGGTGCCGGCGTCTGACAGGCACAGGCCGAGTGCTCGGTTCGTCAAGTGCTCAACTGTCGGAAAATCTCGACGCCCGCGTGCGATCTCAGCTTGGCGATTGAGCGCGGCACTCTGTCGGCGGCGCTTGTTCAAAAGCGCGAAGAGTTGTTCAGCCTCCTCTGCATGCCGATCCGCCCGATCCAATTGTCCCAGTCGCTGGTAGAGATGGCCCAGGTGGAGCGAAAGCTCTGCCGCCATGCCAAGGTCATGCAGCGCCCTGGCATGGCCAAGCCCTTGCTCGAGATAGGGAATCCACTCTCGCCAATAACCAGCTTGGGCCATCTTGGGTGCAAGCACGACCAGCAATTCGCCGGCCAGCGGCCAGCTCTTCTCTGCCGCCAATGCATAGCTCAATGTGTGCCATGCCTGCTGGCGATCCGTCTCGGAGAGCACGTGGGTCGCGCTGCGTGCCCTGGCAAGAGAGACCTCTACACCCGTTACGATATACGCATCAAAACGTTCTCGATTCTTGTTCACTGAAGTCATTCACCGAAATCGTTTACGTCAGTTCCTCATCCTGTCGCCCGCCCCAATCATGTTCAATCGTCACATCACGAGCCAAGAACTGCGACACCACAATCATCACGCGACGCAATGAAAGTGTTCGCCGGCTGCACGCCTGACAGCGCACCGAGATGAAATCCAGGCCATGCAGTAATTTGCATGGCCTGGACTGAGGTCTATGACTTCCGGACACATCAAACTCCAATGGCACGGTAGGTTCTTCGTCAAGCGCGGTCATTCGATCAGCATTAGCCGTGTGCCATCTGATCGATGCAGACGGTCACGGCCAGGATGATCACATCGTCCTGGTCCGGGTCGACCTGCACGCCGTACGAATCACGGATGCGAAACCACTTCTTCGAGACCTCTGCCACCTTGGTGCGGCCTTCGCCGATGGTGTACTCGTGATCGAGGATGTTGCCTTTGACCTCCAAATCGGGGCCGCTCTTGATCTTGACCGTGAAACGATCACGAATCGGTGAAATCAGGGCCTTCTTAATCGTGGCAACGCTATTTCCATTGGCGTCTTCGACTTCCATGACGTCCTTGACCCGCAGCATACGCTCTTGGATCTTGCATAGTACATTACGATGCGCATCTTCGAAGTTGAGTGTGTCACGCACGCGTACTGCCTTGCCGTCGACCTTAAAGACCTTCTGGCCGGCACTATTCTCGATCCAATAGTCATCGCCAATCGAGACCATCCGCTCGCGCATCTTGTACTGGGTGGCGTCGCCCCTGCGTCCGAATGTCTGGCGTTCATCCTGTCGTGCTTCTCTTCGTCCTTGTCGTCTGCCTGGCATCGTGTGTCTCCTTGTTGATTAGTGGGCAGGATTCTGGATTCATGCATTCTCCCCGCAGCATGATTGTATCGTTCAATCACGACTCTGGCGAAAATAGCCGAGTGCAATACATTCTGAAAGGGATGACGTTCCCCAAGTCATCCCTCAGTTAGGCCATTCCAGAGAAATAAATATACGTTGCAAGGAAATCTTTGGCTGGAATGGCTTGAGGCTTTGCCAACTCCCGTATAGTTACTATTTTGGAAAAGCCCTACGCTCCCAGTTGGCCTTTGACAGCAATAGTAGTGCAAAGATTGTCCACCCAATCCCACCGATCAGGCCGACCGATGTCGGGCCCAACAGCGCGTGTGGCTCGCCGGCGACAAAGAGCACGCCGACGGCGGCGATACCGTTGAGCGCACCGTGGCCAATGACCGCCGGCCAGACACTGCCTGCACGGATCACGGCCCAGCCTAAGACCGTGCCCACCACAAACGTGAACCAGACCATGGCCAGCATGCCCAGCCAGGGGGCGCCGGGATAGGCATCGCCGAAGTTGTAGCCCATGACGATCACGGGCCAGTGCCAAACGCCCCAGATCAATCCCATGGCGATCATAGCCCGACGCACCCCCAGAGGCATCAGTTTCTGCTGTAGGTAGGCGCGCCAACCGAATTCCTCGCCGAAGGTCGCAATGGCATTGAGCACCGGGGCAAGCAGGACAGCCTGAAGCAGTTGCAGTGCCACGAGCGCAGCTGTCGGAACGGGCATCGCCTCGCCGGTCAGTGTCTCGACCTGATCGCGGAATGACTGCATGTTGGGATCAAATTGGTCTGGGAAGATCGCGAAATAGAGTGCCGCTCCCAGCAGCGCCAGTAGCGCAGGAAGTACCCACATAAGCAACCAGTAGGGCCAACCAATTCGCAATTGTGGACGCAGCCAAAGATCTTGGCGACCTTCATGGGTGACTAGGCGAGTGAGAATGTTGGCGAGCGCCGGCGCCCACATGGAAGCCGTCATGAGCACGATCGCCACGGTGATCGGTGTTCCGGGTATCAGTGTCCGGCTGTCAGCAATGCCACCGGTCAGATAGATGACGGCGTAGAGCGTCCAGGCGATACCAAAGGCGAAGAGGAGATATAGGCCGATACGGCGCTTCTCCAATTGAACCAACGATTGATCGACTATGTGGTGTTCAGTTACCGACATTGATTGACATCATCTCCATTCGGTTGTAGAGTGACAGAGTTTGATCAGGTGCATCGGCACTCCTGCAAACTTCGTAAAATGTCCGATAGACTTGCAGTAATCGGCTGGATTCCGGCTATGCGGTAGCTCAGTTCTCCGCCATTTGTGGCCGCTCAGCTTTCCGCTCTCTATTATCGTGTCAAATTCAAAACCTGCAAATTCGCCCGTCTGATTGTTGTGGTCGGATGGATTCCGGTGGATCTACTCTGGGTTTTCCTATCAGAGGCAGCAGCTCCAATACCTGCTGCAGAAATCACCCCTAGCTGAGTTAGGAGAAAAGAAATGTCCAGTACAACGCTGAAACAGGATGCGCTTGATTATCATTCCCAAGGCAGGCCCGGCAAGCTGCGCATTGCCGCCACCAAGCCGATGGCGACCCAAAACGATCTCTCGCTTGCCTACTCGCCCGGCGTCGCCTACCCAGTGATCGAAGTTGCTGAAGATCCCGCCACCGCCTACGATTACACCGCGAAAGGCAACTTGGTCGGCGTGGTCAGCAACGGCTCGGCGATTCTGGGACTGGGCAACCGAGGAGCATTGGCCTCTAAGCCGGTCATGGAGGGCAAGGCAGTGCTCTTCAAACGCTTTGCGGATATCGACGTCTTCGACATTGAAGTCGATTCGGCCAACCAGGAAGATATCGTCAAATTTTGCCAGATGATCGCCCCGACCTTCGGCGGTATCAATCTGGAAGATATCAAGGCGCCCGAATGTTTCTACATTGAGCGCGAACTGCAGAAACTGGTCGATATCCCGGTCTTCCATGACGACCAGCACGGCACGGCCATCATCTCCGGCGCAGGATTGGTCAATGCCCTCGAAGTGGTCGACAAAGACATTGCCGACATCACCATCGTGGTCAACGGAGCAGGGGCGGCCGGCATTGCCTGCGCCGACTTCTACATGGCGCTCGGGGCGACCAAAGAGAACATTCTCATGTGCGACTCGCGCGGCGTCATCTACGCCGGCCGCGAGGATGGCATGAACGAGTTCAAGGTCCAGTACGCGGTGCCGACCCATGCCCGAACGCTGGAGGATGCCCTGGTTGGCGCCGATGTCTTCATCGGTCTGTCAGTAGCCAATTGCCTTAGCCGTGAGATGGTGTGCAGTATGGGGCGTGACCCAATCATCTTCGCCATGGCCAATCCGGATCCGGAGATCACCTACGAGGAAGCCCAGGCCGCCCGTGATGACATCATCTTCGGCACCGGACGAAGTGACTATCCCAACCAGGTCAACAACGTCCTCGGCTTTCCCTTTATCTTCCGTGGCGCGCTGGATGTGCGAGCCCATTCCATCAACATGGAGATGAAGATCGCTGCGGCCAAGGCCCTAGCTGAGTTGGCCAAGGAAGATGTGCCGGACGCAGTCGTGGACGCCTATGGCGTGACCTCGCTGCGTTTCGGACGCGAATACATCATTCCCAAGCCCCTCGATCCGCGTGTACTCATGTGGGTTGCTCCTGCCGTGGCAAAGGCGGCCATGGATAGCGGCGTCGCTCGTATCGAGATCGATCCTGCTGAGTATATGGATGAACTAGCCGGTCGTCTGGGCAAGGGCACACAGTTAATGCGAGCCTTGGAACTGAAAGCGCAGCGCTCGCCCAAACGCATCGTCTTCTCCGAGGGTGAGCATCCCAAGATCATCCGTGCCGCCTATGCCATCCAGAACCATGGCATCGGCGAGCCGATCCTGCTTGGACGCCCCGATCCCATTTTGGCGCAGTGTAAAAAATTGGGCCTCGACTTCGCGCCGACGATTGTCGATCCGACCACGGCAGACCAACGTCAGGCCTATGCCGACTATTTCTACCGGCGACGCAATCGGCGCGGCATCACCCGGACGCGCGCCTACGAAATGATGCGCAACGCCAACTACTTCGGCCCCATCATGGTTGAGCAGGGCGAGGCAGACACCTTCATCTCCGGTCTGACCTATAACTATCCGGAAGTGCTGCGCCCGGCATTGGAAGCAGTTGGGGCACAGAAGGATCGCTTCGTCAGCGGACTCTATCTGATCCTGGTCAACGATCAGATCTATATCTTTACCGATGCGACCGTGATCATCGATCCTGATGCGGCGCAGTTGGCCGCCATCGCCCTCAACGCTGCCGACTTCGCCAAACACATCGACATCGAGCCGCGTGTCGCCATGCTCAGCTTCTCCAACTTCGGCAGTGTTGACAATGAAGAGGCTCGCAAAGTGGCAGAAGCCACCAAGCTGGTCAAGGCACTGCGTCCTGACCTCCAGGTCGACGGCGAGATGCAGGCCGATGTGGCCGTGGTGCCCGATCTGATGGAGCGCCACTATCCCTTCAGTCAAGTCAAAAACCCCAATGTACTGGTCTTTCCCGATCTATCATCGGCCAATGCGGCCTACAAGCTGGTCAGCCGCCTCGGCGGGGCCGAGGCCATCGGCCCGATCCTGGTCGGCATGGGCCAACCGGTCCACATCGTCGAAACCGGCGCGGACGTGCGCGACATCGTCAATGTCGCCATCATGTCGGTCGTTGACGCACAGGCCAACGGTTAGACGATCTGCTCTGCGGTCCCGTAGCGCCGTTCGCCACGGGACCGCAGAGTCTTCTTCATCTCCGCCCCGCAATTTGCCCGAACCCCAATCCCTGTTGGATACTGCCGCCAGATGACGATGTTCGAAAGACCTATCAGGGGCGCGCCCATGGTGTCAGAAACCAAATCGAAAATCCTGATCGTTGAAGACGAACCAACCCTCCTCGAAACGTTGGCGTACAACCTGACCCGCCAGGGGTATGACGTGAAGACGGCTGCCGACGGACAGACGGCCCTGACTGTCGCTCGCAGCGAGGAACCAGACCTGATTGTCCTGGATGTCATGTTACCGGGTCTGGACGGTCTTGACGTCTGTCGCATTCTTCGCCAGGAGATGAGCGTGCCCATCATCATGCTGACGGCCCGGGCCGACGAGGTCGACACGGTGGTCGGTCTGGAGGTCGGCGCCGACGACTACTTGACCAAGCCGTTCAGCATGCGCGAGTTGATGGCCCGCATCAAGGCCATGTTGCGCCGTGTGCGTATGGACCGAGCGGATGTGGTTGCACAGGAACCCCAAGCGGACGAAGAACGCGTTCGCGGCCCCGAACAACTGCTCTTTGACAACCTGCTCATCGATTTGACACGTCGCGAGGTCAAATTTAGAGAAGAAGTCATCCACCTCAAGCCAAAAGAGTTCGAGCTGCTGGTCTTTCTGGCCCGCAACCATGGCATCGTCCTCAGCCGAGATCTGATCCTGGAGCGCGTCTGGGGATGGGACTACGACGGCGGCAGCCGCACCGTCGATGTACATGTTCGTTGGCTGCGCGAGAAGATCGAGGATGACCCGGCCAATCCATCTCGGATCATCACCGTACGCAGCATCGGCTATCGGTTTGAGCGCTAGAACATTTGCAATCCATTAACTGAAGCTTGTTTGATTGTTAACATTGATCGTCTATTTTCTGTGTATATTGCCCGATCTATGTGAACGGTTTTGTTCAAGATGCTTCAATCACCTATGCCACGGTGGAGATCGGCGACGGTCTTCGCCGTTATCCTTGTTCTAGGTTTGATGACGGTCTTCTCCGTCTACCTGATCTACCGGCTCAACACGCTGCACGCCAGAGAGCTGGAAGAGCAGTTCGTCGCGCAGGTGAGCGTATCCGCATCACAACCCCAGTTGATCGATGCTTGGCAGGACGACGCGTTGATGCAAGAAACACTCCTCCAAGAGTGGTCGGACCTGATCGGGGCCCGGGTCACACTTTTCTCAGCCGACGAACGACTTCTGGCCGATTCCGACAACCAAACAGAGACCGACGGTATCCCGCTCCCGGAACTACGCGCTGCCATGGAAACAGGATTCGGACGCAGCGTACGCATCGATCCGGCGACGGGCAACGAGGTCGTCTTTCTGGCCTTTCCTGTCCTAGACAACGGCGAAACCATTGGGGCAATTCGCTGGGCCTATCCGCTCGATCGCACCTGGGCCGGCCAAAGGCAAATGCAGGGGATCATCCTTACCGCTACGCTCGTGGCGGGGTTCATCCTTGTGGGACTGCTCATCGTTCAATTTGAACGTTCTGCACGCACGGTGCGTCAACTCACCGCCGCGGCCGAACGAATCACGGCAGGCGATCTGGACGCACGGGTAGTCGCCTTCAGCGGTGGCGAGATCGGGCGCTTGGCGCGCACATTCAACCGCATGGCCGGCGAGTTGGAACGCCAGATCCGCAAGCGGGGACGAGAGCAGGATCGGCTCAGCACGATGCTGCAAATCATGGCCGACGGCGTGATCATGGTGAGCAAGAAGGGCAAGGTTCGTCTGATCAATCCGGCGGCTGCCCGGACTCTGGACACGACCGAGTCTGATGCACTCAAGCGATCCTTTGTACAGACTGTACGCGATCATCGAATCGCCGAAGTCTGGCAGCGCTGCAAAGAGAGCGGCGCCCAGGAAGTCGACACCATCGAAATGAGTGACCAACGCTATTTGCGGATTGTGGTTACGCCCTATCTGCTGGGCGCGGCACGCGGCTATCTGATCATGATGCAGGACTTATCGCGCATGCGACAATTGCAGACAGTGCGCCAGGATTTCGTCAGCAATGTCTCCCATGAACTGCGCACACCGTTGGCTGCGCTGCGCGCATTGGTCGAAACCCTACGAGACGGCGCACTGGACGATCCGCCCATGGCTCAGCACTTCCTGGACCTCATGGAGGGCGAGGTCGATTCGTTGACCCAGATGGTGCAGGAGTTGTTGGAGCTTTCACGCATCGAATCAGGCCAAGTCCCACTCGAATTCAAATCGGTTTCGGTCGCGCGACTGCTCCAGGATGCGGCCGGGCGGCTCAATCCGCAGTCTGAACGAGCAGGCATCGCATTGACATTGACGTTGTCCAACGATCTGCCCCATGTTTTGGCCGACGCTCAACGGGTGCAGCAGGTGGTCATGAACCTGATTCACAACGCCATCAAATTTACCCCGGCAGGCGGTTCGATTGATCTTCGTGCGGAGATAATGGAGGATCTCGTCATCGTCATCGTGAAAGACACAGGAGCCGGTATTCCCGCGACAGACCTACCGCGCATCTTTGAGCGCTTCTACAAGAGCGATCGCGCTCGTTCCGGCGGCGGCACAGGCCTGGGCCTTGCCATCGCCAAGCATGTCATCCAAGCGCACGGCGGTGAGATCTGGGCGGAGAGCGCCGAGGGCGAAGGCAGTACGTTCTACTTCACACTGCCGGTCGCCGGTACAGAAGCTACAGATCATAAGCCTGCCAATGCCGGCGCCGATGCACTGCCTCATGGCGCCGGACTCCTCCCGGCTCCCTCCAATGGCCATACTCCACGGAACACACGTTTCCACACCCAACCCCAGTAGTTCAAGATTTGTCATTCCGCTATGGGTTTCGCCGAGCTGCGGACAAGGCAAGCCCGGCGCATACCGATTGAGAAGATACCCTCGACGTACCGACGATCCCCTGGTTCGCACACGCGCTGGCCGTTAACACAACGTTTACCGTGACTTAGTTGATTGTTAAGCAGTTCACGAACATTCGTTAATTCGCCTCTCCTATGCTGTCAACGACAGTAGCACGCATCAAAATGGTTGTGCATGTCATCAATTATGAAAATTGATTCCAATTTTACAGAGGAGAGACTACAAGAAAATGCGCCGCATACTTTTGGTGGTATTTGTGATATCAGCGCTGTTGTTGGCAGCCTGTGGCGGGAGCAGCGAACAAGCGAGCGCTCCGACTGAAGAACCGGCTGCCGCTGAAGAACCAGCGACCGAGGAACCGGCTGAAGAAGCTGCTGCCACAGAGGCCCCGGCCGAAGACGCCGCCGCTGAAGAAGCTTCCGGTGAGATGGTCATCCTGCCCGAGGTCGATCCGCTGGCCGTTGAAGGCGACGTCGTGACCGCCGGTAGCTCCACCGTTTTCCCGCTGGCCGAGGCTGTGGCCGAACGTTTCTACGATGAAGGGTACGGCGGTGTCGTCACCATCGACAGCATCGGTTCGGGCGCCGGATTCTCGCGCTTCTGTGAAGCAGGCGAGACCGATGTCTCCAACGCCAGTCGCCCTATCAAGGATTCCGAAGTTGAGAGCTGTGCCGCCATCGGCCGCACGCCTATCGAGTTCCGCGTGGGCACCGATGCACTGGCCGTCGTCGTCAATCCTGAGAACGACTGGGCGACCGATGCGACTCTGGAAGAATTGGCCGCCATCTACACCGCCGAAAAGTGGTCGGATGTGAATCCGGAATGGCCGGATGAGATCATCCAGCGCTACATTCCCGGCACCGACTCGGGCACCTTCGACTACTTTGTGGAAGCGGTCTTCGAGGAAGATCCGGAGCCGCTGTTGACCGCTCCCAACACCCAGTTCTCCGAGGATGACAACGTGCTGGTCATCGGCGTTGAGGGCAGCCCCTACGCCACAGGCTTCTTCGGCTACGCCTACTACAGCGAGAATGCCGATGCGTTGGGCATCATGAATCTGGATGGTGTGGAAGCGAGCTTCGAGAGTGTCGAGTCTGCCGAGTATCCGCTCTCCCGGCCGCTCTTCATCTACTCTGACGCCACGATCATGCGTGAGAAGCCTCAGGTCGGCGACTACGTCAACTACTTCCTGAGCAGCGTCAATGAGGTGGTTGAGGAGGTCGGTTACTTCCCGGCTTCTGAGACAGCATTGAATGAAGCCAAGGCCAAATGGCTCGCTGCCGTGGGCCAGTAGGCGCCGAAAAGAAGGACTGGTTGCCAAGGCCAATCCAAGGACATGATTCTCCCAAAGTCCCAGCAACGGCTCAGTTGAAGTCTGTTCCAGAGATCCTGTTTTTGGGCCCTGGCGGGGACTTGCGCCGGAGCATCCATTTTTTTTGGAACGGTCTTAGGAATTCGGCTTTCTGTCGTGCGAAAACTCCACGGGCTGAAGGTTTGCCCGACGTAATCTCAGCCTGTGTTAATAGGATGGGGAAGGGGCGAATGTGCCTCTTCCCCATCCGTACTGCTAGTGAATCCCGGCAGAAATCCCAACACAATTCCTACCTGTGGTAGAGGTGCTGGATTTCTATCGTGGTATTCACGCCCACAAAGACTAGCGAATCTTTCCCGTAAGGAGGTTCAACCAGCGTGAGTACCGACTTGAAGCGCCAAACAAACAACTTCAGCGTGGATACAGGAGGCAGCATGGTGCTTTCGGCGTCTGGATTTCAGGCGCCGGCACGCGCTGCAACGGGCGGCCCCAAGCCTATGAATCTCAGAAAAAAGCGGCGGCTCGGCGACACGATCATGGGCATCGTGCTATTCCTCTGTGGCGCGCTCTCCATCCTCACAACCATCAGTCTGGTCATGGTGCTGCTCATCGAGTCCTCGAAATTTTTCCGCGATCCCGAGGTGACGTTCCGGGCATTTGTGACAGGGACGGTCTGGCAGCCTCAGATTCTCCAGTTTGGTGTCTGGCCGCTCTTGAGTGCCACGCTGATGGTCTCGACCATCGCGATGTTGGTCGCGCTGCCGCTTGGCTTGATGGCTGCGATTCTGCTCAGCGAATACGCCGCTCCCCGTGTCCGCGCCACGCTCAAACCGATCCTCGAGATTCTGGCCGGCGTGCCCACCGTCGTCTACGGCTACTTCGCCCTCACCTTCATGACGCCCAGCCTGCGCGCCTTTTTCGGCGCCTTGAGCAACATCTCTATGGCGCTGGTTGCGGCAGCCTGGGGCGGCCTGCTCCTGCTGTCAATCGCTCTCATTTTCCTGGGCAGGCGCGTCCACAACGCTGGTTTGGGACGCTTTCTGACCGTGCTCGGGACCTTGGCAGCGATGACGCTGGTGCTATGCACGTTGGCCGTCGTGATGGGCATTGTCTTCGGCGCCTCGATCCAGATCTACAACACGGCAGCGGCCGGTATCGTTGTCGGCATCCTGGTCATTCCACTGGTCGCCTCCATGTCTGAGGATGCACTGCGGGCCGTACCCATGGCGTTACGCGAAGCGGCCTACGGTCTTGGCGGTACCCGACTTGAGGTTGTGACGCGAGTTGTGTTGCCGGCAGCGCTTTCGGGCGTCACCGCAGCCTTCATCGTGGCCGTCTCCCGTGCCGTGGGCGAAACCATGATCGTGGCCATTGCTGCAGGCGCCGGGCCCAATCTGACGATGAACCCGTTCCACTCAGCGGAAACCATCACCGGCCACATCAACCGCATCAGCGGCGGCGATCTCAGCTACAATTCCATCGATTACCAGAGTATTTTTGCCCTGGCAGCTCTCTTGTTTGTCATGACATTGCTGCTCAATTTTGTTAGTCGTTGGGTGATGCGCAAGTTCCGTGAGGCGTATTAGACCATGAGCATTCATACCGAGTCTACAACAAAACCAACCGGCATGCCCGAAGGCGAAGAGCTTCAGCAGCAGGTCGAGAAACGCCATCAACGTGGACAGATGTGGTTGTCACTCTTTCAGATCGCATTGATCTCCGCCATCATCGCTTTGGCCGTGTTGATTGCCAATATTGTCAACCAGACCTTTGGATTGGTTGCCACTGAAAACGAAAACGATCCCGGGCAGCTAGTCAGCGGCCACATCGAACAGGCGATGATGGCTGCCTCCAATGCGACCAGTTCCGAGAATGATGCTGAATTGGCCGACGCCATTGCCGCCGATCCGTATGCGATTGGCTTTTTCGGCTACGCCTTCTATCAGGACCAGGCCGACCGGCTGCGACCATTGGCCATCGACGGTGTCGAACCCAGCCAGGAGAGCGCCACCGACGGCAGCTACCCGTTGTCTCGCCCGCTCTATCTCTACACTGGCGAAAGCGTCCTGGTGAAAGAGCCGCAGGTCACCTCCTTTCTGGATTTCTATCTTCGGAACGTCAACGACGTGATCGAGGAAGTCGGTTACTTCCCAATCTCTGACGATCTGCTTGCGGAGCAAGACAACGCGCTGCGCGTGGCCACAGGCGGGCCGGTGTCGGAAGGCGAGGTCGGCGACATCGTCATTTCCGGCAGTTCGACAGTTTTTCCGTTGACCGCACGTCTTGCCGAGATGTTTGAGGCGGCAGGCCATGACGGCACGGTCACGGTCGAGAGTACCGGCACCAAGGGCGGCTATGCAGCGCTATGCGTGGACAAGACCGCAGCCATTGCCGATTCGAGCCGGGCCATCTCTCGTCAGGAGAGCGCAGCCTGTCTCAAATCCAAGCGAACGCCGGTTGAGTTGCATGTTGGCGCTGATGCCATAGCCGTTGTAGTCAGCAGCCAAAACGACTTCGTGCGCGATGTAACCGAACAAGAGATGCAGGCGATCTTCACCACAGCCGAACGCTGGAGTGACGTACGTGCAGAATGGCCTGATGAGCCGATTGTCCGCCATATTCCAAGCATGGATAGCGGCACGCTGGATTTCTTCGTCGAGAAGGTCTATCTTGAGGAGTTCGCGCTTGCCGATTTGCCCCATGAGGCCCTTCACTCGATCCTGGTGGCCTACGAGTCAAAGGGGGTAATCCGTCGATTCGAGAGCGAACAGCCCCTCGCCGAACGATCCCAGGAGGAGATGTACGACCTGGTCGTCGAAAGAATTGTGGCCCCACGAGTCGTTGCCAGTTGGAACATGATTCCCTCATTGTTTGACCGCGAGGAGATCGAGGCGACCACATTCGAGGAATACCCTGATGCCGAGGTGCAGTGGTATTCGTGGATCAATTGGAATTTCCTGACGGGGACACAGTCCAGTGTACCAGAGTATGCCGGCATTCGCACTGCCTTGCTCGGCACCCTCTGGGTGATTCTTATCGTCATTCTGTTTGCCGTGCCGGTTGGAATTGGCGCCGCAATTTACCTTGAAGAATACGCTACCCAGGGACGTATCAGTCGCATACTGCAGACCAACATTGACAATCTGGCCGGCGTGCCTTCCATCATCTACGGTATTCTCGGTCTGGCCATCTTTGTACGGGCGCTGGAGATCCTGACCAGTGGCACAGCCTTTGGCGTCGGCGATCCGACCACGGCCAATGGGCGGACGATTCTGTCCGCGGGTCTCACATTGGGTCTGCTGGTGTTACCGATCATCATCATCAATGCCCAGGAAGCCATTCGAGCCGTGCCTCAATCCCACCGAGAGGCAGGATACGGCATGGGCGGCACCCGCTGGCAAGTCGTGCGCAGCCATGTGTTGCCCAGCGCCATTCCCGGCATTCTCACCGGCACCATTCTCGGCATCTCGCGTGCCATCGGTGAGACGGCGCCGCTGGTCGTCATCGGCGCATCAACCTTCATCACAGTTGATCCGAGTGGGCCGTTTTCCAAATTCACGGTGCTGCCCATGCAGATCTTCCAGTGGACCACGCGGCCCCAGGCCGAGTTCAGACACATCGCGGCCGCGGCCAGCATCGTGCTGCTGCTACTCATGTTTGCCATGAATGGAACTGCGATCTATTTGAGGAACCGGTTTAGCAAGGAGTTGTAGGGAGAGGGTAATACGTAATGCGTACTACGTAATTTGTTGGAAGAGAGTCATGTTAGCGCGATCTGATTGTCTTGAAGCACGCGGCGGCCAATTGCGGCAACCGCTCCTCTAACGAGACCTTACGCAGTACGCAGTACGTATTACTCGCCCTTCCCTTTTTAACTACCGACAACAGGAGTTCAACACATGTCACTACAAACCCAAGCACCCGGGATCGTGGCCGACAGTCCGGTGGCCCAACTTTCCGGACAGGCGGCCGTCGAGGCTCGCGACTTGAATGTCTATTACGGTGATTTTCAAGCAGTTCGCGGTGTGGATTTGCAGATCGAGCCGCGCAAGATCACCGGCTTCATTGGCCCGTCCGGCTGCGGCAAGAGTACGGTGTTGCGCTGCTTCAACCGCATGAATGATCTGATTCCCATCGCGCGTGTCGAAGGCGAAGTCCTCTTCGAGGGTCAGGATATCTACGCCGACTACGTCGATCCGGTTGAAGTGCGCCGGCGTATCGGCATGGTCTTTCAGAAACCCAACCCATTTCCCAAGTCGATCTACGACAACATTGCCTGGGGCGCCAAGATCAACGGCTACAAGGGCAACATGGATGATCTGGTTGAAGAGTCCCTGCAAAACGCTGCGCTGTGGGACGAGGTCAAGGACAAGCTGAAGCAGAGCGCCTACGGCCTCTCCGGCGGTCAGCAGCAACGCCTCTGCATTGCCCGAGCCATCGCCACCAAGCCCGAGATCATCCTCATGGATGAGCCCTGTTCCGCCTTGGATCCGATTGCGACATTGGCCATCGAGGACCTGATGAAGGAGTTGGTCGAGCAGTACACCATCATCATCGTGACTCACAACATGCAACAGGCTGCGCGTGTTTCAGACTTCACTGCCTTCTACATGGTCGACGACAATCGCACAGGTTACTTGGCGGAATATGGCCCCACCACTGAACTCTTTACCCGGCCGAAAAATCCGCGCACAGAGGATTACATTACGGGGCGGTTTGGGTAGCGGGTTAGGGTGACAGTCAGGGGGAAAATATGGCCCAAAAACACGTCCTCATTCTCTGCACGGGCAACTCGTGCCGCAGCCAGATGGCCGAGGGGCTGATCAACCACGATCTCGGCGATATGTGGCAAGCCTATTCGGCGGGCACGAAGCCGTCGGGGTATGTGCATCCGTTGGCTGTGCAGGCCATGGCGGAGCTCGGAATCGACATCTCGGGCGGGATCTCCAAATCGGCTGATCAGTTTCGCGACATGGATCTGGACCTTACTATCACGGTCTGTGATGACGCTTCTGAGCAGTGCCCACTTTGGCTGGGCAGCGGTCAAGTTGTTCACATCGGCTTCCAGGATCCGGCAGATGCGACCGGGAGCGAGGCAGAGAAAATGGCTGTATTCCGCCGTGTGCGAGACGAGATTCGGCAAGGGGTTTTGGACTTTCTCAGGCAGATAGCGTAGGAGAGGCATATATGCCACGCCAACATTTTGACCAAGATTTACAGGATTTGAAGGATGAATTGCTCTTGCTCAGCAGCATGTCTGCGGATGCGGTCCATCAGGCAGTCAAAGCCATGCAGGCGATGGATACTGACAAGGCACGCAAGATCATCGAGGGCGATGCCGCCATCAACCGCAAGCGCTTCCAGATCGAGGATCGCTGTTTGATGCTGATTGCGACGCAGCAACCGATGGCCCGCGACATGCGCTTTCTGGCTGCAGTCCTGGAGATTTCAGGCGAATTGGAGCGTATTGGCGATTACGGCAAGGGTATTGGACGCATCATCGTCTATATGAACGGCAATGCCCCGATCAAAAAGCTGATCGATATTCCCCGAATGGAAACCATCGCCCACAGTATGCTCGACAAATCCATGGCGGCCTTCATAAACCGGGACGTTGAACTGGCCAAGAGCGTGCCGCCGATCGACGACCAGGTCGATGCCCTGTACAACCAGATCAATCGCGATCTGCTGAGCCTGCTCCAAATGCAGCCGAACGCTGTTGAGCGAGCCAACCACTTGCTCTGGGCCGCCCACAATTTGGAGCGTTATGCAGACCGAACCATCAACATCTGCGAGCGCGTCGAGTACATGTGTACGGGTGTCTATCGCGAGGCTGACACCCTCGAATTCGGTCTGAGTGGCGTGAACTGAGCTGCGTCTACATAGATGGAATCAAGCTTTCAACAGCAAAAGACGGGGGGACTATAGAATCCCCCCGTCTTTTGCCAGTTCTAGCATTTTGGTGTGGTTGGTCATCAGACCTGCACAAGAAGTCGAGATGAGCAGGCTGTATGGACATGCAGCGATCATCTCATCCAACCAGCGCCGAAACTGTTTCGGATCTGACGTCCTTTCTCGATAGTCCTCGAGCGCAATCGGCAGAATCACTCGGAGAGGGTACATTTCAGATTCGGGGCGACAACGTGCCGGGGACGGTCCGGTCCAATTGGGTCATGCCGACATCTCCTGGACCGTCCCCGGCACGCGAGATCCTGCCCCCACATTGAAATACACCCGACCCTTGCCATGCACTAGCACGGACATTGACCACCCTGGTATACTAATGGTGGTGAGTGATTCTCTTCCCTGTGCAGATTGACTCAGGAGACATGCATGGACGTTGATCTCAATTTCGTTCGGTGGATTTGGGCGTTGCTGGCCGTTGTCTTCCTTGCAGGTGGAATCTTCACCAGGGGCTTCGTCTTGCCCAGCCTGGGTGTCGGTGCAGTAGTCGCATTGGTGGTCGCTTTTCTCGGCCCGAATCTTGTCTGGCAAGTGGTGGTATTTGGCGCAATATCGGCCATCGTTTTCATTCTGTTTCGCCCATCTTCGCGACGGAATCGTCCTCCGCCAGAGACTGTCTATGGCACTGACCGCGTCATCGGCAAGGAGGCCATCGTGATCGTTCCCATTGATCCCAAATCGACCCAAGGCCGGGTTCGTGTCGAACGAGAGGATTGGCCGGCTGACTCGGAAACAGGCCAGCCGATTGCAGATGGTTCGACGGTTCAGGTGCTGGCCGTACGCGGGACACGTCTGCTCGTGCGCCCGCTCCCGAATGAGAGGCAAAGCAAACAGGGGATGCTGGGTCTGTAACTTTGCTCGCGGCCGGGAGATGGACGTTCTGCGTCGTGTCAATCCACCAACATCAGACCGAGGTCAGCAGCCATCGCCCGTGTACGCAATACATCGTCGGATGGTAGGGAAGCTGCCAGTTCCCCGCGCACATGGGCGGGCGCGATATACTGAGTCAGCAGGCTAACCTGAATGCCGGCCCGTTTGCTGAGCCATTTTAGGACCGGGGCCGTACAGCATTCAAAGTGTCCGGGCATAAGCAGGTGGCGAACGATGACCTGCTCTCCGCGCCGATGAAGTCGATCGATCGCCGTTGTGACCACCGGCCAGTACCCCGGCATGCCGCCAATGGCTTCGCCGCAATTGTGTTCTCCTCGACTGTGTTCTTCTCCAGCGTGTTCTCTCCCACTGGCTCTCCTCTCTCCTCCACTGGGCTCTCCTCCACTGGGCTCTCCTCCATGAGGACCAAACTTAAGATCGGGCAAGTAGATATCGATGGCCGGCTCAAGTAAGTCCAGCGCCTCATCACTCAGATAGAAATTGCTGTTGATCACGACCGGTACCGTCTTGCGCGTGCCCAGCGCAGCAATCGTGGCGAGGATGAAGGGGATGTGTGGGACCGGATCGCCGCCGATAAAACAGATCGACCGCGCTCCTTGACCTTGACGCAACACGATACGTTCGGCCAACTGCTGAGGGGAGACTGCTACACCGTAGGTCGGGACAAAGGCAAACTTGGCCGCAGTACAGAATGTGCAGCGTGCCGTACACCCACTCAGAAAAATCGCGTGGGCCGGTCGCAGCAGCGACTCTTCGCCCATGTGCAACATCTCACTGGCAATGTAGCTCGTCCTGCCGACCCGGCAGAAACCGGCGGCAGCGCTCCTCTCAGTGCCACAATGATGCGGACAGAGGTGACAGTCGTCGAGGTGGCGTTCGGCGCTCTGCAAGAGATCCGCTGAGATGGCAGACGCGTCTGCGACGGTTCGCCTGCCTGATGCCTGACCGCTGGTCTCCCTGTATGTCACAGCCATCGTTCCCGATACTTGCTGTCAAGAATGCCTAGACGACGCGCCAGCAGGACTACGTCGCCAGGCGTCCCATCAGGCTGATTCTTCACGACGATGAGCGCCGCCGACATTTCCCGATTTCGTCCCAAATAGAGTGTGTACCGCTTGTTGCCGGCGCGCATCCAACGATAGTGAGGCAGGAGATAGACCACCCGGTCATCGGTCGCGCAGGGCTCGTCTTTGAGCGTGACGAAGAGACCGTCTCGGTCATGGGTGGCACAGGTGTCGCAAAGGCCGGACCGCCGCACGCACTCCGCGCAATATTGGCGCCGACAGCGGGTGCAGACATCCGAATGTGCCTCGCAGTAGTGTCGCCCACAGATGGCGCAGGGTGAGTGGCAGATGGGGCAGAGTCGTTCGGCGCCGATTTCACATTCAGCGACATGGTCCGTGCAGACCACGTGATCACAGCCGGGCATGGCGATTGCATGGTCGGCGCAAACGACCTGCTTGCAGACCTGGCAGAACTGGCCACAGGATGCGCAGCAGTCCGTACGGCAGACCGCACACTTCATCTTCTCCACGGTGATTGTCCCGCACTTGCCGCAGTTCATCGAACAGGCGCTGCAATGGGGCTGGCCGGTCAAGGGATGCACCGTGTAGAACCCGGCGCCGACCGTGCGACCACACTTGACGCATGTGACCAGGCAGTTCTCACAGAAGCGCTGGCCGCTGGCATCGCAGAGGCCCAGATGCGCGCTGAATTGCATGCACCCCGGGCAGCGTATTGCACAGTCGGGACAGATCAGCCCCGGTTCGGCATGTTCGGGACCCACGGCGTCGATGCGCAAGTGGGTACGGCATTGCAGCCGCCCGCACGATGCACATTCGGACTGACAAGCGTAGCAGACCGCATCGCCGCAGACTGGGCATCGCGCCACATGATCCCGGCAGGCCCGCTCGCCACAGGCCCAACACTCTGCGCTGCACGCTTCACAGTTCTCGCGCCCGCAGACCGGGCAGGTGGCCACGCCGCATTGCGCACAGTAGATCTCCTGGCACGTCCCACATTGGCGGATACAGTCGTCGCAGGTGATGTGACCATTGTGGTCAAGTGCAAGGTGCGTGCTCTCCTGTCCGCAGGCGTGGCACTCGGGCCGCTCGACGACACCGTCGTAGAGATTGCGCTGAACGCGGATATCTACGCTCTGCCTGCCGTCGCTGAGTGTAATGTCGGCCGCGGCCGTAGGCACCTCCAGGAGTGCATAGCTGAACAGCTGTGCATTCACGCGTAGGCGATGATTCTCGACCTCTTCATCGATCTTGCGCTTCAGATCCTCTTCCAATATTTGTCGTTTTTCACCGTCGAGATCATGGCTGTCGTAGACCTCCTCGATCTGCTGGTCATAGTAGATCTTCAGGCGAGAGAGCGTCTTATGCAATCGCGGCAACACTTCGGCCTCGAGTTCAATACAGCGCAGGTCAGCGTGATAGATGGCGTACTTGCGGGCGATTTCTGCATACTCGCGGAGCCGTGTCATGGGCGGCAGCTTAGGGGAGGTCAGCGAGCCCTTCTCATCGTGTTCGATGGTGACCGACTCGGCATCAAGCAGCATCGACTCCAACGAAATCGACTCAATTTTCGTCTCAGTCACTTCCGCCCCGTTTTGTACTTTCTCCTCCTGGCTCTCACGATCCCCGTTGTGCGAACCGCTGTCGACCGGCCCCATATACTCGCCGTCTGCATCGAGCAGGACCGTAAAAAGTTCCTCGCGTTTGTCGTCTGCGCGATAGGTGATATGCCAATTGAAAGCGTAGAAGAGTTCTTCCTTCTCGCTCATCTTGAGGTTGGCGATACCTGCGTTGGTGGGCTGAATCGCTTTCAGCAGTTCCTCGCCGCCTACATACCGTTTGGGCAGACGCAAAACAGTGACGGCCCCGTGTTGGTTTAGGAAATCGATCATCTGGTCAAAAAGACGGCTGCCGAAGGCAACCAGTTCGCTGCCCTCCACCTGCGATTGGTGAAATCGTAGCAACAGCACAGATTTGCCAAAATGGTCGGTCAGTCCGCCATCTTCCCCGTCATCACCCGGCTCATCCAGGTCTTCACCGATGTGTACAGAGAGCAAACCAGGTTGTGAATCGACAGGCTCTATTCGCGCACCAAAATAGCTGAAGAACGCGCGGGAAAACCGACGAAGATCGTCGGCGTAGACCTGATTGGGATCAATTGTCGTTTGCAAGGTCGTCGTTGGCATGGTCATAATCCTACCCTCTATGGCATCTATCGGGCGACTGATTATAACATATTGCAGCAGACGTATAGGCGTCAATGGCTGAACGGTTCCTCTGCGGGTTCGCATCGCGGATTAACGGATTGGGCATCGTGGCTCAAACTAACTACATCCAGACTAATTTGAAGAGGCTTTTTGTTCTTATGCAAAGTTATGCTACAATCAATCGACACCCGATTGAGACACTCAATAGGAGGGGCGGATGCAGAACGAGATCACTCGTTTTCTCGAATATTTGAAGATTGATCGAGATTGTTCAGACAATACAATCGCTGCATACCGCAACGATATAACCCAATTCTACCAGTTTATCCAGAACTATCGTCGCCCCGACGCGCCGCCGATCACAAACTGGCGCGATGTGGATGCGGTTACCGTTCAAAACTATCTGCTGTTTCTGAAGGAACGCCAGTACGCATCATCAACCGTTGCTCGCAAAGTGGCTGCAGTAAAGAGCTTTTCCCAGTACCTGTACAATGCCGGACTTATCGCAGCGAATCCTACTGAACATCTTGACTCGCCTAAGGTCAAGAAGAATCCGCCTCGTTCCATTAGCCCGGATGAGATCGAACGACTTCTGATCGAACCCACCAAGGAAAACGGGTCCAAGGACCTACGCGATAAGGCGTTGATGGAGGTCCTCTATGCGACCGGCATGCGTGTCACGGAACTGGTGAGCCTCAACGTCGGAGATGTTGATGTATCGGCAAAGACCATCAATTGTGGCGAAGGGGAAAAACGTCGTCGGACTGTGCCGATCTATGCCAATGCTGCCGATGCCCTGAAAAGGTATGTTGAAGAAGGCCGTCCTCAACTGCTGGTGGACGAGAGCGAGAACGCGCTTTTCCTGAATCATCGCGGGCAGCGTCTGACACGCCAGGGCCTCTGGCTTATCATCAAGCACTATGTGAAGCAGGTGGGCATCGAGGGGACGGTGACGCCGCACACATTGCGTCACAGCTTCGCAACGCATATGCTCGATTCCGGTGTCGGCTTGCGCGAAGTGCAGGAGCGGCTTGGCCATGCCAATTTGAGCACCACCCAGGTCTACCGTCAGGCCTCAGGCGACACAGACGCTGAGTTGGTCGCCGACGGCGTGCCGATTTCGCCTTCTCCGGGATCAGACAATTCGTAGACTTGAACCGTCCGAACGGGCATGAACGCATCCGCAAATAGCGATTAGCGTCAAATTTGATCTCGATATAGAATCACCCCAACAGTCGGCATATGTCGACTGTTTTTGTATTACTCTTTCCTGATTGCACTGAATTTTCTGCAGACTGTCGGATAGAATGCGGATGACGCGGATTTTGGCTAATTTCCGCGAATACAAACAGAAGAAGTCCATGACCGTTTAGCGAGAACGAGAACGAGAACGAGAACGAGAACGAGAACGAATCTTAATCTGAATATCTATGAGAAAGCGTACTATGCCCGAGTTCACCATCGACATGTATGACAGCGCCGCGGACTTCATCCGCGAACAAACGGCCGCCCAACCGACTGTCGGGCTGATCCTGGGCAGCGGTCTGAACAATTTGGCCGACGCGGTAGAGAATGCCGTCAGCATTCCCTATGGGGACATTCCCCATTTCCCGGTCAGTACGGTCAAAGGGCACGCGGGGCGCCTGGTCATCGGCGAATTGGCGGGCATATCGGTCTGTGTCATGCAGGGGCGTCTTCACTTTTACGAAGGCCACAGCATGCAGCAGACCGTCTTCCCGATCCGCGTGATGGCGAGATTCGGCGTGGAACAACTGCTGATCACCAACGCGGCCGGCGGCATCAACCCCGACTTTTCCGTCGGCGACCTGATGTTGATCGAGGATCATCTTAACCTGCCGGGCATGGCAGGACACAATCCGCTGCGCGGCCCCAATTTGGAGGAGTTCGGCCCCCGCTTCCCGGCGGCCAACCGCACCTACACACGGGCTCTGGCGGACCTGGCCGAAGATGTCGCGGCAGAGAACGGCATCGCACTGCATCGCGGCGTCTATGCCATGATTGCCGGCCCCAACTTTGAGACGCCGGCCGAAATTCGCATGTTGCGCGCCCTCGGCGCCGACTCGGTCGGCATGAGCACCGTGCCCGAGACGCTGGTCGCCCACCATGCCGGGTTGGAGGTACTGGCGATCAGCACCATCACCAACATGGCAATCGATGATCTGAGTTCGGTGGACCAGCCCACCCACGAAGAGGTTGCCGAGGCCGGCGCCATCATCGTGCCCCGGTTGTCGACGCTGCTGAAGGGTGTTCTGCGACGATTAGTGCCTGATGGCGATAGTCCAATGGATTCGTAGATCACGCTACCAGAGCGACATGTTTCTGGTTCAGTTATCGGAGTCATCCGGCTGAAATCGTCATGACGTAATTAGGCAGCACGCAGCACGCAGTAGATTTCCGAGGTTCCCCATGTACCGCCCGACATTCAACATTGGCATCGAAGAAGAATTTCAGATGATTGAGCCGGACAGCCGAGCGCTGCTGGGCTACGTCACCCAGTCTATGGCCAAGGATCGCGTCGTCATCCAGGAACGCACGCCGGAATTCAGACTGGAGCAGCACCTGGATGGGGCCGTCCTTGAGGCGGGTACACCGGTCTGCGCAGATATCAAGGAGGCGCGCGAGCAGTTGCTGCGTGTTCGCAATAGCGTCCTTGAGGCGGCCGAGGCGAGCGGCGTTCGTGTGGCCGCCGCCGGCACACACCCGTTCACCAACTGGGAAGCTGCGGCTTTGTCGCCCCGCTACCAGGCAATGATAGAAGATGCCCAAATGATCGCACGGCGCATGCTGGCCTTCGGCATGCGCGTGCATATCGGCGTCGAAGATCGTGAATTGGCCGTTGATGTGATGAACGCCATGCGCTATCTGTTGCCCCACATCCTGGCACTCTCCACCAGTTCGCCCTTTTGGAACAGCCGAAATACCGGACTCAAGAGCTATCGCAAAGTCCTGCTCGATGCATTGCCACGTACCGGCATCCCCGGTTCTTTCAGTGGCTATCAAGAGTACCGCAGCTATGTGGATACGCTGATTCGCACCAACAGCATCCCGGATGCCAGTCGCATCTGGTACGACATCGTTCCACACTATCGCTTTCCGACACTGGTGATCCGAATTTGCGACATGGTGCCTGACTATCGTGATGCACTGGCCATCACAGCACTGATCCAGGCCGTAGTCGCCTGGATGGTTGATCTACGTCAGCACAATATGACCTTCCGTATCTATGACCGTATCTTGATCAACGAAAATCGATGGCGCGCTGTGCGCTACGGACTGGATGGCCGTCTGATTGACTTCGGAACACAGCAGGAGGCGCCCGCGCGCGACCTTCTGCGCGAATTGCTGCAGCGGGTCGAGGTGGAAGCAAACAGACTCAACTCAATCGACGAACTGTCTCATATCTACACGATGCTGGAGCGGGGCACGAGCGCTGATCGTCAGCTGCAGGTTTGGCAGAAAAGCGACGAAGACCTCAAGGCCGTGGTCGACTCGTTGATTGCAGAAACGGAGAACATCGCATGACGCAGCGTCCCTCCCTTACCATTGGCATTGAGGAAGAGTATCAGATCGTCGATCCCGAGACTCGTGAGTTGCGCTCCTACATCACCGAGTTCATTGAAGGCGATAGGCTAATGATGGCCGAGCGCGAGCTCAAGCCGGAGCTTCACCAGTCCATGGTTGAGCTGGGCACGCCGGTCTGTCAGAATATTGCCGATGCGCGTGACGAGTTGGCCAGGCAGCGAAAATTCATCTGTGATCTGGCCGAGAGTAGAGGCGTGGCCATCGTCGGTGCGTCGACACACCCGTTCAGCCGTTGGGCCGATCAACCGGTGACGCCCTTTCCGCGCTATTTGGGCGTATTGGAGGAGATGCAGGTCCTGGCCCAGCGCCTGCTAATCTTTGGCATGCACGTGCATGTCGGCGTCGAGGATCGGGCCTTTGCCATCGACACCATGAACGTAGTGCGCTACATGTTGCCCCATGTGCTGGCCCTCAGCACCAGCAGCCCGTTCTGGGTGGGCAAGAAGACGGGCCTCAAAAGCTATCGGGCCAACATTTTTGAAGATTTTCCGCGATCCGGCATCTCAGATATTTACCCCACGCCGGCGGACTACGACGGGCTCATCGACACCCTGGTCAACTCCGGCTGCATCCCCGATGCGAGCAAGATCTGGTGGGACGTGCGCCCGCACCACCTCTATCCTACGCTTGAGTTTCGCGTTTGCGATGTCTGCACGCGTATGGATGAAGCCATCGCCATCGCTGCACTTTTCCAGGCAATCGTGCTCTGGCTCTGGGAACTGCGCCAGAAGAATGTCACGTTCCGCCACTACCGGCGTGATCTGATTGAGGAGAACCGCTGGCGAGCGGCGCGCTATGGGCTGGATGGGAAGATGATCGACTTCGGCAAATCGGACGAGGTGCCGACGCGCCAGTTGATCCGAGAATTGCTCGATCTGGTCAGCGACGCCATCGACGAGCTGGGCACGCGTGAATTTTTCGCGCCCATCGAGTCGATGCTCGTCCACGGGACCAGCGCCGACCGTCAATTACAGGTTTATGACAATACCGGCGGCGATCTCAATGCGGTTGTGGATCATCTGATCGCGGAGACAAAAGAGGGAATATAGAAACGAAGAACGAAGATCAAAGAACAATCAGCGATGCATCTTACGAGAAGACATCGTCATTTTTCTTTGATCTTCGTTCTTCGTTTTTCTTAGTATATCGACAAGTACCGATTCAGTTCCCATTGGGTCACGTAGAGGCGGTACTCATTCCACTCCAAGGTCTTGGCCTCGACATATCGTTCGTAGACATGTTGGCCCAGCGCATTCTGGATCACCTCGTCTCGCTTCAGCTCATCAATCGCTTCGCCCAGGTCGCCCGGCAGAATCCCCAGGCTGGTGCGTGCTTCGTCGACCTGATAGAGGTCTTCCTCGGCTGCGCGGGGTGGTGTCATGCGCTTCTCAATGCCATCTAAGCCCGCTGCCAGCATGACAGCAAAGGCCAAGTAGGGATTGGCGCTGGGATCCGGGCAGCGCAGTTCGGCGCGTGTGCTGCGATATCGCCCTTGAGTGATACGTGGAATGCGCAGCAGCGCGCTGCGGTTTGTGCGACCCCATGAAATATAGACCGGCGCTTCATAGCCGGGCACGAGACGCTTGTAGCTGTTGACCAGCGGCGCGATGATCGGTGTGATGGCTTTGGCATGGGTCAGCTGACCTGCAATGAAGTGCAGTGCAGTGTCACTGAGCCCATACTCATTGGCCCCGTCATACATGGCAGTATCACCGGTCGCCACATCCCAGAGGCTCTGGTGCACATGCATGCCGTTTCCGTTGACGCCGGCGATGGGCTTGGGCATGAAGGTGCAGTGCAGGCCATTCTTCTGGGCAACCGCTTTGACGGTCGTGCGGAAGGTCATGGCATTATCCGCCGTGCTCAGCGCCGGCCCGTAGTGAAAGGCGATCTCGTTCTGCCCGTGCGCGACCTCGTGGTGGGACGCCTCCACGCGGATGCCTAGCGATTGCAATGCGTCGACCATCTGGCGGCGCACACTGTGGGCCAGATCGGTGCTGATGTCAAAGTAGCCCGCCTGATCGTGGGGGACCAGTGGCATCAGGCTGCCGTCGGAGTGTCGATTGAAGAGGAAGAACTCAAGCTCGGGGCCGACTTCATAGCGTAGCCCGAGTTGCTGCACGCGTTCCACCTGGCGTTTGAGGACATAGCGGGGATCGCCGTCAAAGGGCGAACCGTCCGGCGTATAGATGTCGCAAATTACACGCGCTGTCGACAGATCCATCTCCCACGGGATGACTGCGAAGGTGTCCAGATCGGGCACCAGGTACATGTCGCTTTCGGCGATACGCGCGAACCCCTCGATGGAACTGCCGTCAAACCAGATGCCATGGGTAATGGCTGCGTCCCAATGGCCGACAGGAATCGTAATCTGCTTGGAGATGCCGATAATATCGGAAAACTGAAGGCGGATGAAACGAATATCGTTTCGTTTGATAAGTTCATCGACTTGTTCGAGTTGTTCGGGCGCGTAGTCGATAGCCATACCTACGTTCTCCTTAGCGGGTGATTCATGTCGAAAGTGCCTCTTGGACAGAGTCTGTAATTGTCTGATTTGAGCTGGGCATTCCTGAACACCGCCATGGTTCGCTGATCGGGTTCGGATGCGGGAATGCGCTTGAACGTGACTGTGCCATGAGGATCACGGCAATCTATCTGCCATTCTATCATTCCGCTACTGGAGCTCAAAGGGTTTGAACCTGAGACGGCGGCAAAAAGGACGGCACCCCATTATGGAATGGCCGCCCTCTTTTTTGCCATAAGGATATCTGTAGCAAAAGTGTCTCTGTCGAATAGGCCACTTGAGAGACACTCTGCCGACTAGGTACCGTAGTACATCACGAATTCCTGAGGATGCGGGCGCAGACGCACAGCATCGACCTCGTTGAGTCGCTTATAGCCAATGTAGGCGTCAATTAGATCTTTGGTGAAGACGCCGCCTTCCAGCAGGTAATCGTGATCTTCTTCCAGTGCGTCCAGAACTTCGCTCAATGAACCCTTAACCTGGGTATACTTGGAGATGTTCTCCTCTTCGAAGAGATCCTCTTCGGCCGGATCGCCCGGCGAGTAGCCGTTCTTGATGCCGTCAAGGCCGGCCATGACCATGGCCGCGAAGGCCAAGTACGGATTGGCGCCCGGATCCGGACAGCGGAACTCGATGCGCTTGGACTTGGGCGAACTGGAGTACATGGGCACACGAATGGCGGCCGAGCGGTTGCGAGCAGAGAGTGCGGCAATCACAGGCGCTTCGTAGCCGGGCACCAAACGGCGATAGGAATTGGTCAACGGGGCAGCGAAGGCAAGCAACGAATTGATATGCTTGAGGATGCCGCCCACATAGTTGAGGGCCAGTTCACTCAGACCGGCGTATCCGTCACCAGCGAAGAGTGGCACACCATCTTTCCAGAGGCTCTGATGGACATGCATACCGGAGCCGTTATCTTCGAAGATCGGTTTGGGCATGAATGTTGCGGTTTTGCCATGGGATTTGGCGACATTTTTGACCAGATATTTGAACAACTGCACCTGGTCGGCCATCTGAACCAACGGGGCGTACTGCATGTCGATCTCACACTGGCCGGCGGTGCCGACCTCGTGGTGGTGCAACTCGGTCTTGATGCCGGCGTCGATCATGGCCCGCACGATTTCTGTACGGATGTCCTGTAGCGTATCGAATGGAGCCACCGGGAAATAACCGCCCTTCAGGCCGACCTTGTGGCCGCCGCCGGGGAACTCGGAGGTCCAGGGGGCCTCTTCACTGTCTACACTGAAAGCAGCTGAATTGCGGCCCTGGTGGTAGCTCACTTCGTCAAAAATGAAGAACTCGGCCTCAGGGCCGATGTAGACGGTGTCGGCGATACCGAGCGCTTTCACATGATCGACGGCTTTCTGAGCGACCAGGCGAGGATCACGCTCGAAGGCCTCACCCGTAATCGGGTCAAAGACGTTACAGACCATGCTCAAGGTCGGCAGGGCACAGGTGGCATCAATAATGGACGTCGCTGGGTCAGCCCTAAGCACCATGTCGCTGGCTTCAATGCTCTTAAAGCCACGAATGGATGAACCGTCGAAGCCCATGCCTTCTTCAAAGGCGCCATCGGTGTCGAAGTGCTCAACCGGAACCGTAAAATGCTGCCACTGGCCAAAAAGATCGGTGAACTTAAAGTCCACCATTTTGATGTCATTCTCGCTGATCGCAGCCAGGACGTCTCGCGGCGTGGTACAACCTAAGTGCATGACAGAGTCTCCTTCAATCTTGTCTAATCTCTGCCCTACGGGCAAAGACAGCGCTTCGTCGCAATCGTCTAAGCGTTTGCGCTGAATCGTTTCACAAAAATCGAGCAGTTAACGAACCAAAATGGTCATAATCTCCTGCCCGAACAATTGTAGTTTCATTTCCTCTATCCATCCATTAGCAGATCTTACCAAGATTGCCGCAGAGCCACTGTGCAACTTGCACAACTAGACTGACGCTCACTCCGATTGCGCCTTCAAAATTGGACCGTCAGCCGTATCCAGCAGCTGCCATCCGGCGCTTTCGATTTCACCACGCAGGCGATCGGCGGTCGCCCAATCCTGACCTTGGCGAGCGGCTTCTCGAGCATCCACCAGCACCACGATATCGTCGGGCGCGCCGGCCACTTTTGCGGCCTCCTCCCTGCGTATGCGCAGCTGCTCCTGGGTCTCTTGCCAAATCGTTTCAGCAATACCGGCGTGGTCGGCAGCCATTCGAAACGCCCCCAACTTGTCAATACCAAACTGGTCTCCGGATTCGAAGCGTAGCTCCTCACCCTGGCGTATCAACGTTACACCGCCGACGCCTTGAACGGAACATAGCCCGTCTGCAGGCTCAAAAATCAGTGCCGTGTTCTCATCAATGCCCACGATTGTCCGCTCTACAGAGTCATCATCCGGCAACAGAGCGATCATCTGCTCATAGCGTTCTGCGCCAATATAGCAGTGGCTGGTGTCCAATACCTTGCCGCCGTCGTTGTTGTTCCAATGAGGGACAAAGACCAGATTGAGCCCATAGGGAGCAAAGAAGTCGAGTCCATCCTGCCAATGAAGATCATCGCCAACTTTGTAGATCTCATACACGGGCAATACGTAGCGGCTCGAGGCAATCGTCGTAGCGCTGGCAAAGACAATGGCCATGCCCAGCCGTTGACAGGCCTGCAACGTCTGCCAGGCGATACTGTTGCTCAGCTGGCGCGCAGCATATGTCGGACTGCCCGGCCCCATTAGCAAGAGATCAGCATCGTACATCGGCGCCAACAAGTCGGGGTTGTCAGGACTGAATTCCGTGCCCCGTTTGCGAGCGGGGATGATTGAGATTGCCGGCCGATGATTCTGCAGGCGCTTCTCGAGGTAGGCGCCAATTTGATCTGCAACATAGTCGGAATTCGGTTCGAATCCCGCCGGCGTCTCCAAGATGGAAACGTTAACCGGTGGCTCAAACCGCTGAAACAGATCGTCATATACTTTCCGGATGCTAGGCGAGGTTTCGCCGGAACCCAGCAAAACGATAGGTCCGGGTTTGGCAGTCATTCGAATACTCCTATTTGCGGGTGACCTTCTGCGGCAAACCTTTGCCACAGATTTACACAGATAAAAAAAAGGATAGGTCACAGTGAAAATCATGGACGAGTTGTGGACACGAATGACTCTGCTGCAAGGACAGGAAATTAGCCACAGATGACTCTACTGCAAGAAGCCTTTTTTGGACACGAATCGTCACGAAACATAGCGGGACGCCAGTGGAAAAATCCGTGTAAATTTGTGTTAATTCGTGTCCAATCCCTCTTTTGCAGTGGAGCCACAGATGGACAAAGACTTCGGCGTGAGCTCAGTCGAACGCTAAACGCAGATGAAGAGCATTTTTCCCCGTCTTTCCTCTGTGGTCTCTGTGCCCTCCTCCGTGCCTCGGTGGTGAATCAGACCTTTTTGCAGTAGAGTCATCTTTGGCAAAAGGCCCTTCCCAGCAGCTGAGCGAGCTGCGCGTCTACCTAACTCAACCGGCCCAAATACCGGTCTCCAGTTCCCTCAGGAACGCAGTCGCCAGTTGCACAGGCCGGTGGACGTGAATATCGTGATCCGTTTCGGGAAAGATTTCAACTCGAACTCTGCTCAGCCCTGCCTCGGCAGCCGTGACCTGCGCTCGTTTGACTGTCGCCCAATCCGTATCGGCGTTGCTTTCGGCCACTGCGATGTAGACCGGTAGACCGATCTGCGGATAGATCATGCTCGGGCGCTGCTCCCACAGTGCGCGTAGGATACGCATATGGTTTTCAAGTGTGAGCCATGGACGAATCGTACCGTCAGACAGGATTTCGAAGTTAGCCATCGTTGCGTCAATGCCGGCCTGAGTCCAGTCCGAATGCGCATTTCTCATGCGCTCGGCCAGATCGACCGCGGCCATGCCCATTAGAGAGGGCGGCTTGAGATTGCGCTCAACCGTTTCCCAGGTGTTATCGGGTCGCATCTGTAGATCGATGTAGCCGCCATCCACGAAACCGAGCCCATGCACGCGTTCAGGGTGCGCTGCGCCAAAGGCAAGGACCACATTGCCGCCCCAGGATTGGCCGATCACGATTGCCTGGTCGATCTCCAATGCATCGAGCAACATTCTCAGGTCGCCGACAACCATGTCAAAGTCATAGCCGTCTTCTGGTTTGTCAGAAAGACCATGACCCCGTTGGTCAACCGCGATCACACGCTGGCCCGCTTCCGACAGATGAGCAGCGACTGCATCCCAGGTGCGTGCATTGCTGGCCAAACCATGAAGCAGAACGAAGGGCGGATCGGATGATTGCATTGCTGCCGGCCACTCCCGAATATGTAGCGAGAGCGGCGCTTCTACCGTCTCAAGGGCAATCCACTGGCTCTTTTTCATTGTTCCATTGTAGACAAGGGCCGGCGAAGAGACCGGATGATTGCATCCAGATTCCGGATAAAGAGGTAAACTGGGTCGTCATTGTGAGAACTCAGACAGACAGCCGGCGTGAAAAGGAAGAAAATCATCCCTGCTACGAGATACAAACCATTCGATATTTGAAGGGAACAAACAAGACCGATGCATACTAGCCGTAATCGATTTCATCTTCTGGTTTTCGTTCTGATTGCGCTCCTGGCCGCTGCCTGTAGTACGCCTACCGATTCGAGCACTGATGATCCTGCCGGCGACGATACAGGGAAATTACATGTTGTCTCCACGGTGTCACCCGTCACGAACATCGTCTACAATATCGGCGGGGAGCACATTGTCCTGAGCGGCATCGTGCCCGAGGGGGTCAATTCACATACCTTTGAGCCGGCTCCTTCCGATGCGCGCGCCCTGGCCGAAGCCGATCTTATCTTCATCAATGGTCTAAATCTTGAAGAACCGACGCTGCGGCTGGCCGAGGCCAATAAGGGGGACGACACAGAGATCGTGCTGCTGGGCGACATGACGATCACACCCGACGAGCACATCTTTGACTTCTCTTTTCCAGCCGCGGCCGGTAGTCCGAACCCGCATCTCTGGCCGAATCCAATCTATGCGTTACGCTATGCAGAGATTGTGCGCGACAAGTTGAGTGAGCGAGATCCCGATAATGCGGACGCGTATGCGAGCAACTATGCGGCCTTTGAGGCCCGCATCAATGAATTGGACAGAGCCATCCAAGCGGCGATTGAGTCGATTCCGCCGGAGAATCGCCAACTACTCACCTACCATGATTCATGGGCCTACTTCTCGCCCCGCTACGGCACAACGGTTATCGGAGCCATTCAGCCGGCCGATTTCGCGGAGCCGTCCGCGCGGGAGGTGGCCGACCTGATCACGCAGTTACGCGAGGCCGAAGCGCCCGCCATCTTTGGCTCGGAAGTCTTCCCGTCGCCTGTGCTCGATCAGATCGCCAAGGAGGCCGGTGTCGCCTATGTCGACACCCTACGAGATGACGATCTGCCCGGGGCCCCCGGGGATGCCAATCATTCGTACGTGGGCATGATGGTCGAGAATGTGCGCATTATGGCCGAAGCCCTGGGCGGCGACCCGGCGCTGATTACGTCGGTCGACACAAGCAACATTCCCGGCGAAGACACCGCCGTCGACCAGGTCCAGGATTAATCCGGAGCGTCATGGAACCTCAAATCGAATTGCGTGATGTGGCGTTTGGATACGGCAGCACGCCCGTACTCAACGATATCAACCTACACCTTCATCCGGGTCAGTTCGCCGGCGTGGTCGGACCCAGCGGAGCGGGGAAGACAAGCTTACTGCGTCTGACCCTCGGCGCGCTGTCGCCCACGCGTGGCGAGGTGCTCATTGCCGGAAAGGCGCTCAAAGGGCGTCCCGCGCCCCGTGTCTCCTATGTGCCCCAGGTCGAGACCATTGATTGGAACTTCCCGGTGACGGTGGAACAGGTCGTGCTCATGGGGCAGGTCCGCCAAGCCCGGCTCTGGCCGTGGCCCAGCCGTGGGGACAGGGCCGCTGTGGCCGAGGTGCTGGCCCACCTACAGATCGAGCATCTACGATCCAACCATATCCGCAATCTCTCGGGGGGACAACAACAGCGTGTCTTCCTGGCGCGAGCACTCGTGGCGCGACCGGATCTGCTGGTGCTCGATGAACCCACATCGGGCGTAGACATGCAGACGGCGGAGAAGATGCTCCACTTGTTGCTCGATCTCAACAGCCAGGGCATGACCATCTTGATGACAACCCACGATCTCAATATGGCCGCGGCCCACATTCCCTGGGCCATCTGTCTCAACCGGCGCGTCATTGCCCAGGGCAAGACAGACCAGGTCTTCACTTCTGAAATTCTCACAGAGACCTACCGGGGCAACATGCAGGTCATCCAGCACAATGGCATGTTGCTCGTCCATCAAAAACCGCATCATCACAAGCTGGAGGACGTCGTGGTGGATCCTGTGCTGGGGCATCAGGTGCTTGGAGCCGATGAGGAAGTTGCCCAGCCGGGAACCATGCAGAATGAAAAGGAGGCCTGTGATGATCGAATTGTTGATCGAACCGTTTCAGTTTGAGTTTTTTCGCAACGGGACCATCGCCGCGGTATTGGCCGGGGCGCTCTGCGGTCTGATCGGGGTCTACATCGTGCTGCGGGGCATGAGCTACATCGGCCACGGCCTCTCCCATGCCATCTTTGGCGGGGCGGTAGTCGCCTACGTTTTGCAGTGGAATTTCTATCTGGGCGCCGGCCTATGGGGCTTTCTTGCCGCGCTGCTTATCAACCAGACCGTACGCAAGACCCAGATCAATGCCGATGCAGCCATCGGCGTCATCACAACGGCCAGCTTCGCCGTGGGCGTCGCCCTGATCAGCCGCTATCGTAGCTTCACACGCTCGTTCGATGCCGCGCTCTTCGGCAACATCTTGGGCGTCACGAGAACAGATGTTTTGATCATCGCAGCCGTCTGTGTTTTGGTGGCTCTGTCGATCTTCTTCGTCTATCGACAGTTGCTCTTCACAACGTTTGACGCCGAAGTGGCCCAGATCTACGGCGTACGCACACCCTGGATCGACACGCTCTTTGCCCTGCTGCTGGCTGCCACGCTCATCGCTGCGCTACAGATCCTCGGCGTCACCCTGATTGCCGCGGCGTTGGTCATACCGGCCATCACCGCCCGGCTGCTCACCGATAGCTTCAATCGCATCATTCTGCTCTCCACGACCATCGGCGCGCTAACCGGCTTTGCCGGCATGTATCTCAGTTACTACATCGACGTTGCTTCAGGCGCAACCATTGTGCTCTCGCAGGCCACGCTCTTTGCTGCGGTGTTGGCCATCACCTCGCTGCAGAAGCGGGCGCAGCAGCGCATGTTGCACACGCATATAGGCTAACTGGCCGGCCGCGAATGGGCGACTGCCGTCACCTTCCTGGAAGCGCCGAACCATCAATATGCCCAATGTCTTTGGATTCGAGGGTCAACTACGACAACCGTACTTAGCGATTTTGACCCGTTTCGGTGCCTGAGGCAGGCCGATTGCCAGGCAGTCTACCAGAGGCGACATGTGGCCGAAATCCGACGTCTGGCCCAAGTACGGTTGTCGTACTAAGAAGCGCTTAGGCCAATGCAGGAAAATAGTCATCCACGAAGGGACACGAAATCACACGAAGATTGGTTTTCTTCGTGTTTCTTCGTGCGCCTTCGTGGACCATTATTTCTTTGGAAACGCCTTAAAAAGCGCGCCACGCCCTATACTTCGTACATCGCCGCCCGAAACACCCGTCACGTGACTTTCAAGCCAAAAGAGGATCTGTGTGAACGAGAATCCGCGCCCGCCGCTGATCAACATCTTTACGCGGCGTCTCTGGCATAAACCACTGAGCAAATGATCAAACAGTAGTGACAGGACGTTTGAGTCACCATTGACCGACAGCACAACCAACGGTATCATGCACAGGCATGACTCTGCCCACTTCTTTGACCGGTTTGGTCACCGGCCACCCTACGCCACCGGATGAGGCATGCCCGTGCCGCACGATACGCTTCGACTTCTGGGTCTTTTTCAGCTTGTTCAAAGTGGCCAACCGGTCACCCTGGGACAGGCGCGCCTGGAAGAAGTGCTCGCCTATCTGGCCACCCGCCCCGGCATCCCCGTCCCCCGCGTCGAGATCGCCTATCAGCTCTGGCCCGACTCCAACGACCCGCAGGCGCGCACCAATCTGCGCAAGGCATTGCTGATGCTACGGCGTCGCCTGCCCGACGCCGACGCCCTGATCCAGGTCGAGCGTCAACAGTTGATGTGGCGGGCAGATGCGCCCTGTTCGGTCGATGTCACGCAATTTACGGCGGAGATCGCCACGGCCCAGGCTGAGGCAAGCCCGGCAGCCGTGCGCCGGCACTTGGAAAAGGCCGTCGCCCTTTACGCCGGTGAGCTGCTGCCCGGCTGCTACGCCGACTGGATCATGCCCCTGCGCGAGCAACTACGCCAGGCCTACATGGACGCTCTGGATCGACCTGGTCGATCTTCATGGAGCAGCAGCGGGACTACGGTGCGGCTGTCAGCGTCGCCCAGCGCACCCTCAGCCATGATCCATTGCACGAGGCGGGCTATCTGCGTCTGATGCGGCTGCACGCACTGCAAGGGGATCGGGCGCGGGCGCTGCGTGTCTATCACACCTGCGCCACACTCTTGCTGCGCGAACTGGGCGTGGAGCCCAACGAGCAGATCCAGGCAACCCACGCCCAATTGTTGTCGCTGGATGCGCAGCCGGCAGAAAGCCGCAGCGACCCTCATCGACGCGTCGGCGGCCGGGATTGCCTCACGCCTGATCGGGCGGCAGGCGGAATGGTCGACGCTGCGTGCTTGCTGGCAGGGCTTGCAACAGCGACCGGTCCAGGTGGTCGTGCTGGCAGGCGACGCGGGCATCGGCAAGACACGTCTGGCCGAAGAGTTGGTCAACTGGGCCGAACGCCAGGGTTTCGCCACCGCCCACGCGCGGGCCTATGCGGCGGAAGGCGGGCTGGCCTATGCACCCATCAGCGACTGGCTGCGCACCCCGCAGATCTTTGCCAACCTGGAGCGGCTGGGCGATGCCTGGTTGACGGAAGTCGCCCGCCTGCTGCCGGAGTTGCTGGATCAGCACCCCGATCTGCCCATGCCCCAGCCCTTCACCGAGAGCTGGCAGCGCCATCGCCTCTACACCGCCCTGGCCCAGGCCCTGTTTGCCGGCGATCAGCCTCTGCTGCTGGTGCTCGACGACGTGCAGTGGTGCGATGGTGAGACGCTGACCTGGCTCCATTACTGTCTGCGCTTCGCCGAACTGGATGGCGTGCGTCTCTTCCCCAACTCGCGGCTGCTTCTGCTCTGCACCTTCCGCGACAATGAGATCGATGCGTGCCCACCCGATCCACGACTGGCTCAGTCAACTGCGTCGCTCCCAGCCGTTGACCGAGTTGATGTTGGGGCCGCTAAATCAGGCGGAGACAGAGGCCCTGGGCCAAGAATTTTTGGACGAGGTCATGCAGCCGGATGATGCGGCCCGGCTCTTTGCCGACACGGGCGGCAATCCGCTCTTTGTGGTAGAAACCATGCGCGCGGGCGCAGACAAGTCGCCGGCGGAAACCCGTTGCTGAACCACCCCAAACGACCGTCCAATTGCCGTCCAATATCCAGGCCATGATGCGGGAACGTCTTGCCCAGCTTTCGCCCGAGGCCCAAGAGATCGCCGGGCTGGCCGCAGTGATCGGCCGCGCCTTTCACTTTGAGTTGCTGGCTGCGGCCGGCGGACAGCGATGAAGATGAAGTCGTCTTGGGGCTGGAGGAGTTGTGGAAGCGACGCATCGTCCAGGAGACGAGCGGCGACGCCTACGACTTCAGCCATGACCGGCTGCGCGACGTCGTCTATGCGGGGTTGAGCAGGGCGCGACGCCGTCTGCTGCACCGGCGCGTGGCCGAGGCGTTGTTGCAGCTCCACCCACGCAGCCACAGCGAACTGGCCGGACAACTTGCCGATCACTACGAGCGCGCCGGATTGCCTGACGCAGCAGTGGACCACTATCTGGTCGCCGGAGACCAAGCGCTGGACAATTGGGCGACGGCGCAGGCCG
Source organism: uncultured Chloroflexia bacterium (assembly GCA_963848115.1). GTDB lineage: Bacteria > Chloroflexota > Anaerolineae > Caldilineales > Caldilineaceae > JAWKOK01. The sequence continues at coordinate 132,881 of CAWKCP010000035.1, read as the reverse complement.
TCACTTATTTCAGTCGTGCACACGAGCTTGCCCCCGATCAGGAGCGATCTGCACGCGGACTCTTCGGGCTGGCCAGTACGCGCTTCCTACTGGGCCGGCGGCATGAGGCGCTGACTGACATCGACCGGGCGTTGGCGTTGCTCGACGATCCCGACCATCCGCTGCGTCCGCGGCTGCTCTATCTACAAGCGGATCTGCTGGTAGCGATACCTGAGCCCGAGTTGGCCGAGGGATCTGTACGCTCCGCGCTGGCGCTCGCCGAGCGCATCGGCGACCAGTCTACCGTCTGCCAGAGCCTGTCGCTGCTTGGCCAGCTCCACAGCCACCGGGGCGATCTGGACACCGAACTCGATCTGATTGAGCGGGCGCTGACCATCGCCCGTGAGACGAAAAACTATTTGCGTGAAGCGCGTACCCAGGCCGATCTGGCCTTTCTGCATGCCCAGCGCGGCGAGTTCGCCAGAGCGATCCCACTGGCCCGGACAGCCCTGGCCTACCTCGAGACGACGTCCGATCGTGGGGGCGTGGCCTTTACCTGGAACATCCTGGGCCGCGCCTATGGAGGCATGGGCCGCTTCGACTCCGCCTTTACTGCTTTCGAACATTGCCGGCAGGTGGCTGAAGAGATCGACCTGGCTTCCATGGCGCTGCAGATTCCCAATATGCTCGGCTGGCTGCATTTTCAGTTGGGCGATCATGTTGGAGCCTTGGCTTTGGATCGAGAGGGCGTCGCCATTGCGTCGAGAGCGGATGCTCTGCAGCCACAGATCAGCGCTCGTCTCAACGTCTGTCATGATCGGATGGAGGTAGACGGCCCGGCGATTGCGCTGGTTGAACTGGAGCAGATCGAAGAGCAGATGGATTCAGGCGACTTCGGCTATCATGGCTGGCGCTGGCGCATTCGCCTCCTGCACATCCAGGGGCTTTGTCACCTGCATCTCCACGATGCCGAACGGGTTCTGAGGCTGGCGGCGAAAGGCGCAGCGCTGGCCCAGCGCACGTCGGCGCGCAAATACATCGCGCTCTTCCACGAACTGACCGGTGCGGCCATGGCCAAGCTTGGACGTTGGGAAGAGGCCGCCCACGAATTGAGCGAGGCAGTGCACGAGGCCGACGCCATCGACTGCCGGCCCATCGCCTGGCAGACGCGTGTCCGACTGGCTTTGGTCTGTCGGGCATTGGACAACGAGCAACGTGCTCGTTCGCTCCTGGAAGAAGCCAACGCCATCGTCTTGGCCATCGCTGATGAGGTCAGTGATGTTGAGTTGCGTGCAAAGTTCCTGTCGTCCAGTAAAGCGTGGTACAGTGGGGTGGAGGGTTTTTGATCGATGTTTGGCGCACACGTGGACGTGTGCGCCAAACATCGATCAAAAACCCTCCACCCAAATCTGCGCCTCTACTTCCCGCTCCTCGTCCGCTGCCATTTCGGCGTAGGCAAAATCCAGGTCGAGATCGAGCACATGTGGCCTAATCAAATCTTCAATGAATTGACTGATTTCTTGGCTGCCGAGAATCTTGAGGAGGCCATCGTAGACTTTTTCGTCAATGGTGATTGTTAGCCTCTTCCGCATGATTTTCCCCTCCTATTGCCACTCACAAAGCAGACGCATCCATGATACCACGGCTGAAACGGCATGGGTGTGTTCACAATGACATTCAGTACCGGATGCTTCGCAGCGGGTGCATTTCGCGCTGAGGGCGGATGGGATCGCGCGTGCGACGCACTGTCCAGACGAAACTGGTTCGAGCAGTCGTGATTGGACAGTACGTCGCACGCTACCCCGAAAATGAGACACGCCCTGGCGTATACCTTCCTGGAAGATCGCCGCCCAATCAGTATTAAGAAGATATCCGATCAGGACCACAACCGTACGGTTGCCGTTGATCGCACACCAGGGAACGTTTTGGAAACGCTCGATTTTGTACCCTGAGTCCATAGCGCAAATATATGGCCGGCATCCACGCGTCGCCCAACCCAAGAAGGCCGATCCGACAAGGAAACGAACATGACCAATAGTATGCTCGAGTATACCCGCATCCGCATTCACTGGCATCATGCGGCTCTGCTCAGGGTTACAAGCGATCTGACGCTCGAACAGTTCAATTGGCGTCCCGGGCCCCAGGCGCCGCCCATCGGCTGGCATCTCTGGCACATTGCGCGGTGGGCCGACCGCGTGCAACTCGCCTTTTCCACACGTGACGGACCGGCGCGCCGCCAGATCTGGGAGGAAGTTGGGCTTGCAGAGCGCTGGGGATTGAACATCTCCGAATTGGGCATTCTTCAGGCCGGAGAGGGCATGGCGCACGAAGCCGCTGCGCGTATCCCGAAACAGATCGGTCAGGAGAACATTCTGAACTATGCCGAACGTAGCTTTGCACGCTTCCACGAGGGAATGGACAGACTGACGCCCGATGACATCGAGTGGGTGCGACCCAACACCCAGCCGTACAGAGTGACGGAAGATCGTCAGTTGGTAGCGGCGCCCGCAGCTGAGACACCGCTGGCGTCCGATCTCGCCTATCAACTCACCCACGCCGCCCGCCACCTGGGCATGATCGAGGCGCTGCGCGGCGTTCAGAAAATGCATGGCACGGCCAGCGCCTGAGGTTGCAACGACAAACGATCAGCCACAGATGGGCACGGATGGGGCTGGATAACCACAGATGAAGTCGGTCAGCAAAGCAGCGGCTCAAATATCATCCGTGAGTATCCGTTGTTTATCTGTGGCGAATTTTTCAAGAACTCGCCTGCCAGGAAACGTTTAGGAAACGATACGGTTGCCACCATGGATCAAGAGAACCCGATCGAACAATCATCTGACGGACGCTCACATCTCTTCATGGTGCGACTCTGGCATGGGTCCATGGAGAAAGATCGCATAGAGATTCGTGGCAAGGTGCAGCACGTGTTGAGCGGCGAGGTCCAGTATTTCCGCGACTGGGTCGTTTTGGAGGAGTTTATGGCCGCACAGATGGATGCCGGCGAAGACGATTCCGCGGGATAGGCAGTCATCAAGAAACGCTTTCTGTACCGATGGTCCGATCCAGGCAACGTTTCGGGAACGCTTCGACATCTATCCTGGTGAAGAGTACGGTTTTGACGCTCCAGCTCAGCCGGACAGAGAAAGAGGAGGTAGGTCCACGTAGCACACGTCACTGCCATTCTTGATGACAGTGAAAAAACGTCGAGAGCGATTGAGGTGGGCCGCTTTGCCCATCCGCCAAGGTCCACACTGTGGACGAAAGGAATGCCCAAAATGAGAAAGTATCTGTTGTTTGCACTTCCAGCCCTACTGCTGCTCGCTGCCGCCTTGCCACTTGCGCCATCGCCGGCGCTGGCCGATGTTGCCGTTCAAGAGACCTCATCTGACAGTGCGGAGGAAGACGTTCAGCTAGCGACCGCCTCCGTCTCTTCGACGCTGGTGCAGGATGGTCGAGCCATCGTCCATGCTCGCGGCAACCACTTCGTCGTCGATTCGGTGCCACCTTTGGGTGGACCAAACGAAGAACGCAACCCCATGGATCTGTTGCTGGCCTCGCTCTCGACCTGCGGTCTCTTCGTCTACGAAACCGCCGCCGCCGAGATGGATATCCCGTTGGATTCGCTTGCCGTCACCGTCGAAGCCGATTTCGCACCCAAAGGTCTCGTTGACGGCTCAGTGAACCCTCGTGTACGAGCCTTCCGTGCACTGGTCGAAATGGAAGGGCCGAATGCAGAGCAAGCCGCGGCGCTTGCCGACGAATGGCGCAGCCGTTGTCCAATCTATACGACCCTGGAACTAGCTGCGCCCATCGATATCATCCATGTCGGCATGGACGACATCGGCGCCGTGCTCGAAGTGGACTTCACCTACAGCTTTGACAGTGCAGCTGAACTGGAGGCTGAAGTTGGCCCGATGGCAGAGATCTACGCCACCTTGCCGGGGCTACGCTGGAAGATCTGGATCATCGATGAGGCCGAGAAGCGCTTCGGTGCGGTCTACCTCTTCGAAAACGCCGAGGCCCGCACCGCCTACCTGGAGAGCGAGTTGGCAGCCAACGTCGCTTCTCATCCAGCCTTCAGCGACCCGCATGTGGCGACCTATGATGTCATGGGGGCCGAGTCATTGATCACTCGTGGCCCTGTCACCTCGATGTTCGCCAACAGCGGAGAAGGCGTGGGTGCAATGTTGCAAGTCGATTTTGATTACAACGTGTCAACCGAGGAGTACATCGCGGCCGTCTCGCCCATGGCCGAGGATTTCGCAGCGGTGGACGGCCTGCGCTGGAAGACTTGGATCCTCAATGAGGACGATCAGCGGGCCGGCGCCGTCTACTTTTTCGACAACCCCGAAGCACGAGCCGCTTTTTTGGAGGGTGATTTGGCGGCCGCCGTGGTTACCCACCCGGCGCTGAGTGACTTCCGTGTCGTCCCCTTTGACGTCCTGGCCGTGCCGAGCATGGCAACTCATGGCCCAATCGGAACCGTGCAAGACTGACGGACAGAACCAAGGAAGGAAAAAGAAACATCAAGACACACGAACTGCAACATTGTTCGTGTGCCTTGATGTTTTTCCATCCCAAGAAACGCTTTTTCCTCACCCATGAAACGCTTATGAAACGCACCCCGCTCTAGACTGCGTACATTGTCACCGGAAACATCCAATCCATGGACATCAGGCTAGGAGGACGATCCGCATGAAAGAGATTTCGCGCTCGCCGCCCACCAACATCTTTACCCTGCGTCTCTGGCATGAGCCGCTAAGCGAAGGCAAAGGGGAATGGCGCGGCGAAGTCAAGAACATCGCTACCGGCGAAGTTCGCTACTTCCGCAAGTGGGATGAGATCGCCGTGTTGGTGGCGGAAATGCTCTACGACGGGCTTTAGCGACCGTCTACCCGACTCTGTATCAGTCCTGTACGCCTTGAGTACGCATTACTCGTACCCATCGAGATTCAAATTAAGTTTCAATAGTACGGCAGGCTGAGATCAGCCTAGATGTCGACCCAATGACCGACTCACAAGGAGAAAGAGATGAAATACCGTACGATTTTCGCACTGGCGCTCGTGTTTGCGCTTCTGACAACGGCATTCGTGCCGATTGCCCCGGCCTGGGCCGGACCGCATCAGCAGGATGCCACCCCGACACCGGCGCCTGAAGAAGAACCTGCTGCGGAAGAACCCACCGAGGCGGATGCGCCGCAATTGGCCACAGCCTCAGCCGTGACCGAGCTGTCCAACCAGTTTGGACGTACCCTCGTCACCGCCCGCGCCAACACCTTCATCGTCGACTCGGCCCCGCCGCTGGGGCACCCGTCCGAAGAGATGAACCCGGTCGAAGCCATGCTGGCCTCACTGGGAACCTGCGGTATCGTCGTCTACGAAGCCGCCGCCCAGGAGATGGACATTCCACTGACGGCCGCGACCTTTATCGATGCAGGGCGACTTCGACGCCAGCGGTCTCTCAGGCGCCTCCGATGAAAATCCCCGCGTCCAAGAGTTCCGTGCCCATCTTCGAGCTCGAAGGCCCGGACGCTGAGCAAGCCGACGCGCTCTTCGAGCAGTGGAGCCTGCGCTGCCCCATCTACACCACGCTGATCAAGTCTGCCCCCATCGTCGTGACCGTCAATGACGAAGAAGAGATGGGCGGCCCTTCGGCCGAAGGTCTGGCCACGGCCACCGTAGCAGCCAGCCTCTCCAACCAGCCCGGCCGCACCATCGTCAACGTGCGTGACAACTATCTGATCGTCGACTCCGTTCCCCCGCTGGGTGGACCCAATCTGGAAGTCAATCCGCTGGACCTGCTGCTGGCCGCGCAAGGCTCGTGCGGCGCAGTCATCATGGAGAAGGCAGCCATCGACTATGACATCGAGCTGGACGGCGTCATTGGCACTGTGGAGGCCGACTTTGACCCTCGCGGCCTGACAGACACGACCATCGATCCGGCCATCCAGGCCATGCGTGTCAAGTGGGAAATCGGCGTTGACAATGACGAAGACGCCCAGTTCCTGGTCAACGAGTGGGTGGACCGCTGCCCCATCTACAACACGCTGGTCCGCGCCACCGACATCGAGATCTCGCACAAGCTGATGGGCGAAGGCACGGCATTGCTCGACATCACCTTCAACTACAACGTGCCGACCGAGGAGTTCCAGGCCGAAGTCTCGCCCTTGGCCGAGCAGTTCGCCGCCACCGACGGACTAATCTGGAAGATCTGGGCGCTGGACGAAGCCAACAGCCAGTTCAGCGGTCTGCTGCTCTTCGACGATGACGCCGCCATGCAGGCCTTCCTGGAAGGCGAACTGGCTGCCGCCGTCACCAGCCACCCGGCGCTCAGCGATTTCGTGATCACGCCCTTCACGATCATGGCCGATGAGACGATGGTTACGGGTGGGCCGACCCGGTAGCGAGACAGCAGAAAGGGCGTCAGCCGTTCTTGATTACACACCTCAGCTACCGTCTATGGAGAAATGCGTGTAACCTGCGCATTTCTCCATAGACGGCGATTCTATCGAATTGAGATGGGTCGATTTGCCCATCTCCCATGGTCCCATTGGAAGCGTGAGCGAGTAGCAGACCAGCCATACCTCCACTAAGTTATCACATCCAATTGAGCGGGTTGGAGGACTTCCCCTGGTCCTTCAACCCGTCGAAAATCGTTCGTTTTTTGGCTTCAACATCGAATCGAAAGGAACCTACCATGCCCAAGTATGTCATCGAACGCAATATCCCTGGAATCGGAAATTCAACTCCAGAAGAAGCCGTCGGCATCGCGCAGAAGTCATGTAGTGTGCTGGCAGATCTGGGACCGCAGATCCAGTGGGTCGAGAGCTATGTTGTCCAGGACAAGACCTACTGCATCTACATCGCGCCGTCGGAAGATCTCGTACGGCAGCATGCTGAGCAGTCCGGCTTCCCCGCCGACACGATCAGTGAGGTCAAAACGATCATCGATCCGGTGACCTCAGAAGGTTGATCATTATAGCCGTTGCCCGATCAAAATAGACCCGGATGCGGAACTGCATCCGGGTCTATTTTGATCGGGCAACGGCTATAATCTAGAGGCTGGCGGCCACGGGCAACCTGAGAGCCCGCCAGACCCCATGTCCGAAAAGCTACCAAGAATCGCCGCGCCTGTCATCCAAGACCACAGGTGCGAACTCTGGCCTCCGCTCATATGTGTCAGAGGAGCGCTGCCGGCTCCAAGAGCTAATTGTTGCGAAAAAGCCGTTGAGTCGGGTTAACCCGCTGGCCAAGACCGTCTGCAGCCACCTTGAATCTGCCTGAGCATCTGTATAGGACTGAGCGAGACGCTTGACTTTATCCTCGTGCTGCGCTCTAGACATCATGATCACATCATATTCCATGGTTCTTTCTCCTTCTGTCTTATCGTGTTTGGCGCGGAGCCTAATTCTTTATCCGCCCAAAAATCTCGGGATTCCCTGCCGAGAAACGTAAGTCGATCTTACCTTTGACTTCGTCTGCCAACAACGATTTCATCGTGCAGACAATTTGTCTCTTCGTCCATAAAGACCAAATGAACTGCATTTGCACATATATTGTACATCATGTTTTCGCATTCGTGTGTGAACAATATCACAATCTCGGCGGATGTTTGCATCACATCATTGACGCTTAGATCCACGTTTCATCCGGATCTGTTGCGCCGAATTCGCCGCATCCATGGCCGATCGGCTCCGCAAGCTGAACGGATAACCTACGGAACAATCATTCTTGAAATTTCCTGTTCTTTACGTTAAGCTTCCCACAGAATCCAAGACCTTCAGTCCATTGCCCAGAGGTCAGTATCCGCGAAACAGAAAGCGTAGAATTCCATGAGTGAACATCTTCTAGTCCAACTTGAGGTTGCCCAAGCAGATCTCGATCCCCAGTTCAAAGCGTTGCGCAATGCAACCGGCGCACTCAAGCGTGCTGTCAAGCTTGCCGGCGAGGAGAAGCTCGACGCGCTGGCCATGAACAAGCTCCTGGTCAAACTGGAGGCGGCGGCCGGTGAAGTAGACAGCGCTTCCCTCCAGGCGGCAACCAATGCCTTTGCCGCTGAGACGCAGCAGGCTCTAGATGGATTGGCCTTCGATTTTGCCAAGGATCTGCGAGACGTATTTCAGGCTCGCGGGCTGACCGTTGAAGGGCGTCCGCCTACGTTGAACGTAGGTTTGCTGGTTCTGCAAATCGACATCGGGGCGCGCAAAGCCCAGTGGTTCTACGGCAAGGAGCCGCTGACCCGTCTCATTCCGCTCTCCATCAACAATCTGTTGAAGGCTTACGATGCCCAGCACAAGGCGATTGAGCAGCGCGAGTTGAAGTCAGCCTCGGCATTCGTGGGCGAATTGCACACTGCATGGATCGAATTGCTCGAAAAACGGTCCCAGCGACCTTCCGGCGGGCGCATCAACCTGGTCGAACTCTTTGCCCAGGTGACCATGAACCGGCAGGTGACGCGTTTCTGGAATGCACCCTCGCGCAGTACATTCAAGGACTACGACCGGGCCCATTTCGTGCGTGACCTCGTGCTGGCCATGGAAGCACTGCCGGTCGAGGTCGACGGCAACGAACTAGCCTTCCACCTGGCCGGAGCAACCAAAAGCCAGGCCGAAAGCGCGGCCAAGAGCGTCTGGATCCCCAAGAGCGCCCTGGATGGCGAATACTGTGCCAGCATCACCTTCGATCAGTAAGAATCGAACACTTCACCACAGAGGCGCGGAGGAAGCACAGAGATCACAGAGGATTATTCGTGAACCATTTGTAATCTCATGAATCCATCAGCGTTTATCTTCGTCCATCTGCGGCTAATTGTTCTTCAACAGGCAGGTCTATCATGACTCCATCAAGACCGGTAGCGCGTCGTATCATCGAGATTCTCGGCAGTTCGGGCACGCCGCCGGTCAAAGGCGTAGCCTATTTTAACGTGGGCAATGGGTCATTGTTGGAGACGCTGGATGAGTACTACTTCTCCTCCTACTTGCAGGACGGCGGCGCCGCCTACAAGATGGTGGTCGGCGACTACGGCAGCGGAAAATCCCACTTTCTCTACTGCCTGCAAGATCTCGCCTGGAGCCGTGGCTTTGCCGTCTCCAAGGTAGATCTCAGCCCGGTAGAGACGCCCTACAATGACCAGCGGCTGGTCTATGCCGCGGTGGTGCGCAACCTTGTCTGGCATGAGGAAGACGAGACCATCACCGATGAGCGCGGCCTGTCCGCCTTCCTTGAGGGCACGCTGCATCGCTTCGTGGGCGGCGATGCGCTCAGCCTGGAGACCTTGAGCCACCCCAACTATCAGGCGTTGGTGGATACGCTTGAAACTGCGGCCATCGACAGCCTTGCCTACAAGAATGCCATCCTTGGCTACTTCGAAGCTCTGATCCGTGAGCAAGATGAACGTCTCGATTCACTTACGCGCTGGCTTTCCGGCGTCAACACCACACCTGAGGATACGAAGCGGCTGCGCGAGGTGGGCGTCACCGGCAAAATCACACGGCCCAATGCCTTCCGCATGTTGCGCTCGCTGACTCAGACCATTCGAGCCCTCTCCTACGGCGGCCTGGTACTGCTCTTCGATGAGGTTGATCGCATGTCGAGCATCGGCGGCAAGGCCGAGAAGCTGGCCACCGACAATCTACGCGAGGTCATCGACCGCTGCCGCGACGATCTGCCCGGCGCCATGTTCGTCTACGCCGCGCCGCCTCAATTCATCAACGACATCGTGCCACGCTATCCTGCGTTGCAGCAGCGACTACGGTCACCCGGCCGCTTCTCCCGCGCCAATCATTTCAGCCCGATCATCGGCATCGACCACCTCGATCTGGACGAGAATGAGCTGATGCTGGCCATCGGAGAGAAGCTTGTGCCGCTCTATGAGGTTGCCTACGAGATGAAGTTGGAAGAGAAGATGCAGCAGGCCAACGCCGCCATCTTGGCCAACGTAGCCCGTGACGTCTTCCTCGACATCAGCCATCGGCGCCTCTTCGTCAAGTCGTTTGTTTCCGAGTTGGCGCGTCAACACGCCGAGGGTGAACACCTACTCTCCGAAGGCGAGGCCATGGCCATCATCCGCGGCCAGGTCGACGAGCTGAGCGGTGAGGAGACGCCGCCGTATTGAGGTGGCGAAAAGGGGACAGGTGATCGGGGAATTGGTTCCATTTCAGATGTAGAGACGCAAGATCTTGCGTCTCTACCAGTTGATTCAAGACGATGCCAAAGAACAACGAGCAGACGAAGCGATGAATGTTGAGTTGGGTGACCGGGTAGAACATCCCCGCTACGGCGGAGGACAGATCGTGGCCCTCTATCGCAACGGCGAAGAGTGGATGGTGCGCTTCGACAGCGGACTGCGCTTCCGACGCGATCGACATGAGTTCTCCGGTGAAGAGCAGACGATTGCCGTTGGTCCAGCGCCATTGCCCCTACCCGACACATCGCCCATGACGCGAACCCAATACGAAGCGCGTAACCTGATCGAGGCGCTGCGCGTCGGCGTGGCCCCGGCTCAGCATGTCTCGGAACTGACCATCGGCCTGGCGGAAGAGCGGGCCAGCCTCATCGCCGGGCTGAACGAGGCTCACGGCCAGGGTGGGGCGGCGCGGGCCGTCTTGGGCGATTATGGTTACGGCAAAAGCCACATTGTCGAATTGACCAGCCAGGAGGCGCTGGAACGCAATTTCCTGGTGGCGACCACCAGTCTCGACCTGGGCGAGCTGCCCCCCCATCGTGCCTTCGACATCTTCGGCAGCCTCATGCGCAGCCTGCGCTATCCCAATACCGACGTGCATGGCATCGGCCCGCTGCTGGACGCTTTCACGCCCAGCGAGCGCGCCCAGTTGGACGAGCTGGGCGATGTGGCGAACGATCCGTTGGTGGTGGCGCTGCAGGCGCTGGACGGTCTCTCGTCAACGCGCCAGAAGCTGGCCTGGCAGCAGTGGCTCATGGGCGGCCGACGTCTCAAGCTCATGAACCGGGCCACGCCGCGCAAGATACGCTTCCCTTCCATCTATCGTGTCGGCCACAACGCCCGCCAGATCGCCTATTTGCTCTCCGGCGTCAGTGTGATGGCACGCCTGGTAGGCTACAGCGGCCTCTGCGTCCTGATCGACGAGGCAGAGAGCTACTCGCTGCTCTATCCCTATCAGCGACCCAAGGCCGGGGCCTTTTTCAGCGCCGTCATCTACGCCGCCATGCAGGATCGGCAGTCGCGGATCACCGACGACGCCTTTCCACAGCATCGATGGCGCGACTATCCGCTGGCCTACAATGATCGCCAGTCGCTATTTTTCCTCTTCACCGTCACCCGCAGCGACGACCAGATGCCGCTGGAATCTTGGCTCAACGGCGACCAGATTCTGACCCTCGATCCGCACCATTCTGCGCAGGAGATCGGCCAGTTTCTCCAGCAGTTGATGGGCTACCATGCTCAGGCCTACGACTATGGTTCGGGCGAGCGTCAGGGACAGTTGCGGCGCGGTGCTGCGGAACATTTGGCATTGGGCGTGCACAATGGACGTCTAAATACCCGTGCCATGGTACGTTTGGCCGTCGAACTCTATGATCTCCTCTACCTCTACCCCGACTATCCCATTGTCGACCTGCTGGATGAGTTGCGCAGCCAGATGTTATGAACGCAGACTCCTCGCCGGGCGATCTGAAAAACCGATTGCCGCACACGTGGCCGGTCTTTTTTGCAAAGCATGGGAACTTCACAGACATTCAGTTGTTGGCCATCCCGCCCATCTTAAACGGCGAGAACTCCTTAGTGATGGCCGCCACTGCCGCCGGCAAGACTGAAGCCGCTATTGCGCCACTCCTGGAACGACATCTGCTGTCGGCGGCGTCGTTTGTCAAAGACCCGCCAGTGGGCTACCCCACAGATTCCTCGAAAGGTTCAAACAGTGTTGAGACCGACCTGCGCATCCTCTACCTCTCGCCTACGAGGGCATTGGTCCGTGACCTGTACGAGCGGCTGCGGATGCCGATGGAGGCGCTTGCCATATCGCTGGCTATGAAGAGTGGCGATACCGGCCCGCTTACACGATTGCCGAGCGTGCTCATCACCACCCCAGAGTCGACCGATTCGCTCCTAACGCGCACTGCTCGTTCTTTTGCCCAACTTCAAGCTGTGATAATTGATGAGATCCACCTCTTTGATGGCGGCCCACGCGGGGATCAGGTGCGTTGTCTGCTCAACCGCATCGAGACCATTCGCAGCTACTATTACCGGCAGACATTACAGATCGAACCACTACTGAATCGCCACCCGCAGTTGCAACGGGTGGCCCTGTCGGCCACGGTCTCCGATCCGGTGGGCGTAGCGTCGCGCTACCTGGCGGCCGATGAGCGAGAACCCGCCATCATCGAAGTGTCCGGCAGACGTGATCTCGACGTCGCTATCTTTCCGGCCCCAAAACTGGAGGATGCGGCCAAGGTGTTACTCTGGCGAGCATGGGGGGTGCCGCCGGTGCGCAAGTCGTTGCTCTTCTGCAACACCCGGCGCGAGGTCGAACAGACTGCGGCCTATCTGCGCCGGAATCTCGGCTACGAGGCCGCAGTTTTCGTTCACTATTCCAACCTGGATCCGGCCATGCGGCGTACGGTAGAGGAGGACTTTGCCCAGGCGGGTACGGCTGTTTGCGTCTGCACATCGACGCTGGAATTGGGCATCGATATCGGCAGCATCGATGATGTCGTGTTGGCCGGTCCGCCTCCGTCGCTGGGATCATTCATGCAACGTATCGGCCGTGGCAATCGACGCAGCAATGTGAGCCGTGTGCTCTGTCTGGCGCGCGATCCGCTGGAGGAGATTCAGTTTCGGGCATTGGTTGAGCTGGCCGGCGGGTCAGTAGCGACGGCCACAGCGACAGTAAGGACGGAAACAGCAGGGGCGAACACGGAAGAGATTGAACCTGTGATCGGCAGTTCAGATCGGAATGCTGAGACGGATTTTCAGCCGGAGTACCTCTTTCGGCCGTCGGTCCTGATCCAACAGGTCTTTAGCCTGTTGAAGCAGAGCCCAACGGGCAGCGTGCGCCTGGCCGATCTGCGTCGTCTCTCGCCGGTCGATCTAGGCGACGACAATCTTCACAATATCCTGGACGAACTTGTACAGCAGGACTTCCTGCGCCCAGGCCGGCCCAACGAATGGCGACCCGGCGCTGAGTTAGATTTACTCCTGGACGCCCACGAGATCTACAGCAACATCGGTTCGGACCCATTGTCAGTACTCATCGTGGATGACTACAGCGGACGCAGTTTGGCGCGTATGGAGCGATCTCAGGTGCGCGGACCAACGTTGCAGCTGGGAGGTCGAACGTGGGCAGTGGCCTGGCGAGATCGCTATCGCATCGGTCTGCGCATGGGCGGTAAGGGCGTGCCCGACGAAACGTTCAAGCCGGGCGCCGCGCCCATGACCGTGTCGTTGCCCATGGGCCAAGCGGTTGCCGGCCATTTTGGCGTCGCCTGGCCCATGCTGCCTGTGATCCAGGATCTCCAGGGCACGTGGGTCTGCCACTTCTGGGGTGATCTCTATGGTCGCTGGATGGCGGCGATGTTGCAAGGAGAGCACGCCTATTCTGCCGCACATGTGGAGGTGATCAACGCGCATGTGCTTTACGTGCATGGCCGCATGCGCCGGCTGCCGCCCTGGGACGAAGCGCTGGCGTTCCGTCACCTGCGCGTGCTGGCCCCAGAGGCCATTCCTTTTCTGAACCTGGGGCGCTTTCATTCGTTGCTGCCGCCGGCATTGGCCTGGCAGACCGTACTGGCAGCGTGTGATCTGTCGCGATTTGAGCACCTCTACCGGGAGGCGGAATTGGTCCACGCTACAGATGGGCTAGCCGGCCAACTGCGGGCGTTGCTGTAACACTTGGCTGGCCGCAAACTGAGTTCATCGAAGGCCTAGGCGGGTCGACCCGGCTTCGACAAGCTCAGCCTGCGCGTTCTCTCAACTGAGTTTGAACACACCCAAGTCATTTGTGCGTGTCGAGACCCAGGTGACTGGCGCTTGTCTCATCCAGCCGTCCGTTTTTCCACCCACATCTTCTCAAAGGGCGACAACGACGCTTCGATCAATGCCTGATGCAGTGCCATTCACTATTTGTCGCGGCAGCAAAAAGAGTCGCCCAGTTCTGCGGCGGTCCGGTGGTGCAATGCGTTGCTTTGCCAGACGGAATACCCATCCGTCCTTCGCGGCATGCTGCCGGTTTCCGTAGGGCGGAACGGCATTCCGCCTAACCTAAGGCCATTCCAGAGAGACAAATAACCGTTGCAAGGAAATCTTTGCCTGGAATGGCTTGAGGCTTTGCCAACTCCCGTATAGTCTCTATTTTGGAAAAGCCTAACCAGCCAAGCGAAATGGACAACAATCAAGACCTCGATCTATCGATGTTCAGAAAAAGATTCGTGCTCGTTCTCGTTCTCGCTCAATAACCACGGATCATTATCTGAACATCTATAGAAGGTAAAGCAAAGTGAGACTCCACGCAGGCGACATTCCGGAGAACCGGCGCTGCCATCACCAGGGAATGCTTTCTCCCGAATAATCAAAGAACTCGCCCGAATCATCCAGGGTCAGGCCGTCGATCACCTCCAGCCCCTTGCTGACCGATTCTTCGACCGCAATATCTGCATTCGGCCCGCCCATGTCCGTTCGTACCCAGCCGGGAGTCAGCGCAATCGCTATCACGCCCGCATCTTTGATATCAAAGGATAGGTTGCGTGTGTAGAAATTGAGCGCTGCCTTGCTGGCGCCATAGCTGTAGGGGCGGATCCAATTTCGACCACCGATCGAACCCGCGCCGGAGGAGATGTTGACAATTTTCGGCTCGACACCGGCTTTGAGCAATGGAAGAAACTGCTCGATCACCAGCATCGGCGCGACGGCATTGACCATGAGGATCGTTTTCATGACCTCCATGTCAAAGTTGCCCAATCCTCCGTCGGCCGTTGCGATGGCCGCGTTGTTGATCAACAGATCGAGCGCATCTGTTTGCGCACTGACTGCGGCATAGCTTGCAGCAATTGAATCCGGTTCGGTGACCTCCAGCGCAATGATCGAGATGAGATCGTCATGTTGCGCCTCCAACTCGTTCAACGCCTCGGCTTTGTCGGGCTGCCGGCAGGCTGCAAAGACCTGGTCGCCCCGGGCCGCCAACTGGCGAACAAACTCCAGTCCAATTCCTCGATTTGCGCCAGTGATGAATGCTCGCATGCGTTCTCCTTCTCGTTCATGTAGGCATGAATACGACGACAGAAATCCAGCGCCTCTACCACTGGTAGAAGCCGTATTGGGATTGCCACCGGGATTCACTAGACAGGTTTGAGATACCTAGAATGACAGTTTTGCTCAAAAAGCGTAAACTACTGGAGAGCACATGGCAAGAAGCCGCGGCGTAATGCACTATCGCCTGCTTTTCGTCCGGACTCACGCCGGTTTCCGCGTTGGGCACATAGACCGGGAAAGCCAAACGATGCGACGAAGTTCACCTCAGGGGCTTCGCTCAACCGACCAGCGAGCACGTAGCCGGCCGACCCTGCGCCACTGAACGATGTAGTTCGCCATCAGTCATGTAAACAATCACGACCGGCAACATCGACGCCCCGGTGATCATGATCGCAGAAAGGCCAGCCGAATTGATCAAAAGAGCTGATGGTCGAGATTGACGAAGCGGGGATCGATGTGGCTGAATGATGACTACAATTCAAAGATACTCTGGAGGAGAAATGATGCAAGCCGTATTCTACGAAGGCGATCAAGTAATCCGCGTCGGCGAGTGTACGCCCGTTGCACCCGGCCCCGGCGAAGTGCAGCTCAAGGTGTCCCACTGCGGTATCTGCGGCACCGATCTACACATCTACCACGGCGTCATGGACCAGCGTGTCACCTTTCCCCAAATTATGGGACACGAGGTGTCGGGCACCGTGGCAGCTATCGGCGAGGGCGTAGACGGCTTTGCCGTCGGCGACCCGGTGGCCGTCATGCCCCTGGACCCCTGTGGTGACTGCCCGGCCTGCCGTGCAGGGCACAGCCACATCTGCCAAAACCTCAAGTTCCTGGGCATCGACACGCCGGGCGCCTTCCAGAGCTTCTGGACCGTGCCAGCGCACACATTGCATCACCTGCCCGGCAACCTCTCGCTCCAGCACGGGGCCATGATCGAGCCGTTGGCTGTGGCCTGTCACGATGTGCGCATGGGCAATGTCCAGGCCGGCGAGTATGCCGTTGTCCTGGGTGGCGGTCCTATCGGGACGTTGGTGGCACTGGTGGCCAAGAATGCCGGTGCAAATGTATTGCTCTCGGAGATCAACCCCTTCCGGCTGGAACTGGCCAGGGGGCTTGGTCTGGACGCATTCAACCCGATGGAGGGCGATCTGGCCGCCTATGTAGACGAGCAGACCGGCGGCGCGGGTGCAGATATCGTCTTCGAGGTGACAGGCTCGAAGGCTGGCGCCGCGGTCATGACCGAACTGCCGCGCACACGCGGCCGCATCGTCATCGTCGGCATCTTCGGCCAGGCGCCCGAAGTCGACCTCTTCCGCTTCTTCTGGCGAGAGCTGCAACTGCTGGGCGCACGCGTCTACGAGAGCGAAGACTTCGCCCAGGCCATCCAACTGGCCGCAGCCGGAGCCATCCCGCTGGACAAGATCATCACCGACGTCCACCCGCTGACCGAGCTCAAAGCCGGCTTCCAGCAGATGGAAAGCGGCGGGGCTGTGATGAAGATCCTACTGAAGGCGTAGCTGAGGATAGAACGCTGATTTTGCGGATCAAACGGATCGCCGCGGATATTTTTTGGAAAAATCCGCCGGAATCAGCCTTATCCGCAAAATCCGCCATCGATGTCATTCATTTTGTCTACTACATCTCTCTCCATGACCTTCTTTTTAGGGAGGAATGATCCATGTCTGTACTGCAACAATTTGATCTGACCGGCAAGACGGCATTGGTGACCGGTTGCAAGCGGGGCATCGGCAAGGCCATGGCCGTCGGGCTGGCGGAGGCCGGAGCGGATATCGTCGGCGTCAGCGCTACGCTGGAATCGTCGGGCAGCAAGGTCGAGCAGGCCGTGAAAGCGCTAGGGCGTTCGTTCAAGGGCTATGCCTGCGACTTTGCCGACCGCGACGCGCTCTATGCCTTCATCACCGAAGTCAAGGCCGACTTCCCGGTTGTGGATATTCTGGTCAACAACGCGGGGACCATCAAACGCAACCCCGCGACCGAGCATTCCGATGAGTACTGGGACCAGGTCATCGATGTCAATCTGAGCGCGCAATTCATCCTCAGCCGCGAGTTCGGTAAGGAGATGGTGGTGCGCGGCGCGGGCAAGGTCATCTTTACCGCTTCGCTGCTGACCTTCCAGGGTGGCATCACCGTGCCCGGCTATGCGGCCAGCAAGGGCGGCGTCGGCCAGTTGACCAAGGCGCTGGCCAATGAGTGGGCCGGTTCGGGCGTGCAGGTCAACGCCATAGCCCCCGGCTACGTCCGCACCGACAACACCCAGGCACTGCAGGACAACCCGGAACGGAGTAAGTCGATCCTCGAGCGCATTCCGGCCGGCCGCTGGGGTGATCCAGCCGATTTCAAGG
This sequence comes from uncultured Chloroflexia bacterium, assembly GCA_963848115.1. GTDB lineage: Bacteria > Chloroflexota > Anaerolineae > Caldilineales > Caldilineaceae > JAWKOK01. The sequence goes on along the minus strand of CAWKCP010000035.1, from coordinate 115,313 downwards.
GGCCGGTCGTCTTCCTGGCCTCGCCCGCCTCGGACTACGTCAGCGGCGAGATCCTCGTCGTAGACGGCGGTTGGATGGGGCGATAGCCACTGACAAGTCCAGGGGGAAGGTCTTTTCGTCACAGATTTTCACAGATGATTTAATGATGTCCAGACTATTCTGATGATCGTCTGTGTCTCATCCTTTTTCATCTGTGTGAATCTATGGCAAATTTCACCGGAAACATGCCCATAAACCCGCTACTTATCGATCACCAACATGTCATCCATACCAAGAGGAAACTATGACTGAGAAACTTCGCTGGGGTATTCTGGCCACCGGTACCATCGCCCACAAGTTCGCCACCGGTTTGACCGCACTGGATGATGCTGAAGCCGTCGCTGTCGGCTCGCGCAGCATTGAGGGCGCCAACCAGTTCGGCGATGAGTTCGACATCCCCGTACGACATGACAGCTACGAAGCACTGGCCGCCGATCCGGATGTAGACGCCATCTATATCGCCACGCCCCATTCGCTGCACAAAGAGAACATGTTGACCTGCCTGAGCGAAGGTAAGGCTGTGCTCTGCGAAAAGCCCTTCACCATCAATGCAAGGGAAGCCCGAGAGGCCATCAACTTCGCCCGCGAACGCGGCGTCTTCTTGATGGAGGCCATGTGGACTCGCTACATTCCACTGATGGTGGAAGTGCGGCGTTTGGTGGCAGAAGGCGTGATCGGCGACCTGCGGATGATCAGCGGCGACTTCGGCTACCGTGCGGCCTTCAATGCGGATCGCCGGACCTTCAACCCAGCCTTGGGTGGCGGCGCGCTGCTCGATGTGGGCATCTACCCGCTGTCGCTGGCCTCTATGCTGCTGGGCAAGCCGGAGCGTGTCGCATCAATGGCCGAGTTGGGCGAGACCGGCGTCGATGAACAGTCGGCCATGATCCTGGGCTACGAAGGCGGTCAATTGGCCGTGCTGCATTCGGCCGTGCGCACGTCGTCGCCCCACGACGCCGTCATCATGGGGACCGACGGACTGATCCGCATTCATCCGCCCTTCTGGATTCCGACGACCCTAACATTGCAGCGGTCGGGCAAAGATCCCAAGGAGATTGTTATTCCGTTCGAGGGCAATGGATACAACTACGAGGCTGACGAGGTCCATCGCTGCCTGAAGGCGGGAAAACTGGAGAGCGACGTCATGCCCCTGGATGAGACGCTTTCTCTGATGGAGACCATGGACGATCTGCGTGCACAGTGGGGAATGGTCTATCCGATGGATTGAGGGTCCGAACAGATCGAAAAAAACGCGTATGTGCATGGGAGGGGGATGGTCGCTGCCTCCGTGTTCACATGGTTTGTCCGCCGCCGCTCCCATGCCCTGGATGGCCCCCGGTAATACGATCCGACGGGCACGAGAACGGGTGGAGCGATCGATCGGAAAGATCGACCCTGATTGCCGCCCGTACTCATGCCCCGACCGTTGACATCCTGTTTTGAAGGCGGCCCCATTCAAACGCCCAATGCCATGCCATCGGCCCCGGGATCTGCTGCGCCGCTGAGGCGACCGGTTTCCGGGTCGATCTCGATGGCATGAACCAGGGCAAAGCCGCCGTGGCTCTGGGGGATACGCCGAATGGGATGGCGATTACGCACCTCCGCGCAGATATATTCGGGAATGCGTAGATGACAGCGAATATCGTTGACCTGACAGTCGAATCGTGGGGCGTTGACGGCGTCGGCGACGCCCATGCCGAAGTCGAGCACATTGACGATCACCTGAACGTTGGATGTGATGATACGGCTGGCCCCCGGCGAGCCGAGCACAAGCCGGGGGGTGTCGTTTTGATAGACGATGGTCGGGGCCATGCCGGTGCTGCGGCTCTTGCGCGGTTCGATGGAGTTGGGATGGCCGGGCAGCGGGTAGAAATTGATCATCGAGTTATTGTACATGAAGCCCAGCCCCGGTGTGATCACGCCCGACGAGTTTCCCAGCGAATGGGTTAGCGAGACGCAATTGCCGGCATCGTCGACCACCGTAACGTGGGTGGTGTGGGGTGACTCGGCCGGTGTCGGGTCCGGTTCGATGGGTTCGCCGGCATCGATTCGTTTCCGCCAGTAGGTGGCGCGTTCCTTGGAAATCATCCAATCTACGGGTACATCATTGAACTCGGGGTCAGCGATCAACGCGTTGCGGTCCACGAAAGCGGCCTTCATGGCCATGGCGACTGTATAGATGTAGTCAGGCGAGTTATGGCCTATCGCCGCCAAATCATAGCCTTCCAGAATGTTGAGGATGGCGATCAGCGTCGGCCCGCCATGGGGCGCCATGCTGGAGGTGATACCGTAGCCGCGGTAAGTTCCGGTGACCGCAGGCGCATCGCGCACTGCGTAGTCGGCTAGATCCTCGGCGGTGACAAAGGAGCCGTTTGCGGCCAGGTCATTGACCATCAAGCGGGCTAGTTCACCGGTGTAGAAATCCTCAGCGCCCTGTTCGCCCAGATGCCGCAGCGTGCGGGCGTAGTCAGGGTTGCGCAGATGATCGCCCATGCCATAGGGCGACCCGTTTTCGTCAAGGTAGATGCGACTGGCTTCCTGGTTCGCCTCAATATAGTCGAGAAAAGAAGCCGCCTCAGGATATGCCCGCCTCTCTTCCCACCGTTTGGCCAGTTGTTGCCGAACCATAAATCCTTCATCAGCTATGCGTGCGGCAGGCGCAATGGCCTCCGCCCACGAGATGGTCCCCCAGCGCGAGAGGATGGCCGCCAGCGCTTTGACCGTACCCGGCGTACAGATCGAAGTGTATCCAACGTCGTTGACCTTGTTTTCCAGGAAGAAACCCCATCCATCCGGGTTGGGGCCAATGACCTTATCCACCCACATTTCAGGTGATGTCCTGGCCCCGGCCAACGCCGGCGCATCCATGGCCACCGGGGCGTGTGTACCAGCCACATGCGCAGTCAGCAGCGCGTAGCCGCCGATGCCGCACATCTGCGGATCCACGATCATTTGCACGAAGGCAGCGGTGACCGCGGCGTCAAAGGCATTGCCGCCGCCCATCAGAACTTTCGCCCCTTCTTCGACGGCGATGGGTTGGGGCGCAGTGATCATGCCGGGCATGGTGAGACTCCGATCTGATGTGTCACGAATTGAATGAATTGGCAACGGTAGGGGCATGAGTATGGACGGGAATCATACTCAATTTCTTTAACGGTCTAGCCGCCCATTCTCGTGCCCGTCTCGTCGTGTTGCCGGTGACCATGGCGGGCACCTGATCGGCGGCAGCGGTCTTTTTCACCGACATTGATGGTCTATCCGCCGCCTATCACATGCCCCGACATCATCCGCAGGCGGATTCGCGTCATCCGCGCTCTATCGCTGACCGAATGCGCTCTCGCGCCAGGTCACAATACTCAGGCGAAATATCGTAGCCGACGTAGTGGCGCTGATTGCAAACGGCGGCGACTCCGGTCGAGCCGGAGCCCATGAAGGGGTCGAGGATCACGTCGTCGACGTAGGAGTAGAGTCGGATGACGCGCGCTGCTAGTTCGACGGGAAAGGGGGCCGGGTGGCCGACCCGTTTGGCCGACTCGGCCGGGACTTCCCAGATCGACAATGTCGACGCCATGAACTCATCGCGTTCCACATCGGATTCGCCTCTGTCCGGGCGCGAATAGTCCTGCTTGGCGAAAATGAGCAGGTATTCGTGGACATCGCGGAGGCGGGGCGCCTTGGCGCTCTTCCAACTGCCCCAGGCGCAGCTGCCGCTTGCGCCTTTGGCCTTTTGCCAGATGATCTCGCCCATGGGCAGGTAGCCGAGTTCGATATGGATATTGTAGAAAAAGGCGTGGAGCGGCACATAGGGCTTGCGGCCCAGATTGGCGATGTTAATGACATAGCGCCCGCCGGGGCGCAGCACCCGATATATCTCCTCACCAACCTTACGAATCAAGTCGAGATATTCGGCCATTCCCATGTCGTCGTCGTAGTCTTTCCCCACGTTGTAAGGCGGCGACGTGAAAGCCAGCGCGACACCATTGTCGGGAATCGAGTCCATTTCGGTGGCCGACTGGCGGTAGATCTGGTCGCTCCAGCCTTCCAGGGATGGGATATCGACACGCATTTGCGCGGGGGATGCCTGCTCGCGGAACAGATCCTGATAGAGGTTACGTTCATAGAAAGCAGAGGAATCGTGGGATTCACGCTTGCTCGTGCCGAATGAGGTTGTGGTCGTTCGTTTCATACGCTCGCTTCACTCCTCCGAGACTTCAAGCAAGATGCCTGGGCCAATCCACCGGACCTACTCCACCAATGTCTCCGGCACGGCCCAACTGAATGCCGGCCATGCGATTCCATTTGTGGTCCGTGCCGGGAACTTTGGGAGAGCACGGACCATTTCAAACTGCAACAGCGAAAACTCCTCAGAGATTGTAGCATCCTTTGGTCGACATGCGTAAGTATATCGATCTCGGCTAGCAACCTTACGAATTACATTATGCTGATGGTTGGTCTGCCGTGTACAATGGTACCCGAAGCACCATTGCCCATTCATCGTTGGCTCGCTGCTAGAAACGTCATGGTATGAAAGACTTCTATCGAATCCTAGACCTCCCGCGGGACGCTTCGCCGCAACAGATCAAAGATCGATACCGGCAACTCGTTCGGATATTCCACCCTGACCGTTATCCCAAACCCGAAGACAAGGCCTACGCAGAGCAGAAGCTCCAAGAGATCAATGAGGCGTACGAGGCGCTGCATGGAGATGGCTCGCGAGGGTTGAGGCTCGCTTCTGACAGACGGCCACCCTTGCCGGTGATCTATCCGGAACAGGTTGATCTGGGAGCGGTGGTCCACGGGGAACGTGCGTACGCTCAGCTCCGGATCGACAATGTCGGCGGTTTTGCCCAGGCCCTCAACTTTCACATCGAAGACGGCGTCGATTGGTTTGCAATTACCAAGGGTGAGCGCATGGATCCCGCCAAGCCGCTGCCTATGCTTCTCTATGTCGAAGCGCGTACCGCATCGCTTCCCGTCGGTCAAGTGGTGGAGAACTGGCTAGACATCGATCTCAACGGAGTTCGAGCCCGGTCCACCATTCGTATGGAGGTAGTCAACCAATCGCCGACAGCGTCTCGTCCGAGTCGCTTCGTCTCCTTCGCCACGGCGCTCGTTGTGCTACTCGTTGCTGTCTATGCTGCATGGGCCATGCTAGGAGCGGCGTCGCCTGAGAGAACAGCGGCCACTCAGCAGCGCCGAATTGTGGAAGCAACACTCAAACCGAGCGCCGGGCCCTCCACAGCGATTCTCCCAACTGTCGTCCCCACTTTGGAAAGTTCGAAAATAGAGGTGGAAACGGCGCCGACCGCTACTGCACCACCACCGTTGGACGCTCAAGCAACTGAGAGCCAGGAATCGCAGATTGGTGTTCATCGGCCCGCCAACCCTGTTCCAACTACGGCAGACGCTCCGACGACAGAACCTGAGCTCGATGGGTCACCGGTTCAGCTAGTGGAGGCTGCAGGCGCTGAGCTGATGACAAGGGAACTCGCCGCGGCACTCAGCGCTCCGGAGATCGAGGGCGATTCCGTTCTCGAAAACAGCGCCTCGCTCATTTCTAAAGCCATTGCCAGCCGAGCCGCCAATGTCACCATAGCAAAGGAAGCAACCGCAACACCGGTGCCTGCTACTCCTGAACCGACTACGCCTACGCCATTTCCTCCCCAGGAACCGCTGCCTACTCTATCGACAGCCTCAGTTACAACCGCACCCCCAACGCTCACTCAGCATTCGGTGACAATCACGGTGCCGCGCACATACCAGATCAACGTACGCAGTTCCACAACGACAGAATCCGAGTCACTGGCATTGCTGGACAAAGGGGCGACATTCCCGGCCATCGCGCGCACGATCGACAGCGCATGGACCCAGGTTATTTTGCCTGATGGCCGCACCGGCTGGGTGTTCACGACATCCATGGTCGCAAATCTTGAACAGATCGGAACACTGCCTGTCTCAACGGAATTGCTGAACGCTGCTCCATCCGAGGATCCATAATTCAGGCGTCGTATTGCATGGGGGATCCTGCTAAAGCGCTGGAACAGGCGACAATAGCTACGCGGGCCACATGAAATCCTGTTGGGCTCACAATGAAAATGCCCGCCGGCATGCCGGCGGGCATCGATATTTTCGAATCATACTGCAACCGGCATCAGCCGATGCGAAGGCTACTCAGGAATAATCAGCTCTAGCCCAACCGTGATGGCATTGGGATCCGTGAGGCCATTTACTTCAATCAACTCGCTCACCGTCGTATTGTACTGGACAGCGATTTCAGACAGGCTCTCCCCCGACTGAACAACGTGAGTCTGACCACGCAATGCATAGAACTCCTGGTCGCTGATGCCGGGAATCGTGAGCTCTTGACCCACACGCAGCACATTCCAGTTGCTGACATTGTTCGCTTCGGCGATCGCATTGGGGTCAACCCCGTAAATCTCAGCGATACCGTACAACGACTCGCCAACCTGCACGACGTGTGTTTGACCGGAAACGGAAGTGCCTCCACCGCTTCCCGTTGATTCTTCGTCGGATATAGTCGGCTGATAACCCGGGATGACCAACTCGTCGCCAATGGTTAGCGAGTTAAGGTCAATTAGGCCGCTGGCCTCGACAATCGCAAGCGGCTCAACGCCGAACTGCAAAGCAATAGAGCCGAGTGTATCGCCCGCCTTTACTATGTAAAGAACAGGTCCGGGCGTCGGTGTCGGCATACCAGGTACATAGACACCCTCTACATAGGGAATCAGCAGCGGCATGCCAACCTGAATCTCATCGCTGAAAAGATTGTTTCGTTCCCTGATGACTTCGAGTTCAGTGCCAAAATCCAATGCGATTGAAAGCAACGTATCCCCGGGTTCGACAATGTATTGGAATACTTCAGGCGTTCCTTCTTCGTCTGGAGCGGGCGTCCCATCCTCGTCCTCAGCTTCCAATGTCAACTGGACAACCTGAGGCTCCACGACCTCTTCTTCAGGCTTTATCGCATCGGCTTCCGGCTCAGCGGTAACGGACTGAGCCGGAAGTTCAACCGCGTCGGCAGGCTCTGGCGTGGGTCGCTCGCGGGTGCAGCCGGCAAACAGCGCCGCCAACAATAGGATTGTGATAAGCCAGGAGGCGCGAATACCCACGTCGATATCTCCCTGCAATGGTTAGGATACTTGATGTGATGGGATCGACTTCAAACCTGCTTCGACTGCGTACCACAACCTTGTGCAAAACACCTTGTGCAATATGCTATGGTTCCGCTGCCCAGTGCCACGCCGGAACAGCCTTAACAGTCAGAAACTTTATGAAAAGCATAATAGCATAGCAGAAAGTCGAAGGCAAACGTTAGCGCGAAAATAGGCGTGTCGAGAGCCCGACCGATTGGCCGTATCGAAACAAGATCCGGCCGATTCCCGTCGTGGAAAAAGAACCAGCAGTTGCTGATATCTAGGTACGCAGCAACTGGTGAGCTGTGCCCAGCGCAAGCACGGTGAACACAAGCATCGGAATGGTCAGCAGCGGGAAAAGGCCCGTCATCGCCAGCACAATCAGACTGCCAATGAGAACCCCCAACACAATACCTGCCATGGCGAAATAGCGCAGTTTGCGGCCTCTACGCTTGCCAACGGAACTACGGATAATCTGTGCCAGAATACCGCCGGCACTGGAGCCGATCATGACAGCAATGATTGAGCCGAAGAAGAATCCGAAACGGGGCAGGATAAGCCCGATGATCGGTGTGGCGACAACCGTAACCAAGAAGCCGACGATAAACGCAATCGGATTATCCTTGGTCAGCGCATTGAAATAGTTATTCTGAACGCTACGAATACAGTCCTTACAACGATACCCGACATCTGTGAGCACTGCACAATCGAGACATATCGGTTCACCGCATTTGTTGCACCGCAACAGCGTCTCCCGGTCGGGATGGTTTTTGCAGTGGAGCACCTCTTCTGTCGGGGTCTGTTCTCTTATCGCTTCAGTTGTCATTATCTCTCTTCCTGCCATCGGTCCAACGCAGCTTATCCATTAAGGATTGATGAAAGTAACTATGGTCATCAAATCGAACAAAGCGTGCCTTGTGCGGGCTGCCGACGACGACAACTTGGTCACCGTCCAGCAACTCTACAACCACCTGGCCATCGACTGTCAGCATCGGGTGATAGTCGGCAAATGCTTCCAGCCGCACTTCCGACCCCTCGGAGAGCACAATCGCCCGGTCCATGCTCAAGTGCGGTGCAATCGGGATGACCAAGATGTTGCGCAATTCCGGCGGCAGTATTGGGCCTCCTACTGCCAGCGCATATCCCGTGCTTCCGGTGGCAGTCGACACAATCAAACCATCACAGGTGTAGGTCGTCAGGTAGCCTCCATCCAGTTCTGCACTGATTCGCACCACGCGAGCCATCTCGCCACGGCTCAACACGACATCGTTCAGGGCATCGTACTGGCAGAGCACCTCTCTTTGGCCATCGACGCCTGTTGGCCGCTCCACACGTGCGTTGACCATCAGACGCTCTTCCAGCCAGTAGTCGCCCTGCAAAACCTGTTGCAGCGGTTCGACCCAGGCATCCGGCATGATCTCGGCCAAGAACCCGAGCCGACCCATCTTGACCCCCAGCATGGGCGTCTTGTAGGCAGCCCCCATGCGTGCAGCGCGCAATAGTGTCCCATCCCCACCCAGCGTGATCAGAAGATCGACACGATCCAGGTGGCCGAGTACTGCCTCTTCCTGCCATGCTGATTCATGCCAGATATGGCGAACGCCTGAACGGCTCAGATGCTCGCCGATTTCCCTCGCCAGAGACATCGACGCTGGTTTTTTCGGATGGTGTAGAATCCCGATGCGCTGGATTTGAGACATAGAGGGTACCACTGGCTTCATGACCGTTCACTATATTCTTTATCGATTGCTCATGGTCGAACGTGGTGAGATCCGAACATCAATCAAACTTCACCACGCCGATCTTCGAGATCATAGAGCAGCCCCATATTTACGTCAAATCACGCGGCCTCATATTGGTTCTTGGGAGCGCATCGGAGAGAAAACATTGTATCTCAATGATCCCGGATCGGGACGAATGTCCCCAAGATCACAGGACAGATCACCCTTTCGTTTTCCGCCCGATTGAGGCATACTATAGGTAGTGTTAAGTCGTGGATCAATGATGATTCAGTTGTCAAAGGAGACTGATAGATGTCAAAGCATAAAGTTCTGATTCCTGTTGACGGATCGGAATTCTCGTGTCAGGTTTTTGACTGCATTCGGGAGTATCTTCCTGCAGAGCAGAACGAACTGACGCTTATCCGCGTAGCTGAGGCTCCCAGCGGTCGTGTCGGACGACCGACAAGACCGGCGGCGCCTGACTCCAAAGTACCGATGTACGAATCCCGCGGGGACGTCATTGAGACGCAACACCCCATTTACGCCAGTCAGGAGCGAGATAGTAAGGCGTACGATCTGCAACGCGAGCTCCAATCGGATGTGCAAGAGCTGGAAAAGGATGGGTACAAAGTTAATACTGTGATTCGCTTCAATGGCCATCCGGGCAAAGCGATACTCAACTACATTAATAGCACAGATGTTGACATGATTGCCATGACAACCCATGGTCGTTCAGGAATCGAACGGCTGCTCCACCGCAGTACGGCTGAATACCTCAGCCACCACCTGACGCTTCCGATCATGATGATGCGACCCCTTACGCAGAACAATAAGTGAAAAAACAGGTAGACAATCAACAATCTGAAGACTGACACGGGGGGACAATCAGAGATTGTCCCCCCGTGTATTGTCCGAAAGCTCTGTCCAAGGAGGCGTGGCCTCATCAATAGGCGGTCTGACCGGATACGCTCATCTCGTCGACGATATCAGCCGCCCGGCATCTCAATCCGGGTGTAGATCGGCCTCGTTTGCCTGTTGTTTTGACAAACAGGTCGCAAACCGATATATTGTCAGAACCTTTGGCGATATGATTGTCAGAGAGGGCGAATAGCTCAGTTGGTTAGAGCGCCTCGCTTACACCGAGGAGGTCAGGGGTTCGAGTCCCTTTTCGCCCACACGAACACGGATCGCAGCGAGCAAGAGATCGAAAACATACATGTCACTCGATTTCTCATCATTTATAGAATCCGAAAGAGGCTGACCCAGATGGTCAGCTTTTTTGTTGCGCTCAACCGGGTCCTGCCACACGCCATCTGCTGTGGGTGCATTTCAGATTCGGGGAGACAACGTGCCAGGGACGGTCCAATCCAATTCGATCATGCCGACATCTCCTGGACCATCCCCGGCACGTGAAATCCTGCCCCCGGTGTGAAATGGACCCATCTGCCGTCCAACCTTGGATTCCAACCTGAACAACCGGTATAATGAAACAATGCTGACTGAAACTCATTCCCAAGTGAACGCCGGAAATGAATATCGCAAACTGCCCTCAGTAGATGTGTTGTTGCAGTTGCCCGCGATAGCTGCGCTGGTGGTGAAAAACGGTCAGGCGCTTGTCCTCACGGCCATACGCACATCACTCGAGCAGGCACGCCATACCATTGCAGCCGGCGAATCCGCACCCGAATTGGATTCTTGGCCGATCACAATCGCCGGCTACATCGAGTCGCTCTCGATGCCGACGCTGCGACCCGTGATCAACGCAACCGGGGTCATTATCCACACCAATTTGGGACGGGCGCCGCTCAGCGCGCTGGCCCGAGAGGCTGTGAGTGAGATCAGCCATGCCTACAGCAATCTCGAGTACGAACTGGACGCCGGCCAGCGCGGCAGTCGCCATGATCACGCACGGCAACGGCTTTGTGCGCTGACCGGGGCCGAAGATGCGATGGTGGTAAATAACAACGCGGCCGCAGTCTACCTTGTGCTGACCGCACTGGCTGCCGATCGCGACGTGCTCGTCAGTCGCGGCCAGTTGGTCGAAATCGGCGGCGGGTTTCGCATCCCGGATGTGTTGCGCCAGAGCGGTTGCCGCCTGGTTGAGGTCGGCACCACGAACCGGACCCATCTGCACGACTTCGCCGCCGCCATCTCAACCGAGACCGGGGCCGTCATGCGCATTCACAGCAGCAACTTTCTCCAACTTGGTTTCGTCAGCCAGCCGAGTCTATCTGAACTGGCCGATGTAGCCCATAGCCGCCTTCAGGAATGGGGTGATCCGGTGTTGCTGATCGATGATCTAGGTAGCGGCACATTGCTGGAGACGAGTGCATACGGGCTAGCGCCCGAGCCGACTGTTCAGGAAAGCCTGTCGGCCGGGGCAGACATCGTGACCTTTAGCGGCGACAAACTGCTTGGCGGACCCCAGGCCGGCATCATCGTCGGCCGCTCAGCCTTGATCGAACGGCTGCGGCGCCACCCCATGGCGCGTGCGCTGCGCGTCGACAAGATGGTCTTGGCCGCGTTGGATGCGACCCTACATAGCTATCAACGGCAACGTATCATCGAAGAAGTGCCGGTCTGGGGAATGATCGCAGCGTCGCTGACGGACCTGGAGAAACGAGTTGAGTCATGGCGAGAGAAGTTGGCCGAAGCTCAGATCACAAGTACGGTCTGGGATGGCGAGAGCGCCATCGGCGGCGGCAGTCTGCCGGGAGAAACATTGCCGACCAAGCTGCTGGCGCTGCCGGTCGAATCACCGGACACCTGCGCAACTGCGTTGCGTGCGCTTGCTGTTCCAGTCATCTGCCGTATCCAGAGTGATCATCTGCTCTTCGACCCGCGAACAGTCTTGCCGGAGCAAGATTCTCTCTTAGGCGCATCCATCATCGAGATCTTGGGATAACTCGCGGGAGGATATTGAAACTGAGTGCTGAAATGACCAAGGAGAATCCTCTGTCGCCCTGTCTCTACCTGAAATTAGGCGGTTCGCTGATCACTGACAAGCGCCGACCTGAAACAGCACGCCTTGATGTGATCGACCGGGTGGCCGCGGAAATCGCCGCAGCCAGAGAACAGATTCCCGGGCTGCGACTCATCATCGGGCACGGGTCCGGCAGCTTTGGTCACGTCGCCGGCAAACGCTATCAGACACGTACCGGTGTGCGAAGCGAAGCCGATTGGTATGGATTTGCCGTCGTCGCCGATGCCGCGGCCCGGCTCAATCGGATCGTCACGGCTGCCTTGCTCGCAGCCGATATCCCGGCATGGACGATCCAGCCAAGTGTTCCCGTGCGCTGCACAGACGGCGTCGTTTCAGCGGGTCCCGAGTCAACGGTATCCGCCGCCCTATCCAACGGTCTGGTCCCGGTGGTTCACGGCGATGTTGCACTCGATTCGATTCGGGGAGGCACCATTGCCAGCACCGAAGAGATATTCGACTGGCTCGCTCACTCGGTACCCGCCTCTCGACTGATTCTACTGGGTGAAGTCGATGGAATCTACTCGGCCGACCCTGCGGTGGACCCAAACGCCACAAGAATTCGTCATATAACACCAGCGACGGTTGATGCGCTTCAGGCCGGATTGGGCGGCAGCCACGGCGTGGACGTTACGGGCGGCATGGCTACCAAGGTGGCCCAGTCGATTGGCATGGTGAAACGTCATCCCGGCATTGAAATCATCGTCTGCAGCGGTTTGAAGCCGGGTAATGTTATCCGCATCTTGACTGAACCCGATGCTGAGATTGGCACGCGGATATCGGCATAGATATCCGCATAGATAGTGGTGGCAGAAACCACATTCGGGAACGTGATTGCCATTCGGTAGACCAGGAAGCTGTCGTCTTGCCTACTGATAGGATGGCCGCAAGAGGCTAGAATCAGGTCTCAAGGAGATGAACCCGCTTGGATAATCTGGCTGGATCATTTGCAGGAAGAAGTTGGCAACGAGTATACTTTTGTGCGCGCCAGCGTCGCCTTGGAGTGAAACGCTGCAGAGCGAGTCACTGGACATTGAGATAAAACTGAAACAAACCAGTCACGGTAGGCGCCGACGATTTGGTGCTGACGGCGGGAATTTTAGGAAATATCTCGGCGACGATTGAGGAATTGAAGATAAAACTATGTTGATGACTGTACTCTCATTCATTATTGTTCTGGGCATTCTCGTGTTTTTTCACGAGTTGGGCCATTACCTGGTCGCGCGGCGCTCCGGCATTGTGGTCGAAGAGTTTGGCATGGGCTATCCACCTCGCCTCGTTAAGCTCTTCACCTATGACGGAACCGATTTTACGCTAAACCTGTTGCCGTTCGGCGGTTTTGCGCGAATGAAGGGCGAAGATGCAGGCGACATGTCTCCCGGCTCCTTCAATGCGGCCAGCCGCAGCGGGCGTGCTGCCACCCTGCTGGCTGGACCTGCAATGAATGCGATACTGGCGGTCCTGCTTTTCGGCGCCAGTTTCATGGCCGGGTTTCCGGCTGTAGCCGGATATCCTCAACTGACAACCGTTGATCCCGGTTCAACCGCTGCCGATCTGGGGATGGTCCCTGGCGACATCCTGCTGTCGATCAACGGCAATCAAGCATTGGTCAATGCCATGCCCGATCTTCAATACGATGTTCTACAGCGTGATGGGGACGCAGGCGAGCCAGATGGCCTGGTGGTCTATAGCCGTGAGGGGGAGATTGTGGAGATTTCCTATTCCGGCGACGAGAGAACCAGCGACCTACTGGGATCAAGCGACTATCAACCTGTCCTCACGACACAGATCAACATGACTGCGCCGGAAAGCCCAGCCGAATTCTCCGGCATCGAAGGCGGCGATATCGTCTACGCCATCGACGATATCGCCATCACGTATGACAACCCGCTCAACGAGATCGTCAAAGAGCGAGCCGGTCAGGCAATTGCGATGACGGTTCTGCGCGAGGGTGCATGGGAATCAATCACCGTGACGCCGCGTGCGGAACCACCGCCCGGTGAAGGCGCCCTGGGTGTACAGATCAGTCCGATCACCACGTTGGGCACTTTGCCGATACTCTCGGCGCTGTGGCAGGGTGTACGTAGTACAGCAGAATATATCATGCTGGTCCTGCAACTGCCAGTGATGCTCATCATGGGGACTCTGTCGCCGTCAGAGGCGCAACTCAGCGGCCCGGTTGGGATTGCTCAGATGGTGGGTGGGGCCGTCTCGGCAACCATGGATACGGGGCTCTGGTTCCCCATCCTTCGACTCTCTGCCGTGCTTAGTGCTGCGCTTGCGATTACAAACTTGTTGCCGCTACCGGCACTAGATGGCGGTCGCTTGATGTTCATTTTTCTGGAAGCGATTCGCGGCAGACGCATCAACCCGGAACGTGAAGGAATGGTCCACATGGTAGGATTCGTTTTGCTGCTTGGGCTGTTGGTGATCGTCACCGTGCAAGACATTCGGACTGCGCGTGAAGGAATCGATTGGCTCTCCCTCCTTGGACAATAGAATCGCCGCTACTCCCCCCTTGTCAATACAAAATACCGGCGCAGCAGGCAATGGGTCAGGCCAATCCTATTCAGCCGTGCGAGTGAATCCCGGCGAAAAGCCCTATACAGTTCCTACCAGTAGTAGTGGTGCAGGATTTCTGTTGTGGTATTCGCGCCAACATGAACTAGGGTTCCACAGAGATTAGATCTATGAGCGAACAGCCGAATGAACCTCCCCACACTTCCCAGGTTCATAATGAGGCCCCTTCTCAACAGGGCGGGCAAATCGATTCAGCGCGTTCCGGCTCCCGATCTGTCGGCGCGCAATCACTCGGCATGCAGCAATGTCCGAGTTGCGGCGCAAGAAATCATGCCAACGCTTCGATCTGCCTGGAGTGCGGCGAACAACTACGCCAACGTCCTAAGAGAATCCGCTGCCGTCAGTGTGGCCATCAAGCATCATCCAGCTTGACCATTTGCCCGAATTGCGGTCGAGAGCTTCATGCTGCGCCGTCTCGGTTCTGGACATGGGTTGTGCCGCTGGTTGTCGTGTTGGTCCTGGCGCTCTTTATTCTCAGTCGAATGGGTGGGCCGCTATCGTGGGCAAAGAGCCAGGCCGGCAGTGCGGCAGCCTGGGTATCAGGCATGGGCCAAGAGATGGATCCGCATATGACCATCATTATGACGCCCGAGTCGGATACGCCTGCGCTTGAGTTGGTCGAGGCCGATGTTGTGACGGGAGATGAAAATTTCGACACAGTCAATGCCAGCGCAGTTGATTCTGACGCCACGGACTCCAGCGCGGATGGTGAAGCGGTTGTCGCAATGCTGCCGACCAATACACCCATATCTTTGCCGACTGACACGCCGCAACCTGCGCCCACAGCAACGCCGACTGAGACGCCGATTGCCACCCCGACCAGAGGAGCGACCTTAACACCGACGGTTGCGCCGACAACGTCTCCAACCGCCACCAGTGCCCCGACAAAGCAGCCAAAACCAACTGCCGCTACGAGGTCAGCGACTTCGGTAGCCACCGTGAGGACCGCTACGCCCCGGGCCGGACGCAGCACTAGCGGCGCAGACGACGCTGATGCAACAGCCGAAGCCGATCTGGTGATCCTTCAGCCGACCGCAACGCCGGACAGCCCGTCCGGCACTGTATCTGCTGCAGCTATTGCGCTTGTGCCGACCTCTGAGCCGGCTGAGACTCGCACCTACACAGTTTTAGCCGGTGACACGCTGCTGAGCATTGCCGAGCGCTTTGGCACTACGGTTGAACTCCTGATGATGGCCAACGACATCGCGCCCAATGAGGCTTTTACGTTGAGAGTCGGCGAAACCTTAACGATCGTATCGGACGACGATGCGCCTCTGACCCAGACCTATACCATTCGAGCCGGCGATACGTTTGTGACCATCGCAAATCGTTTCAATATCTCGACCCGTGAACTGCAGTTGGCGAACGGATTCTCGGACGAACAGGTTCGCTTGTTGCGTCCTGGCCAAACGCTGATCATTCCAGCACCTGACGCTGAGGCGTCGCCGGCCGTGGCGCTTGCCCCGACGGCAGCATCTGCTTCACCGACACCGCGTGCGACAGCAAGCCCGACGCCGAGCGCTACGCCGGTTCCGACCGCAATTCCGACAGCGACCCCGTCTCCCTTGCGCCTGGATGCGCCCGTGTTGCGCAGCCCGGAAAACAACACGGTCGTCAGTTGTCAGGGCAATGGCCAGATGGCATGGGGTGCAGTGAACTTCGTCATGAACACCGATGAGTACGTGATGCATCTCGGGTTCGTCAGCAACCAGGATGCCGACGGAAACGAGACCATCACCTGGATACTGAATCAGCAACGCCCTTCGAATCGGACTTCATGGGAGATGGACCCGGGCCTTTGCGGTCTGGCGCCCCAGGAGTATGGACGGCAATGGCGGTGGTATGTTGAAGTTGTCGATGAAGAAGGCGTAGCGGTCAGCCCGCCGAGCGAGACATGGAATTTCAGTTGGAATTAATCATGACAGAGAATTTTTCAGAGCTAGATGGCCCGGACAGGTTTGACAAATTGAACGATGATGAATTGAACGATGAGGGAGAGATCGATGACCCGAGTCTTCAGAACCCGCGTCTGGAGGAACTGGCGGATCAATGGTTGGCGGGTGAACACGAATCCTTGGACAAGCGGGCGAAACCCTTTGACGTTGAATTAGATACAGTTCTTAGGCGCCTGATCGCCGGCCCTCAAGATCTGGTTGTCGACGATCTGCGCGCGTTTTCAGATCTATCACGAGAACAGGCAGCCGTTGTGCGCAATGAATGGCCATCCATTCGGGTTGAACGGCGGCGAGAGGTCGTGCGCTACCTGATTCAAGTGATCGATGAAGACATTACCTGGGAGTTGGCGAGCCTCTTTCACATCGCACTCGGCGACGAGGATTCGGAGGTGCGTCGCTATGCAATGGAGGGCCTTAGAGAAGAGATTGACGGCCAGTTGGTTGGACAGCTGGTGCAGATCTTGCTCAATGATTCCGACGAACGCACGCGTACCGTGGCCGCCGACACCCTTGGTTCTTATGTATTGGCCGGCGAGTTGGATGAACTGGACTCAGCCCTGGCGATGCGTGCTGAAGAAGCACTTCTGTCGGTCGTTTCCAAGACCGAAGAGCCGACTAGCGTGCGCGCAAGTGCGTTGCAAAGCCTGGCCTATTCCGGCGAGACCGGTCTTCGCCAATTGATCGAAGATGCTTACTACGCACCGGAGGACGAAATGCGGGTAAGCTCGCTGATTGCCATGGGACGAAGTGCCGATGTACGCTGGCGCAGCCTGGCCAGAGCAGAGCTACAGAACCCATGGGATGAAATGCGTGCGGCTGCGGCCCAGGCATGTGGTGAACTCGAGACCAAGGCCGCGCTGGACCCACTGATCGAGCTAGTTTCCGATGAGAGCCACGCCGTTAAGGTAGCAGCCATTCTGGCGTTGGGCCGGATCGGCGGCAGAGATGCGCGCGAGGTGCTGGAAGCGGTGCGTCTGGATGAGGAAGAAGAGCTCGTTGAGGCCGCTGATTTTGCACTCGAAGAGCTGATGTTCTTTGCGTCTGAGGAAAGTGAACTGTCGCTCCTGGAAGAGAATGACGATTTGCTAGACGATTGGGACGATATTGAGCCGTGGCATCGAGGCCACGATCTGGACGAGAGTGATCTCGGCACCTATGAGTAGTCGAATCGTCGCCACAGCAAGGTCAAGAAATAGGGTCAAATTGTGAACCTGAAGTTGAAGCGCCTTGTACGTACCACGAGCTCAGAACAGTACGCACTCTTCGATCTCGCACAACTCGATGAAGAACATCAGCCGATGACCATCGGGAAGCTTGATTTGCACTACACGCGTGAGGGCGTCTACGGCACGTTGCTCCTGTGGGACGAAACGTCCCGCGACCTGAGCTCCGAGCAGCGCACTGAATTCATACGGATCCTGCTGGAGGAGATCGCCCAGCCCATGGGGGTGCCCAACGAGTACGTTGTCGAGTTTTTCGCCCCAGATTTGGAGGCCTACCAACTCTTCCACAACGTCTCCATCGACCCCGATTTTGATGAAGACGGGCTTGATGAAGACGGGCTTGATGAAGACGAGTTGGACTAGGACGAGTCACTTGCTGAAATGATGGCTGATGAGTACTTGCTCCTAAACATGCAGATATCGAAGACAGAGCGTTAAACCTGAAAAGGAGCCTCCATCCGGCGGTTCCCCCAAACCGAGCCGTGTGAGCATCTGATGCTTCTCTTCGACACCATTCTGCCCCTGTTTGCTAAGACATTGATGCCCGTCTTTTTGGTCGCAACAGGCGGGTTCCTATTGGCCAGAGCATTCACACTCGATAGCCGAACCCTGGGTCGCATACTCTTCTATCTGGCAACACCCTCGCTGGTCTTCCGCAGCCTCTACCAGATGCAGATCGATTTTGCGACCTTGCAGCAATTGGCATTGGTTGCCGGGAGCGTCGCCATTGCAACCGGCACACTGGGCTGGTTTGCCAGTTTCGATCAAGAACGCCGTCGACGATCCGCCATCACTCTGACCAGCGCCGTCAGCAACAACGGCAATATGGGCATACCCATCTGCTACTTTGCCCTTGGAGAGGCCGGCCTTGCTCTGGGTTCCCTCTACTACGTGGTCAACGCCTTTCTGGGCAATACGCTGGGCGTTGTAGTCGCTTCATCAGGCAAGGCGCCATTCGGCAAGGCGCTGCTCCAGAGCTTGAAGGTTCCCATGCTCTATGCGGCATTTCTTGGTTTGGCGCTGAATCAGGCCTCCGTTGAACTGCCGGTCGGACTCTTTCGTGCGATCGACCTATTGGGCGATGCTGCAATTCCCGGCATGTTGATTCTGCTCGGTATTCAATTGAGCGACGCACCCATCCGCGAGCGACAGTCCGTGATCTACCGGTCGGCCGCCATTCGCCTGCTGATCGCACCCTTGCTTGCCTGGTTACTGTGTATGGCTTTCGGTATCGGCGGCGTTGAACGAAGCGTTATTATTCTGCAAGCTGCCATGCCCACTGCGGTCATGACCGCCGTCCTGACGACCGAGTATGATGCTGCGCCGCGCCTTGTGGCCACCGTCATTTTATTCAGCACATTGGCCAGCATGATCACATTGACTGCTGTGTTGTGGTTTATACTGTAGTCGTGATAGGCTTTTATTGTCGCTGACTATGATGGTCGTTTATCGTGGTCAACAGCAGCAAGTTTTCGATGTTCGTTTTGTGCCGACGGTTTTGCTGTAAGGAAGACTGAAACATGGACAGGCAATCCGCTGATTATCGCACCGCGCTGAATCAGAGCGCACAATTCTTGGGCCAGAACCGCCCGGGAGATGCGCTGCGCGTACTTGAGCCGTTGATCGAGGCCGAACCGACCGACCCTGACGTCGCGATCAACGCAGGCAGCGCTTACATTCTTCAGCGCAAGTGGGATCAGGCGGTCAAGGTGATGTCGGCTGCCGCAGAGGCCAATCCGGAAAACACGATGCTCTGGACCAATCTCGCTGCGGCTCAATTGGGTTCGCTCGAGGCATCCGGCCCTAAGCAGCAGCAGCGGGCCATTGAGTCCTATCAATATGTCCTGAAAATCGATCCCATGGCGCCCAATATCCACTATTCGCTGGCGTTGATCTACAAAGAACGAGGCGAACTGCTCAAAGCATCCGTCTTTTTTCATCGGGCACTCGAAGTCAATCCGGCGGACAAGGATGCATCACTGTGGATCGAACGCATCGAGTCCGTTCTGGCCGAAGAGCAGCGCCGGCGAATGCAGGAAAAGCTGGCAGGCAACCGCGCGGATGATGCGCCTTCCGATTCGCAGACGGCTGAATAGACGGGCTGGAGATACTGTATGATCTCGAAGGTTTCGAGTCCCACGCAGGCAGATCAGACCCCGAGTAATTTCACTGCTTTGCCGGCGCATAATCTACCTCGTTGGCGTGAGAATCCGGAGCGAGTGGCGTGGACGGTCTTCCTTACCAGCTTCGCAGTCTTCCTTGCCTTGATCATTCTGATTCCACTGGGCGCCCAATACTTCGTGCGCCACTATACAACCAGTCAGAACGCACTCCTGGAACCCACGCTCGGTACCTTACTGCTCTACACATCGCCTTCAGCCGAGCCCATCGCTGTCACCACACCTCGCGATGACATCGCGGAGGGCAGCCGAATCGTCGCCGCTGAGGAGTCGACTCAGGGCACGCTGGGGTTGGTCAGTGAAGACGATCCGTCCACCATTCTGGGCAGTGTTCAGATGTACCCCGGCACGGACCTTGAGATCACTAAGATTCGGCGCCCCTATTTCAATCGCAGTTCCGAGCCCTACCAGGCCAACTTCCGCCTCAACAGCGGCCAAGCGCGGATCTTTTCGAACACGGGCGATCAACGTCCGTTGCGCATCGAACTGAGCACGCCTCACGGCATGGTCGAGTTGGGCGATGGCAGCTATCGTGTCTCTGTTGATGATGAGCGCACCGATCTGACGGCACGTTCGGGCAGTGCAACGCTGCTACACGATGCTGACGGCGCAATTGTCGTCAACGCCGGTGAGCGAGCCTGGATGTCCGAGTCAGAATTGGTCGATCAGATCAGACCTGTAGAACAGAACCTGATCCGCAACGGCGATTTTACCGAGTCAATGCTCGACACCTGGAACAGCTATGCCATTGCCGACAATGTAACGCAGGGCAGTGTGCGCATCATCGAGCGAGACGGGCGCCGTGTGGCCCACTTCATCCGCCAGGGCGAAGAGAATGTGCCGACCGAGGTTGGTATCAGACAGGAGATCGACAAGGAGGTCAATGTCTACGACGAGTTGAGGATCCAGCTTGACCTTCGTCTCATGCACCAGAGTCTGCCGGGAGCGGGTTATCTGAGTTCCGAGTTCCCGATGCGCGTGGAGATCGAGTACACAGATATTTACGGCAAGGATTTACGCTGGGGACACGGCTTCTATTTCCGTGACCCCGAAGATCCGAATTGGAAGATCATCAACGGTGAAAAAGTGCCGGCATTCAACTGGTACACCTACCTGTCGCCCAATCTCATGGAACTGCTGCAGGAAACAAGGCCCGCGCGCATCAACAGCATTCGCATCTACGCCAGCGGATGGAATTATCAAGGCATGGTCAGCGAAGTCTACCTGTTCGCGCAGTAGCTTCGCCTATGAACTCAGACCAGGATCTCACCGAACATTCCACTCCATCCTCTACTCAGCATCCCACCGGGACCGTTGCCAAGCAGCGGGTCATCCGCCATTGGCGGCTCATCTGGCTGATCGCATCCGTGGTGCTCTATCTCGCGCTGGCGGCCTACCAGCTTGGACTACCCGGTCTCCACTATGACGAAGCCAGAGAAGCCGGTGTCAATGCTTTAGAGCTACTCACCGGCGCCCCGATCACGGCTTTTCGAGAAGCAACTGTCCCGCTCTTCGGTCTACGCTTGCCGTTGATGGTGCAGGACTACATTGGAGCACTCAATGTCTTTCTCGCCTGGCCACTTCTGGCGATCACGGGCGTGGGCGTGCCCAATCTGCGTTTCGTCGGCCTTATGGCGGGCATGGCGGCACTGTTGATGTTGGAGCGGTCGGTCTCGGAGTGGATGGTTCTCCAGTCATCTCGTTCTACGCCACAGCCTTACGAGCCTTCAATCGATGACAAAGCCCCCTCCTCTTTCTGGACGCCGATTTCGTTGGCCGGTCTCTTTGCCGTGACTCTGTTGGCGGCATCACCGAGCTTCGTCTTCTGGAGCCGGCAGGGCATTTTTGTCACGAACCTCACGCAGCCGTTTACGCTGCTCTGCATTTGGTTGGGCTTGCACTGGCTGCGAACCGGCCGCAGATGGGCATTACCGGCCAGCGCCCTTGCCGGTGGGCTGGCGCTCTACGCCAAGCTATTGGCCATCTGGATCGTCGGCCCCTTTGTGCTTCTGGCCGGAAGTTGGTGGTGCTGGCGTCGAATCCGTGGCGATCGGAGCATGCCTCGGCTCTCGATCGGGCTTGCTGCCGTGACAATCATCGCCTTTGTCTTGCCGTTGACCCCGCTTCTGCTCTTCAATCTGAAAACCGGCGGCACATTTCAGACCATCGTCGGCAATGCATCTCAAAGCTACTACGGCGTTGACAATCGGCAGATCCTGGACAATCTTCCTGTACGCCTGGGCCAGTTAGTCAAGACCCTTCGCGGTGACCACTTCTGGTATCTAGGCGGGTTGCACGCCAATCTGTTGGCCCCCTGGCTGGCGGCAGGGACAGTGCTCTTCGGGCTTACACGCCGCCGGCAAGCGCTGCTGGGACCGATTCTGCTGGTGACGCTGGCCGTGGCAATGAGTCTCTTCACAGTCAGCGACCTCTTCCTCACACACTATGCACTGATCCAGCCCTATGTGGCCGGCGTTGTCGGTATTGCCCTAGGTGCGATCTGCCTCTACCGAGGAAGAGGGCAACTCCACTCGCCCGGCTCGGCACGGCAAAGCTATGCCGGAGCCACGATCGTGCTGACCCTCTGGCTGCTCTTCGACCTCACGGCCACGCTGCAAACCCATCAGTCCCTCGAACGCAGCGGCGGTCTGGCCGGCCACTCCGACGCTACCTATCATTTGGCCTACCACCTACGGTACAACGGGCTGGGTGCACCGATTGCCCTGGATTGGGGCTTCGATGCGACCGTACGCTATCTCACAGAGAACACAGTGACCCCCATCGAAATCTTCGGCTACACCTCGCCGGCCGAGCCGGATCCTGACTTCGCCGCCCGGCTGGATATGTTCATTCACAATCCGGACAATGTCTACCTTCTCCATGCCTCTGACCAGACCGCATTTGCAGGAAGACGAGACGTCTTCTTTCAGATTGCCGAGGCCAACGGCCTGACCCCCCTGCTTGAAGCTACGTTTTCGGAACGAGACGGGACCGAACTAGTCGAACTTTGGCGGCTGCAACCTTGATGACCGCCAATACCCATGTTAGAATTTGGGCAGGTTTCTTATCTATAGGCAGATCGTTCTCATTCTATGCAGATTATCGAACGCAATTTTTCGTCAACTCAACCGATCCCAGGTGCTCAAGATCCTGCACTCTCCGCAGGTGAACAAGCGCACGTGGAGACGCATGCCGCAAGCGAACGCCCCCCAAACGTCGTCGGCGAGTTTGCCCGGCTGACGCGTCTGCCTGCAGCCGTGGCGATAACCATGCCTGCTCTTTGCGGCGCGGCTTTGGGCTGGTGGCAATCAGACGCCCTCAACTGGCCGGCTCTGGCCTATATGCTTGGCGGAGTATTGGCCATGACCGTCGGCTTCAATCTTCTCGGTGACTACTTCGACTACCGAAACAGCGATGATGCCGATCCACATGTCGGGCCTGAACCCTACTTCAGTGGATACAGCTTCCTTCTGCACGGCGTGATTACTCCCAGGGCAATCCGCCTGATTGCCTTGATGTTGCTCTTCCTAAGCTTTCTCTGCTGCTTGTTGTTGGTCTGGCTGGTAGGCTGGCCGATGTTGTTTTTCGCCGGATTGATCTATCTGCTGGGGTTCGCCTATATGACCCCGCCGGTGAAGTACGCCTTTCGCGGCTGGGGATCGGGGGAATTAGGCGTGTTGCTCAGCGCCGGCCTGTTGGTCACCATGGGCTACTACTCTCAAGCAGAGACCATTTCCTGGCTGCCAATATGGACGGCGATACCCATCGGCCTGCTGACTGTGGCTGTCGTTTACAATTTCAACATTGTCTACTATCGGCGCGATTGGCTAAACCGCAAACGAACTTTGATGGTCCACCTGGGTCCAGACCGCGGTCTGGATCTGAGCTCCGTACTGGTTGTCGGAGGATATGTGGCATTTGTGCTGATCGTAAGCTGGGCCCATCTGCCCATCTGGGTACTCGTCTGCCTTGGGGCGCTCCCCATTGCGTTGGGACGCTATGGACGTCTACGGCGCGGTTACGGCCAAGACGAGTATATCGACCTCTATAATGCCACCGTCAACGCAGTGATCGTGACCGGTATCCTGTTCGGTGTGGCGCTTGCATTTGATCGTATTTTTTAGAAGATGTCTAAACAGAAACGGCATTTGTCAACAGAATCTAGGCGGAAGGGCTTTGCGACAACCTCAATCACGCTTCCGTTATGCCTCATATCTGTCGGTCTCCCGCTGGACTTCCCGCTGGACTCGGACGCCTCCCACGTCACCTTGGACGCGCAAAGAATTCTATCGCATCGCAGAAGAATGTCGTGAGTTCTCCACTCAATTGGCGCTCTACGATCAGCACCGCGTCCAACTCAAGCAGTGCCATGCCTTCAACGACTGGTTGCTTGAGCTGAAACAGTATGAATGGTTGGGTCCACAGCTCAGTAATCTGTCACCGGCTCGACCCATCGCCCGTTGGCAAGTCATGACAGTCGGCTTGATCATCGATCTATTCGCATTATTGACGTTACCATCGACAATCGGCCAGCCTTGGTCAACCATCCTGATCTATGGATTCGTGTTTGCGCTGTTGCTGCTCTTTTTCCTGCCTCAACGCCTCTATGGCACCACAATCGAATTGCTTGAAGGAAAAGTGCTGCGGGTTGTTGAACTGCTGGAAACTGGGCTACAGTCCGGCGATATGGAGTTTACGGAGGCGGCCTATTTTCAGGTCAAGGATCACCTCTCCGCCGCCAGACAGGAACTCCGCCAGCAGATCGATTTGGCCCACCGGTAATCTACTCGGAATGACAGACTCTTGTTCATTCCAGATAGAGCGCTGAGAAACCCGGCGTGGGGCACTCAGAATGGCAATCGTGGAGCACTGAGTTTTCGCTAGAACCGAGCGAAGATATCGCGATACGCCTGTGACTGCTCGAGGAGTTCTTCGTGGCTTCCCATGGCAGCCACACGGCCGCGTCGCAACACCACGATCTTGTCGGCCCAACGGATCTGGGATAGGCGATGCGTGATGAGGATGGTCGTGCGGCCTTCGGTTGCCGCCTCGATGGCCTGTTGAATCTGATCCTCGGTGGCGCTGTCGATGGCGCTGGTCGAGTCATCCAGGATGAGGATAGCCGGATCGGTGAGGAAGGCGCGGGCCAGGGCCAGGCGCTGGCGCTGACCGCCCGAGAGCATGGTGCCTCGTTCGCCCACAATGGTCTCATATTGCTCCGGGAAACTCATGATAAAGTCGTGGGCCTGGGCTGAACGGGCAGCCGCTTCGATCTCTGCCCGGCCGGCATTGGGCTTGCCGAAAGCGATATTCTCAGCAATGGTTCGGCTGAAGAGGAAGACATCCTGCTCGATGATAGAGATCTGCTGTCGCAAGGTGGCAAGACTCCAATCGCGCACGTCGACGTTATCGACCATCACACTGCCCTCGTTCACATCGTAGATGCGGTTGATCAGCTTGGCCACTGTGCTCTTGCCCGAGCCGGTCTGGCCGACAAGCGCAAGCGTCTGACCGGCCTCAACGTGAAAGCTGACTTGCTCCAGCGCTGGCTGGGCGGGCTGATCATCCTCAGCAACAGCTTCGTTGTCATCCACGGCATAGGTGAACGTGACGCCATCAAAGCGAAATGCTCCGCTCATTCTCTCCTGAAATCCAAGATTGTTTTGGTCAAGATCGGCCTTGCTTGTGATCAGTTCCATGATGCGTCGAGCGCTCGACAACCCGGAAGAGACCTGCGAATAGGCGAAGAGCGACACGAAGACCGGGAAGCCGAGCAGGGCAATCACCCCCATGTAGGCGACCACATCGCCCACCGTCACTTCGCCTTGGGAGTAGAGGATAAGTGCATGCCCAAAGGCCAGCCCCTGGGCAATACCCAACATCAGCAATGGGAGAAAGCGCGCCTCGACCCGTCCCTGGTTGACAAATGAATCGCGTACCCTGCGTGCGTTTGTTTCGAAGCGTGCAACTTCATATCGTTCCTGGGCGGCGCCCTTGACAGTCTCTATGCCTTCGACAGATTCAGTTAAGCCCGGCATTGAGTTGACCGAAATTCTTCCGTACCGCCTCAGTGACGGGCTGCAGCGACCTGAGATACCAGCGCATGGACAGTACGTAGCCAATGATGAAAAGAATCGGCGTCAGGAGCAGTTGAGGGCTGATTCTCGGCACGACGATCAGCGGCATGATCAGAAAATTGGCCGAACCGATAACCAGATTCAAGCCAGGGGCCATCATCAATGCCAGCTCTCGGACATCATTGGTTGCTCGGGCCATGATGTCGCCGGTGGCATGCAGATCATGAAAGCCCATGCTCTTGCCAAGCAACGAGGCGTATAGCTCGACGCGGCTGTCTCGCTCCAAGCGTTGCCCAAGTACCTCGCTGCCGAAATTGCGCCCCAATTGCAATAGCGTGCGCACGGCCTGGGTGATGACCAGCAGGATCGAGATCCAAAGCAGTTTGGTCACGTCAGGCGAATCGCCGACGATGGCATCGAAGGCCACACCTGTGAAGATCGGCAATGCCGCGGCCAGCGCAGCGTTGCCGGCCGCGCCGATGAGGATGACGACGATGATCAGTTTATAGTCGCGCAGATGGGACAACACCCACCGCGATGGGCTGCGGTAGTCAGATTTCCAACGATGGGAGACAGCGAATTCACTCTTGGCCATAGTTACTCTCGTCTACCCAATCTATACCTGAGAGCGTACGGTAGCGTGCCGTCTGCAGGTGGCAGAGTGCGATGGCGACGCCGTCAGCAGCATCATCCGGGCGAGGGATGTCGTCGAGTTCAAGCAGATGCTGCACCATAAGCTGCATCTGTTGCTTGTCAGCATTTCCATAGCCTGTGATCGCCTGCTTGATCTCGGCCGGCGTATACTCGACCAGTTCCTTGTCATCCATGGCGGCAGCAAGCAATACAGTGCCTCGTGCCTGACCAACGGTGATCGCGGTGGTCACATTGCGGCCAAAAAAGAGCTTTTCAACGGCAACGGTGTCCGGATTAAATTCGGCAATCAACCCACGCAGATCCTGAAATATCTCCAGCAAGCGGAGGTGCATCGCCGTCTCCGGCTGGGTACGAATCACTCCGCAAGCCAAAAGAATAAAAATGTCGTCGGTCGTGCGACCGACGACACCATATCCTGTGATTGCCGTGCCCGGATCAATGCCCAACACAATCTCGGTGAGACCCGATGACCCGGCGTGTGCTTCAGCCTCTACATTCATCATGCAAACCGATCCATTGCCTCACAATGCACCTGGGAAGTCAAGGCACATCGATAGCACAACTCAACCCCGGTGTTGCGGCTTCAGGCCTGGGTGACTCTATGCGAATTCCGCCATCATCTCGTCAGTGATGTCCAGGTTGTGGTAGACCTGGCTGACATCGTCCGATTCTTCGAGATTTTCGATCAGTTGGAGAACAGATGCTGCATCACTTGGATCCAACTCCATCAATGAATTGGGCTTCATGGTGAGCTGAGCCTCGTCAGGTTTGTAGCCGGCTTCGGTCAGCGCTTGGGTCACCTGGGCAAAGCTGTTGCGCTCACAATAGACTTCGACTGTATCCTCGCCGATTTCCACATCTTCGGCGCCGGAATCCAATGCCACCATGAACAGTTCTTCCGGATCGATCTCCACTGGATTGCCCTCATCATCTTCGAGATTGAAGAGGAAGTAGCCCATGGAAGTGAACTGCCAGGCGACCGAGTTGGGCTCACCCAAGCTGCCATTGGCCCTGGTCAATGCTCGCCGAACGTCGGCAATGGTACGATTTTTGTTGTCAGTCAGACACTCGATCAAGATGGCGATGCCATGAGGGCCGTACCCTTCATAGGCAATCTCTTCGATGACGGCAGCATCCTTTTCCAGACCGGCGCCGCGCCGAATTGCTCGATCGATATTGTCCTTGGGCATATTCTGCGCACGAGCGCGATCGACAGCCAGCCGTAGCCCGAAATTTGAATCCGGATCTGCCCCATCGCGCGCTGCGATCTGGATTTCACGGGCAAGTCGGGTGAAAATCTTGCCGCGGGCAGCGTCATTTGCCCCTTTTTTTCGCTTTATTGTGGACCATTTTGAATGTCCAGACATAGCCTAATTCACTCCTTGCCCACACTGTAAACAGACCTGATTACAGTGCTTGGCATTCAATCTACTCAACGTCAGAATCCAACGATATCTATCAGTCATTATTGCACAAAATCGACCTGATCGCCAAGGAATTCGCCTATCAATCCCAAGAATTTTTCCGTCCTCAAGTCAATCAATAGCCTCCGATGATACCGCCTCGCCCTCAGCGGCAGCATTCGACACAGCTGCCTGACGCCGAATCGACGCCTCGACAAACGCATGGAAAAGCGGATGCGGCTTATTGGGACGGCTCTTGAATTCCGGATGAAACTGGCTGCCGATCATGAACGGATGGTCGGCCAGTTCGACAATCTCGACGAGCCGCTCATCGGGGGAGAGGCCACTGAAGACCATACCCGCTTCCGCCATCTCCTGTCGGTACTGGTTGTTAAACTCGAAGCGGTGTCGATGACGTTCGGAGACGATCTCGCCGAACCCCATGTCCTGGTAAGCCTTCGCTGCGATGGTGCCGGGCGCCAGGCGACATGGGTAGACGCCGAGTCGCATGGTCCCGCCCATATCGGCGATATCCCGCTGGTCGGGCATCAGATCGATGACCGGATATTCGGTGCTGATGTCGAACTCCGTGCTATTCGGTTCATCGCTATCGACGTAGTTGCGGGCAAACTCGATGCTCAGCACCTGCATGCCCAGACAGAGCCCAAGGTAAGGCACTCTGTTCTCTCGCGCATAGCGAGCGGCCACGATCTTTCCCTCGATGCCCCGATATCCGAATCCTCCAGGGACGACAATCCCGTCAACATGGGTGAGCAGATCGAGATTACGTCCTTTTTCCAGGTCTTCCGAACTGATCCAGTTGACGTCTATGTCGTAGCCGGCAGCCAGGCCGGCATGCATCAATGATTCCTTGACGCTGAGATAGGCATCTTCCAACTCAACATATTTGCCGACCAGCCCGATATTCAGCACAGGCTTCTCACGCCGAGCGTCCTCGACGAAACGTCGCCAGTTTGCCAGACCATCGGACGGATCTCGAGTGGCGATCAATCCCATGTGGTTCACAATCCAGTCGCCTAGACCGGCTTCCTCCAAACTGAGCGGGACGGCGTAGATGGTGTCTGCCGTCACGAGCGGGATCACCGCATCCTGTTCGACATCGCAAAAGAGCGAAATTTTGGAAAGCGAGTCCTGGTCGACGTTGTGGTCGCTACGCAGAACGATCACATCAGGTTGAATGCCGATGCTGCGCAGTTCGTGGACGCTGTGTTGGGTCGGTTTGGTCTTCAGTTCCTTGCTGGCCGCCAGGTACGGAAGCCAGGTGACGTGGATGTAGAGTGTGTTTTTGCGTCCCACATCCTTGCGCATCTGTCGAATGGCCTCCAGAAACGGCAAGCCCTCGATATCGCCGACCGTGCCGCCGATTTCCACCAACACCACATCTGCATTGGAGGTCCGGGCAACAGTCCCGAGCCGCCGCTTGATCTCGTTGGTCACATGGGGGATCACCTGGATTGTGCCGCCCAGATAGTCGCCACGCCGCTCCTGATTGATAACATCGTTGTAAATTTGGCCGCTTGTCACATTGCTCAATTGGGAGAGGTTCTCGTCGACAAACCGTTCGTAATGCCCCAGATCAAGATCGGTCTCGGCCCCGTCTTCAGTCACGAAAACCTCGCCGTGCTGATAGGGTGACATGGTGCCGGGATCAACGTTCAGGTAGGGATCGAGCTTCATGGTCGTTACGCTAATGCCGCGCGCCTTGAGTATTCTGCCCACAGACGCCACGGTGACGCCCTTACCCAATCCGGACAAGACACCACCCGTAACAAAGACATATCTTGACATGGCAACCCAATCCCCTCTTTCCTTTGACGTCATTTCTTGACATCACATTCGCTGGACACTATACAACGTGATTGCGGTACAACGTGATTGCGGTACAAATCACCCAACAGACGGGATTCGCCCAAAGATATCCCAACAGTCCTCTATGAAAGCTGCCACAACATCCCTACTCATTATCCCTACTCATTTTGGACCACAACAGACCCATTGTATCATCGCTGGGTTGCCTGTTGCCAACAAACAACGCCAATATTCAAGTTCAGTACTTCGCTACGGTAGCCGCCCAATCTGTTGATCAGCCAGTGCTACGCCGGCATCTAATAGCGCCTCGACCTGTTTCCGATCATATGCTTCAGCGTAGACTCGCAGCACCGGCTCAGTGCCGCTAGGGCGGATCAGCAGCCAGCTCTCATCGTCCATGGTATATTTGACGCCGTCGACATCGCTGGCGGAGGCCACTGGATGGCCGGCAAGCGATTCCGGAAGGCGCGCCATCAGGCCCGCCACGAGGTCAGCCTTTTTGAACGGCGTCACGGTCTGATCACGTCTGGCATAGTGGAATTGGCCAATATCCGGCTCCGCCATCAAGTCATCGATCAGCCGCGCCAATGTCTTGCCCCGGCTGGCCACCATCTCCACCAGCAGCAACCCCATGAGCAGGCCATCGCCTTCCGGGATATGGCCGAGCATGCTGATGCCGCCGCTCTCTTCGCCGCCGATCAGAACCGGTTCGCTCATCATCAGTTCGCTGATATGATTGAACCCAACGGGCGTCTCATGCACGGTCAAATCATAGCGCCGGGCCACCCGGTTGAGCATCTGTGTCGTGCTGACCGTCTTCACCACGCTGCCGGTCAGGCCGCGATCATGGACAAGGTGCTCGACCAACAACGCCATAATCTGATGCGGATCGATGAATCGTCCGCTCGGATCCACAGCGCCAATGCGATCCGCGTCGCCATCGGTCGCCAGTCCGATATGATAGTTTCCCGTCGTCATCTCCAGCATCAACGGTTTCAGATGGCGCTCAATCGGCTCAGGATGAATGCCGTTGAAGCCAGGGTTCATCTCGCCGCGCAGTTCCGTCACCTTGCAACCGGCATCTTCCAGCAATCGCTTCAGATAGACCCGACCCGCTCCATACATGGCATCCACGGCCACGTTCAGATGGGCGGACTTGATCAGATCAAAATTGACCAGCGTTCGGATATGCTCCTGATAGGCGGGAAGTGGGTTGAATCGGTAGACCATTCCCTGCTCGATGGCCTCTGCCAGCGGCATCCGCATCGGCATCCGCTCCCCATTGATATGGACCCGCTGCTCCACCTTCTTGACGTCCGCCGCACTGGCGGAGCCGCCGTAGGACGCCTTTAGCTTGATTCCGTTGTATCGAGGCGGATTGTGGCTTGCCGTGATCATTACGCCGCCATCAGCCTTTTTGTCCACAATTGCGTAGCTGATCGAGCGGGGTCGGCGCGTCCGACTGCGACAGCCAGACCCTGACGCCATTGGCCGCCAGCACTTCTGCCACGGCCACGGCATACCGATCGGACAGAAAACGGGTATCGTAGCCGACAACCATGGACGGCTGCCCGTTGCTCTTATGCTCCATGGGCGCGCGCTCGACCCAGTCGACCATGATCTGTTCTGCAACGGCCTGTGCAACTCGCCGCACGTTGGCAAAGGTAAAATCCTCACTGATCACTGCACGCCAGCCATCAGTGCCAAATTTGATTGTCATTGTTTTGTCTCTCTGTCTGTGCAGTCTGGCTATACGGTCCGCTTCTATTTGGGGTCCGTCATGCGGGGAGACTCATCGTTCGAGATCCGATCCCTACATCATTTTGATGCCCTATCTTACTAACCTCGTCTCCTCTTTTCAAATCCCGGCCTGCTCTGGCGTAGGCATGTTGGATTTATCGGATCACAACGGGCGCCGGAGAAACGTCGGGTGCGTTTCCCTACCCGCCAGAGCCAGTCGGGCAAGGATCCCTGCCCTGCGCCCTGCCCTTATCCCTGCGATCCCCCCAGAGAACCGGCATGTTTCGCCCAAGGCCACGGTGGTTCATGGTTCCAGTTCAAGCATCAGATAGCCGTGTCGCCACCATCGTCGTGTGAGTCGCACTGGGTACCCGAGTTCGGCTAACCGTTCGATGGCAGCGACAAACCACTGGCGAACGCCCCAGGCTTGAAAGGCACGGGTGTCGTCAGCCGCCCTTTGCCAGGCTTGGAACATCTCATGGATCACCTGATCAGAAACCATTCGATGGATGTAATTCTTGGGCAGAACCGCTTGGAACTGAGAGAGATCGAAGCCCGTGCGGAAGTTCGTACTGAAAATCAGACCCTCACTGCGCCACGCATCCTCACCGTCGACATTCGTCCGGCGCAGCAGATTCGCCGTCCAGACACGCCCGAACGGATCCGATGTGCCTTCGATCAGCAGGCCGCCGGGCAGTACATATCGGCCTAGCCGATCCCATGCATCGGCTACATCGTCCTCAACGTATTGCCGCAACACGTTGAAGGCCCGCACAAGTCGTACAGACTCCATTCCCTGACTAGATGGTTGCAGAGGGAGGTTGAAGCCACCCAGACGGAAGTACGTATGCTCGCTGACATAGGATTGCGCGCCGGCGACGCGCTCAGGATCGATCTCAACGCCCAGTACAGGCAATGTCGGATTGATGCGGCGCAGTCGCCGGGCCATCTCCAACGTCGTGTAGGGTTCGACGCCATAGCCCAGATCAACGACCAGTGCGCGGCGATAGTCGCCATCTTCGCGTCTGATCAACTCCGGGGCGTAGCGCAGCAGGAAGTTATCGACCCGGCGTAGGCGATTGCGCGCCGTCTTGCCACGTGTCGGTTGACCTTGGGGTTTGCGTGGGGCAAATAGCGGATGTTTCACTCCTGGCTGCTTTGACTGTGCCATCAGTGGGCGCTATCCAAACAGGTTGAGTTGTACATGATCCGACTTTTCAGGTTTGGCGCGTCGTGGGGCCATTCGTGTAATTTGCAACAGGGTTTCTTCAATGTCGTCAACGAACCGGGACTGCTCGTTTTCCATCTGCCGTCCGTAGAGAAAGCGCCGATTGGCCCGCGTCAGGATCAGCTTCTCCTGAGCCCGTGTCATGCCAACGTAGAAGAGGCGGCGTTCTTCATCGAGGTCCATCTCGCCGTCTGCTTGTTCAGCTACCCCGCTCTCGTCTTCCGCCACCTGCAACTGTTGGTAGGGACGTTTGAAAGGCAACAGGCCTTCCTCGCAGCCGACCAGAAAGACAACGGGAAACTCCAGCCCCTTGGACGCATGCAATGTCATCAGCGCGACCCGATCGGCACGCGGATCGTAGCCGTCCGTCTCCTGTTGCAGCGCCGTCGACACCAGGAAATCGTTTAGCCGTTCACCAAAGGGCGTGGCTCGATGCAACAAAAACTCAAGCCGTCTATCGTGGTCACCGCGGATGAACTTCTTATTCAGCCTGGATAGGTGCGCTACAACCTCAGTGATCAGATCGGTCACCATACGTCCACTCTTGGAGGCAGTCAGTTCCTGCATAAACGCTGTTGTAGCGACCGTTCTCCGTCGCAATGCATAGCCCATGTTCTCCGGCATGATGAATTGCTCTGCGATCTGCCAGGGATAGCAGCCTTCCGATTTCGCCGCGCTCATCAATGTGTCCAGGCTGTCCAGTGGAAAAAGCGGGCGATCATGATTGAGGATAGTATCCAGATGCAAACTGGAAAATGGGTTCTGCACGAGCCACAGATGCGCCAGGATCAGCCGCGTCTCTTTCTGTGCATAGAGTGGCGTCTGACCCGAAGTCTGATAGGGAATGCCCGAACGGTCGAGCGCCTCACTCAACGCCTGGACCTGAGCTGACGTGCGATAGAGCACGGCAAAATCCGCAAAGGATCGATTGGGTGCCTCGGCCCTGTCGACTCGATCGTCCACACGGCCCGAATCAATGGAGAAATAGGAGGTGCCACCCACCATCTGTTCGATCTGATGGACCACATATTCGGCTTCTGCCTTATCGGTCGGCGCGTTGTGGATGTCGAGCTTGATCTGTTCGACAAATTCGGACCAGATTCCCAGCGTTTCGTGGCCCGAACTATGATCGATGACCTGGGTGGCTGCATCCAGAATCGTCTGGGTGGAACGATAGTTGCGGCGCAGGCGAAGTGTCTTGGCGTCCGGATAGTCCTCATGAAAGGTGAGGAAGTAGCGTCGATCCGCGCCGCGGAAGCCGTAGATGGCCTGGTCGGGATCACCGATGACACAGAGGTTGGCTCCGCCCCCGGCCAGCAATTGGAGTAGTCGGTACTGGGCCAGGTTTACATCCTGGTATTCGTCGACGGAGATCCAGCGGAACTGGGCCTGAAGCGACGCCAGCAGCTTCGACGACTCTTCGAGCAGGGCGATACTGAGGAGGATGAGGTCATCAAAATCGACTGCCTGGCTAGCCCGTAGGGCAGCTTCGTAGCGCTCATAGACGGAAACAAACTCGACGTCAGTAGCAGATTTCGGCGCAACGACGTCCTGACCCATTCCTGCATTCAAAAGAGCGGGCGTCCACAGTTGGTTCTTGGCCGCTGAGATCTGATCCAGGTGGTGGCGAACCCTCTTGGCCGGCATATCGGGATAGCAGTGGCGAAGCAGAGTCTGCCGATCTTCGTCACTGCTGATCACATAATCGGGACCGATGCCGATAGACGATCCGTTCTGTCGCAACAGATTGGCCCCGAACGCATGAAAAGTCTGGACCGTAGCCTGTTGAGCAGTTTCCGGATCGACAAGTGCAGCCAATCGCTCGGACAGCTCGGTTGCCGCCTTGTTTGTGAATGTGATGGCCAGAATATGCTCTGGAAGGACACGCTTTTCGCCGAGCAGGTAGGCGATGCGGTGGATCAGTGTACGTGTCTTGCCGGTGCCGGGTCCGGCGACGATCACTAGCGGTTGGTCAACGCATTGAACGGCTTCCTGCTGCGGCTCGTTGAGGCCAGTGAGCAGCCCTTCATCTGTGCGCCGGCTATGAGTCTGCATCGTTGGGGTCGCCTGGGACGGCTCATCGTGAGAATCGATGGAGTCTCGGGCTGTACTCGGCAGCGCAGCAGGCGCATCGTCCTGATTAGCCTCGACTAAGAGAGCAGGCCCGGTGCTGGATACGACTTCGCCCAGGTCGGCCTCACCAAACAGGCCGAATTGGTGAGCCAGAGGATCATCGTCCTGGTCGGTAAAGAGCCGGATCACGCCAAATTCGCCGTCATATCCGGCCTCAGCGCGCACGTTGCCAGCTCGCATGCGCCCAATGCCGGTGGCCAATTTTTCGCCGGCCTGCGCGGCGATCTCCGCCAGTGGCAGATCGAGAAGAATGCCCAGTTCCGGCCCCAGCTTGCCGAGGATCTGCAAATAGTCACGCTGCACCCGCTTGCTGTTCACGCCGACGCCATGGATCTCAGATAAGATTTCCGGCAACGGGATGAGACTGTGGTACGGATGTCCGCCGTCAGGACGCACTGCATCGGCGCTGCCGGCTGTGCGATCGGCCAATGTCTCCACTCGATGGAAGACGCCGACAGTGACCGGTTTGCCGCACATAGAGCAGAGGCCATCGTGGGCAATCGTCGTACGCGGTTCCCAACTGACGCTGCACTTGCGATGGCCGTCGTGATGATACTTTCCCTCTTGTGGAAAAAACTCGATAGTCCCCTTGAACGTGTCTCGGTCACCACTCTTCATGGCCGCAAAGAGTGCATCGTAGGAGAATTCCGTATCAAAGAGAGTGGCCTCTCGGGCCAGTTTCTGCGGCGAGTGGGCATCGGAACTAGAGACCAGGGTGTAGCGATCCAGGTTGGAGACGAGCCAGTTCATGGGTGGGTCGGACGAGAGACCTGTTTCCAGGGCAAAGATATGCGGGGTGAGATCGTCGAAGCACTCCTCCACCGAATCGAAACCGGATTTGGAACCGAGCATGGAAAACCAGGGCGTCCAGATGTGGGCAGGGATCAGATAACAGCGTGGATCGACATTGAGTACGATCTCCAGCAGATCACGCGAGTCGAGCCCCAAAATCGGGCGGCCATCGGACCGAATGTTGCCGATCTTTTCCAACTCGACCTGAATCTTGGCGACGGCGTCCAATGTCGGTGCGAAGAGGACATTGTGGACCTTGCGCACCTTGCCGCCCCGTCTGTAAATGCTGCTGATTTCGCCTGTGAGCAGAAAACGCACCGGGCCCCGACAAGCTGGAGCCACTTCATCACTCATCGTTGACGCATAGGCATCACCAAGCCGAAAGAGTCCTTCTTCTGCAGGAACCAGTTTTTCGTGCATCTCTTTAAGCCATCCAGGGTGGGAAAGATCACCACTGCCGACGATCTGCACACCCTTTAGCTGCGCCCACTTGTGCAGATGCTCAAAATTCAGCTTCTTGCTTGTGGCTCGGGAATAATGTGAATGAATATGTAGATCGGCGACAATTCTCATTGACGATTCTTTTGGCTCTTGGTCTTCAGATTTTTGCAGAGTGTAGCATGATTACAGACGATGTGCTAGCACCATGCTATTATGCCTCTGTTATCGTCGATCAGCAGCGTGATCGGATTCGCGAGTGTCAAAGATAGGAATGAATGTCCGTCACTCGCATGAACCGTTTTCTGCTGATATTCGTTCTACAGCTTGACATGGGGGGATATGAATCTGGTGTCGGAAGATGATAGCAAAATGCGATTGCCAAAACTAGCTCTATACGGTACCATAAACCTGTTCTACCCCGAAGACCGCCGACCGTACACTGTCGCCAGAAAACCATCAACATTCTTCAATTCACAAAAGGACGATTACTCATGAGAAAATTTGTGTGGCTGTTTCTTGCTATGTTGCTCGCCGTCATCCCTGTTGGTTCTGTCTTCGCCCAGGATGCACCGCCGGTTCTATGCGGTGAATTGGACGAAGAAGACTGTATGATTTTGGAAGATGCTGCTGCCGCAGACAGCGAAGTTACCAGTGGCGCTTACGACTTCTCGATTGACTTCGAGATCGCCGGAATCCCTGGCATGCCAGTAGAGCAAATTGCACTCAGTTGGGTGCAGGAGTCAGTCTATGCGCTGGACCCCAATCTCGAAAAAGATATGATGGCCTATTTGGAAGAGTTGGATGCAGACTCGATGGGCGATGTAGAAGTCTTGTCCGAGGTGCTGAACATGGCAATCGACGGTGCTGATACGGAACAAGCTTTCGAAATTACGATCAGCGATGACACTGCCAGCTTGCTCTCCAGCGAAATGGGCATGCCCATCCCCACCAAGATTGGGCTCCATTATGCGCTGGTTGACGGCATCATCTATGTCAACATCAGCGAACTGGCGGCGTACGTCCCTGAACTGGTCGGTCTTCCGATTCAAGGCTGGGTCGGCACCGAATTGGCGCCCCTCCTCGACGTCGCCTTGGCCCAGATTGCCGCCGATCCGAGCGCAATGGCGTCGATGGGTCCCGCCAGCGCAGCACTTGCCGGCGGCGCTGCCGGCTCCACAATGACCAGTGAACAGCTGGCAATCTTCGAGCCGTTTGTTGACGTTCAGCGGCTAAAGGATGAAGAGATCGACGGCGAGCCGGCTGCCATATTTAGCACCGTCTTCGATTTCATCGAATTTGCCAGCAGCGACGTATTCATCGATTACGTGGCCGCCCAGGCAGCCATGGCCGAGCAGATGGGCATGGAAGCGATCTCTGACGATGACCTGGCTGAGATGGAAGAGATGATGCCGATGGTTGCGCCGATGCTCTTTGGCGGCCTCGACTACGAGGCCCAGCAGGCCGTCGGAATTGACTCCGGCTACACGTTGGCCACTGCTGTCGGCATGGACTGGGATCTCAGTTCGTTGCTGGCCATGGCCGAGTCCGATGGAGAGTCAGCTATGAGCGACTCCGAGGCGGTCTTCTATTTCGGCATGGAGACCAACAAGTATTGGCAGAATGAAGTCGATGAGGTTCCGGCTCCTCAGGGAGCCTTCGTCCTCCCGGCAGCGATGTTGATGAGCATGATCGGCGGCTAGTAACGCTACCGCCAATCCGATAGTCTGTTTTCGAGAGGTCCCGTCTTGTACAAGACGGGACCTCTCTGCATCTTGTGCAGAAGCAATACTTGACCACGCTACACCCGGGGGCAATACCATGAACCGACAGGAAATCCTTGACAAACAACGCCAGTATCTGTGGCCCAATCATTTGCTCTATTACGATGAACCCCTCCCACTGGATCATGGGGACGGTCTTTACGTTTGGGATGTAGACGGAAACCAGTATCTCGACTTTTTTGCCGGCATCCTGACCACCATCGTCGGCCACAATCATCCGAAAGTGGTCGGGCGTGCCCAGGAGCAGATGGGCAAGATCATCCACTCCTCCACGCTCTATCCCAACGAGAACCATGTGGCCCTGGCGGAAAAGATCGCCGAGATCGCGCCCGGCGATCTGAATACATCCTACTTTCACAATTCGGGCAGCGAGGCCAATGAGGCCGCGGTGCTGTTGGCCCAGATCTACACCGGCAATCGCGAGATCATCGGCCTGCGTCACGGCTACAGCGGCAAGACCCAGCTTGCCATGAGTCTGACCGCACAGGCATCCTGGCGTATCGGCCCCACGTTCAGTCCCGACATCAAACATGCCCAGAATGGGTACTGCTATCGCTGTCCCCTCAAGCTCAGCTACCCGAGCTGCGACGTTGCCTGCGCACAGGATGTGGAGGATGTGATCCGGACCCAGACCAGCGGCAGGATCGCAGCCATCTTCATGGAGCCGATCCAGGGTGTGGGCGGCTTTGTGACGCCTCCGCCTAAGTTTTTCCGCATCGTGGCCGAAATTGCACAGCTCTACGGCGGCCTCGTCGCCATTGACGAAGTGCAGACCGGATTCGGTCGCACCGGCGCCCATTGGTTCGGAATTGAGCACTGGGGTGTCGAACCGGACATCATGACCATGGCAAAGGGTATCGCCAATGGCTTCCCCCTCTCCAACTGCATCACGACCAGCGAGATCGCCGGCGTCATGGCTGACGCGGGTCTGTCCATCAGCACCTTTGGCGGCAACCCGGTCTCGGCCGCAGCGGCGCTGGCCACCATCGAGGCTCTGGAAGAGGAAGCAACGCCTGCACACGTTGAACAGGTCGGCGACCATCTCCGAGGCGGGCTGGATCATCTCTGGGAGAAGTATCCGCTGATCGGGGAAGTGCGCGGCAAGGGGCTCATGCAGGGCATCGAGCTGGTGAATGATCAGACCACAAAGGAGCCATCCACCGAGGCGGTGGCGCTCTTCTTTGAGGAGACAAGGCAGTTGGGCCTGCTGATCGGCAAGGGTGGGCTCTACGGCAACGTGATTCGAGTGACCCCACCGTTGACCGCAGACAAAGAGGATGTCGACAAAGCGCTGGCGATCATGGATCTGGCCTTCGCCCGCGTACATGAGGCGCTGGGGGTCAGCTAGCCTGTAGCGGAGTTTTTATCCCGCCTGCGCAGATAGTTGCTGCCACAACGAAAAAGCTTGCTCCACCACATCACGGCTCTCGGGCAAAAGGTCAAACGGATCGAGTGCCTCCATGGTCACCCAGGCGACGGCATCGGCGTCGTCCTGGGGTGCGGCCTTGCCTGACAGATGACGGGCCCAGAAATCGATGACCACGTAGTGATATTCGATACGGCCCGCCTCATCAAGCATGATTGGTTCGAACGTGGCAACGATATCGACGACTTCGATCTCAATACCGCACTCTTCATAGACTTCGCGTCGCGCACCGTCGGCCAGGCGTTCGCCCAGATCGAGCAGACCGCCCGGCAGACCCCATGACCCTTGGCGCGGCGGCTGCCCACGTCGCACCAACAGGACCTCACCTTCGTCGTTGAAAACGGCGGCGGCGACGCCCACCAACGGCGCATCCGGGTAACGACGTCGTGCGCCCACGGGCGTCGTTGCATGCGAATCGTGTTCGCCCATGTTAAACCCACTGCTCGATGAGCGAAGGCAGTTCGTCTAAGGTGTCAATCACCGCATCAGCCGCGATCTTACGAGCGACGCGTTTGTTGTCATGCGTAACCTGCGCAGATGTTTCCTGGGCCAACTGGACAGTGAGCGCACCCAAATTGAGACCGCCCTGAATATCGTGGGTCAGGCTATCGCCGACCACCACAACCTCGTAGGGCAGTACATCCCAGCGGTCGAGAACGATATTGAAAAACGACTCATCAGGCTTGCGGTACTCGACGCTGGCGCTGCACAGGCAAACGTCAAAGTACTGGCGAATCTCCAGGTAATCGACAATGCGCTGGAAGACGCGGTCACAAGAGTAATTGGTCAGCAACGCAAGCTTGATCCCCGATGAGCGCAGCGCCTCAAGCAGTTCACGCACACCCGGACGCAGTTGCCATGCACTCATTTCCGGTGCGTAGAAAATGTCGACCGCACGCCTGAGCACATCGGGATCCATCTTGCTGGCCGGGTAGCCGAAAAATTGCAGCAGAAAGCTCATGGCATCATCAGCAATGTGTTCTTCCTGCTCATCTTCCGACTTCTTCAGCGCAAAACGCCGCGCCTCGATGATGTTGGTGTAGAAGTCTTCTTCGAACGCCATGCCCGTCGAACGCATATAGGCCTCGGCGCTTCTGGCCCCCTCCTCCATGAGTACATCGATAGGCCGTGATGGCACGGCCAGGGTGTAGTCAAAGTCGAAGATTAGACCGGCAACCAATCGTTGGGATGGGAGGCTATCCAATGATCCGACATTGGAGAAGAAATCCTCTTCTAGAAGAGCAATCTGTTCAGGGGCAAGGGCGGCAGGCTCCATCTCTATGATCGGTTCGTCTTCCTGCACCGCGCCATCCGAAGATGTATCCGTACCGTCAGTTGACGGCTCGAAGATCACATTGATCTCTTCGAGCGTCATGGCGCGACCTTCAGCGCGTACGCGCGACAGCAACGCGTCCTTTTCTTCAGGCGTGAGCGGTTCGGGAGCGGGGATAACAGGTCTCTTCAGGATTGCTGTTTGGTTTCTCAGTCATAACCGCAGAGCCTAACTCAAGACGTAGTATGCGTCAATCTGCGAATTCCACGATCGTTCTACGCACCCAGAGCAATAAGCCGCAGATGGACGCAGATGAAGAGCATTTCTCTCCGCTTTTCCTCTGCTTTTCCTCTGTGGTCTCCGTGCCCTCCTCCGTGCCTTGTGGTGAATGAAACCCTCTTACAGGACCATCATCTACGCAAGCAACTCCAGCGCTACATTGACATAGGTCTGTGCGATGGCCGATAGCGAGCTGATCTCCACATATTCGTTGGCCTCACAGGTGTTGCCGCCCTGGGGACCACAGATCAACGTGGGCACGCCGCCGTGGACGGCCAAGTGATTGGTGTCGGCCACACTGCGCGCCAGCACATAGCGGATCTCATGCTGCTCTTCTGCGGCCAAATGGGTCGATACCGATTGCACCAGCCGGCTCTCGATTGGCACGACATAGGGCGCCGGGGCAGGGGTGGGGCGTTCATCCCAGGTCAACGTGTAGCCACCCAGGATATCGGTTGCTTCAACAACGCTACGGATCTGTTCGGCCACCTCTTCCGCTGTCTCGCCGGGCAATGTAAAGCGATCGATGTAGACGTCGGCTTTTTCAGGCACCAAGACCAGCCGGCCGCCGCTCTCAAAGCCGATCACACATTGGCTCCCCGTCATGTTGAACGTCTCATTGAATCCTAGATCAACGGCCCCGGGTTCTGAAAGCGCAGCGACGACCCGTGCGGCATCGACCAGCGCGCTCACACCGCTGTCGTACCCTGAGTGAACCGTCCGGCCCTGAAACTTGAGGTGATAGACGTGGCGACCCCGTGCGCCAATCGTTAGCGTGCCGTGATCGGATGGTTCCGGAATGAGACAGCCGATGCAGCCATCCAGGAGCCCGCTCTCGATCAGCGCATGCGCGCCCCGCGACCAGTTCTCCTCATCCGTAGTGGCGGCAACCATCAGCCGACCGCCAAGTTCTGCACCGGATTGCACCAGCGCTTCAACCGCTGCCAGTACGCAGGCGGCGCCGCCCTTCATGTCATGGGCGCCCAGCCCGAAAAGCCTGTCACCCACCTGGACAGGCGTGAATGGATCGGTCTGCCAGCCGTCAAAGACATCAAACGTATCCAGGTGAAAGGCGAAGAACAATGCCGGGCTGTCCGCCATGCCTTCAGTGCTCCCTTCGATCCAGCCCACGACTGTATCCCCGGCTTCTTCGACCGGCAGTCTCTGCACGCCCTGCAAGCCCAGCGATGTAAAGAAGTCGTAGATCCAATCGGAGAGCGCCTGTTCTTGGCCGGTGACGGATGGAGTTGCGACCAATGTTTTCGTGAGTTCGACAATTCGGGCCTGTTGGATCACGGCGATCACCCTACTTGTTGGTTACTAAGGCTTTCCCAAAATAGGTACTATGCGGGA
Source organism: uncultured Chloroflexia bacterium (assembly GCA_963848115.1). GTDB lineage: Bacteria > Chloroflexota > Anaerolineae > Caldilineales > Caldilineaceae > JAWKOK01. The sequence goes on along the minus strand of CAWKCP010000035.1, from coordinate 73,071 downwards.
GTTGGCAAAGCCTCAAGCCATTCCAGGCAAAGATTTCCTTGCAACGGTTATTTATCTCTCTGGAATGGCCTAAGGTCGATACGAGTGAGCATATTCGCGAAACTTAGCCAGCAGTTTGGGCGTGTTGACGCCGGGAACACCATCGCCAATCACCAGATCGTTGACCTGCACGATTGGGAGCAGTTCCTTGGTTGAACTACTGATGAACGCCTCATCGGCTTCGGCTAGCTCGGCGTAGCCGATGGAACGCTCAACGACATCGAAGTATTCCGGAGCCAACTTCAAGATGACCTGCCGCGTGATGCCCGGCAAAATATCGACATCCGGCGTGATCAACTGGTCGCCGCGAAAGATGAAGAAGTTGGAGCGGGTCCCTTCTGTGACATTTCCGGCTCTGGTGAGATAGAGCGCCTCGACTGCGCCCTCTCTTGTCGCCTCTTGAACCGCCATGATGGCGCCGATGTAGTTCAAGCTTTTGGCCGATGGCCGTTCCCGCACCATCTCTACCGCAGTTGCCTTGCACCCACGTTCGTATTGCTCAGCCGGCGGAAGCGAGATCGGCAGCACCATGACGACCAGACTGGGATTGCCCTGAGGCGTGCCGAGATCGGGCGATGGCCCGCCGGTGACGATGATGCGCAGGGCTGCGTTCTCGTAGTCATTGCGGCCATGGGTATCCAGAACCAACGACTCCAAATCTGCAAGTGACCACGGTAACGCCAGATCGATCTGGTCGGCGGAGCGCGCCAACCGGGCCAGATGATCCTGCAAGTGAAAGGGTACGCCGTTGTAAGTGCGCAGCATGTCGAAGACGCCATACCCGCGCACGATACCCAGATCATTGATCGGCAAAACTGCCTGGTCGGCGGGCACGTAGTTGCCGTTTACGTAGAAGATTGGCTGTCCCATAGAGGTACCCCTTATTCTCGGATATGGAAATCGCCGATGCAGATCCACTTATAGGTGGTCAATTCCTCCAGACCCATGGGGCCACGGGCATGGAGCTTCTGCGTGCTGATCGCGACTTCGGCGCCGAGACCAAATTGGCCGCCATCGTTAAAGCGTGTGCTGGCATTGACAAAGACAGCCGCAGACGTCATCGAATTCACAAAGCGGTTGGCGTTCTCCCAATTATTGGTCAGGATGCCGTCTGAATGGTCGGAGCCGTGGGCATGGATATGATCGATGGCCGCCTTCAAGTCGTCGACGATTTTAACGCCTAGAATCAGCGCCATCCATTCCTCATCGAAGTCATCAGGGCCGGCGGGCACGACGGTTGCACCGTTTGGCGCTTCCTGCAAAATGTCGAGTGCTTGACCGGTCGCGCGCAGTTCCACGCCACTGGTTGCCAACCGTGCGGCCATGGCGGGCAGGAAGTCGCCCGCCACAGCGCTATTGACCAACACGGTGTCGAGCGCATTGCAGACGCTGGGCCGCTGAACCTTGGCGTTCTCAACGATATCAAGCGAGCGATCCAGATCGGCGCTGGCGTCGACATAGAGATGGCAGACGCCGATGCCGCCGGTGATGACGGGAATCGTGCTCTGCTCTTTGCAGATGCGATGCAGGCCGGCGCCGCCCCGCGGGATGATCATGTCGATATGTTTGTCGAGCCTTAACATCTCGCCGACCAATGCACGATCCGGGTCGCCGATGTACTGGACGGCGCCGTTCGGGAAAGCCGACCTTGTCCAGCGCGCTGTTGATCACCTCAATCAGCGCCAGATTGCTGCGCAGCGTTTCACTGCCGCCGCGCAGTATGGAGGCGTTGCCGGTCTTGAGGCAGAGGGTAGCAATATCGATGGTCACGTTGGGACGCGCTTCATAGATGACGCCGATCACACCGATGGGAATGCGACGCCGGCTCAGACGCAGACCATTGGGTAACATGCGGCTTTCCAACTCCGACCCGACCGGATCTGCGAGCAAGGCCACGTTGCGCGTATCCGCAGCAAGACCGGCCATCCGATCTTCCGTCAGCAACAACCGATCGAGCAACGAGTCGCTCAAGCCCTTGGCCCGTCCGTCGGCAATGTCCAACGCATTTTGGGCAATCACCCATTGCGCCCTGTCTTCTAGTTCGTCGGCAATGGCCAATCAGAGCCGCGTTCTTAACGTCTGTCGTCATGGTCGACAGTTTGCGGCCGGCCGCACGTGCGGCCAGACCCATCTCTTCCAAGTTAATCGCACTGACTGCGGCGACTGTCATGTCATCCTCCCTGCGAATGTTCAGCCGGTTCCCGTGCCCTAGCGGCGGTACCGTCAGTTCAATATTCAAAGCCATGCAAAGACAATCCAGAAGGTCCGGATTTTGCGCCCAACTGTACCACAGGCAACCCGGATCAGCTATTTCAAATGCGAAACCGGCCAGTGCAATCGCGTACCGATCTCAGAGGGGGACATGGCTGCAGCGGGTTTTGATCCCACAGGCATCAAGCCAGGGGTTATGGTAAGCGCAGCCGCCTGTTGCGGCAGGGATAAATCCCGCCGCCAACAGCGAAAAGCGCCCGCAGGCGCTTGGTTTTGGCCGCTGAAGCGGCTTTCCATTGTGAGTAGCCGGCTTCAGCCGATGCGCTTAAACATCAACGGTGCCTAATCTAGTGCCTAGATTAGGTGGCAGGTCAGATCTGGCTGCCGGACACTTTGCGACATGTCATTCTGAACGGGTGCACCAGAGGGTTTTGCAGTCGGGAACCGCACCGGCACTTATGGAAGATTCTGTAGCGCGAGCGCCGCCAGTGAGGAATCTCTACAGGTTGCGAGCGTAGAGATCCTTCGCTGGAATCTCATCGGCCACGAAAGCCCTCGGATGGCCCACTCAGGGTGACTGGTTCGAAAGTGTACGGTAGCAAGCGGTCAGATTAGGCGGTAGGTCAGATGAGAAGACAGAGATGGAAATCTATGCCGTCAGGGGGGTCCGGCTGTCCACTCGTCCCTGCTTTCCGAATCCGAGGCAGTCGTTGAATTGAGCATCGGTGTCGCCTACAGCGTACTGTTCCCAGTGGTTCCAGTCACCGGCGTCGCGGTGGACTCGGGAAGTGACGTTGACTCAGGGATCTTCTGCCTGGTAGCCTCAGCCGTCGGCATTTCGGCAGTCGGCGTTTCGGTAGCCGGGGATTGAGTGGCAGCAGGGGGCGTCGTTGCCTTGGGCGTGCTCTCAGTGGTCGCTTCCGGCATAGACGTTCCACCGGGGGAGGGTGTTTTCGTTACCTGGGGCGTGCTTTCGGCGGTTGCCTCGACAGTCGGCGTCGCGTCGGGATCGTCCGTTTCCGTTGCCTCGGGCGTATTTTCGATGGTTTGCTCAACCGTGGGTGTTGCGCCGGGATCAACGGTTTCCGTTGCCTGCGGCGTGCTTTCACTAGTTGGCTCAACCGTCGGTTCCGTGCTGGGATCGAGCGTTGGTGTAGCCTCGGGCGTATTCTCGGCAGTCGGCTCAGCCGTCGACTCACTCGTCGGTGTTGCGTCGAGATCGGAAGTAGCCGTTGCCTCCGGCGTGTTCTCGATGGTCGCTTCAACGGTCGGCGTCGCGCTGGGCTCGCGTGTTGCGGTTGCCGTAGGCGTATGCGTAGCCGTCGGCCGCGGCGTTGCGGTCGGCTGGATTGGCGTATTGGTCGGCGGAATCGGCGTCGATGTTCTTCTGTCTGAATCCGAGTCGTCTGACGAATCGCGGGTGTTTGTCGGACGCGGGGTATCGGTCGGCCGAGCAGTCGGCGATTGAGGCGTATTCGTCATTGTTGGGAGCGGCGTGGCCGTCGGCGCCACAACCGCCGCGACGGTGTTGGTCGGCAACGGAGTCGAAGTCGGCGATGAAGTGGGAGTGGCGGTAGCCGTTGGTGGTTCGGGCGTGAGTGTCGATGTAGCGGTCGGTGTGAAAGTAGGCGTAAGTGTCGGTACGACAGCAGGCGCGGGGTTGATGCCTGCCGCATTTTCTACCGCTCGAATGGAGCGTTGCATTGTCGCAGACAGAGGGTTCTCCACATTCGAGCTTGTCCCCGACGCCCCGCTTGGAGAAGAGTCCGTACCATAGGCGCCGCTGCTTAGGGTAAGGACTTGATCGTAGGTGGTCTGCAACTCCTGTAGGTCAGCCAGCCATCTCTTCAGGAATGCCTGTCTTTGCGCAAGCGGCAACGCAGAGCTGGCGTTGATAGTGTTCTGGACATCCGCCTGTATGGCCTGTGCGAAACCGGCGTCGATCGGTCGCTCCTGATCCTGCAATAGAATGGACTCACGAAGACGGCGCTTGACCTGCATTGCGTGCCAGGATGCTCCTCGCCCCGTCACCGTCATCAACGATCCCTGGAAGTCCTCAGCCGAACGTTTGACCGCGTACAGTGGTTCGCCCGGCAGACTTGTGTTTACATTGCGGACAAAGGAGTAGGTCGCCAACAAAAGGACGACGGCTGCCACAGCCATCGTTAGCGCATGCAACGCGACAAACGGAGCCGGTAGCGTATAGCGACGAGAACGGTGAGTCGCGACTGGCGCAGAGTGCATCGGCGCGGTTGTAATCGGTCCGGTCGCAACAAGCGTGTCCGCAACAGCCATGTCCTCGATAGGTACAGTCAGCGGATCCTTGACAGAAGCAGGATTCACTGGTCCGTTTGCATGCAGTCTATGTGCGATTGCAGCGCGGCCCCGTTCGAAGCCGGCAGCCGACAGCTTCGCTCGTTCTTGGAAATGCAGAGAGACGGCGACCTCAAGCAGCGGCTTCAGGTCGGCCTCATATTGGGGATAGAGTGCGAGACATCGATCGATCGATGCGCCGCGGGCGATCAGATCAATACAGTTGGAAAGAGCGTCGTCGAAAGTCATCTAGCTCTTGTCCTCGAAATGACGGCGCAGGTTACCGATTGCACGATGCTGAAGCGCCTTGATGGCGCCTTCAGTCTTATCGAGGATCTCCGCAGTCTCAGCGATGTTGTACCCTTCGATGAAACGCAATAGGAGAACATCGCGTTGCGCTTCATTGAGCAACGCCAATGTACTGAGAATTTGTTCGTTGTCAATCTTCTGGATAACATCGTCTGAAACGAGCTGCCCAGTCGGCATATTTTGGATCAGATCGATGGGCAACTGGGGAGTGCGACGGGATTTACGGATGATATCGACCATCTTATTGTAGGTCATCCTGTAGAGCCAGGCTGAAAAGATGGCGACATTGTCAGCCGGTCCAATACGATATTTGTGCAATCGCTCAATCAGATGCACGAAGACCTGGGACGTGATCTCCTCGGCGAAATCCTCATCGCCGACTCGCACCAATAGATAACGAAAGACGCGATCGGCGTAGAGCAGATAGATTCCATCATATGCCTGTGGATCCTGCAGCTCTTGTGCAGAGCGCAGGAGTTCGACAAGCACATCTTCTTCAATTGCGGCATCACGCTCGACCCGGTCCATTCTTGACTCACGATAAACTGCATACGCCCCTAGATGATAGAAGGATACGGTAGGAACTGGCAGGAAGCCAAACAATAACAAGCATCATGATGGAAGAATCAGAAGCCACAACTTGACCCCGGATCGTCAAGATCTGATCGTGCATGGGGAGGGCACGTCTAGAGAGGCCATTTTCCGCGTTTGACAATTCCGACAAATATGGGAAGGATGGATGGTTGAAAGTCTTTGTGCTCTTTCGGTCCATTATTTTCAAAACCAAATCCTCGACCGTGATAGGAATTGACGATGACCTCTACACCCGTTGAAGTACAACCTACAGAATTGATTGCCCCCTACGGTGGCTCCTTGGTAGACCTGATGGTCCCTTCCGATGAACTGGAGGATGCGAAAGCATATGCTGGAACGTTGCCGTCAATTCAGCTTTCAGAGCGCGCTGTCTGCGATCTGGAATTGCTGGCGGTCGGCGCATTTTCACCGCTCGACCGCTTCATGGGGGCCGACGACTACCGATCCGTGCTCGGCGAAATGCGCCTTGCGAACGGCTGCCTCTTTCCCATTCCAATCACGCTACCTATCGCACCAAACCCCGCATTTCAACTGGGTAAGGACATCGGGATTCGGGATGCCAAGAACAACCTGCTGGCCGTGATGACGATCGAAGAGATTTTCTCATGGGACCGAGAGGAGGCTGCGCAACAGGTCTTTGGTTCCACGGATCTGCGTCATCCACTGGTATCAGAGATGGATCGCTGGGGGGAGCTGAACATCTCCGGCACGTTGCGTGTGCTCCAACGGCCGATCCATCCTGACTTCAGGGAGTTGCGCTTGACGCCGGCGCAGACGCGTGCCCGACTGACTGAGATGGGCCATGCCAATGTGGTTGCCTTCCAGACGCGCAATCCACTGCACCGGGTCCACGAGGAGTTGACCAAACGTGCCGCTCAAGAGGTAGACGGTGCACTGTTGCTCCATCCGGTGGTAGGAATGACCAAGCCGGGCGATGTGGATCACTTTACCCGTGTGCGCACCTACCGCGCCCTGACCGGCCAATACTACGATCAACATCGGGTACTGCTGGCCTTGCTGCCTCTGGCCATGCGCCTGGCCGGCCCGCGCGAGGCGATCTGGCATGCTGTCATCCGCCGCAACTATGGCGCGAACCATCTCATTGTCGGCCGCGATCATGCGGGCCCTGGCAAGGACTCTACGGGAACGCCCTTTTACGGACCCTACGCCGCTCAGGAGATGCTGGCAGACTACAGCGATGAGATTGGCGTGAAGCTTGTGCCCTTCCGCATGCTCGTCTATCTGCCTGATGAGCAGCGCTACGAAGAGATCACCAAAGTGCCGGAGAATTCGCCCCAGTCAATCATTTCCGGCACGCAAGTACGGGAAGAGTATCTCAACAACGGCAGAGCGCTGCCTGATTGGTTCACCCGCCCTGAAGTTGCCGCCATTCTCGCCGATAGCTACCCGCCGCGTCACAAGCAGGGCGTTTGCATCTGGTTTACCGGCCTGAGTGGCTCGGGCAAGTCGACCACGGCAGAAGTGCTGACCACGCTGTTGCAGGAACATGGCCGGCAGGTCACCGTGCTTGACGGAGATGTCGTGCGCACCCATCTTTCCAAGGGGCTGGGCTTCAGCAAGGAAGATCGCGACATCAACATCCGGCGCATCGGCTTTGTGGCCGCAGAAATTGTGCGCCACGGCGGCACGGTCATCTGTGCTGCCGTCAGCCCCTACCGCAGCACCCGTAACGATGTACGCAACATGATCGGCCAGGGCAACTACATGGAAGCCTATGTGGACACACCGCTGGAGGTCTGCGAAGCACGCGACGTGAAGGGGCTCTACGCTGCAGCGCGTCGTGGCGAGATCCAGGGCTTCACCGGCATCGACGATCCGTACGAGCCGCCGCTGCACCCTGAAATCACGCTCAACACATTGGACTACACGCCCGAAGAAAACGCACGAAAAATACTCGGCCTATCTGATCGCGACGGGCCTTGTGCAACGGATGGGATTTGTCGTTGGCGATGATTGATGATTACGGGGACGGCGAGCAGGTTTGGGTGTGTTCAAAATGAGTTGAAACATTCGGATCGCTACAGCCTGAGCCTGAACGTCATCTCAACCAGTCTTGATCACAGCCAGTAGATTTTGATCCAAGAAGGGACACAAATTTCCACAGAGCACAACCTATCTTCGTGGATCATCGTTTTTGCAGACACAAATATCAGTTCACCGGAGACAATGATGAAAACACCTCCTTCGTCTCACTTCACGCCCATCGATCTCGACCAGACCTTTAACGTACACCGTTCGGGACTGCCGGAAGGACTGCGTACACCAAAGCCATTTGCTGATGCCTATGGTGAGCAAACGATGCACGGCATGCCCTTTGCCTTGGGTACCGATTTCCCATCGGACAACAACGTACTGTTTCTCGACGCCGAAGAGATCTCTATCCCCGTCGACAGCCTGACCGCCGGCTATCTGCTCTTTCTGCACGTCGTCGAAGACCGCAAGACCAACTACCAGACCGGCTTTGCCGATCATGAACTGGACGGCAACGAACTGGGGCAGACGGTCTCGACCTACATCATCGAGTACGATGACGGTTCACGCCATGAGACGCCGGTTCTGCGCCGCTTTGCCATTCAGCAAGCTCGAACGCAATGGGGAGCATCCGCGTTTGCCGCCATCCCTGCGCTGGAACCACAGGTGACGCCCTCGGCAGGCGATGATCGGCGGGTCAACGGAACCACACAGTTGGCCTATGGCAAGGGAGAGACCCGCCACACTGCCGGGCGCGATCTCTCCAGCGAGCATCTCTGGCTCTATGCGCTGCCAAATCCTTTTCCCAACAAACCGATCAAACGAATTGTGTGTGTGCCGGGCGAGGAACGTTCTGCCATCTACGCCATTACAGCCGCGCCGGTGGCCGACCATCCGCTGCGGTCGGGCACGCGACGCAAGCTACGGATGACGTTGCCGGAGGGCGCGTCGCTCAATGCCATCGGCGAACTTGAGGACGTAGCCATCGATCTGGGCACGGTGATCTCGGCCCGTGCGGTACTCGACTATGACGTCGAACGCTGGTTGGGACAATTACCCAATGAGCAGCCTCAGCAATCGGCTACGGCGGTAGTGATTGAGTATGTCGCCCATCCATTGGCCAAGCTCTATGTAGGCACTGGTCCCAACAGTGTCACAGAATTTGAACTGGCCGATCTGGAAAGCGATGAGTCCGGCTTCAGCGCCATTCCGCCGGCAGACCGTCCGGTACGGCTGCGGGTGTTGGACAAGGATTCAGGCCGACCGGTGGCCGTGCGCCTGCATCTACACGGTTCGGCCGGCGAATATCTGCCGCCGCGTGGCTATCACCGCAAGGTCAACCCCTACTGGTTCGAGGATACCTATGCCGAACACGTCAGCGGCCACAACCAATATGCCTATATCGACGGCGAGTGTCTTGCTGACCTGCCCCTGGGCGAAGTCTATGTCGAGATCAGCCGGGGCTATGAAGTGGCGCCCATCCGCAGCCGAATCGAGATTACGCCCGAGACCGACGAGATCACATTTGAACTGGAGAAGGTGCTCAGTTGGCGAGAACGGGGATGGGTGACGGCCGACACCCACGTCCACTTCCTCAGCCCACAGACTGCGCTGCTGGAGGGCAAGGCCGAGGGCGTCAACGTGGTCAACCTGTTGGCCAGCCAGTGGGGCGAGATGTTCAGCAACGTGGGCGACTTCGATGGGCGTACAACCATCGGGGCCAAGGAGTTCGGCGGCGGCGGTGAATTTGAAGGCGAGTTTGTGGTGCGCGTCGGCACCGAGAACCGTATGCAGGTGCTGGGCCACATCTCGTTGCTGGGCTACAGCGGGCAGATGATCCATCCACTCTGCAGCGGCGGCCCCTCGGAATCGGCCATCGGCGATCCGCTGGAAGTGACCATGGCCGAGTGGGCCAAACGCTGCATCGAACAGAACGGCCTAGTCGTCATGCCCCACGCGCCCAACCCGCAACTGGAGCGTGCGGCCGACATCGTGCTTGGCGTTGTCAACGCCATCGAGATGATGACCTTCAACCCGCTGACGCCCGACACCAATCAGATCAACCCTTACGGCATCGCTGACTGGTATCGCTATCTCAATCTGGGCTACCATGTGCCGGTGGTCGGTGGTTCCGACAAGATGGCGGCAGCGTCGCTGCTGGGCGGCATCCGCACCTATACACACATGGGCGAACGCGAGTTCACCTACGAAAACTGGATGGAGGCCGTACGCGCCGGCAACACCTTTGTGACGGTCGGGCCGCTGGCCGAAATTTTCGTAGAGGGAGTCGCACCCGGTGGATCGGTCGAGTTGCCGGCATCCGGCGGCACGGTCAATGCTACGTGGCGCGTCGAATCAGCCGGTCTGCCCATCGAGCAGGTGGAGATCGTGGTCGGCGGGCTGGTTGTGGATCAGGTGAACGCCGACGGTGTGTTGTCGATTCAGGGCAGCGTGGAAATCGAGGTGAAGGGTTCGACCTGGGTGGCGCTGCGCGTGCGCGGCAGCTACACCGGTCGGCCGGAGCAGATCGCGGCCCACACGAGTGCTGTGCAGGTCCTGGTCGGAGGACAGGGATTGTTCTCGCAAACCGATGCCATGACTGTGCTGGAACAGATTGAGGGGGCCATTGCCTATGTGGACACACTGGCGCCCCGTCCCGAGATACGCCGCTACACCCAACTGCGGGCAACGCTCGAAAGCGCCCACAACCGGCTACATCAGCGACTGCATCGAGCCGGCGTCTATCACCAACACACGCCGCTGCACGATCACGAGCATCCAAGAGAGCATTGATCACGCTTGTCCAACCATGCAGACTGAGCGTGTCGAAGTCGGCGTGGCCCGCCTATAGCCGTTCCGGAAAAACAGATGCCACATGACGGTCACGCCATTCGAGCCGACTTTCCTCGCGTCAGCAACCACCCGCTCCACAGCACCAGCGGCACGATGCTGAGCGCGGCCATCCACCAGATCACGGTGGAGACGCTCATGGAAGCGTCCAGCGCGGCCCCGACTGAGGCTGCGGCGAAGGCGCTGGCCAGGTAGAAGAAAGCGAACTCGGTGGCAAAGACGCGGCCGCGCATGTTGCCGGGCACAAGCTGGAGCAGAAGCTGGGTCGAGAAGACCCAGATGATGCCGCCGCCCACGCCGCGCAAGGCCGTGCCCAGCAGCACCGTGCCGAAGTTCCACAGCGGCGCGGTCAACGCCAATCCTACGCCGCCGATCAGATATCCCAGTGCGATGGCCCAACGAAGTTCCCGGGGCCGGTCGGCGGTGAAATGACGTGCAATGATAGGACCGATACCTGTTCCCACACCGGCCACTGCAAACATCAGTCCCAGACTGACCCCGCCGCCCTCACCGATGACAAAATAGTTCTGGGCAATCGTAACCTGGAGTACCTGAAAGCCTGAGGAAAGCACAAGCGCATTGACCGCTTTGTGCAGGGTGATGACGAGAATATCGACGTGTTGGCATAGGTAGCGCAGCCCGTCAACGTATTGGCGCAGGGCTGCACGCACAGTCTTGTCTTCGCCAGAGAGAGCTGGGTTCAGTATTTGCCCGGATCTGGAAGAGGAAAAGCGCAGAGAGCAAGAAGGTGAGACTGTCGATGACAAAGGCCGGATAGATGCCCCAGATGCCGGAAACCAGACCGCCCAAGGCCGCACCGAAGGCCAGCATTACCGACCAGGTGGCCGAGCTGAGCGCATTGGCTGCGCCGACCTCCTCAGGCGCGGCGATGTCGGGCAAGATGGCGTTGCGGGCCGGGAAAAAGAAACCGCTCACGCCCAGTTGGATGGCCGTCAGCACGTAGACCAACCAGATCTGGCTACTGTCGCGAACCAGCAGAAAGCCGAGGACGGCAACAGCACGCACGATATCCGCCACGATCAGGATGTGCTTGCGGCTGTACCGGTCGGCCACCACCCCGGCGATAGGGCTGATCAAAAAGGGCGCCAGCATGCGCACTACGAAGAGCGAACCGATGGCGACCCCGGATTGGGTCAACATGCCGATCAGGGCCGCTGATGCGATCAGATTGAACCAGTCGCCCAGCAAGCTGACAATCTGACCAAACCAGAGATAGCGAAAATCTCGATTGCTACGCAGTAGTTGGCCGTAGCCGATCGAAGGCTCGGCCTGAGTCCTATCCCTTGTTGCCATCAATAAGATCCTGTGGTTGGGACTGCGCGGGCAGTTGGGCGACTGATCAGCCCAAGGGTAGCACGGACGACGCCACGAGGGAAACAGCAGTCCAGGGCCGCCGGTAGAGACGCAAGATTTTGCATTTCAATCACATAGCGCAAGCACGCACTGGGCACAAGTGCGGTCAAGGTTTGTGCCCAGTGCGTCGCACGCGGCTTGCTGCCGCGATGCCAGCAGAATCCGTAGGCTATGCCATAATTGCATCAAGAATTTTGGATTCTGAGCAATGTATCACAATAGACATCCAGGGGTGAAATGAACACAATAATAACGGAATCCAAGCGCTCCCGACTCGGGTTCGGTGAGTTCGTCGCCCTGATGGCGACGATGACATCGCTGGCCGCACTCTCCACCGACGCCATGCTGCCCGCCCTGCCCGCCATCGGCCTAGACCTGGGCCTCCAACAGGAGAACGCCGGACAATTGGTCGTCTCGACGCTCTTTCTGGGCATGGCCGTGGGACAGCTATTCTACGGTCCGGTATCGGACAGCAGCGGGCGCAAGCCGGCCATCTATGTCGGCTTTCTGCTCTTTATCGCAGGGTGTTTGCTCTCCATGGTGTCGGGCAGCTTCACCATCATGCTGGCCGGACGGCTGTTGCAGGGCATCGGCGTGGCCGGCCCACGCAGCGTCACCACAGCGCTGATCCGCGACCTCTACGAAGGGCGGAGGATGGCGCAGGTGATGTCGTTCATCGCCACGGTCTTCATCCTCGTGCCTATCATCGCGCCGATGTTGGGACAAGGCGTCCTGATGATCGCAGGCTGGCGTGCCATTTTTGGGGCCTTGCTGCTACTTGCTGCGCTTACGGTCATCTGGTTCGCTGCCCGGCAGCCTGAAACATTGCCGGTTGACCGGCGTGTCCCCTTTTCGATTGGTCGAATCCTTAGGGTGTTTGGCGAGGTCCTGGCCAATCCGAGCGCCCTCGGCTACACGGTCACGGCAGGCCTGGCTTCGGGGGCATTCATGGGATATCTCAACTCGGCGCAGCAGATCTTCCAGGATCAGTACGGGGTTGGGGCACGCTTTCCCTTCTACTTTGCCACGCTTGCGCTTGCCCTAGGCACAGCATCCTTTGTCAATGCCCGACTGGTTATTCGCTTCGGCATGCGGGCGCTGTCCTGGACGGCGCTGATCGGCTTGAGCACCCTTTCGATCCTCTTCTTCATTTTTGCCTTCACACAGGACGGCAACCCGGCACTCTGGGTTCTTCATGGCCTACATGATGGGCGCATTCTTCTGCACCGGTATCCTCTTCGGCAACCTCAACTCGTTGGCCATGGAGCCGTTGGGCCACATCGCCGGTGTCGGCGCGGCCGTGGTCGGCTCACTCTCGTTGATCATCGCCGCCCTGCTGGGCGCGTTCATCGGCCAGCAATACAACGGCACGATCCTGCCGCTGGTGGGCGGATTTGGGCTGTTGGCACTAGCCTCTCTGGCCATCATGGAGTGGGTCAAACGGTCTTGGGAAAGGGAATAGGAAACGTCTATCCGTTGCGAGCGTCAACGTCATCGCTTTGAGTATGGCCTTCATCGCCCCCGACATCGTCCCCGTCAACATTCAACTGGGCAGCGACCACTTCGTCCAGAACCTGCACGGACACATCGTCCGAATACTTGGTAAGCTCATGCCCGAACTCCTCCACCCAGACCTGGGGCACCACGGCAACGATGGCAGAAGAGTCGGGAGCCAGTCTGCTGCCGAGGTCCTCCAGCTCTTCATCCCGAAACCCGTCATCGCCTTCGTTGAACAGGCCGCCAAGCAGGGCGCCGGCGCCGGCGCCGATGATCACACCTTCCGGGCCGGCCAGCAGGCCGATCACACCACCGATGATAGCGCCCCGGCCCGCACCCTTGCCCAGGCCCACATCTTCTGAGTCCTTGATGCGAAGCGTCCCGTCCTGATCTCTTATGATCACGGCGGTATCGTCGAAGTCAAGCCTCGCTGCTCTGCGAGCTTGCTTGATCTTCTTCAATGCCACGCTGGCCGACTCCTCATTCTCGAACTTGGCCAGGATCACCTGGACCTGCATGTCGCTGTTGCTCACGACCAAACTATCCTTTCAAACTATGACTCATTCGAACCGACGGACCATCAGATGAGAATCCTGATACCCTTCATCACGTTGGACATCCTGTCGATCGTCTCTTTTATCAAGAGATAGCTTAGCAGAATTGCAATGGATCCAAAAAGCTGTTTCATGCCGACCTGTCCGGTCGTGTATAATTGGCCAGTTGATGTCAGACATCGTTCCAGTATCGCTCCGTGATTGTCGTCGTTCGTCAGTACCTCGTGTCGAGCAGGTGAATCGGCAAAAAAAGACCAGGAAATCGCTAAATGCCGATGTCATGGCGGAAGAGATCATATTGGAGCACGGCTAGTTCAGTTGGGCGTGAATACCACGACAGAAATCCGGCTGCTCTACCTCTGGTAGGAACTGTATAAGGATTTCTGCCGGGATTCACTCGAGCCTTCGATCCTGACATCCTTCAGACTTTCGGATGGCCCGCTTCATCCACTTTCGCCTCCCTGGATGGCCGGCTCACAAACGATGGTGGCTGATCACCCCTGTTGTGATTGCCATCCTCTTTCTGGGGATCTATCTGGCAGGCGGCTATCTGGTCTACGATCAGCTGACCGCGGTGACCGGCCGTTGTGAACCCCATTTCCCCAACACGCCGGAATCACTTCACCAACATCAGCGACTGGCCCGAGCTCGACATGACGCCCTACTTCATGACCGGCTACGAGGATGTGCGCTTTCCCAGCCGCGAGACTGACTATGAGATTGCCGGCTGGTATGTGGCCGGCGATCCGGACAAGCCCGCAGTCATTCTGGTGGACGGCATCGGCGGCTGTCGCCACGCGCAGGCCGTGCTTTTGCAGGCCGGGATGCTCTGGCGCAACGGCTTCAACGTGCTGCTCATCGATCTTCACGAAACCGGCGATTCCCAGATCGTCGACGGCCACACGACCCTGGGCAGCGACGAATATCTGGATGTGCTGGGGGCGTGGGATTGGCTCAGTGAAGTGCAGGGTTTCGCAGCAGAGGAGATCGGCATCGTCGCCAACTCGCTGGGCGCGGCGACCAGTCTCTACGCCTTTGCTGAAGAGCCGCAGGCCGCCGCCATCTTTCTCAACTCACCCTATGCCAATTTGCCCCAGGTGATGCGTTCCGAGTTGGGCCGCAGCGGCTTCCCCACCATCCTTGTGCCTGCAGCCATGTTGATGGGAAGAATCGCCTCGGGAGTGAATGTGCTAGAGCGCACGCCGCTGGACGCCATGGCCGTTGTCGGCGAGCGGCCGGTCTTTGTCGTGCATAGCATAGACGACAAGCGCATCGCCATTGATCACAGCTACCAGCTGCGGGACGCTGCATTGCGTGGCAACGTCGATTTCGAGTTTTGGTTCATTGACGGGGTCGATCATGTGCGCGGGCCGGCTGTCTACCCGGAAGAGTATGAGGAACGCTTGGTCGGCTTTTTTGAGCGTACGCTTCGGTAGGATAAAGAGCGAAGAGCCACGAAATGGCGCGTTGACATAGCCCACCGTTCAGTCTAAACTGCAAGAAATTCTGACACCGTAGCCACCATGGGGAAACCCCAACCATGACACTCACCGGCCCGCAAGCCAAGCAGATCCAAGACGTTTTTCTCGCCGCCTTCGATAGGGCGGAACTGGCGCAGATGGTCCAGTTCCAGCTTGGCGAAACCCTCGATCAGATCGCAGGCGGGACTGACCTCACCGAGATCGTATTCAACCTCGTCCGTTGGGCCGACCGCAATGGTCGCCTACTCGATCTGATCGATGGCGCATTGGCCGCCAACCCCGAATCCCCAACTGCAAGATCTTCAACAAGAAGCAAGCGGCTGGCATCTGGCCCCGCCCGAAGAAGGCGTTCCGCCCTACCAGGGCCTGCAATACTTCGATGTGGGCGACACCGACCGCTTTTTTGGGCGCGAGAACCTGACCGCCGAGCTTGTGGGCTATCTGCGAGAGCATCGTTTCCTGGCCGTGATCGGCGCCTCGGGCAGCGGCAAGTCATCGGTGGTGCGTGCAGGCGTTGTGCCGGCACTGGCCGGCGGAGCGACGCTGGCCGACGGTACGCTGCCGCCCAAGGGCAGCGCGACTGGCTGGTCTACATCCAAACGCCGACGGCCCGTCCGCTGAAGGCGCTCTCCGCCAGCTTGACCAAGGGCAGCGAGTCGGTGACCGCGCAGGCGACGTTGATGGATGACATGGCCAAGGACGCACGCAGTGTGGACCTCTATATCTCGCGACTGATTGGCCGACTCGCCTGCCGACCATCTGCTGCTGGTCGTGGACCAGTTTGAGGAACTCTTCACGCTCTGCAAAGATCCCCGATGAGCGCAGAGTTTTCGTGGACAACCTGCTGACGGCCGCCCAACCGGATGGCTCGACGACGGTCATCATCACGCTGCGCGCCGACTTCTACCATCGCTGCGCCGAGTTCGAAAACCTGCGCATGGCGCTGGCCAACGGCCAGACCTACAGCGACGGCAACTCCTGGATCGAGGCCATGGCGCCGGACGAACTGCGCGCCGCCATCGAGAAACCGGCAGCGTTGGGCGATTGGGACTTTGAACCGGGCCTGGTCGATGTGATGTTGGCCGACGTGGAGCACGAGCCGGGCGCCTTGCCTCTGCTCTCGCATGCACTGCTGGAGACGTGGAACAACCGCCGTGGCCGCCGCATGACCTTTGCCGGCTACTACGCAGCAGGCGGCGTCAAAGGGGCCATCGCCACCCGCGCCGATACCGAGTTCAACGACCTGGACGCCGATGAACAGGCCGTGGCGCGCAACATCTTCGTACGCCTGACCGAATTGGGCGAAGGCAGCGAGGACACGAGACGACGAGTCTCCCGCCAGGAACTGCTGGGCACGGGCAAGGACGCTGAGACGGTCACCAAAGTGCTGACGACGCTGGGCTATGCGCGCCTGATTACCGTGGATCAGGATGAAGTGGAGGTCGCCCATGAAGCGCTGATCCGCGAGTGGCCTACGCTGCGCGGCTGGTTGGAGGAAAACCGCGAAGGACTGCGCATTCACCGGCGCTTGACCGAAACGGCCGAGGAGTGGGCCGGCTCCGGTCGCAAGCCGGGCGATCTCTATCGTGGCACACGGCTCGATCAGACAGTGGCGTGGGCTGAGGTGAATGAAGATTCGTTGAATGATTTGGAGCGAGAGTTCCTGCAAGACAGCCGGAGCAGGTGGATGCGGAACGACGGGAAAGAGAGCGTGTAGCGCAGGAACGGGAAGAAGCTCGAGACGGGAGTTGAAAGAGGGAACGTTGGCGATGGAAGCGGGCTGATGCAGCCGAAGCCAGGCCGAACGAGCCGTTCAGCAGATGGCGGCGATTGGATGCTGAGGAGAAAAGTCGGAAAGAGGCTGCGGCGCGTGAGCAAGCCGAGACGAACGAGCCGAAGAATCCGAGCAGTCGCTCGAGTGCGCATCGTTCATTGCGGTAGCGCGTGCGCTTGTCGTCTTTCTGGTTGCTATTGTGGCCACTGGAATACTATTTCGTTGAGGCCCAGTGGTTAGCGCTCGAATGGAAACCGCACTTCGACATATGCAGAACGAATGCGAAGCGCAGAACAATGCCGATTTGGCTGAAGACGTCTTAGTCAATGGAGCCGCTTTGATGGCCTAGGGCCGGTCAATTGATAGCAATCGTGCAGGAATTAGAGCAGGTCGATGTTATTGACGGTGCTACTGGCTTGCAGATCCGCGACTGAACTAATCCTGGCTAGTCAGCGATCTTGATCCAGTGAATACCGACAGCGTATTGCAGATTTTCGCCACCCAGCTTGTCCAGCGAAGGCGAAACGCTTGGAGGTGAACGCTAATTCGAGACGGCCGCAGACCTGCTTCAAATTCACTGAGGCATTTTTGATTTCCTTGTTCGATGATGTACGGTACTCGTCGATTCAAACGGTACGCTCTATGTCTGGATCCACGCAGACGAGTTTGTGATGGGTTCCGGTCCATGAGGATGAACTGGCTCATAGCGATGAAAGCCCATCACATGTGTCGTTCTGGACGGATACTGGATTATGCAGTACCGAAGTGACCAACGCTCAGTATAAACGCTGCGTGGATGCAGGTTCTTGCATGGCACCGGAGAATCTGTTTTGGGATAATCCGCAGGCATGCCGACGACCTGTCGTCTATGTCGACTGGGAACAGGCAAACGTATACGCAATTTGGGTGGGCGGTCGCCTGCCGACCGAAGCGGAATGGGAGATGGCATGCCGCAGCACCGATGGCCGTATCTATCCCTGGGGTGATGATCCACCGGATGAGACGCTTCTGAACTTATAACTATAACGTCGGGTCAACGACGGATGTGGGCAAGCTATCCGCCAGGGCGCAAACGATCTGTACGACATGGCCGGCAACGTATGGGAGTGGACGGCGGATTGGTATGACAGTGATTATTATGCCAATTCGCCTGATCACAACCCGCAGGGACCGGAGAGCGGTGATTTCCGCACGTTCCGCGGCGGCTCGTGGAACAACGTGATAGCTACGTGCGTGCGCTGCGCCCATCGCGAACTTCAATGGACCCGGCAATCGTTTCGACTATGTGGGGTTCCGCGTTGTGTCCCCCGGCTTTTGATTCTGGGTCCTCTGGTCTCTGAATCTACTGGAATGTTTTTCTCTGGCGGTGTTCTGTGGTTCACGGATTCCTGGTCAGCGTCCATGATGGGTAAATCGCTCGATCAGGCGATTCGATTTTTTTGGTTCTACTGGTTTCTTCTTCGCCGGCGAAACACAACAGCGAATGCGGACGGGAACGAATTTTTGTTCGCGTCACCGCCGATTGCTGCCAAGAAAGAGACGATCTTGGTCACCGAAAATGTAATTCGTTGCTGTCAGAATTCGCTGTTGTGTTTGGAAAATCGCCCGAACCACAGACAATGCATCGACCAGCAATTTTCTCGGAGAAGGAAAGTATGAAACTGACCGGCAAGCAACTCAAACAACTGCACGACGCGCTGTTGGGTGCCTTTTCTCTCGCCGATTTGCAGCAAATGGTCACGTTCGAACTGAACGAAAACCTGGACGCAATCGCAGGCGGCGGGAATTTGTCCCAGACTGTCTTTAACCTCATCCAGTGGGCGGAACGGCGCGGCCGGATGGTCGACCTTGTTCAGGGCGCAGTGAATCAAAACGAAAACAACGTTGATCTGGTTGCGGTCCGCGACGCGTTGTTGGGTGCGTCGATGGCTGAACCCCAAACGCCCATGCCAACGCCACAGCCCAAAGACCTGCGGCTCGCCGGGGGTGAACCAAAAACCATCAACGTGCTCAACAGCGGCAAGGCATGGGCCGTGCTGGTGGGCGTCAATCAATATGAAGACGAGAGCATCGCCAACCTGCGCCATGCGGTGAGCGACATCAGCGCGGTGCATGGCGCCATTGTTAAAGAGTTTGAGGTGGTGCGCGTGCTGACCGATGAGACAGATTAGGCCCCCACGCGTGCCAAGGTCTTGGCCGCGCTCAATTCGGTGGCCCAGAACGCAGACGAGGGCAGCCTCCTGCTCTTTCATTTCAGTGGCCACGGCATTGCCGAAGCGGGGCAGAGCTACCTGTTGCCCCGCGATGCCCAGGCCGCGGCGCTGAGCGACACGAGCATCTCCATGGCCCGCGTGCATCAAATCATGGAAGAATCGCAGGCGCGCGCCAAGGTGATCGTGCTGGACGCCTGCCATTCGGGTGCGTCCGTGGGCAAGAGTTCGCCGCGCATGTCGCCGGAATTTATCGAACGGGTCTTCGAACAGGCTGAGGGTTTGGCCGTGCTGGCCTCCTGCAAACAGAACCAGCAATCCTGGGAGTGGCCGGAGGAAGACCACGGCGTCTTCACCCATTTCCTGCTGGAGGCCCTGGACGGCGACGCCGACTTTGACGAGAAGGGCTTCGTCACCGTGCAGGACGTGGGCCGCTACGTCACCGACCAGGTCAGGAAGTGGTCGGCCGAGAACGACAAGCCCCAGACGCCGACGCTGGAAGTCAAAGTTGCAGGCGACATCGTCCTGCTGCACTATGGAGAGGATGGCTAGCCGCCAGTCGAAGACTGAGGGTCTGTCCATTTTTCACTTCCCGATTTCAGGCGCCCTGTGAATGCGAAAACGGACACTAGTTTCTAAGGGACTCTTGACTCAGCCAGGCGGAGCGGCATCCGTAGGTTGGATTCGGGTAATCCGACCAGCCATGGCCTTAGCTTGGCCCAGCCAGGCGGAATGCCATTCCGCCCTACATGGCATCATCCGTAGGTTGGATCGGTAATCCGACCAGCCAGGCCTAGCTTAGCCCAGCCAGGCGGAATGCCATTCCGCCCTACATGGCATCATCCGTAGGTTGGATTGGTAATCCGACCAGCCAGGCTTATCTTAGCCCAGCCAGGCGGAATGCCATTCCGCCCTCATGGCATCATCCGTAGGTTGGATTGTAATCCGACCAGCCTGGCTTAGCTAGCCTAGCCAGGCGGAATGCCATTCCGCCCTACATGGCATCATCCGTAGGACGAATGACTTTGATACACACCCAATTTTTTCAGGGAGTACAGTCTACGTATGTTTCGTCAGTTTTCCGCGTACTACCAACCCTATCGGGGACTCTTTTATCTGGACTTTGGCTGTGCCGTGATTGTTGGCATCCTGGAGCTGAGTTTCCCGCTGGCCGTCAATCTGTTTATTGACAACCTGCTGCCCCAGGAAAACTGGACGCTGATTTTCCTGGCCACAATCGCCTTGCTGGCCATCTATGCCCTCAACACGGCGCTTCAATATGTGGTCACCTATTGGGGCCATATGCTCGGTATCAATATCGAAACCGATATGCGTACCAAGCTCTACGATCACCTTCAGAAACTTTCCTTCCGCTTTTTCGACAATAACAAGACCGGTCATCTGATCGCCCGCGTCACCACCGACCTCCAGGATATCGGCGAGCTGGCTCACCATGGTCCAGAGGATGTCTTCATCGCTGTGCTGACGTTGCTGGGTGCGTTTGTACTGATGCTGATGATCAACTGGCAACTGGCGTTGCTTACCTTTGTGGTCGTGCCCATCATCGTCTGGGTGGCCATGCATTTCAGCCGCAGGATGACCGTTACCTATCGCCAACTTTTCCGCGACCTGGCCCAATTCAACGCCCGCATCGAGGAGAGCATCGGCGGCATCCGTGTGGTCAAAGCCTTTGCCAACGAGGAATTCGAGCGCGAGCTGTTCGCCGTCGACAACGCCAGCTATCGCGATACCAAGCTGATCGCCTACAAGATCATGGCGCGCAGCATATCGTTGAGCTATATGTTGATGCGCTTTGTGCTCATGTTTGTCATGATCGCCGGCACCTGGTTCGTGATCCAGGATCAGTTGAGCTACGGCGAGTTCATCGCCTTTTTACTGCTCACCAACGTCTTCTTCCGCCCCATCGAGAAGATCAATTCGGTGATCGAGAGCTATCCCAAAGGCGTTGCCGGCTTCCGACGCTACCAGGAGATCCTGGCCACAGAGCCCGACATCCAGGACGCGCCTGACGCTATCGCAGTCGAACATCTCCACGGCAATATCCGCTTCGACGATGTGAGCTTCGGCTACGAGGAGGCCAAAATTGTCCTGAGCGACATCAATCTCGCCGTTGACGACGGCGAGACGGTGGCCTTCGTTGGGCCGTCCGGTGCGGGCAAGACCACGCTCTGCAGCCTGATTCCCCGCTTCTACGATGTCGATGAGGGCGAGATCAGCATCGACGGCATCGACATTCGTGCCATGACGCAAACCTCGCTACGACGGCAGATCGGCATCGTGCAGCAGGATGTCTTCCTCTTCGCAGGCACGATTGCGGAGAACATCGCCTATGGCAAGCTGGATGCCAGTGAGGAGGAGATCTGGGAGGCCGCGCTGCGAGCCCAACTGGCAGACTTCATCCTGGCTCAAGTCGACGGCCTGGAGACAATCATCGGCGAACGCGGCGTCAAGCTCTCCGGCGGGCAGAAGCAGCGCCTGGCCATCGCCCGCATGTTCCTGAAGAACCCGCCCATCCTGATCCTGGACGAAGCCACCTCCGCCCTCGACACCGCCACCGAGGTCAAGATCCAGCAGGCGCTGACCGAGTTGTCCAAGGGTCGCACCACGTTGGTCATCGCCCATCGTCTGGCCACCATCAAGAATGCCGACCGCATCGTCGTGGTGACGGAAGAGGGCATCGTTGAACAAGGTCGCCACGCCGAACTGATCGCAGCCGATGGCATCTATCGCAGTCTCCATGAGGCGCAATTTGGTCTCAACGGCAGTGATGAATACCAGGACGTGATTAAGATCGACCGTGCGAAACCTGTAGGCGCAGTTTAAATGATCAACCCAGTTCATCAGGAGACAAACGATGCCCTTCCAACCTGATTATCGCAACATGCTGGCCGTGCTGGACAACGAGCGGCCGGCCCGTCTGCCGGTCTACGAACACATCATCAGCCCGGTCATCATGGAGCGGATTCTGGGCGTTCAATTTGCCGAGTTGCAGAACGGTAACGAAGCGGATCTTCTGGAGTTCTTCACCCACTACAATCGTTTCTTCCAAGAAATGACCTACGACACGGTCTCTGCCGAGGTCTGCATCACCACCATTTTGCCGGATGGCGGCGCCATCATGGGCGGCCGGCCCGGTCCCATTCAGACCCGCGCCGATTTTGATCGCTATCCCTGGGATGAGTTGCCGGGACGCTACTGGGCCTTGGCCGATAAACAGTTCAGCGCATTGGGACGCCCCATGCCGCCGGGCATGAAGGCGCTGGGCGGCGTGGGCAACGGCGTGCTGGAGATCAGCGAGGATCTGGTCGGCTTCCAATATCTGGCCTACATGATGGTCGACGACCCCGAGCTGTTTGCCGATCTCTACCGCAAGATCGGCGATCTGATGGCGACAATCTGGGCCGAGTTCTTGCAGCGCTACGGCGACATCTTCGCCATCTGCCGCTTCGGTGATGACCTGGGCTTCAAGACCAGTACCCTGGTCTCGCCCGCCACCATCCGGGAGCATATCCTGCCCCAGTACAAACGGGTCATCGATCTGGTCCATGGGTCGGGGCACCCGTTCCTTTGGCACTCCTGCGGCAGCATCTTCGCCATCATGGACGACGTCATCGCCTTGGGCATCAACGCCAAGCATTCCAACGAAGATGTGATCGCTCCGTATGACAAATGGATTTCGCTCTACGGCGATCGCATCGGCCTGCTCGGCGGTATCGACGTCGACACGCTCTGCCAGAAATCACCGTCGGAGATCGTTGACGAGGTCGTGGAAAAGGGGCAGCGCTTCAGGGCAACCGCCAACGGCTACGCGCTGGGATCGGGCAATTCCATCCCCGACTACGTCCCGGTCGAGGGCTATCTGGCGATGATCGAGGGTGCGAAGCAGATCCGGGCAGCGAATGATTAGGGTGAGAGATTATCTTACTCATGGGTTTACAGCGTGTAGTGCGACACAGATTCAGCGCACGGGCTGGCCATTCGAATGTTTCCTCTGTGACCCATTCGCACGTGGGGCGCTGGCACTAAACAATGGCGACCACGGGTAAATCGTTGAGTTGTTCAGTCGCTAGTTATTAGCATGCGACGCACAAGGCCTCAACCCCATCGTCCATCTCATCCATTTCACGAACCGAAAGAATTCACTCAACGCCATGCAACTCACTTTTTCAGACACCCTCACATCAGCCGATGTCAAACGGCATATCGCCCACCATTTTGATCTGCCGTCCGACTGCCAACGCCTGACCATTCACCTGACGTTCAAACCGGCAATGGTGGGCGACATTCGCAACCTGCTGACGCTGACCCTTTTCGATCCCGCCGGCTTTCGCGGGGCCGGCCATCGTGGAGGCGCCGAGCATTTAGTCGAAATCTCTGCGGGCAATGCCACGCCCGGCTATGCTCCCGGCCCGCTGCCATCAGGTCGCTGGACCATCCAGATCGACACCCACATGATCCTGCCCGGCGAGCCGTGCCGCTATCAGATCGAAATCTCTGCCGATGTGGAACGGGATTCGGCTGAGCAGAACCTGCCGAGTGCACTTGGCTCAGCCGTGCCCGACTTTGCCCGGATCGCCAACCCAAACCCTGGCTGGTATCGGGGCGATCTGCACGCCCACACCATCCATTCTGATGCTGACTGGGACGTGCCTGACCTGGTGGCTGCGGCGCGTGACCAGGGGCTGGACTTTGTCACGCTGACCGACCACAACACGGTCAGCGGATTGGCGGAGATGGAGGCCTACGCAACCGACGGCTTTCTGACCATGGGCGGTATGGAACTGACCACCTTCTGGGGCCACGCCGTCTGCCTGGGCGTCCACGAGTGGATCGACTGGCGGGTGACGCGTGACGGTCCCGAGATGGCCGCCATTGCCGAACGGCTCAATCACGACGGTCGTATCTACATCATTGCCCATCCCAATGATCAGGGCGATCCCTATTGCACCGGCTGTCGCTGGGTCTATCCCGGCATGATGCCTGGCCCGGCGCGTCTGGTCGAGGTCTGGAATGAATCCTGGGTAGGCAATGACGACCAGAACAGCGACAAGAACCCTGAAGGCCTGGCGCTCTGGTACGAGTGGCTCAACCGTGGGCTGCGGATGGTGGCCACTGCCGGCAGCGACGTGCATCGCCCGGCCGGCTATGCTAACTCGCCGGGCTTCAATGTCGTCTACGCTGAGGAGCTATCGGAGCGGGGCATCCTGCGTGCGATCGCCCAAGGTCATCTCTACCTCAGTTCGGGCCCGACCCTCGACTTCACAGCCAGAGGAACGAGCGGAGCGCAGGCGATGATGGGAGATGTGCTGACACTCGACAGGCAAATCGCTTCCGTCTAGCTGGTTGCCACTTGGAGCAATGCGCCGGCAGGAGGGCGCATACGCTCGTTGCCGACGGCGAGGTGCTGGAGTCGCTCACCATCGAGGATGCCGGAACACTTGGCTGGACGATCTCAACGCAGCAGATCGACTGGTGCACGCTGGAAATGCGCGATGGCGACGAGAACATGCTGGCGCTGACCAATCCGATCTTTTTTGAAGCATCGTCCTGAAGAGAGAATGGCTGATCATGACGACGAAAAACCCGGATATGTCAGACCAGTTCGGCAACCGGCGCTACCGCCATCTGTTCGACCACGCGCCCATCTGTATCTTCGTCATCGACCTGAGCACAACACCGGCAATCATTCTGGAAGCCAACCGGCAGGCAGAGTTGATATTCGGCTATGCGACCGCCGAGCTGGCAGGAATGCCTGCTGCCAAGCTGGCGCCCACAGAGGTCGAATCGACCATTTTGAGCATCGTCCAACAGGTTCAACAAGGCCGCGTTGAGCGGGTTGAGACAACCTGCCGGCATCGAGACGGCACGCTCTTTGCAGTACGCGTGATCGCAGCGCTCGATCCGACGGATGACGGCAAGATGATCGTCACGGTTGAAGACATCAGCGCCGAAACACAACGTCGCAACGAGGCGCAGGCCATTGATGCCGAACGCCGCCGCATCGCCCACGAGATTCACGATGGTGTGGCGCAGAGCCTGGCCGGCCTGCGTTTTAAGTCGGCATTTTGGTCCCATTTGGCTGAAACGGCTCCGCCAGGCATGGACGCAGCGCTGGATGAACTGCAGACCATCATCACCGACGCCATCGTCGATCTGCGCCGCGCAATCTTTGCGCTGCGTCCCCTCGACCTTGAGACGTTGGGTTTTGGGCCGGCGCTGATCCAGTTGGTGAAGAACTTCGGCGACCATGAACCAGTTGGCAGCCCGACTGGATCTTTCTGGGCCGATGGAGATGCTGCCCACCGCCTACGAACTGCCCCTCTTCCGCATCATCCAGGAAGGGTTGAACAATGTCGGTGCGCATGCCTCCGCCAGTTCGGTGCTGGTCTGTATGACGGTGGACGCGGCGGGAGGCGTGGTGGTCTCACTGCGTGACAATGGTCGTGGCTTTGAGCCGAACCAACTCGGCCCAGCCGACCGCGACGGCCATTACGGGCTGCGCCAGATGCGCGAGCGCGTCGTCTCTTGGGGCGGCACGATGGACATCCACAGCGCGCCCGGCCAGGGCACTGAACTGGTCATTAGCCTGCCCTCTCCCGACCACGGGGTCACCCATGGAACCGATTAAGCTGCTCATCGCCGACGATCATAGACTGGTGCGCCAGGGGCTACGTCAACTCTGCGAGGGGGTAGGCGGTTTTACGGTTGTGGCTGAAGCGGCAAACGGGACCGAGGCGGTGACGCTGGCGTGCACAGAGTGTCCGGATGTGATTCTGATGGATATTGTCATGCCCGATCTGGACGGTGTGGCCGCCATTCGACAGATCATGCAAGCGACCCCCACCGCACGTATCATCGCCCTGACCATGTATCGACAACGAACAGTACATGCTCGATGCCATCCGCGCGGGCGCTCGCGGCTATCTGCTCAAAACTGTGGACGCCGAAGAGTTGATCGCCGCCATCAAGGCTGTGCACCGGGGCGACTACCTCATCGATCCCATCATTGCCGCGCGTGTGCTCAGCGAGCTTCACTCGACCATGCCGCGACAGCCACAAGTTGAGCCGCTGACAGAGGGCGAGATGGCCGTCCTGCGTCTGGTGGCTCAAGGCGTGGACAACCAGCGCATTGCCGAAACCCTGAATTACTCCGTCTACACCGTGGCCAATCGGCTGCGCACCATCTATGAAAAGCTACACGTGACCAATCGCACCCAGGCCGCCCTCTATGCCCTGCGCCAAGGCTGGGTCTCGTTGGATGAGCCGCCGGTGTAAGTCCAACCTCTGCCCCGCATTCCCCTAGTCCTGCCTCTTTCTTATCTGGCCCATATTACAAATTATTGTAGTAGAACCGCTGCGCAAGTAAGTCAATTTGTGTCTATTGCAGCGCGGCGGTTTGGCGTACGATGAGGACTCCAAATAACCCCACAATGCGTCCTGTAACCAGGGACGCAAAAAAACAGAAGGAGAATCAAGTATGGCGAAGTATCTCATTCAAGCCAACTATGTCGGTGAAGGAATCAAAGGTTTGCTCAAAGAGGGCGGTTCCAGCCGACGCGCAGCCGTCGAAAAGCTGGCTGAATCGCTTGGAGGCACGATAGAGGCCTATTACTATGCCTTTGGTGACACCGATCTATTCGTCATTGCCGACATGCCGGACAACGTCAGCTGCCACGGCGGTCTCACTGACGGCCAGCGCGGCCGGGACTGCCACCGTCAAGGTTACCGTGCTTCTGACCGCTGAGGAGGTCGATGCAGCAGTGAAAAAGTCGCCCAGCTATCGACCGCCGGGACAGTAAAATTCTCAAAGAGAGATCCAGCCATGCGTACTTTCGTAACTTCTCTCGCCCTGGCCGCGATGATGACCGTTCTCTTTTCGATTATCCACTTTCGCCGCTCCGGCGCTCGCCTGTCAGATGCTTCACAACTACACGACGTTTTCGGTCCACTGTCAATGACGTGGCGTTCAGATGGCACATGGCCATGTGTTGATCCACTGTAGCTTGTAGGCCGTGGGTCGGTCGTGTTAACCCACGGGGCGTAGTTCCCCTTCACATCCTCACTGCACCCATGGAAGGCGGAAATATGGCTCAGGCATCCAGCATGATCGTGATCTACGCCCCCGCGGACGCCATCTGGCAGGTACTGGTCGACTTCGGCGCAGCCGACCGGTACCTCGCCGGTGTCGTCGACTGCACGGCAGAGGGAGAAGGCATTGGCGCACGGCGCACGTTGACCAGCGTCGACGGCAGCACGATCACTGAACGTCTGGAAGTGCTGGACGCGACAACTCAACGCTTGAGCTATGCCTTGCTGACCGACACGCCTTTTGGCAATTGCCTGACCACCATGGCAGTACGTGACCTGGGTCCGAACGTCGCCGAATTGACGTGGTCAGCAACATTCCAACGCCGATGGAATCCCGGAGAGCGAGGCCGTGGTGCTGCTGGACGGCGCACTCGCAGGATAACTGCGTAGCGCTGAAGCAATTCATGGAGATGCGGCCCATAGACTCGTTCCGAGAACTAGATTGGTGATCGTAGACAATGCCGTCAGTCGAGGTCGCATGATGGGTTGAATCGAACACTTACAAATTATTGAGTGGAATTGCCTTCAAGCAGACATGTTCTTGTCTATTGTTGCCTAAGCGATTGGCGTACCATTGGAATCTGGGTCGCCGCTTG
The DNA here is from genome assembly GCA_963848115.1 of uncultured Chloroflexia bacterium. Classification (GTDB taxonomy): domain Bacteria; phylum Chloroflexota; class Anaerolineae; order Caldilineales; family Caldilineaceae; genus JAWKOK01. The sequence goes on along the minus strand of CAWKCP010000035.1, from coordinate 45,168 downwards.
GACAGCATGCGTCCCCATGCGTCTACCCATTTCCGCTGAATCAGATCAGCGGATGGCCACTATTCAGGGAAACCAAAATCATGCAATCGATCAGAGACAGACTCCACTATGTTCGAATCGCCATCTTGGTTGGCGTCATTCTTGCCGGAGGGACCGGGTTCTACAGCACCCGGATTTTGGCCCAAGATGCCGCCCCCGCCAACCTGGCCACCCTGAGCGATGATGAAATTCTGACCTACCGTTGGCAAGCAACCGCTGCCTTCTACGCAGGACAGCCGGCGCTGTTCGACCTGACCACGTTGAATGATGGTGACATATCAGCATACCGTTGGGAAGCGACGGCTCAGTATTACGCCGTGCAACCCACCCTTGCCGATCTGACTACACTGAGCGACGCTGACATCTCAACATACCGTTGGGCAGCGATGGCTCAGTATTCATGCTGCACAGCCCACCTTCGCCGATCTGACCACATTGAGTGACGACGAAATCTCAGCGTTTCGCTGGGAAGCAATGGCTCAGTATTACGCTGAGCAATCCGCACTCACCGTTGTCACCCTCCCCTAAGCGAAGACAGCCCATGAACGGATATGGTCGATCCTGGTGACAGGCATTGGCCGTTGTCTAGATCTTTCTTTGTCCTAAATCTCTAGCCGCAGAAATCGCCACTGCTGGAAGATCATGGAGAATCTGCGCATCGAGTAAATCAGGTGCACAAGTCGCTGGCGACACGACGCCGATTAGATCATCGCCATCAATACCCCTGATGCAGCGAAGTTGAACAAAAAACGGGGCGCTGAGAGCGCCCGATTTTTGTTGCTTTCCTTCGGCTGGCCTGAGACCCACCGAGCTCATTGCTTTCCGCAAGCTAACCGTATTCGTTTCGGTCCCGTTGAACGGTTCCCTGTTGATAAGCTACAGTCTCCCCGCGTTCTGACAATGGAAAATGTCATCACCGTATAAACCAGGGAAAGAGCCGGATGAAAAGAGTACTCCTTGTCGGCAGTTCGATCTTTGAGCAATGGACCGAACTGGCCGAGATTGCACCCGATCACCGGTGGTCAACCGCGCCATCGGCGGCACCATCACCGCAGACTGGGTGTCATGCCTGGCCGGCATACTGAGCGCCGAGTCGCCGGATGTTGTCTTGTTCTACTGCGGCAGCAACGACATCAATGCCGGCGTTGCAGAAGATGAGATCGTCGCCAACGTGGCGCGCTGTCGCCGGATTGTTGCCGCATACTCGCCCGACACAGCCTTTGCTTATTTCAGCATCATCAAAGCGCCGCAGAAGCTGGGCAAATGGGATCTCATCGACCGCTTGAATGACGCCATTCGCAACGCCCTGCCGGCGGGCGATCTCTACGTGGAGAGCAACGATGTCTTCGTCCAGGGTGGCCAACCGGTGGTGCAGTACTACATCGAGGATGGCCTGCACCTGACAAATGAGGCCTATGAAGACCTTGGTGCGTACACGCGGCCACTGATTTCAGATTGGCTAGGTTTAGGGTAGCCCATAGAGCGAGAGGAAAGAAGTTTGGATTGGGTGCTTGAATTCTACGACAAGCAAAATGCTTGGTCGGGCGTTTACAAAGAGGAGATATCCAAAATCGATCGTAATGATGCAGCGCTAATCAAAACGCTGGGAGGCCCCGGCCGCAAGCGTATGCTGGAGTTGGGCTCCGGCGGTGGACAGGGCGCGGTCGCAACCGCAGACCTGGGCCACACGGTCGTGGCGGTCCTGACTTTCGTCTCAGCATGACAGATGACCGCCTTTGTTGCGGGGCAGCCCACGGCAACACACGACGATGCCCCTATTGTCATCCTGAGCGGCTCACCGCAAAAATAGCCATCCTCGATAGACGTCCAGCGAAGGATCTTGACCTCTTGGCACTCAAAATGCTTCACTAGTGCAACGGCAAGTGATAGGGTCTGCCTGACTCGTTCAGATGACAGATAGAGCGTCGTTCGTTTCGGCAAGATGATTCATCAAAAGGAGAATCCATGCAATCCCCCGGCAGCAAAGAATACTACGTCTATATCATGGCGAGTTGGTCGCGAAACTCTATACATTGGAATGACCAACAATTTGGAACGACGTGTTCGCCAGCACAAGCATGGTCAAGGAGCAACGTTCACAGCCCAATATCGCATTCATCGCCTGGTTTACTATGAAACAACGAACGATGTGCACATTGCGATTGAGCGCGAAAAACACCTCAAAGGCTGGCGACGCTCACGAAAGATAGACTTGATCGAGTCGGTGAATCAGAACTGGACTGACCTGGCCGAAAACTGGTGACAATCATGACGAGAAGAGGCAAAGCGAGAGTAACCCATGTCATCCACCTGGAACGCCGCCACCCAGTCGAGCACCCTCGATCCCGCATTTGCGCTTCCGCGCCAAGCTTTGGCGGATGCGGCCAAACGCTTTGATTGGGCCGGCATCTTTGAGATCCTGGCTGACAATCAGGTCTCTCTCAACGCCTGGCGGCTGGACGGAAGATCGTTCTTCACCCCGCTGCACCAAGCGGCATTCGGCAATGCGCCGGTCGATGTGGTCAGTCGGTTGATCGGGCTGGGCGCGTGGAGAACACTACCGACCTCCAGCGGAGAGCGTGCCGTCGACATCGCAGCACGGCGGGGACACAGACATCTCGTTCATCTTCTTGAACCGGACTACAAGCACCCTGTTCCCGTCGAACAGCTTGCCGCTATGTCCAGACCCATTTCCATGCCATGATCCGGGAGCGAGCAGGCGGAGAGTTGGTCAACCCACACGCCGCTCCGCTTGCCGGAGTTGGCCGTGCTGCTTGAGTTGGAAGATCCCTACATGGCGTTTCCCGTTGTTGGCATGTATGGCGGCTTCTACTTCCGGCTGAAAGGCCAGGGCGCCAACACCAAGCTGATGGTCGAAAGCTGGAGCCGTGTGGTCATGGGGTCGGGCCAACGCCAGTCAGATCAGCCGAGTTGGAGTGCGTCCTCGTTGAGGAAGGCTTTGTTTGATGGGAAATGGCTCCCAAGCCATCGGGGCCACAGTCAATCAAGATGGAATCGCTTGTGCGCTACCAGACCTACTGCCCCATATTGATCCGTCCGCTGCACTCCGTTACAGTACCATGCCTCTGCATCTCATACCTCTTTACCCGACTTGACATGTGTACTTTTATACATACAATACCCGTATGGAATTCGAGTGGGATGGTGCCAAACAGGAATCCAACCTTCGCAAACATCGTCTGGATTTCGCAGATGTGGCTACGGTCTTCGCTGGAGCAACGTTCACATTTGCGGACGATCGTTTCGACTACGGCGAGGATCGGTTTATAACAGTTGGTTTGCTACACGGAACGCGGTCGTGGTTATTGCCCACTCAGAGCCAGGGGTATGATCAGAGTCATATCCATGCGAAAGGCGACAAAGCATGAACAAAAAACCTACTACGAAGGCTTCGCGGACCGATTGGGACGCCCTGGAAAACATGAATGATGATGAGATTGATCTGAGTGATATCCCGGAAATCACTGCCGAACAGATGGCGCAAGCCACGTTGCGTGTTGGCGGGAAACCTGTCGCGAAAGGGAAGGTACGGGTCACTATCTATCTTGATGCCGAGGTAGTCGATCACTTCAAAGCAGAGGCCGGTGGTCGTGGATATCAGACGTTGATCAACGAGGCGCTGAAGAAGAGTATTCGAACCGAGGAGATCGAGAGCGTACTGCGGCGTGTGATCCGGGAAGAAATGAAGGGCGAATCCGGCTATTCGACATGACCATCAGTCGACCGACGACGTTCTAGCAGGTGGAGCAGCGCCGAGACGATCTGGGTGTCTTTCGTGACCGTCAGCACTTGGCCGCTGCCCGGCAGTGGCCGTTGCTTTGTACACGCAGCCACTGGTCTCAGATCGGCTGGGAGCCACAAAATAGAACACGGATCGTGCGGATATCTGCCCAATTCGCATGATCCGCGTACTATCCTTTCTCTCTCAGATCAATCCGCGAAATGCGGCGTTGATCGAAACGCTGGCCGGCCCCGGCCCCAAGCCTGTGCTGGAGTTCGGCTCCGACGGTGGACAGGGCGCGGTCGCAACCGCAGGCCTGGCCCACACGGTCGTGGCGGTCGAGCTTGTGGCCCAGCCGGGCAGATTACGGCAACCCGCAGGAAGCACACACCGATGTCCCTATTGTCATCCTGAGCGGCTCAACGTGTAAAACAACCGCTACGATAAGCATCCAGCGAAGGATCTTGACATCTTGAGTTCCAAGATGCTTCGCTGACCCGAATGGCAGGTGATGGGGTTTGCCTGAATCGCTCAGCATGACAGACAACCGACTTCGTTTCGGCAAGATGTTCGACACAAGGAGAATCCATGCAATCCCCCGGCAGCAGAGAATACTACGTCGATATCATGGCGAGTTGGTCGCGAGCTCTATACATTGGAATGACCAACAATTTGGAACGACGTGTTCGCCAGCATAAGGACGGTCAAGGAGCAACGTTCACAGCCCAATATCGCATTCATCGCCCGGTCTATTTTGAAACAACGAACCATGTGCACATTGCCATTGAGCGCGAAAAGCACCTCAAAGGCTGGCGACGCTCACGAAAAATAGACTTGATCGAGTCGGTGAATCAGAACTGGATTGACCTGGCCGAAAACTGGTGACAATCATGACGAACTGAGGTTAAGTGGTACTATGGTAACCGCGTCCTGGAGAAACCCGACGACAGCAAACCACGACTACTTCGAACTGCGCCGCAGAAGCGACAATCTTGTTTACCAGTTCGATCGCATACAGCTCGCTGATGGCCAGATCGGCTACAAACGCCGCGATCGTGATCTCTGGATCATGTATCGACCAACCTTGGGCTGGGTCGCGCTCCATGAAGAGAGCGGGCTCGTTACCGGACGCCTCTGGGACGTGCTGCCTGCAGACCAGGGCGACCACCCGCCGCCCGGCGACTGGGTCAGCAAGAAGGGCGCCAAGTCCTACGTCTACGAGCTGGGCTACTGTGCGCCGCTGCGCTGACGCACTGCAACAACCTTTGCCACAGATTCACACAGATGGGCAATGGATGGGACACAGATAGTCCTGGGATTCCTCTGGACATCTGAAAACCATCTGTGGAAATCACACTTTTATCTGTGTCAATCTGTGACAAACTTCGGTCACCGCACCACACGGGAGTACCCCATGTCACCCACCTGGAACGCCGCCACCCAATCGAGCACTCTCGATCCCGCATTTGCGATTCCACGCCAAGCCTTGGCGGATGCAGCCAAACGCTTTGATTGGGCCGGCGTCTTTGAGATCCTGGCTGACAACCGGGTCTCTGTCAACGTGTGGCGGCTTGACGGAAGATCGTTCTTCACCCCGCTGCACCAAGCGGCATTCGGCAATGCGCCGGTCGATGTGGTCAGCCGACTGATCGGGTTGGGCGCTTGGAGAACACTGCCGACCTCCAGCGGAGAGCGTGCCGTCGACATCGCAGAGCGGCGGGGACACAGACGTCTGGTTTTTCTTCTTGAACCGGACTACAAGCACCTTGTTCCCGTCGAACAGCTTGCCGCTATCCAGACCCATTTCCATGCCATGATCCGGGAGCGAGCAGGCGAGTTGGTCGACCGACACACGCTTCGTCTGCCGGAATTGGCCGTGCTGCTTGAGTTGGAAGATCCCTACATGGCGTTTCCCGTTGTTGGCATGTATGGCGGGTTCTACTTCCGGCTGGAAGGCCAGGGCGCCAACGCCAAGTTGATGGTCGAAAGCTGGAGCCGTGTGGTCATGGGGTCGGGTCAACGGCATGAGATCACCGAGTTTGGGTGCGTCCTCGTTGAGGAAGGCTTTGTTTGATGTTGGGTCGGCGGAGCTTTGAAGAATCGGACAAATGGGGGTATTGTTATGTTACGTGTGTATGTGTGAACCAGGCCCTTTCAGGACATCGGAGAAACCTGCAATGAAAGCAGTTGAAATGGAAACGGTCCTCCCGCCTGACGGGGAATTGCCCTCCTCCCTTAGTGAGGCCTTTGGTCGAAAAGTCCGGGTGATTCTGCTCTACGAAGAAGACGACCTCAATGGCCTAGACACGGGCGTTGAGCCGCCGCGCCTGATGGAGTTGGCCGGCAAGGTCCACGCATTCCGCAAAGTGAAGGATCCAGTGGCCTACCAGCAAAGGCTGCGGGATGAGTGGACACGCGGGTGGGATGAATGAAGACCGAGCGTTTTCTGATCGACACCAATATTTTCATCCTGATCTTCAACGATCAGTTGCTAGAATCCATTCCCGGCGGCAACCACCTCTGTTCGGTCATCACTGAAATAGAATTGTTCTCTTTTCCATCTCTGACTTCCGATAAAGTTGATCCGTGAACGTCTCGCCGATATGACAATCTGCGGCATCGACCAGGCCGTCAAAGAAGAGACCATCCGTCTTCGCCGCACGAGACAAGTGAAGTTGCCCGATGCCATTATTGCCGCCACCGCCATCGTCCACGGTGCTTTGTTGGTGACAAACGATGTTGTTCTCCAGAAAATTCCCGGTTTGACCTGTCGGACACTTGCCCAGAAAGCATAGTGCCGTATCCCCTGTCACTTTGCCAGCATCGCCGGCGATCCATCGTACCAACCACAGACGAACCATATTGCGCGCCCGCTGTCGAGATTGAGAGAGGCACTCAGGTCGTAGGTACGTGCATGATGCGTTCGACTGCCGTAGTGAATTTGTGTCAATCGAAGTCCCACGGGAGCTTCAACCACGGTTACTGGACTGAAATTGGATTCTTGTTTGAGTTCGATAATCGCACCTGGGGGGATCAATGACCAACGGTGCATCCGTTTTGAATAGCAGGACGGAGATGTATCGAATTTCGAAGCTATGGGCAATCACGAAGGGTGAAACTTAGTGCATGGTAAACGCGAGAGACCGCCATCATGGCGCTGCGGCTTGCGCACAACCTCAAGATTTCGCCCCAATTTTAGCTTGATTTGCAGATGGATTGTGTAATCAGTTGACGCAATAGGTTGTCGAAATAGTGACTCCATGAACATGTTCAATCCGCCCCATCCTGGGGAAATCATCAAAAAGTTGTGGCTGGATCCCATGGGCGCAAGCATCACGGATGCGGCTATGGCCATGGGCATCAGCCGCAAGACGCTGTCCAAGGTCATCAACGGCCGCGGACGTGTGACGCCGGAGATGGCCGTCCGACTCTCTATCGCCCTGGGCAGCAGCCCGGAGAGTTGGTTAGGGCATCAATCGACCTATGACCTCTGGCAGGTGGAACAGCATCGCGAGGATCTGGACGTTGTGCCGCTGCTGGTTTCTTGACCGTCAGCGCTTGGCCGCTGCCCGGCAGTGGCCGTTGCTTTGCTTGATCCCCCTTGTACGTTCGTACGCCCCCATTGGGTGAGCCATTGCGGAGAGCGCGCCAACTTCCCCATAGAATGGGCGCAGAAGACCGTCGACAGCCCAACAACCGCCAACTGATCATCAACCCGCCATCACCGGAGAATTGAATCCTATGGACACCACCCACTTCATCAAATCACGCGCCGCCGTTGCCTGGGCCCCCAATCAGCCCCTGCAGATCGAGGAGGTGGACGTCATGCCGCCGCAGGCGGGCGAGGTCCTGGTGCGGATCATCGCCACGGGCGTCTGCCACACCGACGCCTACACGCTCTCCGGGGCCGACTCCGAAGGCGTCTTCCCCTGCATCCTCGGCCATGAAGGCGGCGGCATCGTCGAGCAGGTGGGCGAAGGGGTCACCTCGGTGGCGGTCGGCGACCATGTGATTCCGCTCTACACGCCCGAATGTGGCGAGTGCAAGTTCTGCCTCTCCGGTAAGACCAACCTCTGCCAGAAGATCCGCGCTACCCAGGGCAAGGGCTTGATGCCCGACGGAACGACGCGCTTCTACAAGGACGGCGAGCCCATCTATCACTACATGGGCACCTCCACTTTCAGTGAGTATACGGTTCTGCCCGAGATCTCGTTGGCCAAGATCAACCCGGCGGCCGATCTGAAGGAGGTCTGCCTGCTGGGCTGTGGCGTCACCACCGGCATGGGCGCGGTGAAGAATGCGGCCAAGGTGCAGGAGGGCGACACCGTCGCCGTCTTTGGACTGGGCGGCATCGGCCTCTCGGTCGTCATCGGCGCGGCCATGGCCAAAGCCTCGCGCATCATTGCCATCGACATCAATGAGCGCAAGTTTGAGCTTGGCCACCCAGTTGGGCGCCACCGATTGCGTCAATCCTTTGACCGTCGATGGGCCCATTCAGGATTACATCGTGGAGCTGACCGACGGCGGTGTGGACTTCTCCTTCGAATGTATCGGCAACGTGGAGGTGATGCGTTCGGCCCTGGAGTGCTGCCACAAGGGCTGGGGCGAGTCGGTGATCATCGGCGTGGCCGCGGCAGGCGAGGAGATCAGCACGCGGCCGTTCCAGCTTGTCACCGGACGGGTCTGGCGCGGCACGGCGTTTGGCGGCGTCAAAGGGCGCAGCGAACTGCCGGGCTATGTGGAACGCTACATGGACGGCGAGTTCGCCCTGAGTGACTTCATCACCCACACCATGGGCCTGGACGAGATCAACGAGGCCTTCGAGTTGATGCACGCCGGCGAGAGCATCCGCAGCGTGATCCATTATTAAGAGTTCCAAAGTGTTGATACACCAGTATGACCTGGGACAACATCTTATTTCGGTCCACTGACCAACAGTACGACCCGGAGACCCAGTGATGAGTTTACAATTGATCAGCCAGCAACAAGACTGTTCGGCGGCAGGCAGCAACGCTACAGCCATCTCGCCGCCAGCACGAATTGCCGGATGACGTTCTCCATCTTTCTGCCGCCGCAAGTAGAGGCGGGCGTCCATGTACCCGTACTCTATTGGCTTTCCGGGCTGACCTGCACGGATGAAAATTTCGTCCAGAAGGCCGGTGCTCAGCGGGCTGCGTCGGAGCTGGGCATTGCCCTGGTCGTGCCCGACACCAGCCCACGAGGCGGCGATGTTTCCGGCAATGATGTGCCCGACGACGAAGCGGGCGCCTATGATCTGGGCCTTGGGGCCGGCTTCTACGTCAACGCCACCCAAGCGCCCTGGGACCGCCACTATCGCATGTACGACTACGTGGTCCACGAGCTACCCGATCTGATCGAGGCTTCCTTTCCCGTTTCCGACACACGCTCGATCAGCGGCCATTCGATGGGCGGCCATGGCGCTCTGTCCATCGGCTTGAAAAACCCCCATCGATATCGGGCAATCTCAGCCTTCAGTCCCATCACCAATCCCATGCAGTGTCCCTGGGGAGAAAAAGCGCTGATGGCCTACCTGGGAGCGAATCGGGAGAGTTGGCGAGCCTATGACAGTTGCGAGTTGATCCGGGCGGCAGCGAGCGAAGATCAGGTGCCGATCCTCATCGATCAGGGCGATGAGGATGAGTTCCTTTCAGAGCAATTGCTGCCGGAGAATCTCGTGCAAGCAGCCGACGATGCCGGCTATCCGATAGATCTGCGTATGCAGCAGGGGTACGATCACAGCTATTTCTTCATCGCCACGTTCATCGATGACCATTTGCGTTTCCATGCGGCGGCATTGGCGACGTAGGTGGCTCTGTCCCCATCCGCAGCGGGCGACCGACAAGGGTCGCCCCTACGTTCTCCGTCGGAGCCGGTCAACAGGAAAATCCTGGCTGCCGACCGGCTTCTTGACTGATTCCCCTTCGCACCTGATAATCTGATTGCGCTAATTCGCCGGACCGGGCAATCCGAGATTCTTCACGGGTCTGTCAGCAAGCTCGCTCAGGCGACGCAAACACATTCAGAATGACAGACCGTGAACCGCCGGAGCAAGACTGTTGCCGCTCTTCGGCAGGTCGATGTCAATTTGTTGGAGAACAACTGATTCCTGAGAGTAAAACCGAAATGGTGCACCCTCCGATGTCCAATTTGCCTGTGATTGGCTGGCGAGAATGGGTCGGTCTCCCCGACCTGGGGATCAAAGCGATCAAGGTCAAAGTCGATACCGGCGCCCGCTCATCCTCGCTACATGCTTTCGATCTACACAGGTTCAAGCGGGGTGGAGTGACGTGGGTTCGTTTTCAGATCCATCCCGTTCAACGCAGAAACGACCCTGTGATCACAACGGAGGCCCCGGTGTTCGCCTTCCGCTCGGTACGTAGTTCAAGCGGCAAGGCTACAGTCCGACCGGTGATCATCACCAGGGTCTCTTTGCTCGGCGTAGCCTGGCCCATCGAGTTGACGCTGGCCAATCGCGATGAGATGGGCTTTCGCATGCTCCTGGGGCGCGAGGCCTTTCGGCAACGATTTCTTGTGGATGCCGGCAGGTCCTACTACGGCGGGCGCCCGAAACGTCGGAAGAAGCGAACACTGAAGAAACCTTAGGCCAACGATATAGGCAATCATGGAAGGAACATAGATGAAACTTGCAATACTCTCCTGTAGCCCAAGGGCCTATAGCACACGCCGACTTCGTGAAGCCGCGGAGCAACGGGGCCATGTGGTCAGGGTCCTGAACACGCTCAAGTTCGCCATTGACCTCGAAGAGGGCGCACCGGATCTCTACTTTCGCCAGAAACAGCTCTCGCACTACGATGCCGTGCTGCCGAGGATCGGCGCATCGATCACCTATTACGGCACGGCCGTCGTGCGCCAGTTTGAGCAGATGGATGTCTTCTGCGCCAATTCATCGGCCAGCATCAGCAACTCACGCGACAAACTGCGCAGCTTGCAGATCCTCAGCCGGCACCACATCGGCATCCCCCAGACGACCTTCGTCCGCGATAAGCGCGATGTTCTGCCGGCCATCGAGCGGGTCGGCGGCGCGCCCGTAATCATCAAACTGCTGGAGGGCACACAGGGGATCGGCGTGTTGCTGGCCGAGACCGTCAAGTCTGCCGAGGCCATCATTGAGCTCTTGCAGAGCCAGAAGCAGAGTGTGCTGATTCAAAAGTTCGTGTCCGAAAGCAAGGGGCGTGACATTCGTGCCTTTGTCGTCGGCGATCAGGTGGTCGGCTCCATGCGTCGGGTGGCCCAAGGCCAGGAGTTCCGCAGCAATGTTCATCGGGGAGGCCTAACTGAGCCAGTCAAACTTAGTGATGAGTATCGCGAGACGGCGGTGCGGGCGGCTCAGATCATGGGGCTTCGTGTTGCAGGTGTTGATCTGCTTGAGGGCAGAGATGGGCCGCAAGTTGTCGAGGTGAATTCATCGCCCGGCCTGGAGGGTATCGAAGGCTGCACCCAGCTCGATATTGCCGGATCCATCATCGACTATATCTCGGCTCAGGTGGATTTCCCGGAAATCGATCTTCGCCAGCGGCTGACCGTGAGTCGCGGCTATGGTGTGGCGGAAATCTACATTCCCGAGGGCTCGCAATTCGTCGGCCAATCGATCAGCGAATCTGGGCTGCGTGAGAAAGATATCAATGTGCTGACGCTCTATCGAGGCACGACCGTCATTCCGAACCCGCGTGCACAGCGAGTGCTTGAGGCCAATGATCGGTTGCTCTGCTTCGGCAAGCTGGATCTAATGCGTGACCTGATCCCTGCCAAAACCCAGCGCCGGCGACGACCAAAAGTGCGGACCCTGCCCGATCTGCCTGTGGCCGATGAGGTCCTGAGAGAATCATAGATGACTGCAAACGAATCCCGTATCCGCAAGCCGATTGATGACTGGTTTGGTGAAACGATCCGCGCCGGCGAGTCGCACAATGTAATGCTCAACGTGAGCGAAAGCTACAGCAGCATGACGGTGCATATCCCGATCTGCATCCGCCGTGCCGTGGAGGATGGCCCTGTCGTCTTCATCACAGCCGCCCTGCATGGCGATGAGATCAACGGCACAGGCGCAGTTCGCCAGCTCATCCGCGATACGGATTTCAACTTGTTGCGCGGCTCTGTCATCCTCGTACCTGTATTGAACATCCTCGCCTTCGATCGCCACTCTCGCTATTTGCCGGATCGCCGCGATCTGAATCGCTCCTTTCCGGGTTCGACCGGCGGCAGTCTTGCCAGTCGTATGGCGCGCGTCATCTTTGATGAGATCATTGCCAGGGCCGACTATGGCATCGATCTGCACACGGCATCGGTTCGCCGCACAAACTACCCCAATATTCGGGGCGATCTGACCAATCCGGAGGTTCGGCGACTGGCCGAATCATTTGGCGCCGAGATCATCATGGACCGCAAGGGATCGGCTGGAACGCTGCGTCGGGAAGCCTGCAAAGCAGGCTGCCCGACGATCATTATGGAGGGCGGCGAAGTCTGGAAAGTAGAGCCGACCATCGTTGAATCCGCCACACGCGGCATCAGAAACGTTCTACGCACGCTGGAAATGCTCGATGGTCCGCCTGAAAAACCGGCGTTTCAGACCGTTGTGAAAAAATCGAAATGGATCCGGGCCGAACGGGGCGGGTTCATGCGCTTCCACATCAGACCGGGCGATATCATTGAGAAAGACCAGCCAGTGGCAACCAACACAACGTTGCTCGGCGAAGAACGCAGCGTGCTCTGTGCGCCCTTTGACGCCGTTGTGATCGGCATGACCAGCCTGCCCGCAGTCAGCCCCGGCGAACCGGTCTGCAATCTCGGCAAGCTGCCCAAGGGATCCAAGCCCTCTGCGTTGAGACGGCTGCGCTCGGAGGAAGACGGCCTCGAACAACGCCTCTCGGAAGAACTAGCGTCGAATGTGCTCGTGGTTGACCGGCCTGAAACACCGTCTCCCCTCTAGATTCAAACCGCTTGTCAAATCACTACCCCCTGCGTCATCATTGTTGTCAGCACTCGAGGCAACGCCCAGTTGGCAATCCCAAGCTAGACGTTGCCTCACTTTGAATCTGCACTGAATTGTTCCCCGTCGACCTTGGCGAACAGAGGAGGATGCGCCATGATCAGCTGCCGAAGCCGCCTTTGTCTGGCACTCTGGGTTGCACTGTTGCTCTCCAGCGTCAATGGACTGCGCGTCACTGCGCAGCAACCTGTTTCCGAACCGTCCGGCAATAGAACCGCCGTTCCGCCCGCGGCTTTCCAATCCAGCCCACCCGATGCGCCTCCCTCGATCGATTATGCAATCATGAATCAACCGGGGCCGCTCTGGCTGGCCGGGATTGACCTCTCCGACCAGGATCTCTACGGCGTCGACCTGTCCGGGGCCAATCTGCGCGAAGCCGACTTTGACAATGCGACCCTGGCCCACGCCGATTTATCTGGGGCACTGTTGATTCTGGCTACGTTTCAACAGGCCGATCTGACCAAAGCCAACTTGCGCGAGGCTTCGCTGAGCCTGGCCGATCTACGCTTCGCCAATATGCCGGGCGCCGACCTTTCTGACGCATTGATGCTGGGCACGCAACTCACCGGCGCATCATTGGACGGCGTGTTGCTCGCCGGTATCGATGCCAGACAGAGCGACATGAAACGTGCCAGCCTCCGCAGCGCCGACCTGAGCCGCTCGCTGCTGTCCGGCGCCAATCTGCAGGATGCGGATCTCACCGGATCCGACTTGAGCCACGCCGATCTGAGCAGCGTGAACCTGGCGGGCGCCAACTTGAGCGGCGCCAATCTTGAAGGCGTCAGTTTCGACCAAGTCACAGTCTGGCCGGCCAACTTTGATCCGGAAACGATGACCGTGAATGGTCCGCTACCGCCAGGCCGACCAGGGCAACGACCGAGCGGCAGTGCGCTTGATCGCTCTGGCACATCCGATCTCGCCATCACCATGACGCTGATGCCGCAACTACTGTCTTGGTACAGTCAGGTGGTGCGACCCCAGGACGGCAGCCCCATCGACCATGCCCAGGATGTTGCACTGCTGGACACGATGAGCGTCGGCAGCAAGATGGTCGTCTTCAAGTCAGTTGACATGGCCGAGGAACTGGTACCCTTTATCGCAGGCAAATTCGACACCATCGGCTACAACTTGGAGCACGGCCCGCTCAACCCGTTGCATGAACAGGCCGATCCGGTGGGCAGCGTGATCCGCATGCGCGCCCTGGCCGATGAATATGGCCTGGATCTAGCACTCGGGCTCGATCACGATTTTGCCCTCAGCCATGGCGCTGAAATGGCGCCCTACGTCGACGCCTACGCCATGCAGGTGCAGCGTGTGCAATCCCAGCCCAAGGTGGCGCGCGACTTCGTCATTCCCATGGCAGCCGCCGTACGCGCCGCCAACCCAGCCGTCAAGACCACCTTGCAGGTACGCACCGAAGGCGAGGCTGCGGAGATCGTAGCGCTCGTCGACTCGGTGCGCGGGAGCATCAATGGCGTGGACATCCTCAGCAGCCCGGACACGGTAGAGACGGCGGTCGAATTGGTCGAGCTTTTGCAGGAAAACGAATCACGCCCGGCGCAAGCACTGTCAACCCCATCTGCTTCTCAAGTGGAGGCTGTGCCTTCCGGGCAACCGACTGTCTGGCCCCGAGTCTGGAACGTCCTACTTCAGCTGCTTGTCTTTGGTCTGGCTGTCCTCTTCCTCTTTCTTGTTTTGGGCAGATCTTTGGGATTGTCAGAGTGAAAGGTGCTCAGTTCCATGCTCGAAAGACCCGATATCCAGGACAAGAGCATTGTCATCTGCCTGCAAAACGAGTACGGTCTCAACATCTCCACCGTCGAATTCCTACCCCTCGGAGCCGACGTGAATACAGCAGTCTATCGTCTATTCGACGATGATCAAACGCCCTACTTTCTGAAATTGAGAAGCGGATCCTTCGACGAAACATCGGTTGCGCTGCCCAGATTTCTTAGTGACCAGGGCATCAGACAACTGATTGCGCCGCTGGAGACGATGAGCAGTAAGCTCTCAGGCCTGCTGGACGAGAGACGTACCATCCTCTACCCTTTCGTAGAAGGGCGCAACGGCTACCAAACGCAGATGGCGGAGCAGCACTGGGCTGAATTTGGGGAAGCGCTCAGACGGATCCACACCGCAGACCTGCCGTCCGCTCTGATCAACGGCATTCGCCGTGAGACCTTTTCGCCCCAATGGCGCGAGAATGTAAGAAGTTTCCTGGTACACATCGATGAAGATGCGTTCGACGACTCGGTTTCCGTCGACGTGGTCGAGTTTCTGAAAGCCAAGCGGTCGCAGATCAGAAATCTGATTGAGCGTACAGAGCAGCTGGCCCGGGTAATGCCGGCCCAGTCGTCGGATTGGATCGTCTGTCATTCTGACATTCACGCGGGCAATGTGCTAATGACCGAAAAGGGCGGCTTCTTCATCGTTGACTGGGATGAACCGATCCTGGCACCCAAGGAGCAGGATCTTATGTACATCGGTGGTGGGCTGTTGGCCTCCGGTCGCACACCTCAGGAGGAAGAAGACCTCTTCTACCAGGCCTATGGTCAAGTACAGATCGACGCGTCGGCATTGACCTACTATCGCTACGAGCGTATCATCCAAGATATTGCCGCCTACTGTGAACAGTTATTGCTGAGCGATGAAGGCGATGCGGATCGGGCCCGATCATTGCGTGCTCTGAAATCGAACTTCTTGCCAGGGGGAACGATCGCGATGGCAGAGCGGGGAGAGAGAATGACAGGGTGAGGGGGTGACAGGGTGAGGATGCAGTCGCCACTCTGCCCATACGGCATTTTTCCTCTGTGAACCTCCGTGTCAACTCCGTGGCTCTGTGGTGAATCAATCAACTTCTGAAAGGGAAGGACATGCAGTATCGAAGACTCGGCAACACGGATGTAGAACTATCGATCATCGGACTGGGTGGCCATGAGTATCTGCCCAACGGGAAATCACGCGGCTTCAACGAGCCGGTGGACGCGCACCTGGCCGTGAAACCGGGGCAGATCTATCCTGGCTTCGGCGGGCCGCGGCGCAAGGAGATCATCAGCCTGGCCTACGATCACGGCATCAACTTCTTTGATGTCACCGTGGACTCGGAAAAGGAAGCGCTGGGCCGCAACCTGAAAGAGCTGCCACCACCGCATGAGGTCTTCATTCAGACTCGACCCGAAGGCATGGTCTACACCTATGACGAGCACAATCGTCAGATGGCCGACTACGCCTTGCTCAAGGCCGAGGTGCAGCGGGGACTCAGACTGTTGCAAAGAGATCAACTCGACATCCTCAACATCGCCTTCATGCAGTCGGCACTTGACAATGACCCGGACTACCTGGCCAAGATCGGTCACAATGTCAGCGAACTGAAGCGGGAAGGGCTGATCCGCTTCGCCAGCGCCGATACCTTCTCTGGTCAGGCGACCTATCTGACCGAGATCGAATCGGGCATCTTCGACTCCCTCTTCATCAACTTCAACTTTGCCGACAACGCTGCTTTGCAGCATGTGATCCCGGCCGCCGTCGAGCGGGGCCTCGGCGTGAATAGCCGCGAGGCCTTCATGAAAGGCGCACTCTTCGCCATGGGGGATGACGTCGGCTTGACCGACCGCGATCAGTTGGCGCGGATGGCGTTGAAGTGGAACCTGGCCCAACCGGGCGTCACCACCGTGGCGACCGGCGTGCATAGCCCCGAGATGCTTCTCAACAACCTGGCCATCCTGGATGATCTGGCCTGGAACGATGAGGATGAAGCTCTCTTGGCGCGGATGGAGGAGTCGGAAACCTACGCTGTATACGCCCGGGAGAGACGCAGTCGATTTTTGGGTGAGTAGGTTTGTTTTCGCTGCACTATATTTGGCACCTGTGCAACAACAATACGCTTGACCTCATGAAACGTGTGTGGAACTAGGGAGTCAGAGCCATGAAAATCGGTGTGGCAATCAACAACAATCAGGGAGCGGATGGCGTTCCTCACTATCCAGATATCCGTGAGAAGGCCAAGATGGCGGAAACCGTTGGCTTTGATTCCATCTGGCTGTTCGACCATCTACTCTTCCGCTTCGATCCTGAAGATACTGTGGGCATCTGGGAGTGCTGGACCCTGCTCTCTGCGCTGGCCGAAGCCACGAGCCGTGTCGAATTGGGCACGCTGGTGCTCTGCTCGCCATTTCGCAACCCGGCGCTGCTGGCCAAGATGGCCCACACATTGGATGAAGTAAGCGGTGGACGGCTGATCCTGGGCCTGGGCGCCGGCTGGCACGAGCCGGAGTTCGACGCCTTTGGCTACTCCTTTGAGCGCCGTGTTGATCGCTTTGAAGAGGCGCTGCAGATTGTCAAGCCGCTCCTCACTGGCGAGACAGTCGACTTCGAAGGCGAGTACTATCAGGCTAGAGACTGTGTGATTGTGCCACCTGGACCGCGGCCGGCGGGCATCCCGCTCCTGGTCGGCGCAGGCAAGCCACGCATGTTGCGCCTCGTCGCCCGCTATGCCGATATGTGGAACACGGTCTGGCTGGGCGATCCGGCAATGCTCGACGAGCGGCTGGAGAACATCCACGCGGCCTGTGCCGATGTGGGCCGTGACCCATCGACGTTGGCAATCACCGCAGGAATCGAGGTCCACTTCCCAGAACTCGGCGATTCCAAACCGATGATCGAGAATCCATTGACCGGAACGTCGGACGAGTTGGCCCGAAGCGTTTCAGAAATACGATCAAGCCGGCGTGAGCCATCTGATCGTCCACCCATAGCCCCACAACGTTGCGAGGGCTAGAGCGGTTGGCCGAGGCAGCTGGATGCCTATCGTGCTCTTTGAGGCCGGAGAGGATAGACCGATATTGAAGATCACCACGTGGAATGTGGCCGGGTTGCGGGCCATGATTCGCAAGAACGGCTGGGAATGGCTGAAGGCCTTTGATCCTGATGTCATCTGCCTCCAGGAGATCAAGGCAAACCCGGATCAGATGACAGAAGAGGACCGTGCGCTCTTCAGCCCATACACACTATGCTGGAACTCTGCAGAACGCAAAGGCTACAGCGGCACCCTGACCCTGGTCAAAGAGCACCCAGTCACCCTGTCGACCGGGCTGGGCATCGATCGCTTTGATCACGAAGGGCGCACGATTCAGGCCGACTTCGACGATTTCACCCTCTTCAACCTCTATGTCCCCAATGGCGGGCGCGACCTCAGCCGGGTGCCGTTCAAGCTCGACTTCTATGCGGCCCTGCTTGAAAAGTGCGACGCCATGCATGCTGCCGGCAGGAAAATCATCATTTGCGGAGACATCAACACGGCACACCAAGAGATCGATGTCGACAATCCCAGGCCCAAAATGAAGATCACCGGTTTCTTGCCCGAAGAACGGGCCTGGATCTCGAAGTTTCTGGCTCATGGCTTTGTGGACGTGTTCAGAGAGCGGAATCCAGAGACGGTCCAGTATACGTATTGGTCATACATGCAGAATCAGCGAGGGAAGAACAAGGGGTGGCGTCTGGACTACTTTCTGATCTCCCCATCACTCGTCCCCAGCGTCGAAGATGTGATCACGCACCAGGAGGTACTGGGATCCGATCACTGTCCGGTCACCCTAACCCTGCGCGACCAACGGGCGTACCTCTAGTGCTCCGCTCGATAGGATATTGTCATTTCGAGTGAAGCGAGAAATCTCACATCGCCGACTTCTAGACTCCTTCCGACTGCATGTTCAGGGCAGGCATTCGCTGCGTTCATCGTAATGACAATTCGTAAACCACTGAAATAACAGGAGATGTGACTTCATGACGAATCAAGCATTGGGCACAACGACGGTAACACAGGTCGGCATCATTGTGGCCGACATTGAGGCAAAGGCAAAGGCCTGGGCCGATGTGTTGGGCCTGCCGATTCCGGATATCATCATCACAGACAAAATTGACAAGGCCCAGACCGAATACGACGGCCAGCCAACGCCGGCACGGGCCAAGCTGGCCTTCTTCCACCTGGGCCAAGTCGACCTGGAGTTGATTGAACCAATCGACGGTCCCAGCACCTGGAAGGATCAACTCGACCAGCATGGCGACAGCTTGCACCACATCGCCTTTGTGATCGATGGGATGGCGGAGAAGGTCGCCTACCTGGATGGCAAGGGCGTTCCGTTGGTCCAACGTGGGGAATATACTGGGGGACGCTACGCCTATGTGGATGGCGTTGCCCAGTTGGGGGCCGTCCTGGAACTGCTGGAGAATGACTAAACAGACAACGAGCCATCCCGCGAGGCGGGATGGCTCGTTGGTAACATATGCGAACTATCACCAATTTATTTCAGTCTGTACGGAAGCTAAAGAGAGTTACTGCGTTGGAACTTCTTCACCATAGAGCCAGTCTTCAAAGAAACTTTGCAGGTCTTGGCCGCTCACTTCCTCTGCGACTGCGATAAAGTCACTGGTGCTCACATTCTCATTCTGGAAACGCTCATAGTAGGTCCGCAAGATGTCAAAGAAAACTTCATCACCGACCAGCTGCCGCAGTGCGTGAAATGTCCAAGCACCACGGACATAGACTGTATCGCTAAGTAGACTCTCAACCGACGGATCGCCGGGTGGAGGAAGCTCTCCCTTTACCATATAATACTGCAACTCACCAAGCATCTCGTCCATTGCATCTTGCCCTTCGGCATGTTCAAGCCAAAGGGCTTCGGCGTAGACGCCAAAACCTTCATGTAGCCAGATGTCCTGCCACATTGCTGGACTAACGCTATTGCCAAACCACTGATGTGCCACCATATTAGCTACCGTCGCTTCGCTGATAGCATCAATAGCGATGAGCGAAAGGGTTTGATTTTCCAACGATACCTCCAAATCAAGATCCATGACAGCTGCGCCATATGCTTCAAATGGATAGGGGCCAAATAGGCTACTGTAGAACTCGATCATCTCTGATGTCCGGCCGAACGGGGCGATTGTTTCATCGTCGATACCGACCGGAAAATAGTTGCGGATGGGTAGCCCGTCTGGACCCTCTTCAGTAACGATGTCGAATTCGCCAATGTTGATCGTAGCCAAATAACTTGCCATCGGGTCGCTGGCTTCCCATAAGTACGTTGTCGTATCACCGTTGTCGATCGCTTCTTTCTGAAGACCGTTTGCGGCCACCACAAAGGGCTTTTCGACCGTAATTCGAAAGGTGTAGGTGGCCTTATCGGTCGGGTGATTATTGGACGGGTACCATGACATCGCTCCGGACGGTAAGCCGAGTATTAAGAGCCCGGACTCGTCCATCTTCAAGCCTATTGGAAGCCATGGCACGCCAGGATCATCAACGGGCGTAGGGGTACCGTCGTATGCCACAATCGTGGTGAAAGTCTCGCCTTTCAAGATATGGCCAGATGGGATGATAGTCAGTTCGCTTCCATCTCGGCTGAACTGGGCCGGCGCATCGTTGACCAGAACTTCACTGACTTCAAGGCCAAGGAAATCGAGGTTCAGTGCACTCAAGTCTTGCGTGGCCAGTGCATCAATCATCGTTGCCCCGGTGATGGACTGGCCGTCCATATCTACGACAAGGTCAATTGTATAGTGCTGTGCATCGTACCCGCCATTGCCCATCTGTGGATAGTACGGATCGCCTAGATTGTCGGCGCCAGGACTTGCCTCCTGCGCCGACGACTCGGCAGCTTCGATCGGAATCTCGTCCAGTGTCAATGGCTGACAAGCGCTAATCAGCAGTGAAAGCCCGACAAGCAATAGGATCAATAAGCAGCTCTTTGATCGGTCTGATGTGGTTCTCATATAGTCTTCTCTCCATCCTCATCTTGTGTGGTTGATTTGAGTTTTTCTATCCGCACTCAATCCCTGGTTAGGGAACGAAAGCAGATTCCATCAATACCTCCCTTCGCGTTCATCAATGTTGAGTCGATAGCGACTCCGGCTGTGCAAAACTCACGTCGGATTGGCTCGCAGCATGTTCGATCTCCAGCGCCTGGCTCTGCGCATCAGGCGTGGACTTGAAGCGGAAAATCTGGCTGCGTAACCAGGCAAACGCGTCAGATATGGAGGCAAAGTTTCTGCCGGATTGGGGTAGCTGCTTGGCCAATCGCTGGGCTTCAGCCTGTCGGTAAAAATCCTTGTTCTGCTCGTAGCGAACTTGCTCATCTCGTCCGGTAAACATGGCTTCCTCCTGGGAAATCTAAATACGACGGTTGGCCAGACCTCTGTACTCTGGAGCCGATTGGCTCACGGTAATGAGGTTTTCCTTTTCAGGCACCAGGCCCGGTTGGGCACAAAACCTGATGCCGTTAGTATCCTCGGCTGTCGTTTGCCGGCCGTTTTACAAGTGTTAGCAAATCGGCAAGAACCGTTAGCATTCGCCCCGCTGCTAACGATTCTGTGTTAGCATGGTCAGGCCGGAGCGGTTTTACGCTTTTTGAGTGTAAAACCTGCGGATTGGCGCCAGAAAGGCTTTGTTGAGTTGTGTGGAGGGTGCGATTTTTATGAAACAGCTGAAGATTTCTCTTTTTGATCCGCTTCAGATCATTCTGGACGATGAGCCTATTTCCGACTTTCGGATGCGTAAGGTAGTAGCGAAGTTGGTCTATTTGGCTGCAGCGCCAGCAATTGCACATCGCCGGGAAACATTAATGACGTTGCTGTGGCCGGGCATGCCCGATACCTCAGCCCGCGCCAATTTGCGCCAGGTGTTGTTTCATTTGCGCAAGGCAATTCCTGACTTCGTCGCTGGAGATACGACCATATCGTTGCTCTTGGCCAACCGCCATACCATCCAACTCAATCCAGATGCTCCGATATGGATCGACACCAGCCAGTTCGACGCCCTATTGGCTCAAGTTCAAGCCCACGACCATCACAACCTGTTGACCTGCAACCAATGCCAGGAGATTCTCGAAGCAGCCGTCGAACTCTACACAGGTCACTTCCTGGCCGATTTCTATCTGGATGACAGCAACGAGTATGAAGAGTGGGCAGAGATCGAGCGACAGAAATATCTACGAAGAACACTCGACGCCCTGGAAACCCTGACCGCCATTGCCATTCGCCAACAAGCGTATGCGGTCGCCCAGGCCCATGCCGAACGCCAATTGGAACTTGACGAGTATCGTGAGGGTGCGGTTCAGCAAATGATGGAAATTCTGGCGCGCAACGGCCAGCGCAATGAAGCGTTGGCCGTCTACGAGCGATGCCGCCGACTGTTCAATGTAGAGTTGGGCATGGACCCATCTGCTCGTACCACGGAGCTGTACGAGCAGATTCGGGCGGGGGATCTGCGGCTCGATTCACTGAACGAGCAGGGCGTGCGTGGCTACGAATTACAGGACGAGATTGGCTCGGGCGCGTATGGCGTCATTCACCGCTCAGTGCAGCCGGTCATTGGCCGCGAAGTGGCCGTCAAGGTCATCCACCGCCGCTATGCCAATGACCCCGATTTTATTCGCCGCTTCGAAGCCGAGGCCCAGACGATTGCACGGCTCGAACATCCCCACATCGTGCCCATCTACGACTTCTGGCGCGACCCGGACGGCGCCTATCTGGTCATGCGACTGCTGCGCGGTGGCAATCTGCTGACCGCGTTGGCGCAAGGGCCGTGGTCCCTGGATAGAACGCAGAAACTGGTGGACCAGATCGCATCCGCTCTGGCGGCCGCCCACAGCCAGGACATCGTCCACCGCGACATCAAGCCGGCCAACATCTTGTTTGATGAAAGCGGCAATGCCTATCTCTCCGATTTCGGTATCGCCAAAGACTTGCAGAACGACGAGCTGGGAACGATTGACGGCGAACTGCTGAGCACGCCGGATTACATCTCGCCGGAACAGATTCAGGAGAGGCCGGTCAGCGCCCGGTCGGACATCTACAGTCTGGGCGCCGTGCTCTACGAGATGTTGACCGGGGAAAAGCCCTTTCCGGATGTGCCGGTCATCACCGTCATTCAGAACCATCTCTCCATTCCCCTACCCCTGGTTTGTGATAGCCGGCCTGATCTCTCTCCCCAAATCGATGCCGTCATCCAACGGGCCACGGCCAAAAAGCCGTCGGACCGATTCCCGGATGCACTGAGTCTTGCGGCGGCATTTCGTCAATCGATTGCCGGCCGTTTAGATCTGCCCGCGATCATTGAGCAGTCCCCTGTTCCCATTGATGTTGCCAATCCGTACAAAGGCCTGCGCGCCTTTCAAGAAGCGGACGCTCTGGATTTCTACGGACGTGACAATCTCACCGGTCAACTGATCGAACATTTGAGCAACAGCCGCTTCCTGGCTGTTGTCGGCCCCAGCGGCAGTGGCAAGTCCAGTGTGGTCAAGGCGGGCGTGATTCCCGCGCTTCGGGAGAGCGCCATTCGGGGCTCCGAGAAATGGTTTGTGGCTGAAATGACGCCGGGCACCCACCCTCTGGAGGAGTTGGAGTTGGCCCTGTGGCCGATCGCGGTCGATCCGCCGCCCAGTTTGGTAGAGCCAATGCAGCGCGATGCGCGCGGCATGCTGCGCACCATCCGCCGTATTTTGCCGGATGAAGAGGGCGCACAGCTGCTGCTGGTCATCGATCAGTTCGAAGAGCTGTGGAGCTTGACTGACACAGATCGGCGCCGGCATTTTCTCGACAGCCTGGTGGCCGCGCTCTCCGCCCCGCGCAGCCCCTTGCACGTGATCATTACATTACGCGCCGATTTCTACGATCGACCGCTGCAATATCAGCCCATTGCCGAGCTGTTCAAGCAGCATACTGAATTGGTGCTGCCGTTAAATCGTGACGAGTTGACCTGGGCCATCCAGGAACCGGCACGGCGGATTGGCGTCGAATTTGAAGACACGGTGCTGTCGGCGATTGTGGCAGAAGTGCATGACCAGCCGGGGGCCTTGCCCTTGTTACAATATGCATTGATGGAATTGTTCGACGCCCGTTCCGGCAGCAAAATTGAGCGTCAGGCGTTCGACGATATCGGCGGGGTGTTGGGTGCATTGCCGCGCCGGGCAGATGAAATCTATGCCAACCTTTCGCCGTCCGAACAGGCGGCCACGCGTCAGTTCTTCCTGCGTCTGGTGACGTTGGGTGAAGGCGTTGAAGATACGCGCCGTCGTGTGCTCCTCTCCGAACTGGAAGCGCTCGATCTAGTCGACGAGCAAAATCTCGATGGTGAAGCGTCCCTTGAGGAGATCGTCGATCAGTTTGGCGCGGCGCGATTGCTGACCTTTGACCACGACCCACTGACCCGACAGCCGACGGTTGAAGTGGCCCACGAAGCCTTGTTGCGCGAATGGGGGCAGTTGCACACCTGGCTCGAAGAGAGTCGCGACGATGTCCGCCTGCAACGCTTGCTCGCTGCGGCAGCGGCCGAATGGCACTTGGCCGGGAGTGAGCCGGGCTACCTATTGCATGGGGCACGCCTGGATCAATTCGCGCAATGGGCCGATGGCACAACAGTGGCTCTGACGTCCGATGAACAAGCGTTCCTGACAGCCAGCATGGACGCACGTCGGCAGCGCCAAGCTGAAGAAACGGCTCGTCAGCAGCGTGAGCTGGAAACCGCGCAACAGTTGGCTAAAACCGAACACCAGCGCGCTGACGAACAGGCTACGGCCGCGCAAAACCTGCGCCGCCGTGCCTACTATCTGGGTGCGGCCCTGGTCGCGGCCGCACTGCTGGCGTTGATCGCCATCTTTGCCGGTCTTCAGGCCAACGACAATGCCCAGACTGCGGAGGCCAACGCCAATGCTGCGGCCACACAAGAAGCCATTGCCGCCGACCAAGCCTTAGAAGCGCAACGAAGTGCTGATGCGGCGGCCACGGCCGAAGCCATTGCCCAGGAGAATGAAGCCGCTGCCATTGTTGCGCAGGCGGAAGCGATTGCCCAAGCCGAAATCGCCCGCTTCAACGAAGAGCAGGCGCAGAGCTTGGCCTTGACCAGTGGCGCCCGAGAAGCATTCAGCGGCGGCGACGTTGACCTGGCTCTGGCTCTGGCAGTGCAAGCAGTCTCAGTAGAGCAGCCACCAACTGAGGCGCTTCGCACCCTAAATGATGTGGCCCATGCCCCAGGAACACGTCATATCTACGAAAATGAGGACCAGGACTCTTATATGGATACCGTGGAAATGCTTCCTGGTGATTCCCATTTAATTTCACAGGATAGTGGCCATACGTTGACCGTATGGGACCCCAACAGCCACGAGATGCTCAACCAATTTGATACGGCCAATGAGGACGCTACTTTTAGACGGCTGGAAAACATCCCCGATAGTACCTACATTGCCACCGCTTACGACAACAATGAGCTTATCATATGGGATTGGGCGACCGGTGAAAAGGTGCAGACATTGCCCGACATTGACATGACCAATGTGGGAAGACTCTTTGGTGCGCCGGGCGGGGATATTGTTGTCACCACGATCTACCAGGGTGTAAGTGAAACAGAAGTTGACGGCGTGCTCGAAGGCTTTAGTCTGACTGGTTGGGACATAAAAAGCGGTGAACAAGTTTATCATATCGATGGCGAGCCAGGAGAGAGATTCACCTGGAACATGCCTACGCCAGACAGAGAGATGGCCCTCATTGCCACATCGGTTTTAGATGAAGAATATAACTTAACGGGGGAGTCTCGTCTGCTCATGATTGATCTTAAGACCGGCGAGATCTTGAGTGAGCCGGCACTTGCTGAATTTAACGGTAACAATTTCATTGAGTCTATTTCTATCAATCCGGCAGGCGATCAGGCTTTTGCAATCTTAACTGACATTGACGATCAGGGTTTCGAAACCGCTGCTGATCCAAGTGGACGCACGGCTAGATCAACAGGCGTCTTCCTTTCTCTACCTGCGGGTGAGGTTGTGAAGACAGTGGAATTCGACACCGATGTAAGTTTCTCAAAATACAGTCCTGATGGCAGTCAAATTGTTGTAATGATACCTGATCCGTCTCAAAGATACTTTGCCTTATTAGATGCCATGACCGGGGAACAACTGGTCCAATTGGGCAGCCGCAGTGATGGGCATACAGGTGATGTCAGCGATAGCGCTATCGCATTTACGCCTGATGGCAAACGCCTGGTCGGCGGCAGTTCGAGCGGCAATGTACTGCTGTGGGACACGGAAACGGGCGAAATCATCCAGCGTCTTTTCGGCCATGGTGGGGAAGGCATCTTCAGGGTAGCAGTAAGTCCCGATGGACAGACGGCTATCAGCGCCGGGAGTGGAAACGTTGGCACCCTGCGCTTCTGGGATATAAGCCAGGAAGCCGATGCGCAAGTTTTCGAAGGACATATGACTGAGATAATCATCGATGTGGCCATCAGCCCTGACGGCACAAAGGCAATCTCGACTGCCACTTTCGCCCCTGACGAAAGAGGGAATGAAGCAATCTTCTGGGATACAAGCACATTTGAGGTCATTCATCGCCTGCCTGGCTTCTTTCAAAGTGCAAAATTTCTGCCCGATGGCCAGTCGGCTATCCTTGGTGGCAATGCTGCCGGGAATGACGTAGAGAATCCCGAAATGCTGCTGGTGCATTGGGATCTGGAGAGTGGCGCAGAGCTTAAAAGAAAAGAGAGCACGGAGATATCCGAGGCATTTGATATCGCGCTTAGTCCTGACAGTAGTTCGCTGTTGTTTGGTGCGAGGGGTCTCATGCAGCAGTTTGATGTTGAAACATTCACTGAAATGACAAGCTTCCCGGCGGCCAGTGAAGATGAATGGCTGGTTAGCGTTGCCTTTAACCCAGATGGGCAGACCGCTATTGCCGGCGGTGACTTTGGCGATCTTATCCTGTACGACCTTGATACGGGCGAGGAAATCAGGCGCTACAATCAAGGGGGGGCTTCGTATGGCCTTGACATCAGCGCAGATGGTGAGCGATTTGTGTCTAGCGGCACCGATCATACGGCTGTGTTGTGGGATGTCGCCAGCGGCGAAGCAATCCAGACCTTTAATGGCCATACAAGTGGTGTAGATGGCGTCGCCTTTACGCCGGACGAAAGCCAGATTATCTCAGGGTCCGCCGACGGCACGCTGATTTTGTGGGATGTGGCCACTGGGGAGGCACTGCGCACCTTTAGCGAGCATAGCGTCTACGTCAATCAGGTTGCGCTTTCACCGGATGGACAGTTGGCCTTTTCAGCCGCGGATGATGGGACAGTTATCGTGCGCCCTATTGCAGAATTACCCGTCGAGGATATTCTGGCCCACATCGAAGAGAACCGCGTCCTGCGCGATTTCACTTGCGTTGAACGCAAGCAGTATCGCATCTTCCCATTGTGTGGCGCCGACGGCAATGTGTCGGAGAGTGGCGATTAGTGGATTGCCGGATCGAACAAGCCAGGTTTCGTTGAGAAACCTGGCTTGTTCGATCCATCAATGCACGCCGCTCCGGCCAAACCCACGCAGGGCCGAAACAACTCAACGATCCATCTGTGTCAGCCATTCATTGACGGCATCCTCGAACTGCGCCGGACATTCTTCCTGTGGCACATGTCCACAGGAAGAGAGAACAGTATAGTCGGCATTGGGCAGTTCGGACGCAAGCCGTTCACTGTCGGCCACGGGCACAATAGCGTCGGAGTCCCCGGTGATCACCAGTGACGGTTGCTGAACCGTCGATAGTTGCCCGGTCACATCAGCGGGGTTGGTTCCCCATTCCTGCAAGTAAGCCCACAGCGCGTCGTCCCACTCCTCAACTTCAGTGTGAATCAGCGTCAAGCGCATGCGCTCGTCATTTATGGCGGTAGGGTCGAGGTACGTCTGGCGAATGAATGATTCGCTGTTGCCGACCATGCGCGCCGCTAGCGGACCGAGTCGCTGAATCTGCGGCAGATTGATTACCCAGGACGGCAGACTTTCTTGCACATAGACCGCTGAGTCGCCAAGTATTAGGGCTTCGACTCGATCAGGATAGGCGAGTGCGGCCTGCAGTGCCGGAACCGTGCCATAGGAGTTGCCGACGAGGATGGCCTTGTCCACGTCAAGTGTGTCCAGCATGGCGATCAGTTGTTCAACGGCAGCGTCGGCCGAATAGGGATTGGGGCCCGTCCAGTCGCCCTCTACCAACTTCTCGCTCAGTCCATAGGGAATCTGATCGTAGGCAATGACGCGCCCTCGCTCATCGAAGAACTCGATCACCTCGTTCCAGGTGAAGGCGTTGAAGACGGAGCCGTGCAGTAGGACGAAGGTCGGTTCAGTTTCGTCGGCCACGCTGTTGGTCACGCTGTCGGTGAGGTAATGGATATCGATCCCGTCGGTTCCCTCGAAGGGGATCGTCACAAACCGGCTTTCAGGTGCGGCCACCGCTTCAGCAGGGCCGACGTCCTCTAGTGGCGAAATCGGAATAAAAAAGGGCACGATTGCCGCCAACAACAAGAGCGCAATGACCAATACGGCCAACCACTTTGCGATTTTCTTGATTCGGTTATTCATGAGGCTTCCTTTTGAAAAGGTTACCATTCAGCCATTGAACCGATGGAACGTAGATTCTACCGAGTGGGCCGGATTCACGCAGATTTCCCGAAGAAAATCTGCGTGAATCCGGCACATCAGCGTCATCAGCGTTCGATTTAGCGACAAGCTGTATGGCTAGATGAGATGAGTCCGACTAATGGGCCGCAGTCCACGCGTCCATAACGGTGTAGAAATCGGCCGTCGCGTCTGCCATTGCCGTCTCAAACATCGTCTTGATCGCCAGTGAACTGTGGTATTCAACCATGGCCGGCGATTTCAAAAAGGCCTGAAAGTCAGCCTTTGTACCCCAGACAGAGATGAAAACAAAGGGTTGCTCCGCCTTCGGCGGCTCTAGACAGAGCACCTGCAGCAGCCCCGGCGTCTCGCGTGTCAACGCAAAGGACTCCCGGGTGATGGCTTTCATCTCTTCATATTTGTCCGGCTGTGCCAAAAAGGTTGCTTTGAGGGTAAATTTGCCTGCGTCAATCATTGGAGTGGTTCCTTTCAAGTTTCTCGATGAATTCGTGCAAAATGGATTGTTCCAATTCAACCATTCGAATCAGAAAATCCAACCCAGGATGGGATGCGCGGATGTCGTCTGAGGAACCCGAAAGGGTTACACAACGATCGGCGAGGCGCGAGGCGCGCTGCTTCAACAGGGAAACAGCAACATTTGGTTCGAGTAAGTTGATGAAGTTCAGCGAGATGCCGTCGGGGTATTCGAACGGCTGGCATTCAGCCATCCGCTCCTGCAACAGGCGGGAGAACTCGGCCTTACCTGCCGCCGTGATTGTGTAGACGGTGCGCAGCGGGCGCTTCTCGATCCGCTCTTCATGTCCGGCCACCAGCCCTTCACGCTCTAGCTTGGCCAGCAGCTGATAGGCGTTGGCTTTGCCGACATGAATGCCAATGGCCGGGTTTTTAAGCAGTTCGTTCAACTCGTAGCCGTGTAGACTGTGTTCGCTCAGTATGCCCAACAGCAGCAGTCGCTTGTCCTTTACTGTGCTCATGCTCACTATTATAATAGTCATTTATGACTATGGCAAATTCGATAGATCGTCACTGTGTAACATGAAGGATGTCGGCCGGTTGGCTGATATCAACTCTATTCGGTATATTGACCTACCGTGGCATCCAGATTCTTGGGATGGGCCTACTGCGCTGTCATCTTGTACACCTGCCAATCAGATGCCTTCGTTGACCGGATGGCAGCTTCTCGTTCTGACACATGTTGTGACCAATTTCTTGACAGGCTCGAGGCCAGAAACATGAACGTGTGTCTGCATCGGTGCAGATATGCATCTGCAGATTGAAGATGCTTTAGGTTGGGGAAATGCGAGGAAACAAAAAACACCCATGTCAACCATTTGATGGCCAACACAGGCGTTTCCAGAGGTACAGGCTGTTACACCTTGTTCTAGTGGTCGGGGCGAGAGGATTTGAACCTCCGACCTCTTCAACCCCATTGAAGCGCGCTACCGAGCTGCGCTACGCCCCGCTTTCCCAGAGGTAGAGGTACCCCATCCACGTTGCCATTTCTGACAACTATGATGTTTTTGGTTTACTCAAAATTCCCAATAAAAAACAGCCGTTTCGGTGGCTCCGATGGCTGCTTGGGTGTGGTATAATTTCACCGCATCCGATGTGCATTCATCGTGTGCCACGCCCTGGGATGTTTGCGCATCGCCAGGGCATTTCTTTCTACTGGTAGTCTATCACAGGTTGTCAAGACCGCTATTTTCTGTCACTATTGCTTAGACCAAGAAATTTCTACGGCGTTACGCCTATCAGTATGTGTGGAGCACAGTCAAGATGAATCTCAGCTATATGCTCATAAACATTGAACTTCAACAAATGTCAAGATATCTTGATTTCGTCCAGAGGATGCTGGAACGGAATTTTGAGGAAGTTGACAAGATTTATCAGGAACAAATCGCCGAAGATTTGACCGAAGATTACCTGGCTGTCTTGGAAGACCATTATACGGATGCCCTTATCGAAGCCGGCCAGGACTTCCCCCAACTTCTGCTATTGAGTTTCATCACTACGTGGTATTCCTTTGTTGAACAACAACTGCTCAAACTCTGTCAATCCCTCGACATTAGCATTTCAATAGGTCCAATGGATAGACAGCACATTCAAAAGGGTGTAACGAAGGCCCGACAATTCTTGCTGGAGGGTAAGGGGCCAAAGGGTGACATGCTTAAGTATACGATTGATGAGAAGCACTGGAAAGAACTGGACAAAATAGGCAAGATTAGAAACATTATAGTGCATGAAGGCATGAGCTTACACGGCGGCTATCGAAAACCCGATGGTAACTCTGTGCCAATCCAGTCTGATAGTGGCATAACTATTTATGTTTCTATCGAAAGTTCGTTGTACCAATACTTGAAGAAGCATGACCTAATGACGTACACATCCCCCATAGCCATAGACATTGTTCCGACGTTCGAGTATTGCAATCATCTCGTAGAGCTTGGTCGAGAGATTTTCAACAAGCTCTATACTGACTTGCATCCAGAGAGCGCAATAGAGACAAGGAAGAGAAGACCTAGCTCCAAAGAGGAATAGACCTCCTTAGAGGTCAGCCTTAACTAACCCTTGTCTCTCTCGGCCACCGTTGCAGACTCGATGTAGCGAAGTGCCATTGCTGGAGAGTTCCAGCCAAACCAATCCATCAACTCATTGATGCCGTATCCACGATTCGCCATGTCGGTTGCAGCATAGTGGCGTAGAGCATGGGCAGAGACGCCCTCAATACCGGCGGCTTCACCAATGGCTGTGATTCGCTTGCTGACTGTGAAGCGGGTCATCGGGTCATCTGTGAGCATACCACCCTTGCGGCTGCCACGGAGCAGGCCGCCATCGGGCAGAGGATGCCCTGCGCTGATGTAGGCCGCTGCGGCTACGGCTGAGTGCGTCGATAGGCGTTGCCGGGCTTCACCGTGCTTGGTGCGCTTCACCTTGGGGCGTTGGAAGACCAGCACGCCTTCATCGAAGTTGAAGCAATCGACCGTGAGGGCGCACACCTCACCGACGCGGAGACCGTGAAAGCCCAGCAGGTGTAGCAGTAGCCTGTCACGCTGTCCCTGGGGCGTGTCGTCGCACTGTGACAGCATTGAGGCAAACTGCTTAGGGGTGAGGGCTACCGGTTCGGCCTTGGTGGTGATACGTGTCTTGTCGCGTCGCTCATTCACGTTGTCTGACTGGATGCCGGATACAGATTGTATCTTCAACAGTTCGTCGCTGGGGATGGCGTTGGCCTTGCCTGCGTGCTTGGCGTACATCTTCACCGTTGAGAGTTTGCGGTTAATGGTGCCGATAGTGAAGCCTTGCTTGAGCATCCACGCCTTGAAGCCCTCGACAAGTCCCCATGTGACGCCCTGCCATGCCTCTGGGCTGCTGTAGAGTTCATCAGCGTCACAGGAACCGTCACCTCTGCCAGTAGGCGCAGAACGTTCCTAAATCCTGCTGCTGGGCTGATAGGGTGCTGCTTGACTTCTCGGCTTGGTACATGTGGAAGACATTCCGTTCGGCTGCTGCGTTGGCCGCCTGACCGACTGCTACGACGTGACCTACCTCGGTGGCAGCGGTCGGGGCAATCGTGGTAGAATCCTGGTGCATCGAAACTTATCCTTTCGGTGTCGTGCGTCGGGATGTTAGTAGCATCGCCGGCGCTTCTCTTTGCTCATAAGACACACATAATCATAATTTATGTGTGTCTATATTATATCATGGAAGTGGCTATTTTCATCCTTAAAGATACGTGCTGATAGGGTTTGGGGCGATGCTGAGAAACTTAGCGTATCTTCTTTGTCTGGCATCACGTCAAATTGGTAGGAGGGTGTTATGAAAACTTGCCTATCAGTCTGTATCGTCTTAACGGCGATTCTACTACTTGCTGCTTGTGGCAGCCAACGTTTGTCTGACTCTGAAATACTTGCAACGGCTGACGCAATCCGTGCCAAAACTCCCGTGCCGCAAAGTAGCAAGCAGGTGGATGAACGCGAATTCGATGATGAGTACCTTGATGTCTTGGAAGAACAATACTACAGTGAACTTCAAGCCGCCGCAGAAAATGACCTATCCCGCATGGACTATGAGTTGGAATGGCAAGCGACGGCTCTTGCTGAATATGCGGAGTATGCGGATTCTTCCCAGCCCGGCCAAAGCCAGTACTCTCGACTGACTGGCTACCAGGGCTGCTAGGGACGGCACCCCTGAACCGGCAAGTGTGCCAGCAGCAGCCAGTTCAAAATGCTGTCCGGGTGGCTGCACCGTCAAACCAACTTGGTGCGGCCAACCCCATCAAGGGCAATGTCAGCTACAACTCCGGCGAAAAGATTTATCACGTCCCTGGTCAAAAGTATTACAGCAAAACAGAGATAAGCCCTGCCGATGGCGAACGCTGGTTCTGTACAGAGAGTGAAGCACGGGCAGCCGGTTGGCGCAAGGCACGCAAGTGAACACGCACGCACGGCGACGGACTGCAACTTCCCTGGTGTGACTCTAGGTCGGCACCGTCGCCGTGCCTATTACCCTGGCGTTGGGCTGGGCAGGTGGGTTGGCGGTGAGGATATCGCATCTGCCGAGAGCCTAAGCTGTCCGGCACATAAGCCAGCGTGAACGAAGTGACCCACACTCTGCGAACCCAAAAGCCTAGCGCCTGATGCATAGCCATTGGCATCGAGTCGGGAGCAGTGAGCGGCTGTAGATGCCCGGTAGTGACGCACTAGGCGGCCTGGTTCGGGCGCATGATAGTAGTGGTGCAGCAAGGGGAGGGAGAGAACAAAAGAGGAGGGGAGGGGAGCACAGAGCCGTACGCTATCAGTACCGGACCCCTACCACCTCCACACCTCACCTCACGCCACCCTACATCATCATCGCCGGAGTTTGAATTCAAACCTCAAACTTTACATAATGCGCCCATGGCGGCAGTTCGCCGTATCTGGGCTGCGTACTCGTGCGTCGTAATTGGTAACACATTTACTTTCTTCAGTGGGCAAGCGGGGAGAGTTTCCGATGAACAAGCGTGACATTATTTTCTGGGCGTGGATTGCATTCACGTTGGTTGGCTACTTCTGGGTGATGCGCTCCTGGGAGTCTTGGCACGTTATCTTCACGTTGATCTCAATTGTGATTTTTCAGCTTATGGTACCGTTCTATATGTGGAAGAGTGGAAGGAGGTCCACGAGAATATCGGAAGTTCAAATAGTGGCCGGAAAACCGCAGGAAAAAACGGGCGAGTAGGTTTATCTATCAATCCAAGCACGCATAGCGTCTGCGATACACTAAGGTATATGCTAGGAACATCGGCATGAATTATTGAAATTGGCTGCACCTGTAGTCTGGCGTTTACGCCAGCGTGTTCATGCGTCATAATGGGTAATGAAATTGCATTGTATAGCCCTGATTGGCGACGATACCCCAAATTGTAATATAAGCAAGGATAGCCATGAACAGAATGAAATCCCTCACCAGATTATCGGTCATCACTTTCATTGCGCTGATTCTCGTAGCTTGTGGATTCCCATTCGGTCGACCTGCTGCAACACCTACGGTACTGCCAACTCCGATACCTGGATATGTGGGTGGAGAGGAAGAATTCGCTTTGGCATCATTCCTAGAATATTACGACGAGAATTGCCACTCCCAGACTAGCGGTGAAGATTTCGTTTACGTTGTCTGAATCGCGATAAGGATGCACCGGTAACTGCTATATATGTTGGAGATGGCTTATGGCGCTTCCATATCCAAGTGCAAGCACCTTACGCAGAGTTCTACGTAGACGATGTGGGTGAATACGATGTTGAAGAATCCATGGAACGTGGAACCCGAGACAGTAACGGCAATCTCCCAATATGATGGTACGTGGACCAACATTAACTATTGCCGGAGAGTGGCGACGACTCCCGTGACAATGACTACGACCGTGATTACTCCGGTCGGGACTATGACTATAACGATGGCCCCGGCTATGACCCCGACCCGTAATGCCTAGGCACGTGATGTACCTGGTCGGACATTGCTTATCAGCCCACTTGAACCACCGCATATATGACTGTGCCAGTGGTGGGAATGCATGCGGAGCGGAGCATATCACGAATCCGTGACCGAAAACGAATCCTGCAAAATTCGTTCAAAGTCTGCCAGGGAAACACCACGAGCGCCGCCTCTGACAGGTGCCCCTTAGGGTTCGCAGCTGACCAGTGAAACCGTACCCGCTGGGGCATTGGCGGCTGAGGCGTCAATGGGGCTAGTCAACCACTTAGGCAACGGCTGACCGTGATAGATGCTCTCGATATGCAACCGTTTGTCTCTGCCAATGCCCGCGGCTAGTCGGTCTTGAAAGTCTGTGTTAGATGCCATAGGGGGCTATCTCCTTGAAATGGTATCCGTACCTTTCGGCTATCTCCAGAAGCAAGGGCGACGGTTCGCCCTTGAGCGTAGACAGTAGCCGGTGCCACTGTTCCCGCAACGGTCCCTGTGCTTCGTCGTAGGCTGCAAGGGTGTCATAGTCAAGGCTGAGACGTTCGGCAAGTGGGCCGTCCAGCAGGGCAGGTAGGACAGACTGAGGAACGGTCCAGTGCTTATCAGTCGGGTCGTCGTCTTTGAAGCTGCGGCCGCTGAGCGTCTTCACGTAGGCTAGTACTTTCCGGTCAAACGGGAACCGAATCGCTAGTTGGCCATGCTCTAGGGTGACTTCAATCATGTTTGCGTTAGCTCCTATCGTTCGCCCAATCTGCGTCCGGTGCTGCGCTCGAAAACCTTGTTGGCACCTTCCGCAACCTTCAGGGCGTGTGCTCTGACTTCCTCGTTTTTCGTCATGTCTGCAATGCGCATGAATCGCTTCCAACGCTCGGCGGCGTGTATCTCTCGGCGTCTCTCAATCAGTCCATACGTGTAGAGATGGGGCCTCGCTTCGTCCAGTCGAGCGCGCCAGTCGGAATGCAAGACGATGAGCCTGCGCCGTTTGTCGCAAGGGTCCGGGACCAACTGGGCAAGCGGGGCCACACCGAGAACCGACAACGCGTCTGACATACGATGGACCGCGGCGACAACTGCCTGTCGGCCTTTCCCTGTGAATGCAATGACATCGGACAGCAGCGCCTTGCCGTCTCTGGCTGCGCAATAGCCCAAGACGTCACGCCCAACATGCGTGAATGACTTGGCATAGATATGGGTAACGTCTTGCCGTTTCGACTCCGGCACGAAGTTTCTCACAAAGGCATCATCAGCCAACAATGACGATAGTTGGCGGGCAATTTCATACGTGTCTGACTCAAAGACTTTGGCAGTCTGTTGCAGTGTCTCTGGAAATACCGGTGATTTTGAGCCACACATAGACACATCAAGAAGTGTGTAAAAGTGTGGCTCATTTTCACCGGTAATTTGTTCTACCTCTGGAGAATTTCCCTTTGTTCCCTTCGCATAACCATCGCCTTGAGGCTCCGGCTCACTTGATGTTTGCTTCGCATAACCATCGCTTTGGGCCACTAAGCGCCACACTTCTGCCATTCTGCCGTCGCTTTCGGCGGTACGTTCAATGAACGGGTCCAGCATTCCGGCTTTGATTATGCGGCTGCATGTCTCTCTACCGATGCCTGATAGGTCAGCCATGTGTCGCCGTGACAGGTGCGTCTCGGTCATGCCTAATGTATCCATGTGTTCCAGGATTGCGAGCATTAGCGCTCTGGCGTTGCTTCCTCGGCGTCCGGACCAAGGGTAGTGAATGACGCTGTATCGGGCTTCGTGAATAACTCGCCGTGCTGCTGTCTGTTCGTCGGTTGCTTGGGTGTGGGCCGGCTGGAAGCTGTAGGCGCTGCGTATCGTGCGTTCAAGGTACTGCAAGCCTCTTTCGGAATACTTGCCACGGCTTCCGATTGGATGTGTGTCATAGATAGCCTTCACTTCGCTGGGCGTCAGTCTGGCCGTGTGCAGAAGATGCCATATGACAGAGGCATCTTGTTCGCTGCGTTTGCCCTTTGGGGCAGGATTGAAGATTGCATCCTTGGCCGCTTGCGGTAGACGTAGGTCCGGCACGGATGGCGCGTCAACGTCATCAAAGATGATGGAAGCATCCACCATATCATCTGACAATAGTAGCCTTAGCAGGTCGTCGGGCAATGGGGCCGGCACTATGTCGAATGGGCTGTACCCGTCCTCCCATTCGTACCTGGGGCCGTCTGGGTGGACGCTGGGCGGCAGCACGATATAGCCGCCATAGCCTCGCACGTGGACATCATCGGGCAAGTTTCTGTGCCTGTTGCCAATGCGAATGTCGGGCGGCTGTCGGTAGACAAGGTGTTCGCCCCTGGCTGTCAGGTTCGTCACTGTATTGGTGTCAAGCTCGATGCCGCCATTGATGAGGACGTCGATAGCATCCTCATCAATGGCTACTAGGCCGGATGCGCCACAATGACACCCGATATTGGCGTCAGGCCAACGGGTCCACCATTCAAAGATTTGCGCTTGGTCCGTGGTTGCTTGGTAGACGCCAATGTCTTTGTACGGGTCTTTGGTATTGGGGCGCAACGGTAGAACCTGCCAACCATGCTCGGCGTAGGCCAAGGCGTGTTGGAGGTGCTCACTCATCCGGCAACCTCGAACAGACTCATCTGCGCCGGAGTGTGGCGCTTGCGCTCCTTTTCGGCCTCCTGTTGTTGCTGACGGGCTTCGGCCTGCTCTCGCTCGATAACGGCCCTGGGCCGCCGCCGTGGAGCTTGCCCGTCAATGCTCCAGTAGTCAAG
Source organism: uncultured Chloroflexia bacterium (assembly GCA_963848115.1). Taxonomy (GTDB): domain Bacteria; phylum Chloroflexota; class Anaerolineae; order Caldilineales; family Caldilineaceae; genus JAWKOK01. Next base: position 8,193 of record CAWKCP010000035.1, on the reverse strand, counting down.
CGGTAGCGCTGCCTGCTTGCCCCATCCTCGGTCAAAGTGTACGGCATACTCACGAAAGAACTTCAGGCCGCATACGTAGACATTGCCCGTCTCTTTGTGGGTGAAGACCATCCGGTCAGCACCAAGTGCCTCGGCTTCATCCAGCACGGCGATGTCAACGCCAATGCCTGGGGGCTTCCGTAGTATATGGTTGTCTGCGAACGACTTGGTAAGGGCTGGGCCGGAGACGTGATAGACGGCCTTGCCACCAACGTAGATGGGAATGCGCTTATTGCGCGTGTTGACACGGTATGTCACAATAGAATTGTCCTATCTGCTCTTTCAAGAGCGGGTTAGGCAGACTGTGCAACAGCGTCGCTAGGGGCCTGGTAACCGTTGGCGGCGCTGTTGCTGTCTTGAGTTTGCTTTATCAGTTCAGCATCTCGATACAGAAGCATTCTCATATGCTCATGTGGTGTTCGGAATTCTGACACGGCTCTGTCTCGTAACAGTCCAAACTCATCCTCTGACAATGTCAGTATCAATCTCATTTCTACCTCCTTTCAAATGGAATACTAGCGGTCGTTTGCGGACAAAGCGGACACGATTCGGACACGAATTCATGTCCGCTTTCATTCCTCTGGGAACGCTTCCATATAGCGACGCACGGTCTTGTAGCTGATGCCGTATTTTTCACTGCTCCATATCTTCATGCCTCTCTCATCTCGGTGTAGATTTGCCTCTCTTGCAGCTTTGGCTATCTCTCTGCGCTTTTCGGGTGGATGGGAGTAGCCACCATGTTCCTTTCCTTGGCCCACGTCGTCCAGTTGCACCAGCTCGGCTGCGGTCGAGTCTTGATTCTCGTCGTTCGTCAATGTCTCAACGGCTTCGGTGAACGCATCGAAGATGTGAGACTCGAATATGCCCCTAAATTCATCCTGTGACCCATCGAACTCATACGTGCTTTGGCCCAGACCGACGTGACCACTGCGCCCTTGTACCCTCGGGCGAAAGCATTGACGAACACTGTAAAGTTTTCCGGACTTGCCAATTCATCCGAAATTATGCCAAGGTCCTCTGCAATCTCCATCATGTACCAGAACAGCACCCATCTTCCTTCCGCTAAGTCGGCGTCCCCTTTCTGATTTTCCAATCGCCTGCGAATAGGGGGCGCTCGCCAAACCAGAAAGTAGTCACGCACGTCTTCGATGTCCTTGTCAGACAGGCCGCCCTCTTGCTCCTGTCGGGCATGAAGCGCTCTCCATAGTGACTGCTGATGCTCCTTTGTGGCGTATTGCGGTGCTTGATTTGTCAGGTGAAACGTGATGTCCCACAACTCTTGGTCTGTGTGAACCTTTCGACTGCTCATTGTGCTGATAGCCTCCGATAGCAGGGGCGGCGCTGGAGAATTGCCTCTTGCTGGTCTCGGCTGGTCGTGGTATCTTGAACGTGAGAACGGCCACGGCCATCGTTTGTATAGAACCAGTAAGAGACACGCATCCAGTTGACCGCCGGGCGTGTCTTTTGCTTTTGTAGCTGCCTTCATTCTAGCACTGACGCTCGTTGGCTGCATCTGCTTTTCACCCACTCCCCTGGTGGATTGTGCCCCTTCACCCTTTCCCCCTGCGTACGCAATTCAACAGGGTCGAACAAGGCTTGTCCACTTCCGGACACGTCTTGCCCGTTGGCGTCCATCTAGGCTAACTCACGGTAGCGCCCACGGGGGAGATATCGCTTCAACTCTGCCAAGTCGTTGGCCGCCCTGTCTCTTGCCTTGCGTAGCTTGCGCTCCACTGTAGCGCCGTCAAACTCTGTGAGACGGTTGTAGGTGTCTGCAATGCCTGCCAGTCTCATCAATGCGCCTGGCCCACTCCCAGCGGCGTCTGGTGACGCCGTGGGCCTCTCTCATCGTGTCCATGCTTGCGTCCATGTCAGCCATAATTTCAGCGGCCAACAGCATTGCGTCACGATAGGCTTGGTCGCTGATTCGCAATGCCCAGCCGTTTTGGTGTAGCCGGTTGCGCAACCTCGTGTTCTCGTCTCGTAGGCTCTGCATCTGTGCGGCCAACTCTCGGTAGCGGGTGATGCTAACCATTGAGGCGGCGCCGTTCGTCAAGTAGTTGTTGCCGTTCGGCTGCGTCAATTCGTTGCTGGTTCTCGATAACGTCATAGTGTCGGCTCCATCGGTTCAATTCCACGTCTCGCCAGGCTTGCACCTGGTCCTTGTTGGTTGTGATTGCCACGTCTGCGGCCTTGTCTGCCTTGTGCCGTTCGGTTCCTGCTGGGCTGTGCTGCTTGTCGCTGCGGTCCATCCAAACCCATGCGCCAAGACTCATCAGGCCGGACGCAATTAGCCATGCTGGGACGGCCTCACCGCTACCTATGGGCGTCTTGATGACGGCGAAGGTGAAGATGCCGCCAGTCGTCGCAAACAGCACAGCGGCCACTACAGCGAAGCGGATAAGCAGGGCTTGCGCCTGGTCCTGGGGCTTGCCCTGAACGCTGCTGAATGACTTGGTGCCGGTGTCGATGGCGTTGACTGGCACTATCTGCGCCTGCGGTCCTGCCTGCTCCGGTATCGGGATGACCGGCGTCTGTCTTTCCGGTAGTTCGTATGGGTCGGCGGCTTCAACAAACGTTGGTCCTCTGCGTGTCTCTGTCTGCTGGCGTCTCATCGTCGGACCTCGCAATCATCTGGCGTCACGATAGACACACGATACAGCGGCAAGCCATTGTCACCTCGGAGGTGGGGCGGCACTGGTGTCAGCGTAACTGACGCATTTTCGGGTATCGCATGGCCACGGACACGCAATGCCGCTGCGAGATGCCCGCATCTGTTCGGCCCATGGGATAGGCGCAAACTCTAGGCCGTCATCCGTGGCCGGTGCCGTCTGTTCGTTCTGCTCGGGTTTGTGCTTGATATTCGGTTGTTGCGTTCATGTGGTGCCACCTTTCGGATTGGTGGCGATTGGTGAGGGGTTCGGACTTTGGTATCATCCGGTTAGCCCTTCAATCGCCTGTACGATTGTATGGGTTACAGGTGGGCCAGTGCTGTAACCACTGGCCCACCTGGTAGAACACTAAATTCTCCAGTTGTCTGCCGGACTATGCCGTCCGGCCTGGTCTATGTCCCGTTCTGCCAATCTTTACGTAGATTAGAATCATGTCTAGCTTGCTGTGGCCTAGCAATTCTTGTAGCACGATGGCGCTACCTCCATTGCGCAAAAACTCGATTGCGAACGTGTGCCTGAACCGGTGAGGATGGGCGTTACGAACGTCGGCCCGGTCTCCTGCTCTGCGTATCAGGTTGTATACATTGTCCCGGCTCATGGCTCGGCTGCCGGTCGTAGCGAACAGTGGTTCGGCCGGTCGCGTTTTTGGCCGGCGCGACAGGTAGCGCCATAGCGCTTTCTGTGCCTCTGTTGCCGGCGATGACGTGGCGCTCTTTGTCGCCTTTCCGCTTGTGACGTGCAACCGGCCCCTGTCGGTGTCGTAGTCATCGATGCGAAGGGCACACAGTTCCGACGCACGCAATCCCGTGTCTAGCAAGACCAGCATGATGGCCTTGTCTCGGTCTCCGGTAGCCCGTTTGCTTCTGACCGTTTTCCCTGTGCCGGTCGTCCACGGCGCATCGTGCGTTGCGGCCTGTATGAGTCGCTTCACTTCGTCCTGCGTGAATGGCTCTATCACCCGCTCTGTGTAGCCTGGCGCCGGGATGTGTCCCCGGATGACGTGGCTCTACGCTCAATTCGACCTCTGCCCAGGTCCAGAACGATGACAGCACGGCCCAATAGTCGTGGACCCGTTCGCCGGCTCAATCCGGCGTCACTCAGTGACAGAAGCCAGCGCCGTACATCAACCGTGCCGACATCGCCAATCAGCCTGTCATCCACGAAGCTGGCGAACCGTAACAGCACGTAGCGATACTTGGCCACAGTCGCATGGGATAGGTTCAAACTTTTGTCCAGCATGAAGCCGTCAATCGCCTGGGACATTTTCACATTGATGATGTCTATGGTTGGGGAAATCGTGAGGAAACAAAAAACGCCCACGCTGACCTGGAACGGCAAACGTGGACATTTTCCAGAGGTACAGGACTTGCTGGCACGAGTTCTCAGTGGTCGGGGCGAGAGGATTTGAACCTCCGACCTCTTCAACCCCATTGAAGCGCGCTACCGAGCTGCGCTACGCCCCGACAACTATCGTGCAGTATAGCACGGATGGCTGATGGCTCGCAAATATGGCGCGGTTTTTTCAGTCTGCGACAGATCCCTTGTTGCTGCAATATGCTCGAAGGAAGGGCGCGCAACCGAATGTGCATGAATATTTCGAATGTGGTGAATCCGTCGGCAACGCTTTCGACGCATCTATTCTCGGATGATGGTGTCATTCCTAACAATCCGGTTCTGCCGCTTCTGGTCTACCAAGAGGCCATCGTTCTTCATCAAGGTGACCCTGCTGCCATCTGTGAAGCGGTCTTCACCGCCAACGGTTGGGGCAGTTCATGGCGCAATGGGATCTACGCATTCCATCACTACCACAGCACGGCGCACGAGGTTCTCGCCATTGCCCGTGGTAGCGCAAGAGTCCACTTGGGCGGAGAACAAGGGGTGCGGTTGGAGATCAGCGCCGGCGACGTGATTGTGATCCCGGCGGGCGTCGGGCACAAGAATCTGGGGGCGAGTCCTGATCTATTGGTGGTGGGCGCCTATCCGGCAGGACAGCGTTGGGATCTCTGCGACGGCAGTCCAGGTCAACGTCTGAAGGCGTTGCAAAATATTGCTGCCGTTCCTCTACCGCTGACAGATGCGATCTTTGGAGAGCAAGGACCACTGATCTCGAGGTGGAACGCTTGACGAACGGTCGCCGGTTCGGCAGGATTAGATGGGATAGAGCGATTGGAAAAACTACCCAGCAACCCCATGCAATCCAAGATCGATCGTGCCAAAAACAATGGCGGCCAAGACAATGAAGTCTCGACCACCGTTGATCTTGGACAAGTGGTCTAGCCCTCCGGCGGAAAGGCCAAGACACGATCCGGACGAATCTTGAAGATGATCCGCTGTTCCGTCCCCTTCACCTCGATGGGCGTCACACCGCCGTAGTATTCCTCATGGCCGGTGTAGAGCTTGGAGAGGGAGTTGATATGGCTGTAGTCCGGATCTTCTACAACTTCTACCACGGTGCCGCGCACGTCGATCCATTTGAATGGCTCATTCGTATCGATCGCGGTTAGTGCGACGGACGGATTCTTGGCGACATTATTGGGTTTGCGCCGTCCAGCCGCCGTATTGACCCGGACATAGGTACCGTCCCAGTCACACCAGACGACGGTGTTCTCCGGCTTTCCACTGGGTGACAGTGTGGTCAGGATGGCGTAGACAGGCCCCTCTAACAGAGCAACATGTGATTCTGGAATGGATGCGGACATGGATTGGATCTCCCTTTCGTTCGGATATGTCTTATGTGTTCGTTCCAACATCCCCAATTATCGCGCGCCGATGAGATGGTCGAAGTAAGGACCGCCCCAGAAAACCGAAGACTCCGCACCCTTTAGAAAAAGTCGACACCGGCAATCGACGTGGGTTGACCGGCGAAGAGTGTGGAAAACGCCTGTAGGGCAGGGGCCGATAAGCCGGCAACGGATTCGCGCGCAGCGAAGACTGCAGTCGGATAGGCAAAACAGAGCTGGACAAGCTGCTGTTGTGTCAGCCGAATCGCTTCCGATGCGGTAGGTATACCGGCCACAACGTCAAGACAATCGCCGTCAAACTGAAGGTATTAACGGCGACCATCCAGATGCAAGTCGATGGCGCCGGTCCGGTTCGGATTGCAGGCGGTCAGTCGCTGGGAATGACAGTCGTTGGCTACGCGCGTCCGGTTTCTCGTTGTGTTTGCGAAGCCCTGCCTCGTCAGGTACTCAGGGTGACAGGCACGATAGTGTACGACAGCAAGTGTGTCGGCTACTGATTCCCGAATGTCAGCACTTCACGATTTGTCATTCTGAGCGGGTATTTTCGAGGACGTCACTCTGGCAAAGGGCCAGCGAAGAATCTCGCTTTTCACCGAATCGTGAACTACTGAATGTGGAGATCGTAACAGACAGCAGCCGTAGCCATGCTACAATCCCTCCAATGGGTCATTGGAGATGAACCAGGGTCTGCCCGTCAACATTGTGTGCAGGATTCCCGAATTGTGTTCGACTGTAATCAATGTGTAATAGTCGACTCACCATCTTCTCAGAATCGTACAGTAGAATGCCCTCATTGACGGTTAACGTAACTTTTGTGCAATTGAAGCCCGAATTGGCGAAAAACTGTCAAATTTGAACGTCGAACTTTAACAATCTGCTCAGATGTGTTTGTCTCATAACCCTACTCAAGAGAGGTAAGGGTCATGAGCGAACAAGAAACATCTCCGGAAGAACAGCAGCCGCTGCTGACGCAACATGCAATGCTGGTTCTGTGGGGCGCATTCGCCCAGCAGATCGGTCTGGTCAAAATGCTTGAACAAGTCGACTTGAGACAGAAGAAGCGGGAGCACCGTCCACAAACCAAGATCATCGAGTTCCTGCTGGCCATTTTGGCCGGACTGCCGCATCTGCAGGACCTGAGCCGTTCGGCCCACCCGCTGGACCAAGATCAGGCAGTGGCTGATGCATGGAGACAACCAGCCTGGGCCGACTACAGTGGCGTGAGTCGAACGCTACAGAGTCTGAACGATGATGAGGCAAACGCCATCATCGATGCCGTGACAGCAGTCAGCCAACCCTTCATCGACCAGGAATGTGAACGGGCACTGGCAAGCGCCGGACGGCTGATCTACGATGCAGACCTGACCGGTCGTCCGGTCTCGAACACGAGTACCACCTATCCAGACACGGCCTTCGGCTACATGGGTGATACGGTCAGCCTTGGCTACCAAGCGGCTTTGGTCAGCTTGCATAGCCCAACCTATGGACGGCTCTGGCTGGCCAATCAACTGCACCCAGGGGACACGGTGAGTGTCACTCAAGCGCAAGCCCTGGTGTTGGCTGCCGAAGAAAGCACAGGATACCGACCTCGACGCCGGACGGAACTGGTCGCTGCTCGAATGGCCCAGGCTGAAGCGGCAATGACCGCCGCTGAAGAGCCATACGAGGCAAGCTACGAGAAAGAACAGGACGCACTGCACAAAGCGCATGACACCAGGATAGAGCTGGCGCACTGGTCACGTGAGAGGCAGAGTCTCGAAGCAGAGTACGAGCGCGTCGGGCGAAAACCGACTGCTCACTGCAAACTGTCTCGAGCCAAGCGCAAGGAGGCGACGTACGAAAAACGTTTGCCCCGTGTGCAGAAGGAAGCCGCTCTGGCTGAACGACGACTGTCCCGCTGTGAACAGAAATTGGTAGACGCCAGAGCAGAAGTCGACCGGCTGCGCTTGCACCATCAGCAGTTGCTGGACGAGAACGAGAGCAACCCGCATCCCATTCGAGCCCTCTTTCGAATCGATGGTGGTTTTGCCAGCCAGGAGAACATCGCTTGGCTTATCGAGATGGGCTACGATTTGGATACCAAGGCTCGCAGCACTGGTGTACGAGATAGCTTGATTGACGCTCTCTCACCAGAGACTGTTTGGCAGCAGGTGGGTGGCAATGCAACGCTCACGGCGTGGGCCAATACCACGGCTGGCGGCTACTTCACCTATCCAGTCGACCTTGCCTTGGCTCGATACCAGACTGGCAAGAGCGTACGCCATGCTGTTCTTGTCCATTACGGCGAGGAAGATGTCACCGCCGATCTGGATGGCTGGTTCCATCGTTACAACGCCCGCCAGACCATCGAGGCGGGCATCAAGGAAGGTAAAAATGTCTTCCAGATGCACCATCTCAAGGTCCGCTCACCTCAGGCACTCCTGCTTCAGGAGAATTTTGCCTGCTTCTCAGCCAACTTCGTGCGCTTCGCTGCCCTCTGGCTCACAGAGCAGCAACAGGTTCATGAGCCATCCTTCGGCACTGGTTCCGTCAAACAGATGGTCCAAGTCTGTGCTCACACGTCGGCCTGGGTCAAGCATGTTGGAGATGTTTGGTTATTAACGTTCACTGAGCAGAGTCTCTTTGCAGGATTCTCCCTGCAAGTCGGCATCGGCGCCATTCAACTGCCGTTGCCGCTAGTTCGTGACATTCATTTCTGTCACTTTTGAGCCACTTTCGGCTCTGATTGTGCAAAACTTACG
>CAWKCP010000034.1:0-27788 GCA_963848115.1 uncultured Chloroflexia bacterium | reverse complement strand
CGGATCGGACGCAGGCGGCGGTGCTGGCGTTGCGGCATGGATTGGTGAGTTGAGCCGGATCTTCTGTTCACACCGCTCGACATACCTCAAGCGCCAGAGCCACAGCGCTGTCCAGCGACAATGTTGCGCCCTCCTCCCAGGCTTGGCCGGCTATTCGGTCGCAAAGCTGGCCGCGTGCGACGTCTATCGCTTCGTTCAACTCGGCCTCTTGGATGGGTGCAATCAACAAGGTATGAACTTCACGATACTTAGTCGTGGCGGCGGCCAAACGCAACGCATTCTGAGATCGTCCTATGCAGGCGGCCAGTTTCACGGTCGTTTCAAGCGTTTCAGTCAGATAGAAGCTGTTGCCCTGCCGATACCGTGATGCTATGGCGTCTGTGAGCAGTGTCGCGGCTCGCGTGTAGTCCGCCCGCCGCAATGCGAGAAGCCCTAGGTGATTCTTGGCTTTAGCCGCAAGACCTTCCTGTTCGCTCTTCTGGGCAAGTGCAAGGCCCTCTCCCAGTACGCGTTCTGCGGCTGAATACCGGCCACGTAAGAGACAGAGATATCCCTGATCAATCAGCGCTTTGCCAATACCGAAGGTCTGGCCGGTACTCCGCAATCGTAGCAACGCCTGTTCGATCAGTTTCGCTGCCTCGTCAAATCGGCCGCATAGGGTCAACTTGTGGCCGAGATCTGTCTCATTCATGGCGAGTGAGAAGAGATCGCCCGTCTCCTTGACGACCTCGATCCCCTGCTGCATCTGCGATATGCACTCCTCATACCGACCTCGATAGAATAGACATGAAGCTGAAACACCATGGGCCATTGAGACGAAAAGTGGCCCCATCTTCTCCTCCAACATTTCGTTCATCCGCAGGCCCTGAGACAATCTTGTTTGCGCCTCGTCATAGTTGCCTCTGATGGCCGAGAAGTAGCCTGCCGACACAAGTACGCTGGCATACAAGGCCGATGGCCGACTACCCTCAGCGAGCCTCAGGGTAGACTGTAACACTCGATTGACTTCGGTCGACGCGTTATCCCAAAACATCTGCAACGCCGTACAGAGCCTCAGGCAGGTCTCCAGATCGCGCTGATCGAGCGCCCAGTCCAGCACCGTCTGAATGTTGGGGAACTCCTGCCGCACGACCTCGTTGACGATGGCGAAGTGGTGGCCGAGTGATTTGGCCCCAAACTCTTCGACCGCGTCCACGTAGTATGTAGCCAACCGAGTGCGCACAACGTGCTCTTCATTCGCCTGCCTGAGCTTCTCAACTCCAAACTCGCGGAGGGTCTCCAGCATAGAATACCTTGGCCCATCCAAATTGTCTTCCAATCGCAAAATGAGATGCTTATCCAGCAGGCCAGATATCCCTTCCCGGATGCCGAGTGTAATGCCTTCCGTGCAGGCGGTTTCGGCCGCTTCAGCCGACCAGCCTCCTACGAAGACAGCCAGACGCCGAAAGAGCGTCCGCTCCTCGCCGGACAGCAGATCGTAGCTCCAGCCAATGGCCCGTCGCAGAGAGCGATGCCGCGCCGGCACATCGCGCCTCGTTCCGGTTAGGAGATCCAGGGCCGAAGCATGTTCGTGGAATGAGTCATCGTAGCCGTTCAACTGGGTAGCCAGCGTGGGCAGGTCAAGGTGACCTGTACGTGCCGCGGCCAGTTCGATGGCCAACGGTAGGCCGTCCAGGCGACGACAGATATGGGCTGCGAGCGGAGCTGAATCCTCGTCGAGAATGAAACGCTGATCGGCCTGCTTTGCGCGCTGGGCAAAGAGTTGAACCGCCTCTCCAGCAACTAGGATTTCATGCGCGACGGAGTTGTCGTCTGGAGGCACGGCCAGTGGCGGGACGATATAGACGTATTCGCCCGTCACATTCAGCACCTCCCGGCTGGTCGCTAGAATCTGCAAGTTGGGGCAGGCCTGAAGGAGGTCAGTGACCAGAGTAGCGGCAGATAGCAGGTGCTCGAAATTATCCAGTACCAGCAGCATTTGACGTTCGCCGATGGCAATCGCCAGCGTGTCGGCCACCGGGCGTTCCGGGGAAACATGGATGCCGATGGCCTTTGCGATGGTCAGCGGAATCAGGTCTTGGCTCCGAAGCGCAGCCAGTGCCACAAAGTAGACGCCGCCGCTGTATTGTGGCAATGCATCTTTGGCGATGGCCACGCTCAGCCGCGTCTTGCCCACGCCGCCCGGTCCGGTCAGCGTGACCAGGCGAACTACGGGGTCGGCCAACAACGTATGGATCTCGTCCAACTCCGACCGACGGCCCAGAAAGGGCGTCAATGGAGCAGGCAGGTTGTGCGGCGGAAGATCGGCGACCCTGTCTTGTTGTTTTGCTGGGCGATGCCCTGCCCGAGCGTCAGGCCTGAGAACCTGTGGAATCCGTGTCGACTCTTCCTGAGAAAAATGATGTCGCTTGATGGCCTCGAAAAGCTCGCGCGTCTCCTTCGCCGGCTTTACATCCAGTTCCGCTGCCAGTGTCTTTTTACAGATTTCGTACTGGTGCAGGGCAAGCGCCTGCTGACCGCTCCGTGCGTAGAGTTCCATGAGATGGCAATGGGCCGGCTCGTGATACTCATCCAAGGCCAGCCTGCGTCGGGCGTAGGCTATGGCCGTCTCGAAGCTGTTCGCCTGTCCATGGAATCCGGCCAGTGCATCAAGAGCTGCTGCCGCATCGGTGCGTTGACGTTCGCGTTGGAAGTAGGACCATTCGTCAAAGGGCGGGCTGTCGCGCAGCGTGAAGCCGGCCAGGAAGTCGGCGTGGGCCAATTCTACCGCCTGAGAAAGTCCCTCGACGCAGAGTGAGCAAAGGTCGTTGCCTCGATGATCGTGTGACTTGGACGCGGCCAACAGGCGTCCAAACTCGGCGACATCAACCCAGGTGTTGTCGGTGTCTCTACAGGCGACAACGTGGCGGTCGATGTGGATCCAACGATGGTGGTTCTTGCCCAGTGCGCGGCGGATGATAGAAAGGTTGTTGCGCAGGTAGCTACGGGCATTGGGGTAGTCCGGCCAAAGGAAGGTCGCCAGCGACTCGCGTTCGTAGGGGATGCCTGTGACCAGCAGATAGGCCAATAGCGCCAACGGTTTGCGATGTTTCAGATCGAGCGCTGTTCCATCCAGTTCGATCCGTGGAGAACCGAACAGGTGGGCGGTCAAGGCGGACATGGAGATTGATCCCTTCTCCAGAGCTTGCTCTGCTCTCATTATATCAAGGTCGGACCACGATGTAAACGGGTTTCAAAACGCTTTTCAAAACGATCAGCGTGCGAGCCATGGTTACAATGGGAGAAGACGAGCCCATCCTGTTTTGCCATAGCCAAGAAGGAGAAATGTCATGACCCGTTATGTGCTACTTGCAGCTCTTCTACTGATAGCGGCGCTTGTTACCGGATGCCAAAGTGTCGTGGCGCCGGCTCCTATCAACGCGACCTATGACTATGCCGGACCGCCGACTCTGGGCGAGGCCGTCAATTTCGAAGATACCTGTCTGTTACCGATCGAAATTGGCTATGCGTTCTCGGGGGACATTGAGGGGGTGGCAACGTCCCAGGCTCAGATTTTGCACGATGGCCTCTGCGAGCCGGATACGCAGTACTGTGACTACAATGAGAAATGGGTCGCTGAGGGCGTCTACGAGGGCGAAGTCAAGGGCCAGGCAGGAACGTTTGACTACTTCCTCACCGCCACAGTCAACGATTGCCACTTCGACGCACAGATGGCCATTGAACCCGGCACCGGCACGGGCGACCTTGCCGGAATCAACGGGATCATCATCTTCGATGAGGAGCCAGGCGACGAGCCCCCATGGCCGGTGACTGGATACGTTTACTATGAGCCGACGCAAGAGGCGTCTGTGGCAGAAGCGGCCGCGCAAATCCCGGAGGCGCCGACCCTATGCCCAGCGTGGGCCCTATGCAGTCGGCGCACGCGAAATGGTCATCGAAGATGGGGACGTGCAGGTTCCGATAACCTTGTGGTATCCGGCGCTGAATCCTGACAATCGCAGCGAGGAGATCGTCTATACGATCAATGCAGAGCACGTCGACTTCCCAGGCCAAGAGATTACCGGACAGGCCTTGCAGGATGCGCCTGCCAATGTGGAGGACGGTCCCTATCCACTGGTGATTTTTTCCCCCGGAGTCGTTGGATGGAGTCAGATGAATGCGTACCTTGGCGAACACCTGGCGTCCCACGGCTTCGCCGTCGCGTCCCACGTTCCCCGAGAGTCATGGGATGTTCTCTGGCCGGCTGCCGTTGCTCGCCCGATGGACGCCAATCGTATCATCGCCTATTTTGACGGATTGTCCGCTACCGAAGGTGAATTAGCGGATCTGGTTGACCTGGAACGTGTGGCGGTCGTAGGTCATTCCCAGGGTGGTCTGTCCGCGCTGCAGAATGGCGGTGCGCAGATCGATCTTGGCCGGTGCGCAGCCGATCCAGACAGTGTTGCCGAAGATGGTAGTTGCCTGGAATTTCTGGCGCACCAGGAGGAAATCGCCGCAGAGTGGGGTCTGCCGTCTGCGCCGACAGGCATGTGGCCGCAGATAGACGATCCACGTGTCGACGCAGTCGTGGCCTTCGCCCCTGACTCTGACGTATGGGGCGCAGAGTATGAGGGTGTGGCGAGCGTCGAGATTCCCGCGTTGCTCATGGGCGGTTCGGGTGACTCGCTGGTTCCGCCACAAGATGTCAGTTCAACCTACGAACATCTGGGCAGCGCCGAGAAGGGCTTGATCGTATTTGAAGGCGCGGACCACACGATCTTCATGAATGCGTGTGACGTTACGCCCTGGTTTGCCGAGTTCGTCGCCCCCTGGGTCTGTTCCGATGCTGTGTGGGATATGCAACACGCCCACGACATGATCAACCACTTCACCACGGCGTTCCTACTCTCCAAACTGAACGACGACGCCGAGGCGGGCGCCGCTCTGTCGCCCGAGGAGATGGTTTTCCCGGGCATCATCTACCAGTCTGAAGGGCTATAAGTAGCGGCATTTCTCGCCGGTTATGAAGATGAGAAGCTGTACCAGGTTCTATGGGTTGAATCGCATGTGAAAGGCGTGTGCTTCGAAAGGCTGGCCGGCCAGCCGATCTACGGCCATGTCGGCCTTGATCTAGGCGCCAACTCACTCACGGCGCTGATGCCGAGCGAGTGAATGACTCTATTCATCTCGGCGAATCGCGGAAACCTGGATCCCTTTGATGTCCCGGCGTTTATGGTGAGAGTGCCGATCCTTGACCTCCTTTTGGATAGTGAGAAATAAGCCTGTCCGATAGGAGATGGTGCATATATCTGTCGCCCCTAATGCAGAGGAGGGCTTCCGATCAGTTCGGAAGCCCTCCTCTGTCTATAGGGTCATGCTACTTCAATTCATGCGAGCGGACGGCCCACCGCACCGGAATCTACTCAAACACCTGTGCGGCTCCGTCGATCATCTCCTGCGGTAGCTCCAGCCCTTGCTCAGCGGCGGCGGCCAGATTGACGGCCAGGCTGCCGGCGTCCTGCTCTTCGATGATGGTCGAAGCAATGTCCAACTCGCCATTCAGAATGCCTAAGACCAGGGCACCTGATTCAAGGCCGTCGACGTAGTAGTCGAGGCCGAGGGCGACTGCGGCGCCGCGTTCGGCGCTGGACGGATCGTTGGCAAAGAGCGGAATGTCGTTGTCATTGGCCACCTTGACCAACGCTTCCAGCCCGGAGACAACCGTGCTGTCGGTGCTGACGAAGAAGGCCTCTACACCGCGGGCGACCAACGCCTCCGCGGCGGTCTGCACTTCACTGCTGTTGCTGACCGTGGCGATCTCCAGCGTAATGCCCATCTCCTCGGCAGCAGGCTCGACGATGCCCGTGTTGACCACCGAGTTAGCCTCGGCCGGATTGTAGAGGTAGCCGACGGTCTGGATCCCCGGTATCGCCTCGGGAATCAAGCCCATGGCGTCGGCGATCGGTCCCAATGCCTGGATACCGATGACCCACGCCGGGTGATCGTCGGGCGCCACGGCGATGCCTGCAGCGTACGGGCTGGTCACGGCGTTGAAGACAATGGGCGGTCCCCCCAGATCCTTGGTGGCGTTGAAGGCGGCCTGGAGGGCAGGTGTGCTCGTGGCCAGAATCACGTCAACGCCGTCATCCACGTATTTCTGGGCAATGGTCGACAACGTGGCCATGTCGCCTTCGGCGTTGGCTTCCAGAATGGTGATGGTTTCACCATCGATGTAACCGGCTTCGGCCAGCGCATCTTTGACGCCCTGCTGTTCAGCATCGAGCGCCGGATGGCTGACGATCTTCATCATGCCGATCACCGGCATTTCGCCGTCCGATACGCTTTCCGCCTCTTCAGCGGGCTCTGCCGTGGCTGCGGCTACATCTGCACCCTCCGCGGCCGGCGGAGCTGCAGCCGGCGCGACACAGGCAGTAAGTGCCAGCGCCAATACCAGAAGCGCGGCAATGAGCTTAAATCGTTGGTTCATAATGCTCCTCCTTGATGGAACAAGTCTCGTAGGACGAAAGTCGTGGAACTGGATGGTAATCTACTGCTCGGACTATGATATGGATCGAATAACTCATAGCATCAAAGGAATACACTACGCCAAGAGGAGTTCATCGTCGGTGAGCTGTGCATGGCGTACTTCTCTGAACTTGTCGACCAGATCTTGAACCGTCATATCCGCCTGCTCTTCGGCGGTTAGGTCGAGGACAAATTGTCCACGATCCATCATTAGGGTACGGTCGCCGGTCGTGAGCGCCTGCTGCATGTTATGGGTGATCATGAGCGTCGTCAGTTCTTGATGCTCGATGATCTCCTTGGTCAAATCCAAAATGGTTGCAGCCGTGGCCGGATCCAGGGCTGCGGTGTGCTCATCCAGAAGAAGGATCTTTGGGCGTGCCATGGTTGCCATCAGCAATGTGAGCGCCTGGCGTTGGCCGCCGCTTAGCAGAGAGACGCGGGCATCGAGACGGTTTTCAAGCCCCAACCCCAACGGCGCCAGTAGATCTTTGAACACTTGGCGCCGTGTATGATCTACGGCGGCTCGCAGTCGTAGTCTCTGATCACGCAGTAATGCGAGCGTCAAGTTCTGTGCAATGGTCATGGAGGAAGCGGTACCGCTGAGCGGGTCCTGAAAAACACGCCCAATCAGAGCGGCACGTTTTGGCTCCGACCACTTGGTCACGTCCACGCCGTCGATTTGGATGTCCCCTTCCGTTGGCCCATAGACGCCCGAGACAACGTTGAACAACGTGGATTTGCCGGCCCCGTTGCTGCCGATGACGGTCGCAAGCTCGCCCGGCGCCAGATAGAGATCAATCCCCCGCAGCGCGTGCACTTCATTGACTTCGCCGGGATGGAAAATCTGGTGTAGATGCTGAATGCGTAGCATGGCTGACTCTTAGACGAGAATCTCTTAATGTCAACGGTGCAAGATTTTGCCACAGATTGACACGGATAGAAACAGGATATTCACAGATGGCGATCAGGGCAACCTAGGTGCCTTGCCTACGCCGTTTTTCTGGCGCCCACGGCACGGTTCTTCTGCCATTGAGCAAAGGCGAGGGCACTGAGCACGAGCAGTGCCGTCACCAATTTGACGTCCTGTGCATCAATCGTAAATTTGTCGCCGTTCGGTAGCGGTATGCTGATGACCAGGGCCGCGGCAATGGCAATGCGGTAGATGATCATGCCGAAGATCACGGATGTGCTTGCCGTCGAGAAGTGACTGGGCCGAAAGAAGGTTTCACCGAGAATGACGGCGGCCAGCCCGGCGATGATCAACCCTACGCCCATATTGATGTCCGCAAATCCCTGATACTGGGCGATTAACGCCCCGGCCAGGCCGACCAATCCGTTACTCACCGCCAGACCGAGTATGATCATGTTGTCGGTGTTGACGCCCAAAGCCCGGATCATCTGTGGATTGTCGCCGGTAGCGCGCACGGCGAGTCCGATCTCGGTACGCATGAACCAATCTAGACCAAACTTCGCAACGATGACGATGATGCCAAAGATGATGATTGCCAGCATGTTGTTTGACATGCGAGCCATTTGGGGACCACCAACTGATACAAGAAAGGCGCGGAAACTATCAGCAAAAGGCGTAAAGATGGTATCGACATTGAGCAACGGGATATTCGATCTTCCCATGATGCGAAGATTGACGCTGATTAGACCTGTCGTTACAAGAATGGAGGCCAGCAGACTGTGGATCTTCAACCGTGTCGCGATCAGAGCTGTCGCTGTGCCGGCCAATGCGCCGCCGATGAATGCGATCGGCAACGTAACGTAGGGGTTCATGCCCGACACGATAAACGTAGCCGCAAGGGCCGCTCCGAGGGGGAAGCTGCCGTCAATGGTGAGGTCTGGGAAGTCAAGTACGCGGAAACTGATGTAGACACCCAGAGCGACCAACGAGAAGACCAGGCCGGTAGCAATGGCGCCCAGCCAGATGTTGAACGAAAGCCGGCGCAAGCTGGGAAGAAAGACCACAACAGTGATGCCGATCAGGGCCAATATGGCTACCCAACGCAGCCATGAATTCTTGAAGCTGGAATTCCGTTCTGTTTGCCCCATTGAGTTCTACCGAGTCAGGTACCGTGCTGAGAAGAAGTGGCGCTATTGTAACATACCCTGATAGGGGTACAAATCACAACCACGACGAAGACAGCAATCCTTTGTGGCATTTCGTGTGCCTTCGTGGAGGATCATTGTTCCACATCCGACGCGCTGATCCATCCAGCCACGCCGATTTCCCCATTCAAGAAACGGTCGTGGAAGCCGCGTAGCCGTAGATCGGCTACCGGTTTTTCATCCAACGGCCCGCCCTCGCCGGTCAACCGCGGATCGCCTTGTGTGCGCAACTCATCCCACAGTTGGGCGGACATAGCGTCTCGAATCGTTGCCACTTTTGGGTCGTCAATCAGGTTGGTCAGACAGTCCGGATCGGCAACCACATTGTACAGTTCATCGCTCAGCCGTTTGCCGAAGGCCCATTCCCAATACTTGCCCTCGACCGGATCGTGGCGACGCTTCAGTATCTCCGTCTTGGTGGGGCTGCCGTCGCAGTTCATGTAGCCGGTCTCTGGATCGCCCGCGGGCCACCGATCGGTTTCGTAGTTGTGCAGGTAGAGGTACTCGCCCTTGAACATGCCTCGAATCGGATACCCCACATCACCAGGTCGGCCCAGATCATGGCGTTCCTTGCCGATCAGGACGCGGTTGCGCGCCGGATCGTGGGAGTCGATCTCCTCGCCAGAGAATGTATCTGTCAGGCTTTTCCCCGTGATCGGGGCCATGCCGGTCTGTTGCATTGCGATGCCCGCGATCTCCAGGAAAGTCGGCGTGAAGTCGATGAAGCTGACCATTTCGCCAATCCTGCGGCCCGGCTTGACAATGCCTGCCGGCCACATGATGGCCAGCGGCAGATGGTTGGAGTAGTAGTACTCCTGCCCCTTGGCGCGTGGGAAGGGCAGTCCGTTGTCGGACGTGACCACTACCAGCGTATTCTCCAGTTCCCCACGTCCCTCCAGAATCGCCAGCATACGCCCCACGTGGCGGTCGAAATGCTCGATCTCGAAGCCATAGTCGAGCAGATCCGTGCGCACAACCTCATTGTCCGGCCAGATGTCGTAGACATGGTCGACGTCCTCAGGACTCCGCCCGCCCTTTTTGATGCCTGATCGATATTCGTATCCGCGATGGGGCTCGATGCAGCCGTACCAGAAACAGAAGGGCTCGTCATCCGCCTTGTCGTCCAGAAAAGCCTCGAAGTTGGCCGCGTAGTCGCAAGAGCTGATGTCGGGCGTCGGCGGAGGCAACGTTGCCTCGTTGTAGGCCGGCCCGGTAAGCTGCCGCGGCTTGCCGTCGACCATACCCGGATCGCCGGGCGCCCAGCCCTTGGTCGTATGCCCGGTGTGGTAGCCGTGATCGGCCAGTTCTTCGAAGACCGTCTTGAACTCGGCAGGGAAGTAGCATTGGTGATTGGCGGCATCCTTCAACTGCCAAGAGTTGCGCCCCGTGAGGATGGCGGCGCGTGACGGCGCACACTTAGCGTTGCACGTGTAGGCTTGCTGATAGAGCAGACCCTCGCGTGCGACGCGGTCGAAGGCGGGCGTCTCCACCCACGGGCAGCCATAGGCGCCGAAATGTTTGCCGGCATCATCGGCCAGACAGAATAGAATGTTGGGTCGTTTGCTCATGGCTTCCCTATCAGGTCCTTCCGCATCCAATAGTAGGTTGATTTTGGTGGATAGTCTTCCAACTTGCCTGTCACGTAGTAGCCTTGTTTTTCGTAGAATCCTCGCGCCTGGAACTCGAAGGTGGTCAGGAAGGCGCGTCTGCATCCGCGACCGATGGCAATCTCTTCGGCCTGCTTGAGCAACCTGACACCGATTCCCTGGCCCCTCAATTCCTCGGGAATGTAGAGATTGTCGATCTCCAGCCAATCCCAGTAGGTGCTGGCCGCTAGACCGCCGATTGGCGCGCCGGCCTCGTTCTCCAGAATGATGTTGATGGGTTTGAGCGAGCCGGGCTTGCGGGCTTCTCGGTGGAATCGAGAATGCTCGTTATTGAATTCCCTGATCTTGTGGATCAGGAATGTCTCAAACTCTTCTTGCTTCACTTCCAGAACGGTTGCTTCAAAAGTCAATCTCAATTCTCCCCATTCAAGCCCCAACAAACTCACAGAAATCAGCCGAAAACCAGGTTGACGCCAAGAACCGCAATGTCAACCAGCGGCAGTGAGTCGATTTCCTCCTGCGAACACCATTTGCAATAGTCGGTGGTTCCTGACAACTCGTGTCGCAATGTCCCATCCACATACGTGGCATGATACAGAATCCGGATTCCGTGAAAGTGCCGATCTCCCGGCTCATCGTAAAACGAGTTGACGGTCGCAACTCGCCCCACATTCACATGTAGCCCGGTTTCCTCCTCAATTTCACGCGTAACAGCGTCTTCGGGCGGTTCGCCAAAATCTATGCCGCCACCAGGGAGGGTCCACTGACCTTGCCATTGTGGAAGCTCTTTTGATATCCGGCACAGCAGCATCTTGTTGTCGTAGGTTACCAGTCCGTAGGCGGCGATCCGTGTGAATTTCTATTTCATACGCGTCGTTTTCTAGAGGCCGTCCTATGAGTTGATAGCCAAGCTTGGATGCTGCCGAATGATATTGACAAGATCATCTTACTTGCCATTCATGGTCCGAGCGGCAAAATGGGCAGTCAGAATCACCAAGAGTTGATCCTGGCTTGCGACTTCGAATTGGTCATTCGAGTGGAAGGTCATGTAAGGAAATACACCCCTGTAATCTGGCCAGAACGCTTTTCCATAACCAATAATAACCTGAGGATGATGTTGGGCAGCCAGTTGGCGTAGCATTTCGACTCGACGGGGCCGAATTTGCTGATAGTAGTCTTCTCGCGAGGAGAACTGAGGGATAAGCTCTTCATATCCCCAACTGCCGACACTTGGTTTGGGAATGGGCATCAATTCGGTCAGGAGTGTATTGCCGTGTGTGCGCCCCAGTTGTTCGGCCTGATAACGACGAATATTCTCAGTCGTTGGTTCTTGATTCTCAAGGCGCAACATGATGTAACACATTCCACGCCAGGTTCTCTGAATGACCCGTTTGCCCCAATGGTGCTTGGGGATCCCCAGTATCTTGTGGGCCTCGGCATTGTCTTCAACCGTCTGGAATTTGAGTCGGGTGCGAATATTGTCTTCACCATCGCCGGCTTCTTCCATGCCGAGAAACCAGACATCAGCATCAGGCGTGCCATAGCCGACGAAGGCGAGCAGGTGGTCTAGTTCCGTGTTTGATAGTGGAACTGACATAGGGGCTTATTCTTCTCCTGCAGTTGGGTCTAGAATCTTTCGATCCTGGACGTTGGCAATCCAAAAAAACGGCTCAGGTGGTGACCCGAGTACTCAACACTGAAACATGCATCAGGACAATTCGCATGTCAAGCATTCTATGTGCGCGTGCTGCGTACGGCCTTCCCCACATAGAAAGGGACCGGTGCAGGAATCATCGCGGTGGAAGGAAGTGTGAAGGGACCTACGATGGACCCAGCGCTCACCGCTTCAGACCCACCAAGCCGTGCCACAAACGCATTGAGATCCCGAGCGTTGGCCGCATGCCTCGAATCTGTCGTCTGATCTGTGACAAACTCGTGGATGAGCAGCACCACCCTGCCTGCACTCTGTGCGTTGGGAAGACGAGCCGCCTCGGCCTGGCCGGCCGCAGTCGCCGGGAGGAGTTGGTAGCGAAGCGAGCCGATGTCATCTAGAGAAGACGGTGCCAGACCGAAGATCGCGTTCGCCAACTGCTCTAGCCGTTCGACGCCCCTTGATCGCTGGTTCGCCTCAAGTCGCCGTTGAGCCTTTGCCAGCGTCTGAGTCACTGTGCCTCCGAAGGCCTCGTCGGCCTTAGCCTCTACGATCAAGATCGCATAGCCGATGGAGTCTTCAAGCGTGACGAGGACATCGATGTTCGCTGGCCCGCCTCTAGCGTCGAAGGGCACGAGTGCTTCAGGCTCCGCAGTCCATGAAACGATTTGATTGAAATCGCGGTGGGATGCGAGAGTTGCCTCCACCTCAGCCGGCATGTGCGCCGGGCCTCGCTCAAGCCAGGCTCGGGCACTCTCCTTGGCGCTCCGCCCGTCCTTCCACTGGGTCGAGGACTTGGGGCCCGCCATCATCTCCCAGTCCGCGAGCGTCTTCAACGGACGTCCATTCTTTTCAATCATCGCTATTGATCCTGAGGGTGTCAGCCACGCTATTTTTGGACTTGAGGATGTAAACATATCACGGATTCGGTTCAAGCTGCAACGCGTATCGCGAACACCGGGGGCGTCTCACAAAAAACTGAGACGCCCCCGGCTTAGTCGCTCGATATCATCTGCGTTCATTTGCGGCTAGAACTAGAAAGGGACAAGTTCTCCCTTTGTGCCTCTTCGTGGATCTTTATTTGCTATGGACTGACCTCAGACACCACCAACATCGGCTTTTGGGTCTGCCGCTGCGCTCTCTATTTCGGTCGAGGAAGGTTCAATTGCGTTGGATGGAGAGACAGGTGGATCCGGCTGGTCTCCACGTAGCAATTGGTGCACCACTATCCAGATGCCGGCAATGATCAAGCCTACAGGCAGGATGTACTCAAGCGCAGCCTCGGCAACCAGAAATGACACACCAATTACCGCAAGAATGCCACCCGGTACGAGCGGCCACCATTCCTTGGGATTGCGTGCGAAGATGACCAGAAAGGGTATGGCGATCGCAAACATGACGTACGATGGGATCAGCAGATCCGTGAGAATCTCCGCACCGATCAGACCGACCATGATGCCGATAGCCAGCAGAACATAGGCGGGAATGAGCGCCCACTGCTGGGATCTGTCTCGCAGAAAGACGACCAGGAAGGGTGTCGCAATGGCGGTCAGCACGTAGGTGGCGATGGCTTCATCACGCAAGATATCCAGCGTGATTAGGGCTATCAACCCGGCCACGGCCCACATCACATAGGCAGGGATAAGCAAGGCCCACTCCGAGCGATCGGTGAGATAGACGCCAAAGATGACAAGACCGCCTACGGTCAGCGCGGCGACCCAAATCCACTCGTTGAGGTCCGTGACCGTTTGCACCAGCCCCATGGCGCCAAAGAAGATCAGAAGGCCGCCCCATACCAGTGTCTGTTTCGTTTGAGAGTTCATCTGTCTGTCTTGCCTCCCTTGCATAGTACACCACTGCGATTATCCACGGTCTAGAGTCCAAACTGAAGGTGCGACGAGAACATTATCTTTGTAGCTCACACTTGCAGTGTGACAACTCTGCCAACCAGACCGGTCCGATCAGCGTCGGAATGATCTGGGCAGTGAAGCTCGTCCAACTGCAAGACGGACCTACGAGAAGCATGATCTCGTAGAGGTGTCAGTCTAGCTGAATGATGGCTACAAAATGACTACAGAGCCGTCGTCAGGCGTCGATCAAACGCGGCTGACAGTATGTTGTGCGCGCACGAGGCGGTGGCTCGCCATTATGTCGTTACTCAAGACAATGCCATCACCGCCATGCCAATTGTGATCAGTGCGATCAGCCCCCATAACACAAGGACGCCATTGTATAGCTTGACCGTCTCCGGCTTACCGATGCGAATGCCGCTGCGTTGCATCATCGTGCGCACGACGAGTAGGCGGCCGGCGAAGTAGAGGTACATGCCGCCGCCGATCAGGCCGAAATATGCCCACCACGGGTTGTTCAGCAGGAGCAGAATTCCCGCGATAGGCAACGTCCAGAGGATCACGGCATCCCAAATCGCCTCGCCGCGTCCGTCCACGTAATACGTGTGTTCGACATCGGCTTCAGGCTCGGCCAGGCCCAGTCGGGCTGCCAGCGCCGGCGACAGCGCGTTGATAACCTGTGCCAGCCAACAGAGCAACAGCGTAAACACGATCAGAATCGTGCCCCAGATTAGATTCATCTTGACAAGACCTCATCACGGAAAATAAATGACGTTGAAGTTGACGACCGTCCAGGCAATGGTTGCAAGCCCGATCAATATGCCGGTCGGGAAGACAATCAGCCAGGCCGGCGTGATTTTCGGCTGCTCAAAACGCAGGCTGGTAGACGTCGTCATGATGTTTGCCCAGACCCACCAGAAGCCGGCCATGGCAAGCAGGTAGGTTCCCCAGCGCGGGCTGACAAAGACGAGAACGATAGCGATTGCGTTGGCAGGACAGGCGAAAAAGACGTCTGCGATAGCGATGCCGTAGTGGGTCTTCTGCTCGTGCCAGCTATCGACTGACCCATCCGGGTTCGTCATCGCCTTTCCCCGCAGTACATTGATCTGCCAGCCCCAGATGATCAACGTGAAGACCCCAATCAATGCCAGCAAGACGTAGAGGGTCACCTGAGACAGTGTCGAGAGTTCCATGGCTTTTCCCCTTCGTGCGAGCAGACGACCAATATCCTAGGCTCCCTGGACGTAGAAGTTTCGTACGCTGGGCGCCATGGCAAAGAGAAGGATTAGCAGACCAATCGCTGCTGTGGCATAGGTAATCGGGAACAGACCGATCAGAAGGACTTCGACGATCAGCCAAAGGGCCAAGATGGCCATCAGGACAAGGGTTCCGGTCCAGGCCCAATAGTGATGGCTCCACCGAAATAGCCGATCAACCCAGCCCCAATTGGGCCGGACGATCAAGGCAAGATTGAGTACGAGAGGCGCTAGCCCCATGACAACCACGAGAAATATACCCGGCAGCACAAAATCGGACACCGGCACCAATGGCAAGACATCAGCCAGGCCCAGCAGGTTGCCGCTGGGATCGATGAGCAAGGTGACGCCGCCGTAGAGTCCACCCAGAGCTAGAAAGAGCAACAAGAAGATCAGAGGCCAAAGCATCAACGGACGTTTCATGTTATTCTCCTGACGTTCATCTGCCGATCAAGCTACCAGGGCGCTGAGAATCGCTTCCACGTGATTGTAGGGAAGCGTGAAATGGCCTTCGGATTCGAGAAAAGTGGCCCGGCAAGCAGGAATAGCATCAGCGACATAGTGTCCGACCGAGAGTGGGACATTGAGGTCTTTGCTCCCGTGCCAAAGAAAAACGTCGGCTGCGATATCCTGCAGCCTGAATCCCCAAGGACGCGTATACAGTTCTGCCTCCAAATTGGCCCCACGAATGCCGTTGCGAAATGCTTCCTGCAAAGCATCTACGAACAACTCCGCCATTTCCGGTTGGTCCAGCAATTGGCTATCCAACTCGGAGAGCGTCTCTATGCTCTTGAGAACGAATTGATCGGGATCTTTTCTCAACCCCATTGAGGTCAACAGCAGCATCGGAATGCGCATGACCATCCGAGTGCCGGGCAGGGTCCAGCTCACCCCGTCTACCGTGCCGGGCGCATCTGACGGACCCATGCCGCAGACGATCCCGACACTGGTCAAGCGGCCGCTGATTGCACTGGCACAGGCCGCAGCGTAGGGCCCGCCCCCAGAGATGCCGAGGAGAGCGAAGCGGTCGATCCGCAGTCCGTTGGCCAGTTCGACCACGTCTGCGGGCCAATCGATCATTTTTCGACCACGCTGGAAACTGGAGAGTCCATAGCCAGGGCGGTCGAGGGCGATCACGCGCACGTTCAACTCCGCGAGTATGTTGTCGTCGCAAAAAAGCCGCCAATCGAGTCGGGAACTGGGGAATCCATGGAAGTAGAAAATGGGCGTTCCCTGTGAGGGGCCATATTCGGCGTACCCCACCACGCGTCCATCCCGTAGCTCGATTTGTTGATTGATGCGGTTGTCGTCCATGTCTTCGTCTACCCGTTTTCTCTCCGACAGCCTACTCGGCCAATGAAGATGAGGCGCTGACTTCTTCGGCGTGATCTTCTACATAACCCAACTTCCCTCTGGTAACAAGCGTCAGCAAAATAGCCCCGACCACGAGCACAGCCAGCACCGTCAAGTAGAGTGGCTGGGCTATCGTTGGCAGGTGTGTGCCTTCTCCTGCAGCCACAAGCGACGAGTCACTCAAAATGGGCGGGGCCCAAAAATCGATCGCCGTGTGCCAGACAATGCCTGCAACCAGTGCGCTGGCGCCGGTTTTGTTGTATAGCCAGGTCATGTAGACAGAATTTGCGATGGTCCCCAGGGTATATACGAGCATAAAACTGACCACGCCCATGGACGATGCCAGGGCCCCAAGCACGCCCAACGGAGCGAAGAATTCTGGGAGATGCCATACACCCCACACGATGCCGATGACGAGGCTGGCAATCAGCGGGCCATATCGGGTCTGTAGCTTCGGCAGCGCAAAGCCGCGCCAGCCGAACTCCTCTCCCACCGGTCCGTTCCATGGCATCAGCACGACCAGCACGAGGTACAGGGGGATCAAATGGAGTTCCGTTCTTATCATCGTGAAGGGCGGCGCCTCGCCTCCCAAGAGCAGGTAGACGCCCAGTCCGATCAAGAACAGAACTGCCGGGCCGAATATGGCGATCCCCCAGAATTTGAAGCCGACGCGCCAGCGGCCAAAGGGGCGCAGGAAATCCAATAGGCCGCGCTTGCCTCCGATGTAAGCGACGATAATGAATGCCGCCACCGAGGGGCCCCAGGCCAAGACTTCTGGGGCGATCCCTGCGTACCATGGGAACCAACTGATAACGAATGTGAGGGCGAAGAAAATGCTGATTTGGTACCGACCAACGAACGATTTCATGAGACTATGTTCCTGGCAGATTGTCTGAAGGCAATCTTCGCCTATCACTGGCGAAGCTGAATTCTCGTGTAGAGCCGTCCAAACTGAAGGCAGAGGCGGTCTCGTCAGCGGAAGTCATGATCTCGTAAGAGCTTTAGCCTAGATCACCCTCGCCACCAACGGTATCCGCCGGAGCGCAGCAGTCAACCCCCAACTGATAATCAATGTGCCAATGAACACCAATATCGCCTTCACGATGGCGGACAGATCCGCGCCCAGCAACCAGTATTGCACCCAAGTGACAAAGACGTAGTGGAAGATATAGATGCCGTAGGCACTGGCGGCTAGGCTATTGAGGACGCCAACGCTCCGGGTGGCGAAGCGAAGGAAGACGGCCGTCAGGCCGAAAACCAGCGTCGCGCAGGTGACGGTGAAGGCAACGACATCGATCAGCTGAGGCGGTCCGTCGGCGATCAGCACTATCATCACCGCGAACGAGATCAAACCGGCCGGCAGCCAGGCCCACCAGCGTCGGGCCAGCGGACCATCCCGCTCCAACAGGCTACGCTCTATCCCATAGGCGCCGACCGCAGTACCGGCAAGGAAGTAGACCAGGTAGAACAACAAGCGGCTGGTTTGCGCCACGAAGGGTCCGATGCCAATCCACTCAAGCGGTCCGAAGATGAGTACCATCGGTAGGTAAGCAGCGGTTGAGAAAACCAACAGCGTCGCGAAAAGGGCCAGCGGGCGTTCGAATACGGAGATTGACCTCTGCTGGGAATCGCCGTCGCTGTGGTGGGTGAATCGATAGATCAGGGCGGCCACGCAGTCGAAAACCAGCAGCAGCCACACAAACCAGAGCGGGCCAGCGGTGTCGAAGCCGGCTCTGGCCATGCCGAGCCAGAAATCGACGAAACTAGTGTCTCCGCCATAGACCGCTTCGACGGTCAGTTGTGCCGGGTAGTAGGCCAGCGGGATGAGGATCAGCACGCCCAGAACAAAGGGAATGCCGAGCCTGATGAGCCGGTCGCCCAGGTATTTGCCAATTCCCTTGCGTCCAAGACTACGCCACACAAAGAGGCCGGAGACTAAGAACATCAGCGCCATGAAGAAGGTGTCGTTGAAGCCTGCCATCAGATCGAACCCGGCCCAGCGCCGGCTGTCGACGACGGGGCTGAAGGTCTTGATGGGGTTTTCAGGGTTCATGTACGAGAAGGCGGCGTAGGCCAGAATGGCGTGATGCCAGACCACGAGGACAACCACGAAGGCGCGCAGATAGTCGAATTCGACCCGCCGACCATGTGTTTTTGTCGTTCCATCCGATGCGCTGATATTTTCCACAATCTCTTTCCTCTTGACTGACTTCTAGACGAGATCAAACCTTCGTTCAGGGTGACAGTCACTGGCGCAACGTAGCCGTGCCGAGACAGAATCGATCTGCCAATGACTGTCACCCGACTCCGAAACTCATGATCTCGTCATGTTTTCGGTTTAGCTCTGTGATTTGGACATGACGGCAGCTATCGCAAGCCCGACGCCGATTCCAATGAGGATCGATGCAACGAAATACAACGCAGATGTCTGAAGAAAAACGAGTCCCACCCCGACGCCGACCAATGTTGTTGCACCCACGATCCATGCACTCCGACTATTCATCCTATGCTCCTATTTGTGGTCAACCATGACAACGACGTTGCCCTTTTTGTGTCCCTCATCAACGTACCGGTGAGCCTCAACGATCTGCTCCAGCGGATAGCGTCTATCGATGACCGCTGTCAGATCGCCAGCCTCAATCAGATCTTTGAGGAAGACCAACGCTTCCGTCGAGATTTTGCCTTCGTCCTTCATCACATTCAGATAGACGCCGCCCTTCTTGAGCACGCTCTGACACTGTTCACGCGTAGCCTTGCCGACGGCATCAAAGACCACATCGTAGGTTGCACCGCTCTGGGCAAAATCTTCCTTCGTGTAATCGATCACCGGATCGGCTCCCAGCGACTTCACCATCTCCAAATTGGTCGTACTACAAACCCCGGTCACCTCCGCCCCGAAGGATTTGGCGATCTGGATCGCAAATGTACCCACGCTGCCTGAAGCACCAAAGATCAGTACCTGCTGTCCGCTCTGGATATTCGCCTTGCGGAGTATGGTCAACGCTGTCATGCCCCCGCTGGGAACAACGGCGGCTTCCTCGTAGGTCATGTTGGCCGGTTTGATTGCCACCAACCCGTCTTCAGGCAGACATTTGTATTCGGCGTACCCGCCAAAAGCTTGCTTGGCCGGGAACAAGGCTGCAAAGACCTGATCCCCTGGTTTGAAGAGCGTCACGTCTTTGCCCACAGCCTCGACTTCCCCGGCCAGCTCCATCCCGAGTATTGGTCTCTTTGGTTTTCGGAAACCCAGATACATGCGCGCAAAGAGCAGTTGCCAACCAGGAATTCCTTTGAGGCTGCGCATTTTCGTGTCGCCGATGTGGGCTGATGTTGCAAAAGTTTTGACCAGAATTTCATTGTCGCTGGCCTTGGGTTTTTCGACCTCAGCAAGATGAAGAACTTCCGGCGGCCCGTATTGGGTGTATACGATTGCTTTCATGGATGTCCCTTCAATTTCCTTTAATAACGCGGTCAATCTCTGATCTGATCATATCTACGCCGTGACAGCCACGCTTTTTGGCTTGGACCACTTCCAGGCATACCAGACCGTGAGCACATTGAACACAAGCCCAACAATGATCAGAAACTGATCGTACATGGACGGGTACGTGGGCAATCCAATCGCATTGAAGCCGAAGAAGAAGATGGCTAGGCCGATGTTTGCCCAGCGATTCGCTCTATATGGCAATGTCAGCGACAGGAAAATCATAACGACCGGAATCACCATCAATGCGGCCGAGCCCAGGTACATTGCCTGGGTGACTTGCATCCCGTCCAGTTCTCCCGCGACAAAGTCGCCGCTAAAGATTCGCAGCACGTCGCCCAACAGATAGGTCAACATGAGCGATACCCACAACGTCGAAAGTTTCAGCCTCACTTCTTCCATCATTCAGAAGCCTCCTGGGGGAACAAAAATGGACAGTGTCACATGTCGCCTATGGCTGTTCCACATCGATGACGACTTTGCCCCGGGCGTGTCCGTCCGCCAGATAGCCCATTGCCTCAGGCGTTTCGCCCAGCGGGTACGATTTGTCGATGACCGGCGTGACCTGCCCAGATTCGATAAGCTCCTTGAGGTCAACCAAATCCTGCGGCTTTGTAGACGCGACGTATGGGCGTCCCTGCTGACGGATGAATATCGACGACGCGAATGCCTTGACTACGTACCCTAGTCCTGCCCCACCGCTGTTCGGTATCAGTGTCCCGTCCGGCTTGAGCGCTCGTCTGCACTCGGACAGCGGGTGGTTCGCCACATTGTCGAGAATGAGATCATACAATTGCCCGCCCTGAGTGAAGTCTTCCTGAGTGTAGTCAATGACATGGTCTGCGCCGATGGATCTGACCAGCTCGACATTGCTCGTGCTGCACACGCCTGTCACCTCAGCGCCCAACGACTTGGCAATCTGCACTGCGAACGTGCCCACGCCACCGGAGGCGCCATTGATCAACACCTTCTGCCCCGGCCGCACCTTCCCCGCATCACGAATGCCGTTCAAGGCTGTCGCCGCGGCGGTCGGCACGGCCGCGGCTTGCTCATGGGTGAGGTTGACCGGCTTGAGCACGAACTTCTCTTCTGCGGCACATACATACTCGGCGCAGGCCCTACCGCAGGATCCGAACACCTCGTCGCCTGGTTGGAACTGGGTCACGTTTTTGCCGACGGCCTCAACCTGTCCTGATACATCGAAGCCCAGCACATGATTTTTTGGTTTGGGCAGCCCAACAACCAGACGCACGCTGAACGGATCGCCGCGCATGTAGAAGACATCACCGGCGTTGAGCGAGGCCGCAAAAACACGTACAAGTACGTCATTTTCCCCGACCACCGGCTTGTCGATGTCTGTGAGTGCGAGGACATCCGCCGAACCGTAGTTGCTTTGAACGATAGCCTTCATCTGAAACCTGCTAAGCCTCCACGCTTGTAGGATTGAGCAATAGGACGATTCCGAGCCAGATGAACCACAAGATCTGGCCCAGCCCGAAGACGGCCTGTCCCATCTCAGCAAGCGCCGGAACTGCCGAGAGAATGCCCCCCAGACCGATGATCACGCCAAGGTAGTTCAACAGCTTGGGCAGCCCGCCTGTGCGCAGTGCCGCCCAACTGATCAATAGAACCCACAGACCGCCCACAATCTCGTTCCCGCCGCCCGTGCCTTCAAAGACGGCATCAATCGCCAGCCAGACCGTCGCAGCCTGAGCCGGGTCGGTGTTGTAGAGATCGACGACGACGCCCATGCCGATGATGAAGATCATGCCGCTGGCAATGACAAGGCCGGCCCAGATCAGACCGAGGGCGGTCGCTGTCGCCATCATCGCTTGTGCGCCGGCCTTGATGCGCTCGTAGAGCGCCAGCGCCAGGACGACCAAGAAGGGGCCGAATATCACATAGACAAACAGGGTCAAGAAGTACAGGAAGGCCTGGTTTTCGGCAAGAAAAGCCACGTTTTGAACAGGGTCGACAACACTGCCATAGTCCAATACCAACTTGTAGCCCAGAATACCCAGGACGTACATAATGCCCATGTACAGTGCGGCAATGCCGCCTATCTTCTGGAATTGTTTCACTTTGGACCTCCCGTTTCTGAACGATATCGATCGATGTTATTGCCGTCTATCGGCACTATCGGACCCGCTTTGGCATTGAGGCCTCCTACCGCATTCTGCGGCGAGTGCGAGTCAAGACGACTTCGATCAATCCGGCATTGCGTTTCTTCCTATTCGGTTTCGCACTGCTTTTGGTCAATATCTGGGCCTATCTGCGCTGGCTTGTTGCTCGTATTCCGGGTCGTGGCCACATCGTCTCGCCCCGACAAGTTTCCAGTTTCAATCGTTTGTTTCGATGCTCCGACGGGCCGTCGAACACATCTACGGTGTCGTCATGTCTATCTCGATTCCGGCGCTCTCTATGAAGTCGTGAACTACTGAAAACTATTTTGGGCGCACCACTAGCTCTTGTTAATTTCCATAACTTGCTTCCGGAGCAGAAGCATCGTCAATGGCGGAGACAGGCGGTCGATCCACCAGAGTAGCTTCCACCAAGACGGTACTACGATATTGGCTTTGTTTTTCGCGATCGCGTCCAGTGCTTTTCCTGCAAATGTGTCGGGAGACATAGGTTTGAACTTCTCAAAGGTATCACGAAGGCCTCGTTCTTGTTCAGGAGATAGATCCATAAGGGTTTTGCCGTATTTCCCTCCTTCTAGCATAGGAGTACGAACAAAACCCGGAATTAGAACACTAACCCGGATGCCTTCCGCTGCTGCCTCAGCACGGAGAACCCGTGAAAGACCAACTACAGCATACTTAGTCGTCGTATACGAGGGACTCAGAACATTAGGCACAAGTCCAGCCGTAGAGGCTGTATTCACAATGTGCCCGAACCCCTGGTTCAACATAATCTGGTATGCCACTTGAACTCCGTTTACCACTCCTCGGAGATTGACATCGATGATCCGATTCCAATCCTCAATTGTATGAAGACTGATAGGACCAGCAATGGTGATTCCTGCATTGTTGAACACATAGTCCAAGCGACCGGTACGCTCAACTGTTTCTCGAAGCAGGCTCTCCACGGCAGAGAAATCGGTCACATCTAGTTTCAGCGCCGTTACCTTACCGCCAGCAACACGGATTCCTGATGCTACTTCTTCAGCCAGTTCGATCTGAAGATCAGCCAGTACAACCTCGCTGCCACGCTTGGCCAATTCCAGATGCGCCACCGGTGATAATCGCAGTGGCTCCATCAAAAACGCGAATTTCTCTCTTTAACATAGTGAATTCTCTTGGATTGATAGAACCTCTAGAATAGAGTTTGACAATCCCTCACGCTGTCAAACAGCAGCCTAACACTGTCAAATAGGGCGTCGCTCAAGAAGAAGCAAAGTAGCGATGGTACTAAGAACGATTCGTAAAGGCTTCGATTTCATTGTCTTTCTCCATAAGCAAGTGTCTTAGTTGTGCGTTCGTTTTATGACTGCCTAACTTCCCTAATGAAATTCGATCAGGCTTCCAGCCCGCGAGAAAACAGGACGCAATTCTTAGACGCTTACTCAGACTTCGTGCAGGCTGATTACCAAGGCACGGTGAGCAGATTGAAGTAAGTCAATTGCCCAACAAGGCTAAGCCCCACCAGAGCCACAAGGCTGTAATGAAGCCTAGCCCCTAACCCCCATGTCCGTCGTGACCACGCCAAGACGGCAAAGATGACCGTTACGAACGCTAAGATGACGGCGACGGGTAAGACTGTATTGATAACAGTCAGATAAGCCGGCAGACCAAAGAGCGTACCAACTATCGTTGAAACAACCTGTGCAATGATGAAAGCGAAAAAGAGCAAACTCATCACCAAGGCCGTGATGCGCGCCCAGCGTTCAAACGCTTTGGGTGTTTCCTCTAAACGGCGACGAACATAAGCAGACCTAGCGGATGCGATGATGACCGAGAGGAAGACTAAGAGCGCAACTAAAAGCAGCAAAACATGAAATTGCGGCGTCTCGTACCATGCTATCTCGATGAACGCATGATCAGGCCAATTTTCTACGAAAACATGACGAAGGCCGTCCCGCTCTGCGATGACCACACGTTCGCCGGTATTGATATCGCGAAAAAGACCCTCCCCAAGTGGCTCAACTTCCATGGGAGGCATGACCAAACTGAAGAGCTGTAAATTGCCATTGTCGCCTAAGTTCACGATCATGCTTTGAGTTAAATTATTGAATTTTTCAGGCGTCGTGAGGTTAATGAGCGTAGAGCGATACGTCCCTGTGAGGTGGCTTAACTCTTCAGCCTCTAAGCTAAGCGCTGGGGCTACGGCGTGCGGGAAATAATGCTCAAAAAAAGCCTCTGCAAAAGCAAATTGTGCCATCCTGCCTCGACCACTGTTGTAAGACAGAAAAATACCCAGATCATGTTCAGGCACAAGCCACATGTCGCTAATAAAGTTGTTAGGCAGCGTACCGCTATGCCCGATGATGTGCTGACCACCATGCTGCGATTCAAAGAAACCGTAAGCCATACCTGGAAGACGAGGATCATGTTGAAAGAGTGTCGTGTGCATGGTTCGCGTGGTTTCTGGCTCTAAAATGCCCTCACCTTCCTGCAAATGCGCCAGCATAAACTGCGCCATATCCAAGCCACTTGCAGACATGCCCCCAGCAGGCCCAAGCGGTACAAAGATAAAATCTTGGGCTTGTTGGTCTCCACCTGCTAAGCGGTAGCCTGTGACAAGGGATTCCACTAAGTCGTCAGGCACGGGCTGGCGACCTGTGGTATGGGTCATGTCCAGAGGTTCTAAAATATGCGTCTCGATGTAGTCCGTCCAGGTCATCCCTGTAGCAATTTCGACAATTAGCCCAAGTAGCCCAATACCATGATTTGAATAGGCTGCCAAGGTGCCAGGAGGACGTATCTGGGCAGGGAGCTGCTCGCTGATAATCATGCCAAGTGGGCGCATGTCTTCTACGTCTCGAGAATAGGACCCCGAGATTACATACTCAAAACCTGCTGTGTGCGTCATGAGGTGTTTGACGGTAATGCTTTCATCTATCCCTTTTGCTGACATGCCGGCGGAACTTAGGTAATCAACGATGGGGGTGTCTAGTTCGAGCATTCCCTCTTCCACCAGTTGCATCACCGCTGTATAGATAAAGAGTTTGCTGATCGAGGCGATTCGGAACATTGAGGTTTCAGGATCAACCTTGAGCTTACGTTCCATATTTGCGTAGCCGTATCCTTTTGCCAGGCTAACCTCTCCGTCTTGCACGATCACCACGACACTACCCGGAATTTGATATTCCTCGAGTTGGGCTGTCATCAAACCATCAATAAAGGTCTCCAACTCAGCCGCCTCTTGCGGTTGTGCTGAACTGAGAATTGGTTTGTACACAGCTTCGCCGATAAAGAGAAAAGCCGTCGCAATGATGGACAACACACCGACAATCACTGCTCTTTTTCTGTGGGTAGTCACTTTAGATTCTCCTCTTTTCTTGTTGCACTTGTCCTATACTGGTATCTTTTGAGGATTTGCCGTCGGGCTTCGTTCAGGCGTTAGCTCTGTTAGTCGAACCAACTCGTCCCACAACCTTTTTCCGGATATCTCGTCATTCATGGCCTTATCAGGTTTTTTGACGCGTTTACCTAGTTTGAACAAGGCGCCATTGATTGCACGACGATCTCGATGCGCAAGCATTAGATCCGCAATGGGCTCACCCGCGACCGCAGGTGGCTTTGCAAAGAGCACTGTCAGCACCCGCCAATCGAGACCCTCGAATCCGGTTGGCCACCGTTTGTGCAGTTCCGGGTCTGTTTTGTCGATGATGAACGTAGGATTGAATGCGATAGAGGAGATCTTTCCAGCATATCGTCGAGCCAACTCCGCAGCAATTGCCCGGTTGCATGTCTTGCTCCTGTGGTATGCAGGCTCTGTCTTGTGATTTCTGATGCTTTCAAGATCATCCCGATCGATTTCTTCATAGAATGGTGCAATCACATGCAGGACCAATCCGTCTGATTGCTGCATCCTCTCTGACAACAGTTGGGTGAACAGAAACGGTCCCATCACGTTCCCAGCAAACATCGACTCATGACCGTTGGGCAGGATGTTCGGACCATGTTGGATTAAGGCGCCAACAGATAGTACCAGTCCATGGATCATCGGAAATCGGTTCATAGCCTCCGCAGCGGCGCGCCTCACAGAGTCCATATCAGAGAAGTCGATCACCAAGGTGTCAATGTCTGCATCCTGGTACTCGATCTGAGCTTCAGATAGAGTGATACGGATAGTATCCGCCCTGGCCTCTAATGTTTCGAGCTTGCGCCCGAGCAATACAATGCTAGCGCCACGTTTTGCCAAAGCGAACGCAGCACCTCCCCCAATGCTTCCGGTCGCCCCGGCAATCAGAATTGTCTGTTTGTTCGTCATTTTGCAATCTCCTTTTTGGCGTTTCCAAGATGACGAGTCTTGCGGTTTTACCACACACTCATCTCTGCCCGTTGCTTGAGCACTCGCAGCGTCTTTGGCTGCATCACAAAGTTTCCCACTTCATTTGGAATAGTTGTTGTCAACGTGCTCAACAGTCCTGGGCTGCAATCAGTGCGCACACGCACGATCAACCGTGTTGTCTGTTCATCTATCTCTTCGAGATACCACACCCAGCTCGAAATGAGATACGTTTCCGGGAGCGGATCATTGCTGGACAACGCTTCCCACTTGGCTGTGTCCATTCTGCTTTGCAGGATGAGCGCCTGCTCCTTCTCGATACCTGCGACCGTGTATCCCATGCCTGGCGCTATCTCGATAAGGTCGCCGATCGTCAAGTCCTGCAACTCGGGAATGATTCGTTTTGCCGAACCACGCTCGTCGCCCACAGAACCCGCTATGCCCACCAAGCGGTGCAAAAAGTCGTGAGTGTACCAACCTGCACGCTTGTATCCGATCTGGACCAGCCAGGGCCAGACCTCGGATGCTGGGGCCCTGATGGTCACTGCCTGCGTGTACCCACACTTGGGATCAGGTACCAGATCATCGCCTGGCAAAGCGCGTCGAACCTCGGCGTAAGTTGCGCCTCGTCGCAACTGCCAGGGCCGGATCAATAGCGCAACTACAAACCCGGCAACGCCTACTTTTATGCCAATCCCGATGCCGACTTTTAGTTTATCCATCCTCATTCTCCTTTTCTTTTGTTGCAACAACAATAGGTGAGGATCAACTTAGCTCGTCTGCAGCCGCATTTCTCTGTAGTCGCCAATCAGCACAAAAAGCCAACCCAAGACGAGAAAAACCATGATCTCGATTGGGACGGGCGGAGACTTCCCTGCAAACGCCGTCAGGTGCATTCTGGCAGTTTCGCCACAGAGGAACCAGGATGCATTGATCCAGAAAAGGTAGCCGATCAACTTGAAACTGCCCGCGACTTTTGCCGGCATATCCAGCGCGGCATACTTCTTCATCCATACCCAAACGATGGCGAAAAAGACCACCAGGATGATGGTCCCGCCGATTCCGAAGAGCGTTGCGTTATAGAAGCGACTCCAGACCATGACCATGGCGACGACTGCGCCTAGAACACCAAAGGTGGTGAGCCACGAAAACGCGGCTTTGGTCTTGACATAGGTAAATGCGCCGATGCCTGCCAATAGGGAACCCAGGGTGACCGACAAGGCCCAGGTGATCCATAAAGGGCCGCCATCGGCCCACATGGTGAGATTGTTCTCTTCAATCGTCAGGGTCCGTAGATTCTGCATCAGACTGCGGGTGCCGATCCCGGCGAAGGCTACGGCGAACAACAGGCCAATCCAGAAAAGGCTCAAGGCAATCGTGCGCCTGGTCGTTCTCTTTTCGCCCTGAAGTTGATTTGAAGAGTTGTTGATGTAAGTGGATTTCTCCGGTTGTTGTAGGTTTTGGTTGACAGCCATCATGTTCTCCTTAAACTGATAGACCCACCCAGCCATTGTC
>CAWKCP010000033.1:0-7855 GCA_963848115.1 uncultured Chloroflexia bacterium | reverse complement strand
GGCCGGCGCGGGAGAAACACCGATCATCGCCATTGCGCCGGCCATCGGCAACGCCATCTTCAATGCCACTGGCGTGCGCCTGCGCTCGATGCCCATGACGCCGGACGGACGGGTTACACCAGTGCCGTCCACATAGTTTGGCCCAGCAGGGCGGGGCGTTTTGCCAGTTCGCCCTTCAATGCCGGTCCGCCTGACACATAGGCTGGATAGTCAATCCGTCCGGCCCGGCCCGGCACAGCACAGCAGTGCAATGCCATGTGTCCTCAGAGGAGACATGCACAGACGATCTGTATCATCAACCATCCGACATCGGAGAGTAGACCGTTGGAACAAGAGTCTCCGCTGGAGAATCGACGTCTGAAACCCAACGAGACCCGACACGAAGACCGGAGCAACATACGCCGGAGAAGCGAGCGACGCCGACAGAGCGAAGCGACGAGGAATCTCTCCTTGGCGAACCCGAGATTCCTCTTCCCTCCGGTCATGGCGCTTTGCGCCCACTACGTGAACGGAACGACAATTCGT
This sequence comes from uncultured Chloroflexia bacterium, assembly GCA_963848115.1. Lineage (GTDB taxonomy): Bacteria > Chloroflexota > Anaerolineae > Caldilineales > Caldilineaceae > JAWKOK01. The sequence goes on along the minus strand of CAWKCP010000033.1, from coordinate 7,330 downwards.
GAACTACTGAAGTTGGGAGATTCTGCCCACACGTGCAACGCGCTGTCCGGGAACAGTGTAGGACAGAAGGGCACTCCGTCCGCGGGGCCTGGTTTGGCCAGTCGGGATGGCATCCCAACCTACAGGATATCCCGGCACATCATCTCTGATTCGTGATCACGTACGGCCTTCAGTTACCAGTGCTGTGTTGCGCCGAAAGGGCGCATTCATTCTATGGCAAACATTCTCCACGTTTTTGTGGTCATCATGGGCTTTATCATCATTGCCCTGGCATCCAAGCAGATCGGGCAGTTCGCCACCCGATTCAAACTTCCGCTTATCACCGGTTTTCTCTTTGCCGGCATCGTCACCGGCCCCTATGGACTGAATCTGATCACCGTCGATGCCATCGAGAATCTTCGTATCATCGATGAGATATCGCTGGCGGTCATCGCCTTTGCAGCAGGCAGCGAACTCTATCTCAAGGAGTTGCGAAGTCGCTTCAGAAGCATCGCCTGGGTAACCATCGGATTGGTCGTCTGGCCCTTTCTCTTCGGCAGCCTGGCCGTCTTGATGTTGACCGATTGGATCCCCTTCACCCAAGGGTGGCCAACGACAAGCCGCGTGGCGGTTGCCATGCTGGCCGGTGCAATCCTGGTGGCCCGTTCTCCATCGTCCGCCATTGCCATCATCAACGAACTACGTGCCAAAGGGCCGTTTACCCAGACGGCCCTGGGCGTCACGGTGATCAGCGATGTGCTGGTGATCTTTCTCTTTGCCTTTGCCTCCTCCTTTGCCGATGCCATGTTGACTGACCTCGGCCTGGATATTCGATTTGTCCTGCTGCTGGCAACGGAACTTCTGCTGTCGTTGGCCATGGGCTATGGCCTGGGCAAGTTGCTGGAGTTTGTCTTGAGCCGGGGCATCAGCGAAGCCGCCAAGACGGTCATGATCTTGATTGCCGGTACCGGCGTCTTCGTCTTGGCCGACTGGATCCGTGACCTCAGTCACGCCGAACTCATCACAATCGAAATCTTTCTGGAACCGCTGCTGATCTGCTTGATCGGCAGCTTTGTCGTGACAAACTACAGTCGGTATCGCAACGAGTTTTCGAAGATATTGCATACCGTGTCCCCACCTATCTACGTGATCTTCTTCACCTTGACTGGGGCCTCCCTGGCCCTGGATGTTCTGGTCACGGTCTGGCCCATCGCGCTGGCACTCTTCGCCGTACGCCTGGCCGGCATCTACATCGGCGCATTGACCGGCGGCATGGCAGCCGGCGACCCAATGCGCTACAACAAGATCAGTTGGATGACCTACATCACCCAGGCCGGCGTCGGATCGGGATTGGCCAAAGAAGTGGCCGGCGAATTCCCCGGATGGGGCACGGCCTTCGCCACGTTGATCATCGCCGTGATTGTGCTGAATCAGATCGTCGGCCCACCCTTCTTCAAGTGGGCAGTCAACCACGTAGGGGAAGCCCACACCCGTGCCACACCGCCAGAGTTTGACGGTGTGCGTGATGCGATAATCTTCGGCTATGAAGATCAGGCCATAGCTGTTGCCCGCCAACTTCGCGTACATGGCTGGGAGGTGAAGATCGCCTGCAAGGAACCGAATACGCCCCAGTTCACGCCGCCTGAAAGCCCGGATGTCAGCATCTGTCCCGTCCCTGAATACACCCTTGATATCCTGCACCAACTCGATACGGACCGCGCCGACGCCATCGTCACCATGCTCTCTGACGATGACAATTATCTTATCTGCGAACTGGCCTATGAACACTTTGGCACCAGAGATATGATTGTCAGACTCAATGACAGGGCCAACTTCAACAAGTTCCACGAACTGGGTGCACTAATTGTTGATCCATCGACTGCCATGGTCAGTCTGTTCGATCATCTTGTTCGGTCACCGGTTGCCACCTCCATGTTGCTGGGCATGGAAGAGGGACAGGACATCATCGATATCGAGGTACGCGATCCATCGTTGGATGGCGTAGCGCTGCGAGACCTGCGCCTGCCCGACGACGTGTTGATTCTATCCGTACAGCGAGATGGGCACGTGCTCATCTCTCACGGCTACACACGCCTCAGAGTGGGCGACCACGTCACGACCATGGGCTCGGACGCGTGCCTGGAAGAAGTCATGCTAAAATTGGGCGTTTAGATAAGGAAGAAGAACACGATGCAATATCTTCATTCATTGACCATGCGCCTCCCATTTAGACGGTCCGGCAGCGCAGAGCCAGACGGCGTCGAGAAATTTGGCACATTCAACGGCGTCTTCCTGCCCACACTCTTGACCATTCTTGGCGCAGTCATGTATCTGCGCACCGGATGGGTCGTGGGCAATGCGGGGCTACTAGGTGCGTGGGCCATCATTGTGCTGGCCAATATCATCACATTCTGCACCGGGCTTTCGATCTCGAGTGTTGCTACCAATACCCGGGTGGGCGCAGGCGGCTCCTTCTCCATCATTTCCCAATCGCTGGGGCTGGAGGTCGGCGGCAGCGTCAACGTACCCTTTTATCTGGCCCAGTCGATTTCCGTGGGTTTCTACCTCTTCGCCTTTGCGGAAGGCTGGCAGTCGATCCGTCCCCAATCACCCGAAGTGCTGGTACTGTTTGTTGCTTTTGCCGCCTGCTATCTCATCGCCTACACCAGTGTCGGGCTGGCTTCACGCCTGCGCTTTCCCATCCTGTTTATCGTCATGTTTTCACTTTTTTCCGTCTTTTTGGGCGGCTTTCCCATTCTGGGTCAGTCCGGAGCCATCTACACGCCACAGTTGATCGGTTCCTTTCCCAGTGCCAGCTTCTGGCAGGTTTTCGCCATCTTTTTCCCTGCAGTCACCGGAGTTCTTGCAGGCGTCAATCTTTCCGGCACGTTGTCCGCCCCGCGTCGCAGCATTCCACAGGGGACCATGTCGGCGATTGTTGTCAGCTTTGTCGTCTACATGTGCTTGGCCTACTGGACATCCATCGTCGCTACGCCTGAGGAACTGGTCAACAATCTGACCATCATGGTGGACAAGGCCGCCTTTGGCTGGGCCGTCCAGATCGGCATCCTGGCCGCTACCTTCTCGGCGGCACTCAATTCGTTGCTCGGCGCACCGCGCATTCTCCAGGCGATGGCCGCCCACGATATCGTCCCTTTCAGTGAAAAACTCAGTCGCGAGACGGCCCGGGGCGAACCCCGGCCGGCCATGTTGGTGACCGGGGCGATCAGCATAGCGACCCTGATCTTTGGCCTACTCGGCGACGGGTTGAACCAGATTGCCCCCCTGATGACCATGTTCTTCCTAATCACCTATGTGGTGCTGAACGCGGTCGTGCTCCTGGAACAGTCCATGGGACTGACCAGCTTCCGGCCGAGGCTGCGCATCCCGCGTGTCGTCCCGCTGATTGGCCTATTGGGTGCACTCTCCGCCATGTTCCTGATTGCGCCCCTCTTCAGCCTGATCGCCATCGTCACCGTGATTGTGATGTACGAAGTACTGCAACTGCGCCAACTGACGACGCCCTGGAGCGATGTGCGCAGCGGTATGTTCGGTACCATGGCTGAATGGGCGGCCAAACGCACTCTGAGCTTACCCGGCGGCCACGATCGCGCCTGGAAACCCAGTCTGCTGGTACCGGTGGACACGTCAATGGCGCTACGGCGCAGCTATCGCTTTCTCACAGCGATTGCCAGACCCAATGGCTCGGTCCATATCGTGGGCGGCTACTGGCCAGACATACGCGAGCGCGTTGAAGGGCTGAAAGCTTACGAACAGATCTTCGCCAACGAAGGTATTTTCGCCCGTGTGGCGCTAGTCGAAACTCGCGAGTTTCACCATACGCTGCAGACGACCATGGAAGTCTTCCGCAGTGCATTCTTCCGGCCCAATATCCTCTTTCAGTCCGTGACATCGGGTGCAGATGAGGAGAGCCTACAACATCTGCTCGATCACGCGGCTAAAAATGAGCTGGGTGTGATCCTCTACATGGACAACCCGCTGACCGCGCTGGGGCGTGAGCAGGTGCTCAATGTGTGGCTACGCGAACAGAGTCCGGCATGGGAGATCGGTCTCGAATTGTCGAATTTGGACCTTGCGCTGCTGTTGGCCTATCAATTGGCGCGCAACTGGAATGCGGCCCAGATTAACTTAATCACGGTTGTCCAGGATGAGGAGGAGCGTGCAAATGGCGAAGCATTTCTAGCAAGGTTGATCGATCTCGGGCGTATGCCGAAGCAAACACAAGGGCGAGTGGCAGTCGGTGCGCTGGAAGATTTTTTGCCGTTGGCCCCCCAGGCGGATCTCAACATTCTCGGTCTACAGCAGACGGTCGATGTCGCCTTCATGCAACGAATGGTCGACGAGACCGACTCTACCTGCATCTTCGTGCGCGATTCCGGACTGGAAAGTGCGCTGGCCTGACAGCCGGGTCACACAGCCGATCATTCTGTCCACCCCAAAAAGGAGAAGAGTCTAGACGGATACACAGGAGAGCGATCCATCTGATCGCCGATCATATCGGTGAACATCGCGCTTTGGCCATATGCTCAATGATGGTCTTCCAGCACCGTCGAAAGAATCTGTGCGTAGGTTGGAATGCATGGATTGTCTCGTAGCAAGGCAAAAGTGAGTGGATCGCCGACGATCTCTAGATTTAGATTGACGATGGCGGCGTTTCTTGGATCGGGCGTCCAGGCCACTCCGGAAATATTGGTCCAGGGAATATAGGTCTCCCGGCGTCCGTAGACTGACTGCCATGCGTACTTGAAGTCCTGACCCCGATCGATGATCTGCAATTCCCGACCATCGTACAAGTGCATTGACTCAAGCAGCGTCTTGCCGAGTGTGCCAAAGAGCAATTTGCGGACCCCCGACTCATGGGCTCCCACCGGTGTGTCCGCCTGCGCTGCCATGAAGTGCAGCGCAGGTGTACGTGCTAGCTCGACCGCCAACAGATTTCTGAAGAAAAAACTGAGATCCTGCTGGGAAGCGACCGGGTCCTCGACTAGCAGCATGCTGCTGATATTTTCAGCGTAGCGCCCGCGTATTAGGTCAACCATGCGTTGCATGAGCGTTTTCGATACGGTGTTAAAAGGGAGATCGTTGGTCTGACTTTGAAGGAAGAGAACGACGTTTCCCTTCAGGAGATCTTCTGCATACCGCAGAGCCTGAATATCACGATAGGAGAAGGTCTGTCGGCGGACGTCATCCTCGACTCGCTGCAGAATCACAAGATTGTCTGTGTAGAGGCTGACCATATAGTCGTAGAGGTTCATCCCAGCACGGGCCTTGCGCCGTTCTATGTTACGCGGGATCTTAATAGCAAGTAACGGAATCTCGTCCCGCGTCAAATAGGGCAAAAAAAGGGGCGGAGGCGGATCCGCCTCGGAGATTTCAACGGCCCAGGGGCCAAATCTGTCATACTCAGGGTCTCGCATATTCGATCCCCTTGCCTTTCAATCCCGCGTAAGGGAGGCAGAAAGCACCCCTGATTTCAACGGCACAGGCTCATCCGCCGTAGGTGGCTCAAACCAGCCCCACCACTCATCGAGTTCATCCTTCGTGACGGCAAACGTGCCGGGCGGCAGCGCTGCGTTGCGCCGTGAAAGGCGATCCCACAGTTCGTCACGCGTTACGGCAAGATAGTGCAACACGACGGTCGCGCCAAGATCCTCGGCCTCAAGGCGAACGCTCTCCCGCTCTTCACGCGACCAGAACCCCCACTCCAGGATTACGTTCTGACCCAGTGTAAGCAGCCGCTTAGCAAGGTCCCACTGGAGGGCCTCCACAGGCGACCGTAACCGGTCGCGCTCAGGAATGTCTGTGGGATCGGCCAGGATCGGAACGATCCATTCGTCAGGCGACAACCGCACTGCCGCATGGATCTGTTCAATCTGTCGAGCCAAGGTCGTCTTGCCTGCGCCCGGCAGCCCGCAGATCAGATATAGGGTTGCCATGGCTTCATCCTTTTCAATCGCACAGAGACGCAAAGTGTTGCGTCTCTACGTTATCGCTCTATACGGTGCAGGCGGCTCCGAAACCAAGCCGATGTTCTTGGGTCCCTTGAAGTCAAAGATCGTCGACTCAAACCAGACATCGTTCTTCCGGTAGAACTCGGCAACGGCCTCGACCAGTTCATCACGCCCCAGCTTCTCCTCGGACCAAAAATTGCAGCACGGGACAATGATGACCGGCTTGACCAGCGCCGCCTCCGCCACGGCTCTTGTGGCTTGGTCGGGATGCAATCCGACAATCAGATCATAGTAGGGGGCCAGCGCAGGATCGAACTCTTCTGCCCGATTGGGCACGCCCCGCAACGTCCAGCCACGTGGATCGACCACCTCGGCCTCGTAATTGTATTTCTTGCGCAGAATCCGGGACAACATGCCCTGACCGCCGGCCACATCGGCAATGTAGTTGACGCTCGATCCATAGCGCTCGTAGATGAATGTCGCCATGACCTCAAACCGATCGACTGCGCCGTGGAAGCGACTGCGTCCCGTTTTTGCAGAACTCTTTTTCTTGGTAGCACTTCTAGCCACAGATTACTCCGTTTGAGCTTTACTCAGACCGGCTCGAACGTTTCCGATGGCGTCAGATATGCGGAGTCCACGGGCGTAAAGCCGCAGCGAATCGATCTCGCCAACCTAGGTCGGGCCGATGCGCAGCGTCTCCGCCCCCGCGACTCCGCGCAACCAAGGGTTGTAGCGTCCCCAGCCAAATTGGCGGAAGTCGCCGCCGTCGCAGAGCACGCCGTTCACAACAAAGAGCAGTCGCAGGTCAGAAACCATGATCTACACGCACCAAAACGAAGCCTTCAGCAGATCTCTATCGCGGGACGATCCGCCCACCATCACTTCGAACTCTCCCGGTTCGACCACAGTCTCCAATGCTTGGTTGACCAATGCCAAACGATCGTAGGGCACTTCTAACGTTACCATCTTCGTCTCACCTGGCATCAGGTGAATACGCTCGAACGCCTTCAACTCCTTGACCGGCGTCGTCATGATCATATCGTTGCCAGCGTCGATCGAACGCGCGACCGCCTCCTCCATGGTGGCACAGACCTTCTGCTCGTTGTGCAGCCGTCCGACATTGTCCCGATCCGTGATCAGGAAGCCGTCAAAGCCCCACTCGTCCTGCAATACATCCCGCAGCAGCCAGCGATTGACGGAACAGGGTAGACCGTCGATGGCCTGGTAGCCTGCCATGAAGGTGGCACAGCCTGCCTTCACAGCGTCCTCGAACGGCTTGAGATAGGTTGAACGCAGACTGCGTTGCGTCAGTTCTGCCTCGGTCGAGTCTCGGCCGCCCACAGAACCAGGATACCCGGCATAGTGTTTGGCGCAGG
>CAWKCP010000032.1:0-31243 GCA_963848115.1 uncultured Chloroflexia bacterium | reverse complement strand
TCCGCCGCTACTGGAGGAAGTCTATAACCTGGAGGGCGCACTGGTCGTGGCCGGCTTCTTCAACAGTTTCATTCGCCATGCCGATATGCTCAAGATCGCCAACGTCACCGATCGTCAATGTGATCGCGCCGATCCTGACCAAGGGCGATGAACTGCTGATCCAGTCGATCTTCTATCCCTTTGAGATGTACACCAAGCGACGCAAGGGCGTCGCCCTCCAGGTTTATGTCGATGGACCAGGCTACACCGGTCGAAGCTATGGCTACCACAACCGTGACGCCAGCGCCATCTCGACGGCAACCGGTGCACGTCTTTGCCGTCAACCGCAGCCTGGACGAATTGATACATCCAGGTCGACATCGCTGATTCGGCCATAGTTGGATTGGTCGACGCGATCTGTTGACCGGTTCGTCTGCTGATGCCTTCAACGAATATGATGCGCCCGATCGCGTCAAATCGACACTGTTTGACGCCGTTGAAGTAGTCGACGGCAAGGCGACTTCGAACTGCCGCCGCTTTCGGTGGTGGCTGTCACGTGAAACTTGATGCGTTAACTTTTTGATGTGTCGCTATGATCTTCCGGATGGCGGTAAGCTCTATGGAGGATCTGCTGTTTATTGCTTCCGTGTTGTTCTCTCGTTAGGCATTTGCGTCCACCAGCAAACAAGCGTTTCAATTAGTAGGACGTCCTCTAGCACGATATCCTGGGCATGATTTCCAGACTTCCCTGCCCGAAATGTTGATTCCGCCCACATGGACCGCATTGGTGTGGACGCCGATTCGAACTGTAACTGACTGCGACTCGCCAAATGCCAAGTCATCGATCGTTACGCGGGAAAGGGCCGACCATCGATGAAGGTGCCATCTCAATCCACGCGCCATGTCTTGAGCAAACCGTACTGTGTGTTGTGCTCCTTCCACCATGTCGGCGTGTATCTGCCCGGCTCGCCGCCGAAATCTGCAGGCGAGGTCCATGTACCGATTTCGATACCGTTCATTTCTACAAAGATGTCAGATGGCCATTCCTTATGATGCGGTACTGCCTCCGAGCAGAGTTCTAGACTCAAGTGCAGATGGTCTGGACTGCGACTGTTTCTAGAGCGATAGGGAAATTTATATTCGACATACCCTGGGCGAACCAGACCAGCTGAGCCTCGTAGCGTCTGGGCTCATAGAAGGTGATGGGGTCATCCATGGGACCGATCGCTCCCTCCAGCCCCAACATCCCGCAGGTCGGTGCAACGCTGTGATCTACAAATGCCCCGATCGGCATGCTCACCGCCATGCGCGATCTCTCCTGCTCGGAAGGACTGTCCGGCAGATGTAGGACAACGATGTCTACCAACGCGGGCGCACATCCGTTGCTGTCCACGTCGCCGCCGAGATCATCTCGGTTCGAATCAGTCCGGCGCCTTCCAGCCTATTGAGATGGAGATTGACGGTGGCCAGGGGCATCCTTAGTAGCTCTGCGATTTCCGACACGTTTGCCGTACGGTGGGTTTCGGCAATCCAGAATACGCAGGCGCTGATGCGAACCCAAGGCTTTGGCCACATCGATGAGCCGCCCAGCCTCACCGCTTCCGCATGAAAGCAAGAGAGTTCGTCCTGGAAGTTTTGGATCCTGGCTATTCGGATTTACAAATGTCTCTGTCATCCTATGACCCTTTAGGTGTGTATCAGTTCTGAATCTTGTGAACTGTTCAATCCTTTTATAACATGTTTATATGAAACTGTCCAGGCAAATAGCCGTATGGCTTCAATGTGGTCGGTTGATCGTACCAGATGAAGGTAAAGTGAAAACGATTTAACTATTGACGTCGTGATATTCTTGTGTTACAGTTTGCCAGGAAACAGTTCGTGGCTTTTTCAACAGTATCCGGATCGCACTTATTGCCTCCGGACGAAGTTTGGCGTGAAGGTATCTACAGAAACGCGTGCCCCTTCTCTCCAATGACATGTCTCAGCTCATGCCGATGTATCAGTCTTTTTTGAAGCCGTAGGCTGGAGTTTACCAAAGAAGTGTCTTTTGGGATAGGGTTTGTGAGCGAATCTGTTTTCTGCTGCGCATCTGGTTCCAAATCAATCAATTCCACACAGGAGAATTCCATGCAGAAACACTTACGATTTCTCATCTTGTTGGCCATTCTAGCGTTGGTGGTTGGCGCTTGTGCGCCCGCCACAGCCCCTGCCGGCGGCGAAGCCGCCGCCGATGGTGGCGGTAGTGGTGGCACGACCGAAATTCAGCTCATGCGCCTTCTTTGGCGATTGCTTTGACGACTTTGGCGAGAACGAGGATCTTGAGCAGGCCTATGGTGAGTGTGGCATCATCCAGACGTTGACCAATTCCTTCAACGCCTCCCAGGATGAGGTACAGGTTGAAACCCTTGTGGTCGATTGGCCCGGATTCGCTGAACTCAACTCCAACCTGGCGGCAGGTACCCCACCCGATGTGATGGTTCTCCACGGTATTCGCATTCCCAACTACGCTTGTTCGCGATTTGTTGACCCCACTGACTGACAGCTTTGAGACTTCCGGGATCGATGTCGAAGATCTTGCCGGATGGCGCGCGGCAACGTGGAATATGAGGGCGAATTGTACGGTCTTCCGCTCGGATCTTCACGGACATCTCTGGCACATCAATCTAGGGCTTTGGGAAGAAGCGGGCTTGGTTGATGCTGACGGCAACCCCATGTTGCCGGTGGGTGAAGAGGAGTTCCTGGCCACGGCCGAGCAGTTTAAGGAAGCGACCGGAAAGCCCTTCCTGGCCACGTGGACCAATGGTCTCTCCGTAACTGGATGGCACTGGTTTACCAGCAGAACGGCACCATTGAAGGATCTGAGGGCATGCCTGCCATCGATAGTGAAGAGGGTCTCAGAGCTACTCAATTTCCTGATCAGATTTCCGCGATGCCGGGCACATTCCCGATAATACGGACTATACTGCCACCCAGGAGCTTTTCCTGACTGGCGAAGTCGGCAGTCTTTGGAACGGCACGTGGGTTGTAAATGCCTATGACGAGCAGACTCAGGATGCAGACAGCGGGCTGAAGGAGTACTACGTCTCGTCCTTCTCGCAGATCTTCGATGTGCCAGCCGCCTGGGCCAGCACTCACTCCTGGATTGTGCCCTTGGGTCAGGACGTTGACAGTGAGACCGCAGATGCTGTTATGGCATTTTTCGAGTATCTCAATGACAACAACATCTACTGGGCGCGAACAGGCCATCTGGCTGTGAATGATTCCGTACTGGCCAGCGAGGAATACACCAACCTCGCCCATCGAGATGAGTACGCAGCATTCGCCAACGACGCCGTGGTCATGCCTCGATTCGATTGGGTAACGGCCTTTGAAACCGTCTTGGACGAAGAGATTGAAGCCGCTTTCCTCGGTAACAAGAGTCCCGAGCAGGCACTCGCCGACGCTCAATCACGATTGGTTGACTTCGTTGAGACCGATGGTCAGTAGACCTGACCGAGTAGTAACGCTAACGTTAAATCGAATCAAGTGGGTTGTGCGGATTTCAAAATAGCCGCACAACCCACTGGCGCTTTTGCCCTTGGCCACCTGCCACCCGGTCCGAATCGAAATCATTGAGTATAGGAATGTGAGCCAGCATGGCAACGACTGAAGCACCCATTGCAAGACAACAGCAACAGAGGTCGTTCTGGCGGTCCAGCAAGGTCCGTGAAACGGGTGCCGCCTATCTTTTCCTGTTGCCGTTCTTTATTCTTTATACCATCTTCACGCTTTTGCCGATTTTCCAGAGTTTCTGGATCTCTCTGCACAATTGGGAGATTGTCGGTACCAACATCCGGTTTATTGGTACCCAGAATTACACGCGCCTGTACGAAGATCCGCTTTTTTGGGCATCGTTGCGCCATACGATTTGGTTTGTGCTGCTTACCATTCCAATTCTCATCTTAGCTCTGCTCTTTGCGCTGGCGCTCAACCGTGATGTGCGCGGTATCGGCACATTTCGCACGCTCTATTACGTACCAAATGTACTTTCGGTGGCCGTTATCGGCGTCATTTGGGCGCGGATTTTCGCCTCCACCGGAGCGGGACTCATCAATGCCACGTTGCTCAAGGTCGGCATAGAACCAGTTCCCTGGCTCAATGATTCTGCGCTGGCAATGCCTGCTGTAGCTTTCACCACGATCTGGTGGACCGTAGGATTCAACACGCTAGTCTTCCTGGCAGGTCTGCAAGGCATCAACGAAGAACTGTACGATGCCGCAAAGGTCGATGGGGCCAACATGGTTCGGCGTTTTCGCCACATCACGCTACCCGGTTTACGTCGCACGGTTTTATTTGTGATGGTATTGCAAGTCATTGGTTCATTCCAAGTCTTTGGCCAGGTTGAGATCATGACGGCCGGTGGGCCGGCCGCACGCAACGCGCACCATTGTCTACTATGTCTGGGAGCGAGCGTTCCAGTTCTGGCAATTGGGTTATGGTGCAGCCATGGCGTTCATTCTCTTCTTGGTTTTATTGACAATCTCTATTCTCCAGCTCATCGCCTTTCGAGACACGGAGTAGTCCATATGGCAAACACAATATCCGGCGAGACTGCGGCAGGATCACGAACAGTATCGCAACCGTTCTACCAGAGCCGCGGGTTCCGCAACGCAGTCTATATGACACTGCTTACGGCTTTTACATTAGTGTGGATGATCCCGATAATCTGGACCATCTCGACATCGCTCCGCTATGAAACGGCCATCCAACGCGATCTTGGGCGTCTGATACCTGAAGCGATCACTTTTGAAAACTGGACCTATCTGCTCTCCAAGAGCCGACTGCCGCGCTGGTTCATGAATAGCATTTTTGTTTCTACTATTCACACCATACTTCAATTGATTGTCGCCTCGCTCGCAGCGTTTGCGTTTGCACGCATGCGATTTTACGGCAAGAATTTCCTCTACATACTGATACTGGCGGGTCTGATGGTGCCGTTCCAGGTCACCTTTATTCCTATCTACCTGCTTTTTGCCGATCTTAATTGGTTGAACACCTATCCGGCACTGATCATTCCCGGCGTTGCTTCGTCTTTGGCTGTCTTTCTGCTGACACAGTTTTTCAAGAATATTCCTATCGAATTGGAAGAGGCCGCAATTCTCGATGGATCCACACGTTTTGGTGTCTATTGGCGCATTATTCTGCCCCTGTCTGTGCCGGCTATGACTACGCTTGCCATATTCGCGTTCTTGGGGAATTGGAACAGCTATCTCTGGCCGTTGATTGCCGCCACCAAACAGGAGATTATGACTCTACCTATTGGTTTGGCTAAGGTGACGCAAGCCTGGGGTTTCGTCAATTTTTATGGCCGCAACATGGCTGCTGCTGCGCTGAGTGCTTTGCCGATCATCATCTTCGTCTTGGTCTTCCAGCGAAAAATCATCAGTGGTATTGCCGTCAACAGCGGCATCAAATAGGTTCGATATAATAATACGAATTCACCGCAGATCTGCTAAGGGACCTCTGATGGAGGGTCCTGAGTCTCAGAGATCTGCGGTGTTTTTGTACCGCTCACTATCAGATAAGGACATCCTACTATGACTGCCAACCTACGCCCTGAACACCCACGTCCCTATTTCCAGCGTACCGACTTGCAAAGCCTCAATGGCCAATGGCGTTTCGCTTTCGATCCCGAACTGATCGGCGAGCAGATGCGCTGGTATCTTCCGGCATCACGGGCCAAATCGCCAACCTTTACGGCCCGCAGAGGCACGGCGACGCCAAGAACCTAACGATCAACGTGCCCTTCCCGTGGGAGAGCAAGCTGTCCGGCGTCGAACGGTCCGACTACAAAGGCGCCGCATGGTACGAACGCGAGGTTTTCGTGCCGGGTGAGTGGGCCGGCAAGCGTGTCTATCTCAACTTCCAGGCCGTCGACTGGCAGGCCCGTGTCTGGGTCAATGGCATTTTCGCAGGCGAGAACGACAATGGCTACCTGCCCTTTTCTATCGATCTCTCGCGCTTCGTCGAGCCGGGCGAAACCGCCTATGTGGTTGTGCGGGCCTACGATGTGGCCGATGCCGGCACCATGGTCGGCAAACAGGTACCCCGTTGGTACACCTATAGCAGCGGCATCTGGGGATCGGTCTGGCTGGAGGCGAGAGGCGCCAGCCACATTGACACCGTGCGCGTGACGCCCGATGTCGCCGGCGAGCAGGCGACCATGCGTCTGGACCTGAACGTTGCCGAGGCCGGCACTTTCACACTGAATCTAACGGCCAAGGATGAAGCATTTCCAGCCGTGAGCCTCCCTTTGACGCTGGAAGCCGGTGGTCAACAGGTCGATGTAGCCGTACCGGTACCGACTCCGCAGCTCTGGAGTCCCGAGACACCCTTCCTCTACGATTTTGTGGCCGAACTAAAGGCAGCCAATGGCGACGTCGATCAGGTGGAGAGCTATTTCGGCATGCGTACCGTCGAACGCGCCAAGTGGGACGGCAAGGCCTATGAGTACATCCTGCTCAACGGCGAACCGGTCTATCTGCGCGGCGCACTGGATCAGGCCTTCCATCCCGATGGACTTCACAGCTATCCGTCTGATGATGTCATCCGGGGCGACATCCAGTTGGCCAAGGATCTCGGCCTCAACATGCTGCGCTGTCACATCAAGATCAACGATCCGCGCTACTACTACTGGGCCGACCGGCTGGGCCTGCTCATCATGTACGACATTCCCTGCGCCGATCTGGATACGCCGTCCATGCGCCGCATGTACGAGGCCGCGCTGCCGCGGGCCATCGCCCGCGACTTCAACTCGCCCTCGATCTTCGCCTGGGTGCTCTTCAACGAGACCTGGGGCCTGACCGAGCACCGCATGCGCCACAGCCATCTCTGGGTTCGGGAGATGGTAGCATTGGCCCGCAGCCTTGATCCCACACGGTTGGTCGAGGACAACTCCCCCTGCCACTACAACCATGTTGAATCGGATATTAACTCGTGGCACTACTACATCAACGACTACCCGCAGGTCCGTAAGCACATCCAGATGGTTGTCGACGAGACCTATCCCGGATCGGCATTCAACTATGTCGGCGGCGAGTTTGTCCAGAGCGAGGCGCCACTCATGAACAGCGAGTATGGCGGCATCGCCGCCAAGAGCGGCGACCAGGACATCGCCTGGTGCTTCAAATATCAGACATCGGAACTGCGCAAGCATGACAAGATCTGTGGCTATGTCTACACCGAACTGGACGATATTGAGTGGGAGCATAACGGCTTCGTCAACTATGACCGCAGCGCCAAGGAGTTCGGCTACGAAGCCTTCGTGCCCGGTATGACCGTCGCCGACCTCAACGGGGCAGACTTCGTCGGCTGTGATGCGCCGCCCTGTCAGACTGTCCTTCCCGGTACTGACATCAAGATTCCCGTCTTTGTCAGCCACTGGGGTGCGTCGATGGCTGCCGCTCAGCTGCGTTGGCAGATAGACTTCACTGACCGTTTTGGCATCAAGCGAACCGACGACAGCGGCACGATCGACTTGCAGCCCCAGCGCTTTGGCGTATCAGATGCCGGAACCCTGCCCTTGACCATGCTGGACGAACCCGGCTTGGCGACGTTGGCCCTGGTGCTGCACGATGAAACCGGCGCGATTCGTGCCCGCAACTACGTCAACGTTGAGGTTCGAGCCGAGCAAGCAACGGTGGTGGAGAAGATCGAGCAAGGCTGGGCCGTGCGCTTTGCACCGGGCGCTTTCGCACGCACGAGTTGGCCTCGCACATTCACCGATGCTGCCGAGGCGCGCTTCTCGGCCACGGGCAGTGGTTGGGTCGAGTATCGGGTGGCCTTGCCGGCAGAGATCGACCGGTCGCAGATCGGGTCGATGCGCCTGAAGATGGAAGCCGGCGCGCGGGCCGGCTTTGCCAAGGTCGACTGGCCGCAGAAGACATTCGGATTCAACTATCCCCAGACCGAGGTCGACCGCAAGACCCCAAGCGACATGACCGTCAGCGTCAACGGCGTGGCGGTCGACACCGTACGCCTACCTGACGACCCTGCCGACGCTCGTGGCGTTCTCAGTCATCACGCCGGCGTCGATCCGGGCGCGTACGGCTATTTGGTCGATGTGCCGATGACCGGCGATGCCCTGACAAGTGTAGCCCAGAGCGAGAACAACGAGATCGTCCTGCGCTTCGAAGTTGCGGCTGACGCCGAATATCCAGGCGGCCTGGCCTTCTACGGCACGACACGCGGCAGTTTGCCCGTTGATCCGACGCTCCTGATTGAAATGGTCTAGGGCTTGTTGGCATCTGGCTCGCAGCGACGGCTGAAGCCGGTTGCTAACAGCGAAAACCGCCTGAGGGCGCTAACTTCAGTAGTTCACGATTTCGGAGCGAACTGTCATTCCGACAGAGCGAAGCGACTGCCTGTCCTGAGCCTGCCGAAGGAAGGAATCTCTCCTTGGCGAACCTGAGATTCCTCTTCCCTCCGGTCATGGCGCTTTGCGCCCACTTCGTGAACGGAATGACAAATCGTGAACTACTGAACTTGCAGCCGCAGGACCCAGGGTGTTCCCCGGCTTATCGCGGTTAGCGGCGGGATTTATCCCTGCCGCAACCGGCCGCGCCGCTAGACATAATCTTAGCTTGATGTGCATGGGGGGCAAGCCACGCCCTACGGTTGCTTGGCTATTTTCTTGCTCTTCAACAGCGTTGCTACGGGTAGAATCCAACGAGACATAATGCGTAGTACCGGGTCCAAGATCTGTCACTACGGTTGCAGATATCACAAAAACACGGAGCCAAAAAACGATGACTTATCGCGAACGAATCCCGCTGGACGGACCATGGGATTTCCTCTACGACGCAGTAGGTGAACTTGCCGTCGGGCAAGTGAATAGCGCAGACAGCTGGCGCGAGGCCGTCGTACCGATACCCTGGCAGGCCCAGTTCGACGACCTGCGACTGGCCTCGGGCGTTGGTTGGTATCGCCGCATGATCACGGTGACTGCACCGGTTGACGGTGCAGCCATTTTGCACTTCGGTGCGGCTGACTATCACGCCACCGTTTGGCTCAACGACGAGCTGATCGGCGAACATGAAGGCGGTTACTTGCCGTTCGAGTTTGATGTGACGGCCAATTTGGCAGTCGGCGAGAACAGTCTCGTCGTCAAGGTCGTCGACCCGGACACCGATGCTTCCCGCTGGCCCGCCTATCCCTTCACCGAAATTCCTCACGGCAAGCAGAGTTGGTACGGGCCTATCGGCGGACTCTGGCAGAGTGTCTGGCTGGAACAACGCTCCGCCGCTTACATCGATAGTCTACGATTGACGCCTGAGGTTGGTACCAGCATGCTTGCGGTCAAGGCAACCGTCGTCGGAGCACGTGCAGATGGCGCGATCCTGCGACTTACCGTTCGAGATCCTGAGGGCGTGGAAGTCGCGGCTGACGATGTTGTCGTGCCGGCTGCCGGCGTGATCGCGACTGAAGCATTGGTCATTGATCCGGGCGAGATCCGCCTTTGGAGTCCGGACTCGCCTGCGCTCTACTCGGTAACCGCGCAGCTCATCGTTGACGGGATCGTCGTTGACCAGACACATGACACTTGTGGCTTTCGTACCGTCGAATCCAGAGACGGACGTATCTATCTCAACGGCGATCCCATCTATCTACGCGGCGCACTCGATCAGGCCTACTACCCTGAGACCCTCTACACGCCGCCCAGTCTTGAGTATCTGGAGGACCAGGCGCGCAAGGCCAAGGAACTGGGCCTCAACTGTCTGCGCATCCACATCAAGGTAGGCGATCCGCGCTACTACGAGGTGGCTGACCGGCTGGGCCTGTTGGTTTGGACCGAGATTCCCAACTGGATCCATCTCTCCTCACAGGCCGCCCAACGAGGCGAGCAGACCTTTGAGGAGATGGTCGCGCGTGATTGGAACCATCCATCGATCATCGCCTGGACGCTGATCAATGAAGACTGGGGTACAGATCTGGTGCACAATCCGGAGCATCGCCGCTGGCTGGCCGACTTCACCGCCAGGGCCAAGGAGATCGACCCGACGCGCCTGATCGTCGACAATTCGGCCTGTCATCCCAACCTGCATGTGGCCGGTGACATAGAGGACTACCACCACTACCGCACCATCCCCGATCACGCCGACGCCTGGGATGAATGGGTCGCCGACTTTGCCGGTCGCGCCGGTTGGGCCTGGGCCGACGACTATGCCGACAATCGGCGACCGGACCTGCCGCTGATCGTCAGTGAGTTTGGCAACTGGGGATTGCCCGATCCCGAGTTGATCAAGGAGCACGGCAAGGATCCCTGGTGGTTCGAGATGGGCCATGATCAGGATCTCGGCATCGTCTATCCACATGGACTTCGAAGGCGCTACGACGCCTTCGAGCTGGACCGTGTTTTCGGCAGCTTCGAGCGCTTCGTCACCGCCAGCCAGGAGCACATGGCGCGCAGCCTCGCCTACGAGATCACGAGCATGCGTTTGTTGCCCGAGATCGCGGGCTACGTCATCACCGAGTTCACCGATCTGCACTGGGAGTGCAATGGCCTCATGGACATGCAGCGCAATGTCAAGCAGGGGTTGGACACCTACTTTGTTGATCTCAATCAGGACAATGTTGTGACCATCCGACCGCAGTTCTGGAGCGGGCGACCGGGCGCTATGCTGCCGGTTGACCTGCGCGCAATCGGCGTCGACGGGATCGACGGTAGGGGCGTGCTGTACTGGCAGATCGGTGAGGTTAGCGGCGAGATCCCAGCGCCGGGCGGGATCGTCGAGATGCCGCTGCCGAACGCCACCGATGGCACAAGCGGTCTGGCGACAATTGGCGCACGTTGGCTCTCGGACTCTGGGGAACAGATTGCCGTCGGTTCTGTCGAGGTTGCCTATCTTGAACCGCCGGTTTCGGACAAGCCGGTCTATGTGGTCGACGATGCTGAACTGGCAACGACGCTGTCCGTCTTGGGCTATCAAGTGGTTGATTCGATGGATGAGGCAGTACTGCTGGTCACGCGCAGCGTGACGCCCGAGGTGATGGCTGCCGTGCAGGGCGGGGCCAATGCGCTGCTGATTGCTGGTGTCGAGATGCTCGGGCAGTCAAACGCCATCAGCCTGCCCCTTGCCACAATTGTTCCGCGTGAGGGTACCCAGTGGCAGGGCGACTGGGCGACCTCCTTCAGCTGGCTGCGCAAGGAGGGACCCTTTGAGCATCTACCCGGCGGCCCGTTGATGGAGATGGAATATGCCAAGCTGATGCCGGACGTGGTCATCGCCAACGCCTCGCGCATGAGCATGCAGAGTGCGACCTGGGCTGCGCTGGCGCTGGGCTGGATACACCACGTGGTCTCGCTGTTGTCGACCTTCCCGTACGGTAGAGGCCAGGCAACGGTGACGACCTTCAAGCTGTCCAACGAGCTTCTGGCTGAGGATGTCGCGGCGCAGGGACTCTTTGCCGGATTGGTCAACTTGGCGACCGGCGAGTAGAAGAACGAAAACGTGCGCAAAGAAAGCATCACCCGCCTCCCTTTGGAGACGGGTGTTGATAAGTGTATAGCTATCAGGTGGTGATCTCTGGGCCTTAAAGGCTGGGTACCAAACTGAGATCCTTATGGGGACCCGGTGGCTGCACAATGACTACAGGATCGGTCACGTGCGCTCATTGCAGTCAAGAAAGCCCGCCTCGGGGCGTAGGGACGGGCTTTCTTGACATGCGGCTATTCACCCCAGCCAAGGAGACCAACACGTCGGTCGGTGATCTGGCCATCTTCCACGCCGAGGAAAATCGCAACTTCAAACGAATCACCGCCCGGATCCGTCACCGTGACGCGCATGGCGATGGAATCGTCGGTCACAAACAGTTCTTCGAGCTGATTATCTAGTCCAAGCTCAGCAAAGCCGGCGGCATCTTCCATGATGCCTGCTTTGTCGGCTGCATTGCCGGGCCGCGGATAGTGATCGACGAAGTCGTCGGCCAGGATCTCCTCGGCCGTCTCCATGTTGCCCTCGTCCCACATCTCTTCCAGGAAACGGTTCGCAAGTTCTTCGTAGGCTGCTTTGACCGTATAGGCAGCGCCCCTAGCGAGCGTCTCAGGCGTATAGACATAGGTGAGTGACTTGATCTGCCCGTCTTGCACTACGCTGGTCCCATCAAACACATAGGGTGCAGTGCCTCGCTCGACCAGGCTAGGGGTCCAGAATCTGAGCGAAAAGGCTGCGCTGTTTCCCGATTCTTCGACGTTGCTGAAGATGGTACGATCCTCCGACCAATCGCCTTCAAACCAGCCTCGAATCGCCTCCTTGCCGGCAAAAATGCCATCTGATCCACGTGGGCCAGGGATGATGGTAAGCACTGCGTCATCGGCGAAGAGGGCCATTGCCCCATCCAGGTCCTGGTCGGTGATGAGGGCGTCGTAGACCGCCTCGATACTCTCCATCGGCCCCATGTACTCATCCATCGGTTGGGCCGCAGCGGATAGCGGCACCATCATTGTCACAAGCAATAGCAAAACGATCAAGAACTTCTTCATCACTCGATTCTCCTTTTTGGTAGAGTTTCGCCTCTTAAAAACTCGACGAGCGCTTCCAGATCGGTGAAGTTGCGTAGTTCGCCGGTCTGCGCACTTTCCAGTGAAGCACGCCAGAGAGATTCGGACGCTTGACACTCTTTCCACACACGCAGCAAGTAGGAACGGTATCTGTCGGATTCTTGACGCTTCATCTCATATGAGTCACCTCCTCGACATTCCAAGATCCGTTGCATATGCTGATCGTAGCGGTCACACGTTGTCCATTCGTAGCGAAATTCGGCGTCTACGGCCGCGATCCGTAGCGAGATCGTAGCGGGTTGAGACAGACCCCATCCCGTCGTATAATGGTGGCATGGCACACCTCTCGCTTTCACTGTTGGGCGAATTCCAGGCAACGCTGGCTGGGCAGGCCGTCACCGGCTTCCGTTCTGACAAAGTGCGCGCGCTGTTGGCCTATCTGGCCGTTGAGTCATCGCAGGCCCACACGCGCGCGCAACTGTCCGGCCTTCTGTGGCCGGCCTGGCCGGAGAGTGCGGCTCGCACCTACCTACGTCAGGCGCTCTTTGACCTACGCCGGCTTCTGGGCGACAGTGCCGCACCGACGCCCTTCTTGCTTGTAACTTACCGGACCATACAGTTCAATCGGCAGAGTGACTACTCCCTCGATGCGACAGCATTGATCGAGGCGTCTGATTTGGCTTCGAAGGCGACATCGTCGCCCGCGCGTGCTCGCCTCGAAGAGTTGCAGCAGGTGGCTGCCCACAGTACGGGGAACTTCATGGAGGGCTTCTTCCTCGACGGATGTTCGGCCTACGAGGAATGGCAGTTGCTCACGCGTGAACGGCTTCGGCGTCATTTCGCCCAATTGCTGCGTGCTCTGATCGACAGTTTCGAGCAGATCGGTGACCATCAACAGGCGCTCCAATATGCGTGGCTGCAGGTCGAGCTTGAACCATTGCTCCACCAAGCCCATGGGCATGTACTCCGATTGTTGGCGCTCACCGGCGAATCGGACGCGGCCTTGGCCCACTATCGTCGATACTGTCACATGCTAGAGGAAGAGCTGGGCACAGCGCCGACGCCCGAGATCACGACGCTGATCGATCAGATTCGCGTTGGGCAAGCGCCCTTCCTTGTTCAGCCGGTGGCTGGTTCAACAAGATCACCACGCTCCAAAGAGATCCCACGCATTCCGCTGCCTGCGTCGATTTCAGCCGTAGCGCCGCCGATATCGAGACTCCCGTTTGTGGCTCGGGAGCGAGAGCTGGCTGAGCTGACCGCACACCTTGAGAGCGCGCTGAATGCTCAAGGTCGAGTGATCTTGATCTGCGGCAGCGCTGGGCAAGGTAAGACGGCTTTGGTTCAGGAATTTGCACGGCAAGCCCAAGCGAACCGTTCTGCGCTGGTTGTCGCTGCAGGCTCCTGTGACGCACAGACAGGAATCGGTGATCCCTTCCAACCATTCCGGGACATCCTGGGCCTTCTCTCCGGCGATGTGGAAACGGCATGGCGGGCTGGAACCATCACTCGATCCCAGGCCGCTTCGCTATGGCATCTATTCCCCTCTGCCGTGACGGCCATGATGAGCGCGGGCCCGGATCTGATCGGCTCCCTGGTCAATGGCGCGGCATTGTTTGCGCGCGTTGTTGACTCCGGCCTGAGTGCCTATATCGACCAGGAACAGCTGCGCGAACAGGCCGCTCGCGCAGCCGTAGCGACGAGGCTGAAGCAAGCCGCTCTCTTCGAGCAGACAACCAATGTTCTGCGCATTCTCGCCGATGAATCTCCTCTGTTGCTTTTCTTGGAGGATCTCCACTGGGCCGATCTGGGTTCCCTCAATCTGTTGTTCCATCTGGGGCGACACCTGGTCGGAACCCGGATCTTGATCGTCGGCACTTTTCGACCCGAAGAAGTCGCCTTGGGCCGTCAAGGAGAACCACATCCGCTGGCCCATGTACTGAATGAGTTTCAGCAGATGTTTGGACGGACAACGGTGGATCTGCGCCAGTCAGATGGCCTCGATTTTGTAAACAGACTCCTGGACACGCAACCGAATCGTCTTGGCGCGGCTTTCCGAGAGTCGCTCTACGCACAGAGCCAGGGCCATGCACTATTCACCGTCGAGCTGGTGCGCGCCATGCAGGAGAGAGGCGATCTGGTGATCGATCAGACTGGGCACTGGTGCGAGAGTGCCAGGCTCGACTGGGATCTCTTCCCGGCTCGCGTGGAAGCGGCCATCGCACAGCGTATAGAGCGCTTGCCGGCACAGATGCGCCATCTCCTCTCCATCGCCAGTGTTGAGGGAGAGCGTTTTACGACTTCGGTCTTGGCCGAGGTTGCCGGCCTTGAAGAACAAGAGGTCATCCACTGGCTAAGCGCCGAACTTGACCGCAAGCACCAACTCGTCTTGGCGCACGGCACCAGACGTGTGCACGGCCTCCGTCAGTCTCAGTATCGTTTCCGTCACATCCTGTTTCAGCGCTATCTGTACATCGCATTGGATGATGTGGAACGCATCTATCTCCACGAGCGTGTCGGTTCCACCCTGGAAGAGATGGCTGCTGGACATGAAGAGGAACTGGATGCAAACGCTTTGCGGTTGGCTCGTCATTTTCATCAAGCCGAGATCTACCGGCAGGCCGTTATTTATTACCATCGAGCCGGTGTGGCCGCTGCACGCATGGTTGCCACCGAAGAGGCTATTGCTCACTTTGAAATTGCGCTCTCTTTGCTAAAGCATGTGATGAATGTTTCGGTGCGCGCTCAGCTTGAGTTGATGCTACAGATAGAGAGCGCCAAGGTGCTCGGGCTGCGGTATGGAGAAGGGAATTCCATGCTCGTGCCGATTCACAAGCGGGTGATCGCTTTGTCGGAGGAGGTCGACGACGCAAGCGGCGGATTTCAGGCACTCCATGGCCTCTGGCTGCATGATTGGTTGCAGGCTGATCTCAAATGCGCCAAACAGTATGCTGAACGGATCCTGGTAGAGGCGCAGCGTAGCCGAGATCACGAGGCCTTGGCTGACGCCTACAGTGCACTGGGGCACATCTGTTTTACCTCCGGTGATTTGATTGGGAGTAGGGAACAGTTTGAGCGAGCGGTTGCTCAGAGTACCCTTGCGAGGCGGGGAAGGGATCCTGGAGAGCTGGACGGTGGTATATCGGCAAGCAGTAGTCAGTTTTTGGCGCACACACTATGGCTTCTTGGCTTTCCAGATCAGGCGCAGCTTGCGATAGCGGCGTTGCTCTCCCAATTGGGTGACGGCATCCACCCCTATGACCAAGCTCATGCCCTCATCGGCGTGATGGCGCTACATCAATATCGACAGGAACCCGAGAAGACGCGCGAAGCGGCCCAGGCGGTACTTGCAGTGTCGAATAAGTACGGGTTTACGCAATGGACCTCTTGGGCTGAGTTTATGCATGGCTGGGCCACTGCAAAACTGGGCGGCGGCGGTCAAGCGCTTGACCAAATGGAACGCGCCGCTGCAGAATGGCCTGGTCTAGTTTGGGGAGCGCGCTCGTCGAGCAATCATGGCCGATGCCCACTGGCGAGCGGGACGGATTCAGAAGGGGCTGGAACTGTTGGATGAGGCTTGTCTAGCAGTCGAGAAGACCGGCGAGCGTCTCTTCGAAGCGGACATTCTTCGGCTTCGAGGTGTGCTTTTGCTGGATGAGCGTGCGGTGCAGGATGATCGCTTCCAGGAGGTTGAGTCCTGTTTTCGGCAGGCCATCGCCATCGCAAAACGACAGCAAGCAAAGGTATGGGAGCTTCGCGCTACGACAGATCTCAGTCGATTGCTGATCCGGCTGGGGAAACGCGTTGAAGCGAAACAATGCCTGGCTTCAATCTATGGGTGGTTCAGTGAAGGATTTGATGCCCCCGATCTGGTCGTCAGCAAGAAGTTGCTTGACGAAATGGACTCTGTCAGCTCGGATGTCGCGTCGATCTCGTGACCGCCCTAACCGCGTATGATTTGGGACAATCGGTCAATCGTCAGGCCATCCAGCGTTTCCACCACCAGATCGGCCTCTGAAAAATTCTGACCCGCCGTGATCGGGTTGGGCGCCACGACACATCGAAGCCCGGCCCGTTTGGCCCCCAGCATGCCATTGCGCGAATCTTCGATGGCAATCGTTCTTGACGGATCGACGCTCAATCGTTGGGCAGCCGATCGATAGAGCGCCGGGTCCGGCTTCACATTCCCGACGTCATCCGACGTACAGACTGTCCCGAAATGATGGCGGATCTCGCGCTCGATCAGGTGCCCCTCGACCCAAGACCGCTTCGAGCTAGACGCTACGCCCAGTGTCACGCCGGCTTCCTCTGCCTCAGCAAATAGCGGCTCAACACCCGGTCTCAGCGACTCTGCTGACACAAGCGCTAGATAGCGCGGCTTTCGACGCTTGCGGATGGCATCCCGATCGATAGCGACGCCGATCTGTTCTTCCAGGTAGGCATACGGATCGAAGAGATCCACGCCGCCGCCCACGCATTGCAGCCAGGTCTCCATATCCAACACGCCGCCAAGTTCGGCGTAGACTTCCTGCCAAGAACGGTAGTCCGGCACTTCGGTTTCGAGGATGGTTCCGTCAAAGTCAAAAACGATGGCATGAATCTCTAGGTTTGTCATAGCCATCGATTCTATCAGATCTTGATGCGGCTAAAAAGCCGCAACCCTTCCAGGCCATAGTCGGCTTCGATCTGGCGCGATTGATCCTCAACCACGCCGTAGAGACGGCGCAACTCGGCCACGGGATCGGCGTTGTCGTCTACACGCAGGTTGTGATACATGCGCGGCTCAGGACTGGCTACCAGCAGCGCGGCAGACTGCTTGCCCCGTTTGTCACCGCCCGCGGACTGGCCCGCTTCCAGCCCCGCCACCAGGCAGTCGCTCAGTTCACGACCGTCATCCCTGGCAACCGAGAATGCCTCTGCCATGGACTCGATCACCTGTGGCCCTACCAACATGTTGCCGCCAACTGTAAACTGATTGCCGACGACGTGCCCTGCCCACGGCACACAGGAGTCGCCTGTGAAGGCGAATGCGCCGGTTGCGTCCACGCCGTGGACCTGGCGGATGGAGCGTTCGGGATCCGCAGCCAAAAGCCCTTCCAACGCCACATCGACCGACACGCCGGCATCCAGCAGTGCTAGCCCATGCCGGCCAATGTCTGTATTGACGCGAGCCTGCGTCGCGATTGCCCCAGCCTCACTCACAAACGGCACGAGCGTGCCCACCACCGGCCGTGCCGTTGAAACAACGACGCCGAAGCTCCGCTCGCCGGGGTGATAGGCCGCGATGGAGAAGGTGTTCAGTTGCATGGTTATCCCTCGTCCTGATATTCGCGAACATCCAGAATGTCGCGTAGGGCGTCGCCCAGGAAGTTGATGCTCAACACTGTCAATGTGATGGCGAGCCCAGGGAAGACGGCCAACCACCATGCACGCGAGAAAAACTACGCGCATCGCTGAGGATGAGGCCCCAGGTCGGGGTCGACGGCTCGACGCCGAGGCCAAGGAATGAGAGTCCGGCCTCGGCAAGAATGGCGTACGAGACGGCGACCGTCGCCTGCACGATGATGGGCGCTGCCGCGTTGGGAAGAATGTGGCGCAGAATGATGCGATTGTTGTGGGCGCCGATAGAGCGGGATGCTTCGACAAATTCCTGGGAACGCAGCGAGAGTACCATGCCGCGAACAACCCGCGCGAAGTCGTCCAGGAAGGCCAACGTGATAGCGATAATGACGTTGAGCAGGCCGGTGCCGAATACAGCCACCAGATAGACTGCGATGATAAAGTTCGGGAAGGCCCACTGAGATCGATGTAGCGCATGATCACGGTATCGACCCAGCCGCCATAGTAGCCTGCCCACAGGCCCATGGCAACGCCGATGATCATGGAGATCAACACTGTGCTGAAACCGACGAAGAGTGAAACACGCGCGCCGTAGATGATTCGACTAAAGAGATCCCGATTGAGATCGTCGGTGCCGAAATAGTGCTCGCGTGAGGGCGGGACCAGGAACTCGTAGTCCTGGGCGTTTGGATCATAGGGCGTGACAAGCGGTGCAAAGATGGCCGCCAATATCAGAATGATGAGAAAAATGGCTCCGAGACTCGCCGGCCTGTTGCGCCAAAGTTGGTGAAGCCAGCGCCATTTCGAACGCGGCCGGGCGCTTCCGCCGGGCCCGTCCATCGAAGAAATGGCGGACGCTACATTCACTTGCTGCGCCACAAATTGCTCCTAGTTTGAAGTGAAAGCGACATCGTTGATGTCGGAGTTCAGTTGGTTCCGGTTTCCGATCTAAAGCAAAGAGGTTGGCGCAATGTTTGTTGCCGTAATGGTCAACATCGTTGTTACTGTACCGTCTCAATAGCGGATGCGCGGGTCGATGACGGTGTAGAGCACATCGACCAGCAGGTTGGTGAAGACGAGCAGCACGGAGACAATCAGTATGGCTCCCTGAACGACCGGATAGTCCCGATTGAGGATGCTTTGAATCAGCACGCGTCCCAACCCTTTAATGGCAAAAACGTTCTCTACGATCACGGTGCCCGATAGGAGCAGGGCAATTGCAATGCCCATCACGGTGACCACGGGGATCAATGCGTTGCGAAAGGCGTGGCCCCAGATGATCGACTGACTCCTGAGGCCCTTGGCGCGCGCTACTTTGATATAGTCGGTCAACATGACTTCCAGCATCGCGGACCGCACCATGCGCGCGATGACCGCTGCGAAGGGCGTGCCCGCTGCAATAGCCGGCAGGATCAGGTGGGAGAGCCACGGCCAGAGTCCCTCGGAGATGGGCACGTAGCCGATGGCCGGCAGCCAATGAAGGTTGACAGCAAAGATCATGATCAACAGGATGCCGAGCCAGAAGTCAGGCATGCTGAGACCGATGAATGCGCCCAGCGTGAACGCGTGATCCATCCAGCTGTTCTTGCGTAATGCAGAGACCATGCCGGCGGTAAGCGCAAGCGTCATCGAGATGAGGAATGCGATGCTTGCCAACGAAAGCGTACGTGGCAGAGCCTCCATGATGATTTGGCTTACCGGCACGTTGCTGCCATAGATCGAGTTGCCAAAATCACCTTGGGCCATCTGGCCCAACCACTTGGCGTACTGGATGACCACCGGCTGATCGAGACCGAGTTTCTCTCGCAATACTTCGGCAGCAGCCGGATCCACATCAGCCATCATGGCACGCAATGGATCGCCCGGCACGGCGCGCAACAGGAAAAAGACCAGCGACGCTACCAGCCAAACGACGATTAGCGCCGAGATGGTACGCCTCACCAAAAATTGGGTCATGATCAATGATTCCGTGATAGAAGGCGGATTGGGCGGCTCAGCGCTGCTTGATTTTTTATCGCTATTCGGCGCCGATCCGTTCGGTCTGCCCAATCCGCCTTCTATTGATGCTTGCCTATTCCGCGATGGTCGTTCTGTCCAGGTCCACGAGCCCAGGAATCCGGCTCACGTCGGGGTAGTTGACCTCGTTGCGGTAGACGAGGACATCCGTAGGGTGGAAGAGAAACGCGGCCGCAACCTTGTCCGATGTCAGCTTATTGGCCTGCTGCACCAAAGCCTTGCGGGCCTCCAGATCGGTCTCGACTCGCTCCTGCTCGATCAGCGCATCGACCTCATCTTCGGCGAAGTATCCGAAGGCCATGGACTCGTCACGGTTGGGCCCGTTGAACTTGGACGTGCTCAACATCCAGTCGACCAGCCCGTCATCGGGATCGTAGTCGCCACCGCTGCCGATGCGCACCATGTCGTAGTCCATGGCATCGAATTGATCGATCAGCACCGGAAAATCCTTGATGTCGAGTTCGACGTCGATGCCCAGGTTCTTCTTGAACATGTCGACAAGGATCTCACCCTCGCGCTTGCCTGCCGGTGTGATCAGCAGCTTGAGCGTGGGGAATCCTTCGCCGTCGGGGAATCCGGCATCCGCCAGCAGCGCTTGCGCCGCCGCAAGATCGAATGCCTGTTCACTAGATTCGTTGATGTCCGTATCGAAGAAGTAACGCATGGCCGGGTTGATGGTGCCGTAGCCGGGAGCGCCACGCCCGAAGAGGGCACGCTCAATCAGGGTCTCACGATCGATAGCCTTAGCGATGGCCAGACGCACCTTGAAGCCGTCTTCCTGCTTCAATTCCTCGACTGATTTGTTGAAGTCCTCAACCTTAAACGGATCGCGGTGGGGATTCATCCAAAGGGCCTGGAAGCCGGGTCCCGTGATTTCTGAGACCGTCAGATCCGGGTTGGCGACGAAGCGGTCGACCAATTCGGCTGCCGGCGGGTTGCCGCCGATCAACTGGATGTCGCCGGCCTCCAGAGCTGCGGCCAGCGGTTCCGGTTCCGGAATCGGGATGTAGGTGATCTTGTCGAGTACGGGTCGTTCTGAATCGAAGTAGTCGTCATATTTCTCGAGCACGACGCCCTGGCCGAGCTGGTGCTGGGTCACCTTGTACGGACCGGTACCCACCGGCATGAGGCCGTATTGGTCAAGACCCATCTCTTCGATGGCGCGTCTGTTGACGATGGTCATGGCGCGCCCGCTGGCCCGTTCCAAGGTCTTGGTCAGGAAGGATGCCTGGGGTTGTGCGAGCACAAACTTGACGGTATAGTCATCTTTGGCCTCGACGGACGTCACGTTGGTTAAGACACCGGCGTGGATCGACTGCTCTGGATCACTTGAGCGTTCGTAAGTGTAGACCACGTCGGCGGCAGTGAACGGGTCGCCGTTGTGGAAGGTGACACCCTCGCGTAGCTTGAATGTCCATTCCAGACCGTCGTCAGTCACTTCCCAGCTTTCGGCCAGGTCGCCGTCCGCGGTCAGATCGGCATTGATGTGGGTCAAGCCGCTGAAGACGTTGGACGCGATCTGGAACTGGAGCACCTGGTTGATCTGGGCCGGGTCGAGTGTGCGGATTTCATCGGTGCCCGCCCAACCGGCAGTTAGTTCGCCGCCGGATACAGCGGTAGCGCCCTCTACAGCCGGGGCTCCTTCGGCGCCGCTCTCGGGCGCGGCGGCCTGCGGGGCACATGCCGCCAGCACATCGACCATGGTCAGGGCGCCGGCTGCTGCCATCAGACGCATGAGCGTACGCCGGCTGAGCCTTGGTCCGCTGAGTTGCTTCGGCGTCAGGCCGACCAGCGGATCGCCGGCGTCAAAATCATGGGCCTCTGCGTATTCCTTGCGAGCCTGCTCTACGATGCGTGGATCCTCGTGGTTCATCGTGTTTGTCTCCTCTGTCAGTGTGTGATTTGGAACCAGAATCGAATCGATGGTTGATAACGCAATGTTCGCTGGATAGGCCAAGAACGGTAGACACGGGTCGAACACGGGAAGCGGGTGGCGATATTTGACTGTATTTGACTGTCGGGGATCGGCGTTGATCCGCATCTGGAAAGCAAACGTAGGAGCGAAGACGAGATGTTTATGACACTCTTTCTGTGTCACTTTCGTCGAGAATCAATTCAGAGGCTAAAAATGAACTGCGAGCATTGACGGCTTGAAGTTTACATCTGATTGTCAGATCGGCGCAACTATGTTATTTACTCTGGGCCGCATCTTCTCACCCTTCCAGTAGTTTTGAGGATTTTATTTGACATAAGTGTCTGGAATTGCGTATGTGACGACCGAAATACGGCGCCAAATTTGACGCCGGCATCAGCCTCTGCTATACTCCCGAAGGTTTGCGAGCGGGGCTGTAGCTCAGCTGGGAGAGCGCTACAATCGCACTGTAGAGGTCAGGGGTTCGAATCCCCTCAGCTCCACCTGTTTTTCTGGCTTGGGCCGTACTTCAGCCTGAAATGAGAGGCCCGAAATTTTGGATTTCGAGCCGTGCTGCGATAGAATGCTTGCAAGTTGCTCCGTGGGGCTATAGCTCAGTTGGGAGAGCGCTACAATGGCATTGTAGAGGTCAAGGGTTCGAGTCCCTTTAGCTCCACCACATAGAAAAGACCCTTCTGATTCAGAAGGGTCTTTTTGTCTCTATCCCCGTTCTTTCAGTCGCTTGGACACCTCTCTGAAGATCTTGAAGAACTCGCTCATACGGGAGCCACCGCTCATTGTTCAACCGACGCTCTTAATCCGTAGAAAGGAACTATCGTGTCTTCTACCATCCGTCCCGCCGATGAACTCCGTCCTGTCAGCTTCGAACTCGACTTTGTGATCTATCCGGAGGGATCTGTCCTGGTGTCAATGGGCAACACAAAGGTTCTCTGCACGGCGACCGTTCAGGACTCGCTTCCCCGCTGGATTAAATACTCTTCGAAACGACATGGATGGATCACGGCGGACTACGCGATGTTGCCCGGCAGCACTCAGACCCGTACGCAGCGCGAGACATCCAAGCCAAAGGGTCGCACGCAGGAGATCAAACGCCTGATCGCCCGCAGTCTTCGTGCAGCCGTGGATCTTACCTTATTGGGGGATCGACAGATCACAGTTGACTGTGATGTGCTTCAGGCGGACGGTGGGACGCGTACTGCGTCAGTGAACGGGGGGTATCTGGCACTGGCTTTAGCCATCAGCCGTATGCATAAGCGTGGGATGTTTAGCGAAAACCCGCTCAAGCAGGCCGTGGCGGCGGTCAGCGTCGGCCTGGTCGATGGTGCTCCCGTACTCGACCTGGACTACCCGCTCGATCTGGCTGCGGACGTCGATCTCAATGTAGTGATGACGGGCGATGGGCGTTTTGTTGAGGTTCAGGGGACGGCAGAGGGCGAACCCTTTGAGCGTAAAGCCCTTGACTCAATGCTTGATCTGGCAGCACAGGGCATCGAGACGTTGATCGAATTGCAGCGCGAAGCGCTTGCGACTGCGAACCTTTGATCCCAAGTACGAGCCAACTGCAAAAACGGGGTAGCCACAGAAGGTCACAGACAAGGACCCTGATTTTCACAGATGTTTTCCAGATGTCCAGCGTAATCTCAGTCCCATCTGTGAAAATCTGTGGCGAAAAAGGCTCTTTGTGCGGTGGCCCTATCGATTGGTGGAAGCGCGGACAGGGTGAGCCAGGGCCTCGTCGATCGATGCGCCTTTGGCCACGCGGTAGGAGACGATGCCGGCGCTTTCCAAGCCGGCCATTAGCGGTACATAATTAGCGCCGTTGCCAAAGGTGCTGCCGTCGACGATTACGGCCGTACTATTGATGCCACGGCGCTGTATCAGCTGAAGCGCTTGCGCCCATTCGGGATTCGGATCGGCGCTGATGGCAAGCACAGTATCATTGCGGTTGAGCCGCATTCCATCGCTGGCGATCAGATGGGCGAAGGGGACTTCGCCTGCGGCTTCAACGACGGCCAGCGCCTCCAATATCTTGTTGAGTTGCCGTTCACCTCGATCGGTCTGTAAGTACTCCCGTGTCCGTCCCCATGTGCTCATACCGACTGAACGGTTGCGCGCCAGGAAATAGCGCGCCAGACTGGCCGCAAGGGTGACGCTATATTCAGTCGTGATAGGCGGCAACTGATACTGTGCGCGAGCTCGCGACCGTCTTCCCAGTGCGAATAGACCGATCTCTGGCGGGGTCGGCCTCCATGGGACCGCCACTTCCGCCATTCGATGCAGGTCAAGATAGATCCAGATGTCTGCGGTCGGATCCAGGTCGAACTCTTTAGTCATCAGCCGGTTCATGCGTACCGTCGTGGGCCAATGAATGCGGTTCAAGCTGTCGCCGGGCATATAGTCCCGCACCCCGGCTGCGTTCGTCGTCACCTCATAGGTCCGTCGCCGCTGGGATTCGCCGCCGGCCATATCGGAAATGGATGGACTAAACGATGTGAGTTCGACCGTTTGAGGGTAGACAACAATGAAGGTTGAGTTCGGAAGCGCTTGTTCAACGTTGAAGATGCCGAGCGGATCACTGCTGCGCAACATCATCGGACCCAGGCGAAAGCGACCACGTTGTGTGCAGAGGGTCCTCACCTGCCATCGGTAGGATCGCCCGCGTCCCAGGCTGTTGATCACGCGACTAGCTTCGCTGTGCCAGGGAAGGTTGGAGAAATCCTCCATTTCCAGCCACAATTTCGGCAGCCGTCCACGATTTGAGACGTCGAAATGCTCTTCAGCGAACTGTCCGACCTGACTGCGTCGGCTGTGTGTGAAGCGTTGGATATGGACGGCGCGCGTGCTGCTTCTCGCCCACAGATAGCTGAGGACGAGAATACCTGAGAGCAAATAGGCCATGCTAAACGCCAGGCTTGCTCCCGAGTTTACAGCGAGAATCCAGGCAACCCCAGCGGCGATGATCAGAAAGATGGCGCGTGAAGACATATCAGTTACCGTCTAAGGGTGACCGTGCTAGCGGATCTTGGCACGTGCCCCAGGTACCGGTGTGTGGCGCAGAGCATCTTCAACGATCTGCTCCGGCGTGATATTTTTGATCCGCGCTGATGGGCTGACAATGAGTCGATGCGCGAGCGTGGGTACAGCCAGCCGTTTGACATCATCCGGCAGCACAAAGTCACGCCCTTCCATGGCCGCCCATGCACGTATCGCGTTGAAAAGAGCCATGCTGCCGCGGGGGCTCGCGCCCAGATAGATATCAGGATGGTCCCTCGTCGTCGTGACCAAATCGACGATATACTCCTTGACCAGATCGTCTACATAGATGGTGCGGACCGCTGTCTGTGCTTCGATCAGTTGCTCAACGCCAATCGCTTGTCCCAGATCGTTGATGGGATGTCGCTCACTCTGGCGCTTGAGCACGTCGATTTCGTTCGTTTTGGTGGGATACCCCAGATGGATGCGCATCATAAACCGATCAATCTGCGCTTCCGGCAACGGGAAGGTGCCCTCATGCTCAATGGGATTCTGGGTGGCAAGCACCATAAATGGCCGGTCCATGCGATAGGTCTGGCCGTCGACACTGATCTGCTGCTCTTCCATCGCCTCCAGCAGCGCGGACTGTGTCTTGGGCGTGGCCCGGTTGATCTCATCAGCCAGCACGATCTGGGCCATTATGGGGCCCGGGCGGAATTCGAACTCCATGGTCTTCTGGTTGAAGATGCTGACCCCAGTGACGTCACTGGGCAGCATGTCCGGCGTGAACTGAATTCGTCGGAAGTCGCAGCCGATGCTGATCGAGATCGCCCTGGCCAGCATCGTCTTGCCGACACCCGGCACATCTTCGATCAGCAGGTGCCCCTCACAAAGAAGGGCCACCAAGGTCAAACGGATTTCGTTGTCTTTGCCGACGATCACCTTGCGCACATTGTCGAGTACGCTGTTGGCAATGGTTTGAGCAATCTCCATCGAACACCTCAAGGAATGATACGGTAAGGAATGATACGCTGGGCGCTCGTCCGCCCATGGCGTATGGAATCGTTTTGTGCGGCAAGCAGTTCCGGGGCCGCATGAGTCGTTAGTCTATGCAAGTGGCACTGAAAAACTGTCCTAGATAATGGGGAATCCATCACCGTACGCCCGCTCGGGCAGAGTCCACAGTGTCACGCTTGCTGACAATCATGCACTACACCCACAACGAATGCAGTAAGAACCTTTCCGCAAAAACCAGTGAGTCTGCTGGAAAAACCTATTTCTAGACACGAATTTACACGAATTGTCACGAATCTTTTCTCTGGGGTGACGATACGATTCGTGTAAATCAGTTGTCTATCTGTGACTCTACTGCAAAAAGCCTTTTTCGCCACAGATTCACACAGATGAAAAAGGATAAGACACAGATGATACTGGGATACCTCTGGGCATCTGTAAGACATCTGTGAAAATCAGGTCTTTATCTGTGTGAATCTGTGGCAAATTTACCTTTTTGCAATAGAGTCATTCGTGTCTGGAACCTTCTGCAATATCACGGGCCAAGTGAGTCAGTCTCAATAGAGTATCATCTGTGTGCATCGAAACAGGGCCAGCGTTTTGTCTGAATCGTCAAAGACTGTGGCATCCCAGACCTGGGTGCGTCGTCCGGCATGGACCAGTGTGGCTCTGCTGAAAAGGGTACCGTTGGTGGTTGAGCGTAGGAAATTGCTTTTGAGTTCCACGGTTGTGAAATTTCGAGCGCCGTCGGGCAGATTGGCGAAACAGCCGAAGCCGCAGGACGTGTCGGCTAATGTCACAATGGCGCCTGCGTGCAAGTAGCCGTTGGTGGCCAGATGGTGCTCAGCGAGGTCCATAGAGGCCGTCAGATATCCAGGTCCCAGATCGACGATATCAATACCGAAGTAGGCCGGAAGTCCCTGCCTCGCACGCCGGCGAAGCAATGCCTTCGTTTTGTCCACTTGAATATCGTCTGATTCATCGTTCATGATGTTGTGGAAACGAACCTGTGGGAATGTAACATAGCTCAATTGCACTACCATACCGCACTTGCTACGGCCCAGCAAACCAATCTGGATCTTCACTTTCGACAATTTGAGCATATTGGCTATACTAGAGCCTATGGAATTGCACGAATATCCGCGACCCAAACATGATACTGGTATTGGCATTCATTGGGTGGCCGGTTATCCTACGGCCACCGGCTTGACGCGCATCCGAGAAGTCTGGATTCCCGAGATGAAGGCGCTCGGCGTGAAGTGGGTGAAGGTCTTCAACCATGATGGCGCACTTGACTTCATCGAACTGTTGCTGGCTGAAGGATTCATGCCGATTGTACGGCTCTATCGGTCCAGCCCGAATCCAGGGCGTTTGGGCGTGAAAGAGACAGTGCACCTTGACGCACTGATTCGAGCGGGGGCTCGATACTTCGAGTACAATAGCCAGCCGGACAAGGAGAGTGAGTGGAAGGGCGCGCGCCTGCCGCCCAATGCACTTGATCTGGTGGCTGAGAATGCTATCGCCGACATGGAGACCATTCTGGGGCGGGGCGGAATGCCTGCGATCCCAGCAGTTTCCGGGGAGAGCAACTGGGATCTTGTCGGTCGAATTGTTGCCGCGGGCCGGCGTGATCTGCTTGACGGTCCGGTCTGGCAGGCAATTCACAACTATCCGCGTAACCGGCCTCTGGACTATCCATACGATATCGGCAACCAGGAGGGCGCAGCCTATACTGAGCGCTTCTATCGCGTAGTCGCAGAGGAAGATCGGGGCGAACATGCTTGGCGTGGTCGCTCATTGAACGATGTAAATCGTTTGCGCATGACGCGTGCCAATGCGGGTACGACTATCGCGGATGATCATGACTGCTGGTTGGCCTACAAGCACTTTGATGCGCTCAATCAACGCCATCTAGGCCGCAGCATTCCCATCCTGTCGAGCGAATGCGGCTACCTCGTGGGCGAGGATATGGACCCTCGCTATCCGGCAACAACCCCTGATCTTCACATGGCACAGACACTCGAAGCCTGCCGCGTTATGATGGGCGGCAGTCGTCGCTATGATCCGGCGCCGGACTACTACTTCTGCACGGCTTTCTGGCTGCTTGCCAACCGAGAATTGGGCAGTTCCAGCAATTGGTGGGAAGGCCACGCCTGGTACAGTGAACGCTGGCCCGGCGGCACGCTGCCCATTGTTCGGGCGCTGCGCACAGAGCCCAAAGTGGTGCGACGATGGCAGGACCATCCCCAAGACAATGTGCGGATTACCTTGCGTGGCGTCGTCAAGTTTGCGGTTGCGCGAGAACAGGTTGTCCTGGAGCAAGATGGCCAGGAGATAAGCCATGCGCTGGTTGACGCGCGTGGACAGTATCTGATCGACGGGCTATTGCCGGGGCGCTATGTCGTACGCCTGCAAATCGCACAGGATGTTCAGGAGATCACGCTCTCTGCAAAACAGCAGAATGTGATTCTGAATTTCGAAAATGCACCGGCCGAAGCAGGCGGTAGTCAGAGTGTCGTATCCGGCCATGTCCAAGGAGGAGCCGGCGCAGTTGTGCTGCTGTTGCGCCAGAGCGACGGCGAAGAATGGGTGACGTTGGCGCGAGAGGATGGGGCGTTTCGATTTGTGAATCTGCCTTCCGGCGTCTATAGTGCCCGGGTCCATGCCCAGGGCGGCACTGTGGACGGAATCGTTCTGGACGGCCGCAATGAACGGGAAATTGAGCTGGCGGCTACAGGCTGGGGCTACACGGTAGAACGGATTGAGAACGATTCACTTGCCTATACCGGAACAATACGTTGCGTGGTGGAGGGATACAGGCATCTGGCTGTGTATGCTCAGCAGGGCCCATGGCGCAGCGAAACGGCCTATACGGGCAGCGCTGCGGATCATGGCCTTTTTGCGTGTGAGATCTCGCCATTGGATGTCGGCGATTACACGGTGGTTGTGGACGACCCCAATGACCAGAGCGAAGGCCGTATCCATCTTGAAGCCCGGGTGCACGTAGATCGCAAACAGCTTCCGTTGCTTACCTTTCGCCATGGCGGCGGGGACGTGCCGGAATCGCCGGAACGCTCAATCATCAAGGTTGGCGTAAACGGCGCAGGCGTCAACACGCCCATTACGGTCGCTTTGATTGACAGCCAGGCTCAGCGGCGGGAATCCACGACAGATGACGATTCCGGGCGTTGCGAGTTCGGGGGCTTGGCTGAAGGACTCTACGCCGTTGAAGTGGTCGGCTACGAACAGATAGCGCGGCGGACGAATATTGCCCTGGACGGCGTCAACACCGTAGATGTCGACCTTTCACTACCGGTAGAGCCGGCCGTCATGTCCTCTGCACAGAGCGCAAGCAAGGTGATCGGAAATGCGCCGGAGGCAAGGGGCGCTTTGGCCACATTGGTAGACGATGTCGGCAATGAATATAGTCGTGTCGTCGATGAAAGGAATACGTTTGAGTTCGCTCATTTGCCGGCGGGCCTCTATGCTCTCCATGTGGAGGGCGGTTATTACCAGGAAGGCATCCGGCTCAACGGCTACAACGGCGTCGAGGTCGGGTTCTCTCCGCTCAGGCGTTCCTGGCACGCGGAGAAGAGTAACGCCGGCGCCATGCCTGGCTTCAGCACCGTGCGCGTGGAGGTGGCAGGCCGTTCGGACCTGCCGGTGCATATCTGGCAGGAGGATGGCGCCAGCATGGTTCGCGCTACCGGCAGTTCCACTGAGTTGGGTCCTCACGTGGCCGAGTTCCAACCATTGGATGCCGGGATCTATATGGTTGAGCCGGACGGGCTTGATGTGCAGGCGGAGGTGGAGTTGACGGGATTGGAAACAGTTTGGGTGACGTTTCGGGAGCAGGTCGAACCTGTGGCACCCAACCAGATACGTCCACTTGCTCAAACGGGGTCCAAACCGGCGGTGCTTGATGTAGAAGACGGCATTTCGGAGAACGAGCCTCCGTCTGTTCAGAAGAGCGTAACGTCGGAGTCCAGCGAACTGAGCGATTTCGAGGCGGGTGAAGAGGAATCGGACGGCTCAAAGCTCGCATATGCGGCTGAAGAGGATGAGGCCTCGGGCCCAATGGTTGCTCCTGTCGACTTGGAGACCGATCAGGCTGAACATGATGCGGGCGATGCGGGCGATGCGGGCGACGAGTCTGATGTGGCTGTCGACAGCGGTAGCTCGAGTGAAGATGTCGCCCACATCGACGATGCCGGAGTGCAGGCTCACAGTGCCGATGCCGCCACAGAGGATCGTTTCGCCAACCTCCGATTGATGGGCGAAGTGGTAAGCGCCAGTCTATTTGAAACCAGCGACGATCTCTGGGATTCGGATGGTGATGAACCTGAAAGTGACGATTCGGTTGTCGTGGATGAATCGACGAATGCTACCAGGTTAGTGGACTATGATTATATCTTTGTTGGGGAGGGTGATCTGTGCATGAAGGATGTGCAGCGATTGCTTACCTTGGCTGCAGAAACTAGCCCGACCATCGGCAACAGCCTCGATCAAGCTAGCCGGGCATCCCGAGTGCTGTTGGTTGGTGATGTAGATGAGGCCACTATGGCCACACTCGTTCAGCGCTCAGTTCAGATCGAACGGTTGGGCGGCCCACAATAGCCAAGTTCGTCGGGGGCGTGAATACCACGACCGTCGCCTGCGAGACGGGTTCAGGGACAGTTTGGAACTTTTCCGGCTCGTAGCCGAACCTACCGAAACCGCAGGTCTCAAGCTGCACGCAACGTAGAAGCCGGATTCCATTCGTTACAAGCGATTTGGACGCGCTCACGTTGAACTTGCCCCTCGACCGTTGATGGCGAACTACCGACCGGGCACAGGACCGGTCGTTGACCGCACAATCAGCTCCGGCAGCAGCTTGACCGATTCGATATCAGTCTGCGCCATGCCTGAGAACTGGGCGATGATCTGCGCCGATGCAGTCTCAGCAAAGCGCACCACAGGTTGATGCACCGTCGTCAACCCCAAATAGGCCGACACATCGTTGTCGTCAAACCCCATGATGGAGATATCTTCCGGTACGCGCAGGTTCATGTCGCGCACGCTCTTCAACGCGCCAATCGCCATCTCATCCGAAAGCGCAAAGACGGCGGTCGGTGGTTGATGCACCGAGAAGAGATGCTTCATCGCTTCGGCGCCGCCCTGATAGATGTAGTTTCCCGGTCGTTCCAGCTCGGGCCTGAAGTC
Source organism: uncultured Chloroflexia bacterium (assembly GCA_963848115.1). Lineage (GTDB taxonomy): Bacteria > Chloroflexota > Anaerolineae > Caldilineales > Caldilineaceae > JAWKOK01. The sequence continues at coordinate 248 of CAWKCP010000032.1, read as the reverse complement.
GATCCCGGCCTGTTCTAGTGCACGCATAATCCCATCTCGCGCGCTTTGGGGATGCTGAACTGTAGCGGAGCCGTCTCCATGCCGGTGATAATTGCAATGTGACGGTGGCCGAGATTGATCAGGTATTGAGCGCCCATCTCAGCTGCAGCTCCGTTGTCAATCGAGACTGACGGCAGATCCGGGTGCGTCGTCTCTATGGTTGCGACGGCAATATCTGATTCACGAACGACCTCTACGGTCTGGTCCGT
>CAWKCP010000031.1:0-11713 GCA_963848115.1 uncultured Chloroflexia bacterium | reverse complement strand
CTCGTCTGTTGACCTGGTGGCAACAGATCATGGGTCAGTGGGAGGTTTTGGTCTTCCGCCGAATCCAACAGAATCCGATTGAGATTGTATCGTACGGTCTTAACGGATCATGATCAATTGCTCAATGCCTACCGTCGGCGAGATCTGGATGCCGTGCTCCAGCTACATCGTTCAGTCAATGAAAGAGTCGCCTCAGAGGTCAAGGCAGCCTTGAGAAAGCAACGCACGATGAGTATTCATGATCATTAGCACCTGACAGGGATATCCGTCAACTGAACTTGAACGATCTGGAGAACAGGAGGGAGGTGCCGCCCTTGCCGGAATAGTCTGATGAAGCTCGACAGTCCGTCCCAGTCCATCCCTGTTCTTTTTCTCACGTGCACGACGTTCTTTCAGAAATAGAGAACACAAGGAGAGATTCAAATGGCCGACCAAATTTCTCGACGTAGTTTTCTGCGCAGCGCCGGCGTAACTGTCGCAGGTGCTATTTTGGAGTGTGCGCGGCTCCTACGGGTACTGCGCCTGCCGGTGACGGTGGCGGCGAAGTGAACCAAGAGGCGGTCAGCATTGAGTTCTGGTCCCAAAACTATGGTGATCCCGAGCTGTATTTGCAGTTCATGAGGACAAGGCAGCCACGTCCGGGAAGAGAGTGACATCGAAGTTGATGTCCAGTTGATCGACTGGTCCAATGCCATGAACACCTGGCTGTTGGTCACCCAGGGCGGCGCCCACCCGGATGGCGCCGACATGTACTGGCTCTTGTCGTTCTCGACGCTGGGTGGGGACCCGGATGGGCCTATGCCTATCACCGACTACCAGGAAACCTATTGGCCGGACCTGGAGGAGCGCTTCTTCGCAGGCGGATTGCAGGATGTTATGTGGCAGGGCGTTTCTATGGAATTCCGTGGCGTGGCGACATTCGTCCAATGCTCTACCGGGTTGACATGTTGGAAGAGGCCGGCTTCTGGGGCCCGCCGCAGACATGGGACGAATTGACTGAAGTTGCGGCTGCCACCACAGTCCACGATGGCGGGAATACATAAGTGTGGGGCTTCGAATTCGGCAGCGCCATGCCCATCCAACAGTACATGCCGTCTGTTTGGCAGGCCGGCGGAGAATATATGACTTGAGTGGCGAAACTACCACGGCCGATACAGATGAGATGCGTGCCGGCCTGGAGTGGGCTAAGGGCATGTTGTGGACGGAAGAGGTAACGCCGACCGACAACATGGAAAAGGGCCACGCCCCATACGACATGTTCACCGCAGGCCAATTGCCGTAATCGGCGAGGTGCCGGGTGACGTCGGCAACAATCTGGACCGTGACTTCCCGGGAATGGATGGTCAATGGGCCTTCTCAGTTCCGGCGCAAGGACCGGTAAACCGGGCCTGGTACAGTGGCGCAGGCTATCGGGGTGCGCTGCATGGATCCGAGAGAGTACCCGAGACGGTCGAATGGATCTCCTTACATGAGTAGGGACGAGAACATGCAGGAGATCACTGAGTTCCTGGGCCGCGTCAGCCCCAACAAAAATGTAATGGCTTCAGATTTATGGACCGATGGCGCTGGAAGCAGGTCATTGTCGAGTGCCTGGATCATGCGCATACGTCGCAACATCCGTCACCAGCATGGGCCAAGCTGACTGCAGGCGAACCGGGTTCAGTTCTCTATGACCTCTACTATGAGGCGCTGATTCAGCAGCAGCCGGTTGCGATTGCTGGTCGCGCACGGCAGCGCATGCAGGAAGAGATGGACAAGATCGAAGTGTAGTGTGACGTTTGTGCGGGGGATAATCTGTTTGGATCATCCCCCGTATTCATTATTTCTTTGCAGTTTGCATTCAGAGGTATTTTTGTGGTCAGACGTCGCAATATTTTTTGCTATCTAGTGGTGGCTCCGGCGTTGTTTCTGGTTCTAGCCCTGGGCGTCTATCCGATGATCGATTCCCTGCGTCTCTCAGTCGTCCAGTATGACCTGATGCGGATTCCGACCGAAGGCACGCCCTTTGTGGGACTGGCGAATTTCCGAGAAATCTTGGAAGATGCGCGTTTCCGACAGGCGCTGGTCGATACATGGATGTTTGTGATCCTTGCCGTTGGAGGTGTAGTCATCTTTGGTGTTGTGGTTGCCCAGGTCTGAATCTTTTGTTTCACGGGCGCGGCGCGCTGCGCTCGCTGGTCCTCGTCTACTGGTCGTCCCGCCGGTAGTCGCAGCTGCCATCTGGATGTGGATGTATCAACCGGACCGCAGCCCCATCGATCGAGTGCTGCGTGGGCTTGGGCTGATTGAGCCCAACATTCGGTTTCTCGCCGATCATCGAACACTTTTTTGCCCGTTGGCATACCGAATGTTGGCGGTCACTTCGGTCCGCATTTGGGGTGGCATCCCGTTTGTGACAGTCATGATCCTGGCCGGTCTTGGGTCGATCCCCAGATAACATTTACGAATCTGCGGAGATCAATGGGCCAATATGGTTCAAAAGTTCTGGAATGTGAGATTCCCATGCTGGCCCGGTCTTGTCGATTCTGATCACCTGCTGGTGATCGGTGGTATGGGTCACTTTGAAATCGACTACATCATGACGGGCGGCGGGCCGGCCGATCTTACCGAATATTCTGGCGGTGATGGGCTATCAACAGGCGTTCACGCTCTTCCGCTTGATCTGGCTTCGGCCATCAGCGCTGTCATTCTTATGATGACGGGCGTCATCCCCCTCATCTACATTCGGGACAGATTCATCAATGACGCATAATGCTGCCGAACTCCGACAGAATCAACCTGTGGTCATGTGGGCGAACAGGACAACGACGCAGGAAAATCCTTAACCTGTTCACCAAAATACTGATCGCTGTGATCGCAATCGGTATCGTCGTCTATATGATGATGCCTTTTTACCGGATAGTAAGGACTTCGTTCCAGACCAACAAGGAGATTGCCGCCATACCACCGATCTGGATACCGCGGACCTTCACCCTTGAAGGATATCAGCGCGCACTCATCATGATCCCCTTTGCGCGCTACCTAATTAATTCGCTCTTCATCGCCGCCTCGACGACAATCTTCTCATCGCTCATCGCCAGCATGGCAGCGTACGTGTTGGCACGATACTCTTTCCCCGGCGCTATGTGGCTGCTGGCGGTCTTTGTTCACTCAGTTGATTTCCCCAATTACTCGTGTCTTTCCGGTCTATTTCCTTATCAAAGACCTGAATCTGATCAACACCTATCCGGGCGCGATCATCGCCTATGTGAGCTTCTCACTGCCCTATGCCGTTCTGATGTTGTCAGGTTACTTTCGAAGCAGCTATCCGATTGAACTGGAAGACGCCGCACTCATTGACGGCTGCACCTGGTTCTCGGCTTTCTGGCGTATCGTCCTACCGATATCGATTCCCGGCATTATTGCCATCGCTACCTTCACCTTCCTAGGCGCTTGGAACGACTTTCTCTGGGCAAGCTTGCTGCTCTATCAGGGCGAGATGAAGACCATCCAGGTCGGCTTGCGCGACTTTATCGGTGAATTCGGTGGCCTACAGCGCGCCAACGCTTTCATGGCCGCCTGTGTCATGACCACCATTCCCGCACTGATTCTATTCCGCTTCGCGCAGCGAAATATGGTGCAGGGCATCAGCGCTGGCGCTGTCAAAGGATAGGAGAACCAATGCAGATCGGCATTCAGGGTGACAAGATCACCTTTGACGGAGTACTGACCTACAGCGACTTCCCCACCGCCAAACCCGAAGCCCTCGGCCGCCTCATGAACAGTCGCATGGTGCAGGCAACCTTCGAGGACGAAAATCCGGAGACGGCCCACCTCTTCGCCTATCCCGACGGCAGCCCCTTTGACCCCGATCGCCAGACCGACGAGTTCATCGCCGCACTGCCCGAGTACCGCCGCCACGGCGTCATTGCTGTGACCACCAACTTTCAGGGCGGCTATCCGCTCTACCATGTTCGCCTGCGCAAGGACCAGTATCTCCAGGATTGGGAGAACAACGGCTTCACGCCGGAAGGCGCGCTGAAGCCGGGCTACGCTGCACGCATGGCGCGCATCATTGAAGCCGCTGATGACTTGAACATGGCGGTCATCGTCGGCTTTATCTACTTTGGCCAGAACCACAAGTTTGTCGACGAGGCCGCGGTCAAGCGAGCCGTGGACGAAGGCACCGACTTCCTGCTCGGACTTAATCGCGGCAACGTGATGATCGAGATCAACAATGAATCCAACGTGGGCTATGTGCATGAGATCTTGCAGCCACACCGTGTGCATGAGTTGGTGCAGCGCGCCAAAGAGCGTGTCGATGGCCGGCTGCTCGTCTCCACCAGCTACGGCGGTGGACGCCTGCCCAGCCAGGCCTTGATCGACATCGCCGACTACATTCTGCTGCACGGCAACGGCCAAGGCCCCGACGACATCCGCCGTATGGTCGAGATCGTGCGGAGTCAGACCGGCAAGCCGATCATCTTCAACGAGGATTCGGTCTCGCGTCGACAATATGATCGCCGCCTGGGAATCAGGCGCAAGCTGGGGCTACTACGACCAAGGCGGCCAGGTCCGGTATCACGACGGCTTCCAAAGCCCGCCGACCAACTGGGCCATCAACACGCCGGAGAAGATCGCGTTCTTCAATGGCGTCGCCGAACTGGTGGGCATCAAGATCGATTATCACAGATGAACCCTGAGAGGCCACAGATATTCCTATATAGTCTACAGAGGTGAACTTTGCGCCACAGATATCTGATTGTCTTTCCCGCATACGTACTCATCTGTGTCCATCTGTGGCATAAAAATCATCTCGCAAGGAGATCATCCATGCAACTGAAACACTCAGTCATGATCGGCTTTATGGGCCGGCAGGCGGATCGATTTCACGAGTACCAGCCGGCCCACACGCTGGCCGAACGGCTGGCCATGGCCGCACGCGTCCAGGGCGTCGAGGGCATCGAGCCGGTCTATCCCAATGATTTCGTCGACGGTCAGGACAGCATCGATCTGATCCGTGACTCAGGACTGCCGATTTCGGCGGTCAACCTGAACGTCAAGGGCGAGCCACAGTGGCGACAGGGCTCGTTCACCTCGCCCGATCCGGCCATCCGCGCTGATGCCGTCAGCTACATGAAGACGACCATGGACCTGGCCGCCGAATTGGGCACGGACATGATCACCTGCTGCACGCTGATCGACGGCCACAACTACAGCTTTGAGGCCGACTATCTGTCGCAGTGGCGTTGGCTGGAAGAGGGCATCGCCGAGGCCGCAGGCCACCGGTCCGACATCAAGATCAGCCTGGAGTACAAGCCCAACGAATCGCGCAACTACGTGGTCCTGGGCGACATGGGGCGCACGCTCTATCTCTGCGAACGCATCGGCCAGCCCCACGTGGGCGTGACCATGGACGTGGGCCATGCGCTGCTCGCCAAGGAGACGCCGGCCGAGATGCTGGCCATTGCCGGGCAAGCGGATCGCCTCTTCTATGTCCACTTCAACGACAACGCGTCGCGAGTGGGACTGGGACATGCTGCCCGGCGCCGTCAACCTGTGGGACGTGGTCGAGATGCTCTACTACCTCGAACGGCTGGACTGGGATGGCTGGCTCTCCTACGACATCGTCACCCGTGACGGCGACCCGGTCGAGACCATGGATGTGGGCATCGCCGTGGTCAAGATGGCCCAGGAAGCTGCTGGCCAAGATGGGCACGGAACGGATGACCGAGCTGATCCAGGAGGGCGTGCCCGCCAGGACGCTGAACCATATGATGCGGTCGCTGGTCTGATCGATGTCCGTAGATCACTGCAGACGATTAACGATCGCGAAACCTCGCATGAGCCTGTGCGTAGCGACGCAAGATTTTGCGTCGCTACGGTCCATGCACGCCTCAAACTTCAAGGAGCACGCATGTCCAACACCTCTCTTTCGATTCAAGACGAATCGTTCCTGATCAACGGCCAACTGACCTATGCCGAGATCGCCGGCAGCAACCCGAACGCGCACGGCCTGCTCATGAACGCACGCTTCATCCAGGGCATCTTCGATGACAAGGCCGATCCGGGGCGCTTTGATCGCTTCGGCCGGGCCACTTTGACGCCGACCAGCATACCGACAACCTGATCGCGGCGCTGCCCGAGTGGTACGAGGTCGGGCTGCGCGCCTTTACCGTCGGTATCCAAGGCGGCGGCCCCTGCTTTACGACCGACAACCGCACCATCGACAACAATCCCTTTGGCGAGGACGGCACGTCGCTGGACCCGGCCTACGCCGCACGGCTGGATCGGCTGATCCGCGGCGCCGATGCCATCGGCATGGCCGTCATCGTGAGCTACTTCTATGGCGATCAGACGCTGCGGCTGCGCGACGGCAGGGCCGTGCGCAACGCAGTGAAGACGGCATCCAACTTCCTGCGCGAGGGCGGCTACGAGCAACGTCATCATCGAGATCGCCAATGAGTATGATGTGCCGCCCTTCAAAGAACACCCGCTGGTCTACTACCCTGAAGGCGTGGCCACGCTGATCGACCTGGCGCGCCAGGAATCGGGCGGGCTGCCGGTGGGTTGCAGCGGCATGGGCGGATCGATCAACCGCGAGATCGCCGAGGCCAGCGACGTGATCCTGATCCATGGCAACGGCTGCACGCGCCAGAAGCTCTACAACATGATCCGTGAGGTGCGCAGTTGGGGGCTGAACCGGCCCATCGTCTGCAACGAGGATTCTCAGGCCATCGGCCAGATGGAAGTGACCTTTCAGAATTATGTCGTCCTGGGGTTACTACAACAACATGACCAAGCAAGAGCCGCCAGCCGATTGGGGCATCACCAAAGGCGAGGACAAGTTCTTTGCCCGGCGCATGGCCGCCGGCATTGGCATCGACCTGCCACCGCTGCCTGTCGAAGATCAATACTACTTGCAGGGATTGGAAGCAGGAGATGACGGACGGCGGCCAACGATGGCTGCGGCTGGCCAGCCTCTATCCAGAAAGCATCAACTATGTCGAGTTCTTCCGCAATGGGGAACTCTACTACACCAGCTACGATGAGCCCTTCCCGGTTCATTTCCAGTCCAACTGGAGGCAAGGTGGCGTGGAGGTTCAGTCGCCGGATGAAGTGTGGACAGCCCGTGATTCATTTACGCAATGGAGAGACGATCGAGCGCTAGACTGTAGCACGACATTGATGTCGTTGCCATCTACGATCAAAACCAGACAGCAAAGACATCAATGTCGTGCTACAAAGGGAAACCATGAACAACTCTATCTCAGTGAGCACGGTCGCCTACGACGGCTACGATATGGCGACAACCCTTCAATCTATCAGCAACCTCGGATTCGAAGTTGTGGAGCTTGCCCATATTCGTGGCAACTCAGAGACTTTCGATGAACGCAATATGGATCAGTCTCATGCCGAGCAAGTCTGTGACCTTTTGGCGCAGTACGATCTCACGTGCCGCTGCCTGTCAGCGCACATGGACCTATCGTCACCTGATGCCATCGAGGCCATGGAACGCCGGTTGATCTACGCAAACTCGATCGGCGCTCGCTATTTGGCCACCAAGTCTGCACCTAAGTCTCGGCGTCCGGTCTTCGTCGAAAACTTGCGACGGATCGCCGAAATCGCCTCCGACTTGGACGTCGTGCTGCTCATGGAGAATCCAAGCGACGCTTCCCAGGATGTGGTCGACGATGGGCCAACCGGCGCGGCCTTCTTGGCTGAAATGGCACTCGACAACGTGCGCTTCAACTACGATTTCGGCAACCTGATGTCGCATCATCAGGGACGGGTGCGTCCAGAAACGGATTGCCTGGCGGCCTTGCCATTCTGCGTGCATCTGCACGTCAAGGATGTGCGCAGAACCGAAGATGGTTGGGTTCACACAGCCATCGGCCAGGGAGACATCGACTACAGATCAGTTCTGGCGACGTTGAACGACTTGGTGAACCCGCCGCTTCTGAGCATCGAAATACCGACCCGATTGAATCGCAAGCCCAACGGTACCGCCCTACCGCCGCTGCCGCCTATGCCGTTTGGTGAGATTGAAATGATGCTGCGGGAATCGGTGGCGTTTCTTGAAGGGGAGAGGTGGTAAAGTGAGGGGGCGACAAGGTGAGGAGGTGACAGGGTGATCGATGATTCAACTTCTTCATGCGCTCACGAAAGCTCTTCCAACTCCAACCAGCGCTCCATGGCCTGCTCCAGAGTAGCCTCGACTTGATCGAGATTTGCAGAGAGCATTTGTAGTGCCTGGTAGTCTGCGGCGCTGGTCGCCATCTCAGTGTGCAGATGCTCCTTCTCACTTTCCAGCCGCTCGATCTCCACAACCAATCGCTCCAATTCCTTGCTCTCTTTCCAGCTCAGCTTGCGTGGCTGATCAGGTCGGTGCCGATTTGATTGACTTATGTCGGATTGCTTCTCAATCGGATTCGCCTCGCGCTTAGCCCGTTGCGCCGCGGCATCAAGACGCACGAAGCTGGTGTAGGGCGCAGGATAGCGCGGGCTGAGGGCGCCGTCCTCCATGCGCACCAGAAAGTCGACGGTGCGATCGAGGAAGTAGCGATCATGGCTGACGACGACAAGGCAGCCGCTGAAGAAGTCCAGGAATTCTTCGAGTACGCCCAGCGTCTGGATATCTGAGATCATTGGTGGGCTCATCCAACAATAGCACATTGGGGCGATGGACCAGCGTCCGCAGCAGGTAGAGGCGCCGCCGTTCACCGCCACTGAGGCTGCCGATGCGCGCCCACTGCATCGGGCGCGGAAAGAGGAACCACTCCAACATGTGAGCCGCTTCCACCCGTTCGCCGTCCTTGGTCAAAATCACCGGCGCTTCGTTCTGAATGAACTCCAGCACACGCACCTGATCGTTCAGATCCTCGCTGCGCTGATCGTAGTAGCCGATCTCGACGGTCTCGCCCCAGCGGGCAACGCCGCGGTCAGGCATCGTCTTGCGGGCCAGAATGTCGAGCAGCGTGCTCTTGCCTGCACCGTTTGGTCCGATGATGCCGACACGATCGCCCGGCTCCAACGAGAAGTCCATATTATCCAGAATCGTACGGTCGCCATAACGCTTGGTCAGGCCCGTCGCTGTCAGGACCTTCTTGCCCAGGCGTTGCCCGGCCAATGCGATGGAGACCCGCTCGTCGCCCCGGTCGTAGGAGATCTGCATCAACTCCTCAACGCGCTGTTTGCGTGCCTTCTGCTTGGTGCCACGCGCCATGGGCGCTCGACGCACCCACTCCAGTTCCCGCTTGATCAGTTTCTGGCGCTTCGCCTCCTCGTCGCCAAGCTTGATCTGACGTTGCTCCCGGTCTTCCAGATATTTGCTGTAGTTGCCGGCGTAGGAGACCAACACCCGCCTTTCCAATTCGACGATGCGGTTGACGACGCGGTCCAGAAAGTAGCGATCATGGGTTACCATCAGCAACGCACCGGGCGTGGTGGCCAGGTAGTCCTCAAGCCAGGCGATGGTCTCGGCGTCGATGTGGTTGGTCGGCTCATCCAACACAAGCAAATCTGCACGGTCGATGAGGGCGCGGGCCAGAGCCACGCGCTTGCGCTCGCCGCCGCTGAGCGTGCCCACCAGCGAATCAAACATGTCGATGCCCAGTCGGCTGAGCACGGCCTTGGCATTAGCCTCGGCCGTCCAACCCTGATTGGCATCCATCTCTACACTCACCTGCAACAGGCGGGCTTGCAGCACTTCGTCCTCGGGCGACTGCTGCAATGCCAGCGAAGCTTGCTCATAGTCGCGCAAGAGCTGCATCTGGGGCGAGTCCGAGTGAAAGATTGTCTGAAGCACCGTAAGTGTATCGTCCAGCACCGGTTCCTGGGTCAGCATTTCGACACGGAAGCCGCCCCACGTTGTCACCGAACCGGTATCGGGCGCTTCGGTCCCGGCGACAATGCGCAGCAACGTGCTCTTGCCGCTACCGTTGACGCCGATCAGCCCAACACGATCGCCTTCGTTGATGCGCAGGTTGGCGTTCTCGAAGAGCAGTCGTTCACTGAACTGCTTGGATAGGTTTTCGATGGTGAGGAGATTCATAGATTGGATGCTAGCTGCTTGCTACGTGCTGCGTGAATTTCGTCAACTCGGACTGCCGGTTGAGTGTATCAGCAAGCGTGGGGTTGGGCAATTGATGGAGAGTTTAGCAGGAAGAAACTCCGATAATGTTGACGGTTTATCGGGCGGACCTGGCGGTCCGCCCTACCCAAAAGCCATTGCCTTGCCGTATGCCGCTAAACACGTTGCCATCGCATACAGGTCAGGGTGAAGCGTCGTGGTTCGATGGGGTCCGTGACGGCCTGCAATAGCAGATGATCGCCGTCTATCTTCCACTGGTATACACCCGGAGAATCCGATTGACTGAAATCGCCGCTGAGACCGGTCATCTTGAACAGGTCATCCTCTACGGCAAAAATCCCTTCGGCGCGCAGATTCCCCTCTTGGTAGAGTTGGAAGGAGCCATCTACGTCCAACTTCATCTCCCACTCGCCGGCCAACCCGCCAAAGTTATCCGGTATCTCCGGCCGATTATCGGTGGGAATCACGGCGGCGTACGTGCCGCTTAGGGATGACATTGAACCCACTGTTTCGCTTTCCACTGCCTGAGTAGGCGCCTCCAACGGTGCGCAAGCGCTCAACGATGCTAACAGGAACACCAACATGCTGACGATGATGAAGTTTCGCATTTTTCTCCCCTTTCTGAATCCAACTTGGTTCAACCGGCTACCGAGATGGTCGCCTGACGTGCGCCTGGGTCGGCTCTGGATATCGCTCAAAAAGATGAACTCATCCAATTTAACCAATCCATCTATACATGAGTGTAACCGGGCCGCGTTGGCCGTGCGTAGAAAAGAGCGTAGCAACCGCGTAGAAAATCGCGTCACCCTGGCCGCGAAGCACCTCCTATTTTGAATGGAAACCATTGCCATCGTCCTTTGAATGTGAAATAATGGTATTGAGGAGGTCGGCGCCAATGGTCAACGCCAAACTAAATTTGCTGGGGTCACCTGAGATCTTCATCGATGGTGAGCCCATCTCTCTCAGTACTCGAAAATCCTTTGCCCTTCTGGCCTATCTTGCTGTGACGGAGTCGGCACACAGTCGAGATAGGCTGGCAGCCCTGCTCTGGCCGGAGTACGACCAGACCAGAGCGCGCACCTATCTACGCCAAGCCTTCCACGCGTTTACCAAGCACCTTGGAACCACCGATTTTCAAGCGGATCGACAGATATTGGGCATGACGCCCAGCCCAGTTTTAGAGGTGGATGTTCATCACTTTCGCCGCCATCTTCAGTCTGCGCATGACTACGACTCGGAACTATCCTCTCCGCAGGCGCTTGCAGAACTAGAGCAGGCAGTAGCCCTTATTCATGGCGACTTCATGGCAGGTTTCAGCGTGCCCGACAGCGCGCCCTTTGAGGAATGGCAAACCTACCAAAGGACAACCCTGCAACGAGAAGCAGCCAGCGCAATGCTCGCCCTGGCCTACGGCTATGGCCGGCAGGGCAATTCCCAGACAGCGATCGAGCGTGCGCACCGTTGCTTCACCATTGACTCACTCGACGAATCGGCTCACCGTTGCCTCATGACCTTGTACGCATGGTCTGGACAACAGGCCCAAGCCGCGCGCCAGTATGCCCACTGTGTGCGACTGCTTAAGGAGGAATTGGGGGTTGGCCCCTCTGAAGAAACCGCCGACTTAATGCAGGATATCCGCTC
>CAWKCP010000030.1:0-79510 GCA_963848115.1 uncultured Chloroflexia bacterium | reverse complement strand
ATACGGATCGATGATCCCGTTCATAATCCAGCGGTAGGGGAAGGGGTAGTTCACCAACTTTGACGGCAACATCCGTAGTCGACCCGTCTCATCCACGGCGCTACGCTCGAAGGCTTCGATCGCAACGTCAATATCATCCAGATCACGTGGCTCAGCATGTTCCATATGTTTGGCCCAGATGTCGGTACGCAGTTCACGCACAAGATTCCCGTCGGCATCGACCACGCCGAACGAGACCTCTGAGTCGTAGGTCATACTACGCATGCCAATGTTGGCGCTGCCCACAATGGCATACTCGTCATCTACCAGCATGATCTTGGCGTGGATGATGGGATCCATCTCGCCCTTGCGCAGGAAGCAGCCGATGACGCTGCCCGCGCCGGGCTGGCTTGAGCAGTCTGCCAGATAGTGGAAGGCCTTGCCCCGCTGCTGAAGCTCGTAGTGCTTGCGCCAATCGCCCTTGCGGCTGGGCACGGTTACCAGCACATCGACGCCACGCTTGATGGCCTCGCCCAACTGCACAACGATGTCGTAGGGATAGAGCGGTTCCTGGGGTCGACCGCTGATTGGCGGGTCCTGAAACGAGTAGAAGTACTGGTCCTCCAGATAGATGTAACGTTTGGCCTGGCGAATGCCGTTCAAGTAGGCGGCCCAGATGGTGAACTCGCCCTGCTTGGACCAGGAGAATCCGCCACGTTTGAGGATCGGATAAGTACGCAGCAGTTGCAGTGAATGGGGTCCGACCGGTGCGATGACCTCGTCCGTGAATGAAGTCGGCAACGTGCTCGACAACCGTGGTGCGGTCTGCTTACGTCCCTCGGAATCATTCCAACGTTCGGCGAAATGCAACGCCACGTCATAGACCGCCGGTCCTTCAATCTCCAACCAGACGTCATGGGTCGGCGCGCCTTTTTCCGAGCGATCCGGCTCATCGGGATTGCAGTCTTGGGTATCCCAACGCGCGAAGAGAAAATCGCCCGAGCCCAGCAAGGCACGCCAATCGCTTCCCCCGTCCCCTTCGGGAAAGCGAAAGACGATAAATTTCTGATGATGGCTGCCGAAGGTGCTGGTACGCCGGTCGCACGCGCCCTCACCGCCGGCGGCAGTGATCCGTTTTGCGACCTCCTTGGCATGGGGATCGTGACCGGAGGCCAGGAAGCGCACCTGCACACCGGCAAGCGCGGCCTCTGCCAGCAGCGATTCGGCGTCGGGTCCGTCTGCGGTCTCGCCCAGGACCTTGACCGGCTCAATGCGCCAGGCATGGATCCAGAGGTGGCAGGCCGATGGATCCTCGCTGTCGATCATGGCACGGATCAGCTCGTAGGCTCGAGCCATGTAGTCAGCGCCATTCAAGATCGGCGTAACCCGATTGCCATCAGTGTAGGGGTGCACCAGAGCGGAAGGGTGGCGCGTTGGAGGCGGAAACCCAGCGTCATTGTCGACGTCGAGAAACCATTTTTGGCGCAATTCATCGATTGTGGGCATCTTGTATCCTTGTTGGATTTTGTTGACATTTCGTTTTCGCGGGGATGAGTCCGGCTGCTAACAATGAGGGTTCAGCCGGACCTCAGGGACTCGACGCGTCGGGACATCGCCTCACCCTGCTTCGCTTCCTGAACGGAGGCTACGCGTCTCTCTCCACGAGTGGAGAGGGATCGCCATGGCGCCTTTTGCGCCATGGCAGGGTGAGGCGGCGTCAGATTCGCCCCTCCCGCTTTTGCGTCGGCGTCATGTCCATACGCCAGACGTTGGCCCGCTGCGGCAATGTAGCCACGAAGACAACGGCTTCACCCAGATCCTCCGGTTGAAGCATGTTGACGCGCGAGTCCTCGCTCGGCGGCTCAGCACGCAGGTCGAGGATGGCGGTGTTGCCCTCGCCGGGGTTGATGACGCAGGCGCGTACATTGGCCGGATTTCCCTCTTCGTTGGTCACGGCAGTCAGCGACTGCATGCCGATCTTGGATGTGGCGTAGCCGACGCCGGAGAGCAACGATGGAAAGGTCGCCGCACGCGAGGCCACGTTGATGATGATGCCCTGCTTTCGCGCCATCATGTCGGGCATCAGCGCCTTGGTGAAGAGGAAGGCACTGGTCAGATTGACCTCCAGCAACAAACGCCACTCTTCGGCCGAGGTGTCGTGGATACTGCGAGCGGGGACGTTGGTGCCGGCATTGTTGACAAGGACGTCAATGGGACCCAGATGGGTCTTGGCATGGGCAATAGCGGTGAGAATCTGGCCCTCGTCGCCGACGTCACACAAACAATTGACGGCTTCCACTCCCATCTGCCGGGCTTCGAACGCCACCTCACGCAGCTTCTGCCCTGAGCGCGCCACCAGGGCTACATTGGCTCCCTCCGCGCACAGACCAGCGCGATTCCACGGCCGAAGCCGCTGCTGGCCCCGGTGATCAACACGTTCTTGCCTTCTAGACGTTTCATTGGTTCCCCCTTTTTTCTGATTATTCGTTCAGTGCGCACGCCCACGTGCGCACGGGTTTACACCAATGACGACCAATTCGTGCCCAGTTCGCACGTGGGCGTGCGAACTAAACGATGCCGAAGTCAGACCGCGCCATCACGAATTTCGGCGACAGACGACGTACGCGGACAACACGAACCTGGCGTTTCCTGCCGGATCTTTCTTGCCTTTCTCCGCGGGAATCCGCGTTATCCGCATTCCATCCTCTCTGCGAGAAACTCCTAACCTTCCGCCTCCAAAGGAAACTTCACCGGTGCATGATCGCGCTGAGACCGGTAGATGGCCTCAATCAACTCGACAGCCTTGCGTCCTTCGACACCATCGACCATGGGTGGGCGATCCTCCAGGATGGCCTGCAGGAAGTCTTGGATCTGGAGCTTGTGGTAGAAGGTGGCCGGGTCCACCGATTCAAAGGTGGCGGCATCCTCGGCGTTCCAGCCCTCCAGCAGCCCTTCCTCACCGGGAACGGACCAGACATCGTTGACAGGCGGTTCAAGGACCGACGTCATGCCTGCAATGAACGGGGAGCCACCATCGGTCTGCACGCCGACCGACACGCCGTTGGATCCGTGGATATGGACCTTGGTATAGATGCCCGGCTTCTGCGAGTTGCTGGCGACGATGTTGCCGACGCCGCCGTTTTTGAATCGAATCAGGGCCAACGCCGTGTCCTCAACTTCGATATAAGGGTGGTTCAGATTCACCCAATAGGCAAAGACCTCGTCGATGGGCCCCATGAGCCACTGAAGAATATCCAACTGGTGGGGCGCCTGGTTCACGAGCACGCCGCCGCCCTCGCCCGCCCAACTACCGCGCCACGGATCCGAATCGTAGTACGCTCTGTCGCGCCAGCCAAGCATGAGCAGGGTACCCAGCGCCGGCGTACCGATCTTACCGGCATCGATGGCCTCTCGGATGCGCTGCACCGGCTCGTAGAGGCGACGTTGGCTAATGATGCCCAGCTTGATCCCGGTCTCGTCGGCCACGGCCAACATATCGTCACAGTCTTTCAAATTGGAAGCCATCGGCTTTTCCAGCAACACATTGGCCCCTGCTCTGGCTGCCTGGATGCCCAGCGGCGCATGCAAGGGATGGGGCGTGCAGACCGACACCGCGCCGACCTGCGCGTCTGTCACCATCTCGGTGATATCCGCATAGGCCTTGACGCCGTATTGGGCGGCGAATTCCTCGGCCCGCCGCAGGTCGCTGTCGCAGACGGCAACGAAGTCAGACTCGGGTAGTTCGGCAAAGGCGCCGGCGTGGGTATGTCCGACCTTACCGCAGCCGATCAGCGCTGTTCGTACTTTTTGCATATTCGTTCTCCGTATTTATGAAGTTTGAGGCTATCTTCAGCCAAAGACGGGCATGAAAGCTGTAGCACGACACAAATGTCGTGCTACAAATGACGCTGGCGATCTAGCCCGTTTCGCGCACAAGCAGATCCGCCAACATCTCGGTCAACTTCGGACCGATCTCCACACCAACTGACATGCTCTCCTCGTAGGATTCGCCGGGTTCCTGCAAATCAGCGGGGATGACGAAGTCCTCTGCCGGCAGGATGTAGCCCAGTTCATCGTTGGCCATACCGATGATGACGGCCTGCTCTGCGCCTGCGTCCAACATCATCTTTTCTGTGCACCAGACCCAGCTTCGGGAACAACTCGCCCGGCACGGCAAAGAGCCATGTCCCGGCCAGCTTGAGCAGACTGGCCTCAACTGGGACAGCGCCGTCCTCTGTCAGTGCGGGCGCCAACCCATAGGCATCAAGCTAAGCGATATGCCACGCGATGCCGTCGATTTCGGCAGGGATAGAATCCCGCCGCTAACATCGAAAAGCGCCCTCAGGCGCTAGATCTCAGCCGCTGAGGCGGCTTTTCGCTCTTAGCAGCCGGCTTCAGCCGTTGCTGCTTGCCGGTTCAAACCGGTGGCAGATCTAGCTTGAGCCTTAGCTTGACGCGGATGGGGCACCAACCCGGCCTACGATGCCATCAGAAAGAGCGGATTGTCCAACGGCACGGACAGACAAGTAGCGATCATACGCGAGTTGGTCAACAGTCCCGGCCTCCGCTTTGTCAAGCACGCTCAGTGCAGCCTTAGTCATCGCATCCACAAACTGAAGACAACTCAGCTGGATATCGAGAATCTCAGGATCGCGTGCATTTTAGGCAACACCGGACACCTCAATCGACCCAACGCGTACATCTGCTGAACGCATGTCACTGAGCGCTTCCAGCGCCAGAGAGACAGTTGTTTCCATCAACTCAGCCATGTACATAACATCGACGCCGGATTGGGACGAGTCCGGCCCCCAGAGACCGATGGCATCGGGGCCACGATGTGTATGAGGCAGGCACAACCAATTGCAGGCCTTGAAAGCTGCCTGAAATGTGGCTGGACTCGGCTCAGTATTCCAGGATTGAGCCGCAATACTCGGGCGAAAAGACGTTGGCCACGGCTCAGTCCCGGAATGCGTATACACCTGCGGAACTTTTCAGATAGCTTCACAAAGAACTCTATCTCCATTATGGTGGATATTCGGCGGGAGACCAAAAGCAAAAAAAACGCCAAAGATCAGGCCGAATGGGAAGGCGACGCATGAAGCACAATTGTCAAGGGATAGACTCCGGATATAGAATGAATTGATGCAAAGACAATAGTTCATGGTTCCACCTGCGATGAGATTCTTTGCCGGTCATTTGCCAAAGTGTTGGGGTGCTGTAGACCCACTCAGAATGACAGAGCGTGAAGTACTGAAATCGCAAAGCATTCGCTTCGCAGTAAAACAGAAAGAAAGGGCTGAAAGATCATGGCGAAACCGACGTTCCGGTGGGATGATCCGTTTATTTTCGATGATCAGTTGTCGGACGAAGAGCGCATGGTTCGTGATGCAGCGCGCGACTACTGCCAGGGCAAGCTGATGCCTCGCGTGCTGGAGGCGAACCGCCACGAAATCTTCGACCGCTCCATCTTCAACGAGATGGGCGAGATGGGCATGCTCGGGCCGACCATCCCCGAAGAGTATGGCGCGGCCGGGCTGAACTCGGTCTCCTATGGGCTGATTGCACGTGAGGTGGAGCGGGTTGACAGCGGCTACCGCAGCACCATGAGCGTGCAAAGTTCGCTGGTCATGTATCCTATTTACACCTACGGCACGGAAGAACAGCGACAGAAATATCTAGCGAAGTTGGCGTCCGGCGAACTGGTCGGCTGCTTTGGCCTGACGGAGCCCGATCACGGCAGCGATCCCGGCAGCATGGAGGCCCGCGCCACCAAGGTCGACGGCGGCTGGACCGTCCATGGCAACAAGATGTGGATCACCAACTCGCCGGTTGCCGACGTCTTCGTGGTCTGGGCCAAGGGCTACGGCCTGGGCGACAACGAACTCGGCATTCAGGACGGCGACATTCTCGGCTTCATCCTGGACAAGGGCATGGACGGCCTGAGCGCGCCCAAGACCGAAGGCAAGTTCAGCCTGCGCGCCAGCAGCACCGGCGAGATCGTGATGAACGAGGTCTTTGTGCCGGATGAGAACCTGCTGCCCAACGTGAAGGGATTGAAGGGACCGTTCGGCTGTCTGAACAAGGCCCGCTTCGGCATCGCCTGGGGCGCGCTGGGCGCTGCCGAATTCTGTTGGCACGCCGCACGCCAATACACGTTGGATCGTATCCAGTTCGGACGTCCGCTGGCCGCCAATCAGCTGATCCAACTCAAGCTGGCCAATATGATGACCGAGATCACCATCGGCTTGCAGAGCGTGCTGCGCGTCGGTCGCCTGATGGACGAAGGCAGGGCTGCGCCGGAGATGATCTCGCTGGTCAAGCGCAATTCGTGCGGCAAGGCGCTCGACATCGCACGCATGGCACGCGACATGCACGGCGGCAACGGCATCTCAGACGAGTTCCATGTCATCCGCCATGTCATGAACCTGGAGGCGGTCAACACCTACGAGGGCACGCATGACATCCATGCGTTGATTCTGGGCCGTGCCCAGACAGGCATTCAGGCGTTTATGGCACCATCGTAGTTGGGCCCTCCGTGGAGGATGAAATCTAGCGCCAGTACGACGTGCTCTTCGTCCTCTCGATCATCGTCAGGGCGTATAGCGAACGGTGTAGACGCTCAGATCGAATATGGTTGATTACACGGAAAAAATGGCGTACAATGTTGCATTATCAGGATATTGCAACATTCCAGGAGAGAAACCCATGGCTGGCACACAGGTAAGTATTGGACAGGTCAAACGCGATATCTCCGAACTGGCGAATCGGGTGGCGTTCGGCGGCGAACGGATCGTGTTGACGTCCAGGGGTAAGCCCAAGGCCGCGCTCGTCAGCATCGCCGACTATGAACGACTTGAACAGGAGAAGGCGGAAGAGCGGCTCGCTGCGTTCGAATGCTGGCGCGAGAAGGCCGATCAATTGGCGGCAGAGATCCTCGATAGCCGGGGCGGAGAGCCGATAGACCTAGATATGTTGATTGAGGAAATGGATAGCGACCGCGAGGAACGCATTGACCACATCATCGGAATCACTGGTAGTTGATGCCAGCTTCACTCTTCGCCTCTTCGCGCCAAATGAAGATAGACAGCGACTGCTAGACATCGTGGAAGGTTGGCGGCGAGATGGCATTGCCCTTTGCGCACCATCGCTCTACGTCTATGAGATGACCTCAGCAATCTGCAAACTTCTCCATTTTTCACAGCTTTCGCCAACGCAGGCTGACATGGCGTTTCGGTTGACCAATGAGTTTGACGTCCAGATATTGGAGGCGGACAGCCATCTTGTTCTCCGGGCCGTTGAATGGACCGTGCGCCTGAAGCTCGCTGCCGCCTATGACAGCTTCTATCTGGCTGCAGCAGAGACGCTGGGCTGCGAGCTCTGGACGGCTGACCGGCGACTGGTGAACGCCGCCAATCAGCCATGGGTCAAGTATGCGCTGGCAGACGATGGTGACGCCGGCAACGCGGCGAGCATTTAGACCTTGTCGCGTTGCCGGCTTTGGCTGGCTTGACCGAACGAAACACCATCTTGTCCTAGTGCATCGTTAAGGAGGATTCTGTCATTTCGAGCGAAGCGAGAAATCTCGCGTTGACATCGCTGAGATTCCTCTTCGGTTCGCTCATCGGAATGACAATGTCCGTTAACAGACCACTAGCGGTACTCCGGCAGCCGATCCCCGTGGGCCTCAATCAGGTCGTCGACCAAATTCCAAATCTGATCCAGATCGAGCTCGGCCGCGGTGTGCGGATCTGAGCATGGCCGCGTGGTAGATATGCTCGCGCTTGCGGGTCAGCGCGGCTTCGACCGTCAGCGACTGCACGTTGACGTTGGTCTGCATGAGCGCAGCCAGATGGGGCGGCAGGGCGCCGATCTTGGTCGGCTGAATGCCGTTCTTGTCGACCAGGCAGGGCACTTCGACGCAGCAGTCCTGAGGCAGATTGTCGACAAGGCCATTGTTGGGCACGTTGCCGTAGACCACACGAGGCTCGCCGGTCTCGATGCTGTGGATGATGCCGGAGCCGTACTCGTGGCTTCGCTCCACCTTGTTGACATTGTTGAAGTTGTCGACGATCAGCGGCACATGCTCTTCAGCGATGCCGGCATCCTTCATGGCCGCCACAAACTCATCCAAGAGATCCAGTTCGGGATCCTCCAGCTTGCGACGCATGAAGTCCCACCCGGTGATCTGTAGCTCGCAGCGGCGGATGTACTCGTCCAGCGGCACGTTGAACTCTTCGATGAGATCCGGGCGGTCGCGCTTGATGAACCATGGCACGTACTCGGCAAAATGCTCACTGGACTCGGTGACCGAATAGCCCAGCCGCTTGAGCATCTCATAGCGAACCCGATTCCAATCCGGCACACGACCTTCCTCGATCACCTTGCGGATCTCGGGATAGAGATCGACACCGTCGCGCTCAAAGGTCAGGTAGAAGGCCATGTGGTTGATGCCGGCACAGACATAGTTGATCTCCTCAATGGGCACGTCGATGTCTCGGGCAAGCTGCATGGCCGTGCCCTGCACGCTGTGACAGAGACCGACGGTCTTGATGCTGGTTGCCCGGTCGATGGCCCAGCAGTTCATGGCCATGGGGTTGACATATTGCAGGAAGGTCACGTCAGGGCACAGCTCTTCCATGTCGTAGCAGAAGTCGAGCAGCACAGGGATGGTGCGCAACGCGCGCATGATGCCGCCGATACCCAACGTATCGGCGATGGTCTGGCGCAAGCCATACTTTTTGGGAATCTCGAAGTCAATCTCGGTGCCCGGCTTGTAGCCCGCTACCTGGATCATGGAGATGGCATAGTCGGCGCCGTCCAACGACTCACGCCGGTCTGTAGTCGCCTCGATGGTCGGGGCGATGCCCAAAGTGTCGGCGATGTTGCGGGCTACCACCACTGAGGTGGCAAGCCGCTGCTCATCGATATCGTGCAGGCTGATGGTGGCGTCCTCCAGCTCGGGATAGCTGAGGATGTCCCCCATCAAGTTCTTGGCGAAGACAGTACTGCCTGCGCCGAGCATACTGATTTTGGTCATGGTTTACACTCCAGGTTGGATTTCATTGCATCAACAAATTGATTCTGACGCGGCAATGGGAATTTGCCACAGATTGACACAGATAAGAAACTGATAACCACGGATGCCCATTGGGTTGGTCCCATGCTGTCACAGACGGTCATCACAGTATCTGTGGTCATCGAAAACCATCTGTGTCCATCTGTGACAGAATCCGATCCTAGTACCACGCTACCACGGCCCCTCTTGTGCAGGCAGTGGATCGACGTTCTGTGCCATGCGTGCCAGCAACAGGTCGAGCAGATCGGACTTGAGTCCGGCGGCGGCCGGCTCTTCCCACAGATTGACAAAGCAATTGGGATCGGTCGTCAGGTCATAGAGTTCGCCGCGGGTGTTGCGCCCATGCCATGTGAGCAAGGCATCGGCCGTGCGGATAGTACGGCGCTCGCCCGGGTTCTCGATGAAAGCGTCGTCACGAATGTGATAGTCGTCGTCGGTCATAGCCGGGGCTAGAGAATGGCCCTGTATGGGCGATGGCTCTGGCTCGGCGATGCCTGCCATCTCCAGCAGCGTGGGCATGATGTCGGTTGAATTTGCGAACAGCTCACGTACTGCGCCACCTTCCCCGTCAGGATCCTGCTCACCAGGGCGACAGATAATCAGTGGCACATTCGTGATGCAGTCGTAGGTCGTGCCCTTGAAGAGCAGCCGATGATCGCCCAGCATCTCGCCGTGGTCGGCATTGAAGACAATGATCGTCTTCTCCAACTCGCCTCTCGCTCGCAGCTCATCGAGAATGCGCCCGACGTTGCGGTCGATCTGGGTGACCATGCCGTAGTAGACGGCCTTGATGTGACGAAACTCCTCATCGCTCATGTCGCACAGGCCGACCGCCTCGTGACCGCTGCCCAGTGCAAAGAACTTCTCCCGGTAGGCCTCCGGCCAGCCCGCCACTTCATCGGCATCCCAGACTGGCGACGGCATCTCGTCGGCAGAGTAGAGCGTGTCGTAGGGCGCCGGCGGGTTGAAGGGATGATGGGGATGCACATAGGAGACCCAGAGGAAGAAAGGCTGTTCTCCCCGCTCCTCACGCACAAAGTCCAGCGCCCGGTCGGTGATCCAGGTCGTCTGGTGGTGTTCTTCCGGGAAGGGCGACGGCTCGGTCGATGACTGCGGATAGGAAGCGCTGTGCAGTTCATCCCAGACATTGTAGCCGTGCTCGGCCAGATAGTCGGCGTAGGGACCGGTACGATGGTCTTCGGTCAGTGCGGCCTGGTCGAAACCGTACCAGGGAAACTCGTCGGGCTGCGGCTGCGGATTGTACGCGGTCGACGGGTCGGGATCCTTGATCGCCGAGCCGTCGGCCGGGAATTGCCATTGCGGGCCGAAGTGCATCTTGCCTGCGCCGTAGGTTCGGTATCCGTTCTCGCGCAGCACGTCCATCATCGTCAACTCGCTCTTCGGCAGCCGCATGCCATTGGCGCGCAGTCCGTGGATGGTCGGATAGCGCCCGGTCGCAATGCTGCCCCGATTGGGCGCACAGACCGGATAGGCGGCGAACATGCGTGTGAAACGCACGCCCCTCGCGGCCAACGCATCGATGTTGCGCGTATCGATACACTCATTGCCATAGCAGCCCAGCGCGTCTGCCGCGTAGCTGATCGGCGGTGATGAAGAGGATATTGGAGGGAGCGGCATGCTGCGTGCTGCGTGCTGCGTGAGGTTGGGTCTGAGATGTGCTTGTTGTCATTGGATTCTCTGTGTTGATTGTGCTGCGTACTTTCGTATCTCGCGTAAGGTTTCGTCAGCAGAATTCTCTCTGCCCTCGAATCGCATGTGATCATGGGCGATACCAATGTCGGCAATACGTTCTCAATGAGACCTTACGCAGTACGCAGTACGCATCGCCCTTATTCAAACGTCGGCAAATACCCTTCATTCTGCGCAAACATCTCATCCACCATGGCCTGGATCTCGGCCAGAGAGAGGACGGCGGCGGTCAGCGGATCGTTGGCGATGGCCTGGTAGATCATGCGCCGATCGCCGGTGAGACAGCCCTTGACGGCCATCTCTTCGATCTGGGCGCTCTGATTGGTCAGGATGGCGCATTGGGGCGGCAGATCGCCGACGCCTACGGCCTCAAAGCCGTTGCGGCTGGCCCAGACCGGCACCTCGACACAGGCCCCGTCGGGCAGATTAGTGACAAGTCCCGTGTTGGCCACATTGCCGTTAAACTTGAACGGATCGCCGCCTTCCAGCGCGTTGACAATGTACGCGGCATATTCGTGACCACGAGTGAGGTCCTTGGGTTCCGGATCGTCGAGCCATTCTGTGATCGTCTCCTGCCAGGTATCGTTGCGCTTCTGGTATTCCTTGAGGATATAGGCATATTCGCCGGGGTTCCAGCCGGTGCCGTCGGTGCAATATTTCTCAATCAGATCCTGGCGCTTGCGGAACCAGGGATTATACTCCGAATTGTGGCCGCTGGACTCGGTAACGTAGCGGTCGAAGGCCAGGAACATCTCGTTACGCACCTGCTCTTCGTTGTAGATCTCTTCATTCTCCAGAATGGCCTTGCGGATCAGCGGATAGGCGTCCTCGCCATTCCAGAGGAAGTCCAGATACCAGGCCATGTGGTTGATGCCGGCGCACGTGTAGGTGATCTCCTCGTACGGAGCGCCGATCCAATCGGCCAGCATCTTGCTGGTCCCCTGGACACTGTGGCAGAGGCCGGTCAAGCGGATGTCGGTCTCCATCTCCATGGCCCGACAGAGCATGGCCATGGGATTGGTGTAGTTGAGCATGGTGGCGTTGGGGCAGAGACGTTCCATATCCTTGGCGATGTCGACCATCACCGGGATGGTGCGTAGAGCGCGGAAGATGCCCGACGGACCACGGGTGTCGCCCACATTGGTGTCAACGCCATACTTCTTGGGGATCTCGATATCGTGGCGCCAGACGTCGGTCGAGCCGGCCAGGATCGTGACCATGACGTAGTCTGCGCCGGTCAGCGCTTCCTCACGATCCATGGTCGCCTCGACGGTGGCAGGATAGCCGCCCTCGTTGACAATGCGCTGAACGGCACGCGTGATGTAGTCAAGACGGACGGGATCGATGTCCATCAACGTAATGGTCGAGCCTTCTAGTAGCGGGAAGGTCAAGACGTCTTTTACTAGCTTGCGGGTGAAGCCAAAACTGCCGGCTCCGATGAACGTGATTTTGGGCATTTTGATTCCTTTTTTGGTCTTGGCGCTCTGTTTTTGCCACAGATGAACACAGATATGCTCAGATGAGGCACAGATTCTCAACAGGATGGATCTGCCACTAAAAAACCTATCACTATATTTGTGACCTATCCGTGTCCATCCGTGTTTATCTGTGGCAAAATCTCATGTATTTGTCGATTGTTGATTGTTGTTTCAAACATCCACTATTGGATGACGGACTTGGGTGTGGACACGATCCGCGTGACCTGGATCGCCTCACGGTTCATGAGTTCACCGACCCTGGGTCCGATGTCGTTTACCCACTCGTCTGATTCGTAGACGGCGGCATAAAGTGCGACGCGCTGCTCCTCGCTCTCGAAACGGCGAATCCAGTAGTAGATGCTTTCGTCCTGCTCGCCCACAAAACTTCCAATGACGACCATCCCCTTGGAGACCTGAAACGGGATGATCTCCTCCTCCATCAACTTGATCCAGGCGGCCTGGCAGCCGGGTCGGATTTCATATTGTCGAAGCTCAAGAAACATAGGCACTTCCTTTCGATAGAACGCCTTGGCATATTCCACCAAGAGCACGAAGAGCACGAACAGAATGATTCGTGCTCTTCGTGCTCTTGGTGGATCAATATTGTTCCTTCATTGCCGCTAGAACTGAGGCAGCCACGGAGACTGCGCTTCGAGCATTTCCGCCACCATTTCCTGGATTTGCTCCAACGTGCAGACGGCGGACGTGAGCGGATCCAGGGCAACGGCGTGGTAGACGGCATCGGTGTTGCCGCTGAGCGCGGCTTCCACAATCAGGCTCTGGACGTTGACGTTGGTGCGATTTAATGCAGCCAGTTGGGGCGGCAACATGCCGATCCAGGTCGGCTGAACGCCATTGGCATCGACCATGCATGGCACTTCGACGCAACAGCCCTCCGGCAGATTGCTGATCAGACCATAGTTGGGGACATTGCCGTTGATGCGTACCGGATTGTTGGTCTCCATGGCCTCCATGATCCACGAACCGTACTCGTGACTGCGCTCGCTGAAGGGTTCGGAAGCGACAATCTCTTCATATTCGCCTTGAAACGTCTCCAGACGATCCAAACAGTGGCGCAGATAGCCGCCGGTGCGGCCCATGTCATACCAGAGGTTGACATCGTCGGTGAACTTGGGGACAAGGGCTTCATTGACCATCTGCTCCGACTTGCGGAAGTAGGGCAGATACTCGCTGGCATGACCGCTGGATTCGGTCACGAAGAAACCGAAGAACTTCATCATGTCGATGCGCACCGGCTCCTGTCCGTAGACTTCAGGGCGCTCAATTGCGTCCCAGATCAGTGGATAGATATCTTCACGATTGCGGCGAAATTCCAGGAAAAATGCTTGATGATTGATGCCGGCACATACGTAGTTGACCTCGTCGTAGGGCACGTCGATCCACTTTGCCAACATTTCGCTGGTACCCTGGACGCTATGGCAGAGACCCACGTGCGGGCGAGCGCTGTACGATTCTACTGCCCAACAGTTGGCGGCCATGGGATTGACGTAGTTGAGCAACAAGGCATCGGGGGCAAGATGATCCATCTCGTCGCAGAGTTCCGCCAGTACGGGGATGGTACGCAAGGCGCGAAAGACGCCGCCGGGGCCTAGCGTATCGCCGACACACTGCTCGACACCGTAACGCTGCGGGATCTCGATGTCCAGCTTGTAGGCGTCAAGACCGCCCTGCTGGAACGTGGTCACGACGTAATCGGCCCCGGAGACAGCGTCCGCCCGGCTGGTTGTGGCTTCCACCCGCGCAGACAATCCCCGCTGGTCGACCATGGCCTGCACAATGCTGCGTGCTTGCGCCAACCGTTGCGGATCGATGTCCATCAACGTGATGGTGCTCTCCTGAAGCGCCGGCGCCAAAAGAATGTCACTGCAGAGTTGGCGCGTAAAAACCAGGCTCCCGGCGCCGATGAATGTGATCTTGGGCATTAGGAATCCTTCATAGGTCTATAGTTCGCTAAAGAAACCTTATCAGAGGTTGATTGCGCTACGCACCGAACATGGGCACCTGAGACCATTTGCCGCGCAGCGCATTGGACATGCCGGAGATCCAGGCGATGAATAAAGCCAGAGCGGCAATCATGACCAGTGTAAATGTTGCGGTGGCAATAATCGGCCCCAGGAACGGAATAAAAGAAAGCACGTATCCACCCACGCCCCAGATCACCGGAATGGCCACAGCGAAGATCGTCAGCCTCAACGATTGCTTGGCATGGAAGACGGCGTATTCATCACCGCGCCGGAAGATCATCACAAAAAGCCAGCCAACGATAAGCAGCAGGTAGGCGAAAAACGCTGAGATTTTGCTGGACATACTCACTGGTTCCCCTCCAACGTTGGCGTGTCGGCACTGGAGTAATGGACGCCCCGGAGATCAAGTTCGGTAGCAAAATGACAAGAAGCGAAGTGGTCCGGCGACACTTCGGTAAGCACCGGCTCCTCCTGACTGCATATCTCTTCAGCATAGGAGCAGCGCGGGTGAAAGACGCACCCGGTAGGCGGGTTGGCTGGGCTGGGCACATCGCCCTGCAGCGTAATTCGGTTGGAAACAATATCCGGATCGGCAGGCGGCACAGCAGATACCAACGCTTCTGTGTAGGGATGCTTGGGATCGGCCAACAATTCTTCGGACTCAGCAATCTCGACAATCTTGCCCACATACATAACGGCAATGCGGTCACAAAAATGCTCCACCACAGACAGATCGTGGGCCACAAAGATGAACGTCAGGCCTAGTTCTTCTTTCAGCTGCATGAGCAGGTTGAGTACCTGGGCCTGAATGGAAACGTCCAGCGCTGAAACAGGCTCGTCGGCGATAATCAATCGAGGGTTCAGCGAGAGGGTACGAGCCAGACCGATGCGCTGACGCTGACCGCCCGAGAATTCGTGAGGATAGCGTCCGCGATAGGCGGGATCGAGACCCACCGCCTCCATCAGCTCGGCCACCCGGTGATCAATGTCTTTACCCTTGGCCACGCCATGGATCACCAACGGTTCGGCGATGATATCGCGCACCGTATGGCGTGGATTGAGTGAACTGAACGGGTCCTGGAAGATCATGCGCAGTTCACGACGCAGCGGTTTCATCTCAGACTGGCTAATCTGGGCGATGTCTATCACCGACCCGTCAGCTTTGTGGTACCAGACTTCGCCGCCGCTCGGTTCGTAGAGGCGCAGGATCGAGCGACCGGTCGTTGTCTTGCCGCAACCACTCTCGCCGACCAGCCCCAAAGCCTCGTTCTCGCGCACAAAAAAGCTGACGCCGTCCACGGCCTTGATGTAGCCCTGCACCCGCTGGAACAGACCGGCACGAATCGGAAAATATTGCTTGAGACCCTTGACTTCAAGGATAATGTTTTCGGTACTCATATTTGTCATAGGTTTAGAACCATGTTTTTTTACCACAGAGGCACAGAGAATTCACAGAGGTAAACAGAGAAAGACGGTGCATATATCTGTACCCGTGATACCGGCCGCTGATCAGTCTAGTAGAAAGCGTTTGATGCCGTCTTTGAGTAGAGGCACATTGAAGTTCAGCAATAGTCCCAATTTCCATCCACCGAGTCGAAGGTATGTAAGCAATTGAGCTTCATGAACCGGCAAGGTTGCCTCGACCGCTTTCAATTCAACCACCAGCACATTTTCTATCAATAGATCGATGCGATATCCACTTTCGACACGCAAACCTTTGTACAAAACCGGCAGCACCTTCTGTCGCTCATATCCGATCCGGCGTTCTGTCAATTCGTGAGCCAGACAACTCTCGTAGGCTGACTCCAACAATCCCGGTCCCAGCACACGATGCACGTCCATTGCAGCACCAATCACCGTATGCGATATCCTGTTGAGTTCGGGGGTCCCCAACGCCATTCTCAATTCCCTCCAGAAAGCTTCCTCTGTGTTCTCGTGCCCCTCTGTGCCTCTGTGGTGAAGTTCCTACACGATCGAGTACGGATCCACCGCATCGCGCAACCCATCGCCCATGAAGTTGAAGCCGAGTACGGCGAAGACGATGAAGAAGGCCGGCACCATGACCCACGGATGGCTGCCCAGGGTCTCGATGGACTGGGCATCGCGCATGAGCAGACCCCAACTGGTCAACGGCTCCTGAATGCCGATGCCCAGGAAGCTCAGGAAAGCCTCGGCCAGGATGACTGTGGGAATCTGCAGGGTCAGGATGACGATGACATGGGACAACGAGTGCGGATAGAGATGGCGGAAGATGATGCGGCGATCGGAGGCGCCCATCTCTTTGGCCGCCATAATGAAGTCGGTCTCGCGATAGGCCATAACCTTACCGCGAACCTCACGGGCCAGCACGGTCCAGCCAATCAATGCAAAGATGAGAGACATGACTAGGAAGACGGCAAAGCGATCCCAATGGCCAGGGATGATGGCGGCCAGCGCCATCCACAGCGGCAGCGCAGGAATCGACTGGATCACCTCGATGAAGCGCTGGATCACGTTGTCGATCCAGCCGCCGTAGTAGCCGGAGACCACACCCACAGCCGAGCCGACGGTGACACTGATCAGGGCGGCAAAGAGCGCCAGTGCCAGTGAAATGCGACCCGCGATACAAGCACGACCCCAGAGATCTCGGCCCAGATTGTCGGTACCTAACAGATAGACCGTTCCGCCTTCTGCAGCTTGATAAAGATGCAAATTCGCCGGAATGAAGCCCAGAATCGTATATTCCCAATCTTTAACAAAGAAGTAGATATCATAGGGCTTGCTCGTATCCTCTACCCATACAGGTTCGAACGTGACCGGGTCGTAGTCAAACACCTGTAAGTAAGTGAATGGCCGCGCGTGAAAGTTGCCTTCTTCATCGAAGAAATGCACACGCTGGGGCGGCGTGAACGATGCAGCCATGTCCAGCTTGGTCGGATCAGTCGGCGAAAAGAAACCGCCAAAGATCGCCAGCATCAACAAACTCAGAACCATCAGCGCGCCGACAATCGAGATCTTGCTACGCCGAAAGCGGCGCCAAACAAGTTGAGAGTAGGTCTCGCTCGATTCGTCGATCGGTATGTGCATCGCGACATCCGGGTCCGACGTCTCGTCTGTCTGTAGCGAAGAAACTCCTTCACTCATGCTCTTGTCTCCAAACCATCAATTTCTTTAGAACGATGTCGTAAAAAGATCTGTCACAGATGACTCTACTGCAAAAAGGTCTGATTCACCACGGAGGCACGGAGGAGGGCACAGAGACCACAGAGAAGAGACGGAGAAAAATGCTCTTCATCTGCGTCTATCTGTGTCCATCTGTGGCTAATTTTCTGTTCTTGCAGTGGACTCTCTGATGAACACGGATGACTCTTTGATAGTCACAGATAGCTCTTCCTCCGTGGTCCTCTGTGCCTCCTGCGTGTCTCCTCCGTGTCCGTGGTGAACGCGTCCCTACGAATACCGGATACGCGGATCCAGCACTGCCAGCAGCAAATCAGCGATCAGGTTACCGACGATCAACAGAACGGCGTACATCAGCAGAATACTGCCGGTGATGTAGATGTCCTGGTTGCGCAGCGATTGGTAGAACATGGGCGCAATTGTAGGGATACTCAACACGATAGCTACTTCCAACTCGCCCTGCACCATGTACGGAATCACCGTGCCCTGGTACATAATAATCGGATGCAGGGCATTGGGGACGGCATGCTTGTTAATGACCGTCGATTCTTTCAGGCCCTTGGCCCACGCGGTGGTGACAAATTGCTGGTGTTGGACATCAAGTAGGTTGCCGCGCATGACGCGCATGTTGCGCGCCACACCGCCCAAGCCTGCAATCAGAATGACCGGCCAGACATGCTTGAGCAGATCGACGAACTTATCCCAGGACCAGGGCGCCATCACATATTCAGGCGAATAGAAGGAACTGACATGTTGTTGCCCAAACTGGAAGACCAATCAGATAGATCACTACCAGCGCGATAAAGAAGCGCGGCAAGGCGGTCAGCGTAAAGGCAATGATGGCAGCGATATTATCTGACCAGCTATATTGGCGCTGAGCCACGTAGATGCCAACGGTCAACCCGACAACCGACGAGACCAGATGTGCCGACAGTGCCAATGCAATCGTGCGAGGCAGGCGTTGGGCGATCAGTTCGCCAACGTCACGACTGTACGCAAACGAGTAACCGAACGAGCCTTCGGTCACGATGCCCTTGACCCAGTTGAAGTACTGCATCACCATGGGCTGGTCAAGTCCATAGCGCACCTTCATGAAGTCGACGCGTTCCTCGGCCTCACTCTCGGTCATACCGCCCTGATTCACCAAGGTTGGCCTTGTAGATGTCGGTGAAATCGCCCGGCGGCAATTGAATAATCGCAAAGGCGATGGCGCTGATGATCAGCAGAGTGAAGGTTGCTGAGACCAATCGGCGTAAAATATAGTTCAACATGAGGGCGTCCCTCGTACCTCATTGCCTGCAAAGAAATCGCAAGCGATAGAAAAGAATGATTGCATAGTCTTGAGATTAGGAGATTAGGGGATTGTTCTTGACTTCAATCCCCTAATCTCTCAATCTCCGATCAATTGGCAGGCACGCCCAGATCAGTCGTTACTGCCATCCATAATTTACTGTTCGTACAACGGAACGACTTCAGGCATGGTCTCAGAGACCAGTTCCTGGTTCTCTTCAGCAATCCACATCTGTTCCGGTCGGACATTGCCCCAGGTCCAGTGATAGTAGAACGGCGGGGCGCCGGTCGGCAGGTTCTCGAAGCGCTCGGCAATGGCCAAGGCCGTAGCGACCGATGACCGTACCGACATTGTAGACATTCTCGGTGAAGATCGTATTGTATTGCTGCATCAACTCGGCACGGCGAGCTGTATCGGATTCCAGGCAGAACTCGTTGACGATAGCAACCAGTTCCTCCTCGAAGTCCAACAATTCACGCGGTTCGGCGCCTTCGCGATGCCAGACAGGTGTCTCCTTGGTAACCGGAGCCAGTTCGGTACAGCGAGTGAACGGCGTCAGCCATTCCTGGCCCGTGCGATCAACTCGCATCTCCCAAGTTCCAGAGCGGATCGCTTCGTCGTCAGCGGGACCCTGGAGAACGTTCATGTTGATCTGGATACCCGCCTCGCGCAGCAGCGCGACGATGGCCTCTCCAACCTGCTGCTCAGCGACAGCGGCTTCACCGGTGTTCAGCTCGATGACCAGATTATCGCCGGCCAACGGCCCGTCGGTCCAGTTCAGGATGCCGTCATCATCGGTGTCCTCGAAGCCCAACTCAGCCAGCAATGCAGCCGCACTTGCCGGATCGTAGGGGTAGTAGACAGCCGAGTCATAGGTAAACTCCGAGGCGCCAGGAACCAGGCCACCGGGGAAGCCACGCAGGAAGGGACCACGAATGACGGACTGAGCGATGCCGTCACGGTCCAGGGCGTAGCTGATTGCCTTGCGGAATCGCAGGTCGCGGAAGAGCTCGCGCAACGCTGCATCACGCTCGTTTTCGACGCCTAGGTTACTGGAGAGGTTGAGTTGCAGCGGGAAGCCCAATGCCTCGGGACCCCAGTAGATGGCGAAGTGAGCGTCATCTTCCTGGACTCGCTTGGTCGCCTCAACGTAGGAGCTCGGATTCTCCAGGTTGGAGTGGTCGACTGGATCCGGCCATGGTACCCAGGGTACGACCAAGACCACTTTCGCCCTTTTCGAAGGTGACTTCGTTCATGTAGGGCAGTTGATTGCCGTTCTCATCGACCTTCCAGTAGTAGGGATTGCGACGCATGACCATGAACTCGTCGGTCTTGTATTCGACGGCAACCCACGGGCCCAGGCTGACGGGCGGCAGATCGTCGGCGGGCAGACCCGACACGTAGGTCTCGTAGTCGGCATCCGGATTGTAGGTCGGATGCAGCGGTTTCAGGATATGCGCAGGGCACATGGTGAAGTCAAGGAAGTCCATGTCGAAGAGTTTGGCAATGGGCTTCTCCACCGGGAAGGTCCACTTGATGGTGTTGTCGTCCACAGCCTCAAGCGTCACATCCTCGCCATTGATCTGCCAGGAGGTACGCGACTTCCAGGAGTTGACATTCGGATCGAGAATGTTGTCTTCCCAGGTGAACATGACATCTTCGACCGTGAAGGGCGTGCCGTCGGACCACTTGACGCCTTCCATCAGTTCCATGGTCAGCTCTTTGCCGTCCTCAGACCATTCCCAGCTCTTGGCCAAGTTGGGCAGCGGCTCGACAGCATCACTACGCATAAAGGTCGGAGCAGAGTCAACCAGGGCTTCAGAGTAGATGTAGTTGATGCCATACCAACCCTGACATTGGCCGGCACAGAGGTTCCAGCCCTGGGTGGGTGAACCAGAGAAGTCGCGCCAGATACCGCCGTAGACGCCGGGACCGGTGGACATGCCGGCGGTCGGAATCACCTGCGGTTCGGCCGGCAGACGTTCCTCGACCGGGGGCAGCGTGCCGTCCTCTACCAGCGCGTCCATCCACTCGGGTTGGAAATACTCAGGCAGGGCCTCGTAGCGGACCAGGTCTTCCAGCGGATAGGTGGCGATCACACCACCTTCACCGGGAGCCTTGCCCTCGACAAACGGAATTGGTGCAGCCAACTCACCGGCTGCTTCTTCTCCGGCAGCAGCTTCTTCAGCGGCCTCTTCGGTAGGCGCCGCTTCTTCTGCGGGAGCCGCTTCCTCGGCCGGTGCATCTGCCGGCGCGCCACCGCCGCCACAGGCAGCCAGCAGCAAGACAGCAATCAGCAAGATACTAAACAGAATCTTCTTCATCTTTCCTCCATTCGGTGTGATAAAGATACAATATTTGGAAACACAAAGATCTCGGGTTGTCCCTCAACTAAGGCCGTTCCAGAGAAATAAATATACGTTGCAAGGAAATCTTTGCCTCGAATGGCTTGAGGCTTTGCCAACTCCCGTATAGTTACTATTTTGGAAGAGCCTAGCTGACTTTTCTCCGTGATCTCCGTGTATTCTCCGTGCCTCTGTGTTGAAAAATCTAGCAGGCAGCCACAAGGGCACGCCCCTACTCGTGCAACCAACAAGCCGCCCAGTGATTGGGTTGGTGCTCACGCAGCGGCGGCAATTCCTCACGGCAGACCTTCATCGTATGCGGACAGCGCGATGCAAAAGCGCAGCCGGCGATGACATCCATTGGACTGGGAACCATGCCTTCAATGGGCACGAGCGATTTACTCTTCCTACCCAAAACCGGCACCGAATTGAGCAGTCCTTCGGTGTACGGGTGCATGGGCATGTGGAAGATGGTTCGGGTATCGCTATATTCGACTACTCGACCCAGATACATGACGGCTACAAAATCGGAGATCTGCGACACGACGCCCAGGTTGTGGGTGATCATGACAATCGACGAGTCATAGTCGCGTTGAAGCTCGCGCATGAGATCGAGAATCTGTGCCTGGACTGTCACATCCAAGGCAGTGGTCGGTTCATCGGCCAGCAGAATGGACGGATTACACGAAAGCGCCAGCGCGATCATGACACGTTGACGCATGCCGCCGCTCAACTGATGGGGGTACTCGTTGACCCGCTGTGCCGGTGCGTTGATGTGCACACGGTAGAGCATATTCTCGGCAATGTCCATCGCCGCGTTCTTGTCCACCCGTTGATGCAACATGACCGATTCGGCAATCTGGCTACCGACCGTCTGTAGTGGATTGAGCGAAGTCATCGGCTCCTGGAAGATCATGGCAATTTCGCCGCCGCGAATATGCCGCATCTTGGAACCCTTGGGATCGAGTTGGGCCAGATCGGTCGGTTCGCCGCCGTCCTTGGGGTAGAGAAGAATCTCGCCCTGATCGATCTTGCCCGGCGGCCATTTGACCAGACGCATGATCGACTGGGCTGTGACGCTCTTGCCGCAACCGCTCTCTCCGACCAATCCGAGCGTCTGCTGTCGCCCCAACGAAAGATCGACACCGCGCACTGCGCGTACAGTCCCCTTCTCCAAATAGAAAGAGGTGTGCAGATTCTTGATGTCGAGGATGGTGTCATCAATGGAGGCGTTGGGTGTACGGTCGGACACGATCTTTGCCTGTACTGGGGTCTGTACTGCGTCAGGAGCGGTGCCGCTGGATAGCTCTGTTGACATCTTTGACAATCCTAACTTGATTTAGAAGGGATCGGCCGAGCGTCGGCCATATCTGAAGGCAACTCGCCCACCACTTTTTCCAGAGCAGCAAGCAATCTCGCCGGCACCACAGGCTTAATCAAATAGGTGGCTGCACCCATTTCCGACCAACGACGGCGCTCATCAACGGTGCTACACAGAATGATGGGGGGGCGCCCAGCGTTATCCCCGTCCGATTCAGACGGTAGCTGAGAGAGAAACCACCAAACGTCGTCGCCCAAGGTTGCCGGCTCAAGCACAATTGCCTTGATCTGCTTGGTCTGCAACGCTGTGACCGCCTGACGCGCACTGGCACACGCCTCAACGCAATAGGAACGGCCAAGTTCACGACGATACAGTTCGCGGGTGGCGACATCAGCCTCCACGATGAGAATCGCCGGATCTGTGCATGCCATGAGAATCGTGCCTGCCGATGGTCGAGCTCGTTGGTGACATTGGCATATGATCTGCGCCGATGCCAAGATGGGTGCTTCAGACTGTGCAATGGGAAGACTCCATACAGAATACGCGCGAAAGAGCAATCTGTCTTGGACAAAAATGACTCTTTTTTGGACAGATGCGCACTAATTTGCACATCTGCGCGATAAGGGTGGCGTCTAAGACAGTGATGAGGGGCGTCGGTTGCGATAGGTCTTTCGATAGGTTAGGGGCGGCTGACCTATCTCTTTGCGGAATATGCGGCTAAAGTAGGCAGCATCGTTGTAGCCGACCTTGCCGGCGATTTCAGTGACACTGTCATTACTGGAGAGTAACAATTTTTGCGCCTCGACAACACGCAGACGATTCAAGTATTGGCCCGGAGACATCCCGATCTCCTGGCGAAACAGACGAGAAACATAGGCTGGACTGACTCCTACGCTGTCTGCAATCTCCTGACGGGTGATTGGGGCCGTCTGATTTTCCTGAATATATAGTGCTGTCCGCTGAACCAACTCGCCAGCGTGTTGAAGTGCTCCGTGAAGAATCGGATCATTGAAGATGGTCTCCAATTTCATTGCGGATGCCGCTGTGCGTGTTGAACTGTTGCCATCCTCGGACTGTTCTTCGACCCGGACAAGCGGCAAATAGACGTGGCAGACGGTGCCCCTCCCCTCAGCGCTGTCGATCCTTATCTTTCCACTATGCAGCTTGACAAGTCGATTGGTCACACTCAATCCCAGACCAATGCCCGTTTGCACTCGTTCTGCATCGCCACCGGATTGCTCGGACGCCGAGAATGCCTCGAAGAGTTGATCCTGCATCTCCTCTGGGATGCCGCTGCCGGTATCTTCAACCCAGATATGAAGATACACGCCCTCAGCCGCAGCCCCCAGCGTAATGTGGCCGGATTCGGTGAACTTGCTTGCGTTGCTGAGCAAGTTCAGCACGATCTGCCGCACGCGAACCGGATCAGCTTCAATCACAGGCAGTTTCTTGGGCAACTGCATCCGCCATTCGACGACCTGGTCGGCATCTTGATTCTCGCTGAAGCTACCTGTCATGCCATGAAATGTCTCCCGCAGCAGCGTAAGCGGCTCAAAGGACTCGGGGAAGATGTCCAGCGCGCCGATGTCGGCCAGTGACATATCCAATAGGTCATTGATCAGCCGCACCAGGTGCTCGCCGCTGTTGCGAATGTATCCGAGGTCGTGGACAAGCTCCTCGGGAAGCGCCGTGCCGTAGGGATTCGGTTCACTCAATGCAGCCTGGCTATAGCCGAGGATCACGTTGAGCGGCGTACGCAGTTGGTGGCTGATGTTGGCCAGGAGACGTGTCTTGAGGTGGTTGGCCCTTTCGGCTTCAGCCCGCGCCGCCAATGCATCTGCATATAACTCCGTATTGCGCATGGCTACACCCAGTTGGTCGGCCAATGACTGTAGGGCATCCAACTCAATGCGAGTATGGCGCCGCAACTGGCGGCTGTGCAGATCGAGGACGCCAAGGGTCTTGGCGCCCAAGCGGATAGGCGCGACAACACGCGAGCGCGTCTCCGGCCAGTTTGGATCCGGAGCAAAGCGTTGGCTGTGACGCGTATCCGGCACAAAGATGACCCGATTGCGCAGCAACGCATGGCCCAGCACAGAAGCGTCGGCCAGGGCCAGATGAACGGGATTGCCGTGTTCCACGCCCGGCCTATCTAAAATAAGCGCCTGTTCATCCTCACACCAGAGAAAGATCTGGACATCATGATAGCCGTAATTGGTTCGAATCAGTTCGGCAATCTCATACGAAAAGGCATCCCGGTCCAGGATCGAACCAATGCGCCGGTTGATGGCCAGACTCGTCTCCAACTCGACCAGACGCTGGGCTTCCTGATTGCGATTCACGCCCACCAGCCGAGAGGGCATATCAGCAATCGCTGCCAGCTTCGTAAGCGCGAACTCTGCTACATTCTCGCGATCGATCAGCAGTGGCTGGTAAAAGAATCGGGGCGGTAACGCCTCTCCCCGAGCGACTTGGAAGGCCAGCGCAACCGCCTTTTCCGCAATATCAACGGCCGATGTCGCTACGGTGGCAGACATGCCGCCCTGTGAAATCGAGGTGATGGCCAACGGATCACCGTTGATACCGACAACCGTAGCTCCCGGACGTAGCAACCCATAATCCGTGCAAACCTCATAGGCCGCCAGTGCCAGTGTGTCAGACAGTCCGAATAGACCGTCAAACGGCTGATCATGATCAGCCAATGCCTCTCGCAGAGCATCCAGCGTTCCGGCATAGTCCCAGGGTGTCTGCGCATGTACAAAACGGATACCCTTTGCGCGGGCAAAAATATCCAGCGCGGCCAGCACTCGGCTACTGCTCTTCTCCCGTTGGGCATGGAGACGTCCGCCTGCAATGAGAACGTTGCCCTGCCCGTCTAACTGCTTGACAAGGTAATTACAGGCCATTTCCGCCGACAACGATAGCTCCGGGGGAGAGGAAAAGAGCGGGTGCTCGATATCGCGATCGATCAGAGCGATCACCGGCAGCCCGCGATCCAGGACGCCCTGAATGACCGCCAAGCCGTATGGAACGGCAATCAAGACGTCCAGTTCGAGGGCCATGATCTCTTCGACCTTGGCCGCGGCCTCGTCGGCGTGGGTAAATTCGACGTTCAGCTCCAGTTCGATCAGTTCAATCGGGCGATCTTCGGCCTGCCGCCGTCGGAACTCCCCATCGGCGGGAAAGAGGTTCGAATGCAGTGAAGAGGGCCGACAGATACGCCAGACCGTCTCATTGACCTCGACCCAGTACGGATCAATTGAATCGATCTGAAGGCCAATTCGAATGGGGCTCTCGGCAGATGCGTCGCGCTGGGCCGACCCATCTGAGATCGTTCGATTGAAAGCTGACCCATTGGATGTCACAGGCAGCGAATCCGAGGTGTCTGTTGATTGCAACTTCATTGTCTTCTCACCGGATCCTTACGCCGTACCATTTTTGTACGCGGGAAGCCTATCGGCACATTCGGGGATTGCGGTTCTGACAGAATTCGTCGAGAATCTGAGATACGCCCACAATACGTTGGGCGTGCTAACCGCTACAGCCCATGGTATCATACCGCCTGGTCGTAACCAATCAGCCAGTAAGAATCAACGGAGCCAAGAAATGAGCGAATCCACCAATTTTCGGGGCGTCTTCGCACCGGTACTCACCCCTTTCCATTCAGACCTAACGCCCGACACCGAGCGCTGGATCGCGTTCAGTCGCCATCTCCTCGACAGCGGCTGTCATGGGCTCTGCCCATTCGGGACCACCAGCGAAGCCAACTCAGTCGGTATGGAAGAGCGCATGGACATGCTGGAGCAGTTGGTAGCTGCCGGCATTCCGGCAAGCAAACTCATGCCAGGCACCGGCATGTGCGCCATACCGGACTCGGTGCGCCTCACAGCCCATGCTGTGAAACAGGGCGTCGGCGGCGTATTGATGCTGCCCCCCTTCTATTACAAAGGCGTACCCGACGATGGACTTTTCGCCGGCATCGCCGAAGTGATCGAAGGCGTAGGCGATGACCGCCTGCGCATCTACCTCTATCACATCCCACCCATCGCCCAGGTCGGCTTTCCCATTGGCGTGATCGAGCGGTTGGTGAGCGCCTATCCCAACACTGTTGTCGGCATCAAGGATAGCTCACGTGATTGGAACAACTTGAACGCCATTCTCACCACATTCTCGGGTACCGGATTCGGCACCTTTTCCGGTACCGAGATGTTCCTGCTGGAGACACTGCGCCTGGGCGGCGCCGGTACCATTTCGGCCATGTCCAACCTAATACCCGAAAAGCTGCGCGCCCTATACGACAACTGGCAATCCGAAAATGCCGAGGAATTGCAGGTCGAGGCCAATGGCATGCGCACGACTGTCGAGGGCTACGCGCCCATTCCGGCTATCAAAGCCATCATCGCGGACCGCTTCGACGATGTCGGTTGGCGGACGGTTCGCCCACCGCTGGTGACGCTCAACGATGACGAGGCCGCAGCCGTGCTTGCCAGGGTCAAGGCGCTGAACGTGCCTGCCTGACAAACTAAGATTCGGGAGAGTCAGCAAAATCCGCCTGCTGATGACCATCTCCCGGAGGCTACATCGCGAATCGCTCTGTAATCCGCAGACGCCGTGACACTTCTCGTGTATCACGGCGTCTGCGGGCTTGATCTAGACTCCGACGAAAGCCCTCCTCGAAAATTCTCCTTGACATGTTTGTAGCTTATGTTACAATCCTGGTATCGTTTCCGGTATCCAACAAAATCCGCTGTCTCAAGCCATAGATGGATCATACTTTGCAGAAGGTCACCATTCAGGACGTGGCGCGTAGGGCTGACGTCTCGGTCACAACGGTGTCGCGTGTGCTCAACAAGAAAGACGATGTTTCGGCCGCAACCTATACCAAGGTGCGAGCAGTCATTGACGAGTTGGGCTATGCGTCCAGCTTGGCTGCGCGCAGCATGCGCAGCAGCCGCACCAATGTCATAGGGTTGATCCTCTCTGACCTCTATCAGTCTTTCACTGTCGAAGTGGCGAGAGGCGTTTACAGTGCGGTGGCTGAACGCGATTTCGATCTACTGGTCTACAGCGGACGCCATAGAGAGGGTGACAAGCTGTCTGCCTGGGAACAAGAACAGGTAGCGCTCATCAACGGCAGCATCACCGATGGCATCATCGTTGCCGCTCCCCATGCCGTCCACTTTCGAACCGACTACCCGTTGGTCGCCGTCGATCCGCACAACGAAGCGGCGGATTACCCTACCGTGTTGTCCACCAATCGTATTGGCGTCATGGATGCCATGGAGTACCTGATCGAATTGGGTCATCGGCGCATTGGCTTTATCAGTGGGCGGGCCGATTTGACCAGCGCCTGGCGCAGATACCAGGGATACCAGGACGGTCTGGCAAAGGCCGGCATCCCCCTCGATCCCGATCTTGTCATGGACGGCGACTACACGCGTGAGGGTGGCTATTCTAGGAGCGCTCACACTCTTTGCCCAGCCGGATCGAGTGACCGCCATCATGGCCGCCAATGACCAGTCGGCTGTCGGCGTTCTGGACGCGGCCAAAGCAGTCGGTCTGATCGTTCCTGATGACGTATCAGTTGTGGGGTTCGACAATTCACCGGAAACATCGATGACAGAACCTTCGCTCACGACCGTCAACCAGTCGGTGGAAGAGATGGGCTATATCGCGGCAGGCATGCTCATGGATCTGATAAACGGCGAGCGAATAGACCCACTGGTTCGCAAAGTTGAAACGCAGTTGGTGGTTCGCAAGTCCTGTGCTCAGGTCAAATAATTACCCTGGACAAGCTCAAACGACGCAGCTACGTTTTTGCTATCCCTCATGTCAGGTTTTTTTGTGGTCGGTGCTGTTGACACGAGCGTTCGCAGATTCAGCACCCTCTTTCCTATCACGTTCTTGTTCGACTTGTTGACCGAATTAGTTTTGCAAGACGAATCAACCAAAGGAGAAAAGATGAGTAAACAGTTTTCACGACGCAACTTTCTGAAGATGGCCGGCGCCACCACCGGCGTCGCTGTATTGGCAGCCTGCGCCCCATCAGGCGGACCGGCTCCCGCCGGCGAAGGCAGTGCACCGGTCAGCCGGCGAACCCATCGATCTGGTCTTCTGGGGCTTCGCCACCAACCGCAACAACTGGTACGGCGCCCTGGCAGAGAAATACAAAGAGGAAGTCAACCCGGACGTCAATATCGACATCCAAGAAATCGCCTACCAAGAGATGCACGACAAAGTACTAACCACATTGGTGGCGGGCACCGGCGCTCCGGACTTAGCTGATATCGAGATCTCTCGCTTTGGCCAGTATGTCAAAGGGGAACGCGTCGGCTTCGTTCCGCTGAATGACTCTGTTGGGCGATGATGAAGCCAATCTCTACACCAGTTCAGCGCTGCCGCCATGGAGCTGGCAGGGCCAATACTACGGCCTCGGCAATGAGCTGAATGCCACGTTGCTCTTCTATCGCCACGACCTGCTCTCAGATGCCGGCATTAGCTACCCGTTCACGACCTGGGAAGAAGTGACGCAGGCAGGCATCGACTACAACGAAGCCACCGGCAAGGCCCTCTGGGCGCTAACAACCGCGGGCTGGCAGGACTGGTGGATGACCTCGCAGGCGTTCAACGGATTCTTTGACGCCGAAGGCAACCCGTCCTTCGACAACGAGGGCGGTGTCAAGAGCATGCAGCAGCTTGCAGACTGGCGCTTCAAGGATGGCATTGCCATCGAGCGCGCGGCTGGAGACGCCCAATATGGTCAGATGTCGGCCGGTGAATTCGCCATGGATCTGGGGCGCTCCGTGGTACCAGGGCTTCATGAAAGACAATGCCGCCGACCTGGAAGGGCTGTGGGAAATGCAGCTATTGCCGACCTGGGAGACGGCTCGGGTGCCGTCAGCGGCTCGCGTGGCGGCACCGGCACCACCATCACCGAGCAGAGCGAATACCCTGATATTGCCTGGGATTTCATCCGTTACAGCAACCTGACCAACGACGGCGTGCTGCTCGGTTTCGAGATGCAGAATCTCTTCCCGACCTGGAAGCCGGCCTGGGAAGACGAGCGCCTTCAGTTCTCCGACTCCTACTTCAACGGCCAAAAACCAGCAGAGTACATCACTGCAGCGGCTCCGAACATGCCGCCGCTTCACAACTCGCCCTGGTGGCCTGAAGTCACCGACGCCTTCACCCGCACGGTGGTAACGCCGGTCATGTCCGAGGACATTCAGATGCCCGTCGATGAGGCAATGGCACAGTGCCGCGAAGAAGTTGATGCGATTCTCGCCGCCGGCTAGTCTGCTGTCTGGACCCGTTAGGATCGCGATCAATTCGCAGCATCGTTTGATACATTCTGCTAGGGCTTCAACGATAGCTGCCGGCATGACGTCGGCAGCTATCTCTACGAAGATGGGCAGCAGGGTCCATGCAGCGCTTCGTACGGTCATCAACAGTGCTGGCATCAATAGGAGGTGCATCGTGGCTGTTCAAGTTGCAATCAACGGGGTTCGCAGTCAAGTTGGTGGTATCGCAACCAACGCAAGATGGCGCCCTACTTCTTTGTCGCCCCATTCTTCATTCTCTTCTTCACATTTTCGATTTTTCCCGTTGTCTATTCGTTTCTGCTCAGTTTTCAGAAACAGACCGGTCTGAGTTCGCCTGTTGGATAGGCCTCGATAATTATCGGGCCTTGCTCAACGACGCCCGTTTCCTCAAGTCGATTGTCAACACACCTACTTTGCGCTGGGCAGCCTACTCATTCAGTTGCCGGTGGCCTTCACCTTGGCGCTCGCCTTCAATGCTGCCTCGGCAAAGACCTTCACCCAGTTCTACCGAGTAAGCTTCTTCTTCCCGGTTCTGACTTCGGCTGTCGTGGTCTCACTCATCTTTCTGCTGGTGCTCGACACTCAATACGGCATGTTGAACGCTGGTCTTCAAAAAATCGGCATACAGCCAATCCCGTGGCTCACGTCAACGAAATGGGTTATGCCGGCCATCATCTTGCTGGGCGTTTGGCGATGGGCCGGCATCAACGCCTTTTACTTCTTAGCTGGCCTCAAGGGCATCCCCGAGTCGCTCTACGAAGCCGCCATGATCGACGGCGCCAACCCCTGGCACATTCTCTGGCACATCACCATCCCCCTTCTGCGTCCCATCACCATGTTTGTGGTCATCCAGTCTATGATCGGGTCGTATGCGCTCTTCACGGAACCCTGGCTCCTGACCCAGGGCGGCCCATCTGATGCCTCGCTGACCATGTCCATGTACCTCTACATGACCGGCTTTCGCTTTTTCAAGCTGGGCTATGCGTCGGCCGTCGCCTATTCGCTGGTGTTGATCATCTTCGCCATCTCGGCCATCAACCTCTACTTCTTTCGTGCATTTGGGGAGGACTAAGCCATGGCAACCGCAAACATCGACAATCGAGCCGCAATCACCAAGAGTGCGAAGCGCGGCAAATCGAAACGACGCACCTGGAAGATCATCAAGATCATCACCATCAACGCGGCATTGCTCTTTGGCGTCTTTCTGACTGCTGCGCCTTATGTCTACATGATTGCGTCGACCTTCAAGACAAACACCGAGATCTGGAGTTGGCCGCTACAATTCTACCCGCCCAGCATTACGAATCCGGAAAACTATCCGCCGGAAACGATCACCACGATCTTCGGCGTAAGTCTCTACACCGAAAACTACCGCTATCTCTTCACCGAGCAACCGTTCGTACGCTGGGCGTTCAACACTGTCTTCCTGGCCACGGTTCGTGCAGCTTGGCCATCTTCTTCTCCTCCCTGGCCGGGTTTGGCTTCGCTAAGTATGAGTTCCGGGCAAGAAGGTCGGTTTCTTGCTCGTGCTCTTTGCCCTCATGCTGCCCTTCGAGGTGTTGCTGATCCCCATGTTCATGCAGATGGCCTGGTTCGGTTGGCTCAATACCTATTGGGCCGTGACCATTCCCGTCGCCGTGTCAGCCTTCTTCATCTTCCTCATGCGCCAGTTCATGCTCAGCATCCCCAACGAATTGATGGATGCGCGCGCATCGACGGCAGCACCGAGTTCGGCATCTACTGGCGCATCGTGGTCCCGATCCAGAAACCGGCCTTCGGCATTCTAGCCATTCTCGCCTTCAACGCTGCTGGAATGACTTCCTCTGGCCGCTCATCGTGCTGTCGGACAAGGATCTCTACACCATCAACCTGGGCATGCGTTGCTCAACGGCCCCTACGCGACGCCCTTTGGGGCCATTCTGGCCGGTTCCTTCTTGAGCACACTGCCGATCATCATCGTCTTCCTCTTCATGCAGCGCCAGTTCATCGCCGGTCTGACAGCCGGGCGGTTAAAGAGTAGACAGAGATAGAGCAGCCTTCGCGGGCAGTTGCACAACTCAATCAGCTAAAATTCATGCGGCTGCCCATTTCTACCTGGGCAGCTGCATGTCTTTTCAGTATCGACACAAAAACATTCCTTCAGCGCAAAACCATCGCCAAGGAGTCTTCAAGATGACGCAGCACAGCGAGCATGTCGCCTATCAGCGACGCAAGCCTTCCAATCGATGAACGAGTCGAAGACTTGCTCTCCCGCATGACAGTAGAGGAAAAGGTTACGCAACTGGGCAGTGCCTGGATCTACGAGCTTCAGAACGACGATCAGTCGCTCTCAGACGAGAAGATGGATCAGGGTCATGGGCCAGGGCCTCG
This sequence comes from uncultured Chloroflexia bacterium, assembly GCA_963848115.1. GTDB lineage: Bacteria > Chloroflexota > Anaerolineae > Caldilineales > Caldilineaceae > JAWKOK01. The sequence continues at coordinate 47,474 of CAWKCP010000030.1, read as the reverse complement.
GCCAGGTCACGCGCCTGGCCGGCGGCAGCGTGCTGGATCCGATTGAGGTGGCAGAGACCGCCAACGCCATCCAGCGCTATCTGATGGAACAGACGCGTCTGGGCATCCCGGCCATCGTGCACGACGAATGTTGCAGCGGCCTGCTGGCCCGCAACGCCACCAGCTTCCCGCAGATCATCGGTCTGGCCAGCACCTGGGAACCGGATCTGGCCGAAGAGATGACCGGCGTTATCCGCACCCAAATGCGCGCCGTGGGTATTCACCAGGGTCTGGCACCGGTATTCGGACATCGCCCGCGATCCGCGCTGGGGCCGCATCGAAGAGACGTTCGGCGAGGATCCCTACCTGACGTCTAGCATGGGTGTTGCCTATGTGCGCGGCCTGCAGACCGACAATCTGGCCGACGGCATCCTGGCAACGGGAAAACATTTCGTCGGCTACAGCGCTTCGCTGGGCGGCCTCAACTGGGGACCGGCTCACATCCCCGAGCGAGAACTACACGAAGTCCATCTCGCGCCCTTCTACGCAGCCGTCAAGGTTGCCGGGCTAGGCTCAATGATGAACGCCTATCATGAACTAGACGGCATCCCCTGCGGCGCATCCAAGCGCCTGCTCACCGACATTCTGCGCGGCCAGTGGGGCTTCGACGGCATCGTCGTCTCCGATTACATGACCATCAACCAGTTGGTGCTCTATCACCAGTACGCCTCCACCCAGGCTGAGGCCGGGCGTTTGACTCTGGAGGCGGGCCTGGATGTGGAACTGCCCAATACCGAGTGTTACGGTCCGCCGCTGGTCGAAGCGGTCAACGACGGCCAGTTCCCCGTCGATCTGATCGACCAGTCGGTACGGCGCGTGCTTGCGATGAAATTCCGCCTGGGCCTCTTCGAGAATCCCTACGTCGAGACTGGCGCCGTTTCATCGGTCTTCGACACGCCTGAACAGCGCGGCCTGGCGCGCACGATCGCCCAGAAGTCGATGGTTTTGCTCAAGAACGATGGTGTGCTGCCGCTCAGCAAGGAGGTCGGTTCCTTCGCCGTTATCGGCCCCAACGCAGACAGCAAGCGCAATCTGCTGGGCGACTACTCCTATCCGGCCCACATCGAAACCCTGATCGCATTCATGAACATGGGCTTCGCCCAACACTCTCTGCCCGAATCGATCAAGCTGGTCGACAACTACGCCACCATGAACACAGTGCTGGATGCCGTTCGCGACATAGTCTCAGCCGACACGACCGTGACCTATGCCAAAGGCTGCGATGTACTTGGAGCCATCGGAAGAGGGATTCGATGAGGCCGTGGCTGCTGCTGCCGCATCCGATGTCGCCATCGTCGTGGTTGGCGACAAGGCGGGGCTCACGCCCGACTGCAGCACGGGGGAATTCCGGGACCGAGCAACATTGGACCTGCCCGGCGTACAACAGAAGCTACTGAAAGCCGTCCACGCCACTGGAACACCTGTCATCCTGGTATTGGTCAACGGACGGCCCTTTGCCATGCCGTGGGCCGCAGAAAACGTAGCCGCCATTCTGGAGGCTTGGCTGCCGGGCGAAGAAGGCCCCGAAGCGATTGCCGAGGTGCTATTCGGCGATGCAAACCCAGGCGGCAAATTACCGGTCACCATACCGCGCAGCGTGGGACAGGTGCCGCTCTACTACGCGCGCAAGCCGTCCGGACAGCGTTCCTTCTTCTACGGTCCCTACGTTGACGAAAGCAATGAGCCGCTCTATCCCTTCGGTTTCGGGCTGAGCTATAGCCAATTTGAGTTGAGCGACCTGATCATGGACAAGCATGAAGCAACTGCCGGCGAACAAGTCACAGTCAGCGTCCAAATCGCCAACGTTGGCGACAGCGCCGGCGATGAAGTCGTGCAACTCTACACGCGTACGAATGGAGCGAGCGTAACACGTCCGGTCAAAGAGCTAAGGGGGTTCAAGCGCATTGCGCTCGTGCCGGGCGAACAGAAGAGCGTGACGTTCGTGCTGTCCGTCAACCAACTCGGTTATTTCGACCGGGACATGGCATATGTGGTCGAGCCAACAACCATTGATGTGATGGTAGGCACTTCGTCCCAAGACCTGCCGCTGAACGGGGAGTTTTCGATTGTCGGCAAGACGGTTGACATCAAGGCATCGCAGGTCTTCTTCAGCCGGGCCAGTAATTCGTAAGTCTACTGCAAGAATCCCTTGCTGGACACGAATGGTCACGAATAGGGTGCGTCCCAGAGAGAAGATTCGTGATCATTCGTGACTCCACTGCAAAAAGGGACTAGACACGAATTTACACGAATTGTCACGAATTTTCCCCTCTGGTACCATGCCATATTTCGTGTAAATTCGTGTAAATTCGTGATAATTCGTGTCCAGAAAAACCTTTTTGCAGCAGAGTCATTCGTGTCCGGATCCCTTTTCGCTATCTTTGCACTTTGAGCCTGTCATTCCTGCGCTCGCGGGTATGACACCCTCTCTGGCAGCAACGAAACTGCAAACAGAGTGAGGGAAAAGCCGCCTCAGCGGCTAGACTGAAGCGCCTGAGGGCGCTTTTCACTGTTGGCAGCCGGCTTCAGCCGCTGCGCACAGACACCAACGGAACCCAATTGCTCGACGCGCAAGCAATACCGGCCTTCGTAGCGCGAGCGAAAGCCGTCTACTCGAAATCCTGGTTGACAATCGAGGTGTTTTGACTATAGTGTGGTCTGCCTTGCGGAGATTGGTGCAAGGCTGCCGGCTGACGCAATATCTATCGCTGCGATTTACCAGGAGGAACGATCGATGGATCCCACGCAATTTCAAGTACTCACGCCTGAAGAGGCGCAGCACTTCATCGAGAAAGGCTATGTTCTCATCAAAGGCTGTGTTGATCGCGATTTTGCCAAGCGCTGGACCGATGAGGCATACGAGCGCCTCGGATACGACCCGAACGACCGATCCACCTGGACCAAAGAGATCGTCTGGATGGATCGCAACAACGTGGCGCCCATCAAGGAGATCTCGCCCAAGGCATGGGGCGCGCTGTGCGATGTGGTCGGCGGAGAGGATCGCATCGACACACGAGTCATGGAGATCGAATCACAGCACTTCACCACCATCGACTCGACCGAATGGTCAGATGCCTTCATCGTCAATTTTCGCCGTGGCGCAGACCAACCGTGGATGGAGCCGTCGCCGGAGGCCGGCGGCTGGCACAAGGACGGCAGCTTCTTCCGCCACTTCTTGGACAGTCGCGAGCAGGCGCTGTTGACCATCGTCTACTGGTCCGACGTCGGCCACAAAGGCGGCGGAACCTTCATTGCACCGGACTCGATCAAACATGTTGCCCGCTTCTTGGCTGACCATCCTGAGGGCGTCAAAGGCGGCGAATGTGGATCGCTGATCGATCAGTGCGAGGAATTTGTCGAGGTGACCGGTGAAGTCGGCGATTTCATCATCATGCACTCATATATGTTGCACGCTTCATCCAACAACCACTCGCCCAACGTACGTTTCATGACCAATCCGCCAGTGGTGCTCAGGGAGCCGCTCAACTTCAATCGTGAGGATCCCAGCGATTTTTCCCTGATCGAATTGGCGACGCTGAATGCGCTGGGCGTGGACCGCTATGACTTCCAGCCGACTGCGCCGCGTGAGGAACAGTGGGAGATCATTGGGTAGGAAGAATCGCCTGGGGCGGTAACGGGTGGGGCCGGCAGAACGTCGTTGTGCTACGCTAGTGCAGCCTACAGATCAGTATTTGGACAGACTGACCGGATTTCCCCTATAATTCGGAAGATCCTCACTGCCAATCACACGCAATCAGCGAGCGCACCACCAGTAGAAAGCCAACCACAATGCCCGAGTCGATCAGCGGCGTACTTCAGATTGTTAAAAAGGGTGGCGGTTATCTACGCGACCCGGAGATCTCCTACCAACCGACATCTGACGATGTGCATGTGCCGGCCAAGCTCATCCGTGACCATGGCCTTGTAGACGGAGCGGTCATCAGCGGTGAAGTGCGCAATAGCAACCGGGGCAGACAGTTGGCAACGGTCGAGACAATCTGCGATATGCCGCCGGACCAATTTCGGGAACGCACGACTTTCGAACGACTGACTGCCGTCAGCCCAGACGAACGTTTTCGACTGGGCGACGCCGGGAACGTCTCGATGCGAATCTACGAATTGATCGCGCCCATCGGCAAAGGCACGCGCGGCCTGATTGTAGCCCCGCCCAAGGCCGGCAAGACGATCATTCTGGAGCAGATCGCCATGGCCATCCACGAGAGCGACCCGGAGACGCGTATCATCGTCCTGCTCATCGATGAGCGGCCGGAAGAGGTGACCCATTTTCGCCGCAATACCCCGGCCGAGGTGCTGGCCAGTTCCAGCGACCAGAGCCTGGACGCACACACCAATCTGGCCGAACTGACTATGGCCCACGTGCGCTGCGAGCTGGAGTGCGGACGCGACGTGGTCATTCTTCTCGACAGCATCACAAGGCTGGCACGGGCCTTCAATCTCCAAGGCGCGGGTGCACGCCGCACCATGTCCGGCGGTCTCGATGCCAAGGCGCTGGAAATACCCCGGCGCTTCTTCGGGTTGGCCCGCAACATCGAGCACGCCGGTTCTGTCACTGTGATCGCCACTGCGCTTATCGATACCGGGTCACGCATGGATGACTTCATCTTTGAAGAGTTCAAGAGCACGGGCAATAGCGAGTTGGTGCTGGATCGCGAGCTTGCCGAAGCGAGAATCTATCCGGCCATCAACCTGCTGGCCAGCGGCACGCGCAACGAAGAGCTCCTCTACTCGCCGGAAGAGGCGGCTCGATTGGTTGCACTGCGTCGTTGGTTGGCCCAGGCCAATCCGGCTGCGGCGATGCGCGGCATGCTCAAATTCATGGATGCCACGGAAAACAACGAGGAACTGTTGTTGCGCATCAAACCTAATTAAACTTGAGCCAAACGTTTGATCCCAGCACGGTCTAGTCCACGATTCACTCGCTCAGGCTTCCCTCTCTACACCGACACGTTTCTCGACACGGAACAGCGTCCGCCAGACGTTGCGGTGTCGCGTCCAAATGTGGTATCTTGTATCCAATAAGGTGATACCGGTACCATATGGTGACTTCGCTCCTCAAATAGATTCTCAGAACAGCAAACGATAGAGCAAAGTGCGCGGGTCACAAGCCACGCACGATTTTCAATATAAGTCACAAGAAAACGCAGTATCAGAACATCTACTCGGAGACTAAACAATGAGTCAAGCAACCCCATTCTCGATCGCCGAGGACGGCGTCGATCCAGCGCTGGTCCCCCAGAGAATGCTGAACACCGGTCACAGGATGCCGGCCATCGGCCTGGGCACATTCGGTTCGGATCACATCACACCGCAGCAGGTTGCCGATGCGGTGAGGGACGCGGCCGCACTCGGCTACCGTCATTTTGACTGCGCGGCGGTGTACGGCAATGAAAAAGAGATCGGCGTTTCGCTGCAAGAGATTATGGCAGGCGGGATTGCTCGCGAAGAACTCTTCATCACCTCAAAGCTATGGAACGATATGCACGCCGAGGAAGATGTCATTCCGGCCTTCATGCGCTCCCTGAACGATCTCCAGCTGGACTATTTGGATCTCTACCTGATTCACTGGCCCTTCCCCAATACCCATGCACCGGGCGTAGACGTGACCTCGCGTGCAGACAACGCAAAACCCTACATCCACGAAGACTACATGAAGGTGTGGCGGAAACTTGAGCAACTGGTGGAACAGGGTCTGGTGCGCAATATCGGCACCTCAAATATGACCATTCCCAAGTTGGAGCTGTTGCTGCGCGATGCCAAAATCAAGCCTGCCGCAGCAGAAATGGAGCTGCACCCGCACTTCCAGCAGCCCGAGCTCTTCGATTATGTCGTGGCCAACGACATTTCCCCCATCGGCTACAGCCCCATCGGTTCACCTGCGCGCCCGGAACGGGACAAGACAGCAGATGACACCGTCGACATCGAGGATCCGGTGATCGTCAAGATCGCCCAGCGGCTGGGCGTTCACCCGGCAGTGGTTTGCGTCAAGTGGGCCGTACAACGAGGCCAGACGCCGATTCCATTCTCGACCACACGTCGCAACTATCTGGCCAACCTTCGATCGACAGTCAGCCCGCCGCTGACCGACGAAGAGATGGCCGAAATTGCAGGCATCGACAAGAACTGCCGCCTGATCAAAGGTCAGGTCTTCCTCTGGAAACAGAACCAGGATTGGGAAGACCTGTGGGATCTCAACGGCGAAATCACTGCTGCGTAGATTCGGCCCAATCGATAGATGACAAAAGAGCTGCTCTCCGGAACGGCTCTTTTTCGCTAGTTCTGGCATTTTTCGACTACGGCGCTTTTTTCAGGCAAGGCATGAACGTGATTGCAGATCGTGCGGGTGTGGCTCTATACTCTCACTGAAGTACTCAATCGATGGCAGAGCAAATTCTTGAAAGACTTGGTCGAATGAACGAAGAAGATGTGTCCGGCACAGCTGCTCCACAATTTATGATCTACGGCGCCAACGGCTACACAGGCGCTTTGACGGCGCGTATGGCCGTTGAGCGCGGCCTCACGCCGATCTTGGCGGGACGCAATGCAGAGGAGATTGAACGGCTCGCCGCAGAGCTGGACCTGCCCTATCGACTCTTTGATCTGGAGGAGCCGGGCATCATCGATTCAGCGATCGGCGGCGTTGCCGTGATCTTGCATTGCGCCGGACCCTTCTGGCGCACATCCCGGCCCATGGCCGACGCCTGTATCCGCAATGGGATCCACTACCTCGACATCACCGGTGAGATTGAGGTTTTCGAAGCGTTGGCCGCACGCTACACCGAGGCTCGTCAGGCCGGCGTTATGCTACTGCCTGGGGCCGGCTTTGACGTCGTGCCGACCGACTGCCTGGCGGCGCATCTCCACCAGCGCTTGCCCTCAGCGACCCATTTGACGCTGGGCTTCCAAGCACTCAGCGGCATCTCCCGCGGCACGGCCAAGACCATGATCGAGCAGATGGCGAAGGGAGCCAGCGGCTGTGTCCGACGCAATGAGGTGTTGACCCAGGTGCCTGCGGCCTGGAAGACCCGCGAGATCGACTTCGGCGACGGCCCCACCTTTGCCATGACCATTCCGTGGGGCGACGTCTCTACGGCCTATCACAGCACGGGCATCCCCAATATTGAAGTCTACATGGCAACGGCGCCCCATCTGGCCGGTGCGGCCGTCGTCGGTCGCTATCTGGGCTGGGTGTTGGGACTGGGCATCGTGCAACGGCTGATCAAGAAGCGCATTGAAGCCGGTCCCATGGCGCCGAGCGACGAAGAACGCTATGGTAGCAAGAGCCTGCTTTGGGGCATGGTCGAAGATGTCGAGAGCGGGAAACGGGCGGAGAGTCTCATGCAGACTCAGGAAGGCTACACGCTGACAGCCCAGGCGTCATTGGCTATCGTGGAACGCGTATTGGCTGGAGACGCACCTATCGGGTTCCAAACACCATCTTCAGCGTACGGGGCCGACCTGATCCTTTCACTCGACGGCGTCTCACGCGAGGACCTGTAGGGAGAGGTCTGAGGCCGATCCTAGAATTCGAGTCCCCAGGCACGGCTATCCTTGGGGAGATTTCGTCAAAATTGTCCGCACGGGATCGCGACGCCCTTGACCTCACCCTGCTGCGCCTCCTGGACGGAGGCTACGCGTCCCTCTCCAAATTTTTGGAGAGGGACCGCCATGGCGCTCTTGGCGTCATGGCAGGGTGAGGCGGCTTCTCGTTGTCAGCGATGGATTTTTGCCGTGCCGCAGAGAGGCCCTTCTCTGGAATTTTGACGCGATTGTCCGGCGTCTATCCCCCAACGATTACGGCATGACGCCGGCCTCATCCAGCCGGGCATGGATGTCGGCAAAGGCGTCGGCCTCTGCCTGGGTCAACTCGCCGGCATCGACCATCCCACCCAGCAATTCATCTTGCATTTCGTCCATGTTGCCGACGGCGGCATTGCCCAGTGAGGCGCGATAGGCGTCGAGACGGTCGTGGACATCCACGAAGACATCCGCTTCATCCTGATCGATGACGCCGAGATCGAGGGCCGACGCCAGCATCTCGGTCTGCATCGTCGTCTGCATCTCTGCACGCATGGTTCCGCCTCCGGCGTTGCCATGCATGTCACCCAACGATCGTGCATAGTTGATGATGTCCCAGCGGGCCTGCTCATCCAGAATCTCTTTCCATGCAGGCATGGCTGAGTTAAAGGGCTCCATTGCGCCCCCCTCGCTGATGCGCCAGAAAAGGTAATCATCGCCGGTCATGAGGCTCGTCTGTGCAAGCATGGGCGGAGCCGGATCCAGCGCTTGCGCAGCCGGTCCATCGCCCAGCCCTCCAGTGCCATGGCAGCTTGCGCAGAATTGGTCGAAGTGGGCCTTACCCTGAGCAAGGGAGTTGGCATCGGCGGCAACCGGGCTGGTAAGGCCGGCGTACTCAGCGGGAATCGTCACCATGTGACGCTCGCGCATTTGCGGTCCCATGCCGCGCATTGCGCCACCGTTGCCGCCGCCCATCATGCCGGGTCCACGACCTCCCTGTCCTTGTGCAGTTGACGCCGATTCGGTCGAAGCGGCTCCCTGGGAGGAATCGCTGTCGTTTTCTCCACCAGATATCCCTTCCGCCTCGGCGCCGACATCCTCTGATTCAGGGGCCTCCGACTCATTCTCTTTGTCGGCAATCACAGTTGCAGCCCTGGGCATCGCTGCGTCGTCATCCCGATTGCGACTACATGCCGTCGCAAAAAACAGCGTGGCAATGATCGTCAAACTGACTAGCCAAAATCTCATTGTTATCCTTTTTCTCTTGATTGGACACCTGTTTGAGCAACGCTCAAGCGCGATCCAAAGACCGAGCAGCAGACGCCTGCGCAACGATATCTGCTATTTGGCCCAAATGATCATGGTCATGACGAAGCCCCAACACAAAGCGACCGAACGCATTTATCGTGGGCGCTGAAAGCCACGGTTGATAGCAATTCTCCAAATCGGGCCGATCCGGCCACATGTCCAAGCTCGCCAAGCGCATGCGGCGACTCTCCTCCAGCCGATGGCGGCACTGTTCGATGGTCGTCACCGTTGGCCAGGGAACCTCCGAACGTGATCGTCCGTGCATCTCGACCCCACGAGCCAACTCGGATGCCAGCGCGGCCGACTCCTCAGCCGAAGCCGTGGTGTGGACGATGACATGGCCCAACGTCCACGCCAGCTTCGTCTCCTCATCCGTTTCAGCGTATGGATCTTCAGCGTCGGGATCGGCAGGTTGGAAGAGTACATCAGGGTCCTCGCAGCCTTCGATCAACGAGAGCATAGTATCGATCATCTCGTTGGTCAGTCTCCGCAGGTCGCCCCTTGTCAGATCCGCAACCAACTCGTCATATGAAATTTTCCCTGCTGCCTGGGCATCAAAATCTAGCACAGTGTTTTCTACTCCTAAGTGGATATGATTGACCATTCTCGGCCGGCGGCCACAAGTGTTCGTGCCTACCTATTTACCTCACCGTTACCAGACTCGAATCGATTTTACCCCACCAACGACTCCAGGCGATCAACTAGGCCGGCAAGAACTGCAAACGTCTCATCAACCGGCTCAGGCGAGGTCATATCGACCCCCGCGTCCAAAAGAGCGTCCAGTGGATACTTGGACCCGCCCGAACGGAGGAAGTTTAGGTACCGTTCGGCCGCACCCTCTTCACCGGCCAAGACCTTGCCCGCCAGCGCATGTGCTCCAGAGATGCCTGTTGCATATTGGTAAACGTAAAAATTGGCATAGAGATGGGAGGAAAATTGCGCCCACGTGATGCCCGTCCGCTCTCGATCCATCTCGACCTCGCCGTTGTATCCCTCGGCAAAGAGATCGGCCATGAGCGTTATCATATTGTCGGCGCTCAACGAATTCCCCTGTTCAATCCGTTCGTGCAGTTCCAGCTCAAAGCGCGCCAACGTCGGCATGATGAACAAATAGCGATGGAAATTCGACATCGCTTCTTCAATTAGGCCAATCTGGAAGTCACGGTCTGGATGGGTCTCGAAGAGGTGGGCGCGTACCAAGGCCTGATTGAAGTTGGAAGCCACCTCCGCCACAAAGAGCGAGTAGTCGGCGTAGACAAGCGGTTGCGTCTCCCAGGTCAGGTAGGAGTGCATTGAATGGCCCAACTCGTGGGCCAACATGCTCAAGCTCATCAGATCATCCGTGTAGCTCATCATGATGTAGGGGTTGCCGCCCGGCGCGCCCCAGGAGAAGGCGCCGGCGCGTTTGCCTTGATTGGGATAGATATCAATCCATCGATCCCGGGTCGCGCCTCTGCGCAGAACCTCCACATATTTCTTGCCGAGTGGTTGCATCCCCTCCGCTATCCACGTCACCGCCTGTCGGTACGGAACAGCGGGCGTCTGGTCGGCAAGCGGCGCCTTGATATCATATTCGTGCAGTTTCTCGAAGCCCAAGGCCTTGCGACGAACCCGCCAGTAGCGGTGCCAGGTCGGCAAGTTCTTTTTATAGGTATCGATGAGATTGTGAAAGACGGCAACCGGAATGCCTTCCGGTGAGAGGGAAGCTTCAAGCGAAGAGTCATAGCGACGAGCCCTGGCAAAGAAGACGTCCTGCTTGACACCGGCGACCAGGCAATTGGCCATCGTGTTCTTGTCGGCCAGATGTGCGTCGGCGTAACTCTGCCAGGCCGTGCGCCTTACATGACGATCCGTATGATTGACCAGCGAACCGATGGTACTCTGGGCCACTTCGTACGACTCGGTCCCATCGGCTGTCTGGGCCGGGACAAACTTGAGGTCGGCGTTGGTAAGGATGCCATGGGTCTCACTCGCGGTTGAAAACGGATCACGAACGCTGCCGAGGAGTTCTTCGACTTCGGCTGAGCGAACGTGGGCCTGTCGTCGCTCCAATCGGTCAAAGTAGTGACCATAGTGAGCGAGTCTTGGTTCACGTTCCATCCAATCAGACAATACGTCAAAGCCGATGGCCATCAGTTCCGGCTCCACAAAGGCCAGGGCAGCCCTCACCTGACTGCCGAGGGAGGTCGCCTGACCTGTCCGCGCGCCGGCATCCTGGTCGTTGGTATCGACGCTGTAGCTGAGATATGAATACATGTTGATGCGAAAGGCATTCAGAGAGACAGCGTTGATCGCTTCCAATGCATCCGCCAGCGTGGTTGGATTCTCCGCCAGACGGCCTTGGTACGCGACAACCGTAGACAGCCGGCGCTTAAGAACCTCCATGTCCGCCGACCATTCGTCAATACTCTGGTATAGACCATCGAGATCCCACGTATCGGTAATTGGAATCTCGTTGCGCGTTCGCAATGTTAGGACTGCCATCAATATCTCCTCATGAGGGTGATTGAGTTCTCTCGTCATAACCCAAACACTTTGTCGTAGAAAAATTCGATATTACAGTGCCGATTCCTGCCTAGTGCGTGTAGCCCACAAGGCTATCGCGTCTTAATTGCTCGCAACGGATGGAATCCGGCTGCTACCAGCGAAAAGCGGGGTACCCTCCGGATCCTGGCGCTGGGAGTTTAGCCGCTGAGGCGGCTTTTCGCTGCTAGTGGCGGGTTTCAACCCTGCCGAAACAAGATCTCCCTCTGGAATATAGACGCGATGGCCCTGGTGTAGCCCATAGTGGCGGTATCAGAACACAAAGCGTAGAATATACTCAGCGCATATTCGACGCAACTTGCATAGTGCCATCGAGAAAGCGGCGGCGCCATCGATTCGCAGCAGCAGGTGAACGCAGGCGGACAATGTTGATATGGGCGAAGTCGGGATCAGCCATGAGTGACAGGTATCGCTCGCGCTTGATCTGATGGGTCTTGATGGCCCAGACATAGAGCGAGTCCCGGCTGAAGAACTGGCCCCGAAACGACTCACGATTGCCGCTTTCCCAGAGATCCTCGCGAGTGATAACGCGTTTCAGACCGCGTCGGGTCAAGCGCCAAAGATTCACGGAAAGGGGATAATCGAGCCAGACAAGCATCTGCAGACGCTCATAGATGATGTCGCGCACGCGACTGTAATTGCCGTCGACGACCCAGCACTCCTGGGCCGTGGCCAGCCGGACGCGCCGGCGGAAAACATCATCGGCTGCCGACTGCCAGCCTGGTTCCCAGTGCAAGGCGTCAAGTTCGACGTGTGGATAGCCTAGACCAGCAGCCAGTTGTCCGGCCAACGTCGACTTGCCGGAGCCGGTATTGCCCACAATGCTAATGCGCTCCGGCATTGTCTGTAAAGGTGGATCAGGTGGGGCGGGAGACACGATAGATCCTTTCATAAGAACTTCACTACGGAAGCACAGAGGAAGCACAGAGGGGGCTCGGAGAGAAAAAGGACGGAGAGTTGTTCTCTCTGCGTTCCTCCGTACAATCCCCATTCCCCTGTGGTGAAAACCATCACAGCGTTTCTTCGAGGAGTAGAATCCGATGAACAAATTCAGCTTGAACGGCAGTTGGACATTATACCAGGAAGGCGATACAACGCCGATACCGGCCTGGGTACCGGGCTGTGTCCACACCGATCTGCTTGATGCCGGGCAGATCGAAGACCCGTACTATCGAGACAATGAGCTCGACACGCTCTGGATCTGTGAGACCGACTGGGCGTACAAGCGTACGTTCAAAGTACCCGCTGCATTGCTGGAACACGATCGCGTGTTGCTGCGCTGCAATGGCCTCGACACATTGGCAACGGTCACGGTCAACGGAACCATTGTCGGCAAGACGGCAAATATGTTCCGCACCTGGGAGTTCGACGTCAAGGAAAACCTGAGCGTGGGCGAAAACAGCATCGAGGTAGCCTTTGACGCACCGCTTCCCTATGTCCAAAAACGCAATGCGGAACGGTTCTTGCCTGCGTGGGGTGTCGGCGACCACAAGCTGGACAGTGGCGGCTGGATCCGCAAGGAGCCATGCAACTTCGGCTGGGATTGGGGTCCCATGTTGACTACCAGCGGCATCTGGCGCGATATCGAGTTGGTCGGCTTTAGTACCGCGCGCCTGGCTGACATCCACATTCGACAGGGCCATGACACAGCGGGCCACGTTGACCTGGCGGCGGACATCTCGGTGGAAAGGACGGCCGAGTCAATCCTGTCGGTCGAGGTAGTCGTCAAGTTGGACAGAAAAGTCATCGCTAGCCAAACAGTAGAAATCGGCAGTGACGAAGTTGTGTCCGCATTGGTCATTGAGAAACCGCAACTGTGGTGGCCCAATGGAATGGGTGAACAGCCGCTCTATGACGTCGAGGTGACGCTCTCGGACGCAGACGGCAACGTCCTCGATGGGTGGAGCCGCCGTATCGGTCTGCGCACGCTCGTACTGGAGCGAGAGCCGGACGAATGGGGCGAGTCGTTCCACTTTGCAGTCAACGGACTGCCGTTCTTCGCCAAAGGCGCCAACTGGATTCCGGCCGACACCTTCGCCACCAGGCTGACCGAGGAGGACTACAGCCGCCTGATCGGCGACGCAGTGGCGGCCAACATGAACATGTTGCGCGTCTGGGGCGGCGGCTTCTACGAGAATGATGTCTTCTACGACCTCTGTGATGAGCTAGGCATCTGTGTCTGGCAAGACTTCATGTTCGGCTGCGCCACCTATCCCACTTTCGACGTTGAGTATATGGCCAACGTCAAAGCCGAGGCGGAGGATAATGTACGTCGCATTCGCCACCATGCCTGCCTGGCGCTCTGGTGCGGCAACAATGAACTGGAGCAGGGCCTGGTTGGCGATGAATGGACCGAGACCACCATGAGTTGGGAAGATTACGATAAGCTCTACAACGATCTGCTGCCCAAGGTAGTGGCCAGGCTCGATCCCCAGCGCGACTACTGGCCGTGCAGCCCGCATACGTCGGTCGGTGACCGGCGGGACTTCAACAATCCCGACTCAGGCGATGCCCATCTCTGGAGCGTGTGGCACGGCAAGGAACCGTTCGAGTGGTATCGCAGCTGCACCCACCGCTTCAACAGTGAGTTCGGCTTCCAATCATTCCCGGAACCGCAGACGGTCCACACCTACACCACGCCCGAGGACCGCAACATCACAAGCTTCGTCATGGAGCATCACCAGCGCAGCGGTATCGGCAACTCCACCATCATTCACTACATGCTCGACTGGTTCAAACTGCCGACTTCCTTCGACATGACGCTCTGGCTGAGCCAGATTTTGCAAGGGATGGCGATCAAGTATGCGGTGGAACACTGGCGCCGGGGCATGCCACGGGGTATGGGGACGCTCTATTGGCAGCTCAACGACTGCTGGCAGGTGGCATCCTGGTCGTCGATCGACTACTTCGGCAACTGGAAAGCCCTCCACTACATGGCCAGAGACTTCTTCGCTCCACTGTTGATCTCGGGCCTGGAGGACAGCGACCAGGAAACCGTAGAGATCCACGTCACCAGCGACCTGCTGGAGGCGACAGATGGTGTAGCTGCGTGGACACTGACGGACACCGACGGCAAGACCCTCGATCAGGGCTCGAACAGAGTTCATGCCGGCTCTCGCCAAGATACGCTGGTTGGGACTTTGGACTTGAGCCACTGGATCGAGTCCAGGGGCACGCGCAATCTTTTGCTCTGGCTTGACCTGACCGTCGACGGTCGAACAGTCTCAAGGAACTTCGTCAACTTCGCGCGGCCGAAACACCTGAATCTCGTCGAGCCGGCCATTGAGGTTGAGTTTGGCGAAGAGGGGGGCGGACGATACTCGGTATCGTTGACGAGCGATGTCCCGGCACTGTGGACATGGCTCGAATTCGAGGGCAGGGCCAGCTTCTCCAACAACTTCGTACATCTGCGTCCTGGTGCCTACGAGACGATCATTGTCGAGCCAAGCGAGGAGATGGACGCGCTTGAGTTCAGCGAACGGTTGGCGATTCGCTCGCTAACCGATACCTATCAATAGGCGAACAACTCAGCAGATTTGCCACGTAGGGACAGGCCTGAGACCGGTCCCTACAACGGATATCAGATCGTTTCCAATTGAAAGAGCGGGCCGTGATCACGGCCCGCTCTTTTTTGATTGGTTCGATACACAATCCTACTTGCTCGATACCGCCAGATAGGCGTCCAGCCGCTGCCCGTCGGGATCAAGCTCGTCGTCTGCCGGCATCCAAGGGGCAAGGCACCCCTCGTCGGTGACGCAAGGATCGGTGAGCGCTTCCAGGAAAGCCATCAGATCGGCAACCTCGTCGTCAGTCAGGTCAACATTCTCGACCGTGTCCAAACCCTGCCGGCGATTGTATTCAAGCCTGGCCAGCGCTTTACGGGTGTTGACTTTGGCGTAGTCGTCCACCACATACTCGTCGATCTCGTCCCACGGATAGGCTAGGATGGCCTGCGCCGGATTCAGATTGTGACGCACCATGGCCTCCAACGTGTTGTAGGCTCCATCATGGCCCCAAGGGCCGGTCACCGTCACGTTGATCAAAGACGGCGTGCGGAAGGCATAGAGATCCTTGAGCTGACGGGTCTCGCGGAAGCGGCCAAAGTCGTCGGTTCGGGTCAGCCCATCGCCCTTGCCACGTCCGATCTGGGGAACGGCGAGCACATGGAAATCCTCATCGGTGAAAAAATCACCGCTGTGGCAGCTGGCACAATCAGCCCCGCCCTGTTCAGTTGACGTGTAGAACAGCAGAGCGCCACGTTTGGCTGACTCGCTCATGACCGTATCGTCGCCCTGAACAAAGGCCTTCCAGGGCGTATCGACAAAGGTCTGCGACCGTTCATATTCGCCAATGGCCTGGGCAATCCGCTGCTCGGTCACTAGTTCCTTGATATCGTCTGCAGGCCCGTAGACGGATTCAAACTCGGCCAACCAATTGTTGAAGGCCAACTCACCCTCGCCGTTGCCGTAGTTGCCCAAACGAGCAGCCAGATGTTCGCGGCAGTCCTGGTTGGTCTCATGCGCTGCGAAGTCGAATCCGCGCATCTCTTCGGGCGACGTCGTCGGGAAACGGCTCTGCGCCCAGGTCAAGTTCTCTCCAGCCATTGGATCCGCTTGGCCCAACGGAACATCGGGTGTACGAATGCCTACACCGTCCGCGCCATTGTACCCCGTTGTCTTGCCGAGGCTCTCGACGCGGCCATCATGAAAGATGAACTTATCCCACAGGGCCATATTAAACGTCGTCGGTGCGTTACGCGGCACCGTAAACTCGCCCTCATGATGGGTGCGTCCCGGTCCCAGCAGGTGTGGATCATCTGCGCCTACGCCGATGGAGAGCGGCAGATCATCACCGCCGCCCAAAGTGGGCAGATGGCAGCTCGCACAGGCCGAGTCCATGTCACCCCCTAATGCCTTGGTGAAGAAAAGGCGCTTTCCTAATTGAGCTATCGGTTCATCGATGCTCGGAATCTCACGTCCGGCGGCCGGATCGCCAGTCAGGCCCTGTTCTGCGATGATGGCACGCAACTGAAGATCCAGTGGGCTATTGTCGGGCGACTGCGTGGCCTCCAACTCAACTGGCGTCTGCAAAGTCGCAACCATCGCCGGATCAGCCTGGATCTGGCTGACAACCAGCAAAATGATCGCAGCCATCAACAGTCCTGCTGTGGCCGACAAAATGAGGTTTCGTAGTGATGTAATGCGGCTCATGATGTTTACCTCAACGATCAAATAATATGTATCGAAGTCACCAGATCGTTCCAACGCCATTGGGACATCGATAATCAGAAATCGACTATCAGAAATCGACAACTAAACACAGCGGTCAGGTGACGACAAGATGTGGTGTGGCTCTACTTAAGATAGACGTCCGGACTGCGCCAGAGTTACGCTGAATCACAACGGATTGTACTGAAAAGTATACTCAAAGCAGCGTTTCATAAACGTTTCATGAACGTTTCTGTATCGTCGATGGGGGGCAATCGCCGGCGACGATTGTCCAATCTAGCTACCAGTATAATACAGATTCGCCCCAAGGACATAGGACCGCTTTTTCTCGGCTTCTTTTGGCAATCCCCAAAGCCGTGGGATAAACTGTACGGGTTATGCTGACGACAGGGATGTTGCGAAACTGGCCTAGAATTGTCCTGATCCTTTTGTTCGGGGCCGGCTTTGCGTTGCGCTTGCACGAACTGACGCTTCAGGACATCTGGTGGGATGAAGCACGCAATATCGACGTAGCGCTACGCCCCTTCGTTCAGGTCGCCACCGCACCCGAGCTTGACATTCACCCGCCGATCTATTTCTGGCTCTTGCATCTTTGGAGCCGGATATCCTATCTCCAGATCGACGATGGTCCCATCCAAGTGGCCTACAGCGCGCGCTTCCTCAGCGTGGCCGCCGGGCTGGTCAGCATCGGACTTGTCTATCAATTGACACGACTGGCGATCAGAAATCGAGAAAGCAAGGGGAACCCGCCCATCGCCGGACTGTGTGCAGCGACCTTGGCCACTTGCTCGCCCCTGTGGCTGGCAGAGAGCCAGGAAACCCGCATGTACACCGTCAGTTTCGCCCTCCTCCTGGCCGCCGCCATCGCCTTCCTCAAGATGATAGAGGTCGAAGAGTGCAAAGACGCCCAGGCCGGCTCGGTTGACGATTCACCATTCACCACCTACCGTTATCATATTCTATTCGTCCTCCTCTCCGCGTTTGCCCTTCTCACCCACTACAACGTAGTCTTCATCCTTGTCGCCTGGTATCTATGGTGGGTCGTCTGGGCGCTGATGCGCTCGGACCGCCGGCGCAAATTGGCCACCCTACTGATCTGCGGCATGAGCATGACCGTGCTGATACTGCCCGTTGCGCCAATTGCACTGCGCCAGATCCCCGGCTATGAGAATCCAAACCTGGCCGTGCCTGGCATGGCCGACTATCTCAGCCTAAATTGGCAAGCCTACCTCGGCGGCTACGCCTTTGACCGTGGACTGCTCTCCGGCGCAGCGACACCCTGGCTCTGGTCCACACTGGCCATGATGATCGGCGGCCTGATCCTTGCCTGGCGCGCACGCCAAACGGAGCATCTGGCATTCCTGCTCACGTGGTTCGTGGGCGGCCTGGCCCTCTACTATGTCGCCGTCGTCGATCGGGGTGCGTTCAACGTGCGCTACAGCAGTTTCGTCACACCTGCGCTCTATGTCTTGCTCGGCATCTCTCTAGCAGGGCTGGGCCGCCTCTGGAAACCACTGACAATCGCTGGGTTGTTGCTGATCCTGGTGGGCTTTGCGCCGGCAGTACAGGCCGATCTCTACAATGCCGATGCAGCACGTGAGGATATTGAAGGGCTCACCGAATGGCTTCGTCAGAACGCCGGCCCCAACGACCTGATCCTTGTCGACCAGAAGTATCCCTTCGGATTCTACTACCAGCGTTATGCCGTCGACACCCGCTTTGCCCCCACCGGCGATGAACCGGCTCCTGCGCGCTATCTCTTCGTCGACATCAACACCATCGATCAACGCCTCAACGACTGGGCAGGCGACGCCGAGCAAGTCTTCTGGGTGCAGTGGTACGAAAGCGACACCGACCCACGGCGGGCCGTCAAGTTCTTGTTGGACAAGGAAGGGGAACGTGCGGGCGAACAGTGGTTTCGCGGCTATACTGTGGATTGGTGGAGCCTGTCACCGCCCAACCAGTTCGAATTGGCACAGACTTTCCAGTCGGTGGATGTGAGGTGGCCATCTGCGGTTCGTGCCGTCGAGATCGCCATGCCGGAGCGACCAATCGCCCCCGGCGAGGCAGCCTTCTTCGTGATCCGCTGGCAGCGTGACGGCGACGAAGCCTACGACCGGCCACTGAAGGCACGGCTCGGACTCTATGATCAAGCAGATCGGCGTGTTGCCCAGAGCGATGAACGCATCCTCAATGACCGCCATCTCATGCCCGGCGAATGGGATCTTGAAGAACTACCGCTCAATGTCTACAAACTGGCGACGGAGGAGGATCTCGAGCCGGGAACCTATACGGTGCGCCTGCTCGTCTATGACGCCGATACGCTCGAACCGATCAGCTTCGTGGACGTGGCCGGCAACCCGGCAGGCGTTGAAGGGACACTGGCAGAACAGATCATTGAACCCGATTCAACAGGTACAGAGTAGCATTTGATGACCAAATTTCGACTGTACGGCCTTTCAATTCTGATCGCCTTTCTGGTCTCCATCTATGTCATGACCAGCGCAGGCAAATTCCACATCATCGATGAGGTGAGTCTCTTTGCAGTCACCGAATCGCTGGCCTTGCGCGGCGAGGTCGACACCAACGCCATCGCCTGGACCCAGTGGGTCAACAGCCCGGGCGAGGTGCTGGGTGCGTTCGGCGAAGACGGCCAGGTCTACAGCAAGAAGGGCCCTGCACCGGCTTTTGCAGCCGTGCCCTGGTACCTGGCGCTGAGAGCTTTCGGCCTGCTTGACTTCACCACCGGCCTGCTGCAGAGCACACTGCTCTGGAACGGCATCGTCACAGCGCTCACTGCGGCCCTGCTCTGGCTGACTGCGGTTCGACTAGGCTACAATGACCGCACCGGCGCGGCGCTGGGTCTGCTGTTCGGGTTAACGACCATCGCCTGGCCCTATGCGAACCACTTCTTCGGTGAGCCACTGAGCGCCTTCAGTCTGCTACTGGCCTTCTACGGCATTCTGTCGTGGCTGCGCACCAAGAGCATAGGCTGGATGGTTCTGGCCGGCAGCGGGGCCGCCATCGCCATCGCCACCGTCACCGCACACACCCTACTCGTCGGCGTGCTAGGCCTCTATGCCCTGGCCGGCTGGTGGTTCTTAAACAACGATACTCCGACGGAAGACGACCCGCCATCTGCCAATGACGACACGAAGCACGCAGTACGCAGCACGCAGCATCTGTTCACCGGCCTCATCGCTTTCGCCATCCCCCTCCTAATCGGTGGTAGTCTCCTGCTCGGATACAACCTGATCCGTTTTGGCAATCCCTTCGATACCGGCTACCATTTTGACAGCGGCGAAGGATTCACCACGCCCATCGGCCAGGGGTTTTGGGGCCTGGTCGCCAGCCCATATCGGGGCGTATTCTGGCACACGCCTCTCTTTTTCGCCACGATCTTTGCGTTCCTGCCCTTCTTTCGCCGCCATCGTCTCGAAGCCCTGATCATCGGTACGCTCAGCCTGGTGCTGATCGGCCTCTACAGCATGTGGTGGATGTGGTGGGGCGGCTTTGCGTGGGGACCGCGCTTTCTTGTGCCGCTGACCCCCTTTTGGGTGCTGCCACTGGGGCCGTGGGTCGAAAACGCCATCATTGTTCCGCCATCCGCAACGCCGCATCGAAAACGGACAACTGTCTTCTCAGCCTGGATACGCTCGCTGGGCGCCTCCGGAATCGCATTGGGCCTATTGGCGTTGACCTCGCTGATCGTACAGATTAGCGCCGTCACCGTAAATTATGTCAACTACGAGATCGAACTACGCGGTCTATTTCCAACCGACTGGGCCGATCCTCTGGCCTTCGGTCCACCCGCCCAGTCGATCATGGATATGCAGTACAGTCCTGTGATCGGCCAGTTCAAGCTCATGCTCGCCGGCTTTGTCATCAACACGGATCTGGCCTGGCTGTGGGCGTCGGGCAACGTACAGTGGTTGGTTGTGCTGGTTGGCGGTGCCGTACTCTTGACCTTGACTGTCGGCTTGGTCTCCTGGTGGCTGGCGGCCGGACCAACCAACAAGGAGAATCAAGTTCCAGGCTGGCCGGTGCGGCTCCTGGTCCTGATCCTTCCGCTCATTTTAATCGCTGTCTGGAGCGGCGAAGTCACGCGCAATCCCCACTATGGCGATCCTGGGCAAGGGTATCGAGCAGTCCTCGAGGAGATCTGCACCTCCGCCACCGAGAATGACGCCATTGTCTCGATTGCGCCCTATGCGTACCACGTGCCCATGAACTGGATGGCGACCCACTGCGACCTTGGGTTGCCCATCTACGGTTATGCCAAGAACAGTTTCGATCAACCCGAAGCGCAGCAGGTGCTGAACGAAGTTGAACTGGAGAGCGACCGCATCTGGTTTGTGACCGCCGGCCTGCCGGTCAGCGACCCCGAGAACACCATCGAGCGTTGGCTGGCTGATACGGCCTACAAAGCTGACGACGATTGGCATGGAGATTATCGGCTGGTCCGCTATGGGACGCCGCAATCCCTCGAAGACGAGCAGGCCATTGCACTCAACCTGCCAATGCGCGGGGCCAGAGGGATGACGGTAACGGTGCTGAACACCCGATCACCCGACATGGTGGTCGCCGGCGAGATCATGCCGGTGGACATCTTCTACGAACTGGCTACAGAAATCAACGTCGACCTGCGTTGGTTCGTGCAGCTCATCTCGCCCGAGGGCTACGTAACGGCACAGCTGGACACCGGTCCTATTGACGGCTACGCTCAATTCACCGGTCTTGAAGTCGGCAAGGAGCAGCTGGAGCGAGCCGGTCTCGAGATTCCCGCCAATGCCAAGGATGGCGTCTACCAACTCATCGCCGGTCTCTATGATCCGAATGCCGAAGGCGCCCCCCGCTTCATTGCCCCCGACGGCAGTGATTTTGTGGAACTGGGGAAAGTGACTGTTGAAGCCAAAGAATGAAAATATTGAGAATACCCATCGTTGGCTGAGGTGGCTGGATCGCACTGGCCTGGTGGCGGTGGCCTATCTGGCCCTATCGCTGCTCTTCTACGCGCCGATTGTTCTCGGCCTGCGGACCTTCCCCGACGGCGACTTCACCCACCATTTTCTGCCCTTCAGCCTCTTTCAACAGAGTGAACTGCTGGCCGGACGCTTGCCAATCTGGAACCCCTACACGTACGGCGGTCATCCCTTTCTGGCCGATATTCAGGCAGGCGTCTTCTACCCAATCAGCAATCTAGTGCTGGGTCTGACACTGCCGCTGACAGCGGCGTCAGCTCGACTCTATTTTCTTCAGTGGGAGGCCGTTCTTCAGATCGCGTCGGCCGGTTTCTTCACCTTTCTCCTGGTGTGCGACCTCACCGGCAGCCGCTGGGCTGCGTTTTGGGCCGGCGTCCTCTTCGCCTTTTCGGGCTACCTAACGGGCTATCCGCCTGTTCAACTGGCCGTGCTACGAACCGCCATCTGGCTGCCGCTGCTCTTCTGGCTGATCTGGCGGGCCTTCGGAGACCCGGTCAGCCTACGCTGGTGGCTAAGCGCCGGAATCACCTATGCGGTCGCCTTTCTGGCGGGCCATCCACAGACGTTTCTCTTCGCAAGCTACGCTATGGGTGCGTGGATGGTCTTCCTCTGGGTCGCCGGCCTACGCGGCCAGGACGAAGAGCGAAGCGGGCGCGCCGTGAGTCAGGCCATTGGCAGCGTCGCACTTCTGCTCATCGCCGCGGGGCTGAGCGCGGCCCAGGCCCTGCCCAGCATCGAGTTCACCAGGTTGAGCGTGCGCGCCGGCGTCGACTATGAGTTCGTCAGCGGCGGTTTTCCGCTGCAGGACACGTGGCAGTTGCTGCTGCCCGGCGTCTTCACCACCTACTCACCGCTCTACATTGGCGTGGTCGGACTGGGCCTGGCGGCTGCCGCAGCGTTGCTGCTTCTGGACGAGGAGTCTCGCTCCGCGCTTGCCGCAGCCAATCCGGATCGTCGGCCCGCATCATCACGTGCGGTGATCCTCTTCTTCGGCATACTCGCCCTGATTGCGCTGCTGCTCTCATACGGCGGCAACGCCTTCCTCTACCCCATTTTCTACCGGCTTGCTCCCGGATGGAATCTCTTCCGCGGGCAAGAACGGGTCGCCTATTTGGTCGCCTTCGGATTCAGCGTGTTGGCAGGTTTCGGTGCGGCCGCCATCCCGCTTGCAAACGCAAAACTGCGCCATCGCTTCGCCCTGGTTTTCGGCGCTTTTGTGACCATCGGCGTCTACGCCTTCGGGCTGATCTGGCAGCTGACCGGACGCACAGCCATCACGCCGGGCGCCTATCTAGGCATCGCCACGGTCACCATGCTACTGGGCATCGGATTCGCGCTGATGGTTTGGCTGGATGGATGGAGCAGCCGCCGCACCTTGATCTTGGGCGGGCTGGTCATATTCAACCTTTTCTGGGCCAACTTCGCCACCAATTTGACGCCATTTGGCCCGGCACGCAAGGCGCTGCTTGCTCCGGAGATGCAAGCCATCGGCGCGGCCGTTGACGAACAAGGTGACAGCAATCAGGGTCAGCCCGGACGCATATACAACGAGTTCCGCGTCTACGAGGACTACGGCATGCGCCAGGAGCTAGAGGATGTCTGGGGCAGCAGTCCATTGCGCCTGGCCCGCTATGCGGCGCTCTTCGAAGCGTTCCCATTGGATCGGGCCTGGGATCTGTTGGGGGTCGAACATGTCCTCACCTGGCGACGTGAGCTGTTCGAACGAGGCACGTTGCTGGGCGAGTTCCCCCAGGTCGAGGATACGACCTATTTACACCGCCTAAATGACCCCAACCCACGCGCCTGGATCGCACCGGAACAGATCATCGTAGACGACGCCACCGCGCTGGAAATGCTGGCCGATCACGAAATCGATCTGCGCCAGATCGCTCTGATTGACGACGACATCCAGAATCCGACCACCGATCTCGGACCTGCCGAGGGGTTCCCTGCAGACGCAACACCGAGCCTCCAGATGGAGCGTTTGGCGCCAGGTCATCTGAGCGTCAAGGTAGAAGACGCCAACGCCCCGCTGCTGGTCATCTCTGAAAACTGGATGCCGGGCTGGCGGACGTCACCACCGCTGCCCCTGGTGCGTACCGATCTGACGCTGATTGGCGTCGTTCTGCCCGAGCCGACGGTTGAGTTTGAATTGGTCTATCGACCGGACAGTGTGCGTTTTGGCCTGTTGATCAGCGGCGCCACGTTGCTGCTGGTCATCATGCTTGTCATCAGTCGTCTGGTCTTGCGGCGGAATCGCAATCTAGCCGCCGACGGAACGATGTGATGGATCAAATGCAGCCTTCTCGATCATGTCCGCCGGGCATGAAAAACCTGGCCAACAGAGAGCGCCGCATGAAGTGGGGCGTTGTCTGCGATCAGACCCCATTGATGGGACGCCGCGGTTCCGCCCACGGCATTCAACCCTGGGCGGTCGCCAACGAAACAGACTCGGAATCCAGGTTGCAGCCCATAAGCGAGCGCCCATCATGACCCGCCAGACCACGCGCATCGCACTGCTTGCTCTGCTCTTGCTGGCCTTTGGCCTGCGCGCCTACCACCTGGGTCACCAGGAGCTACGCGGCGATGAAGCATTCGGCTATTTTTTCAGCCTGCGACCTGTTACTGACATCGTCACCGCCACCATCGAGCTACAGGAACCCCATCCGGTGGCCTCCTACCTGGTGCAGAAGGGCTGGCTCACTCTGGCAGGGTCCAGCGAAGCCGCTCTGCGCTTCGTGAGTCTCTGGTTCAGCGTGCTGGCCGTCGCGCTGATCACACGTCTGGGCCGACGGCTGGGACTGACGCCATTGGTCTGCGTCGTTGCAGGCCTGCTGATGGCCGTCAGTCCGTACCTCATCTGGCACGCACAGGATGCGCGCATGTACAGCATGAGTCTGGCGCTGACGCTGGCGAGTATGTGGCTGGCTGTCGAATGGCTCGTAGGCGAAGAAGACCGTCGACGTTGGCGATGGGCGTTAGCCTATGTCGCCGTCAGTTGGATGGCGCTGCATACCCACTACTTCGCGGCCTTCGTGCTGATCGCGCAGAACCTGTTTGTGATCGGGCTGGCCGTTGTCGAGCGGCGATGGCGCTCGCTACTGCTGCCCTGGCTGCTGATCCAGGCAGCGCTTGGCCTGCTCTACCTGCCCTGGCTGGTGCGTGCATCGGCCACGCTGACCGGCTATGGCGGCAACGGCGACTCGCCCGGTTTTGTCGACATGGTGACGCGGGCGCTAGGCGTCTTTGCCGTGGGTGAAGCGGTCACAGCGCAGCAGCGAGAGGTTCTGGCGTTTGTGGCGCTTCTACTGCTGGCGCTGGGCACATGGCGGCTGGCAGCCTCAGGTTCCCGCGCGAGACGGGCATCGATCCTGCTCTGGCTCTATCTGGCGCTCCCCGTGCTGGCGACCTGGCTCAGTGCGCTACAGCGGCCAATCTTTAACGAACGCTACCTGGCTGCGGCCGCGCCTCCTTTTTCCTGCTGATCGCAGCCATTTTCCAGAGACCGGCAAGTGATGTCACTGCGGATCAGGTCCGCAGGCAGCCGCCAATGGCCTATACAGCGAGGGCGCTTCTAGTTGTTCTACTGGTGGGAGGGATCTTTGCGCTCAACCGCCAGTACCACGACGCAGCCTATTCCAAGACCCGCGGCTGGCGTGCACTGGCCACGGCATTCGACCAGGCTGCGCTTGGTCTGCCGGCCGAGTCGGTGCGCATCGCCCAGAATTTCCCCGACCCGACGCTCTGGTACTACTACGATGGGCCGATCGAGCATGTCGTGCTGCCGCCGGGGGCGCATGACGGCAAAGGCGCAGTGTCAAGCGTCGCTGCGCTGGCCGAAGCCGGCGTTCAACGAGTGATCCTACCCTTGCAACCTGCGCCAAACTGGGACGATGCAGGCCTGGCCCAGGCAGCGCTGAACGAACAGTTTGCGCTGTTGTATGAAGAGCAGATCGGCGTCTGGCCGCTACAAACTTATGTCTAACCAATAATATCGACCTGGAGCCGGTCGACGTCGCCTTTGAGAATGGCATCCGTCTGGACGGCTTCGCCATTTCTCCGCCGACATTGACGCCGGGTGGATTGTTGAGCGTGCATCTAGATTGGCAAGACGAAAAGGCCCCATTGTCCGGCGACGAGAAGATGACCGTGCAGTTGATCGGCCCGGACGGCCAGGTCGTCGCACAACATGATCGGGATCTGAATCCAGGCCAGATTTCCGCTCCTTCCTCGGAGTCAGACGTGTATGGTATTCTGATACCTGGGCAGCTGGCCCTGGGTGATTACCGGCTGATCGTCGCCCTCTATAGGCCTACGGAAGACGGCTCACAACGCATCTCAACCGCGGCCGGTGCAGATGCAGCGACGCTTTGGCAAGCCAGTCAATAGCACGACTATCACGTCACCCATCTCTTCTCTGCAACTGAATTGCTCCACAACTGAAACGAGGCGATGCAGCATGACAGAGCGTCCGAATATTGTCCTCATCCTGGCCGACGACATGGGATACGGCGATCTCTCCTGCCTGAACGATGCGTCGGGCATCGACACGCCGCACATGGATCGGCTGGCCGCCGAAGGCATGGCCTTCACCGACGCCCACGCGTCGTCTTCAGTCT
Source organism: uncultured Chloroflexia bacterium (assembly GCA_963848115.1). Classification (GTDB taxonomy): domain Bacteria; phylum Chloroflexota; class Anaerolineae; order Caldilineales; family Caldilineaceae; genus JAWKOK01. The sequence goes on along the minus strand of CAWKCP010000030.1, from coordinate 21,218 downwards.
GTACGCCATCCCGTTACGGCATCCTTACCGGTCGCTACGCATGGCGCGGCCGGCTTCAGCGCTGGGTGCTGGGTCCGCTGGAAGCACCGCTCATCGAAGAGGATGTCCTAGACGCTGCCCGATTTTCTGCGCGGCCAGGGCTATCACACAGCCTGCATCGGCAAGTGGCACCTGGGCATGGATTGGCCCTTTCAGACCCAGCGCACGACTGCTGATAAGGATTGGAGCGGCCCAGAGGTTGTCGAGGCCGCCAACGACATCGATTATTCATTGCCCATCGAGAATGGCCCTACGGCGCGTGGCTTTGACAGCTATTTCGGTGTTGATGTGCCCAACTTCCCGCCCTACTGCTTCATCGAGGGCAACAGGACCATCGGGCTTCCTGACCGGCCCAAGCCCGAATCCATGTTCGGCACGCCCGGCCCTATGGTCGACGGTTGGGACCTCGAGGAAATCCTGCCCGAACTCACACGACGGGCCGTTGCGACCATCGACGAACGTGCGCAGGCTGGGGAGCCCTTCTTCCTTTACTTCCCCCTGACCGCGCCCCATACGCCGATTGCGCCGACGCCCCAATTCCGGGGAAAGAGTCGAGCCGGCGCCTACGGCGACTTTGTGATGCAGGTCGACGATACCGTCGGCCAGGTGGCGGCAGCGCTGAAACGAAATGGCCTGGACAAGAACACACTGTTGATCGTTGCCAGCGACAACGGCAGCCCTGGTCGCAACGGCAGCTTGGAAGCGCCGGGCACCGTCATCGAGACCTTCGGCCACAACCCCAGCTGGATTCTGCGCGGCATGAAGGCGGACACCTGGGACGGCGGCCATCGCATCCCGCTCATCGCCCGTTGGCCGGAACAGATGCCGGCCGGTTCGACATGCGACGAGATGGTCTGCTTGATGGACCTGATGGCGACCTGCGCCGAGCTGATCGAGGAGCCGTTGCCGGACGGAGCGGCGGAAGACAGCATCAGCATTCTTCCCTATCTGATGGGCGAAGAGGTGGAAGAACCGCTGCGCAACCAGCTTGTTCACCACGGCGTCGATGGACTCTATGGGGTGCGTGAGGGGCCATGGAAGCTGATCATGGGCACGGGATCGGGCGGTTTCAGCCCGGACCCGGAGGTCGGCACCTACGATCCGCCGCAGCAGCTCTACCACATGCAGAATGATATCCGGGAACGACACAATCGCTACTTCGAAGAGCCGGATATCGTTCGAACGCCTGACCGAAGTTTTCGCTGCGCACAAGCGAACACGGGATGTAGGGCATCGAATGATTTCGATAGGAGAAAATCAATCATGGACTACGCGAATCTACACCTTGGAATGTTGTCATCAGTCGTCGCCGACACCTTTCGTACGGCCTATTTGGGCGCCTACGGCAACGAATGGATCCGCACGCCCAACTTGGACCGCTTCGCGCTGGAAGGCGTCCGCTTCACCAACGCACACCCGGAATGCTTGCCCACCATTCCGACGCGGCGCACCCTGCACAGCGGACGGCGGGCCTTCCCGTTCAACGACTATCGGCCCGTTCCCTGGGACAACGTCTACCTTCCCGGCTGGCAACCGATGTCCCCGGACGAACCGGCGATTGCCGAGGCGCTCGTCCAGCATGGCTACCACACCGGCTTCTTCGCCGATGTCCCGCACTATTTCGTGCCTGGCATGAACTTCACGCGGGGCTTCAACCAGTGGCAGTATATCCGCGGCCATGCCGAGGATCGCTACAACGCCATAGCCACGCCGATCCAGCGCTCTTTTCGACCGCTATTGGGGGCCACCCGAACGGGTTCTCGCCCACCTGGTCAACGTGCAGCCGGAGCAGGCCTGAGGAAACCTGGCCGGCCGCGCGTACCTTCCGTGCCGGCCATGCAATTTCTGGAACAGAATCAGCGCAACAAGCCCTTCTACCTCTACGTTGACAGCTTTTCGCCCCATGAGACCTGGGAGGCGCCACTGCACTACTACGATCTCTACGGCAGCCGTGAGGATCGCGAGCCGATCTGCCTTACGGTCCCCTACGGCCCGATTCCGGCGCGCCGCAGTACGAGGAACGCCTGGCCAGCATCCGCGCCAACTATGCCGGGCTTGGTGACCATGGTTGACGCCTGGTTCGGCAAGCTGATCGACACCATCGACCGGCTCGGGCTGCGTGAGAACACATTGGTGATTTTCCTCAGCGACCACGGCACCAACTTTGCCGACAATCCCGAACGGCATCATCGGCAAGCCGGAGTACGCCTCTACCCCGGCACCATGGACATCCCCCTGATCGCACGCCACCCAGCAGGGCAAGGGCGCGGGTACGGTGAACGAAGAATTCGTCTACACATTGGACGTGCCGGCCACCGTACTCGATGCCGACCGGCGTTACGCCTTTGGGCGAGATCGAAGGCCAGAGCCTTTGCCGCTGATCGAAGGGCATGACGGCTTTGCGATCGCGCGAGTACCTGACCTGCCGTTACGGCAACTCCATCTGGTACAAGGATCGGCAGACCTGGTTCTTCAGCCACATTTCTGGAGACAACCCGCGGCTCTTTGATCTCGAAACTGATCCCGGCTGCACTCGCAACATCGCAGATTCAGGCGCCGGATCGCATCAGATTTGCGCTGTGATCGGATCTTTAATGACGCTGGCGGCACGATCATCATTCCATGAGCGCCAAGGGACAACCGATGCGCTGGGCCGACCGGAGTTTTCCAGCCTTTGACACACATTGTCCTGCTGGTACAATGTGGGCAATCCCGCATTCGAATGCTCCAGTCAAAACGTCGTCAGGTTGCCGATCAGTAAACTCGCAGAAGCTCCGGCCAGTTCTCGAATTTCGTCGAATGCTTCCTCTGGTCGGCGTCATGACGCCTGCCGACGTTGTACTCTGCCGATAGCCGGGCATGACGACTCTGTCTGATAGCCATCATCACTAGGAACCCGGTAACACCATGAGTATTTCGCAGACAAGCTCCTCCGTCGATTCACCGCAACTCCAGACTGGAAAGCCGGTGGGGCGAATCGGCAAGCTGCGCACAGATTTGAAAAAGACGTGGCACCTCTACCTCTTTCTTCTGCCGACCTTCGTCTTTGTCCTCATCTTTCGATATTATCCGGCCGGGTCCGCAGTCTTTCATGCATTTACCAAGTGGAACGGCGCCGGCATCGAAACATGGGTTGGGTTGGCCAATTTCCGAGAGATGGCCAATGACGTCATCCTGTTGGCATCCCTCAAGAATATCGCCATCATCCTCTTTGCCGCCCTCATCAAAGTGCTGATCTTTCCTCTTACCGCTGCCGAGCTAATCTTCAATCTAAAAACGATCGTGCTCAGTATTGGCTACGTTTTCTGTTGATCCTGCCGTTGGTGATTCCCGGCATTGTCAACACGCTCATCTGGCGCTTCATCATGGCGCCAAAACCGTTCGGCATTCTCAATGCATTTCTGGCCGCTGTCGGGCTCGAACAGTACCAACATGCATGGTTGGCCGATCCGAAGATTGCGCTTTGGGCAGTGCTCTTCGTCGGCTTTCCCTGGGTGGAAGCGGTGGCCATGCTCATCTACTATGCCGGCCTGCAGAACATGCCGAGCGGGGCTCATCGACGCGTCCAAGATCGACGGCGCCACCACCATGCGCCGTATCTTCGCCATCGACATTCCGCTCCTCTTTGGCCAGATCAAGCTTCTCATTGTCATCACAACCATCTTCACAGTGCAGAACTTTGCCGGCATGTTGGTGCTGACCAGGGGCGGGCCGGGCTATGCGACCATGGTGCCGGGGCTTTGGATGTATCAACGAGCGTTCCAGGCCGATCGCTTCGGGTATGCGTCGGCCATTGGCCTCGTCATGTTGATTGCCATGTTGGCGCTCACCTATCTCAACAACCGCTTCATCAAGTCGGACGATGTATCCTACGAAGGCCTAGATTACGATTCAAGGATAAAAGCGCCTTGCATGGCTTCATCAACAGCGAAAGGATACACTCCTTTTGGCAGCCGATAGCAAGCTACCCGCTCCTCTCGACCCAATCTCAGCCTAGGTACATTTCTGGTCTATGCTCATTCTGATCCTGTTGGCATTTCTGACGCTCTTCCCGTTTGCCTTCATGCTCATCACTTCGACCAAATCCTACACCCAGTTTCTGCACAACTACTGGTTGCCTGTCTGGCCCATGCACATTGCCGAGAACTACACGGCAGCCTGGACGCAGATCGACGGTTACCTCATCAATACGGTACTGTGGGGACTGTCGCAACTGCCGGTTTCCTGGTCAGCGCATCGATGTCAGGGTTTCGTCTTTGCCCGTTATCGCTTTCCGGGCAAAGAATTCCTCTTTGCATCGCTCATGCTGCTGATGATGATCCCGCAGATCCTGCAGCTCATCCCAGCTTTCATGTGGGTGCGACGGCTGGGCCTGTTGGATACCTATTGGGTACTGATTCTGCCCTACATTGCCGGCGGTCAGGCCTACGGAATCTTCATCATGCGTACCTTCTTTGCGTCCCTGCCCCAAGGACTCTTTGATGCGGCCAAAATCGACGGCGCCAACGATTTTCAGATCTACCTGCGTGTCGCCTTGCCGCTCTCCAAGGGCATTCTAGCCACGCTGGCAATTCTGCGCTTCCAACAGATCTGGAATGACCTTATCTGGCCGCTCATCACAGTGTCCGATGACAGCCGGCGTACGATTACGGTCGGCCTCTACTACTTCCAGGGCGGTACCCAGACCCAGTACGGTGCCATGTTTGCCGGCTATCTTATCGCCTCGATCCCCTTGTTTATCATCTTTGCGATCTCCATGCGCCAGTTCATGGCCGGCGTAACATCGGGTGCGATCAAGGCATAGTACTTTCAGCTGCCCATTGTCTTCAGTTCCTCTGGAAAGTTTACACAAGGAGGAGTGACAGATGCGACGAACAATCAGTAGAAGAAACTTCTTGCGCGCCAGCGCCGCCGGCGCCGGCGTGCTCGCCCTGGCCGCCTGTGCACCGGCGGCAGCGCCCAGCGGTCAAGGCGGAGTTGACCGGCGCAGCGCAAGATCATCGAGATCTACCTGGGCGATACCTTTCAACCTGATGTCGACGCGCGGCGAAGGGCTTGGAACCGCTTCACGAAGCGCGCACCTTGGGCGACGAATGGGAAGAGACGAATCGAAGGCTATGCCCTTGACTTCATCGCCGGTCCAGGTGGAGAGGGCATCGAACAGTGGGTCAAGGCCCGTCAGGCGGCGGGCACCATGCCTGACGTCTGCAATGCACTGGATAACTGGCTCAATCGCGACATCGGCGCCGGTTACTGGCTGACGGTTGACCCCTTCATCGATGATCCTAACCCCTATATCCCGGCAGGCACCCCAGGCAGCGAACGTTGGCGCGACGCCTTCATCGCCGGCTTTGATGCACGCAACCGTATGATCGACGGCAAATATTACGGCGTACCGCAGGGCATCTCCGGTGTCCAGATTTTCTGCAACCTTGACGATCCTGGAGGAGGCCGGCGTCGACTTTCGACAGCGAGATCATCGACCCGCGCTGGACGTTCGACAGCATGCTGGAGATCTCTCAACGGATCCAGGATGCGGGTATCACGCCATGGGCCCTGGCCTGGATCCATCCGTACTGGAATTGGATTCAGACCAGTACGTTGGCCGGCTTCATGAAGTCGACCGGCAAATGGGCAGGATCTCGACACCAACAACGATGATTTTGTGACCAGCATCGAACGCTTTGAAGCCATCGACCGCGGCGATTGGACGGCGGATGCGCCGGAAATGCGCGCTATGCACGAACTGGCTGCTGATTGGGTGCCCTATTGGATGGAAGGATATCTTGGGACTCACTTCTGAGGATGGCGTCGCCCTCTTTGCCCGTGGAGAAGCGGCCTTCATGTGGAACGGCAGCAACTACTACCCGACGCTGCTCAACGACGATCTGCGCGACTATGAGTTTGCGGTAGCCCGTTTCCCACTCTGCAATGATCGCATGGCAACCATTGGCGCAGGCGGTCCTACCCAATATCCGGGTGGCGCCTTCAACACGGTCGCAATTACGTCAACGGCGCTGGAGAATGAGACGGTCGATCCCGCCATCGACTTCATCAAGTACTTCACCTCCTGTGAGGGTCAAGGACGAATATGTGCCGAACATGGCGGCATCGTGCCTGCCGTCACGTGTGCAGAGGGCAATCCAGATCTTGAACAGTTCAAGCCGGAGCCTGATGAGACCTTCCTGCAGACCATCCACATGCGCTCCATGAACTTCGACTACGGTGAGACCTATTGGCGTATCACCAGCGAATGGCTGGGCGGCACACTTTCCTATGACGAGGCCATGGCCCAGTTCCAGCCGATCATGGAACAATATGCTACAGACGCCATTGAAAGAGCCGGCGATGGGTAGCGGCTACGCCAAAGCCGTGAAGTGAAGATGAGCGCCTGATCGCTCCGGGATTCTATCGGAATCTCGGAGCGTCTTGTTTGCGGCATATTGGGACGGAATGGAATGGCCCATCATTCTGGGAAGGTCCAGGGCAATCGCCTCGATCAAGGCAGCCAGATCAGCCGCAAAATCCCCAGATCATAGCCGTGCCCAGGCCGATCCGACAGGCCATGACCCCGAGCATCCACCCTAATCATTCTGATTTATGGCGAGTACTTGGTTCATATCTGCATGCTTTTCGTGGACGCTGGATCTTTTCTTGCACCCCGCGTATACTGTAGGTACAAACTGGGCGTCAAGAGCGTGTCGACGTATCAAACATGGCCCAGCGCGACAAAGGTGCGTTTGAACCTTGTCTGAACTGCGGTGAATGCATCGTACGCCGTTGTGATTGCACCTCCTGCTGCACTCGATTGAGAGCATTATCGACGGCCATCTGAAGACGGCGGGACACAGCCTATCTGGAAGCCGTAGACACCGTTGCCCTTGTCAACCGGGGCCTCCTCCTCCAGATCACCGACCTCGCTGCCAAACCCTATCTGACCGACCGCCAACTATCACCTCTTTGCCGATGTGGATGAAATGCCCGCAGTGTCGATAGCATACCTTTCGAACCTCATTAGGAGTGAGCCTCGGGGGCCGCCCTTGATTATTGGATAGTCCGCATTCGCTTGATTACGGACAAAAACCAGCAAGTACTCTGATTTTTACTGTGGCCATGTAGGAGGTTCTGACATGCTGCAAAAAACTGATGTTCGGTTCGGTTTGTGGATGGTCCTGGTGCTCATGTTGGGGTTTGGTCTCATTGTGCCTGGCGAATTTCTCCACGCGCAAGGTGAGCAGACCATCACCTATGGTCAAACGATAGCCGACGAGATTGACGACCGCTACGGCGACACGTGGATCTTTGACGGAACCGCCGGCGACATCATCACCGTGGCCATGAACAGTGACGAGTTCAACACCTATCTGGAACTGTACGCCGTTGATGGAGAGACACTCCTGGTCGAAGATAACGATGGCGGTGAAGGAACCAACTCGATCATCGACGCCTATGAACTGCCGGAATCTGGGCGTTACGCGCTGATCGCAGGCGGAGAGAGCCGCAGTGATCAGGGCGCCTACAGTCTAACACTGAATATCCATGCAGGCGGTCGCGGGGACGGAACCCTCTCCTATGGTGACATGGTGCGCGGTCAAGTCGACTCACTCGACGGGGAAGCGTGGTACTTCCGGGGGTGCGCCGGCGATGTTTTTACAATCAGCGCACGCAGCACTGAATTTGACACCTACCTGGAAGTCTTTGGCCCGGCTGCAGGCGACCTGCTGGCCGAGAACAACGACAGCGGCGACGAGACAAATTCGCTCATCGATGGCGTTGAGGTGTCCGCAACCGGCGTCTATACCATCGTTGTCAGCGGCAACAGCCGCCGTGATGTCGGCCCCTACGATCTCGAAGTGAACGCAGCCGGTCCAGCGCTATGTCGTTGACGAGGGGACGGTACCGCTGCGTTTCGGGAAAGCAGAGCAAGGCACAGTCGCCGATGTTCTGGGAGGATTCTGGTCGTTCACCGGCTGTGCAGATGACAAGGTGACCATCGCCATGGAAAGCAACGACTTTGACACCTTCCTCGAACTGTATAGATCGGGTGATACGGAACTGCTTGCTGCGGATGACAACAGCGGCGCCGGTACCAACTCAACCATCGCCGGCTATACATTGCCCGATTCAGGCGTCTACACCGTGGTCGCGGCGGGCAGCGGCCGGCGTGATCTGGGCGACTATACGCTCTTGGTCACGCTGGGCGAGGGCGGCGAAGCAGTGGCTGAGGGAACCGAGACAAGCATAGTCGCCACCGAGCCGATCACGGATGATGCCGCACCGCCGTCAATCACTGTGAGTGAGGCTGTCACTGTGACGCCGCCCTTGACCGATACGGTATCAGCTGCAATCACGGAAACGGCGCCGATCTCCGGGGACGGTGTGACGGTGATCGAGAACGAGGTGCGCCGGATCGGCGGTCACCAGGGGATGCTCAGTTACGCGAGTTTCAGCCCTGACGGCAACCATATCGTGTCGGCCAGCTGGGACAATACGGCGCGCATTTGGGATGCGGATACAGGCGTCGAACTGGGCTATCTGTACGGACATACGCTAACCGTTCATTCGGCTGTCTATAGCCCGGATGGCCTGCAGATTGTGACCGCAAGCCAGGACAGTACAGCGCGCGTGTGGGATGCCATAAGCTACGAATTGTTGTCGGTGCTGGCCGGCCAATCGGATGAGGTGAATTGGGCCACTTTCAGCCCAGACGGCGACCGCATTGTAAGCGCCGGCAGCCAGGCCGAGGCACTGGTCTGGGATGCAGCCACAGGCGATCTGCTTGTGGAACTGGTCGGCCACACCGGTCCCGTCAATACGGCGGCTTTCAGTCCGGACGGCGACCGCATCGTGACGGCCAGCGACGACAACACGATCCGCGTTTGGAACGCAGAGACCGGCGAGCAGAACACGTTGATAATCGGGAATGCCGGCGGGTTCGAGGTTGCAGTATTCATGCCGGATGGCCAAAGTGTCCTTGCGGCGGATGCCGACAGCCTGCTTGCTATGTGGGACGCAGCCGGCGGCGAATTGGTGCAGGAGCTTGTTGCAATGGGTGCGCGCTATTCACCGCCGCCATCCGGATTGGCCGGTGACCCACTGGTGACCTTTGATTTTACCGACGCCATTCAGGTCCGCGACCTGACGTCCGGTGAAACAACCGCAACGTTGGTGGGACATACCAGTAGCGTTCTGTCCGCCGTCCCCAGCCCGGACGGCAAACGGATCGCGTCGGCCAGCTTCGATGGCACGATCCGCGTCTGGGACAGCGCAAGCGGCGCGGAAGAACTGGTCATTTCCAACCATGACAGTCGGGTCAGCGATGCGGCCTTCAGCCCCGACGGCAAACAACTTCTCACCGTCAGTTTCTCCGACCTGATTGACATCTGGGATGCGGAAAACGGTCGCAAAATCAACCAGCTACCAAGCGAAATCGGCTACATCCAGACCGCAGCCTACAGCCCGGACGGCGATCGAATTGCCATCGGCAGTGCTGAAGGGGACGTGGCGATACTGGATGCGCAAAGCGGCGCCGAGTTGGTGCGGCTAGCGGGCCACGCCGACTATGTGGTGAAAGCTGTCTTTGACCCGACCGGCGAACTTCTGGCGACAGGCGGTTGGGATGGCAGCGTTCGTATCTGGGATGTTGAGACCGGGGCGGAATTGCTGGAAATCGTCATCAACGAAGGCGCTTTGCCGGACTATATCAGCTTCAGCCCTGATGGAGAGCGGCTGCTTGTCCCCGGACCAGGCGGCGCCGGCCGCGTCGTGGATATCGAGACCGGCCAAGACGTACTTGAAGTGGCCGATCCGGTGAACCCTCGATGGATCTCGAGCGCAGCATACAGCCCCGATGGAACGTCAATCGTCACGGGGGATCTGGACGGTTCAGTGGTCCGATGGAGCGCTGACACCGGCGAGATCGGTTGGTCGGTGGAAGGCCAGGACTCGACGGTACGAACGTTGGCTGTCAGCCCGGACAGCACGGTCGTCGCTTCAGCCGACAAAGAGGGTGTTGTGCGTCTGTGGAAACTGGCGGACGGCCAGGAGCTTGCCCGTTACACGGGTCACAGGGACATGATTAACGCTATCGCATTCGGCCCGGACAGCGACCAGTTGATCACAGCCGGCGCCGACGGGACGGTTCGAATCTGGGCAGTCGCATCCACCCCATCCATCGATGAAGGGGCGGCCATCACAGAGACACAACCCCTGGCATCGGCTGCGAAAGCCGTCACATCGACGACCACATTGACGGAGTCAACGACCCCCAGTCTGCTACCTACGCCAACGCAGACCATCCCTGCTGAAGTGCCTGCAGCGCCCGTAGCCCTATGCACAGTGGTCAGCGCTGCGCTCAATCTGCGACCTGGACCGGGCACCAATTACGATCCGCCCATCCGCACGCTGAAGAACGGCGATCAGATGCAGGCACTGGCGCGCAACGTTGCCGGCACATGGATCGAAGTGACGGTCGTCGACAGCACGGATCGGGGTTGGGTCAGCGCAGGCAGCGGCTATGTATCCTGTACTGAGGCGATCAACGGCCTGCCACTCAGCGCCTCCACCGCGGCGCCCACCCCCACCCCGCGCCCAACGGCCACGGTCTCGCCCGCGGGCCAGGCCACGCCGAAGCCCGCCACGCCCACCACGAGTTCCAGCGGACCGCCGCTGCTCACCGGGTTTGAGACTTGGGGCACCTGGAAACGGGGCGACGAGGACTGGGGGACGTTTACCCAATCCAGCGACCAGGTGAAATCGGGGAAGTTCGCCGGCAAGTTCGACTATCGATTCCCAGCCAATGAGGCCAACAACTATATCGTCTTTCGCCAGACCTTCCCCATCCCGACCTCGCCCACCTTGGGAGACATGAATGCACTGGATATCCAGGTCTATGGTGACGGGTCGACCAACTTCCTCAACGCCTGGGTGCAAGATGCCAACGATCAACTGTGGCAGTTCACGTTCGGTCGGGTCAACCATACCGGTTGGCGTACCATGACGGCGCCCTTGGACGTGAGCCTTGGCTGGCCCAATCAGGCGGTCGGCAGCGCCGGCACAGCTGCGCCCGTCTATCCGTTGCGGTTCTACGCGCTGATCGTCGACGGCCACAGCGACAAGATCGCGCATGAGGGCGTGATCTACGTAGATGATCTGAGAGCGGGGGTTCTTGAATCGTCAGACAGCAGCGGCAACTCAGCGGCGCCGGCAACTTCCGGCTCGGCCACTGCGACAGAGTCTGGTGAGGCCGAAGAGACGGCGGGAGAGCCGGCGACAGCGGACAGTCCGGCGCCGGCAGCAGCATCCCTTTCAGGACGGATTGCCTACACAGTGCGTAACACCGGGTCCGGGCGGCTGGATACCTACGTGTATGACCTGGCCAACAACAGCCGCACAACACATCTGCCTAACAAGCGACAGCCTGATTTCAGCGCCGGCGGGTATCTGGTTGCCAACGGCGAGGGCGGTGGCGTCGACGATCTGGTCCGGTTTGACCAGGGCGGCGGCAATGAGCGCCTGATCAGCAAACATCCTGAAGATGCGCATCCGCACTGGTCACCGTCGGGGGTCAGCGTGGTTTTCGATTCAAACTATCACGGCGACCACCGCCATCGAGTCTACCTGTTGAGAGATGCCGGCGGTCGCGGGGATGGTGAATGGCTCGAATATAGCGGGCGTGAGATCTTTGGCCGTTACCCGGTCTATCTGAGCAACTGGCGGATCGCCTACAACGGGTGCAACAGCTGGGATGGCGGCGGTTCGTGCGGCATCTACGCCGCCGATTCGGAGGGCAGCTTGCCCGTACGCGTCACTGACCAGCCAGGGGACATCCCCACCGACAATCTGGGTTCACAGGTACTGTTCACGTCTGCACGCGGCGGCAACTGGGACGTCTACGTGGCCAACTGGGATGGCAGCGGCCTGCGCCGCCTGACCAACAGTCCCGCACGGGATGGGCTAGCGACTGCGTCGCCTGACGGCCGGCACATCGCGTTTGTTTCGGATCGGGACGGAGCGTGGGCGGTCTATGTGATGGATACGGGCGGCGGCAATCAGCGCAAGCTGTTTGACCTGCAGGGCGAATACGGTGCAGGAGATCAGGACTGGATACAGGAGCGGATTAGCTGGGGACCTTAGGGCATGCTTCCTTCGCCGCCATGACGGATGATCCTAACTTGAGGGTCCACCTCTTTCTTATCGCAATTTCAGACGCTCAGTGGGCTCGAAAACGGGAGCTTGTTAATGAGGACGCCCTGCAGCATTCCGGGATTGAGCCGCCCGAAGCTCCATTTTGAGGCTATGGTCTGGCTCAATCCCGGCATGTTGGCGCACACGTGTGTGCGTTTCAAACAGCGATGCTCGCATAGCGCCAGGATCCAGGAGGTTCTCCGCTCTTCTGGTAGCAAGGGAATCGATTCCACCGTCAAGCGCATAATCTACTCAAATCACCAACTGTCCATCCGCAATCATCGCATGCAGCGGCGAATCGTCAATATCCAAAGGCAGATCGACCCGAGCGCGACGACGGCTCGACTCGTAGCTGGCGAAGATCAATTCGGTGGCGCGTAGGGCACGACGACCCGACAGTTCCGGCTCCCGACCGCTCTTGAGCGCGTCGATCAGATCCAGCACGCCCCACTGCACTGCGTCCAGACCATGGATCCCGCCTTCTACCGGCACGGTCTCCCAGCCGATCTGACCTGACGCCCAAATGCGCAGCGGCGCCTCGTCACTGCCGCCGACCTCGATCAAACCCTCTGTTCCCAAGATGCGGTTCATGTTGCGACCGCCGGCGCCTAGGCCGGTCACCATCAGCCCATCTACACCGTTCTCAAAGCGAAATTGGCTGAGTCCCTGCCCTTCCAGGGTCACGCCGAAGACCACCTTGTGGCTACGGATGTCGACCTGGCCAATGACCCATTCGACCGGCGTTTCGTTGTTGTACATGCAGAGCATGTCAAACCAGTGGGTACCCCAGTCGTAGAGATCGGGACAGTAGCCCTCGACACGCACGAGATCCCCGATGGCGCCGGCGTCGATCAGTTCCTTGGCCCGACGGAAGACGGGCAACATGCGTCGCTGGTGGTTGAACGTCAGTTGCGCGCCGTTGCGCTCGCAGGCCTCAGCCATGCGTTTGGCATCCCCGAATGTGACGGCCATGGGCTTCTCGCAGTGGATGGCCTTGACGCCGGCCTCAGCGCAGGCGATCACCATCTCGGCATGCAGATGGGGCCAGGTGCTAATGCTGACGATGTCCAGGTTCTCCTGGGCGAGCATCTCGTGATAGTCGAGATAGAGGGTCTCGCCACCCCACTTCTCCTGAAAGGCCTGTGCGTTTTCCATGTTGATGTCGGCCAGCGCCACGATCTCGGCATCAGGCGAACGAGCATAGCCGTCGGCATGGGCGTTGGACATGCCAAAGCCGGTCGCCCCATCCGATTTCCAGGGTCGTCCGCATCCGATAATGCCGACTCGGTATTTTGTCATTGGTTTGTTGCCTCCGGTTTTGTGATGCGTACTGCGTATTGCGTAAGGTTTGCGTAGTCATGTGTCGATTCGGATGCTGCGTGCTGCTTGCTGCGTGAGGTTTCCGCTGAGATTTCGGCTCCGCAATACGGACGTGTTGTGCCACAGTAGTACCAATCGAGAAATCACGTCCTCCAAGAGACCTCACGCAGCAAGCAGCACGCAGCACTCTACATCCCCAACCCCTTCAAATACCCTCGACTCACCAGTGCGCTCTCCAACGGCGTGTCCAACTGCGTGTCGTCGGTCTCCACGATGATCCAGCCGTCGAAGTCGGCTTGGTCGAGGACGGCGAAGATGGCCGGGAAGTCGATGACTCCTTGGCCCAGTTCCGTCCAGATGCCGTGGGAAGTGAAGGCGCCATAGTCCCAATCCGCCGCAACGCCCTCTGCCAGCACAGCCGCGTCGATGTCCTTGATGTGGATCGTGCGGATCGACCCCGCGTAATCTCGACAGAACTGGAGTGCGCTCTCGCCGGCCCACTCCAGGTGTCCTGTATCCGGCCCCAAAAAGACGGCATCGCGGTCGACCATTGCAAAGAGCCGGTCGATCTCGGAACGCGTTTCGATGGTGCTACCGACATGGTTATGGAAACAGCTTGACACGCCATATTCCAATGTGATACGGCCCACTGCGGTCAAAATCTTGGCGAACTGGTCGTATTCCTCATCGGTCATGCTGTCGGCGACGGTGACGTGGCCGGAAACCTGGGCTCGGGAGCGTCCACGTGGCGTAATGTAATCGTTGAAGCCCCCGGCGGCGACATACAGTTCGGTCAAACCCAACGCCTGTGAAAAAGCGCCAAATCGATACGCTTGTTCGAGAATCTCATCTTCGGCGTTCTTGTCCCAGAAATCGACGCCCAGATAGCCGGGCGCCGGCTTTAGTCCGTGCCCGGCGTAGAGATCGAGCACTTCTTGCGCACTTACATCGCCATAGGGCCCGGCCGGCGCACCGGCATAGCCGGCCTGCGCGATCTCAGCCAGGATCTCGCTCTGGCTCATCTCCAGTCCGCGCCACGTGATCTGTCCGCATCCAATCGGTACGTTCTGCATACTCTGTTGCCTCTCTGTTGCCTCTGATATAGCGGAACACATGTGCTGGCGGGGATTTCGATGATTTTCGTTGTCCCGTCCGCCTTTCGGTTTACGTGCCCACTTCGCAAAAACGGAAATGTTGCCATGCCGGGCACGTGTTCGACACACCGAATATCGATGGCGACGCGTTCAAATTACGTGACGAAACTGGGGCAAATATTCCGCATGCGCCTCTATCAGTGCCCTTGCCAGCGCCCGGGCCTCATCCGGAATCGTCAACGCTCCCTCCAGCAGGATCGTCTGGACGACAAGATCGAGATCGCCGCTTAGGGCTGCATCGACCGTCAGCTCAGCGATCAACGAGCGGTGGGCAATCTGGTGGCGGAGCGTGGGCGCAATCTCCCCCACGTCCAGCGTGCGCACGCCGTTTTCGTCGATGAGTGCCATGCCTTCGAGAATGGCGTCTCTGGGCACACCGGGCACGCGACCGACATTGGGCAGGTTGGCCGAAAAGATGCCGCTGCTCTCGCCGGCCAGACATTGCAAAATTGTGATCAGCTGCTCGTGCTCGCCCGGTGTGTGGGCGAAAATCGATGAATCGATCGGTTCGTCGCCGGCGGCCACCGCGGCCATGTGGGCGAAACCAACGTCGCCGGCGGCGATGGTTCCTTCAAAGCTGAAGGCGTCCACGCCCAATGTACGGCCATAGTAGCCAAACTCCTGACAGAGCGCCGGGAAAAACTCAACCACGTGGCGATCCATGACGGCAGGGAACGCACCGTAGACATCGAACAAGTCCCAACTGAAGACGCCCGTCCGGGCGAACGGTTGGTCAGGTCCGGGCAAAGCAGACGGGTCAGCGGCCAGGCCCTGCTTGGCAAGTGGCCAGGCGTCGACGCCTTGATGACGAAACTCGGTGATCCAGGTGCAGTGGTTGACGCCGATGGCGGTCAGCGACGTCTCGGCTTGAGACACACCTGCCAGTTCCGCCAGGTAGGCTTGCACGTGATTCACGCCGTGGCAGAGGCCAATGGCGGGCACGCCGGTGGTCCTGCGCATACCGCGCACGATGGCCGTCATGGGGTTGGCGTAGGAGATCAGCAGCGCGTCAGGGCAGAGGTCGGCCATGTCCTGGGCGATGAGGACGCCCAGCGGCACATGGCGCAGCGCCCGCGAGAGCCCGCCGGGCAGGATTGAGTCGCCCACTGGTTGAAAGATGCCGAATCTGCGTGGGATGAAGACGTCCTGCTCCCAGCCGCGGCGACCGCCGACACCAAAGGTGCAGACGACCACGTCCGCGCCGGGCAACGAACTGTGTCGATCCATGGTGGCGCTCACCGTCACCGGCGCTTGCCTCATGGCAACCATGCGCTCGACCACACGCTGGGCCACCCCCAGATTCTCGGCATTGGTGTCGACCAGGTGCACATCCCAGTCGCCGCCGGCCACAATCATGTCCGCGACCAACCCCTGGGTAAAGACGACGCTCCCCGCGCCGATGATGACGATTTTGGTCTGGATCATCGCACAACGTCCTTTCGTCGGTGGAGAACAAAGATCGAAGAGCGAAGAACGGCTCGTCCGATCGCTCTTCGTTCTTCGATCTTTGTTCCTCGTCTTATCGCCACTCAGCCGCCCAACCGGCGGTCTTCAGATCGCTGCGGATGCGCCACTCGCGTAGGACGTCGAGTAGTTCGCGCTTTTTGTCGGCAGCCGCAGGGACGTCCCAGAGGTTCTGGTTCTCTTCGGGATCGGCATCCAGATCAAAGAGTTGGCCGAAGGGTTCGTCCAGGAAATGGACCAGTTTCCAGTTGCGACTGCGCACCATGGTCATGAACTCGGTCTCCTGAAGGATGGCGTCACGCGGGTGCTCGGCGAAGACGTAGGGTCGCTCGGCCCAGGCCTCGCCATGCAACGCAGGCAGCAGCGTTTCGGCCTCCATGGTCGGCGGCACGGGCACTTCGGCCAGGTCAAGGATGGTGGGGCCGATGTCCATCAGCTGGCAGAGACCGTCGACGGTGCGTGGCCCTTCGAAGCGGCCCGGCGACCAGACGATGACGGGCATGCGCGTGATGGTGTCGTACATTGTCCACTTCTGGCTGTGGCCGTGGTCGCCCAGGGCGTCGCCGTGGTCTGAGGTGAAGATCACGACGGCGTTCTCCAGATAGCCCTTGTTGTCGAGCGAGGTCAGGATCTCGCCCACCTTGTCGTCGATCATGGTGACATTGGCCAGGTAATAGGCGCGCTGGCGGTAGCGCTGTTCCCGGGTCGGGTTCAGCTGATGAACGACCGAGTCGTGGTCAACCTCACAGTTATGGACACGCATAGCCACGTAGGGCGGTGGCTGGCTGCCGATGTCCTCATCGGTGACGTCGGCCAAGGGCAGGTCCCGCCCCAAATAGCGTTCGGCGTACTCAGGCGTGGGGTCGTAGGGCGGGTGGGGACCGGGGAAGCCGATCTCCAGGAAAAGCGGGCCGTCTGGGACCGGCTTGGTGTCGATCCACCAGGTAGCCATGTCACCCACGAACATGTCGGAGTGCATGTCCTCGGGCAGTTCCCATTCGAATGCGCCCAGCCGCTCACTGTAGTCAGGCAATTGGCGATAGAGTTCGCGCTGCTGCTTGACCAGCCCACGCGCGTGCAAGGCCTTGTCCCACTCGTCGTAGTAGTAGCGTTCCTCCAGATAGCGATCCTTGTTCTCGACCACGTAGCGCTCGTGGAAGCCCAGCGGCGTGTGATAGGGATAGGTATGCATCTTGCCGATATTGATACAGGTGTAGCCGCTGTCGGCCAGCGCCTCCACCCACGAATGGCGCCACGTATCGGCGTTCTTGAGAATGCCGGTGGTGTGGGGATAGTAGCCGGTGAAGATGCTGGCCCGCGAAGGCGCACATGAGGGGGCCGTGATGTGACAGTTGGTGAAGGCGACGCCCTCCTCGACCAGCCGATCGATGTTGGGCGTGTCCATGTAGTCAAAGCCCAGAGCACGGATGGTATCAAAACGCTGCTGGTCGGTGATGATAAAGATGATGTTGGGTCGTGGGTCGGACATGAAAACCTCGCTCTGCTGTGAACTATCTTTCCTGCGGTTTGTGAACCCTGATTGGGTAAGCATAACGCAATGTGGACGATCTGAACACCACTCTACGTGACTAGTGCCGCGTACGTATCGCCGAAGGAAGATTCAAGCTCGGATTCCGCGTCCGTGGCGAACACTTGCTGATCGTTTCGACGAACAGGTCGTTTATCATCAAGCGATACACTCGGCAAAAATCGCTGGCGTTGACAGACTTCTGAAGGCCGAGTAAAATACTTGTACATACGTACAAGCAATTCAGGGAAGGTCTTTGAATAGACAGCATGGAAATCGTGATTGACGCATCGGCGATCATCGCCATCGTCGCCAATGAACCGGTAAAAGCTTCGCTCATCGAGTTGACGGTTGGCGCAGAACTGATTGCACCTGCTTCCATTCACTATGAGATGGGCAATGCTTTCTCTGCAATGCTCAAACGCGGACGGATTGCGCTTCCACAAGTGACCGAGGCGCTACGGCTGTATCAGTCCATCCCGCTCCGCTACGTCAATGTTGACCTGCGTGATGCGCTTCGCATCGCTGCCGAACTCGATCTTTATGCCTACGATGCTTACTTAGTGCATTGTGCTGAAAAATACCGCAGTCCCCTTTTGACACTGGACCGGACGCTTGGCTCACGAGCAGAAGTCTATGGCGTGACACTTGTTGGGAGGCCGCAATGACCGCCGTTTACACCTATACGGAAGCAAGGCAGAATCTTGCTTCTCTCCTGGATCGGGCTGCCAATGAAGGAGCCGTACACATCAAACGTCGAGATGGGCAGACCTTTGTCATCAAACCCGAACCGATCGCAATCTCGCCACTCGATATTGAGGGCATCGATCTCGACGTTTCGACAGACGAGATCGTGGAGTTCATTGCCGAAGGCCGGCGCTATTCGGAGCGCTCGTAGCCGATCGCGCACAGGATAGAACGCAGGTTGGGCAGATCTAGTGGAATTCTACGGATCTTCCCTGAATTGATCCGCAGAGACCTGCCCAGTCCGCGCCATTACTGTTCTATCCTGCCCGTGGTTGAACAGATATGTGGTTGAACAGATATAAAGAATTCGAGGAACCATGGCAAACCGACCACCCAACATCGTATTCATCTTCGCCGACGAATGGCGCGCCCAGGCGACCGGCTACGCCGGCGATCCCAACTGCCACACGCCCAATCTGGACGCCTTTGCAGGCGAAGCGCTCAACTTCTCTCAGGCCACGTCGGGCTGTTCGGTCTGCTGTCCCTACCGCGCCAGCCTGCTGACCGGGCAATATCCCTTGACCCACGGCGTCTTCATCAACGACGTGGAATTGAACCCCAATGTCTACTCGATTGCACGAGCCTTCAACGACGGCGGCTACCGTACGGCCTATGTCGGCAAGTGGCATGTCTACGGCAGCCCCGACGGCGACTTCGGACGGCGGGAAGCCTACGTCCCTCGTGACTACCAGCTTGGGTTCGACTACTGGAAGGGCTTCGAGTGCAACCACGACTACAACGAATCGACCTACTTCTTCAACGACGACCCGACCGAGCGCGAATGGGAAGGCTATGATGCCTTCGCCCAGAGCTGGGACGCAGCGGCCTACATTCAGGATCACGCCGGCGACGACGAACCCTTCCTGCTCATGCTCTCATGGGGACCGCCCCACTTCCCGCTGCATACTGCGCCCGAGGAATATCGGGCAGCCTACGAGAATCGTGAGATCGTGCTGCGCCCCAACGTGCCGGAAGCGCTGCGGGAACAGGCCCAGGAAGAGCTACGCGGCTACTACGCCCACATCGCTGCGCTGGACGACGCCTTCGCTATCGTACGTGACGCCATCGACCAGGCAGGCATTGCCGGGAACACCATCTTCATCTTCGCAGCCGACCATGGTGACATGCGCCAGAGCCAGGGGCTAGACACCAAGCTCTTCCCCTGGGACGAGTCGGTCTGCGTGCCCTTTCTGCTGCGCTGGCCCCAGCTGGCTGAGACCCAGGGGCAAGAGATCAGCGCTACCCATCGACGGACCGGATGTGATGCCCACGTTGCTCGGGCCTCTGCAATCTTCCGATTCCTGAGAGCGTCGAAGGGCGGGATTGGTCGCCCTTCATCCTTGGCGAAGAGGTTCCCACCGGCGAGGAAGCCGCCTTCCTCAACATGCCCGCAGAGTTCACCGAGTTGCTCTACAACGGCATGAAGGCCTATCGAGGGCTACGCGATTCTCGCTACACCTACGTACGCAACACTGACGGCCCCTGGCTGCTCTACGACAATCAAGCCGATCCCTACCAGATGAACAACCTGATTGACCGTCCCGAGCACGCCCAACTTCAGGCCACGCTGGAGAAACGCCTACAGCAACGTCTGGACAACATGGGCGACGAGTTCCTGGACGGCTGGACCTACATTGAGCGCGCCGGACTGACCCATTACAAGGAAGTCAACATTGCGCCCCGCCGACAGTGGAGCGATCCATTTGCCACGAATTGAAATCGAAAAATCAGCCACAGATCAACGCAGATTCCCACGGATGAGACACAGATAGAGTCGAGTTTCTTCTGCTCTTCCTCCGTGATCTCCGTGCCAACTCTGTGCCTCTGTGGTGAAAAAACAACCACCAGAGGAGCATCATGAACAGACGTGAAGCAGTTCTGAGCCTATTGGACGACAGCGGGACGCAGACCTATATCCCGGCGGCGTTCTTCCTCCATTTCGATCCCTCCTACCATCGAGGACAGGCAGCCATCGACAAGCACTTGGCCTACTTCCGGGCCACGGACATGGACATTCTAAAGATCCAATATGAGCACACCTTCCCGCAGATCGCCGAGATCCGCGGGGCGGCGGACTGGTCCAAGATGCCGCTCTACGACGAGGAATTCTTTGCTGAACCGCTGGCCGTCGTCGACGGTCTGGTCAAGGCGGCCAAGGACGAAGCACTGGTGCTGGTTACGCTCTATTCGCCCTTCATGTGCGCCGGACACGCCACCAGCGACGGGACGATCACCGAGCATCTCCTGGAAGATCCGGAGAGCGTGAAGCCGGGGCTAGAGATCGTCACCGAAAGCTTGATGACCTTTGTGAAGGGCTGCATTGCAAGGGGCGTGGACGGCTTCTACATGTCGACCCAGGGCGGCGAGGCAGCCCGCTTTGAGGACAAGTCCATCTTCGAGAAGTACATCAAACCCACAGATCTGGCGCTGATGGAGGAGATCGATCGCGCCTGTGCCTTCAACATTCTACACGTATGCGACTACCATGATCCCTACGATAGTCTGAGTACCTACCTCGACTATCCGGGCGACGTGGTCAATTGCAGCCAGCAGGTCGGTGACAGATGGTTGAGCGGGCAGGAGATCATGGATCTGTTTGGACGCCCGTTCATGGGCGGCATGGACCGGCACGGCGTGCTGGCCAAAGGTGACGCGCCGGCCATCACACAACGCGTGAACGAGATTCTGGCCGATGCGCCGGCCCGCTTCATGCTGGGCGCCGATTGCACAATACCCAGCGACACCAACTGGGCCAACATTCGCGCAGCCATCGACACGGC